>NVXD01000010.1 GCA_002746415.1 Flavobacteriaceae bacterium | reverse complement strand
TTGGTCAATGCTCACCGTAAAGGTCAGCGTGGCTGTTCCCACATCTCCCTCTGCAACTGAAACAGGGTCATCAATACTTACTGTTGCGGTGTCATCATCGTTTATCGTATAAGTGCTCGCAGTTGTGGCTCCAAGAGCTGCATCTCCTGTGGGGGTACTCAAAGTAAGGTCGATCGTTTCATTGACCTCAACTATTGCATCGCCTACTATGGCAAGTATAGGTATTGTAATCTCTGTGGCTGTAGTTCCATCATAAATTGCTGCTGGGATGTTCACCAACTGTGGGCTGGTAAAACTAAAGTCGGTCCCTCCACCAGTAGCATTACCAGTACCTGCATCCGTGACCGTCACGGTTGATGCTAAAATCACAGTGCCTGTTACCAATAGCGTTGGTAGATTCCCCCCTGCAGTTTCCGTATCAGAACTAGCTCCTGTTGAAAATTCTACTGAAAGACCATCATCATTAACAATTGTTCCTGTTGCCGTAGTATTAGTGAATGTAGTAACAGCTGGAAATATATTACTTAAAGTAACATTATATATTTCATCCATCTCTGGTACCCCATCATTAGCTATTGTTACATTGAATGTCTGAGTTTCTGGATTACCCGAAAAAAGAAGCATACTACTCGTTGTAGTATAATCAGTACCTGCTGTGGCCGAACCGTCTGAGGTAGTATAGTCAACACTGAAACTTGCAACTACTGGCCCAGTATATATTATGTCAAAGGTTACTGTGGTATTTGCCTCGTTAAAAGATATATCGGCAATAGACACCTGCCCATACCCACCAAACCCAAAAAGAAATAAGGCTCCAGATAATAGTATTATTTTTAGCGGTGTAAAAGCGATATTTTTAGTAAGAAAATTACAAAGGCTTTGTAGTCCCATATGTATCATTAAAGCTTATCCAAATTAAAGCCAAAAAGGATATGCAGGCTCGTAAAATTTGGGACTCAATAATAAGAAAAAATTACCCTCATTACTAATAAAACGGGCTAAATATGATTTTTTCAGTTGTATGGTAAAAAGCAGTGGTTTTAATGCCTTTTCATTTAAGAAATTTCAGCAGATTTTGTTTCAGCGGAACGTTCAATTTTTCTCACCAACCCTTGCAAAACTTTACCAGGACCAACCTCTGTAAATAAGGTGGCGCCATCTGCTATCATATGCTGTACACTTTGTGTCCATTTTACTGGAGCGGTCAATTGAGACATAAGATTTTGTTTTATGGTCCCTGAATCATTTATTGCAGTTGTGGGTACATTTTGATAAATTGGACATTGTGGTTCATTAAAGTTTGTACTTTCTATGGCAGCAGCCAACTCTTCTCTTGCAGGCTCCATTAAAGGAGAATGGAAAGCTCCACCTACTGGCAGCACCAAAGCCCTACGAGCACCAGCGTTTTTTAAACTTTCACAAGCCCTATTTATAGCTTCTACCTCACCTGAAATTACCAATTGCCCAGGGCAATTGTAATTAGCAGGAACAACAACACCTTCAGTTTCTTTGCATATTTCTTCAACAATTGCATCTTCCAATCCCAATACTGCGGCCATTGTACTTGGTTGTAATTCACATGCTTTTTGCATGGCCCTAGCTCTTTGGGAAACCAATTTTAATCCATCTTCAAAATTCAAGGTACTATTGGCTACCAAAGCAGAAAATTCACCAAGCGAATGCCCAGCAACCATATCTGGTTTAAAATGTTCTCCCATCACCTTGCTCAATATCACCGAATGTAGAAATATGGCTGGTTGCGTTACTTTGGTTTGTTTAAGATCTTCTGGAGTTCCTTCAAACATGATATCCGTTATTGAAAACCCTAAGATATCATTGGCTTGTTCAAAAAGCTCTTTAGCAAGTGAATGGTTTTCATACAAATCCAATCCCATACCAACAAATTGTGCTCCTTGCCCTGGAAAAATATATGCGTTCATTTCTTCTATTATTTGGATGGCAAAAATAGCGAATATTTATATGCTTTAGGGATATGATTTCATCCAATACTTTTTCAATTCCATTGGGCAAAACAATAAAATTTACTTTTACTTAAACCAACCGGCGTACTTTACATAATTATTTGCAATTCTATCTATTTCACCAGAGCTTAGCTCTGTACTGATGTCTTTAATTTTTTTTGCTGGCATCCCTGCAAAAACACTGCCTGATGGTACATGCGTTCCTTTAGTGACAACAGCCCCCGCAGCGATAATACTATTGCTTTCCACTACACAATCATCCATAATAATACTGCCCATACCAACCAATACATTATCCTTTATAGTGCATCCATGAACAATAGCATTATGACCTATTGAAACATTATTTCCGATTGTTGTTGGCGATTTTTGATAGGTGCAATGTATTACCGCACCATCCTGTACATTCACCTTATTTCCCATTTTAATAAAATGTACATCCCCACGTAAAACAGCATTGAACCATACGCTACATTGATCGCCCATAGTCACTTCTCCCACAATAGTTGCGTTTTCGGCTATAAAACAATCTTTGCCTATTTGAGGAGATTTTCCATTAATTTCTTTTAATATCATTTTAAATTAGAGGTTAGAGGTTAGAGGTTAGAGGTTAGAGGTTAGAGGTTAGAGGTTAGAGGTTAGAGGTTAGAGGTTAGAGGTTAGAGGTTAGAGGTTAGTAAACTTAAATTTTCATGTTCAAACAACTCATACCTTAGTATTTTTATTTATGTTTATGGGTGTTTCTAGGAATAGGAATGCCTTAGCGGCTAACAACATAAGACCAATCTAGTACACTCCATTAAAACTATATGAGAAGAAACATACAATCAGAATTAAGACCCTATTTAGACAACACGGAAACGCTACTTTGGACCGGAATACCAAAACAAGGCATTACCCTTAAAAAAAATGATATTTTAATGATTCCTTTTAGCCTCATGTGGGGTGGCTTTGCATTTTTTTGGGAAACTTCAGTACTGTTAACAGATTCACCCCTTTTATTTAAACTCTGGGGAATACCCTTTGTACTAGTTGGGTGTTATATGATTTTTGGAAGGTTTATCTACGATTCAGACAATCGAAAAAAAACCAGCTATGGCATCACAGAAAATAGAATCCTCATTAAATCTGGGGTGTTTAAATCCTCTGTAAAATCCCTGCATATAAAAACCCTAAGTAATATAACTCTTTCTGAAAAAGAAGACGGTACCGGCACTATTACTTTTGGACCCGAAAACGGTCCTAGGGGGGGGGCAACTAGTTTTAGTGGGTTTGGTGTAAATAAAAAAATGTCTCCCTCCCTAGAAATGATTAAAAATGTAAGAAAGGTATACATGCAAATAACAGAATTACAGCGAAATTAAAGACATTAATGCTAACTTAAAAAACACTCTAATCAACTGAATGAAAGAAATATACGAGCCTAAATTTGTTGAAAAACTGTTTGACAACATGAGCAGTTCTTATGCCAAAATGAACTACATCACCTCCTTTGGCTTTAGTGAACGATGGCGGCGCCATTGCGTTGCAGAAATAGAAATTGAAAAAGGAAAAACAGTAGTCGATCTTATGACTGGCATGGGAGAATGCTGGAAGTCTATCCTGCAACAAAGCGATCACAATTCTAAACTAATTGCGCTTGACTTCTCATCCGAAATGATCAAAAGAGCCACCCTAAACAAGGCCAAATTTAAAAATGCCAACATTGAAATTCTAAACGAAAACGTTTTTCAAAATTCCATCCCTAGCCAGTCAGCTGATGTTGTGATTTCGGGTTTTGGATTAAAGACCTTTAACGATGAGCAGCTTGCGGCTTTGGCCAATGAAATAGACAGGCTTCTAAAACCAAATGGTGAATTCTCGTTGATTGATGTTTCGGTTCCTAAAAGCAAGCTGTTACGCCCTTTATATTTGTTTTACCTCAAAAAAATCATCCCCATATTAGGGAAGTTATTTCTTGGAAGTCCAGAAACCTATAAAATGCTAGGCGTGTATACAGAGACCTTTGGAAACTCAAAAAACGTGCATAAAATATTTGAACGCCCTAATTTTGAGGTCAGCTATGTGGCCTATTTTTATGGTTGTGCCAGTGGTATTAAAGGACGAAAAATAAAATAACCACTGACATAACTACCATTTTCAAAAAAACACAATCTTTATTATCTTAGTTAACTAAAAAATGAACACAAACCTACTCCAACATATAGCCGTTTACAAAGAACAAGTAGCATCAGAAAACTTAGTACTAGGGTATCAAGGCCTTATGCAGTATATGATGCACTTAAGAACGCATTTTAAACAGCAATACCCGGATGAATTTATAGTAGGAAGCTTTTATCAAGGCTATATGGACATGAGTTACTTTCCCATGACCCCAAAAGCGCTAAAAAGTCAAAAAACTTAAAATAGGGATCGTGTTTAATCATGAGAACTTTAGCTTCGAAATTTGGCTACTAGGACAAAACAAACAGACCCAAAAACACTATTGGGAACTCTTACAACAAAGTGATTGGAAGGCATATCCTATCTCAACAAACCCACATGAAGCCATTATACAACACTGCATAGTTGCGAACCCAAATTTTGAACATTTGGAGGAATTGACTCAACAAATAGAAAAGGAAGCACTGGCTTTTATTCAAGAAATAGCTAAAATATTTGCCTGAAAAAAATAAGCGAACAAGCACCACTACC
The DNA here is from genome assembly GCA_002746415.1 of Flavobacteriaceae bacterium. Classification (GTDB taxonomy): domain Bacteria; phylum Bacteroidota; class Bacteroidia; order Flavobacteriales; family Flavobacteriaceae; genus Saonia. The sequence continues at coordinate 66,519 of NVXD01000010.1, read as the reverse complement.
GATTAAGAATTGATGGTTTTTCTTCGTAAGTTTATGGGTAACATTAGCTATATAAACCATTACTAAAAATAAACTCATGAAAAACATTCTTCTAACCCTACTATTGCTCGTAACAACCCTGTCATTTTCACAGGAAACCGACTATGCAAAAATACCACAACTACAAACAAAAACCACTTTTACAACTGAAGTCAGTCCGGATAAAATTGTCCTATCCATTGTGCTTTCAGAAAACAATACCCGTGGAAAAGTCAGCCTAGAAGAATTAGAAAAGAGATTGCAACTAGTACTCAAGCAAAATAAGATTGACTTAAAAAAGCAACTTACCCTCACAGATCTGTCTAGTAATTTTCAAGATTACTTTTTAAAGAAAACAGATGTGCAAAAGACTAAAAATTACCATCTTCAACTAGGCGATGCCATGACCGCAGGGAAAGTCCTAAGAGGATTGGCAAACCAAGACATCTCTAATGTGCGACTCTTAAAAACCGAATATTCTAAAATAGAGGAACTAAAAATTGAATTGAGAGGAAAAGCCGTTCTAAAAGCTAGAAAACAAGCCGAATCTATGGTCAAGAGCTTGGATCAGGAGTTAGGGCCTGCTATTTATATTTCGGACCTTGAAACCTACTTCTCTGGAGGGTACAAGAGCAGAGCCGCTGGTTTAAATGTCGCCAACTACAGCATGGAAAGCATGGAATCTGATCTTGATGTTAGTTTTGAGAAAATTAGAGTTGATGCTACTGTCACTGTGTATTTTGCCTTAAAATAAAGGGATGTTGCAAAACAAAACCAACAGGCCTAACTAATCATATTCACTTAAAGCACCAATTATTCCATGGAAAACGAATTTGTAAAAACAATGTCTGAACGCACAAACAAGGAGTTAGTAAGCATCGTAACCGTAGAACGAGAAAATTACAATCCGACTGCAATAACCGCAGCCGATGCTGAAGTGGCAAAACGAAATATAGACACCACCACATTTCAGGAAATAAAGGAAAAGGCAAGCTCAGAAAAAAAGCAACTTCAAAAAACGGATGCGAATGTCGTGAATTCTGGAATTCGGTTTCTTAACTTTATTATTGATTTGATGGCCGTTTCAATTGTATTTATTCTCTTAGGTTATATCATTGGAATATTCATTGGAAACGACTATCTCGACTTGTTTCAAATTGTACTTCCTCTCATGTATTTCATAATTTTCTTGGGCTATTACGCCTTCATGGAATTGCGTTTTCAAAAAACATTGGGGAAATTTGTGACCAAAACCAAGGTGGTAAAAATGGATGGCAGCCTTCCAGACAATGGAGACATTCTTGCCAGGACTTTTTGTAGGCTAATTCCTTTCGATCGGCTTTCATTCCTCTTCGTAAAAAATGGTATTCATGATTTTTTATCTAAAACAAAGGTCATCAAGGATACGGTGGATGAAAACTTGGAAACTAACTAATTTAATATCAACAACAACTTTTGTTTTCCTGAATTGGTGGACAAGGTACAGTCCCATAAGAGCAATAAACACAGCAATCACCTTCGGTTGGTTTTAGAACCGTTTTACAATGCTCACACTCGTAAAAGAACTGACAGGCATCTGTAGGCATTTCTTCCACTTTTTTATGTCCACAATTTGGACAAGTAATTTCCGATGTTACTTGAATCTCCATTAGTTTTCTTTTTTGCCAATTACGTTGTACCCCGTTGCGCTAATGGCTAGTTCAATTTCCGCTACATTGGTTTTGGAACTGTCGAACTCAATGATTGCGTTTTCATTTTCGTAGGACGCTTTTGCGCTTACAATTCCGTTTAGTTGATGTACTTCGTGTTTAATATGTTCTTCGCAACCTGCACAGGTCATTCCACTGATTTTAAATTCAATTGTTTTAAGGTCCAACTGGTCTACTACAATGATTTGCTTTTCTGGGTTCGAGTAAAATATCCCCGAATAGTATGGAAAAGCCAACATGGCAATAGCAAATACGCTTACTATTCCTAAGAAGGTTTTGGACTGGAAGAATTTTGGTTTCTCGTCTGTCTCACAGGCACAGTCAATTTCTTTTTGAAGCTTTAGCTTTTGATACCAAGCAAAACCAAGAACTAGAACCGTTAATGCAATGAGGTAAGGCCTAAGAGGTGCTATCCAAGAAAATGTTGAAGCAATTCCACTTGTTCCTGCAATAAGTGCCAAAACGGGTGTCACACAACATATTGAAGCTGTGATGGCAGCTAGTATACCCGCACCAATTAATTTTTTTTCGCTTTTCATATCGTTTCTAACAATTTGTTTTTATCAAGTATCTCAAAAAATGGATGTAGTAATGTTGCATATTCAGTGGTCAATGAGTAAAATATAGTTTGAGCCTCTCTTTCGGTTTCTAATAAACCCCTGTCCTTCATTTTCCTCAAATGCTGAGAAATAGCCGAAATGTTCATTCCAAGAATATCGCTTAAGTCACAAACGCAAAGTCTTTTCTCTTCAAAGAGCAGGTAACCTATTTTAAGTCGCACACTATTACCCACTAATGAAAGTCCATTTGCCAAAAAATTAAACGACTCATCCAATTCCGTAAGCGTGCCTTTACAACGATTTATTTGTTCAATATCAGCCTGTTGTCGGATGCAAGAATTATTTTTCATCCTATAAAGTTACGGTTATTTCGTATTTAAGCAAATACTTAAATAACAAACTTTAAATGAGTGCGGAAAACTTAGCTTTTGTGTTAGTCCTAATATATCCTCCCAGATATTCTTTGTAAGTTTATGGGTGGTTTAATTTGTGCTCTAAGGAGCTACTGATTCTGACTTAACCGTTTACACTTGATAGAAAAATGAGAGGATTAACACAATTTATGGAACGCAAAAATGCTGGAAAGATTATTCTGGGACTTTTTATAGTAACCAATATCATATATGTTTATATGCTCATGGTTACGATTCCAAAAACAATGGCATATGCCAACGAAATGAAATTGTTAGACATGTTGCCAGCAGGCTATAATTGGAATTATGTAAACGATTTATTTACTACGCTAGGTGAAACAGGACGTAATACCTATCTCACAACCCAAATACCTGTGGATATGGTGTATCCGGGACTTTTTGCAATAAGTTACTGCTTGATTTTAGCTTTTTTTTTAAATAAATTAGGGAAACTCAAGACGTCATGGAAGTATCTATGTGCCTTGCCAATCCTTGCCGGAATTGCCGACTATCTAGAAAATTTTGGAATCATTAGAATGTTGCAAAACTATCCAGAGCTGACAAAGACTTCGGTGCATACTGCCAATATTTTTTCAATTATTAAAAGTAGTACCACCAGTATCTTTTTTATTGTCTTGATTGTACTTCTACTACTTGTTGGGATTAAATATTTGAGAGGGTCTAAAAAACAGGACTGAATTTTAATGCCATAAAGGGTTATTTATCAAAACATTACAGTAGATTTATTTAGAATAAAAACTAAAAAGTGATCCACATGAAAAACATACTATTCCTTTTTATATTAATTGGCTGTACCTCAGGAAAAAAAAAGTTGGACATAATTTCTGATTGCGTAAAAAATGAAGAAAATGAATTTCTGGCACAAGGACTTGATGATTTTGAGGTGAACCTGGAAATTAAATATTCAGGACTAAGCCAAGAGCAACAGTATATCCACTTTCTAAAAGACTTTAGTGACCATAAGATTCCTACAAGTTTTTATATAAGACCTGAGTCCAAAGTTTTTCGTGATAACATTAAATTAGTTGAAATATGGAGAAAAGTTGCATTAGATGGTTCTGAATCTTCTAAAAAGCCTATGCTAGTAATTTTAACTAAGGAATTTCAATCTTGTCTGATGAATAAGACTCAAAATAAAGGAATCAAAGGTTTTCTAGGCTTTAGGAATAGGGTTTCTAGCCATAGTCTTGCCTTGTCTGTAAAATATATTTACGATAATATAAGTGAGAAAGATTTGGAAAATGAAGTAAATCGACTTGTAATTTCCCTTGCACTTTATTATGAATTCGGAATTAATCTTGAAAACTAATATCCAAATAATTTATAACAACACCTAAACACATTTCAGACTACCTTGAAACTACTGAAAATTATACTACACCTAATTATTTTCATCCTTCTAACAGTCATAACTCAGGTTGGTGGGATTGTATATCTGTTATCCATCTTACTGATTAAGAAAGGTGTGAAAAAGAAAAAGCTAAAACGAATAGGAGTTTTTACGGGCTTGTACCTTTTAACAAGTTTTCTTATTATCCCTTTTGTGGCGCCTATTTTTGGGCGTGAAAAAATTAAAGAAACGAAATTCCTAAAAGCGCACTCCTTCTTTTACAAACTGGCAAATAGAAACTATGTTCGACCAGAACTTAATGGAACCCTTGGTGAAATAGCAGCAGCATTTGAAAAGCAAAATAGTGGCATAAAAATGAGCTATCTAGATGCAAATTTTCCATTCATGGATAAGTTTCCACTGTTACCTCATTTAAGTCATAATGACGGAAAGAAAATTGATGTTTCCCTCATTTATGAAAACCCAAATGGACAATTGACCAATAAAAAACGGTCAATTAGCGGTTACGGGGTTTTTGAAGCGCCCACACCTAAGGAACATAACCAAATTGATATTTGTAAAAGTCGAGGAAATTGGCAGTACGATTTTCCAAAATACCTTACCCTAGGTAACATCAATAAAGAAATTGAGTTTTCAAGAAAAGGAACACGACAGCTTGTACAACTAATATTAGAACAAAAAAATGTGGGAAAACTATTCATTGAACCACATTTAAAAACCCGATTGAATTTACGTAATGGAAAGGTTAGATATCACGGTTGTCAAGCAGTAAGACATGATGACCACATCCATTTTCAATTAAAATAAATTGAGAAAAACTTTTGGTGACAAAGGCCATAATTAATTTCTTGATTTTGAGGTGGTAGTAAAATCTTAAGAAGTTTTATTCGTAAGTTTATAGGTGTTAGGACTTGTGATTTAGAGCGCAACGGAATTTGCTAAACTCTTGGAGTATTCGCTCTTTTAAAACAATAAAACTTTAACAAAAACAGCATTAAAGACTGTATTTCAAGATATTATAATACATCATTTACAAATAGAACCTATAAATTCATCCAAATGAAAATTAAACTACAATACAGAATTCAGAATCAAACTTGGCACATAAAAAAGGTTTGCAAAAGTGTTTTTATAATGTTCTTCTTATTGAGTGCAAGCTTTGCTTTCGCACAAGTAAAGCCAGCTCCAGATCGTACCACAGGAGAAGGTCCCTTTGATCGCTTGATCATTAGAGGAGCAACCCTCATAGACGGAAGTGGTGGCCCAGCAGTTGGACCCGTGGATATTGTCATAGAGAAGAATCGCATTGTAGACGTCAAAGTTGTTGGGGTGCCTCATGTGGCCATTGATCCTAAAAAACGCCCTAGTGGAGCTACCAAAGAAATAGACGCAACAGGGAAGTTTGTGATGCCAGGCATCGTTGATTTACATGTGCATACAGGCGGTGACACCAAAGCACCAGAAGCAGAATACGTCTATAAACTTTGGCTTGCCCATGGCATCACAACTGTAAGAGGTGTGCCTACGGGACCGTTGGAGTGGTCGCTTTCAGAAAGAGAAAGAAGTGCTAAAAACGAAATTGCTGCACCTAGAATTATTTCCTTTCATCGTCCTGGTAGCGGAAAAGAATGGAAGGACCGTAAAATACTAACACCAAAAGATGCCAAAGAATGGGTGCAATATGCCCATAAAAAAGGCGTAGACGGACTTAAATTGGGTTCCTATAGACCAGAGATAATGAAGGCCCTCCTAGATGAAGCTAAAACATTAGGCATGGGAAGTACAGCCCACCTAGGACAATCTGGGGTTGCACAAATGAATACTTTAGATGCTGCCAGACTAGGACTTACAGGAATGACTCACTTTTATGGGTTGTTTGAAGCCATGTATGAAACTGGGGATATACAGCCTTGGCCATCGGACATCAATTACAATGATGAGCAGCATCGTTTTGGGCAGGTAGCAAGACAGTGGAATATGGTGAAACCAGGTGGTGAGAAATGGAATGCCCTTATGGATGAACTATTAGCGCTAGATTATTTCATGAATCCTACCATGACCATTTACTCAGCCAGTAGAGATGTAATGCGTGCTAGAAATGCAGATTGGCATAAGGAGTACACCCTCCCTACCCAAATGGACTTTTTTAAACCTAGCAGAAAAAGTCATGGTGCCTATTGGTTTGACTGGACCACACATGATGAAGTGGCATGGAAAAAGTTCTATCAGGTATGGATGCAATTTTTAAATGAATATAAAAATCGAGGTGGTAAAGTAACGGTAGGGTCAGATTCTGGCTTCATTTATCAGTTATATGGCTTTGGTACAATCCTAGAATTAGAAATGCTACAAGAAGCAGGGTTTCATCCTTTAGAGGTCATTAGAGCTGCAACCATGCACGGCGCTGAGGAAATCTTTTATCCAAAGAAAAAACCAATTGAATTTGGGGTCATACGACCAGGATTATTAGCAGATTTACTCATCGTTGATGAGAACCCTCTCGCCAATCTAAAAGTTTTATACGGCACTGGTGCTGTAAAATTGAATGATGCTACAGGTGAGGTAGAACGAGTTGGTGGCGTTGCCATTACAATTAAGGACGGAATTGTTTATGATGCCAAGGCGCTGTTGAAAGAGGTGGCAGAAATGGTGGAAGAGCAAAAAACAGCTCGGGAAGGGGATAGTAAAAACTAATCATAATCGAAATAATATAGGCAATTACATATGAAAATATACATTGTTGGAGCGGGAACCATTGGAAAAGCACTGGCTGTCTGTTTAAAGTTGAATGGAAAGGATGTACAGTTAATTAGAGGCAGTACTGATGATGGACGTACCTATACAGAAAAGATAAGAGTGGATCTTATTGGAGGTTCTGAATTGGTGTCAGAAATTCAATTCAGTACCTTAAGCAACTTTAAGAAATTGGATGGTCTTATTGTCCTTACCAATAAATCCTTTGGAAATAAAGTCCTTTCAGAAAAGTTAAGAAAAAAGGCAAAGGAATCGCCAATTGTGCTTTTACAAAATGGATTGGGAGTAGCACAAGCGTTTGTCGATAATGATTTTCAGGACATATACAGATGCGTGCTTTTTGTAACCAGTCAAAACATTTCTAAAAACGAAATACGATACAAAGCTGTTGCCGATTCTCCAATAGGAATCGTCCAGCAAAATAATTCGGAATTAGAAACTATTGTCAGTGAATTAAACACGCCCAACTTTAGGTTTGTTTCTGAAGGAAATATTCAAAGAGTGGTATGGAAAAAAACCATTGCAAATTGTGTGTTCAATTCTATCTGCCCATTACTTGATGTTGATAATGGTATTTTTCATAGAGACCCTAGTGTCTTTGCTTTGGCTAAAAGAATTATAAAAGAATGTGTTCATATTTCTAAGGCAATGGGAATTAATCTTGAAGTCCCAGAAATTGAAGAGCAAGTCCTTAAGATTAGTCAATTATCTGACGGTCAATTTATATCCACACTACAAGATATTCGGAATAAAAAGGAAACAGAAATAGATACCTTGAATTTGGAAATCTATAGACTGGCTACAACATTAAAAATGGCCCACTTAGTTCCTGAGACTAAAGTATTGGGCGATTTAATAAAACTAAAATCAGAATTGAATAGATAAAATAAGAACGCTGGCAATACTACCTACAATTAATTGTTTGATTTTGGCTTGTCCCAAAACCCCAACACTAGTCCGCAAAAAAACAGGGGTTTTCTTCGTATGTTTATCCCTTAAATAGGCTACACTAACCCTTGTCACTAATTAAAACATAAGTATTAGCAACAATTTAACTATAAATAAAGCCATATGAAAAGTATCAAATTAATGACTCTTGCAATTCTTGTATTTGTTTGTCAAACCGCATTTGCACAGGATTTTGAAATTCCTAAAAACATACAATTAGAAAAAGAATCTGATTATGCCCAATATGAAGTTGATGTATTAAATGGCATCAACTGGTTAGAAAACACTCCTTTGAATGAACAAACAACCAAAAGAGAAAACGCAAATGCATTTGTATTGGCATGGATAATTGGTACGCCATCTGTTACCATTGAACTACATACTTTTCAAGTAGATTTAACAAAAAAGAACTCCGTATTAATGACTACATTTCTTGGAGGATGGGCGAAATTTGCATTAGAGAACCCATCAGAGAAAAATAATAATATCAAGGGAAATATTGCTGGTTTTCAAAGTCTCATGAAGGTATATGCGGCTAACAAAGGAAAAGGCATTAAAAAGGACAACAAGGTTGAAAAATTATTGAAACGAAGTCCTGTTGAACTGGAAGCATGGGTTAGAAAAGAAGTTGAATAAAAACAGCGTCTTGTACCACAAATAAAACAAATGAGACTATTAATTTTAAGTGTATTGATTTTAACTTCTTGTTCCGGAACTCCAAAAAATTGTGAATTAATTGGAAAATGGGAAGCCATTGCCTTTTATGCTGATAAAGCAGTTGATGTTAATAATGATGGGGTTTTTAATAAGACCTTATTGAAAGAATATGAATGTACAGCAGTAACATTTCATTTTATGAGCAATGGAAAGGTGGAACAAGCTAACAAAAGCAAAAGATCCAATTGTGACCTGGTCAAAACCACATTTGATTATCTAGTTGATGGAGATGATATTCTCTTTACCGTAAATGGAATGAAACAGCGGCAAAGCTTTGATATCACTGATTGCAAATTAAATGTATACGGGATAAAGGATAGAGGAATAACTGAAAACGGACAACAACAAATTTTAATTCACTCTGTATTCAAAAAAAAATAATAACTGACAACATCAACAGTAAGTAAAGCTAAATTTCAATAACAAATGTTGCATGTGCAATATTAAGTAAAGCTAAATTTCAATAACAAATGTTGCATGTGCAACATTAAGCGTTATATTTGCTCAATGAAGTATGAATTGCAGCAATGTATTGGAGCAAGATTAAGAAGAATATCCAGAATTACAGATGGGTATTATAGGAAATGCTTGGTTGATTTTGATATTACAGAAAATCAAATGACCATTCTATTTGCCCTGAGCAAAATGGGAAAGATTGACCAAGGAATTGTTGGCAAACGTCTTGCATTAGAACGCTCCACTATAAGTAGAAACATTAAACTATTGCACAAAAAAGGACTCATCCTAAAAACAGATGAGTATAGACCCGAAATTGAATTAACAAAAGAAGGAATCGTTTTAGTCAAAAACTTAATTCCGCTATGGCAAAAAGTTATGGAAGAACTTGCTGAAAAAATTGGCAGTGACGGTATGGAAATCATTGCAACCTTGGAAAAGAAGTTTGAGTGACCAACAGAGGCACCTTTAAGTGATGTAATACCGCATATGCTATAACTAGTTCTAAACCAAAAGTTAGTACTTTTAACGAAATCCACCAAAATTACAATTTGCGAACATTCATTTTTGAAAAAAGAAAGTACGGATTTGAATTGCTGATGGACTTACACAAGTTCGAAGATAATCCTAACGCCTTTTTTGATCCCACACCGCAAACAACTGATTTTTTTGAGATTTTAATTTTTGAAAAAGCAGCTGGTCAAATTGAATTAAACGGTCAAGTATTAGACGTTGTTGACAACAGCTTTTTCTTCATTTCCCCATTTCAAAAAAAAAGTTGCCAAATTGACCTCTCTGGAATAAAAGGCTTTCATCTTGTTTTTCAAAATGATTTTTTGTCTGAATTTTTTGATGATAAATTGTTCACATATCGCTTACAATACTTCTATAATTCCCAATATCCACAATTTCTACAGCTAGAAAATGAAGACTACCAGATGATACGGCTAGTTTTAAATGAAATTATAAACGAAATAAATAATTTTCAAAATGATAGCCCTCATATATTGCGTTCACTTTTGTATTTCTCTTTATCTAAGCTCAATCGACTGTTTTCAAAACACTACAATATTTCACCAAATACACAATCAAATACAATAATTTACAAGTTTAAAGAAATGCTCGAATTAAACATTCGGACAATGCACTCTGTAGAAGAATATTGTAACTTACTACAGGTTTCTAGGCATCAATTGAATCTAATGACAAAAGAACACACGGGACACACATCAAAGGAAATAATTAAAAAAAGACTCCTTCAAGAAGTGAAAATGGAACTTCGATATTCTAATAAAACTATCGCCGAAATAGCCAATACCCTACATTTTAGTGAGGCCAATAATTTGACAAGGTTTTTTAAAAATCTAGAAGGAATTAGTCCGGTCGCCTATAGAGATAGTTACCAAAATGATAGTAATTAACAATAAAGTGATACAAGTATTGAAGTTATAAAGATTGAAATTTGCAGATAAATCAAAATTAGAGAACAAATGAAACAACTTGCTTACCTGATCACCGCTTTATTGAGCCTTCAATTATCCATTGCTCAAAATACTACAACAAACATTGAAATGCTCGCTTCCAACTGGAATGTGCCTAAAGATGCCACCTTTGAAATATTTGACAATAGGGAAACACTTCTTCTAACGAGTGGACGAGCTACAGCTAACAATCAAAAGTTCAAAAATGGAACCATTGAAGTAGATGTGTATGCCAATTCGGTCAGAAGCTTTGCAGGGATTACTTTTAGAAAGCAAGAGCACAATATGGAAGAAGTATATATGAGGCTTCATAAATCTAACCAAGTAGATGCAGTCCAGTATACGCCCATTTTTAATAATGAGTCGAGCTGGCAGTTGTTCAGAGAATACCAAGCAAGGGTTAACTTTAAAAATAAAGGTTGGAATGCCTTACGTATAGAAGTGGACAATACAAGTGCCGAGGTTTTCGTGAATGATAAAAAAGTGATGTCTATAGACCACTTAAGGACAAATCAAAATGCAGGAGAAATTGGACTTTTTGCTTTATTTAGTAATCGGTTTTCAAACTTTAGATTTACACCCAAGAAAATGGGTAACTCCGAAACTGTCAATCGCAATCCTATTGACCCAAATATTATAACCAAATGGGATATTACAAAAGCAAAACCATACAAAGAGGGTGCACTTCATTTCGACGATTTTTCAAAAGAAAAATACAGCACTGTAACCACCGAGAAATCTGGTCTTTTACCTATATCAAAGTATCTTAAAAAAACTTCCTCAGGTAATTTTGAGGAGAATACAGAGGACTATACAATTGCATCCACAACAATTCATTCTAATAATGGGGAAACAAAGCTATTCACATTTGATTACAGTGACAAAATAATTGTGTATTTAAATGGTAAAGTACTATTTAAAGGCAATAATGCTTTTAGAGCCAAAGGAATACAGTACATGGGACATATTGATATTAATGTCAACAAATTATACCTACCCCTTAAAAAAGGAGAAAACAAACTTCATTGCGTAGTTATAGACAAGGCCAATGGATGGGGTTTAATTGCAAAACTAGAATAACATTGCTTGCTTAGGCGGTAAACAAGTAGTTGCAAACTAGTATATTTGAATTCAACTGTAGTGTATCCAATAATATGAAAATTCACCTTACTAACTTCTTTGCCTTGCTACTGCATCTCGTACAGGCTCAAGATAGCTATGAGCCCACATTAGGATCACTTTAAAAAATAAACGTACGCATGAAACGAGTTGCATTTAGAATGAAGCTAAAACCTGGCTATATAGAAGAATACAAAAAACGCCATGATGAAATATGGCCAGAGCTGAAAGCATTATTGTCTGATACTGGAATATCTGACTTTAGTATTTATTATGATGAAGAAACCAATATCTTATTTGCTACTCAAAAAATAGTTGGTGATGCTTCTTCACAAGATTTAAGTTCTAATGAAATCGTAAAAAAATGGTGGGATTATATGGCAGATCTTATGGATTGCAATCCAGACAATTCGCCAGTGAGCATCCCATTAAAAGAAGTTTTTCATATGTAATAATTGGGAGGTATTAAAAAAGATGATGGCTTTGAAATTAGAATAAATTCAAAACCATCATCTTCTCTTTTCAGAACAACTAACGTAAACTTCCACCAATAATCTCAACACTAGGGATGTTTTCTTTCAACTCTTCAGCTCCCTCCACACTCACTTGAGTCTGCCAGATATAGACTTTCTTTAAGGCACTATTATTTTCTAATAATTGTAGTCCAGCATCGCTTATTGAGTTATTGTATAGGTTTAAAACTTCTAAACGTTTTAATCGTTGAAGTTGCTCTAAGCCGGCATTCGTTATGTTGTTGTTATTTAAAAGCAATTGGGTGAGGTTCTCTAAATTCCCTAGTTCCTGTATTACGGCATCGGTTAAGGACATATTGCTCACATCAAGCCAAGTAATGTGTGCCTTCGCCTTTTCTAAGGCAGCCAACATCCTTGCATTCATTACTTTCCCTTTTCCTGATACCTGCAAATAGTTCACCTCACTAGATAAGGGTTTTACGGCCCAACCTACTCTTTTCATTTCCCCAATTACGCTACTGTCCAAAACTGCTATTGGATGCTCTTCGTAATAGGGTTTAGGCACTACATCCACGTCATAATCTCTTTTAAGTAAAGCAATCACCTCATCGGTTAAGGCTGTTTCCTTTATAGAATTCTCAAAAGAAGCTCCGGCATTGATCCACCATTGCAACATCTTTATCTCTGCATATGTAAGGGCCTCTCCCTTTGGAGGCATAAATTTGGGGTCTTTTGGTGGTAAGATCGTGAGGTTAAACAAAGGACTATCATCACTTTCGCCTGCATAAATCACTGCTCCTGTTTCACCTCCCTTTTTTATCCCGTCTATATTGGAAAGATCCAAGCCTCCTTTTGCTTTGGTTGAATTATGGCAGGAGTAGCATTTATGCTCTAATAAGGGTTGAATTAAATGGGCATACACCACGATAGAATCTATGGATGTTGGCAGAGTAGCTCCTTTTTTGTCTGTTTTATGTTCTGCTCCAAAAATACTTTTCACAACCTCAGGGGCATAGGTCAGAAGGTAATCGCTCCCATGGGTTAAATTACCACCATAATGACCCGTTATAGAGATGACAAGAATAGCTCCCATTAGCAACAAACTATTAATGCGCTTGTTTATATTAAGGTAACCCGCCTTTGTTAACCAAAGCAAAAGGGCCAGAACTGTAAAACCAATGCCCATCCATTTATGCCAAGACAGTGCTTCAGTATCATAACCACCTTTATTTGCTAATAAAAGCCCTAATGTTACTGCTAAAACTGACGAAATGAACGAGACCAAGAGTGTGATTTTAATCGAAAGACTAAAAAGTTCCTGCTTGACTTTAAATAAAATGGAATAGGCCTCCAAAATTGCTGCAATAAGGATAAACCCAATTGGAAGGTGTACAAATAGAGGGTGAAAACGCCCAAAAAAGAGATATAAATCCGACATCATTAAAAATTAAATTCGATGGAGTTTATAAGGGTAAACTCCCTTAGCATTCCATTGCAATACATACAAGTTTTTATCATCGTCTAAACAAACATCATGGCAATGCTTAAAAATGGGTTTATCCTGATACATGGTTTGCAATTCCCCATCTACATACATCGGTGCTTTCCCTCCAGGATTGGATACTACTTTATTATTAGTATCAATAATCGTTACAAAACCAAGATTTTGAGTAATAATTGGCTTATTGGGCTGCATCCCAAAGCACACACCTGAATAGAGCATATCATCATCTATCACAGGTCGACTTACAAAGGCTCCTGGCAGATAAATATCTTCTATAAATTCACCCTCAAGGCTAAACCTCTTAAAAGCATTTTTAATTCTTGCACTACACAAAAGGGTGGGGTTTTCTTTGTCCCTAGCATCAATAGCCACTCCATGCACTTGTTTAAATTTGTTTTTTTGAAGGAAACTATCTCCACCAAATTTTCTGATACCCTTCCCTTGACTATCATACTGGGTAATAAACTGCGAACCATAGCCATCAGCAACATAAATATCCCCATTGGCAGCAATAGCGGTTTCTGTAGGCCCAAAAGACTGACAATCGCCATAGAAGCCTTCTTTTTTCGGGTTCAAGGTCAACACAATTTTACCGTCCAGCGTAGTTTTTACCACAGTGCCAGTATTTGGGTCAGTAATAAAAAGCATCTCCTCCCCTCCTTCATCTACTATTGTTAGTCCGTGGGCGCTTTTAAAATTCAATGTCCAACTGTCTAATAAATTACCAGAGGTATCCGTAATTAGCACATTATTTTTAGGATGATCGGTCACCATAATCAAGCGCTTTCTCTTATCCATGACCATTTCATGGCAATTTACTACGGGCGAATTATTGGGTTTTAATTTTGACCAGTTCCGCTCTAGGCGATACCTAAAATCTCCATGTCCTATGATGTCCTCATCCAAACGAGGACGATTCATAATATTAAAGGAAAAAGAGGGCAAACTAGCTGCCACTGCAAGCCCACCGGCTTTTTTTACAAATTGTCTGCGATTCGTCATAATTTAAGAAAGTATGTCTTTAATAACCTTGCCATGTACATCAGTAAGTCGGAATCTCCTCCCTTGATATTTATGTGTCAGTCGTTCATGATCAATACCCAATAGGTGCATCATTGTAGCCTGAAAATCATGTACATGCACCGGGTCTTTTACTACATTATAACTAAAATCATCGGTCTCCCCATACACCATTCCTGGCTTCACTCCTGCTCCTGCCATCCACATGGTAAAACAACCGGGATGGTGGTCTCTACCGTAATCGTCCTTGGTAAGCTTTCCTTGAGAAAAACTGGTACGGCCAAACTCACCTCCCCAAATGACCAAGGTATCTTCTAGCATACCGCGTTGTTTGAGGTCTTTTATTAAGGCAGCACTAGCCTGATCGGTATCTTTAGCCTGATTGCGAATACCTCTAGGCAGATGCAAATGTTGGTCCCATCCTGTGTGATACAACTGAATAAATTTCACATCCTTTTCTGCTAACTTTCTGGCCAATAGGCAATTTCTAGCGTAAGACCCTGGTTTTTTAACATCTTCGCCATACATTTCATAGATATGGTCTGGTTCATTTGAAATGTCTACCGTTTCAGGGACCGATGCCTGCATGCGAAAAGCCATTTCATATTGGTTAATTTTTGAATTGATTTCTGGATCTCCCCAGACATCAAACTGATGATGGTTCATTTCTTTGATGTGGTCTAATGCCCTTTTACGGTCCTCTCTATGAACCCCATGTGGGTTATTTAAGAACAATACAGGCTCCTCACCAGATCTAAACTGCACTCCTTGGTGATGAGAAGGTAAAAACCCGCTTCCCCAAGAAAGGGAGTTTAGAGGTTGTCCGCCTCCACCATGGGAAGTCATCACCACAAAATTGGGCAGGTTTTCATTATCCGAACCCAAACCATAGCTTAACCAAGAGCCTATAGAAGGTCTGCCACTAATCATGGATCCTGTTTGAAATAACATGACAGCCGGTTCATGATTAATAGCATCTGTATAGACAGATTTTACAATGCAAAGGTCATCTACTATTTTGCCAGTATGGGGAAAAAGTTCACTCACCCATGCACCCGATTGCCCATGTTGCTTAAAATCATACATAGACCGCACCAAAGGAAAGGTAGATTGATTGGCTACCATACCAGAATTACGTTGTGTTCCTCTAATGGAATCAGGGATTTCCTGACCATGCCATTTATCTAATGCCGGCTTATAGTCAAAAGTTTCTAATTGAGAAGGGCCCCCACTTTGGAACAAATAAATAACACGTTTGGCCTTTGCTGGAAAATGACCAGTCCCCAATATTCCGCCACCATTGCCAAGATTAGGAGTTATTGCATTGGCAAATGCCTTACCCCCCATCATACTTGAAAGTGCCAAGGAACCCAATCCTAATCCCGATTTTTTAAGAAAGTCCCTTCGAGACTCTTGTACCATTTTTTGCTCCAAATAATTCTTCATCTTGTCTTTATTTCTTGGTAAAAGCTTCTGTTGTATTCATAATAGCGCTAACGACCACGCCCAATGCCGCTATTTCTGAAACATTAAGATTTTTGTCCCAATCCATTTCCCCATTCTTCATGAAATCCAGAGCTTGCGTTCTATTAGATGTAAAATGCGCCAATTCCTCTTGATAAAAATCAGCCAATATAATTTGTTCCTTAGCATCGGGTTTACGCCCAGTGAGGATTCTAAAAGCTTTTTCTAACCGAATTGTGGTGTCCTTTTCTGTTTTTAATAAGTTCTCTGCAATAACCCTTGAAGCTTCCACAAACTGAGGGTCATTTAATAAGTTAAGCGCTTGCAAGGGCGTGCTAGACAATTTCCTGTTTACAATACAATCGCCACGTGCATCTACATCAAAAATTTGCATAAAGGGAGGTGGTGATTGCCTTTTCCAAATGGTATAAAGACTTCTTCTGTACAAGCCTTCACCATCGCCTTGTAAATATCTATAAGCCCACCATTTTGTGGTTAATCCATCCCAAAGCCCTTCTGGCTGATATGGGTATACACCTGGACCTCCTTGCTTATGTACTAATAGTCCACTAGCTGCTAAGGCATTATCTCTAATCATTTCGGCAGGCAAACGATATCTAGGTCCTCTTGTAAGCAACAAATTTTCAGGATCTTTTTCTAACAATTCGATCGTCACTTTAGAATTCTGCTTATAGGTAGCCGAAGTAACTATCAGCTTTTGCAAAGCCTTAATATCCCAATCACTATCCATAAAATAAAGGGCCATCCAGTCTAAAAGTTCTGGATGGGTAGGTAAACTACCTTGTGAACCAAAATCATTGGAAGTACTCACAATGCCTTTTCCAAAATACATTTGCCAAATCCTGTTTACATATACTCTTGCAGTAAGGGGGTTCTCCTTATCAAAAAGCCACTGAGACAGCCCGTAACGGTTTTTGGGGTAGTCTTTAAATGGTAATATGGCATTGGGAGTATTGGGTTCAACTTGTTCAGAAGGCGCATCATAAGCACCCCGATCCAAAACATAGGTGGGTCTTGGTTCTGGTAAATCTCCCATCACCATAATTTCTTTGATATTGGTGACCAGTTCATTCTCCTCATCCCTAGCTTTCTTAAGTGCCTTCCTTGCTTCACTGGCCTTAGGATCTATTACCAAATTGTAATGATGCTTTAGCAAGGATTCATGTGATTCCTTGTTAGTAAGTAATTCCTTAGCTTTTCCTGGATGATAGGAATAAAGGACTTCCCAATTGGAAAGCTGACGATCAAAAACCTTAATTTCATCTAAACCTCCATTTTTAAAGGGAATAAATTTATCACGTGCGCCAAGGGTAATTCCTTTAAAACCATAGGTATGAATATTAGTTACGTAGAGGATACTTTTGTATAAGTTATCATAGTCAATAGCTAACGCCTGTTTTTCTCCATCCACAAAAATTGAAACCCCCTTTGCCTTACTAGAGCCGTCATAGGTTACTGTAACCTGACTCCATTTCTTGGGGTCTATGGCCTTTTTTGTAGTGACTTGCATGGCATTTTGGGGCCATGTCTTGGCCATGATAAATCGAATTTTATTGTCAGTAAGATGTAGAGAATACCCTTTTAATCCTATTCGCAATTCCTCTGAATGCCATAATATCCCAGCTTCATTATAAATTGTATCCGGTTGTATTTGCAATTGAAAAGAAAAGGCATCCGTACGATCGTACCAACCAATTTTTTCACCAAGCTGAATTTTATTGTAATCACTTACTACAAGGGCTTTCCCTTTTGCTCCATCTGTTTGTATGGGTTCTACCAATGTCGCTGGTAAATGGTTGTTTTTCTTATTAGCTGTTGTATACGATTCTTTTTTATCAGTAGGAAGAATTTCATCCAAAGGATAATAGGCCACTGTTGCTTGCTCAATATGTTGTTCCAAGGTTGCAGTATCTTCTAACTCATGCACCCAGGAGGTAAAAGTAAAGTCTTCTGCTCCACTTATTGCGGTATTTTCTATCCGAGATATCATCGTCTTTAGCTGGTCTATCTTTAAATCTTCTTTCTTAGAGGATAAAAGCATGGCAGGTCCTGGCACTTGATCTGGGCCATACACAGGACTACCTATCTCAAAAGTGCTATTAAAAAAGCCGAAAAGTTGGTAATAATCTTTTTGAGAAATAGGGTCGTACTTATGATCATGGCAGCGGGCACATTCTAATGACATTCCCATAATTCCTGTACCTAAAGTATTGGTACGGTCGGCAACATATTCTACTCTATATTCCTCAAATACAATTCCTGCCTCCGAATTTTTCTTATGCAAACGATTAAAAGCCGTTGCCAAAGTGCTTTCCTTTGTTGCATTGGGCATTAGGTCTCCTGCCAGTTGCCATGTAATGAACTGATCGTACCTCATATTGTTGTTAAAAGCTTCTATCACCCAATCTCTCCATGGGCTAAATTCTCTGTGCTTATCATCTAAATAGCCATCGCTATCCGCATAACGGGCCACATCCATCCAATCGGCTGCCATACGCTCTCCATAAGCCTCTGTGTTAAGCAGTTCATCCACTAATTGGTCAAAAGCATCAGGCGAGCTATCACCAACAAATTCATCTATATCATCAAGACTTGGTGGTAGACCGGTAAGGTCAAAAGTTACTCTACGGATTAATGTTTCTTTGGATGCTTCTTCTGAAGGACTAAGTTTATTGGTTTCTAAGGTTTTTAGAATAAAATTATCTATTGGTTGCGATACCCATTTTTGGTTTTGCACCTCAGGCGGGCTTTCTTTCTTAGGTGCCACAAAAGCCCAATGTGGTTTGTACTCAGCACCTTGCTCAATCCATTTGGTAATCATAGCCTTTTCCTTAGTGCTAAGGGCTAGATGAGAATAAGGTGGTGGCATTATCACGTTTGGGTCTTCTGATGTGATCCTACGATAAGCCTCACTCCTCCCAGGACTACCCGGAACAATAGCCCTGCCATTTCCGCTTTCCAATGCGTTAAAGGCATTTTCTGCTATATCTAATCGTAGGCCTGCCTTATTATTTTCGACATCGGGTCCATGACACAAAAAACATTTATCAGACAAAATGGGGCGTACATGAAAATTGTAATCCACTACCTCTGGTAGCTCATTTTCTACTGCCATTAATGCTGCTGGCTTTTCAAAACCGCAACTAGCGATAAAAAGGACTATGCCTAAGTAAATAATAATTTTATAAAACCAGTTGGTCATTTTTTAATAGATTTCATTACATTGACGCCGAAATACCGATTTGCAAACACCTATTTCAACAACTTAATAAGGGTACTCAACACGATTTAAATTTAAAAAGAAAATAAGCCTTCGTATGTGAATAACAGTTGTTTTAACGGTTAATAAACCTGTTAAACACCGCCTATAGAGTAGCTTTATATGATAGAAGAAAACGACATACAAGCCTTACTAAAACGAATTGAAGGGAGTAATTCCTTTGGTTCTTCAGCTACTTATGGTAGGCTGCTCCAATTTTTAGTGGCCTGTACACAAGAAAATAACATCCCTAAAGAACATGCCCTTGCTGAACATATATTTGGTAAAAATGCGGAAGGTGCAGACACTTCTAAAATACGGGTATACGTATACCATTTAAGGAAAAAACTGCAGTTATATTTTGAAAATGAGGGTAAAGATGACCCCTACACCCTTAGTATCCCTAAAGGAGGTTATAAGGTACAGTTTAAAAAAAATACTGCAGATAGCCTTTGGTCAGTCCTAAGTCCAAATGCCAAAATAGCCATTTGGGGGATTTTAGGTCTTTTGCTTTGTTCAATTGCGGTAAATGCCCTTTTGGTATATAAAAATAACAGCACTCCACAACACTTAATGTCTAAGTCGCCTATATGGCAAGACTTTTTTAAGAATGACAAACCCGTTTTGGTCATAATAGGTGACTTATTCATTTTTTCCGAAGAAAATCATATAACAGGGAAACTTGTAAATTTTAGGCTACCAGAAATAAATTCTAAGGCAGAGTTTGAAACCTATAAAAACCTTGAAGAAAATGATGAAAGAATACTAGCCGAAATGACCTACCCACATCTGGTAAAAAGTAGTGCTGAATGGGTCTCCCAACTCACTAAGATTTTTCATCCAACCAAGGATTTTAATATTCGAGTTAGGACTAGGGTAGATGCTAAAGATGTACACGATTACAATATTGTCTTTGTGGGAATGCAAAAAACTGCTGGTATTTTAAATAGTTATTTTGATAGCAGTGTTTTTGATTATGATAGTAAAGAAACAAATGAATACCGATTAAAATCTCCAAATGGTATGCTTAGTTACCAGCCTGAAGGAGACCCTAATAATAAGCATTCTGACTATGGTTTTATTGCCAAATACCCAGGACCTAACAATAACACTATTTTCATGTTTAGCGGTTTATGGGATTCTGCAACTTCAGAATCTTTACGCAATTTTGCCAGTCCTAATAAAATTTCAGTGATGGAAAAGTGCATGGAAGCAGAGCTAGGCCATATTCCAGAATACTTTGAAATGCTTATTGGTGTAAATGGTGTGGACCGCATTGGCTTTGAAACCAAGGTTTTGCATTTGAATGAACTAAGCAACAATTAGTAAACTTCAAGTTTAAAAAATAAATCTATGCGTCAGAAATCAATCTTTTTTATAGGAGTATTTGGAGTGAGTCTATTTGTATTTACTTGTATCCTAGGGGGATTTCTAATTGAAGATTATAGCATAATTAGTCAATATATTAGCGAAACTTTTGCAATTGATACCCAATACGGGTTTGCTCTTAGAGTCTTTGGGCATATTCCAAGTGGAATTCTTTTCACCCTTTTTTGTTTGCTTGCTCCTAAATATTTTCCCTCCACTTCTGCGATTAAAAATGGATTTTATGGAATTGGATTTTTTTATGGGATTGGAACTGTAATTGTCGCCCTATTTCCTTGTGATAGTGGCTGTAACAAGGAGTTTATTGACCCTAGTATTTCTCAAATAATTCATAATTTAATGG
This sequence comes from Flavobacteriaceae bacterium, assembly GCA_002746415.1. Lineage (GTDB taxonomy): Bacteria > Bacteroidota > Bacteroidia > Flavobacteriales > Flavobacteriaceae > Saonia. Next base: position 45,502 of record NVXD01000010.1, on the reverse strand, counting down.
CATTGTTAGTCTATGTATTTGTTCCACTTTGCATGATTATCATTGGAGTTGGATTAAAAAAATTCGTGGCGTATAAAAGGCTTTCAATACTCGCTATCGCCCTAGGAGCAATCAGTATTTTATTTGTTTACATATTGACCTCTGAGTCAAATTCAGATTATTTAGGTCTATATCAACGAATTATAGAATCGACCTTTGTTGTTTGGATTCTAGCATGTGCTTTTAAAATAAAAAATTATAAGATCCCTATTTAATCGCTTGTAACAAGTCGAAAACAAATAGATGAAGTTCAGAATCTCCATATTTATCAAGTTAAAAAACTTTATAAAAGGTAGTTACGACAGCCCCTTTACCATCCTCTAAAATAATAGACAACAGTTGTTTTTCTTCTTTTACCTTAAAATTAAATGGAGGTGCTAAGAGGTTTACACCGCTTTGCTTTTTTATTCTAATGCCTTGTCCTGAAACAATATCTTTATTAGGTACAAAATCTCCTAAAGGCAAGTGTTCTGTTACAATAACATACTTAAATTCAGCTAACTTACGCACTATACGTTGTACTTCAACATTGGATACATGTTGCAGTACTTGCCTTAAAATGGCACAATCTCCAGATGGTAAATCAGCTACTGCGATATCCAAACAATGGAATTCTAAATTTTGTGCTTTAAATTTATCCATATTATGGATAATAAGATCTGCTACGATATCTATCGCAACATACTTCTTTGTATGCTTTATCAATTCCTTACCAACATTAAAATCACCACATCCTAAATCACATACTACAAGTGGACTTTTAAATGAAGTTAAAAATGAAGTTAACACCTCTAGATATGGATGTACCATCTCAGGAGAGTGCGATCCTATACCTGAATAAAAATCAGAACTATCATCACCCCAAAGTTTCAATTCATAAACCTGTTCCATAGCCTCTTTAGTTGGCCAAGGCTTCTTTATTTTTATAGTTTCGTTTTCTTTCTTTTGCATGAAGAGGCTAATAGGCTACAAACTATAAAAACATTAGCATTTCTTGTAATTATTTTGGGCCTAAATGGACTTTTTTATGGTATGTATGAATTTTAAACCGATAATATTCGTGGTTCTAGGAATGTCTACTCTTAGTTCTTTTTCCATTCGGTAAAAGAATCCAATTTTTCCTACCTTTTTTATTTTATAATCTGTGCCCAATGTCAATCTATATTTATTTAGTCCATTATCCTCACCTTCCTCAAAATGATTGAATAGTTCCGCAGAAAATTTTGGGTCTAATTTCCATTCTTTAATATTGTATCCAATAGAAGTTTTAAAGCGAATATGCTGTTTTGCATAGTCGGCATCGGATGTAGAAATACCTAATTCATTTTTGTTCTGATAACGCAATCTATATTTTAAAGAAAAATCATTGATTTTATGCTTGTAGGACATATCCAATTGAAATCTAAAATGGTTTTCATAACCCTGTATATTTCCTTTGGTATCATTTTCTCGTAGATACCGAACGCCGCCGCCAAATTCGAGATTATCAAAAGCCTTGTATTTTGCTTCAAATTGTGTAAAGTATTTATCAATTTCAGAAACGTCGGTTTTTAACCGTAATTGCTCTTCTAATCCAAAGGACCATTTTTTATTTAACTTATATTCTAGCCCAATTGTTGACCAAGCTTCTAAATCTTTAACTTCTTCCAATCCACCCTCTTGAGCAAATATCCAACTTACACTTAGTAAAACAACAAGTATTAAACTTTTGATGTTCTTGCTTTCTTTCATCATATAATCTATTTTTTATTGTAATAATAAATGGTAATTAGTGCTGTGTCTTTTAAAAAATCTATATCATTAATTAAAATTCTATTAATTTCCAACCCAGTTCTTTGCTCTAAGTCAGTTTTTAGATGCTTCTCGTTTTCTGGTTTAATGTTTTCAATATTCTCATATATTATTTGTTTAGTAACTTCTTGTTTTAATATCCATATGCGTTCTAAAATAGCTAGTGAACCTGCTATAATAACGTTTCCAACAACTATTTCAGCATAACTCATTTTTTTGTTAGCCAAGGAGTTTATTACAGAAACTCCAATGACTACAAATAAGTAAGTCATTTCTTTTATGGGAATAGGGTCTGTGCGATACCGAATTATTCCAAATATGGCAAAAAGCCCCAATGCCATACCAATATCCAGCTCATATTTTTTAAGTGTAAAGCACAAAAAGAAGACGATGATACTAATCATGTAATAAGTAAACAAATAGTCCTTTCGTCTGGATGAGTTATAATATAAAAAACGAATAATTATAGTTAGAAAAAACATATTTATAGTAAACCGAAATATCATTTTATAAAAATCGTCATCAAAAAGTGGGATGTCTAAAAATTCCATAGTTAAGTAGTTATTTTATTTATTTTAATTAGCTTATTTTTAAATACATTATATTTCAAATCGCTGTAAAGACTTATCATTCCTATACAATACTTACTAAAAGAATACGGATAGTGCTTCAACATTTTTAACGTCCTTACTATGGGGGAATTTCTATTAAAACGTTCTTGTTTTACTTCAATAACCACCAAATTTTCATAACTTTTTTCATGTCCATTCATTGTATAAAAAAGATTAAAATCTATAGTAACTCTTTCTTTGTCTTTTAAATTAACCAAAGTAATACGTTCAAAATTATTCCATAACGTTGGTGTCAGTTCATGAGATTGTAAGGTTGTTTTGGTAATAAAATCATGGGAAGGTTTTGATAAATTGGTTTCAAAATCACCTATTGGTATTCTAGATTTATTTGTCTCCCCTCTTCCATTTTTTTGTTTTATTTCAAGAAAACAAAGTTCAGAATCAATATATTTTCTAATTCTGATTTTTGTTCTATTGCTTTTACCATTGTGGTGATCGTGATAAAATTTATGATTAGTGGTATCAAAATATAAAGAGGAATAACTCATTATACTATTGCCGTCTATTTCCAATACCTTATAATCACATGTTATTCGCTCTAGTATTGGTAGTAATTGCGATTTATTAACTACAAACTTGGTATCGGTCCGTTTCATTAATGCCACAAGTTCCATGTCTAGTAATGAAATGGTTGTTAGCTTACCTATTTTAGATGCTATGGGGCACTTTATTTTCATAATTGAACTAAAATTATTCGCTAGTTACTAAATAAATACAAGGAAATATAAATTTCACCCAAACCTTTCTTGGAAATAATTAGAAACTCAAATTTAGCTGCACATTTGGAGTAAAACTTACAGCAGTTCGGTATGAATTATTAATTTTTGTATTGTTATGAAATATATTAGTATTCCTTATAACTCTTTATGGGCATCAATGAACCTTATTTCTTGCAGATAGAAGTGTCTATAAAACGAAATGGCCACAGCTAGTATTATGGTTAAAAGTAGAAAAATAGTTGTTATTTTTAATCAGAAATTAAGGAAAAACATGTTGAATTTGCAAAAAGTCAATGTATCAGAAAACGTATAATTCTTAAATTGCTTTTCAGTTTATACTAAAATCCATTTTAAGAATCCCAACATGGTTCCTTTTATAAGAAACTCTAAGGATTCTTTAGTTTTATTATTAAGCGTTTATTTTTGAGCTCTTGCAGCACTTGATTTAGTTTCTTTAATTCCGCATATGCCTCCATGGGAATCATATCTTTCAAAATTTTGTAATTAGATTGAATACTTAACCTATTGCCGTTTGTTAATTTTAAATTAAACAAATACTCCCCAAAGTCATTTTTAAACTCCTGATTATACGCTTCCAATCCTAAGACCTCTATCTCACACGGGAAATTAAGTATTAACATATAATAATCTGAATACCCAAAATTCAAATAATAATTTAATTCTGACTCCTCTTCCTCGGTTTCAATAGACTTAGGCTCAATAAGTTTATCCAGAGCTACACTTATCATAGTATCATTTAGGTAGGTCAACACCCCATTTAAGGAACCTTCAGCGCTCATCTGATAAGTAAAGGGCTTAATAGATTTTACACGAACCATTGTAACTGTATCTATTTTAATTACATCATCTTCCCCTTCGTATTCATCTAGGGCATCATAATACTCACTTGCTTCTTCGTCTTTATCTAATAAGGTTATAAAACTTTTTAACTCCGTATATAGACCTCCAGAAATTGCAAATTTGTATTTAATTGGGGTTAGCTTATTCTTAACATCCACGTCACTATAAACTACCTGCCTAATATAATTTTTACTAATTATAGACCCTGGTAATTTGATTGTGTTTATGGTTACCGAATCTACCTCCGCCAATTGCAGGTCGCGGTTTATAAACTTATCGCTCTTTTTCAATTTTTTAGTTAAAAATGGTTTTGCGATTACGGCCTCGGTATTATAAATAGATGTGGGAATTTCATTGACATGATATTTGTAATTGGTGTCATGTGGATAAAGAAGGTTCATAGTACCCTGCTCATTGTTGTATGCAAAAAAAACATGATCAAATTCGCCTTTTCTTATATATTGATGATCAATTTTACCTGACCGCTTGCTTCTCGCAAATACTGCCCAATATTCAATTTCCAAATCCTCTAACAATTGTCTGTATAACCTGCGAATGCTAATCGAATTAAATCTTTTTTCCTTTAGAAAATATCCGCTTGAATTTAATATTTCATCAACATACCCTTCTTCCATTTTCATATTTTGCTCAACGTCCTCTAGCAAAAGATTAAGCTTATAATACTTACTACTATCTTTGGCCTCTCCTATAAGCCTTCTTTTCCATTTTTTGTAATAAGATGAATTTTTATTTTCAAATAAAAGGGGTTGGGTAATAATATTAAACTCTTCATTATATACATCTTTCCACTTTCTGAAATCGCTATTTTTGTACTCCATAGAATAGTACGCATAAGGTAAATCGCAGTTGATGCAGGTATTTTGGTTCGTTTTTAGTCCCTTAATATTCTCCCCCTGAAACAAACAATATATTATAGTGTCGTTTGCCACTATGTCGGGTTTCTTAAAATCATTATACCCTTTATACCTAATTGATATATTGGGCTTAGATTTAATAGAATATTGAGTATTTAAACTAGGAATATCTTTGTAAAGGTTAACAAAACTGCCCAACTCTTTCATGCTATGGAATTGTGTATAAGCAAAAGTAGTCTCGATTGTATCACCAGGTTCTACACCAGGTATGGGGTAATTAATGGCTTCAAATTTTTTAGAATTAGGTTTGCGTTTAAATATTAAACTAGAGTCTAATACCACAACAGTACCATCTGCCTTTAATGTTTTAACCTTTATCTCTTTTAAATTATCACTAATGAATTCACTAAACTCTAAGAAGGCAAATTGTTCTACCCCAGTAGCATTATTTACAACTAGCTTACTACTTATTGTGGTACGCTTTTGATACCTGCCCCAAAATGGTTTGAAGGATATATCTGTGTAGTGATACAAGAAATAGGCATTTGCTTTTTTGCAATGCTCAAGAAACTTTGCATCTGGTATGCTATCGCCAGCCTGTAAACCCATACTACTGGTTATAAATGCTAAGAATATCCAGATTTTTTTACTTTTTTTTCTCAAGAATAATAGGTTCATTAATTATTTTTTTGAACATTTTTAATGTTTCATTTGTGCTTTGTAGATTTTCTTTTTCAATTGAAATATAGTCAATTGAAAAGTCGTATACGCAATCAATTACAAATTCAGATGGACTAGTAATTTTAAAGTTTAGAGAAACCCCTTGGTCATCGTATTTGTGTTCCATGGCTTCAAAGGTTTCAAAAGCATCCTCCATAGTTATTCTTAGGTGAACCTCTTTACTAAAATTACTTCCCAAATGAGTACCGACAAGTAAAGTCTCCCTGCTCTCTGTTTCCATTAAGCCAGGAATAAAATCTATAAACAACATAGTGCTATCGCCATCATTGAATATTTTACCCTTGATATTAATTTTTCCTTCTGCCGCTATGGATTTTTTTTTCTGATTTATATCGAAATTTATAATAGACTGATTTCCGAATACTTTTTCATAAAACTTTTTAACAGTTACTTGATGTTCTTCCCTATTTATTTGCCTGTAACTACGTTTTAAAAAATTGCCAGATATCCCATTATAGTGAATTTTAAAATCTCCAGTTAACACTTCTCCCTTGTTAGTTGCTGTGATATCAATTTCGTATTTAATTAAATTCTGCTTTGGGCTAAATCTATTTATTTTATAAAAACTACCGCCATCTTTATTGATGATTAAAATAGTTCGGTCCTGTAAACTTTCTACAGGAGTTTCTGGCATATGAATTGGGTCTGTAGGATCTAATACAATCGGTTCCTTATTTATATAAGCCACACATATAAGGTGATTGGCAGAGCTTAGTGACGGAAAATCACAATCGCTAATATGATTAAAAGTAGCAGCCATGGCAATATCACTTTTAATGCCTTTATAGTTTAAAATCTCGGAAAGCAAATTTGATAAATCCTTGCAGTCTCCGTACTTGTTGTTAAACACTTCATTGGCATGTGTAGGAATAAAAGCGCCCATTCCAACTTCTATCGCCACATATTTAAAATTATTATGCACATATTTGTACAGGATTTCCATAAGATTTTTTGGGTCTTCAACTCCTTCAGTAAGCTCGTTTACTTTTTGAATAACAGTAGGGTTTAACCCCCTCCTACTTTTTACTTTTTCCAAGTACCAATCATTCATATAATTAAGGGGTCTACCTTCATAGGAAACGGGAACTATAAGGGATCTCATTAGAGGCACTTTCATGTTTTTGTAAATACCAAAAAGCATTAAGGGATTGGAAACCACCTTAACTGGAGCAACTTTTACCTTCCATTTGGTTATGTCACCAACAGCAACAGAATCTATCTCCAAATAATCCAAGGAATCTTTATAAATGATATTATGATGAAAGCGAAAAGTTTTAGGAATATCAATTTGATAGGTAAGGGTATCTATCTCATTATATGAAAAAAAACGTAGGTCGGTAAAATACATGAGCTCCTTGCAGGCTACAGAATAAGTGACTTTTACTTCAGTCTCTGCTGGAATAAAGATAGACTTCACCCTTTTACTTGCAATATAATCCAGCCTTACCTCATCTTCTTGAATAAAAATATTCTTTTGGAGCTTAAAACGGTCCCCCTTCTTTGTATAAAATTGAATGTTTGATATTACTTCTAACTCCGTATCATAAAAAATGGGGTAAATGAAGGCTTCATCACTTTTCTTCAATTCAACGCTTATATGCTTTACAAAAGAAGTATCCTTTTTAATTATAATATGCTCTGATTTGTTTTTAATAGCAAGGTCCTGTGCAGTACCCAGCATAGAAAAGCAAAGCAAAAACAATAAAAATAATGACTTAACAACACCGTATCTCAAAAAACCTTATACCTTAAATTAATATCCGTTTAGATAAGTAAACACCCTAAATTAGGGATATAAACATCTCTACCAGCTATTTAACGGATATTTTTTATGCTTTCTTACATCAAGGCCCATCTAAATTTTTTATTGTTTTGTTGTCATTGCAGTAAACATTAAGATTTGCCAACTACAAACTGTAAAAACTAATCGGAATGCAATGATTTCAGGTATGATTTAAAGCATCCTTTTTACCCTTTTATCCTTTTACCCTTTTATCCTTTATTCGCACTTATCTTTTGTATTTTTGGACATACACATTGATGTAAAGAGCATGTATAATTATTAATGGATTAAATGATATATACAAAATATCTGTGCCTACTATTCCTGGTTTCTGCCTGTAGCACAGTTCCTTCTGGTAAAGAAATATTGAAAAAGAGCATTGCATTTCACGACCCTAATGGTCAATGGAACAATTTGCAGCAAAAAATCATTATCCAAAGTGATTTTGTGTATCCTGACAGCACATTTTATAGCCTTTCCATTGGACTGGACAACCCAAACAAACGAGTTTCATACACAAACACCTCCTTGGCACAACGTGTTGATTTTACAGATACGACTTGTTTGGTTGTAATGGGCGACATAACATGTGACCAAGCAGCTTGGACTAAGAATTTCTATCACTTTATTCATGGCTTGCCTATGACCCTTCAAAACGATGAAGGAGTAATCAACGAATCCATTGTACAAACCACCTTTCACAACATTCCCTGCCATAGAGTAGCTGTAGATTTTGTAAAGGAAAAATGGCATTTCTATTTCTCCAAAGCAGATCATCGCCTTGTTGGCTTTACTTTCAATAAAAACTTTGAGTCCAAAGCAGAAGAAATTCTCACAGATGGATTAATTGAAATTAATTCTATGAAACTATGTAAAAGTAGATTTTGGTGGATCACAACAGATTCCCTTGCTCCTATTTACTCTGGTAAAGATGTGATAAAGTCTTCTTCCCTATGGGTGAAAAACGATTAATACATTCTAAACCATTGATATACAAAAATCAATGGTTTAGGTAAAATATTGGTTGAAAAGACTATACTAAACCAATTGCCATTTCTTTCTGGCTTTTCTGGACAAGAGCGCGTTGGCCTCTTTGTCACCTATGAATTTTTCTTTATCCGCATTCCATTGAAGTTTTCTTCCCAATCTGTATGAAATCAATCCCAAATGCATGGGCAAGGTCATTTCCCGGGCATACGCTAGGTTAGATTCAGGTTGTTTTCTGGATTTCACTGAATCCACAAAATTTTGCTGGTGCCCTGGTGATCTAAGGATGCTTTGTGGTATTTCTGGAATATCAGTGACTGTTTCTCCATTGATTGTTATTTCTCTTGAGGAGTAATCGCAAATCAAGGTTCCTTTATCACCTTCAAAATAGGCACCAATACTTCTTTTGGCCGCACCGGGAACATTTGGCGGCTTGGTGGTCCAATAAAGATCCAAGTCCTTAAATTTATAATCAACATCAATCCATTTGGGTGTATCAGCAATACCTGCTGCTTCTTCTCCCCTTGCATCAATGCTTGTTAGGCCCTTGGGTTGTATGGCCCAAAATACCACATCGGCAATATGGCACCAGAAATCAGCATAAATACCCCCCGAATAATCCAAAAAATAACGATAGTTTAAATGGCATCTTTCTGGTACATAATCCACGTAAGGAGCTGTCCCTAACCACATATCCCAATTTAAGGTTTTTGGTGGGGGCACACTTTTGGGATGGCCAAGATCGGGAGGGGTACCGGTTTTCCATAATCTAACGGTATGCACCTTTCCAATAGCACCGGATTTGATGATTTCTACTACTCTATGATAATTATCTGTAGCATGTATTTGGGTGCCCAATTGGAAAATCCGATTGTGTTTTTCCATATTTTTAAGCATCATTTGTCCTTCTTTCACATCATAGGAAAGCGGTTTTTCACCATATACATCCTTCCCTGCCTGAAAGGCAAGTGTTGCAATTTGGGCATGCCAATGATCTGGCGTGGCACAGGTGATGGCATCAATATCCTTTCGGTCCAAAATATGGCGAAAATCTTCATAGCCATCCACTTTTTTATCTGGTTGCAATGTATACATGGTTTTTAGACTGTTGTCCAAATGAAGTTTGTCCACATCGCAAAGGGCAACAACATCTACCTCGGGAAGTCCGGAGAACCACTTCATATGGTTGTTTCCCATACCACCTACCCCAATGTGTGCAACCCTAAGGCGGTCACTAGGGGCAACTTTTCCATATATAGAGGGCAATAAAGTGATGCCCATAAGCCCTAAGCTACTTTTTTTTATAAAGCTCCTGCGATGCTGTTTATTTGTTTTCATATGTTTTTGAATGTTAGTTGGTTTACATTATAGGACTCTCCATGTATTGGCAAGCTTTTAGAGAACTCTTGGATTGTTCCTAAGTTAACTATTTTTTCTCTTATGAGGGTGCTAAAGGAAATAAGGACAATGCCACAAGTATTTTGAACATTGATGATAAGGCCACTAAAAAGGCAGAGATTTCTAGGAAAGTATCACCGCATATTTGAAGACGCAACTTTGCCTCACGGTTTTTGAAAATGTGATTTACATACGGCACATTAAGTTCTTTTAGGTCATAGTTCAACTAAAATTATTAATGACTACCCACCTCAAGATGGATTATGTAATATTCTAGGGGAATCTGAGTCAAATCGTGGTGCTTCATATAATCTTCTGAAAGATATTTCTAAACTAGGTGTCGGCATAAAATTAGAAGGAATTGGCCTTATAGGAAACGATTTGGTGTAAGTTCAAATTTAACTAGAAGAAAGAATTAATTCTCGGTCCAATTATGGGAAGTGGAACTGTAGGTAGGGTTGTAATGAATTTATCCATTAAAAATTTGGTCAGATAACGTTCCTTTTACGGGACTACGTTAAAGTTCATTTATGGTATTTTCAATAGAAGGGTGAAGGCTACAACTGCCAGAAACAAACCCTTTCTGTCATACAAATTTTCCAGCTGTTCCAGATTATTCCATACTTTGCAAATACGCCAATAAATCAGCCATTTTTTGAGAATCAAGAGAACTTTCCAACCCTTCAGGCATGAGGGATTGCCCCGAAGATTCAAAGGAAGCAATTTCACTCCTTGGAATTGTTTTTGACGTCCCGCCAATATTCAGAATGGTAACATTAGCATCCGTTTCTGACTGAATGATTCCAGTATATACGGTGCCATCTTCAGTTTTAATTACATGATTGATGTACTCGGCATCTGACCCTGCATTGGGGTCAATAATATCATTTAAGAGGGCTTCTGCGCTTTTTCGATAAATCTCGCTCAGGTTCGGGCCAACTTCTATTCCAGTCCCTGATTTTTGATGGCATTGTGCGCAGAGCGCGACGAATATAGTCCCTCCTTCTGCCTTCCGGCCTTTGAGCTCCAATGCAGGTTTGAAACTTTCAATGGCTGCCTTTCTGGTAACAATACCAGCATCACTAAACAAATTCTCAGCCCTTGTCCTTATAGACATATCCTTTGAAAACAACAGCTCCCTTCTTCTTTCAAGATGTAGGTTTAGCTCTCCTAAGTTTAATTGACCATTTTCAATGGCCGTTAACAGGATGGGTTGATTCCGGAAATTATAAATCAAAAAATCACTTACCTTTAATCTTACGGCTGGACTTAGACCAGGCCACATGCTGATAAGTTTTTCCGAAATATCTGATTCATCTAGCCGACATATGGCTTCTATGGCCGCTATCTGGATCGAGAATGGTTCTTTCGGGTCTAGCAATTGCAAAAATGTATCGGTCTTCCCAACGAACATTTCATCTGTCAACAACCCCAATGCGTCAAGCCTATCACCATTTGCTTTTGCCTTTTGCTTCAAAATGAGCAATGCCCGGTCAAGTACAGCCTGCCTATTTACCGGTTGCTCTAGAGAAAGTGTTTTTCTCAATCTCCAGCTTGATGTAATTACAGGAATGTTACCACGATTCTCAATGAGGTCAAGCTGTCGCGAGATAGCCGATTTTTCAGGTTTGTTCAGTTCAGTATCCTGATAGTCAAAGCCGACTATGAGACCTGTTAGCACATTATTTACAATGTTATTGTCGGGTATTTTGGATGCCCTACCAATCGATTGTGGTATGGCGGTATGATCATAGACCGCTACAAGAGTGGATAGTTGCGATATCAATTCATTTGAATTTGACAGGTTGCGGTCTAACAATGCCATCAAAAACTTCGTTGGCTGCTTTGTGGATGCGCTCAACGCGGCCAGTCTTGACCATCGATCATCCACATCTTGTTTGATTATTTGAAGAAGCACCTTACTCTTATTGGCTTGAAAAGTCTCATCAAGTAACCCTATCATGCTCAGGGTAAGAGCCACTTGTCTTCGCACACGGATATCGGAATCCGATCCAGCTTGCAAAATTGCTTTTTGAATTTCCGGGTTATTGGAAGAATTTTCGGAGAGAATAATTGCGTGCCTCCTCACTTCAGAATCCACGTCATTCAATGCCGATATCAATAGTTCATCACCAAGTGCTGACAATCCCTGCAGCGTATACATTGCGTGCATTCTGGAGAGAGGAACGGTTGAGTTGGAGACAAGATCAATGAGCAAAGGTATCGCCGCCTTGTCTTGTGTTTCCACTAACAGCCGTTGGGCTGTCAACCTATGCCACTGGCTGGGATGCTCAAGTAACTTAACCAACTCAGATACATTGCTCCTGTCAATAATGCTTGATTTATGACCGGAAAATCCCTTTGGCGTAATCCGGTAAATTCTTCCTTTGTCCTTACCTGCATTTAGATCCAATGCAGCTTCTATTTCGTCTGGAATCCACTCCGGGTGTTCAATTACCTCACGATACATGTCCATAATGTACAGCGCGCCATCCGGCCCTACGGTCATATTCACTGGTCTGAAAGACCTGTCCTTGGAAGCCAGGAACGCTGCACTTTCTCGTCCTCTGGAAGCGGTCAAAGAGCTGCCGTTAGCACTGATTACATCTCTGTGAATGAGGTTTAGCACAACGTCGGCTACAAACACATTGCCATCGAACGGACTCGGCCATGCGCCGCCGCCATAAAATGTAATGCCACATGCGCCTGAGAAAAAGCCCGATTGCTCAGGATGGTTGACTCTGGTGTCTTGTGCGCCTATCGGATAAATACGTGCAAGACCGTCTACATCATGGTCGGAAATGCTTGAGCGTGCATTTAATCCTAATTGTGGAATTTTGTCCAAGTACCTTTCGTTGAAAGCCAAATGAGAGATATGCTCAAGATTGTGCGTCTCGAACATGTTGCCCCAGTTATCAAATGCCAGGCCGAAGCCTCCTGATGAATTTCCAATAGGTTCAAGTTTTTTGTTTGAGAGGTCGATCCTAAAATCATTTCGTCCCAGGGATATTTTGTTCTCCTGATCATTCGACCAGTATGGTCTACCCGAATTGCCACCATTGGCACCATAGATCCAATTATCGAGCCCATAAGCCAACCCATTAAAATTGTGCTGAGTATTGCCATAACTAAATCCGCTCATCAATACCTCACGCACATCGGCCAAGTCATCACCATCGGTATCTTTGATGAACAAAAGCTCGGGCGGAGCAGCTACAAGCAATCCGCCTTTGTAAGGCAGTATGGATGTTGCTACTCCTAAGTTTTCTGCGAATATTTTTCGTGAGTCGAATATTCCGTCCTCATTTTTGTCATAGAGGATAATAATGCGATTTTGTGCAGTTGCATCTGGGTATGAAGGCATCTCAATGACATATGCCTTTCCAGTTTCATCAAATTCCATTTCCACAGGATCAAAGACGAGCGGTTCGCTAGCTGCAAGTTCGATGGTGAAATCTGGATGGATTTGAAATGTGCTCAAATCCACCGTTTGATTTTGGCAAGAAATAACAATCAAACCTAGAGTGAAAAGCGAAATGGCAGACAAAAAATTGTGATTGGTTTTCATAAGTATAGTCAGTTGAAGCAAACAAGATAATGAATTCGTTTAAACTTTTTGTTTGAGACCGAGAATGAAGGTTTTTGTATTTCAATGAAGTTATTTTTCGGTTGCATAACAGGGCTGCAAACAACGGTCAAAGTGAACCACTGAAAACGGATTTTTTTGAACCACTGAAAAAATCGTTTAAGGTTATGTTATAAAAGGGTTTGCAATAAATATTGCTATGCTCACTTTATTCCGGCGGGGGTGGTATACTATGTCCGTCCTTTCCAACCATGTGACACAAGTAAGTATAAACTTTATTAATCAGAATCTAGGGGAAGTACTAAAACGACAGGGGTATCTGGGAACTGAAAAAACCTTCCTCATCTGGGAAGCAGTTTCACAGTATTTAAACGAGGCTGCAGTTCAAAAGGCTTTTGACTTTTTTTCGAAAGTACCCGTCGGAAGTCGATTAGCGTTTACCTATGTACTAAAAGATTTTATTACAGGTGAAAATCTTTATGGACAGGAAAAGATTTATAAAAAATTCATCTTAAAAGATAAAATTTGGCATTTTGGATTTGATCCTAATCAAATAGAAGCTTACCTAAACAAAAATGGCTGGAAATTAATTGAAGATATTGATTATGCCGAATTAGGTGATCGTTATGTAAAACCAACAGGGAGAAGCTTAGGCGTACTGGAAATTGAGAGGATGGTATATGCTGCAAAAAACGGTCATAGTATACCAGTGAAGACGGGTTTTTTTGAACCACTTAAAAAATCGTTTCAGACTATGCTATAAAAGGGTTTGCAATAAATATTGCTATGCTCACTTTAATCCGGCGGAGGTGGTATACTATGTCCGTCCTTTCCAGCTTAGGTTCCATATGAAAATTCTCATCAGAAAATGACTAGTTAAATTTATCCTTTTTCCACTCCTCAAATTCTGTCTTAATTTTATTATTGGTAAGCGGATAAAGTCCAATAATCGATTTCCCATTTTGAACATTATGCATCACAAATTCCTCGAACAGGGTCATATTAGCACCTTCTTCAGCTACTTCATCTACCAAGTGGGCGGGAATGACCATCACCCCATCATCATCGCCCAAAATAATATCCCCAGGAAAAACGGCAACATTCCCACATGCAATAGGCACATTAATATCCAATGCTTGATGCAAGGTAAGATTCGTTGGTGCAGAAGGGGTTTTATGATAGGAGGAGAAATCAAGTTCGGTGATTTCTGCAGCGTCTCGAAAACCGCCATCGGTTACAATTCCTGCTGCGCCTCGAACCATTAAACGGGTCACTAATATAGAACCAGCAGAAGCAGCCCTGGCATCTTTTCTACTATCAATTACCAACACAGAACCTTTAGGGCAGGTTTCAACGGCGACACGCTGCGGATGTTCTGGATTCTTGAAAACTTCGATGGAGTTTAAATCTTCACGTGCTGGAATATAGCGTAAGGTAAAGGCTTCTCCGATCAGGGTCGCCCTTCCTTTTTTTAAAGGAACAACACCTTGAATACATTGATTTTTCAATCCCTTTTTAAAAAGAATGGTAGCTACTGTAGCCGTACTTATTTGTTCTAGTTTTTTCTTAGTGTCCTTTGATAGCTGGGTCATGTCTTTCTGCTGGATTAGATTAGGCCTTTTTCCATGTTTCTTTTAAAAACATCAAGTCTTTACTCATTTGCTTAAAAACATCCTTTTTATCAATCGTGATTTTAGAGGCCCCGTGTTCGGCTCCGCCCAAATCATATTCCAAATGTAACGAGACCGGAACGTTGATTTGATATTTTTTAAGCAATAAAAAATAACGATTAAAATCGACCATTCCTTTCCCAAGAGGGGTATTGACGGGCTTCCATTTTCCATCTACTTGCCCCCATTTAAAATCCTTGATGACAATGGATTTGATAAAAGGTTTGATACGTCGTAACCCAAGTTCCCAACTACTACCCCCTTCAACGACGGCATGTCTTATATCATACTGCAAGCCCATATTTTCAACATTCGTTTCCTCTAAAATTGTAGGCATATCCCAAATGGGTGCTCCGACATGGTTACCTGCATGATTTTGATAACAGCCAATCAGTCCTAACTTTTTGTTTAGTCCCTCTAAGTCTTTGGCCTGTAGCCCATAAATAGCTTGACTTTCTTCAATTGCTCTATCCTCAGGGTACTTTAACCAGCCTGTGCGGTAATGCGTAAAACCTAGCTTGCTTGACGTTTCCAAAACCGTCTTTTGTTCTATATCGCTAATATCCCACACGTTTGTAGTCATCATCTGAGGATTAATACCATATTTCGTCATTGCAGAGACCACCTTTGGCAAATCTTCAACTACTCTTTCTGGTAACACGTGACCTTTTGGTCTTACGGTCAAATCTAGCCCATCAAACCCCATTTCAGCGGCAGCGGCAGACATCTCATTATAGTCAAGAAATTGCAAATGTTTTGAGAATAAACTAATCTCGATGTCTTCTTTCGGTTTTTGAGTAGACTTAAACAAGGTACTGTTAAAGCCCGTAAGCGGAATGCTTCCTATCGCAGTTGCCGATAATTTATTAAACTTTCTTCTTGAGATTACTTTTTTATTTTCTTTCATAATCTAGTACTACTTTATATTTTGTCACTAGAATTTATGTTAATTAGTTGTGAATCTTACAAATATATGTATTTTTGGTAAACCAAATTGGTAAACCAATTAAAATAAAGAACACCAACAATTTATTGTTCTAGTTGGTTGCTAAAAAGAGGAAATGTAAAGTGTGACCAGAACGTTATGCGATAGAAGATGCCAATGCGTGGATATGCATTAACCTTTTACTGCGCAACAGATTTGCACGACAGTAGAAAGCTGGAAAGTATGCAACTCTGAATTGTTCATGGTAATAGTTAATAAAAAATTAAAAAAGCAAAAAGAAGAAAATGTTTAAACGAATTCAATAAGTCTCATGATGAAAACTAGTTTATTATTAATAAGTATGGCTCTTTTATTATTATCCTGTGGTGAAAACTCTAATCATAAAGGCATCTATGTAAAAGATATCACTGAATTGAACCAAGCGATAGAGCAAGCAATCCCAGGAGATGAAATAATCATGGCAAATGGAGATTGGAATAATGTCCAAATTCGATTAGTAGGTTATGGAAAGGAGAAGCAACCCATAACACTTAGAGCTGAAACAGCCGGGAAAGTAATTGTTAGCGGAAAATCTGATTTAAAACTTGGAGGAGAATACTTGGTAGTTAGCGGTTTGTATTTCACTAATGGTTTCTCTCCTTCACAATCAATCATTGAGTTTGCAATTAACCAGGATACTGTTGCTAACCACTCTCGGATCACCAATTGTGTAATTCTAGAATACAATAAAACCCAAAGAAACTTGACTGATCTTTGGGTAAGGTTTAAAGGGAGATACAACGAACTAGATCATTGTTATATTGCCGGCAAGTCTAATAGAGGGCCTACTGTCAGAATTGATTTGGCAGGTAATAAAAACATTAAGAATTACCACAAAATCAACAACAACTATTTTGGACCAAGACCTCCTAAAGGCGGACCTAGTGCGGAGACCATACAGATTGGTAATAGTTTTACCTCTATGTCACCTAGCTATACTCTAGTAGCGAATAATTTTTTTGAGAGATGTAATGGAGAAGTGGAAGTTATTTCAAGTAAAACAAATTTCAATGAGTTCAGAAACAATGTCTTTTACAAAAGTGAAGGCTCATTGGTAACGAGACACGGAAGCTACTGTATAATAGATGGTAATTATTTCATAGGAGATACGAATTCTGAACAAATTGGAGGTGTGAGATTGATAGGAACAGGTCATTGGGTAACAAACAATTATTTCTATAATTTAAAAGGAAAGATTTTCAGAAGTCCACTTGCTGTAATGAACGGTATTCCAAAATCACCACTCAACAGGTATATACAGGTTACAGATGTTGTAGTAGCCCACAACTCGTGGGTTAATTGTACTTCACCATGGCAGTTTGGTGTGGGGTCTAATGTGGACCAAAAAGATATTCTTCCGCTTTCTGAAATAAGGTCGGCACGACCTATTCGTACTATCGTAGCAAATAACCTTGTCTACAATAATAAGGGTGATGAACAGCCTATTATTGCTC
Organism: Flavobacteriaceae bacterium; assembly: GCA_002746415.1. Taxonomy (GTDB): domain Bacteria; phylum Bacteroidota; class Bacteroidia; order Flavobacteriales; family Flavobacteriaceae; genus Saonia. The sequence goes on along the minus strand of NVXD01000010.1, from coordinate 27,981 downwards.
ATGATTCATTGGATGGAATCAATTTCAAAAATAATGTGATAAATAATCAGGGGGTCTCATTTAAAAAGATTTCAGGAATCGAAACCAAAGATTTTTCACTTTCAGAATTAGAAGAAAATATTTTGATACCGGCAAATGACTTGTCGGATTTTGAACTATATAAAGGTTTTGAGTTTGACCAGATCAAAAACGATTTGTTAGGGAATGCGAGGATAAACAATAATGCCGTGGGAGCTATCTCTGGAGCAGGAGTTAAAAAGCCGAATCCTATGAACCTATCCCAATACGGTCCTGATTGGTACCCCTTAAAATCTTCTAAAAATATAGTATCTAAGACCCATTCTGTTGGTTCCGTCCCCGAACTTGTAAGTGCAGTCCAGATGGCAAAAAGTGGTGACACCATAATCTTGACAGCTGACCGATACAAGTTAAAGACATCATTGAGGATTGATAAAAAACTAACTGTACGGTCTGCTTATTCAAATAGAAAGGTTACAATTGATTACGATGGAGCAGAAAAAACTCCCGCTTTTGAAATGAACCCCAAAGGGCATCTCATTCTGAAAGGAGTCCACCTTATGGGGTCAAAGAGCCAATATGCCTTTGCTAGTTTGCAGAACAATATGTCTAGTCTTTATAATCTGACTGTTGTGGATTGTAAAATATCCGATTTTGATTATGTGCTAAAAGCCTACAAATTTTCTTTCTCAGAGTATATCAAATTAAATTCTACTGAAATTACAAACTGTACCAATGGTTTGGAATTATCAGAAGAAACTGACGATCGTGGCGATTACAATGCTGAAAATATTTTTATTGATAACTGTCAATTCGTAGACATCGATAAAAACGTAATTGATTACTACAGGGGTGGCTATGATGAATCTACTGTCGGAGGCAACCTGATGGTCAAGAACAGCAGCTTTACGCAATGTGGTGATAAAGAGGAAAACGGAATTTTACTTAACACTTATGGTATCATCAACGTAAACCTTTCAGGAAACAAATTCCTAAACAACCAAGTGAAATTCATTGCCCGTTTGTGGGGAGCAAAAAACAATATACATTCTAATAACCAAATAAATAACTCAGGGAAGTTGATTGTCCAAGAAAACCTTCCGCTCAAACTGATGTATTAATACAAACCACAATGAGAATATCAGCATTCATTCTGTTTTCGGTCTTTTCACTAGGTCTTTGCGCTCAGCAAATAACTTCCGACAAAGTCCTAAAAACTAAAGAACTCCAAGCGCTCTTTAAAAAGGATATAAAAACTCAATTCGTAGAAGGTGTGTCAATAACAGAAGCGCAACTCGCAAAATATTTCAGAGAAAAATTTTCTGAACGTTTTTTCTATGATTATAAGACTTTTGATCAGCGACTGCTACAATACAACAAGCTTTATCAGAATCAGGAAAGTCATAAAAAAAGAGCCTTTGACCACCTAAGAAAATACCCAGATTCAGCGCAATGGATATTACCTTTCAATTATCTGAACGGCCGAGAAGTAAATGCTTATGCGCTACGTCATTTGGCCAGGCAGCACAAGATGGTGGACATTATATTGCTTTATTTCAACGAGGGAGGAGACCCGAAATATATCAGTTATTTTGAAAAACAGATGGGCTCGCTGAATGCCGCACTAGAATCTGACCAATACGAAAAAATAGAAGATGGTAACGGTGTTTATGAAGTTTTTAGATCTGGATATAGGATCCTAAATTGGTTGTGGATTCACAATATGATTCTGAATGAACCCGAATATTCAGACCATGACCAGCTAATTACGATAGCCACACTCCTGCAACATGGTCAGGACCTCTATGAGCGCAATGAGCAATTTAGATCAGGTAATCATCAAACCAGGGGGATGTCCGCATTAGCGATGCTATCTATTCTTTTTCGCGATTTTCAAGGAACAGACCTCTGGTACAATCGATCAATGCAGCGACTTGGTGAACACTTAGAAAAAGAAATCAACGAAGATGGGTTTCAGTTCGAACGTTCTGTTCATTATCACATGAGTGATATAAATAATTATTTCTATGTCTACCAACTAGCCAAATTAAATAACATTGATGTAGATAAGGCGTGGGCAGTAAAACTTAGAAGTTTATTCACTACCCTTGTAAAAATTGCCTACCCTGACAGAAGCGCACCGGTACTTCAGGATGACACCAATATTCCATGGGCTGAAAAAAACGACATTTCGGGAGCGATGACCCTTGGTTATCTTCTTTTTGAAGATCCTGAATTCGGGTACTTTGCTTCTGACAGGGTAGATGATAGAATTTATTGGTTCCTTAGTCAATCTCACGTTGAATTGCTCGAAAATATTCAGCGCAAAAAACCATCTTATAATTCGCTTGCTTTCACGGATACACATTATTATATCATGCGCGAAGGTTGGCATCCAAATGATAAAATGATGATCATAAGTGCGGGCCTCGATGAAGACAAACCAGATCATCAACATGGCGATATGCTTGGGATTCAGGCAATGGCCAACAGACATGCGATTTTACCAAACTATCAGGTGCGATATTCTCTAGAAGACTTCGAGCTGTTCAAAAATTCGATGGTAAAAAATGTAGCTCTTGTCGATAATGAAGTACAGGGGAAACAATGGACTTCTAACAAAGGCGGAAGTGGTTTTGGTAAGTTTGGAGGATTACCAAATCCTGAAGTCATTGCATGGAAAAATAATAAGGAGTTTGATTTGTTTGTAGGCCGTCACGACGGGTTTGAAAATGTGGGCGTAAACTACACAAGACAAGTCATATTTGTGAAGGATGATTTTTGGCTAGTGAAGGATAACTTCTCATCTAATGGAGTACATGAATACAAACAGGTTTGGCAAGGGCATTACACCTCTGAAAACGGCCCTAACCTCATACGAGCAACATCTTCAGATGCTAGTGGCCATGACATTCTACAATTGAAAGAACTAGATTCCATGGTGAGTTATGGAGCAAGAGGAAAAAATTGGAGCGTGGTCTCCAAAAAAAAACAAAAGAAATTTAGTTTCTTGACGGTTATTTTCCCATATACTGGCTACGCCAATAGAATAGATGAAACAAGCGATAAACTAGAAATTAACGGCTGGGAGTTGAATAATACGGATTGGGATATGAAAGGAAACAATCCTACCAGCTTGAGTATGAATAATCGCTTTTATTTCTTTGGTGTACGGCATTTGAAATTTGAAAAACTGAATATTCAAATTTCCTCAGAGGTCGATCTTTTCATAGAATATAGTGATAACAAAGTTCACATTTGCTCTCTTGGAGACGAGAAGAGCACCCTTATTGTCGCAGTTAAAAATGGTAAGAAAACAAAGAATGAGCTAGCTCCTGGAGAGGTTTGGGAATTTACACTCGAAAAATAAACCTTAACGCCGTACTTACTTTTCTTAACTTTTCATTGGTTGAATTATTAGTTTCGTTCATGATAATTCATTTATTAAAGACAATATCTACAGATTTTATGTTAAATAGTTGTGAGTCTTACAAATATGTGTATTTTTGGTAAACCAAACTGGTCAACCAATTTTAATTATGAAACTTTTACCTAAGTTTTTTTTCTTAATTTTCCTTACCGTCACTTTCTCTTGCACTACAAAACAGCAAATAGATACCGTAAAGAATGTAGCAGAGTTTGAAGAAATGCTTCAAAAGGTACAACCGGGTGATAGTATTGTTCTTGCAAATGGAACGTGGATGGATTCAGAACTTTTATTTGAAGCAAATGGAACGGCTGAAAAGCCTATTACACTTACTGTTGAAGAAAAGGGGAAAGTGATTTTTGAAGGGGCTTCTAATTTAAGAATTGCAGGTGATCATTTAATCGTCAAAGGTTTAGTTTTTAAAAATGGTTATACGCCAACAAATTCTGTTATCTCTTTTAGAAAAAACAGAGATGTAATGGCAAATAATTGTCGATTAACAGAATGTGTTATCGATAATTTTAATAATCCTGAACGTCAAGTACAAGATTACTGGGTAACCATTTATGGAAAGAACAATCGGATTGATCACAACCATATTTCAGGAAAAAAGAATTTAGGGGTTACCATGATTGTTGGTTTAGACACTAAAGAGAGTAGAGCAAACAATCACATAATAGACCACAACTATTTTGGTCCTCGCCCAACCTATGGAAATAATGGAGGAGAAACTTTAAGAATTGGGACTAGTCATCATGCTTTAGAAAATTCTAATACGTTAGTAGCATCTAATTATTTTGACAGATGTAATGGTGAGCATGAAATTATTTCAAACAAAGCCTGCCAAAACACATTTAAATACAACACCTTTTATGAGTGTACAGGAACTTTAACATTGCGTCACGGAAATGAAACATTAGTTGACGGAAATGTTTTTATAGGTAACGGAAAACCAAGTACTGGAGGTGTTCGTGTGATTAACGAAACACAAACAGTTATTAATAATTATCACGTTGGTTTAACGGGGTACCGTTTTAGAGGAGCATTTGTAATGATGAACGGGGTACCACATTCACCACCAAATCGTTATGTGCCGGTTATAAATTCTAAAGTAAATAACAATACGTTCGTCAATTGCGAAAATATTCAATTATGCGCAGGAAGTGATGCAGAAAGAAGTCAGCCACCTGCTAATTCAGAAATTTCAGAGAATGTTTTTTATAATGAAAACAAGAAAGACATCTTTACGATTTATGATGATATTAGTGGTATTACATTTAAAGACAATATTTTAGGTAAAAACTCAGAAACCAGTATTAAAAGGGGGTTTGTAAATGCAGATATACAACTAGTAAAAAACGAGCAAGGTTTTTTAATACCAACATCAGATAAAATAAAAACTAAGGTTACAATAAGTCCAAATATTGCAACTAAAGAAAATACTGGAATAGCTTGGTATTCTAAAGCAGATAAAAGTGTGGCGTTAAATTCTGGTAAAACTATTAAAGTAGAGGCTGGTATTAACACCTTATATGCAATCGTAAAAAAATCGGAAGCCGGAGATATTATAGAATTGGAAGAAGGTGGAACATATTTATTAACCAAAGTGGTTAAAATAAACCATCCTCTTACATTTATAACAACTGGAAAAGAAAAAGCAACCATTTTATTTGAACGTATGGTGGCTTTTGAAATTCAAAATGGCGGCAGTTTATCTTTAGAAAACATAACATTTGATGGGGTAAAATCGCCGGATTACGCTGGTAATTCCGTGATCAGCACGAGCAAAAATTCAATGATTGATAACTACAAATTGTTTATTGATAAATGCGAGTTTAAAAATTTAATAGTCAACCATTCTTTTGATGTACTAAGAGTTTCAAAAGGCACATTTGCAGATACCATTAGTATTCAAAACTCAACCTTTAAAAAGATTTCAGGTAGTATTGCTGCATTAGATAAAGAGACTGATGATATTGGAGCTTATAATGTAGAATACTTCTTAATGAAAAACAATACAATTACCGAGCTACAAGGTGCAGCATTACGATTGTATAGAGGAGGAAAAGACGAAAGTACATTTGGGCCATTCTTAGAAATAGATCATAACGTATTTGACAATGTTGGTTTTGGTAAGAAAAACAAATATAAAGCAGTCATTTCGCTATATGGTGTTCAAGAAATCGATATAAAAAATAATATTTTTAAAAATAGTAAGGCCATTAGCATGCATCTGGTGGTCGGAGAGCCTATTGTTAATGTACGTAATAACGCATTAATTAATTCAGAAAAATTAAAAGTAACCGGTGATCAAAAATATTTGGTGGAAAACCAGTGGAATATGGCGACTAAATTTTCCGATGATACGTCATATATATTACCTACAAATTCTCCCCTAAAAGGAAAAGCTACTGATGGCTCTGACTTAGGGGTTTTATCAAACTAAAATATGCGCAAAAAAAATAACATAAATTTATTCGTTTGCTTCGCATGGTTATTGCTTAGTTTCTGCCCGGTTATTGTACAAGCCCAAGACCACCCAAAATTAATTCTGACTAAAGCTGGTATTGAACAAATTAAAGCTGAATTAGGTAAAGTGTCTTTGTTTGATGCGTCTCTTAAACGTTTAAAAACTGAAGTAGATGCTGAAATTGAATTTGGTATTCATACACCAATTCCAAAAGATTATTCTGGCGGTTACACACATGCAAGGCATAAAACAAATTTTATTATCCTTCAAAAGGCAGGTGTGTTATTTCAAATTTTGGATGATGAGAAATACGCAATTTATATTAAAGATATGTTGTTTCAGTATGAAGCAATGTATAAGAACTTGCCCGTTCACCCAAAAACACGTTCGTATGCTAGAGGTAAATTGTTTTGGCAATGCTTAAATGATTCTAACTGGTTAGTATATGTTAGTCAGGCCTATGACTGTATTTATGATTGGCTTTCCAAAAAAGAGCGCAAAAAATTAGAAAAAAACTTGTTTCGCCCATTTGCTGATTTTATATCTATTGAGAATCCACAGTTTTACAATCGAGTACACAACCATAGTACCTGGGGAAATGCAGCGGTTGGAATGATTGGTCTTGTTATGAATGATGATGAGCTAATACAAAGAGCATTATATGGCATAAATGATGTAAAAATAGATGCCATGGCGAAAGATAATGATGGTGGTTTTATACAAACAGATGGTAAAGCTGGGTTTTTAGCAAATTTAGATGAGCCATTTTCTCCTGACGGGTATTATACAGAAGGCCCATATTATCAACGCTATGCCATGTATCCTTTTTTAATTTTTGCCGAGGGATTACACAATGCAAAACCAGAACTAAATATTTTTGGTTACAAAGATAGCGTACTCTTAAAATCTGTGAATGCATTGGTTAATCTATCTGATGCTGATGGAGAATTTTTTCCGATAAATGACGGGCAAAAAGGAATGTCTTACTACTCTAGAGAATTGGTTACTGCTGTAGATATTGCATATCACTATGGAGGTCATAATCCTCAACTATTAAGTATTGTTGAAAATCAGGGTCGTGTTCTTTTAGACGATTCAGGTTTAGCAGTTTCTTTAGGTATTCGTGATGGAAAAGCGAAACCATTTTTAAAAAAATCCATCAACCTTTCTGATGGCTCAGATGGTAAACAAGGCGGTGTAGGCATATTGCGATATGGTAATGAAGATATGACCTTGGTTTTTAAATATGCCGCCCAAGGGCTTAGTCATGGTCATTATGATAAGCTATCGTATTCGCTTTATGAAAAAGGGGACGAAATACTTCAGGATTATGGTCTTGCACGTTTTGTAAATATTGAGCAAAAAGGAGGTGGCAACTATTTAAAAGAAAATAAGACTTGGGCAAAACAAACGATTGCTCACAATACCCTAGTACAGAATGAGAAGTCTAACTTTCAAGGCAAATATGAAATCGGTAGTAAACATCATTCAGATTTATATCTTTTTGATGCTTCGAAAGCAGAAATACAAGTGGTAAGTGCTAAAGAAACTAATGCCTATCCCGGAACGGAAATGCATAGAACAATGGCCCTTATAATGCAAGAAGGTTTTGAAAAACCATTTATGCTTGATATTCTAAAAGTAACGTCAGATGGCACAAATCAATATGACTTGCCGTTCTACTTTGTGGGGCAAGTAATAAAAACGAATTTTGACTATGAGGTACCGAAAACGCTAGAGCCTTTAGGAGAGGACAATGGTTATCAACACTTGTGGACGGAAGGCTGTGGAAATGCGATAGGTGAAAACACCAAATTAAGTTGGATGGAAAAAGGGAGGTTCTACACTTTAACGTCTGTGACATCAAAGGATGATGAGTTAAGGTTTGTTAGAATAGGAGCCAATGACCCTGAGTTCAACTTAAGACGCGATGCTGGCTTCATACTTCGAAGAAAAGATACGCAGAACACCACTTTTGTATCAGTAATAGAATCACATGGGGGTTATAGCCCAGTATCAGAGTTCGCTATAGATTCAAATAGTAGTATATCCAACTTAAAGATTGTCTACGATGAAGAAAAGTACACGGCGATTGCAATAAAAGATGTTGATGAAAATGAGCATATATTGATTCTGTCAAATACAGACGCTTCAGCAACTAGTCGTCATAAATCACAAATAAACGGAAAGGATTATCAATGGACAGGTCCTTATCAATATACTAAAATCAGTAAATAATAGAAGATGGAATCATTTGGAACAAGTAAAGAATTTTTATTAGACAACGACCAAGATTGGGAAGTTGTTGGAGAAGGGGTTAAAAGAAAAATAATGGGCTATGATGATAAAATCATGCTGGTTAAAGTTGGTTTTGCCGAAGGAGGAATTGGGTATGAGCATGAACATCATCATTCGCAAACTACATATGTGGCAAGCGGAGAATTTAATTTTACTATTGGAGGCGAGCAAAGAACAGTAAAAGAAGGAGATTCAGTTTATATTCCACCTCATGTTCTTCACGGCGCAACTTGCACAAAAGCAGGTATTTTAATAGATGTATTTAGCCCGATCAGGGAAGATTTTATGACTAAAAAATAAACACTATGGATTTAAATGGAAAGATTGCCATCGTAACTGGTGGAACAAGAGATATAGGAAAAGCAATATCATTAAGGTTAGCCAAAGAAGGTGCTAAGGTGGTCGCTAATTACTTTAATAATGAAGAAAATGCTAAGGCTACTTTAAAAGAGATTGAAGCTGCTGGCGGACAAGCTATTATACTAAAAGGTGATATGACTAAGAAAGCAGATGTTGATAATATGATTAAAGAGACAATAGCAGCATTCGGAGATACTATTGATATTGTAGTAAATAATGCTGGAGGCTTGATTGCGAGAAAAACTATGGCTGAAATGGATGAAGCCTTTTTCAATAAGGTCATGTTTTTAAACTTGAACTCCACATTTTTAGTATCACAAGCGGCTTTACCACATATGGGTTCTGGAGGATCTATTGTAAACATTGCTTCTCAAGCAGGTAGAGATGGTGGAGGCGGAGGTTCTTTGGCTTACGCTACTTCTAAAGGAGCTGTTATGACTTTTACAAGAGGACTGGCTAAAGAAGTTGGGCCAAAGAATATACGAGTGAATTCTTTATGCCCTGGTATGATTGCAACTAAATTTCACGATGATTTCACAAAAGATGAAGTTAGAACCAAAGTTGAGGGTATGACACCATTGCGAAGACAAGGGTCTGCCGAAGAAATCGCAAATACAGTCGCCTGTCTAGCTTCTTCGGAAACCTCATTTATGACAGGTGCAAATGTTGATATCAACGGCGGGCTTGCTTTTTCTTAAGAAAGGGGCTCAAATTGCGAATTTGATAAAATAGGGACGGTCAAGTAAGTAGGTTGATATAAAATCAAATCAAAAAAAATTGAATTAATTTTTATTTAACAAAGTAATAACATATATTTGGTAAACCAATTTGGTGAACCAATTTTAAAATTTAAACTACTAACGAACTAAAGCCTAGAAAATAAATGGAATCATAGAGACTATAGGAAAGAAAAAAGGACGGGTGCACGCCCATCCTTTTAAATTAAATTACTTCTTTATGAAGGGAAGTAATACGTAAGACATGCAAATATTACTATACACACGCTCGCTACAAAAATAAGAAAATTCATTGACTTCAGTCGTATGTGTGATTTAGTAATTTGAAAGAAGAAATGTGATTGTTCGAAAATCATATGAAAAACATCGGAGACAAAACCGATAGACATTACTAACTTAATATTATTACAAATGAATTTAAAAAATAAATTTACTCTCATTGCACTATTGCTTTGCAATATTGTACTATTCGCACAGGATAGCTACGAATTGTCTGGTACCATATCGGATGAGGCAAATGTGCCTATACCTGGGGTAAACGTAATTATCGTAACTACCACTCGTGGTACTTCAACAGATTTTGACGGATTATTTACTATAGAGGTTGAAAATGGAGATGTTCTTCAATTCTCCTATTTGGGGTTTGTAACACAAACGGCAGTCGTAAGTGGTCAAAAAACTTTAAATGTATTAATGATCGAAGATGCAAGTCAACTTGATGAAGTTGTTGTTGTGGGTTATGGCACGCAAAAGAAATCTACTTTGACCGGCTCAATATCCAAAGTTACCAATGAAACTTTAGATCAAATTGCTGTTTCAAGGGTTGACGATGCTTTAATCGGTCAAGTATCAGGGGTAAACATCCAAGCAACCAATGCAGAAGCTGGTGGTGCTCCAACTATTACTATCAGAGGTATCGGATCTGTTACGGCTGACTCTGGACCTGCATTGGTGATTGATGGGGTAGTTGTAAGTTCAGAATTTCTCGGGAATATTGACATGAATGATGTTGAGTCTTTTGAGGTTTTAAAAGATGCAGCTTCTGCAGCCATTTATGGTAGTGAAGGTTCTAACGGTGTAATTTTGATTACTACAAAAAGTGGTAAAGCTGGAAAAACAAAATTTAGCTATCAAACATATACAGGTTTTAAAAACGCACATGGTAGTGATGATTATAGTAAGAGTGTAGCAGATTGGGCTGAAATAGAGCTGGCTGCAACTGGATCGCTTACGAATGAAACGCAATATGCCCAATTATTAGTTGCTACCACAGGAGTTGATAGAGATTGGCAAGATGTTTTCTTTGATGGAGGAACCATAACAAGTCATTCTTTATCTGCAAGAGGTGGTACTGAGGATACTAAATTTAGTACCTCTTTAAGATATCTTCATGATGAAGGTGTTGTAATTACCGATGACTACAAATTGTTCTCGGCAAATATGAAAGTAGATTCAAAAATAGGTGATAAAGTAAAATTTGGACTTCGAGCTTCACCATCTTACACAAAGCAAAGACGATTACCAACATCAATACATAATCCAATACGGCAATCACCTTGGTTGCCTATTTATCATACTGAAGAATCACTTCAGTTTATTAATAGAGATACCTATCCAAATGTGGGTGTAGGTGATTATTTTAATGAAAACCATCTGTTAAACTTAGATATAAATGGAGATGGAAATACAAGTAGACCTCGTACTTCTGGTGATTCTAACCCATACGCTCAATACGTTGAGAGAGAGCATTTTGAATATAATACCAAGTTATTTGGCTCTACCTATTTAAGCTACGAAATTGCAGAAGGGCTTACAGCAAAAACACAGCTTGGGGTTACTTTAGAACAAAGAAAGAGAACAAGATATGATGGTACATTGCATCACTCAAATGGTAATGCTAGAGCGTCATATTATTTAGCGAATAGATTTAGAACTAGAGTAATTTCAGATAATACCCTAAACTATACAACGACCTTTAATGATGACCACGATTTAAATATACTTGCAGGTATGACCGTGCAGAAAAGAAGGTCAGAAGAAAGTATAACAACGGGTAGTGGATTCTCCAATGATTTGCTTAAAAACTTTCAAGGTGCTACGTTAGTTGATCTTCCTTCAGAAATCAATACTGAACTGAAAAAATTAGGATATTTCGCTAGAATCAATTATTCATTTGCAGGTAAATATTTAGTCAATGCTTCCTTTAGGCGTGATGGAAGTTCTGTTTTTGGAATAGACTCTAAGTGGGGTAATTTCCCTGCGGTATCTGTAGGTTGGAATGTGGCTAAAGAAAATTTCTTAATGAATAGTGATGCTGTAAATACTTTAAAGTTTAGAGCTAGTTACGGTCTTACAGGGGCAGAGAATTTTAATGTAGGTGACGCCGTTATAAACGCATGGCCTTATCTTGCATTGTTACAAAATTCTAACGCAATTGATGATGGCAGTGTGGCTGCTGGTGTATCGCCACGTAATATTGCTAATGCATTGTTACAGTGGGAGGCTTCGGAAGAATTCACCGTTGGATTAGATTATGGTTTTTTTAGTAACAGAATATCAGGGTCCGTAGATTACTACAATAGAACCAGTGATGAATTGCTGCTAAATAACCCGGTTTCATACCTTACTGGGTTTAATAATGGTATCGTTAATTTAGGAAAGGTGCAAAACAAAGGATTGGAACTTGAATTGAGAACCAAAAATATTGTCGGTGAAAAATTCTCTTGGAATTCGACTTTAATTGCGTCTACCAACCAAAACGAATTATTAAGTTTTGGTGATTCGAACAATGCACTAATAGAAGATTCTTATGGTAGAAATTCTCAATGGATTAATCGAATTGGAGAACCGATATCATCTTTCTGGGGTTATGTGGTAGATACAGAAGTTTATGATGAGACTTCTTTTAGAACAACCTACGTTAACAATCCTTGGAACCGAATTAACGGTCAAGCTGATGATACTATCGTTAAAGATTTAAATGGTGATGGTTTAATTACCGATGAGGACAAAACTATTTTAGGAGATCCTTATCCTGATTTAGTATATAGTTTTACCAATCAATTTAAGCTAGGCAACTTTGATTTATCTGTTATGGTGCAAGGAAGTTTAGGGGGACAAGTTAATAATATTGGAGATCAATATTTTTATAATTGGTTTGGTAATAGAACCCGAAGCGGAGGTGAATTAGAAGCAGTTGCTGATGGACTTGTACCTCATGTATCTTTCATTCAAGAAAAAGTGTTAACAAGTGAGGTTATTGCAAGCTCAGATTATTTTTCACTACGTAATATAAACCTTGGATATAACTTTTCAGATGATGTAACCTCTAGAATGGGTATAGCTGGTTTAAGACTTTACGCCACCGCTCAGAATTTGGTTTATATCACTGCTGATGATTACCACGGTTTCAACCCAGAACATGTTGATGGTAGCAATCCTAGAGCTTATGGATCTCAGAGAGCAGGTACACCTATATATAAAACGGTAACATTCGGTCTGAACATTGACTTCTAATTTAAAAAACATAAAAATGAAACATATAAAATATTTAATTTTTGCCGTAATAGTGTCCATTTTTGTTTCCTGTGATACTGAAGAATTTTTAAATCCATTGCCAGATACTGCAGTTGCAGTAGATGGGTTCTTTCAGTCTGATGCAGATGTGTTGGCCGGAGTTATTGGAGTTTATGATGCCCTCCAAGGAGTTAATAGTAATACGGTATCAAATATTGGTACTGTTAATAGAGGCGTGCAGTTTGAACACCTTTTGACCGAACACCGTACAGATAATACGAGAAATGCAACACTCGAAGGTTCAAAGGCTGATTTTCACAGATATGTGGTTAGTGCCAACAATGTGGAATCTGAAGATTATTATGCTTCTATGTATGAAGTTATTTTCAGAGCTAACAATATCTTGAACTTTATTGAACTTGCAGACGCAAACAATCAGGCAAAGTATACAGCTGAAGCTAAATTTTTAAGAGCGTATGCTTACTTTAAATTGGTTCGAATGTTTGGTGATGTGCCATTAGTGACTTCGGTAGTAGGCCCTACTGATAATGAAGCCCTTTTTACTAGAATACCTGAAGCACAGGTTTATGTTCAAATTGTATCTGATTTACAAGAAGCCGCAAGTGTTTTAGATAACTCCTCTAAATCAAGAGCGTCGAAAGCAGCTGCACAAGGTATTTTGGCAAAAGTATACCTGACACAGCCAAGCCCTAATTATACAGGTGCTCAGCAGCTATGTGAGGCTATAGTTAATAGTTCGGTATTTGATTTAGAAAATGATTTTCATGATGTATTTTACAGTGAGTTGAACGACGAAATTATTTTTGCTATTCAATACGAAACAGGTAATAGTGCTGAAAGTCAAAGTTTTTCATCTGAATTTACTTCTTCAACTCGCGCAGGTTCAGAAGATGGTCAAAATATTGTGAATAATAACCTAATCGCAGATTTTGCACTATATGGCGGAAATAGAACTGCAGAATCATATGTTACATTCGGTACTTCAAATGAGGTAATAAAGTTTTTACCTGAGGGATCTGACATTACAACATCGCCTCCTAGTTATGGTGGAAGTGCCCGTGATGCGGGTAACGACTATATTGCTTTGCGTTATGCAGATGTGCTTTTAATGCATGTTGAGGCAATTATGGCGGGAGGTGCATCAACCAATAGTGCTGCCGCTTTGAGCTCTTTTCAAGCCGTAAGAGATAGAGCAGGTTTAACAGCTGCCGTTTCGAGTATCACTAAAGATGATCTCTTAGTTGAAAGAAGAGTGGAATTAGCCTTTGAAAATCAACGCTGGTTCGATTTACTTAGATTCGGTGTTGCCGATGCTGTATTGTCTGCTCATGCTACCGAAATGGGGTATGTTTTTGATGCTAGAAAATTATTATTACCAATTCCATCTAGAGAAATAAATATAAGCGGAGGCCTTTTAAGTCAAAACCCAGGATATTAAAAAATTAAACTTTTAAATATGAAAAATAAAGTAAATATTTTCAGTAAAATGATATTGTTGCTCTTGGGTATTGTTTCTGCCGGTTTTATAGGTAGTTGTGACTCAGACCTTTTTAGAGATGATTTGCCAGATGCAAATTCTAAAATAGATACTGTATTTCCAGATGCAAATTTTGATTATACAGCAGATCAAGAAGATTTTAGAATAATAAATTTTACAGATCTTTCTAGCGAAGCATCAACCTATGCTTGGGATTTTGGTGGTGGAGCCACTTCAACAGAGCAAGATCCTACTTATATGTTTGAGGCGGGAGAAGGCACCTATCCTGTTACTTTTGTTGCAAGTGATGGTAATAATGAAACATCTTCAATTACTATTGATGTCGAAGTTGTAAATGAATTAGTATCAGCCTTTGAATGCGCAGATTTTAATTGTGACCCTAGAACGCCTTGGGGCGGAGGAAGAGGCACAAGTACTTATTCTGGCAGTAGTTCTCCAACGCCTCCAGAAGGCAACGGTGGAGCTAAAATAGGTAGTTCTTCACAATTTCTTGATCAAACCATATTAGTAGTTGCTGATACAGAATACGAAATAACTTTTTGGTATGTAAGTTCTAGTACTGCTGGTGCTTCTGCTGGAAGGCTCTTAATAGAAGATGCAGATAATTCTGATGAACCAACATTTCTTGATCAAGATATTCCAGTAACTGATCAGACTGGTGCTTATGTTTCAATATCATACAGAATTAAAACAGGTGCTGCTACAGAAAATATGAGATTTAATATCGAATACGCAGGTACTGAAGCTCGATTTTCTAAAATTAGTATAGATAGAATTTAATCATTACATCCATTGAAATATGAATATAGAAATGCTAATTACCTTATTACTAAACGCATGTATATGTTAATTAACGGATTGTCAGATGTTTATGTTGATACTGTTAAGGTTAACCCCGCAAACTAATTTCAGCAGAGAGAAATAAAAATATAAAAATATAAAAAATTATGAATTTATTAAAAAAAGGAATATTAACCTTGCTATTAGTAGGTGGCGTTATAGTGTCATGTGACGATGATGGTTTTACACCAATTGCCCCAGTGGCATCATCTGGTGGTGAGACAATGAGTGTGTTGTCAAGTTTTACGGCCACAGCAGGACCTGATGAAGCTGGAGCAGAAGATGGCACCTATATTACAGTAACACCATTATCTATTGGAGTTGATTCTTATGTGGTCGATTTTGGTGATGGCAGTAGCCCTGTAACTATTTCAGAACAAGGAGGTTCTGCTTCTTATGATTATCCCAATGCAGTTGAACAAGTTGATTACACGATAAAGGTAACAACAAAAGCAACTGATCAAAGTGATATTAGTAAAACAAAAGAAATAACAGTTACTCATTCACCAATAGCAGTAGGAACAACAGCCGATTCACCAACTGGAAACCATGCAGATGTATTTGCAGTTTTTAGTAATGGTATTAATTTTGATGGTAGTTTTCTTGGTTATCGAGAGAAATTAGCCGCAATTGAATCTAGTAAAATAGTAACGACCCAAACAGGGAATACTGTACTTGAATATTCTCGACTGGGTAGTGAATCTGGAGTTCTTACTTTTGGTACGGCAGCTAAACCTGAGAATGTTGTCGTTGCAGAAGCTTTTGCAGAACCAGCTAATGACGATCCAGATGGCATTGGTGCTACGCATATTCAATTTGATGTTCATTCTGTTTTTGCCCAAGGTATTGATAAGTTAAAAATAACATTGATAAATGGTGATAATGGTGATGCATATGTTATAGATGGTATCGATCTAACTGATGGAGAATGGCTAGGTTTAGATTATGATTTATCGACTGATTTCTCAGCGCCAGTTGTTCGAATTGATGAAATAAAATTTGAATTAGGAACAGGTGGTACGGCAAATGATCACGCAACTATTAATGTAGATAATATTACATTATCTAAAGCTCCTAGTGCAACAATTTTAAATGGTGGTTTTGATTTGAGCACAGCTCAATGGAAGCCGGCAACTTTTACTGATGGAAGCACTAGTGCTTTTAACGGTAGTTCTGATGGTTCTTGGACCAATTATGATGGATCAGATAACGGAAGTAAAACAAGAGGAGCAAAATGGTCTAATGGCACTTCTGCAGGTCCATACGCTAGCTCTAGTACTAGATACGCATACCAACCACTTACTTTAACTCCTGATACCGATTATATCTTAGAATTTGAATATGCTATTAAAGATGATGAAGCAACCGACCCTGTAGGAGGTAGAAGAATGGTAGCGGTAGTTCTAGATGGTCACTTTATTGATGGCGCTGATGCTGTAGCTGCAGAGACTTCAGCTCTAGGAAGTCATGCTGGAACAATAGCTGGCGGAAAATTCTCTAATACAGTAGGTACAATAGTTCAAGTTCCATTTACTTCGAATGAAAGCGGTAAAGTTGCGATATGGCTATATGCCATTACTATAAAAGATGGATGGATGGACAATGTTAAAGTTTACCAAGCACCATAAATCAGTTTTAATGAATTATATCCGAAAAGAAATATTAATATCAATTTTAATAATTTTTATATCTGTAAACGCTACTTGCCAAAACAAAAAGAGTAGCGTTGCAGAATCGGATATAAAAGTTGAAAAACGCAATAAAAAGAAGAAGGTAAAACTTCCTCAAATTGACTTAAGTCACTGGAAAGTTACGATACCCGAGGGTGAAGTAAAAGGAGGAGCAATTAGCGTAGCACCACCTGAAATTATGGATTATGCTACAAATGAGACTTTAAAACCTTATATGTACAATGATTCCACAAAAGGAGCATTAGTGTTTTATGCTTATCCAACAGCTGCGACTACGGCAAATACCAAATACTCAAGATCAGAACTAAGGGAACAAATGACTTCTGGTGATGATACTATAAATTGGACGTTTTCCGAAGGAGGAACCTTAAAAGCTAAATTGGCGATGGATGAAGTTTCACGCGGAAAAGATGGTAAATATCATAAAGTAATTGTTTTGCAGATTCACGGAAGACTCACAAATGAACAACGTGATTTGATTGGGCAAAAAGATAATAATGCGCCGCCAATTTTAAAAGTGTACTGGCAAAATGGAAAAATTAGGGTCAAAACAAAAATTCTAAAATTTTCAGGAACAAACGCCAAGGGTATTTTGCATGAAGAAGCTTGGGGAGATGATAAAGGACGGTATTTTAAAGAAGAAGTCGGCTTTAGAAAGTTTTCAATAGAGGTGAAAGTGTCTGCTGGAAAGATAGTTGTATCCTTGAATAAAAGTGAATATTTTGTTTATGAGAATGCAAGTATAAAAAGATGGGGTGTATTTGAAAATTATTTCAAAGCTGGTAATTATTTTCAAAGCAGAGATGAAGGTGCATTTGCTAAAGTAAATTTTTATGAATTAGAAATAACGCACTAGATGGTAAGAACATATGATTAATTTTTATTACAAAACTTGCAAGTCCTTGAAAGAAAAAATTTGTTTCCTTTTGATAGCCTTATCGATTTCTTGCGGAAGTAAACAGGAGATTTCTGAGAAGTTAGAAGATGGTTTAGAAAACCAAGAAGGCATAATAAATGATCAAGAAGGTAGTAATGTGGAACAGGAGTCTGGTATCCTTCATGAAATAGATCTAAACCATTGGAAAGTAACACTTCCTATTGGTGCACCTATAGAGGTAGAGCCTCCAGAGATATTAAACTATGCAAACGATGAGATGCTAAAAGATTTTATGTTCGATGATTTAGAAGATAGCTCTTTGGTATTTAAAACATTTCCAGAAGCATCTACTGCAAACTCTTCGTATTCTCGAACAGAATTAAGAGAACAAATGGTACCTGGTAGTAATAACACAAATTGGACCTTTGAACAAGGCGGCAGAATGAAAGGTACATTATCTGTCCCTGACATATCAAAACATAGCGATGGTGACTTTCATAGAACTATTGTGATGCAAGTTCATGGTAGGTTAAGTAATGAGCAGAGAGATTTAATAGGGGAAGATGATAATAATGCGCCGCCTGTATTAAAAATTTATTGGCAAAATGGTAAAATCAGAATAAAAACAAAAGTGCTAAAAGATCTTAATGCAACAGATGAAGAAATATTACATACTAGTGCATGGGGCGATGACGAAGGTTTTACTTTTTCAGAGGAAATAGGCAAAGAAAAATTTACTTTGGAAATTTTAATTTCTGATGGACGAATGGAGGTAATTTTAAATGAGACTGATGCTATTGTATATGATGATATTCACATGAAGAAATGGAGTGTTTTTGAAAATTATTTTAAAGCAGGTAATTATTTACAGACCAAAGATGAAGGTAGTTTTGCTACAGTAAAATATTTCGATTTAATCGTTGAGCATAGATAGTCTAATGCAAAGTAGAAAAGCTTTGACTATATACAAGTTATAATTAATAAAGTTGGTTGAGTTAGTTTTTTATGAATTTACTGGTCTTTTCTTAGACCAGTAAATTTCATTAAAGTAATAATTTAGTGAAAAAACATCAAAAAATATTAATTAGTGAATGTTTTTTTTGGTAGTGTTATTTTCATAAATTTGACAAACCAATCTGGTTAACCAATTTAAGAAAACGCTATAATAACATATGAAAATAGAAATTCTTACAAAAACTGAAAATCAAAAAATCCTCAACGGAATAATATCTAAAATCCGGGATTTGATGAATTATAAAAATCTTGAACCTGGCGACAAACTACCTTCAGAACGAATGCTTTCTGAAAAGTTTGATGTTAGTAGAAGCAATTTGCGAGAAGCGATTCAAAAATTGGAGTTTTATGGTCTGTTAACATCAAAACCTCAAAGTGGCACCTTTGTAGCTGATATAGGTCAAGTTGCCATGAATGGTATGATAGAGGATATTTTAAGGTTAGAAGAACCTGATTTCAAATCTTTGGTAGAGACTAGAATTTCACTTGAACTGAAAACGGTTAGACTTGCAGCTCAAAGAAGAACCAAAGAAGATTTATTGCAAATGCGAATGGCCTTAGACGCCTATAGTGAAAAAGTAAAGAACGGAGAAGATGCCGTTCAAGAAGACCTTCTTTTTCATTTAGCAATCGCCAAGGCAAGTGGCAATAGCACTATGAATACGTTTATGTTGATTATTACGCCTCAAATTATCACCAATTTTGAAAAGTACCACGTTTGTGATAAAGATCTTGCCTATAGAGGCATTGGGGAACATCAAGATATTTATGAAGCAATCAAAGAACAAAATCCGCAGCTGGCAAAAGCAAAAATGAAGGTGCACTTCAAGACGCTATACCAGTACTGTTATAACATTTAAAGCACTATACAAGCAAAGATAAAATTGCACGATTTTATCTTTCTTTTTGAAACATATGAAGGGAACTAATACTTAAAACTTACCTATACGAATTCCACAGTAATTGAACATCCTTTTAATTACTTACAGAATTTTTTTTAGCTAGACTATAAGTATAAAAGAAGCCAAGCATATTGCTTGCTCACCCCCTATTGTCAATTTTAGACAAAAAAATATTATTAGCAAACAACAAAAGGTATGAAAGTTAAAGGATTAAGATGGTGGATTGTAGGTCTTGTCTGTTTGGCAACAATTATTAATTATATAGATCGCTCCGCATTAGGTATTATGTGGCCTGAGATGAGTAAAGATTTAGGCTTAACAGAAGCCGATTATGCTTGGGTGATCAATATTTTTACTATAACCTATGCCGCTGGTAAATTTATTTCAGGCAAGGTTTATGACAAAGTTGGAACCAAAATTGGCTTTGTACTATCCATTTTCTTCTGGTCGTTGGCATCAGTATTACACTTCTTTGCCAGAGGTGCAGCATCGCTCGGAATATTTAGAGGGCTTTTAGGCGTTGCAGAAGCAGGTAATTGGCCAGGAGCAGTAAAAAACAATGCTGAATGGTTCCCCGTTCAAGAACGTGCAATGGCCCAAGGTGTTTTTAATGCAGGAGCAGGTATCGGTTCTATCATTGCGGCTCCTACTGTGGCCAAACTATTTGGGGCTTATGGTTGGAGAGTGACTTTTGTTATTATTGGAGTAGTTGGATTTCTATGGATTATTCCTTGGTTAATTATAAATAAGAAGAAACCCAAACTACATCCATGGATTACTGATCAAGAAAAATCACACATCATTGATGGAAGGCATGAAAGTCGAAAAGATGACGATTTAGTCGAAGGATTAAGTGTTATAGAAATACTATCGAAAAAGGAATCTTGGGGTGTAATTGCGGCTCGGTTTTTTATTGAACCCATTTGGTGGTTATTTGTTTTTTGGATGCCTATTTACCTGTTTAAAGAATTCAATTTCGATGTAAAAGAGATCGGTTATTACGCTTGGTTTCCCTATGTAGGTGCCATGTTGGGCAGCCTGTTTGGCGGATGGTATGCACAAAAATTACTTAAGACTAACAGCTTAGATTTTAGCAGAAAAAGAACCATCGCCATTGGTGGAGCTATTATTGTAGTTTCCATTTTAGGAGCAATTTTCTTCGCTGACACCCCTTTAAAATTTGTATCCTTTGTTTTTGTAGTACTATTTGGTTTCCAATTCTCTATTAGTAACATTCAAACCATACCGAGTGATCTTTTAAATGGAAAATCAGTAGGCACTCTTGCAGGTCTAGGGGGCAGCATCGGGGCTATTTCTGTAATCATAATGAATTGGTTGATTCCAATAATTACCACAGAGTCATATACACCCGCATTTATTATTCTGGCAATTTTAGCCCCATTAGCAGTACTATCAATATATGTACTGATTAAAGAAATTAAACCAATAGATATTTAATACTAAAAAGTAAACTAATACAACATGAGTAACAAAGGAAAAGTAGCAGTAATAACAGGGGCGACCGGAGGTATCGGTTTCGAAGTAGCAAAAAGATTAGGAAAAGACGGCTATACCGTGGTTTTAAACGGCATAGAAGATGATAAAGGAGCTAAGAGAATAGAAGAACTTGCGGCTGAAGGAATTGTTGCTGCGTACTATGGTTTTGATGTTACCAGCGAAGAAGCTGTAACTACAAATATTAAAGCAATAGGAGAAAAATACGGGAAAATTGATGTGCTTGTTAATAATGCAGGTGGATTAGGCGGAAGATCTAGGTTTGAAGAAATGACTACAGAGTTTTACCGATTTGTAATGGCATTAAACCTTGATTCAGTATTTTTCACTTCAAGAGCAGCTATACCTTTTCTTAAAAAAGGAGAGAATGCTTCTATAATTAACTACACATCAATTGCAGCGTGGAACGCTGGTGGACCAGGCGCTGGAGTTTATGGAACATCTAAAGCGGGTGTCCATGCAATGACTAGAGCATTAGCAAAAGATCTTGCTGAATACGGAATTAGAGTAAATGCCGTATCTCCTGGTACAATTGACACAGCATTTCATGCGCAAATCAAATCAACCAAGCCAGAAGTATTTGCTTCATGGAAAAATAATATTTTGTTAGGAAGATTAGGGCAACCTGAAGAAGTAGCATCTGTAATCTCATTTTTAGCAGGCGAAGATGCAGCTTTCCTAACGGCTGAAACTATTCAAATTGGCGGAGGACAAGGTTTAGGGATTTAGAAGTCAAGATGTTTTTTAATAAAATAACAGTTCAAAACAATATTAACTATAAGGTTTTATATGAAAAAAGTAGTAACATTCGGTGAAATTATGCTCCGTCTAGCGCCTTCAGAATATCTAAGATTTTCTCAAGCGAGTAGCTTTGATGTTGTCTATGGTGGTGGTGAATCAAATGTAGCCGTTTCATTGGCGAACTATGGCGTTCCTGTAGATTTTGTGACTCGCTTGCCAAAGAATGATATTGGTGATTGTGCCTTGATGGAAATGCGAAAAAGAGGTGTGAACACTCAAAATATAATTTTTGGAGGAGACCGGCTGGGCATCTATTTCTTGGAAACCGGGGCTGTAAGTAGAGGTAGTAAAGTCGTTTATGATCGGGCACATTCGGCAATTTCTGAAATCAAATCCGGAATGATAGATTGGTACAAGGTTTTTGATGGAGTCGAATGGTTTCATTGGACCGGGATAACTCCGGCCATCTCACAAGGGGCCGCTGATGTATGCCTAGAGGCAGTAAAGATTGCCAGTAAGTTGGGAATTACGATCTCTACCGATTTGAATTATCGTGCAAAATTATGGAACTATGGAGGTGACCGCGAGGTAATAATGACCGAGCTTACCTCTTATTGCGATATTATCTTGGGGAATGAAGAAGATGCGGAAAAGCATTTTTATATTAAACCTGAAGGCTTGGACATTACCACTCAAGGACATGAGGTCAAAGCAGAAGCATTCCTATCGGTTTGTAAACAAATGATGAAGAAGTTTCCTAAAGCTAGGAAAGTAATTACGACTTTAAGAGGGTCTATTTCCGCTTCCCATAATACATGGGCCGGGGTTTTGTACGATGGTAAAAAAATGTATGAGACCCGACAATATCAGATTACTGACATTGTGGATAGGGTTGGTGGGGGAGACTCCTTTATGGGAGGATTAATCTATGGGCTATTAAAATACCCTGAAGATGACCAGAATGCGTTAGACTTTGCTGTGGCCGCATCTTGTCTGAAGCATACTATTAAAGGAGATGCTAACTTGGTTACTGTGGCCGAAGTGGAAAAACTAATGGGTGGTGATGCCTCTGGAAGAGTTGCTAGATAATTCTAAGTATACTTAAGAGCTGTTAAGGAATAAATGATACAGAATAGATCAAGTTACTTTGTGTATCAATTAGGTACAAAACACAGGTATAGCATAGTCCACGGCGAGTATTTTTAACAAAATTAAGCGTAAATGAACGCATCTAAATGGAGCGTTTATTTCTTAACACTTCCATACGAAGAGATTATCTAACACAATAAATTCTTAAATGTCTAAGAGCAAATCGGTTTTGATTATTTGTGGCGGTGGTCCCGCTCCCGGAATTAATTCTGTCATCAGTACCGTGGCCAAGGCATTTTTAAAGGATGGTTACAGAGTGTTAGGTCTTCACGAAGGCTTTAAAGGAATATTCAATAATCATCCCCGTATAAAAGAATTCGACTTTGACCATGCCGACAGAATATTCAGTAGAGGTGGCTCTACTTTAATAATGAGTCGTTTTAAACCAAGGAATGAAAAATTAAACACTAACCTTTTCTTGGAGAACAAGGTAAAACTGTTGGTGAGTATTGGTGGCGATGATACCGCCTCCACCGCCAACAGAATAACAGATTATTTACAAAAGGAGAATATCTTCATTTCAAATATTCACGTCCCCAAAACTATTGATAATGATCTTCCACTACCTGACAGAAACCCAACCTTTGGGTTTCATTCGGCAAAGGATGAAGGAGTTCGCATAGGAAATACGATCTATGAAGATGCACGTACCAGTCAAAATTGGTTCGTTATGTCGGCTATGGGAAGATCAGCCGGGCATTTGGCATTTGGTATTGCGACAAGCTGTCATTTTCCTATGATGGTCATTCCTGAAATGTTCAATAACACAGGCATTACACTTGATAAAGTGGTTCGTCTTGTAATTTCCTCAATTATCAAAAGAAAAATCGAGAATATCCAATACGGAGTGGCAATGATTAGTGAAGGCGTCTTTCATTCAATGCCAAAATCAGAATTGGATAAAATCGGAATTAATTTTACCTATGACGATCACGGCCATCCAGAATTGGGCAACGTTAGCAAATCGCATATATTTAATATGCTGATTCAAAAAAAAATAACCGGACTTGGAATAGATCTAAAAAGTAGACCAGTAGAATTGGGGTATGAACTGCGTTGCTGTAGACCTATTGGTTTTGATCTTACATTGTGTACACTCCTAGGTTTGGGAGTTAAAAAATTATTCGATGAGGGTGTAAGCGGTTGTATGGTCACGGCAAATTCTCGAGGCGAGATAACCCCACTTTTTCTCTCCGACATACAAGATGAAAAAGGTAGAATAAGACCTCGTTTGGTAGATATAGACTCCGAGTTTGCAAGCCTTTGTTTTCAAAATCTTGATTATTTGAGTGAAGGCGACTATAAAGCTGCCCAGGAATATGTAAAAAACCCTATGGCATATGATTTTAAAAAAATATTAACTGAAAAATAATTTTAGTGTGGCACAATACTCAAGAATTGAAGTAGCAAGCGTAATGAAGGAGACCGGAATGGTCCCTTTGTTCTATCATCCTGATATAGCATTGGGGAAAAAAGTATTGAAGGCCTGTTATGACGGCGGAGCTCGCTTAATGGAATTCACAGCCCGTGGCGATTTTTCCTTTAAGGTTTTTTTAGAACTGAACAAGTACGCCATAAAAGAACTTCCCGGAATGATTTTGGGAATAGGTTCAATAACAGATGCAGGAGCGGCTTCAATGTTTATGCAAATGGGAGCAAATTTTATAGTAACGCCATCTTTAAGGGAGGATATTGCAATTGTCTGTAATAGACGAAAAGTACTTTGGTCGCCAGGTTGCGGTTCATTAACCGAAATCAACAAGGCCGAGGAAATGGGTTGCGAAATCGTAAAATTATTTCCTGGTTCTACATACGGCCCATCCTTTGTGAAAGCAATAAAAGGCCCGCAACCATGGACAAGCATCATGCCCACCGGTGGAGTAACCACCGAAACATCAAACTTAAAGGCATGGTTCGATGCAGGAGTAACCTGTGTTGGCATGGGTTCACAACTTATCAGTAAAGAAATATTGGACAATAAGGACTTCAAGGGGTTAGAAAATGCCGTAAGAAAAACTTTGGAAACCATCGAAAAACTAAAATGATGGAAAAACCAGCGGCTAGCAAATCTTTCTTAAAAAAAATACTCACATTGATCTTAGCATTTGGTCCAGGTATTTTTGCCATTGGCTATACCATTGGTACGGGCAGCGTCACTTCAATGATCGTAGCAGGAAGCACCTATGGTATGCAATTGTTATGGGTTTTACTAATTAGCTGCGTCTTTTCGGGCGTCTTGATGTTCGCCTATGGTAATTTTGCCTTGGTGACAGGCGAGACCGCACTATACGCTTTCAAAAAGCATTTAAAATGGGGTAAGCTCATTGCTATTTTAATAATTATTGGAGTTTCATTTGGACAATGGAATTCCCTTATGGGTATTTTAGGAATTTCCGCTAACATCATTTATGAGATTTTCGTAATTTATTTTCCAAGTTTGGCTGGTTATCAATACGAGTCGGTTTTAACAATCGCCATAGTGGTTATAGTTGTTTTTTACAGATTTCTATTGATAGGTAAATATGCCTTCTTTGAAAAGGTTCTGGTGATTTTCGTGACCATCATGGGTTTTTCATTTATTATTTCGCTTTTTATGGTATATCCGTTACCTATCGAAGTTGCAAAAGGATTGATTCCTTCAATTCCTAAGGTAAAAGGCGGTCAAATGATGGTGGTTGCCTTTGTTGGCACCACTATGGCGGCGGCAACTTTTTTGTCTCGCCCTCTATTTGTAAAGGGGAAAAAGTGGACAATTAAAAATCTCGGGCAACAAAAGAAAGATGCCATAATAGCTGCCTGTTTGATATTTCTGATTAGTGCTTCAGTTATGGCGGTCGCTTGTGGAGCCCTATTTCATCAAGAACAACCCGTTACCAAGGTATTGGATATGGTAAACACATTGGAACCTGTTGCTGGGAAATTCGCCTTGACCTTATTCTTTTTCGGAACCTTGAGTGCAGGTTTGTCATCCATTTTCCCTTGTTTATTGATTGCTCCGATTCTAGTGGCAGATTACCAATCTGGAGAGTTAGATACCAATTCAAAGCAGTTTAAGGTAATTACGACTTTTGCTTGTTTGTTTGCCTTAATCGTTCCTGTATTTGGCGCTAATCCAATTGAGATGCAAATTGTATCACAAGTTTTCAATGTGTTCGTATTGCCTTTGGTAATCCTAGGTATTATTCTTTTGATCAACAATAAAAAACTGATGCACAAATACAAAGCAGGCATTTGGCTCAATATCGGATTGATAGCTGCACTCTTCTTTTCTTGTGTGATTTCGTATAATGGGGTGGTGGCACTGTTTTATTTCTTTTAAGTCAATTTTTTTACCTGTTTGGGTTTTAAAAACCTTCATTGACAACATCCTTAACTCTATACTCAGTTTTATAATATTTTATTGTAGTTAAATCCGCAATTTTATCTAGCACTACATAGCAACTGTTTAATGGTAACTTTTTAGATGGCACTCTACCAACTAATGCCGGTGGTGTTTACAAACAAAGAACTGGATTTTGTCTAGAAACACAACATTATCCTGATTCCCCTAACCAGTCAGCATTTCCAACTGTGGTGTGTATAAAGACCAGAACCTAATCTCAATTATGTAGATAAATTAGGCTTTTCGGCACCTTCATTTTTTTCTATTCACCGAATAGCTCCCTTTTTTAATAATATTTGCTTTTAATAGATAAGGATTGAATAATAGTTTAGTCCCACTCCCTTCCATTTTAAACTTTACCTAGTTTTTTAATCCACTTACCGAGCCCTCATTATTACTTTTTTTGTCAGCAAAACAACAACATTCAGTTTTGAACTACGGCATAAATCAGGCTCATGCTTCGCTCTTTTTTATACGTCTTATCAAATCTGAATATTGAATCACACAGGGCATCAAAAAAGGTAACAACGAAGGCTCTATGGGAAGTAAATCAAAATATCGAACTATGAAATCATCTCAAAATATCCAAAAAGGAAGTGGAACTAAAAAAATCAAAATCAGGAAAACACTCTGGATATAATAAGTAAATCACTTTTAAATAGTCTGAATGCCAGCCCGACAATTCATTCTGGCGGGGTTCAGGCAAAAATTAATCTTTAAATATTTCAATTATGAGCAGTATTAAAAATCACGTACAGTTAGTCGGTAATGTTGGTGGAGAACCAACCATTACAAATCTTGAAAGCGGTAAGAAAGTAGCCCGTTTTTCATTAGCAACCAATGAGCATTACAAAAATGCCAAAGGTGAAAAACAAACGGACACCAATTGGCATACCGTTGTGGCATGGGGAAAGACCGCAGAAATTATCGAAAAGTTTGTAGTCAAGGGCAAGGAAATCGGAATTACTGGGAAGCTTAAAACTAGAACCTATACGACCGATGATGGAAACGAACGCTATGTTACGGAAGTGGAAGCAAACGAAATTTTACTTTTAGGAAGTAAGTAAATCAAAAATTAAAGAGGGCATCTCTCGGAAAAGTTCTGCCCTCTTTTTCATTATTAATCTCTAAAGAAAAGAACAATGAAAGACAAAGTTAACGAAATAAAAATCAGTTACAAAGAGCGGATAACATCCCCTTTTTGGCAGAAGATAAGTTCTTCCAAAGATGCTTCCGAGCTTCTCTATAGTCATTGGAACAAGAACACCATAGAAGTGCAGGAATCCTTTAAAATAGTATTATTGAACAATAGTAATAAGGTTAAGGGCATTTATCAACTTTCTCAGGGTGGAATTACTGGAACCATGATAGACCTACGCATATTGTTTGCAGTAGTGTTAAAGACATTATCGGTAGCAATTATCCTTACGCATTATGTAAAGTAAATTATTATGTAAAGTAACCCTCTGAACACCCTATTAATACTGAGATATTTATAAGATCACTTTACATAATAATATTAGAA
>NVXD01000002.1 GCA_002746415.1 Flavobacteriaceae bacterium | reverse complement strand
TTTTTAAACACATCATTATAAGGTTTTTATGAACTCAATAAGATAATGTATTTTTATAACCAAGTAAAAGCTTCCGAGGTACGAGGATTAGTTCAACAATGGCTCCTATGAAAAGCCTTAGTCCAGTTCTCTAAAGTTAATTAATATTTTCTTTTTTGCCTTTTACACTAACGCCATTATTTTAAAGATTGAACATTTATAAAAAAATAAAGTTTAAATAAAGGATTATTAATATAAACACATAAGTAGGATATCATCAATGATGCTATCCAATTGTTACAGGTAATTTTGAGAAAACATCAAGTTAAATGAAAAAACATCAAGCACTAATTCTATTACTTTTCGTAATTCCATTTCTAATTTCTGGAATAATTCGACACGACAGAGATAAATCTGATTATTTGAAATTGGCTAAAAAAAGCCAATTCGATTGTGTTGGACAAATTCAGTTGAATTCTGATTTAACAGGGTCAGCGGTCTTAATAAAAGAAAATTATATTTTGACTGTAGCCCACAATCTGATTGAAAATGATGTTCGAGTGGATACCATTGACAATAATGGGATGGTATTTTACGCAAATGTTCCAATTAACCACAGAGTTGCCAAGATTGAAAACGTGAAGTTTTGCCTCAATGAAAAAGAATATCCGATTTCAAAAATTATAATACATCCGAATTACTTAAAAAACTTTGATGCTGGCGAACACGACATTGCCATTGTCAAACTTGCAAAGCCAATTACAAAAATAGAACCCGCAAATTTGAATAACCAAGAAGATGAATTGAATTCAAAAGTTGTCGGTGTTGGCTATGGCGGTTTCGGTATTGGGAATTCAGAAAAACTTGAATTCAATAACGATAAAATCGCTGGCCAAAACGTGGTGGATTCAATAGGTGGACAGAAAATAGACGGCCTTTATAACTTGTTGTATTGTGATTTTGATCAACCAGATGTTACTGAATCAAATAAAATGGGGAGTCCAGTGCCTTTGGATTTAGAATATTTGTGTAGCGCTGGCGATAGTGGAGGTGGGCTTTTCAAAAAATCAGGTCAAAATTGGACTTTACTCGGTATTTGCAAAGGTTCAGAATTCGACCATCGACAATTTGAAAAAACTAAACACTACGGGCAAGTAATGCGATGGACAAGAATTTTACCATATTATGAGTGGATTAATAAAAACAGCCTGTAATCCGTATAAAATTAATTGCTAGTGTAAGCCTACAACGGAAAAACTAAAGTTTAAATAAACGATGCTATGAGTATTTTTAATAACAAGTATATTGTCTTTTTTCAAAAAAATGAAAAGGAGTTTGGAGTTGAAAGATATTCAGAATCAACTGATGAAGAAATAAAAAATTGGACTAAAATTTATGATTTAGGTCTCCAGGAAATAATAAAGTCTAAATAAACGATATGAAAATCCCTCACCAAATGAGAAGGATACTTAATGCATTAATAATTTCAATGTTCATAGTAAGTTGTTCTTCTTCCAATCAGCTAATTAAGCTAGAAATAAGAGAAAATCAACTTTTTATACAGAACAAAAAAACTGTAATTGATGCCTTTGAAACAGATGTTAGAAGATTAACCAAAGGTTTTACCGAAGAAGAATTGAGAAAGGTGACTTTTTCCTTAACAATGGATGGTAAATCCAAAATAGGTCTTGTTTCTGATTTGAAAGTTAAAATGGAAAACTGGAAAGAATCACAAAAGAATAAATGAACAAATTATAATTAAAAGTTCAAATAAAGGATTCTAAAAATGAGTGAAATTTCATATCTAATTTTTGGAATAGTTATGATAATTATAGGCTTTAGAATGTATTCTTATTTTAATGAAAATTTAAAATCAATAGATAATGAACCTGGAACACTATATGGAATTGCCACTCTAACTATAATAATCGGGGTTGTTATCTCTGTAATTTCCATCTTCAATTTGATTCGAAATATTGTTTAGCTATTTTTAATAGTTCAAATAAAGGATGAATTTTCAGCATCGCTTATCCAAACTGGTCTTATCAAAAGCAATCAAATTAAACAACTGTCTCATCCGAGAACGCACTCGATTACCATAACGCTCTTCTAGCTCTTCAGCATTTAGATTGGTGGTAGCATGCGTGTTTATTTTGGTTTCAAGAAAAAGCTCATAACGAGATAAAATGATTTCACCCATTACATTGCAATCCTTGCCATAATGCCTACCAATAGGTTCAACACCTAAATCATCAAAGCAAAAGAATTGAGTATTGCCATAATCTTCAATGGTTTTGTAACCAAGGTGGTTAAAAGCAAAAACAATGTTCCGTGATGGAATTACCAAATAAGGTCTTTGATGGGGCACTATATGTTTCATTAGCTTCATCAAACTAGTTTTGCCACAACCAACAGGTCCAGAAATGAGAAGCCCTTTATCAGGGTCAATACCATGCTTTTTGCAATTTTCTTTATCATTGATAAAATAGTTGCAGAGTTTAAGAACCATTTCATGGTCTTCTTCATAAATTTTAAAATGTTTACCAAAAAGAAGCTTTCCTTTTGCATTGAGGTAAGTAAGGATTTTAGGAAAATCATAAACAATTTGCTGCCCATCAAATTTACCCAGCGAATATTCAATACCTCCATCTTTTATTTTAGAGGGGTTGATCATAATCTTTTACTTTACAGGTTTGTAGGTTGTCCGCATTTTGAGGCACTTTTTTTAAAGTTTCAATTTCGTTTGCTTTTAGCATCCAGTTTTCAGCAGTAGCTTGCCAATTTTCAATTTTAATTTTACCGCCTAGTTTCCATCCAATGCCTTCGTAGTGATTATAGAATTTTAAAGCCTCGCTAGCTGGCCATTTTTTGTTTTTAAAAAAGTCAATAACATCAATTTTATTTTTTGGTAGCTTAGGTTTCTTCTTGTTTGTTATTTGTTTAAAAAGGTTTGTATTAGATACCAATGCTTGTTCATTAGCTGTTTCAGGCTTGTTCATCACTTGTTCAGAAGTTGTACTAAAAATGAGCATCTTAATTTGGCTGCCTTTATATGGGTTATGGGATGGTAAATAAAGAATGTATTTCCAGTCATCTAGATTCCTCAAACAACGGTGATAGGTTGCTTTAGAGCCTATTTTAGCCATCTGCATTACTTCTTCACGGTTTATAAAGAAAACTTCGGGAAAGCGATTAATATTCCAATACTGAAACAATGCCATGTATAGGCTTACGTGTGTAGGATTCAATCGGGAATCTTTAGAAAATTGTTGAAAGACGGAATTAAGGTGTCTAATGTAATTTATGTGCACAACTAGAAGGTATTGTGGACACGGTTATCATCCATTACTTTTTGAATATCTTCCGAGTCATAGAAAATAATGCCACCTACTTTTGTGTATGGAAGTGTTCCATTGATTCTAAGGTTTTGTAATGTTCCAGGGCTTATTTGTAACAGCTCCATTATTTCAGAAGATTTTAGGTACTTTTTTATTGTTCCTTTGTGCTGTTTTGCTAATAATTTTTTAAAATCTGCCAGAAGTTCCATTTTAAAATCTCGAAGATCATCTGTAGTAATAATACTTGTGGGCATACTGTTCTGTTTTTAATAGAAAGGGACTACCATAGTTTGTCTTTTTTAATTGATAGCCCCTAACTTGATTTGACTTTCGTTCCACAAATTTGATGGATTTTGATAGAAGTTTTTCACAAGGCTAACCCAAGTTGGGTGAAAATTTAACATCTTTAATTCTAGTGAATTTTACTGCTATTTAGTATCCCGAAGTGAGTAATTGAATCTTTAAGTCATGTCGAATTATAACAAATATTAGTTTTTTTTAAAATACCCCAGTTATACCCAACTTGGGTAAAAAATCATTTTAATCCATCATCTGAATTTAGCTTGGTGGACAATGAATTAGATAGTTCATCCATAAATTTAGCTTTGCTTTTTTTTCGAGAACGTATTTCTGTATAGGTGCGGTAATAATCTCCTAATTCAAAGTTGAAGGTATGTTGAAGTGCTGTGGCAATTTCTTTAATATCTACATTCCCTTTGTTTATAGCGCCACTATGGTATAAAGCATAAACCAATTCAGTTAAAGCTACTTTTGAAGATGTCCATTGAAGTTTGCCATTAGCTTGATTAGCGTGAAAATTAGAATTTTCTAACAAATTTAATTTGCCATAAAAATAGGTGATAAGTCTTTGGTATGCTTTTAGTTTTGCAAGTAGCATATCATGGCTTGTATTAAAATTAGGATGTAAATAATAAAATTTGGTATGGGTAATAATCTGTTCATTAAAATATTTTCGAGTATAATACTGTTCGTCAAAATAAGTATTGCCCATTTCTACATATTCAACAAAATCAATATTGTAAATGAAAAACCGGTTTGTTTTATCCATTCGCTGCCGTATATAGGATTCTTGTTTCTCTCTATTAGCCCGTGGATAATGCAATTCAAATGAGCGAACTTCTGAATAGTAGATTAAATTATGTAATGGTACTTGCTTAATGGTTTTAAAAAACTCTATTTCGTTCTTGGTTGAAGAAAATTTATTGGATGCAATATTATTATGGAAAACAGTAAGAAGTTTTCTACATAAAACAATTGAGGTATTGGTTTCTTTTGTGCCTTTTTCCAAATTTTGGTTAAGTGAATTTAGTTGCTCTGAAAGTTGGTGTGATAGTAAATTTAAATCCATAGATATCCCCTTTACAGAATAATGATTAGTGTTTCTTATAGTTCTGTACTGATTATTTGGGATAAAATGGCCTAAATAGCAAAAGCATTACTAGATAGATAAATCTTACAATAATTATGCCTTAAATTGTGTTAATTGGTAGTTTTATAACGTTTGGGAGTACATGTTAATTTTGTTAGACTTAACTTTTAAGTTTCATTTTTAAAGCAGCCATATCCTCACTCACTTTTTGTTCTACAACCCTAGCATAAATTTGTGTAGAAGCAATCTTGGAATGACCTAAAAGTTTAGAAACGGTTTCTATAGGAACGCCATTACTTAGAGTTACTGTAGTTGCAAATGTGTGACGAGCCATATGAAAAGTAAGATTCTTTTTTAATCCACAAGCTTCAGCAATTTCTTTTAAATAAAAATTTACTTTCTCATTAGTAATGACAGGGAATAAGGTTTCCGTTATTTGGGTCATTGGATGATTATGGTACTTATTAATAAGTTCTTGTGATTTTGCTAGCAAAGGTATTTTTACTGGAGATTTCGTTTTTTGCCGATTAGTGAATATCCAATCATTACCATCAATACCCTTAAGAATATTTTCATTAGATAACTTCATAATGTCTATATAAGCAATGCCTGTATAACAGCTGAAAATAAATAAATCTCGTACCCTTTCTAATCGTTCTATAGGAAAATGATAGGTTTCAATATTTGATAGTTCATTTTCAGTCAAAAATAATCGTTCTCTTTTTTCATAAGTTGGTTTCCATCTCACAAAAGGATCTCTATCCATCCATTCGATGTGATAACCTAGCGTTACAATTTTCCTGAACCTTTGAATATGTTTCATAACTGTATTATTACTCATAGCTTTAGGATGCCCTTTTGGCCAAAAGCAGCGTAAAAAAACAGAAAAGTCACAGATGAATTTATAATCCAATTCTTTTAAGTAAATGTCAGTAGTATTTAGTTTGTTGGTCAAGTACTTGTTAATGTAGCCTTCTGTTACTCCAAAATTTCTTAATGTGCCTTTAGCTAATATACTTTTGCTTTTCTCAGTATGATATTCAAGAAGGTTTTGAAGCGACTTTGCATTTTTACCTTCCCCAGTATAGTCTGCTTTTATTAATTCAGCAGTAATCAAATGCCCTTTGAATTTTAAGTCTTGGTAGGATTGTACCAGTTGGGAATGAACTTGGTCTAGGTATTGATTAAGTATTCGTGCTGCTTCACTTTTTCCTTTTGCTCGTTGTTTATTTGGATCCCATGTCCGTATATCAGCTTTGTGTTTTAAGCTGATATTGACTTTTTTCCCGTTTACAGTTATTCTGGCATAAATGCCTGTTAAATTATTTTTGGCACGTGAAGTGTATGCCCAAAATAGGATTGAAAATGTGTTTGATGACCTCATAGTTGTTGTCTTTTTAAATTAAACATTTAGTAAGACGAAAGCCTAATCAACTATACTGAGTATTCTATATAAATCACAAATCAAATCGTCAACAATGTTGACGGTTTAATTTATTGTTGACGGTTTGCAATCATTTAATATCAAAACATATCAATTTAAATGATTGCCCAAAAACAATAAAACCACGCAAATCATAGGATTTGCATGGTTTTGAAACTTTTTACAAGTTTTAAAAGTGACCTCGACAAGATTCAAACTTGTAACCTCTTGAGCCGTAATCAAGTGCGCTATTCAGTTGCGCCACGAGGCCTTAATTCTGTTTTTAACAGGCTGCAAATATATTTCTTTTTAAATTTAACACAAAATAACTGCAACTAAAATAATATGGATTTTAAAAAGTATATTCGGGATGTTGCCGACTTCCCAAGAAAAGGTATTGTATTTAAAGACATTACGCCATTATTGCAAAGCAATTTTGCTTTAAAATCCGCTGCAGATGAGTTGTTAAAGTTTGTAGGAGACCAAAAGGTTGACAAGGTTGTGGGTATGGAGAGTCGCGGTTTTTTCTTTGCCCCTTGGTTGGCAACGCAATTAAATGCAGGATTTGTACCTGTCCGTAAGGCTGGTAAACTACCTTTTAATAAGATATCACAAACCTATTCTTTGGAGTACGGAGAAGATACCTTAGAAATGCATGCAGATGGTATTTTAAAAGGGGAGAAGGTGCTTATACATGATGATGTGCTGGCCACTGGAGGAACCTCTAGTGCTGTTTGTAAATTGGTAGAGAAATTAGGAGGAGAAATTGTACAATGTAATTTTTTAATAACGCTGGATTTTCTTAAGGGTGATGAGCTAATAAAAGAGTACCCTATTAAATCTTTAATGCATTATTAATCTAAAGCATTGGTAGTAACATAGTATCTCCAAGCAATTAGTATCATCTGAAATTTTGATGCTTTGGAGAGGTCCAATCTTTTCTTTGAGAAGCTTGGGAGAAGTATGCTATTGAATTTAGCCAGGGCTTTAAAAATTGCTTTTTTCAAGGGATAGATTTTTAACAAAAGTATAAAATAAAGCTTGACCTTTTGGTCGAGCTTTGTTTTGAATACTTATTAGGGTTTCTTTCTATCATTTTTATTAAGAATATAAGAGGTAATATTTAGAGCAAATGACCATGAGATGATGTTGAACCACCACCTTTAATAATAATTTTAAGGGAACCAAGTCTATAGGGTTTAAAACTCCCTTTTGAACTTTTTAATGGGTAAGACTCGTGTTGACTAATGAATGATTGCATGCTTGTTTATTCTAAAAGTTGATAATGATTGATATAATAAGGAAAATAAGAATCTTGGCTATTGTTATCATTTTTTAAAGTTTTTAAGGTTAATAAAATTGTATTTCTCATCGCTGAAATAATACTTGAATTATGAATATATATACTTAACATATACACTTCCAAATAATTAGGCACGATTTAATACAATTGAATGCAAAATTGGAACTAAAAAAATAACAATGATTATAAATTGAAATATCTTCTCTTCAAAAATGTATTAATCTATAAGTGTAAATTCATAAATAATTACAATTTGAAACAATTGTAGGGGGTTTTTTAGGCGTTTTTTTAAAACCAAGGGAGGTTTCATTACAAAAAACCCTCATTCTTGCGTTTTCATTATTTATCGCATAAAAAAAACCGACCTTTTTACAAGTCGGTTTTTAATAATTTTAAGTGTTTTTTAATGCCTACTGCTTCTTTTTGGTGGTGATTTCTATCACGCCGTTTTTACCTTTTTTACCGTATTTCTTTTCAGCACTTTCACCTTTCAATACATCAATGGATTCAATGCCATCTGGATTTAATTTTTCGACCTTATTACTTTTAACCTCTTTTCCGTCAACAATGAAAAGGGGATCCCCTTTGCCATCACCGGTATGGATAATTAATTTATTGCCTTCATGACCTAGAGGATCAACAGGCTTGTTATTGTCCGACTTTCTAATAATGATATTGTGGTCTCCACCGTGTATAGATTCTATTATTTTTGCGTGGTTCTTATCCATTTTATTGAACTCATCCATGGTCATCTCTTTACCGTCGACTATAACGACCTTTTTACCATTTACATCTTCTTTTATTAAAACGGTGACGTTTTTATCACCATCATGGTCTATATGAATATCATGGTCTTTATGAATGCTAACATGAACATCATGGTCTACATCTACATTACCTATAGCTATATTTTGATTTTTATCAATAGAAATGTGTATTGCTTTTATGGGTGTATCTGATTCCGTGCTAAAGGAGCCATTATGTTTGCCTGCATTAATATGAATGGAAATGTTTATAATTTCTTTATTGTCATTATGAACAACGGTATAAGAGAAGTCAATATCATCCTTACCTAATTCCTTTTTCATTGTTTCCAATTCAGCATTAGTAGTGTTTTTAGTGATGATTAATTCAGTCTTTTTAAGGGTGATATTTTTCGTGTTTGCATCTAACGCAACCACTTTGGTGTTAAATAGAAAGACAAAAGCTATCAGTAAAGGCACTACTAAACTATATTTCCATAAATTATTCTTACTTGATTTTGATTTTTGTAACATGACGATTCGTTTTTTAATTAATGAATTATAAAAATTATTTGTGATTGCTGTGCAAAATTGATTGCCAGAATTTTTTACTAAAGCATACTGGTACGATTTTATAGAGGGCATATTTTGGGTAGCACAGTCATCTGCTAAAAACTCTATATTCTGTTGCATACTTTTTTTATAGAACCAAGCCACTGGATTGATCCATAATACGATTGTTGTTAGGTGTGCAATTAAAATGTCAATAGAATGCCATTGGGAACTGTGTACTTTTTCATGTTGTATGATAGCTTTAAGCTCTGAGTCGCTGTACAAAGCCGGATTATAGACAATATATTTAAAAAAAGAAAATGGGGTTATCTTTCTTGAGGTTTCCACATAGATATAATTCCCAACTTTTTTTGATTCATTTTCAACAATTATTTTCCGTAGTGATAATAGTTGCACCAAAAACTTAATGGTCAATACGAATGCTCCAATACTATAGATTATGAATAAGAATTGCAACCAATTAAATGGGCTTTCTTGGACTGTTGCGCTTATATTCATATTCGTTATAGTACTTAGACTGGTACTTGCAATTGCGGCTACAGCACTATATTTAGTAATATATACAAAAGGAAATAGGAAGGAGGATACTAGTCCGGCCAGTAAAAAATGCCTGTTCCAGTTAAAAAAAGTTACTTTTCTAAGGGCAATCTGATAGAGTGCAAAAAAAACAAAAAGCACCCCAGATGTTTTTAATATGTAGACTAACGAAGTTTCCATTTATTTCTTTTTCTCAATTAAGTCAATAATTTCTTTTAATTCTTCCACAGATATTTTTTCTTCTTTGGCGAAAAAGGAGACTAAACTTTTATACGAATTGTCATAATAATCCGAAATAGTGGAATTGATGAACTTTTTTCTATAGGCTTCCTTAGAAACAATAGGGAAATATCTGTGTGTGTTGCCAAATGCCTCATGGCCAACATATTTCTTTTCCTCCAGGTTGCGAACAATTGTAGACATGGTATTGTAATGTGGTTTGTCCTCTTTCATTTCTGACAATATTTCTTTAACAAAAGCTTTCTCCATCTTCCACAGAATTTTCATTATTTCTTCCTCCTTATTTGTTAGCTTTTGCATATTGTTTTTAAGTTTGAGTCAAACCTACTACTATTTTTATAGTTGAACAACTATTTTAGTAGTTATTTAACTATTTTTTTAGGTTTTGCATATAGTCGCTCGCCAATTTCTTTTCTAAAGAAATCTTCATTTATATTTGCCGAAAGTTTTATTTAATGCAAAATATCTTATTTATAGTTCTTGGATTGGTGCTCCTAATAATGGGTGGTAATTGGCTTTTAAAAGCTGCCGTTGCTTTATCTCTTCGTTTAAGCATCCCTAAAATAGTTATTGGTATGACGGTGGTTTCTTTAGCCACATCTGCGCCAGAACTTATAGTAAGCATAAAATCCGCTTTAAACGGATTGCCAGATTTGGCACTCGGTAATGTAGTTGGATCTAACATTGCAAATTTGGCATTGGTTTTAGGGATAACAGTTATTTTGGGTACTATAGAAGTTAAGAAAAGTTTTTATACAACTGATTGGCCAGTAATGATGTTGGCTTCACTGCTGTTTTTTGGTTTTATATTTTTTGATGGAGAATTACAACGATATGAAGGTGTTATCATGGTTATTTCACTTGTGATATTTTTGGTATACCTACTTCGTTTTCAAAAAACAGCAGTAGTGGATGAATTGCCAGAAGATGATGTACTATTACCTTTATATAAGACTATATTGTTTTTTTGTATAGGGGGAGTTGCGCTTTGGGGCGGCTCAGAATTACTTATAAAGGGGGCAGTTGGTATGGCTAATGCTTATGGCGTAAGTGAAAGGGTTATTGCGGTAACCGTAGTCTCTGTAGGTACCAGTATTCCCGAGCTTGCAGCTTCAATAATAGCAGTCATTAAAAAAGAGAAGGCCATTTCTTTGGGTAATTTAATAGGCTCCAATATCTTTAATATATTGGCTGTGCTGGGCATTACTTCTATTATTACACCTATTAGGGTTATGGATGAAAGGCTCTTGTCCAATGATATTTTCTGGATGTTGGGCGTATCCTTCTTAATTCTTCCATTGGTGTTAATTCCAAGAGGATTGCGCTTAGGGTGGAGAAATGGTATCCTTCTTATTGCAGTTTATGCAATATTTGTATACATCACAATTAGCTGAAATTAACACAGCCTGCCTATGCGTATATTTAAACCTAGTGCCATGCTTTTATTATTGGTTTTTAATGCGATAGTGGTTCAGGCCCCAAGAAACTGATTTTTCACGGGGCAAAGTATTGGATGCACAAACGGGTGTAGCTGTAATCTTTGCAACTAAAAGAGCAAGAGGTGCCCGTCTGGGTGTTATTACTAATGAAGGCTTTTAAGTTTAAAAAGGATAGTTTTCGTTTTTGGATGAATACCCCTTTTCAATCCAATAAAAAGTAAAAAACCGTCTTTAGAATTTCTAAAGACGGTTTTTATATCAACAATTAATTTGTACTTATAAACTTATACTTTTGCAGATTTTACTGTTTTGATAATTCTACCTGCAATTTTGTATGGATCTCCGTTAGAAGCTGGTCTTCTATCTTCCAACCAACCTTTCCATCCTTTTTGGACAGTAATAATTGGGATTCTGATTGAAGCTCCTCTATCAGACACACCAAAACTGAAATCTGTAATAGCTGCAGTTTCATGTAATCCTGTTAAACGTTGCTCGTTAAACTCACCATATACGGCAATATGTTCAGCAACAACTGGTCTAAAAGCTTCACAAATGGTATCATAAATAGCTTTATCTCCACAAGTTCTTAGTATAGTGTTAGAGAAGTTAGCATGCATACCAGAACCGTTCCAATCTCCTTTTATAGGTTTTGGGTGGTATTCAATATAATAACCATACTGCTCAGTTAATCTATCTAATAAGTATCTAGCGATCCAAATTTCATCTCCTGCTTTTTTTGCTCCTATTGCAAACAATTGAAATTCCCATTGTCCAGCAGCAACTTCTTGGTTAATACCTTCAAAATTAAGTCCAGCATCAATACATAAGTTTGCATGCTCTTCAACTAAATCTCTACCCCAAGTGTTTTTGCCACCTACAGAACAGTAGTACATCCCTTGTGGTCCAGGATATCCTCCAATAGGGAAACCTAAAGGTAATTGCGTGTTCACATCCATGATGAAGTATTCTTGCTCAAATCCAAACCAGAAATCATTATCATCATCATCAATAGTAGCTCTTGCATTAGATTCATGTGGAGTTCCATCTGCATTTAAAACTTCAGTCATTACCAAATACCCATTTATTCTTGCTGGATCTGGATAGATAGCAACAGGCTTTAATAGACAGTCAGAAGACCCACCTTCAGCTTGTTTTGTTGAAGAACCATCAAACGACCAATTGTCAAGCTCTTCAATGGTTCCTTGAAAATTCTCATGCTCTTCTACTTTAGTTTTACTCCTTAAGTTAGCAGTTGGCGTGTAGCCATCTAACCAAATGTACTCCAATTTAATCTTGCTCATAATTTTCGGTAGTTAATTTAATCTTCAATGAAACATAAGAAACAAAAATAATTTTTTTTAATTACTATTCTAGTTTTTAAGGGGTTAAATCCATAACAAATTAGTTTTTTTTTGTACACCCCTAAAACTGAGGGGGTATTTTATCAGATAAGTATTATAATTCGTATATATTATTAATTTGCTAATTTTGAAAAACGCTAAATTGAAATATTACGTATGTCTAAATTAAGATTTGATGCAATTAAGGAGAGTCATAGTAGAAGTAAAATAGAAATTGAAGAAAAAGGAAGACGTTCAGAACTGTATTGTATGAATGTTTTTAACGATGAAAAAATGCTTCAATACCTCACAAAAGATGCATATGATAGTGTTAAAGATGCTATTTTTTCAGGCTCAAAAATAGATAGGAAAATTGCAGACCAAGTAGCCGAATCTATGAAGGCATGGGCAATTTCAATGGGAACTACTCATTACACGCATTGGTTTCAGCCATTGACAGGCGCTACTGCGGAAAAGCACGATGCTTTTTTTGATCTTTTACCCGATGGCAGGGCTTTGGAAATGTTTGGTGGTAGGCAATTAGTTCAGCAAGAACCAGATGCATCTAGCTTTCCAAGTGGAGGTATTCGCAATACTTTTGAAGCTAGGGGGTATACCGCATGGGATCCTACATCGCCTGCTTTTATATATGGCACCACCTTATGCATACCTACAGTTTTTGTTTCTTATACAGGTGAGGCATTAGATAATAAAGCACCACTATTAAGAGCATTGCATGCTGTGGATGAAGCTGCTACCGCAGTTGCCAAATATTTTGATAAGAATGTGGCTAAAGTAAATGCAACCCTTGGCTGGGAACAGGAGTACTTTTTAATTGATAAGGCATTGGCACATTCCAGACCGGATATTATCATGACAGGGAGAACACTTGTTGGCCATTCTGCACAGAAAGATCAACAACTGGATGACCATTATTTTGGTGTGATTCCAAGTAGGGTATTAAGTTTTATGAGCGATTTGGAAAAGGAATGTACCAAATTAGGCATACCCGTTAAAACTAGACATAATGAAGTTGCTCCTAATCAGTTTGAATTAGCTCCAGTTTTTGAAGAGGCTAATCTCGCAGTCGACCATAATTTACTGCTGATGGACGTCATGGAAAAAATTGCGGATAAACATGGTTTTGTAGCACTCTTTCATGAGAAACCTTTTGCGGGAATCAATGGGTCTGGAAAACATAATAACTGGTCTTTAGTAACAAATACCGGCATTAATCTCTTAAGTCCTGGGTCTACTCCCATGAAAAATTTGCGATTTCTAACCTTTTTTATAAATACCATAAAGGCAGTTGACACGTATGAAGAGTTATTGCGTTCATCTATTGCTTCAGCCAGCAATGATCATAGGCTAGGAGCGAATGAAGCTCCACCGTCAATAATGTCCATTTTTATTGGAACACAGTTAAGCGGAGTTTTAGATGAGTTGGAAGGGGTGTCACAAGGGAAACTATCACCAGAAGAAAAAACAGAATTAAAACTGAATGTAGTAGGTAAAATACCTGAAATATTATTAGACAATACAGATAGGAACAGAACCTCCCCTTTTGCCTTTACCGGTAATAGGTTTGAAATTCGCGGTGTTGGCTCAAAAATTAATTGTGCCAAACCTATGACTGTTTTAAATACCATAGTAGCGAAGCAATTACTAGCATTTAAAAAGGAGGCAGATTTACTTATAGAAAAGAAAAAACTAAAAAAGGATGAAGCGGTTTTCAATGTATTAAGGGAGTATATAAAAACGTCCAAAAGAATTCGGTTTGATGGTGATGGGTATAGTGAGGAATGGGAAAAGGAAGCAAAGAGAAGGAAATTGAGTAATAATAAAACCACACCTGAAGCACTAAAAGTGCTTACCTCCAAAGAGAGTTTGGATTTGTTCAAAACGATGAAGGTAATGAGCGAGGTGGAGGTGAAAGCAAGGCAGGATGTGGAATTGGAAGCGTACAGTTTTCATGTGCAGATAGAAGGACGAGTTTTTAATGAGTTGGTGTACAATCATATCATACCTGCAGCAATCACTTATCAAAACCAGTTGATGCAAAATGTGAAGGGTTTGAAAGAAATTTACGGTGCGGCATATAAGAAATTAGCAGAGGGCCAGTTGAATATTATTGAAAGCATAGGAGAGCATATTACGGAGATTAAGAAGAAAACAGATCATATGACTCAGGCCAGAAAAAAATCAAATTCATTACTAGATTTGAATAAAAAAGCCTTTGCGTATTGTAATGATGTAAAACCCTATTTTGAGGAAATCAGATCTCATTCAGATGCCCTTGAGAAGTTGGTTGAAGACCAGCTTTGGCCATTGACCAAATATAGAGAACTGTTATTTGTAAAATAGTATTTCATACCTATCATAGTTGTTTTATGTGATGGAAGTGAA
Organism: Flavobacteriaceae bacterium; assembly: GCA_002746415.1. Taxonomy (GTDB): domain Bacteria; phylum Bacteroidota; class Bacteroidia; order Flavobacteriales; family Flavobacteriaceae; genus Saonia. The sequence goes on along the minus strand of NVXD01000002.1, from coordinate 263,693 downwards.
AGCCTTGCGTAGGATAAAAGCCAATTTTATGTCGGGAAACCACAAATAAGAGTCAAAAATGGTACCCTTGCTCATGCCAAGGATAATTATGTAAAAATTAAAGCAACTGACATATGGCTATTGATTTATATTCCATGGTTATAGAGCGCTAAAAGTAAAGTGTGAGGAAAAGCGTTTCTAAATCCTTACTTTACCTTATTTTTGCCCCAAATTATATGTTATAATGAGTTCATCCAACAGTGAAAGGTACAATCAGAGAGGAGTTTCTGCTTCCAAGGAAGATGTGCACAATGCCATAAAAAATATTGATAAAGGTCTTTTTCCCAAAGCATTCTGTAAAATAGTCCCTGATTATTTAACCAATGATGAAGCTTATTGTTTGATCATGCATGCTGATGGAGCTGGAACAAAATCTTCTTTGGCATATATGTACTGGAAGGAAACTGGTGATATTTCCGTATGGAAAGGTATTGCTCAAGATGCCTTAATCATGAATGTGGATGATTTGTTATGTGTGGGTGCTACAGAGAATATTATGCTTTCATCAACCATTGGTAGGAATAAGAACTTAATTCCTGGGGAAGTCATTTCAGCCATAATCAATGGAACAGAAGAATTAATAGCTGATTTAAAGTCACATGGTGTTACAATACACTCTACAGGAGGGGAAACAGCCGATGTGGGCGATTTAGTACGTACCATTATTGTGGATTCTACTGTTACTGCTAGAATGAAGCGTAAGGATGTCATAAACAATGCAAATATTAAAGCTGGCGATGTTATTGTGGGCTTGGAGTCTTTTGGACAGGCTAGCTATGAAAAAGAATACAATGGTGGTATGGGAAGTAATGGGTTAACTTCTGCCAGACATGATGTTTTTTCAAAATATTTAGCTGACAAATACCCTGAAAGTTTTGATGCTGCCGTGCCAGAAGAATTAGTTTATGTTGGGAATACCAAATTGACCGATGCCGTGCCTAATTCTCCCATAGATGCTGGGAAACTCGTGTTGTCGCCAACCCGTACCTACGCGCCTATAATAAAAACCATACTGTCTAAATACAATGCAAGTGATATTCATGGTATGATTCATTGTAGTGGTGGTGCACAAACCAAGATTCTTCATTTTATTGATGATTTACATATTATTAAAGACAATATGTTTCCCGTTCCACCATTGTTTAAGCTAATACAAGAGCAATCGGGTACGGATTGGAAAGAAATGTATCAAGTTTTTAACTGTGGTCATCGCATGGAAATCTATGTAAATGAAGATGTGGCACAAGATTTGATTTCTATATCCCAAAATTTTGGCGTTAAGGCCCAAATAGTTGGTAGAGTGGAAGGTAGTTCATCTAAAAAACTGACTATAACAAGCAAATACGGGACCTTTGTGTATTAAGGCATACGATTAGCGCAATTAAAGCGTTGTTTTTAGTAACAAATCTTAATCTGCATGGAAAGAAAGAAATTTTTAAGAACACTAGGTGCCGGTGCTGCATTTGCAATTACTTTTCCTTGCTTGCATGGTTGCTCTACAGATGCAAATGGGACTGATGATGTTGACCCAGGAGATATGAAACCCATTCCTACTGGAGTGGATTTTACCATTGATTTAAATGCTGCAGAAGGTGCAGGTCTTCAAAATAATGGAGATTTTATCCTAAAAGAATTTGTAGTTGTGGTTAAAAATCTTGAAGGCCAATTTGTAGCGGCGAGTCAAGTATGTAGTCATCAACAAACGGAAGAAGTACGCTTTATTCCCGATAATGGTGGGATTTTTAGCTGTTCCACGCATGGTTCTCGATTTGCCCAAAATGGAACGCCCTTAAATTCCATTACCAGTAACCCTTTAAAAATATTTAATACCGAGTTGGCAGGAGATATACTCAGGGTTTTTGAATAGGAAAAAATTCACCTCAAATATCATAATTATGAAACACTTTGCAATGGTTTTGTTTTTGCTATTTTCATGGGTTCTTTCTGGACAAGAATGGAAAGAGAATTATGATATTGCTATTGCTCAAGCCCTTGATGAAGACAAACCCATAGTATTGGTTTTTGCTGGTTCAGATTGGTGTGCACCCTGTATAAAGTTGGATAAGAATATTTGGCAATCAAGTGAGTTTGCAAGCTATGCTTCAGAGCATTATATTTTATATAAAGCTGATTTTCCTAGGAAGAAAATAAATAAACTTTCAAAAGAGAAAGAAGAGGTCAATGCTAAATTAGCAAACACCTATAATTCCAAAGGATATTTTCCGTTGGTTGTTATACTGAATGAAAAGGGAGATGTGTATGGGACTACTGGTTATGCTAACATATCTCCAAAAGAGTATATATCACTTTTAAACACCTTTATAAAGTGAAAAAAACACTTCCCCTAATCTTATTTTTTTTTCTTATTAACCTAACCGCTCAAGAGAGGAGATATGTAACCGTACATAAAACCACTAAATTAATGGGGAGTAGGTTTGATATTACTGTGGTCGTATTAGACGAAGAAATTGGTTACATTAATATAAATGAAGCAGTATCAGAAATTACAAGGATAGAAAAGATGATTTCTTCATGGGATGAAGAATCTGAAACATTCTTGATTAATAAGAATGCAGGAATAAGCCCAGTTAAAGTAAGTTTAGAATTGTTTAAACTTATAGAAAGAGCAAAAAAAATATCCGAAATTACGGATGGTGCTTTTGACATTTCCTATGCTTCTATGGATGAAATATGGAGGTTTGATGGAACTATGAAATATTTCCCAACCCATAAAGAAGTAGCCAAATCCATTGCCAAAGTTGGGCATCAGAATATCATATTAAACGAAAAGGAAACCACAGTGTTTTTAAAACACAAAGGAATGAAAATTGCTTTTGGGGCAATTGGGAAAGGATATGCCGCTGATAAGGCAAAAGAGCTCTTAATATCTAAACAAGTTAAGGCAGGAATCATTAATGCATCTGGAGACCTTACAACATGGGGTACAAAAGCCACTGGTGAAAAGTGGTTGATCGGTATTGCCAACCCCTTGAGCACAGAAAAGATTTTTTCATGGCTTCCCATTGTGGAGTCTTCGGTGGCAACCTCAGGAAATTATGAAAAGTTTGTCACCTTTAAAAATGAAAAGTATTCACATATTTTGGACCCAAGAACAGGGTATCCATCAAAAGGGATAATTAGTGTTTCTATTTTCTCTAAAAGGGCAGAGTTGTGTGATGCGCTTGCAACTGCAGTATTTATTATGGGCAGGGATGCCGGAATTTCTATGATCAATCAGCTTAATGGTACAGACGTCATTGTTGTGGACAGTGATAATAAATTGCATAAGAGCAGTGGTGTTATGTTCAATAATTACTAATTTTAACTAATGAAACGTTTTTTTGCTATCATTTTTTTAGTTCTTTTCTGTACTTCATGTGTGGCAGTAAGAGAATATGAAAAAGTTTATCTTAATGATGAGGACATGCAATTGGCGGGTAAAGGAGTTGAACGTTTTGAAACTAACTTTCAAATCTACCGTGAAGCTTCAGCTGGTGCCAATGGAGGCAAAACCGGTGGTGGTTGTGGATGTAACTAAGTATGACTCTTTTTGAAGGCTCACCAATGGGTTGAATTTCAAAAAGAATAGTTGAACTTACCCCGACGAAAGGAGAGGTCTTTTATTGTTTAAATGTGTAACGTTTTGATTTTATTAGTTGTTTGACCGAGTGTGATTGAAGTTTAATGTAGGTATTTAAATAAAGAATAAAAAAAGCCAGTAGCTAAAACGCAATAACTTTTGAAAAAAAATCTCATCTTTCTTTTTATCTTGATTTCATTTTTTGGGTTTTCCCAAGTGGATAATAATTCGTACCAAAAGAGGGTTTTGGAAACTGCTGAAATTGATTTGCTGTTCAGCTATTACAATCAAAATGGAGAGAATTCCGCCGTGACTGGGGGTGAGGGGACAGAGAAACTTACAGATGCAACTTCTAGTATTGTAGTGAATCTACCTATGAATGCAGATGATGTTTTAACTGTTGATATAGGTATTTCTGCCTATTCTTCAGCCTCAACAAGTAATATAAACCCATTAGATGGCAATAATAACACTATAAGCCCATTCAGCGCCTCGTCTGGTGCGTCGCAAAGCGATGTTTTAGCGTATGTACAACCTTCCTATCAACATACTTCAGCTGATAGAAATTCAATTGTAAGTGCTAATATCTATGTGTCTTCAGAATATGATTATTTTTCTCTTGGTTTTGGCGGAGGATTTACACGATTATTTAATGAAAGGAACACTGAGATTTCAATTAGCGGTCAAGTATATTTGGATAAATGGAATTCACAATACCCTATTGAGCTTCGTAATGGGTTCTTTGATGATAGAGTAACTGGAACTGGAACATATAGTCCAATGTTTACTTCTTTTCAAAATGAAAATAGAAACTCTTATGCCGTTTCCATTGGTTTTTCCCAAATTTTAAGCAAAAGACTTCAAGGGGCTTTGTTTATGGATTTTGTATCCCAAAAAGGCTTGTTGAGTACACCCCATCAACGAATTTATTTTGGTGATGTAAATGATTTTTTTATTGATGAATTTCAGTTGGCAGATGATGTGGAGAGACTACCAGAAAATAGATTTAAAATTCCTATTGGAGGGAGGTTAAACTATTATTTGAATGATACCTTTATTCTACGGACTTACTATAGATACTATTATGATGATTGGGGTATTACCTCCCACACTGCAAATATAGAAGTGCCTGTAAAATTGAATGATTCTTTTACGGTGTATCCTTCCTATAGATATTACAAGCAAACCGCTGCTGATTATTTTTACTCGAAAGAAACTGCATTGTCAACCCTTCCGTTTTATACCTCAGATTATGACCTTTCAAATTATAATGCCCATCAATATGGAATAGGGGTACGGTATAAGGATATTTTTACAAAAGCCAAAGTGCTCACTTTTGGACTTAAAACACTGGATTTGCGTTTTAGCATATATGATAGGAGTGATGGACTCAGTGCAGGTATAATTACCTTAGGAACTACTTTTGTAGGGAATTGATTTAATTTTCTTGAAATACCCTTATATAATCAACAATTAGAAATTGAGAAAATGTAGTGGCATTATTTGGATCTCCAGGCCAATTTCCACCAACTGCCAAATTAATTAAGAAGTGAAATTCATTCTGAAACTCATTCAATTCTACCGGCGTAATATCAATAACATTGTATTCTATGTCATCTACATACCAAGTTATTGTTTCAGAGGTCCAAACGATAGAAAATACATGAAATTCATCTTTAAAGGTTTTGCTGCTAAGTGAATAATCTTGTCCATAACTAGCATAATTGCCAACGTGGTCCCAATGTGCAGTGCCATGAACAGTTTTCTCTCTACCTTGACCACCAATCATCTCCATGATGTCAATTTCACCACAAGCTGGCCACCCTACAGAAGAAATGTTTTCTCCCAACATCCATATGGCAGGCCATATTCCCTGACCTTCAGGAAGGGCTGCGCGCACATCAACGCGACCATATTGTAGGGTGAATTTCCCTTGGGTGTTTATTCTGGAAGAGGTGTAGCTTGCAGAATTTAAGATTTCTTTTTTTGCCTCAATAACCAAATATCCATCTTTTACGGTAGTATTCTCCTCAGTATAGTATTCCAGCTCATTATTTCCCCAACCACACACATCTGGACAACCATTTCCTATTTGAAAATTCCAATATTCCTCATCTAAACTATTTCCATTAAATTCATCTGACCAAACGGAAACCATGTCAGCGTAATTATCAGGAGTTTCGTATCCGGTTGCAGGAATATTCAAGGTGTTTTGAATAGGGTCATTGGCATTAACAGTATCATCAGTATCAGTATCATTAGAAACATATCCTAGTGGTTTTTCACATTGCGAAAGGACAACTAAGGCGTTGCCTAACCCATCAGTATCACTGTCTTGAAACCAATTCTTTTTTTCGCAACTACTACTTTTTGAACAAGAACATAAGAGACAGATTAAAAAAAAGGAATTGAGATTAAAATAATGAAAAGGAATATGGAATCTTTTTTTACCAATCATGTTGGGGGTAATTTTAAAGGTTTTAAATGACAATATAAGACTTTCTTTATATGCGTTCATACCACTTGCTTCAAAAAAATTGTAAATTCGCATTCCAAGTGTCGAAAGAAAATGATTGATAAATTAAATATCGTAAAACAACGTTTTGATGAGGTTTCGGACCTTATTATTCAACCTGATGTGATATCAGACCAAAAACGTTATGTAAAGCTAAATAAAGAGTACAAGGATTTAAGGATTTTGTGTGACAAAAGGGATCTTTATCTTGAATTTACTAATAATATTGAGGAAGCTGAAGAAATTATTTCTGATGGTAGTGATGCTGAAATGGTGGAAATGGCAAAAATGCAGTTGGAAGAGGCCAAGGAGGCCATACCCAAATTGGAAGATGAAATCAAGTTCTTATTGATACCAAAGGACCCAGAAGACGCCAAAGATGTAGTAGTGGAAATACGAGCCGGAACTGGTGGAGATGAGGCCAGTATTTTTGCAGGAGACCTTTTTAGGATGTATACCAAATATTGTGAAGGAAAAGGTTGGAAAACGAATGTGATAGATTTGAGTGATGGAACCAGTGGTGGTTTTAAAGAAATTCAATTTGAAGTTTCAGGAGAGAATGTATATGGTACTTTAAAGTTTGAAGCTGGTGTACATAGGGTGCAACGAGTGCCTCAGACAGAAACCCAAGGAAGAGTGCATACCAGTGCCGCTACGGTAATGGTACTGCCTGAAGCGGAGGATTTTGATGTGCAGATAAACCCAAAAGATGTTCGGATAGATTATTTCTGTTCCTCAGGACCTGGTGGGCAATCAGTAAACACAACCTATTCAGCTGTGCGTTTAACACACCTTCCTACCGGATTGGTAGCGCAATGTCAAGATCAAAAATCACAGCATAAAAATAAAGACAAGGCCTTTAAAGTGCTTCGTTCCAGATTGTATGATTTAGAATTGGCAAAAAAACAGGCAGAAGATGCTGCAAAAAGAAACTCCCAAGTGAGCAGTGGGGACCGTTCTGCTAAAATTAGAACTTACAATTATTCGCAAGGAAGAGTGACTGATCATAGAATAGGCCTTACACTTTATGATTTACAAAATATTATCAATGGAGATATTCAAAAAATCATTGAAGAATTGAGGTTGGTGGAGAACACCGAGAAGTTAAAAGAGGCATCTGAAATATATTAATTTAATAAGATAAATGACCACTGCATCTTTAATTGAGCAAATTCACCTAAAAAAATCTTTTCTCTGCATTGGTTTAGATACGGACCTAGATAAAGTACCAAAGTATTTATTAAAAGAAGAAGACCCCATTTTTGCTTTTAACAAGGCCATAATTGATGCTACCCATCATCTCTGTGTGGCTTATAAACCAAATATTGCTTTTTATGAGGCGTACGGAATTAAGGGGTGGCAAGCATTGGAGAAAACCATTCAATATTTGAATGCCAATCATCCAGAAATTTTTACTATTGCAGATGCCAAAAGAGGGGATATAGGAAATACTTCCACACGTTATGCTAAAGCCTTTTTTGAAGACCTAGGTTTTGATTCTGTTACAATAGCTCCATACATGGGTAAGGATTCTGTAGAACCATTTTTATCTTTCAAGGATAAACATACTATACTATTGGCTTTAACATCAAACGAAGGAGCATACGATTATCAAACACAAAAGATAAATGGCACCGAATTGTATAAGGTGGTATTGGAGACTTCTATTAATTATGCGAATTCGGAAAACTTAATGTATGTAGTTGGAGCAACAAAAGCATCTTACTTAGAAGAGATTCGTAAAATAGTCCCAAACAGTTTTTTACTTGTTCCGGGAGTTGGAGCCCAAGGAGGAAGTTTGGAAGAGGTGTGCCGCTATGGGATGAATGAAAATGTTGGCTTGTTAATCAATTCTTCCAGAGGAATCATTTACGCTTCTAACACAGAGAATTTTGCTGAAGTAGCTGCCGAAAAGGCAAAAGAACTTCAAGTTGCTATGGCAAAAGAGTTAAGGTCTTTAGCCTAATTAGCACATTAATTTTTCAAGTGTTTTTTTGATTTTTGCAGCTTTTTGTTCAAAAAAATCTCCAAGTTTGGTATCTACATATTTAAATTGTGAAGATTTTTCCAAAAAAACTTGATACTGGTACTCCAATAAGGTAATTGATTGGGTGCCGCTGGTTATCGGTGTCACTGCACCAACTTTGCAATATTGCTTTTCCATAGTCAAAATATTAGTTCTAACAAATATACGAGCAAAAGAGGGGTTTGGATGTTGATAGAGCGGTGTGTTGACCTAATAATCAGGTAATATGTCTTTTTTTTAACAGATGAGTTGCTAATATGTCAATGAAGGCATCAATTTTTATTTTTTTGATTAAACTCCTTATGAGAAGTTTGAGAAGGAACTAAAATTGTCTGCACTACTTTTTAATGGTTTGTATAACAAGTTAAATAATAGCAGGCGGATTTTAAAATCCGCCTGCTATTATTTAATTAACTTTTATTCGCTGTATCCAGGATTTTGTTGAAGTAAGGGGTTTCTATCTCTTGCTGATTGTGGAATTGGAAAGACTAAATTGTTGTCATTGTATGGCAAGCCTCCTATATTTCTTTGGGTTCGTTTATAATCATGGAGGGTAAAACCTTCAAAGGCTAATTCCAGCTCTCTTTCGTTCCAAATCACATCCAATGTAAGCGCTCCTATTGTTGGAGCTAAAGATCTTGCGCGTAAGGCATTGATTTCAGCCAAAGGGTTCATGCCTACTGAAGAATTTAATCTAAAATTGCATTCCAATCTAATTAAATGCATTTCTGCAATTCTAATGGGGGTTGCATTGGCATATTGTCTTGCATGTTTAGAGGTAAGTGTTAAGCCTGTGCTAACTCCTTCACCAGGATACGTAAAGTTCCTTCTTTGATCTAGAGCAGAATCAAACTTATCCAAATATTCCTGTGTTACGGCAATATCGCCACCTCTTCCTCCAAGAGCTTGGGTAGCATAATGGATGTTAGAGATATTGGTGCCTTCTTGATTGGTAATAACCCATGAGAATATGCTTTCAGTCGGGTTGTCATCTAAATTAAAGGCCTGGTCATAAGAAGTGGTCATACTATGCCCACTATTGAGTAACACATCATTGGCGGCATCTCTTGCTCCAGTAAAATTACTTTGTTGTAAATATACCCTTGCCAAAATAGATTGAGCAGCATATTTATCAGCACGGACACCATTGTCATCTGGTAATGTATTGTAAGCATCATTTAAGTCTAAAAGCACTTGGGTGTACACCTCTTCTACGGTGTTTCTGCCAACGGCACGGGTAACATCTGGTGGTGAAAGTACAAGAGGAACACCTAGTTGTGAATTGCCTCCTCCACTATTGTATTGCTGACCAAATAAACGAACCATGTCAAAATAGACCAATCCTCTTAAAAATTTAGCTTCTCCTTCAACTCTGTTTCTTTCTGTGGTATCATCAAACTTATCTAAATTGTCAAGTACTGTATTTACATGGCTTAGGATGGCATAACTATCAGAATATATGGTACGGACATTCGTATTATCATTAACAATGGCCTTATTGAATATGTTTCGTAGTTGCTCAAATGTACCGTTCCAGCTTACTTGATCGGTATTTCCCAAGAGGTCAGCGGAAATATTTAAATAACCGCTGTAGTTTCCATTATATACTGGGGCGGCATTGTCAGGACTGGTGTTTCTTCCTATGTCGTAGGCAGCTAGTAATATTGCGTTTATATTTTCGGGAGTTGCAGTTGCCAATCCTATACCAATGCTTTGTTGTGGTTCTAAATCCAATTCTTTTTCACAGGACACTATGCTTGCAAAACAGCATAAAACAATTAAAATTTTTATATACTTCATGGTTTGTATTTTTAGTGATTAGAAAGTTATATTTACCCCAAGTGTATATACCCTTGCCGGAGGTGCCGAATAAAATGTACTACCAGCACTGATATTTGGATTGTTAAAATCATCAAAGGAAGATTCAGGGTCATACCCTCTGAAATCTGTAATAGTGAGCAGATTTAATCCAGATAAATAAATTCTTACCCTGCTCATGCCAATTCTTTCCAATGCTTGTTCGGGCAACGAGTATCCTATGGTAACATTTCTTAAACGAATAAAATCTGCATCCTGAAGATATCTTGAACTGGCAGAATGACCATTATCATTAAACAATCTTGCTTGGGGGACCTGTGTGACATCTCCAGGGTTCTGCCACCTATTATTGTAGATATATACATCTTGGTTGTCTAGACCATTTCCAAAACCTGTTTCTTGATACTGGCCTGCTTCATTATAAAGTTGCGCTCCCCATTGCCCTTGAAAAGTGAATGAAAAATCAATTTCTTTGTAGTTTAATGTACTGGATAACCCAGCTAGAATATCTGGATTTGGATTACCATGTACTATTCTCTGTGCCAAGGAGTAATCATTTGTTATTCCTTTATTCAATGATCCATCTGCGTTTTCAGTATTCAAAATATATTCAGCATCACCAGTATCAACATTCACTCCGGCATATTCGACCAAATAAAATGAATTAATAGCTTCTCCCTCTCTAAGGATGTTTTTATCAGTAATCTGATCTTCGCCATTGGGTAAATTTGTTATTTCATTTTTGTTGGTGGCAATATTAAAATTGGTTTTCCAGGTGAGATTCTCTGTTTGGATATTGGTGGTATTCAGTGAGAATTCAAATCCCTTATTTTCCAAGTTTCCAATGTTTTGAAGAATTCTATGTGCAGGTATCAATGCTTCAAAAGGAACCCTGGTATTAAATAATAGATCTTTGGTCTTTTTGGTGTAGTAATCAATTTCTGCAGTAATTCTATTATTGGCAAAGCCTAAGTCCAGTCCAAAGTTGATTTGTTCAGTTTCTTCCCACTTTAAATCCTTGTTCTCCCCTTGGGTAAATTCGAGTCCTGACTCACCATTATAATTTGTGCCGCCATATAAACCCAGGCTACTGAAGTTTGAAACTGGCGTATTACCATTTATTCCCCAACTTGCCCTTAGTTTTAAGGTAGATAAGGTATTAGAGTCTTGTAGAAAATTTTCCTCTGAAACAATCCAGCCTGCAGATGCAGCCGGGAAATACCCAAATCGATTTTCTGAACCAAACCTTGAAGAGCCATCTTGCCTTATACTAGCTTTTACAATGTATTTATCTTTATAGTCATAAGTAGCTCTGGCAAAATATGAAAGCTGTGCCCAATTTGTAATAGCTCCAGTCCCAGAAGATATGGTGGCTGCACTGGATACAGATTTAAAATCATCGGTCGGGAAACCATCACCTGTAACGGAAATTGCTCTGTTTTTGAATCTGGTATAGGTAGCGCCAAGAACAACATTTAAGTCTGAGGATTCACCGATGGCTTTATCAAAAGTAATATAGTTGTTTGTTGAAATAATTTCAGTGCCGTCGTCTGCAGCAAAAGTTTGACCGTTTGTAGATTGAAAAGGTGCCAATCTTCCCGTGCTTCTATCTACAGTTTGATTTAAATAGTCATAACCCAATTCTGAGGTAAATAAAAACGATTCTGATAGTTGTATTTTTCCAAAAACCTTCCCTAGCAGCCTACGTCTTTTTGTTTTACGAAAAGAGTGTGCATCTTGTAGCAAAAAGTTAGCATATAAAGTGTTATCGTTGAGGTCTCCATTTAGATAGTGGGTAGGTGAGGTTGGCGCTTGGGCTATTGCCTGTAATGGCGTGGTAAATGAGTTGTCACCAGATAACCTATCTATAATTGTACTGGAGTATGCCGCGTTTAATCCAAAGTTGAGCCAGTCATTCACTTTATGGTCTATGTTAGCTCTTACGCTAAATCGCTCTAAGTTGTTTCCTCTAACAATTCCTTCCGTGTCATTATAGGAACTAGAAATAAAGCTCCTTGTTTTTTCATTTCCTCCTGAAATAGAAAGGTTTACATCTCTTACATGACTAGTTTGGAAAGCTTCTTCCTGCCAATCTGTATCCAATGACCTATAATTTTGGTCGGCCTCATATCGTTGCAGCCTATCATCTACCCATGCATTAGATTCATCTAAGTCGGCAAAAAAACCACTGTTGAGTGCTGATTCCTCTAATAAGGTTATATACTGTGACGCATTTAGCCAATCTCTTTTGTTGGCAGGCTCTCCTATACTGGTTGATACATCTAAAGAAATGGTAGACTTCCCAGCTTTACCTCTTTTGGTTGTAATGAGAATAACACCATTTGTTCCTTTTGCGCCATAAATAGCAGCAGCAGACGCATCTTTAAGAATGTCAATGGATGCAATATCATTGGGATTAATAGCCAATAATGGGTTTAGTTGAGCTGTAATTGAGGAGATGTTGTTATTGTTCATTTCTATGCCATCTATAACATATAGCGGTTCTTGAGAAGCAGATACGGATGAAAGCCCTCTAATAATAACCTTTACACCTCCTTCTAGTTTACCGTTTACTTGGGTAATTTGTACACCTGGTGCCTTGGCCACCAATGCGCTTTGTAAGCTTGGTGTTGCAATACCACCTATCTGTTCAGCGTCTATTTTAGCAACGTTATCTGTCAATAATCGTTTGGATTGCGTTCCATACCCCACAACAATTACTTCTTCCAATTGTGCAGTGTCATTTTTCATTTGAATGTTAATGATAGTTGCGTCTCCAATTCTTCTCTCAATTGTGAGTTGCCCTATGTAGGAGAAAATAAGAACGTCTCCAGAACTGACACTAATGTTATAATTTCCATTAAAATCGGATTGTGTTCCAGTAGTAGTACCCTTTATAATAATATTTACTCCTGGTAAGGGTATTGCGTCTTGATCCGTTATTATTCCGGAAATAGTTTTTTCTTGTGCGTATGCCATGGTAATCCCAAATAGGAAAAGCATAAACAATCTTTGGCATTTTTTTTCCATTCTCAAATTATTTAGGTTTTAATGTAAATCGCAGCCCTGACGTTGATAGCTAATTCAAATAAATACTCTTAAAAAATGAAACTATAATTTTGTCATTTTGGAGTAGTCATGCAGGACTGCTTTACATTTAGTTAGTTAATGAATAACTCAAAGTAAAGACCTCTTGGGGTGTTTGTAGGAAATGCTTATAAACGTTTACTGTTCCGAAGAAAGATTACGCTTTGTTTACACTTGTGGAAGAAAGATTGTTTTTTGGTATTCACTGGGGGTTTGTAAAGTATCCTTTTTAAAAGCTTTGTTGAAAGTTACTTTGTTGTTGTACCCAACTTCATATGCAATGTCTATGATATTCAAGTTCTTGTTGTGGTCTCGGTCCATAATATTTTTTGCATCTTGAATTCTGTATCTGTTAATCAGTTCATGAAAACTCATGTTGAAATGCTCATTGATAACCTGGGATGTGTTATGTCTTGATGTATTTAATTTTTTAGAAAGAATGTCTAGATTGATGTCATTCTCTCTATAAATTTTTCCGATATCAAATAAATTAATCAAACTCTCTTTTAATTCTCCGGAGAGGCTTTCTGTTAATCCAGATTTCTCATATTTAAAAAGGAGTCGGTTAACATTAGAATACACACCATTAAAAACTGTTGGTTGCACATTAGCAGAGTACCCCACATATAACACCATGGATGCCATCAAAACAACTTGTGAATGATAGACAATGCCAGAAGATAAATGATTTACAATCAAGACACCATAAATAGCATAGGATAGTATGTATAAGAAATGTATGCTGTAAATATTTTTTTGCCATACCCTATTCTCTTTACTTAATTCCTTGGCTTTTTTACTTTTGAAATATAGGTTTCTAATAAAGTACCCATAAACTAATAAGGAAATTAATTTTAAGGAAACGATTATGGCAACTAAGTTAAAGCCTGATGGGTTAAGACCTTTATTGGCTCTTTGTAACATTAATTGTAGTTTCTCAGCTTCAGGCAACGAGTACACAGGGATGATATAGGCAAGAAATAAAATAGTGGGGATGAGGTGCAATGCATCACTTTTTTTGAATTTATATTCTTGTGTTATTCTTTTAAAATAGAAATATAACAATGGTCCATATAAGAATGAAAATGAAGTGGACATTAAATAAGAATGTGGAAATTGAAAATGGAAATTGGTAATGTTTATACTAATATGGAGAATAAAAAAGGAATGAATAAAAACAAAACCACTGATGAGTAATTTTGCTCCAAAATCCATTTTTTTATTGAAGTTGAGCACTGCTACTACAAAGAATCCAATTAAAGCAACATAAAAATAGAAGAATGACCAGATGCTTACTTTAGGGGCATATTTATCTACGATATTTTTAAATTGTGGACTGTTCTTTATAGCTAAGAAACCTTCATGTTCCATGAAAGAGGTCTTAAAGTCCATCATTAAATATTTTTCTAAATAATCTACAGATTTATTGGCATCATTTAGAGCTGCATGGCTTAAAGCCATTTTCTTTAGAACATTGATTTCATCTATTTCTTCAACATCTTGTATTTGTTCGTATGCCTTTATTGCTTCGGAAAATTTTTGTCCATGATAAAGCTTGTCAGCATTTATGATTAAATCTTTTGAAGATAGTGTAGGGTAAGAAACTAGATTATCCTCTGGTATTTTAGAATAAATAATACTACTGAATAAAAGGAATAATAAAAAGAGAAACTTAAGGTGTTTCATTACTAGTTTGAATTAGCTAAGTTTAAATTAGGTAATAAATGAACTCGAACTCTTAAAATTTTCTTAAAACAGGTAATTCCCGATAATAGTTTACCCCAACTTTATTGAAAAGAGAGGATTTGTGTGCTGATTTGATTCTTGGATAAAGGGAACAAAAAAACCGGCGCTCCCGCCGGTTTTAAACTAACTAACTCAAAAAATACTAACTCAAATAATTCGGTATAAATGTCTTTATTAACCAGTTGTTCTTGGTTAAGGGAACAATAACAATTCATTATGAATGCCTTGTTTTAATTTTTAACGGATTAATTTTTAAGATATTGTGGCAATGAACAATAAGTTATAAACTATTTATCCTGAATCGCAAAAATCTTTCTTAAAAGGTCAGTTGATCTAGACGATATCTTTGTTCTAATTTCCTTTTCTTCAACCGCAATCATAGTGTAAACGCCACTTAATGCTTCTTGTGTTACATAATCTGTCAAGTCTGGATTTACATCATTTGTTAGGGGAATGCTATT
Organism: Flavobacteriaceae bacterium; assembly: GCA_002746415.1. GTDB lineage: Bacteria > Bacteroidota > Bacteroidia > Flavobacteriales > Flavobacteriaceae > Saonia. The sequence continues at coordinate 248,421 of NVXD01000002.1, read as the reverse complement.
GTATTTGGTAATGAGGTTATTCCATATTTTATCTGCACCTACTTTCTTAAATGAATTATTAATGATTGGGTTAAACTTGTTATACAGTTCTGTTTTGGTAGCATTGCTCAAATATTGGGTAGCAGCATCATTACCTCCTAGTAGTATGTTTTTAGCATCAGAAAATGTAATGCCCTTAATAGCGTTTACGAATATAGGAGTAGCCTCACTAACAGCATCCTCAGCAGCTCTATTCAAAATTTTTAGTCCCTCATCTGCCAAACTACCAAGTCCAATATCTCTTAAAGTTTTATCTACTTTTTGTAACTCTTCTGGAAGTACTATTCTTACTAGTTCATTTTTGAAAAAACCATCTTCTTTTGTAAGCTTAGATACCTGTTTGGTTATGCCTTGATTAAGAGCCTCCTTTAAGCCGTTGGCAATTTCTGCATTTCCAATAGTTCTGCTTTGAGGTAATTGATTTACAATGTCTTGTAATTCACCACAGCCAAGAAATTGTAAAACAATAATAAGTGAAAATATTCTTTTTGTCATAACCGCTATTTTCTCTAAAATTAGGAATTAAAGAGTAAATCTACCGTGAATTAAAAAAGAGTTTAGGAAAATATCACCGTTTTATTATTATAAACCATTGTTTTCCTTTGGAGATGCAGTTTTACGCCCCGAGATAGCACAATTTTTTCTAAATCTCTTCCCTTGGCTATGAAATCTTTTATGCTATGTGAATGTGAAACGGTGGTAACGTCTTGCTCAATAATAGGACCAGCATCCAATTCTTCGGTTACATAATGACATGTTGCTCCAATAATTTTAACTCCCCTCTGAAAAGCTGCATGATATGGTTTTGCCCCCGCAAAAGCAGGTAAAAAGGAATGGTGAATGTTGATGATTTTATTAGGATAAGAATCAATAATTTTACTGGTAACAATTTGCATGTATCTAGCTAAAACAATACAATCTATGCTGTATTTTTTTAGAAGATGTAATTGCTGATTTTCGGCGTCTGTTTTTGTTTCTTTAGTGACGGGTATGTAGTGAAAAGGAATATTAAACTGTTCCGCAATATATTGTAGGTCCTTATGATTACTGATGATAAAGGGGATTTCAACATCCAGTTCCCCTGAATTGAACCTACTGAGTAGGTCATATAAACAGTGATTATATTTAGAAACAAAAAGAGCCATTTTTGGTTTAACCCCGCTGCTATATACGCTCCATTTCATTTGATACTTTTCAGCAAGACTTTTACCAAATTTGTTTTTAAAGTCGTCAATAGAAAAATCAGGGTTGTCAAAATCACTTTCCAATCTCATGAAAAAAACACCAGCTTCTTTGTCTACATGTTGGTCTAAGTAAATAATGTTGCCATTTTTGGAATGAATGAAGTATGTTACTGCATTTATAATTCCAGCTTGATCTGGGCAATGAATTAATATAGTGGTTTTCAAAATGAAGGTTTTTTTGGAAAAGTAAAAATATATAAAAACACTGGTTTATACTTTGTGATTTTTATAATTTAATTCTTTAGAAGAAATGTAGAGCAGTAAAATTAAAAGGTTATTATTGACTTCTTAGGCTAAATCTCCTCCTCTTCGTAATGAACGTCTCCAAATCTTATATGCTAACCGAAAACTTTTAATCTCACTTCTGAGTAGATTTATATATTCTCTTTCCTTAAAACCATCTTTTTCTAAGCCATTGCAGTAGGACAAAATGTTTCTGGTCATGATGTTGATAAACAATACATTTTTCATTCTTGTAGCATAAGATTCCGTTCTTTCTGCTTGTTCAATTTTTTGAGGAATAAGTATGGCATCAGTAATTATGGAATTGGCAATAATGTCTCTATGACTATTGGATTTGTAGAGTTTTAAAAGGTCTTTATTGGAAGATATATACGACACAATCTCTCTACTCATCTCACAGAGACTCAAAGATTTACGGTAAACTGGAACAGATCTTAAATTTTTATATGACATGACTTGAAAATAGCAAATTTTTAAATAAAGTTACGTTGTATTTTGCGTTTATGGCTTTTCATTATATAGTTTTTTACTATTTTTACTTTAGAAACGTACTATTTTTATATTAAATCATAATGAATGTAAATATTGATGCATTAAACTGGGAAATATTAAAATGCCTACAGGCAAATGCACGTGAATCTTTTGCCAATATGGGAAGAAAGGTTGGTCTTACACCACCAGCTGTGGCAGAGCGTGTAAAAAAAATGGAAGACTTGGGGATAATAACAGGGTATAAAACTGAGGTTTCATATACACATGTTGGATACCAATTAAAAGCAATTATAACGGTGAAGGCTTTCATGGGAAAACTGAAGCCATTTTTGGAGGTTGTTGATTCCTTCAGTGAAGTTGTAAATTGTTATAGAATCACAGGAAATGAGAATATTATTATGGAAGTGGTTCTTGAGAATCAATCCCATTTAGAAAAATTTATTGATAAGCTCATTACGTATGGTGAGGCTAGGACACATATTATATTATCCAATGTTATTTATAACTCCCCAATAAAAAAGGGGGGGGATTAGTGTTTTGATGCAATGCAGATAACTTTAATTCCTTATGAAAAAACTATTTTGGAATTCAAAATTGTCTATTGAAAAATTTTGCTATCAAGAACAATTACTGTAGTACTAAGTTTTATGATGTGCTTATTATAAGCATTTATTGAAAACAATAGCAAAGTGGCTTACTTAGAACATATAGAAATTAGGGAATACGTTAAAAGTTGATTGGATTCTAAATCTATTGTGTAACTTTAATTTTATTTTTGGCTAGATTTTTGATGAACCTATTGGTATGAAATTAAAATTAGTATTACTGTGTTTTTGCATTATATCTGCTTATTATGCAAGAGCGCAACAAGTGGCTCTTAAAAAAGGGAGCATCATAAATACTCTAAAAATATCCGACTCTATTCCAGAAAGTTTTTCTTTATACTTGCCAACAAATTTTGAAACTTCAAGAAATTGGCCAGTTCTTTTTGTTTTTGATGTAGAAGGGAAGGGTAAGCAAGCCATGAGTATGTTTAGGCAAGGTGCTGAGGAATTTGGGTATATTCTAGTTTCTTCAAATAATGTTCATGATTCTTTGAATACTTCGCAAAACATTCTGATTGCAAATAGAATGTTTAATAAGGTATTTTCAATGTTTCCCATTCAAAAAAGGAGGGTATATACAGCAGGGTTTTCAAATGGAGCAAGATTAGCTTCAATAGTCCCTTTATTTATAAAGAATATAGAAGGTGTGATTTCATGTGGGGCAAATATTAGGACGGTTGAATTGTTGAATACCAAAAATACTTTTCATTTTATAGGAATTGTTGGCAGGGAAGATTATAACTATCAAGAAATGATAGCGTTTCGGAAAATATTAAATAGAATGAAATTTCCCAATCTGCTATTAAAATTTGAAGGGGGACATCAATGGCCTACTATTGAGAGTCTTACGAATGCTATGAAAATTTTAACCTTAGCTTCAATGAGTAAAGGAAGTCTAGAAAGGGATGATTCTTTTGTTAATACTAGTTTTGAGGAGAATAATAAGCATATAAACAACCTGATTAGCTCTAATAATTTACTTATAGCCAATGAATTACTTGAGGAAACAATTACTGTTTATAGACCCTATAGTAGTATGGATTCTTTAAAAGAAAAAAGGAAGTTGCTTAAAAGGAATAAATGGTATAGAACGCTAAAACGTAATGAAGATGCTGCTCTTTTTAAAGAAACACTTATTAAAGAAAATTATGCATATTCCTTGGAAGAAGATGTGCTAGCTTATAACTATAATAATTTAGGGTGGTGGAACTATCAAATGGTGGAGCTTAAAAAGTATGTTGAGAGTGATGATAAAGCGCAACAACAAATGGGAAAACGCCTTTGGGCCTATATAAATGCTTTGACGGAAGATACAATTGAAATATTGGAGTCCGAAGAAAAAGTAGAAGAAGAGGGTGTTCGTTTTCTATGGATGTTAAAAACAATCACAGCACCTAATGATTATAGTTATTATTTAAAAATAATTTCTGATAGTGCTAGAATTGAGGATTATGGAACCGCTTTGTTCTATTTGGAAGAAGCTTTAAAAAATGGATATAAGAATAAAGGGGAGCTATATACTATAGCACATACTGCATTACTGAGGATTACACCTGAATTTAATCAAATAGTTGCAAAATATTTGAAGGAAGCAAGATATGATATTATAGAGGAATAATACGCATTGACCTTTGTGTAGTAGCAGTTTGCAATATGGTAGAATAAGAAGCTCATAGCTCAATGGATGGCTATTGAAGCCTAAAATCCCTAAGTGTCAATTAGAAAAATAAAGGACGTCTGCCTATTTTTCCCTGTGAGCTTTGAGGGGGTTAACCAACTTAAGTAAGGTTATAAAAGAGGTTATTTCTAATAACAATTTGGCACAATAAATTTAGCGATAGAAGAGCAGGTAAATCAACCTTGTTCATAAGGTTGTAGGCTATTTAAGCAATAAACTTCATGACTATGTCTAAATATTGGCTATAGATGAAGCAAATTGACCCAAATATGCATTGTGATTAGTCCAAATAATAAAGTTTTTTTTTGGTCCGAAAATCCAAATAGTATTTTTCTTTTTAAATACAACCTTATTTTTCCCATTTAATTTATAAATTGAAATCAGTTTCCATCCGTTAAATTGTGCAGTATCAATTAGAAGCTTGAGAGTTTCCCAATTTTGGGTCTCAATTTTTGATTCTTTCCGTATAATTGGAATAGGTTTATTAGCGTTAACCTGGGAAAAACTAAGACCACACCCTACTATAAACATAAAACCAAAACCCAATATTTTTTTCTTCATTATTTTGAAATATTTTAATTTGATATAAAGAAATAAATTTCATTTTTATCGAGCAGGATAAAAGTAACAAGCGTTATTAAAAATAACCCGATATGATTTTAAGTTATTGAAAATAAGAACGTTGAATTAATTGGTTTTGTAAATGAAAAAACTTAGGTGTTCTTCATAAATTTTTCAATGTACTTTTATGTCAGAAGGAATAGCCTTAGTAAGTTGGTCTAAGTCCCAATCAATGACAAGGCCTCCTGCTAAGGAAATCGCAATTTCTTTCCCGTATAAATACTCGCATAGGTATAGTGCCGCTTCAAAACTTTTAGCCCCTCCCGCAGAAGTAATGTATTTGCCATCATGAACAAAGAGAACTGAATCTTTTACATTTAAGTGTGGAAACATTTTTTTGTAGGTATCTATATCACTAGGGAAAGTTGTTGAAGCCACATTGTTTAATACTCCGGCTTTGGCTAATACAAATGCCCCATCGCAATGAGAAGTCATAAATAAAGCCTTTTCATCTACTTTCTTTACAAAATTGAGCATTGTGGTATCGTTAAGATCAGTGTCCAAATGATGTTCCGCGCTTGGTACTACCAGAATATCAATTTTTGGCATTGCATCTTTGGTATAATCAAAATCAGGTAAAATACGAACACCTTCAAAAGTGGTTATGGGTTCTAATGTATTGGCAATGGTAAAGGTGTTCATTGCTTTTATATTTTTTCTGTATTGGGTATGCTGAAAAATATCATATGGTGCAGTGAATTCTGTATTGAACGTCCCATCCATAATTAAAAAGGCTACATTATATCTATTGGGCGCTATTGTTGGGAATACCCTTTCAGACACTTTTGAAGGAGTATGCTCTTTTCCTTTTTTGCCACAGGAAATGTGTACTATTAGAATAGAAAAGATAAGGGCTATTTTCTTCATTGGAAATCTTTTTAGAACTCAAGGTAGATAAATTGTAATTTTGGAAAAACAATAGCTATGAAATATGTTTACCTTCTTTTGCTTCTATCTATTATTTCATGTAAAGATGGGAAAAAATATCATGATGCTAATGTGGTAGAAAGGACAACCAATACCTCTCAAAAGTTAAATGCTATTGTAAAATTTCAAAATGAATTAAATGAAGAGTTTAGAGATCCGGAAAAATCACCTTTGCCAGACAGATATCGCAAAAAATTTGATGGATTAAATTTTTACCCCGCGGATACTAATTATGTAATTACTGCAAAGTTCGTTAGAACTCCAGAGGCTTTGCCTTTTTTTATGCCTACCAGTACTGGGAGGAAATCAGAAGAAACGGTGTATGGGATTGCTCATTTTTCCTTGAATGGGATAACGCATCAATTGGAAGTATACCAAAATAAAGAGTTGATGCTGGAAGAAAAGTATAAAGACTATCTCTTCTTGCCTTTTTTAGATGAAACCAACGGTGAGGAAACGTATGGCGGAGGCAGGTATATTGATTTGTCCATTCCGGAAGGGGATTCCATACAGATTGATTTTAATAAGGCTTATAATCCCTATTGTGCTTATAATAAGAAGTATTCCTGCCCTATTGTTCCCAGAGTAAATAGTTTGGATATAAAAGTAATGGTTGGAGTAAAACAGTTTAAAAAGTAAAAATCCTTGCGAATTGCTTCACAAGGATTCTTAAAGTTGGTTTGTAGGATTAATCAATTACTATTGTCGAATATTGTGCCTTATATTAAGGATTACAATATGTCCAGATAATTGACCTACTAAAAAGCATATATCGCAGCAATCAAGAAGGAAGACAAGCTTTTAGAAGCAGCACCATCAGCATCAAAATATGGTTCTGCATCACTACCCCATGTATCCAATCTTAATTCTGGCTTAATGGTAAGGTTTTCTATTGTAAAGCTACCAGTAATTGTAGCAGCAAAAACGCTTGGGTCATCATCAATAAAATCTGAGCGAGTTGAAAAATATTCACCTCTAAGACCAAGAGTGAAATCATCAGAGGTCGCTATTTGAGGATAAAGAGCAACTCCTGAAAATCCTTCACCATCATTGTCAGCATATGCTGCATTGATTCCAAGGAAAAAATCTTCAGATAAATCAAATCCACCAGTATAATCTACTTCCCATCCTAATACTTCTCCACCATCATAGTAGAAGTTGAAATATTGTCCAGATAAACCAAGTTGTGCACCAACAGAGTAAGCGCCAGTTAGGTTGTTATTTGTATCTGTTACATTCATTATAGCTAACATTAAGCTAGAATTATCAGATAATGTAAAATCTGCCTTTGCACCTACATGTGAAAAAGGACCACTAGAGAATAAATAAGAAGTGCTATAGTTGAAATTTCCAGTTGGAGAAATAACTTCGTAACCAAGAAACGTATTAAAACGTCCCATTGTTAAGGTTGTTCCTTCAGAAACATTCCAATAGGCATAAAGTTGGTTAAGATTGTAACCGCCAGTAGCAGAATCACCTCTTGGTCCAAAAGTTACATCTGCAACTGCACCAGTTGTTTCACCTTCATAGGTAGCAATAATGTTCGCCATTCCCAATGCAAACCCTAATTCATCAGCAAATGAAGAGCCAAAAGATTGAGGAATTACGTCAGATGAACTTAAATTGGTTTGGTAATATGCATCAACCGAACCGCTAATAACCACTTGTTTTTCTTCTGCCTCTTCATCCTGTGCAAAGGTGGCAGTTGTCGCTAATAGAGCAAATGCGAATAATAATATATTTTTAATCGTCTTCATATTTCAATGTTTTTGATGTCCTTGTTTTCAAGGAAATTATAGTTTTAAAAAAATTTGAGTTAATTAGCAAACGGGGTGTTGCGTAAAATACCCCGTTTGCTTTTTATTTTTAGTGATCGTTCATTCTAAAATCACCGTAAGCACTCATTCCATGCTCATGAGCATCCAAGCCTTCCAATTCTTCTTCTTTAGAAACTCTGATGCCAGTTGTTTTCTTAAGTATGAACAGGATGATAAATGCAGTAAGGCAACAAAATACTCCCGCTGCAGCAACACCTGTTAATTGAGAAACAAATTGTTCCCCACTAGCAAGGCTACCAAATATACCTACGGCCAAAGTACCCCAGATACCACAGATAAGGTGAACTGCAACTGCCCCAACTGGATCATCTAGTTTTAATTTGTCTATTAATGCTATGCCTAATACCACAATAATACCGGCTATTAGTCCAATAATCACTGCTTCGTTGGGAGACATAACATCTGCACCAGCAGTAATACCTACAAGACCGGCTAATATTCCATTAAGGAACATGGTAAGATCATAATTTTTATATAATACTAAGGAGAAAAGAAATGCTCCAACACCACCAGCGGCAGCTGCCAAACAGGTAGTCACTAATACTAATGACGTTAATGCTGGATCAGCAGAAAGCACTGAGCCTCCGTTAAATCCAAACCAACCTAACCAAAGAAGTAATACTCCAGCGGCTGATAATGGAAGGTTATGACCAGGGATGGCATTAGGTGAGCCATCTTCGTTGAATTTACCAATACGTGATCCCAGTAACCAGATAGCTATCAATGCAGCCCATCCACCTACGCCATGTACTAAAGTAGAGCCAGCAAAATCATAGAATCCTAACTGGTCTAGCCATCCGCCACCCCATTTCCATGATCCAACTATTGGATACACTAAGCCTACATATAAAATAGTGAATATCATAAAAGGGCCTAATTTAATTCTTTCTGCAACTGCTCCAGAAACAATCGTTGCCGCTGTAGCTGCAAACATAGCTTGGAACAAGAAATCTGTCCACCATGTATATCCGCCATCTGCATATCCAGGTGTCATGCCACCTTCAGGTGCTGCAATACCAAGTCCTGCAAATTTTAAAAATCCTTCGCCTTCTTCGAATCCAGGGTACATTAAGTTAAACCCTCCCATATAGTAAAGCAAAAGCCCCACACATATAATAAATATGTTTTTAAATAAAATGTTTACTGTGTTTTTTTGTCTTGTTAGACCTATCTCTAAGAATGAGAATCCCAAGTGCATAATAAATACAAATGCGGTACATACCATCATCCATACATTATTCGCTGTAAATAATCCTGCTTCCATATTGTTACTTGTTAGTTAGTTTAATTGTTTAGTTGATTCCAGCGTTACCGCTTTCTTTGGTTCTAATTCTATATGCCTCTGCTATTTCTGAAACAAAAACTTTACCGTCGCCCACATTACCTGTGTATGCTGATTCTAAAACGGTGTTCACTGTTCTTTCCAAAAACTCATCAGATACTATAATGCTTAAAAATCTTCTTTGGATATCAGTTGTGCTGTAAGAGATACCACGATAAACATGGCCTTGCTTTTCATTTCCAACTCCAGTTACATCCCAGTAACTAAAGAAGTTAACATCAATTAGATGGAGTGCTTTTTTCACCTCATCAAATCTTGATTTTCGGATAATTGCCTCGATTTTTTTCATAATTAATTTGTTGTTTATGCCGCCAAATATATGTTAAAATATTTATGCCCCTATAATTTGAGGGGAGGTTAGTACAATTTTTATTCTTATTTCAATAGATACCCTATTATTTTGAGGGTAATGCTCTTTATTAATATAAAAATTGATTATATGGTTATTATTGTACAACGTTTATTGTAGGTATTTGGGAATTAAGCAGTGAAAAGAGGCTTATCACTGCGAATAGTTTAAAAAAGAAGAGAAATGCTTGTTTTTATATCAAAAAAAATAAAAATATAAGAAAAAGTGTTGTTTATAACACTTTAGAAAGCCACAGCCCTATTGCAACCGCTGTAACACCAATAACAATGCTCAATATGGTATATAAGGAAAATTGAAAAATAGCTCCGGTTTTTAAAAAGGAGTGTCCTTCAAATGCAAATGTGGAAAAAGTAGTAAAGCCTCCGCAGAAACCCGTGGAAAGTAATAATGCTTGATTTTGAGATAGGTAGTTGTTTTTAGATGAGATACCTAAAATAAAACCTATCAATAGACAACCAATGATATTGACCAAAAAAGTACCTAGAAAAAAATTGTGTGAATACCCGTTAAGAGTCTTGCTAATGAAGAAGCGTAATATGCTTCCAATGCCTCCACCAAAAAATACTATGAACATTTGTTTCATACTTTAAAAGTATAAAACTAAATGGCTTTTTTGTAATTTGTTGGAGCTAAATTTATAGGGTAGATTTGTGTGATAGGAGTTTTAGAAATAGAACTCCTGGTTTTTCTTACTTTACCATTTGTTCGGTTTACACTAAAAATCAATAGGATCGCATTGATCCCCAATAATACTAATAATAAGCTAAAAAAAGTTACCATTCAACTGAATTTCTTAACATTATAACGCAAAAGTACGTCTTTTCTTATCTTATACGAGAGAAAGCCCAATAATGTTGTGAAATCATTAATTTTTGTAGTGTACGTAATAAAACTGTTAATTTTTTAGAACCTCTTTAATGATAAATAGAAAAATTATGAATGCTATAAAGGTTAATAGCACCCATTTAGTACCCTTATAATTCTTAAGATGTAATTTTTTATCTTTTTTATAGGAAAGGGTTAGAATGATTATAAAAGTAATTACAAAAAGACCTGCAAAAATTAATTGCCCTGTGCTGAACATATTTTATATTTTTATGCAAAATTAACAGAACTTATTTAAATGAAAAAAAATTAATGGGTTCTCTTTAAATAAATCGATAATGAAGACAAGAATAAAAGCAGTTGAACAGTTCCATAAATCATTTGGTTTGGGAGTGTCTCAAAATATGGTGGCAGATTTAGGAGCTAAAAAAAACCTGCTCCGTTTTAATCTAATGGATGAAGAGAATAAAGAATACTTAGAGGCAGCAACTAGTAATGACATGATCGAAGTTGCTGATGCTTTGGGAGACATGCTTTATATTCTGTGCGGTACAATTATAGAACATGGCATGCAACATAAGATTGAAGAAGTGTTCAATGAGATTCAGTGTAGTAATATGAGTAAGTTGGGAGAAGATGGGAAGCCTATTTACCGCGAAGATGGGAAAGTGTTAAAAGGACCAAATTATTTTAAGCCAGATATTAAAAGTATTCTTGATAAAAAATAAAAAGAGCCCTGGTCAGGGCTCTTTTTATTTTTAGATGTAAAAATAGTATCACGTCTTTATACTTTATATCGCCAACCAAATTTGTCATCAGTTCTATTATATTGAATGTCAGTAATACGTTTTTTTAATAAGGCTGCATAACTGTTTTCCAATTCTGGCAAATCATAATCTACATTTTTATGACCAAAACCAGATATAGGTGAAACAACAGCAGCGGTTCCAGCACCAAACATTTCTTTAAGTGTGCCGTTTTTTGAAGCTTCAACAACTTCATTTACTGTGATTTTTCTGATTTCCACGGTAATTCCCTCATCTTCCGCAATAGCGATGATGCTTTTACGGGTTATTCCGTCAAGAATTCGATCGCTTGTTGGGCCAGTAATCAAGGTGTCATTTATTCTTATGAAAATGTTCATTGCACCAGCCTCCTCAATATATTCATGTGTATTGTCATCTGTCCAGATAACTTGCTGATATCCTTTTTTAACAGCCAACTGTGTTGGGTAAAATTGACCAGCATAATTACCGCCAGTTTTAGCAAACCCAACGCCACCATTTGCAGATCTAGAATATGTTTCCTCAATCAATACTTTTACCTTGCCAGAGAAATAGGCACCAGAAGGCGCACAAGTAATTATAAATTTATACTCGTTTGCTGGTGATGCATGCAGTCCTTCCCCAGATGCAAAAATAAAAGGCCTTATATATAAGGAACTACCTTTAGATTGTGGAATCCATTTTTTCTCTAATTGCAAAAGGGTTTTTAATCCTTCCATAAAATAATCTTCAGGTAATTCAGGAATTGCCATTCTTTTGGCTGAAACATTTAAGCGTTTCTGATTATCCAACGGGCGAAACAAAAACACATCATCATTCTTATCCCTATAAGCTTTCATTCCTTCGAAAATGGATTGTCCATAATGGAAAATCTTTGCGGATGGGTCTAATACAATAGGTTGGTATGGTATAATTTGAGGGACTTCCCATGCGCCATTTTTATAAGTGCAGACGAGCATATGGTCCGTGAAAACACTACCAAAAGATAAATTATCAAAATCTATTTGGTCGATTTTTGACGTTTTAGCTTTTTCAACAACGATATTCTGTACAGTTGCATCGATCATAACAAACTATTTTAGGGAGTAAAATTAATGAAATATCCGAAGTTGATCTTCTTTTTTTAGTCAAAATTGTTGAGTTTTGCAGAGTAATTCAAAAAATTAAGAAATATGAAAGGTTTTAATACAGCGTTCTTGATGTTATCATTGTGTTTTTCTTTTTTAGGTCATGCGCAGCAAACAGAATTTTTATCTTTTGGAAAACAGATGAATGCAGTTAATACCAATACTACTGTTGAAGCTTTTAATAACTACCAAAGCTTAAAGGTGAATGATACCATATCCACAAAGTTTTCCGCTATTGTTACTGGAGTTTGCCAAGCCAAAGGATGCTGGATGACGCTTAGTTTGGAAGATGGTAAAGAGACTATGGTTCGTTTTAAAGACTATGGTTTTTTTATGCCAATGGATATTGTTGGTAAAGAGGTTGTGGTAAATGGTTTGGCTTTTGTTGAGGAAATGAGCGTTGAAGATCAGCGTCATTTTGCGAAAGATGTTGGAGTGAGTGATGCTGAAATAGCAAAAATCAACAAAGTGAAAAAAACATATAGTTTTGAGGCGGACGCAGTTCTTCTAAAAAAATAAGTTGAAAAGAAAAATAATTACTACATCAGACGGTTCCAAGACTATACAGATAGAGGATTGGGATGAGCAGTACCATTCTAAACATGGTGCTATCCAAGAAGCTTATCATGTCTTCATAAAGCATGGACTTTCGTTATTTAATAAACAACCCTTGTCTATATTGGAAATAGGTTTTGGTACAGGTTTAAATGCTTTGATAACATGGAAGGAATCAGTCAATTTTAACTTGGATATTGAATATACGGGAGTTGAAAAGTATCCTGTTATTTTAGAAGAGTTAGAAGGACTCAATTACATTTCGGAACTCAATGCAACTACTTTTAAGGATGGTTTTAATGAAATGCACCAAGCTCCTTGGGACTCAACTAATGTCATTTCTGACCAATTCACCTTAATCAAACAAAAAAAAGATTTTTTGGAGATTGATGAAGAGGAAAGGTATAATCTTATCTATTTTGATGCTTTTGGAGCTAGAGTACAACCAGAGCTATGGACAGAAGTTATTTTTTTAAAAATGTACAATGCTCTAAAAGAAAATGGAATTCTTGTGACTTATTCCGCAAAAGGAAGTGTTAGAAGAGCAATGCAGACGGTTGGTTTTACAGTGGAACGTTTACCGGGCCCTCCAGGAAAAAGAGAAATGTTAAGGGCAAGAAAAGTATTGGATAACAAGAAGCTATAAAGTAAGCGAATGGTTAGTTATGTGAAGTTTAAGCAATAAAGTTTAGTGACATTTTGACATTTTTGAAGAATTGGCAGTACTTTTGCCATCCTAAAATCAGATATTATAACACTAATTAAATGAGTAATAAAGATAAAGTCGAAAATATGGACCAGTCAGTTTCTGAACCACAAATAAATGAGGAGGAGCTAAATGATGTTGAAGAGCAAGTTGAGGAAATAAGTGTAGAAGAGCAACTTAACGGTGATTTGGCAAAAGAGAAAGATAAGTTCCTGCGTCTTTTTGCTGAATTTGAGAATTATAAGAAACGTACATCCAAAGAAAGAATTGAGTTGTTTAGAACAGCAGGACAAGAAGTAATTGTTTCCATGTTGCCGATTATAGATGATTTTGATCGTGCTTTAAAAGAACTTTCTAAATCTGAAGACAAAGAAATGTTTACAGGCGTAGAGCTCATAAGCAATAAGTTTAAAGAAATCTTGAAAGGTAAGGGCTTGGAGGAAGTAGGTACAAAGGCAGGAGACACTTTTGATGCTGAAGTCCATGATGCCATAACACAAATACCAGCGCCTAGCAAAAAGCTAAAGGGAAAGGTCATTGATGTTATAGAAAAAGGATTTAAACTAGGAGATAAAATCATTCGCCATCCAAAAGTTGTGGTGGGTAACTAAAAATACAGAATGAAGGAGGATTATTACGATTTACTAGGAGTAACCAAAAATGCAACGGCAGCTGAAATTAAAAAAGGCTATCGGAAAAAGGCAATTGAATTCCATCCGGATAAAAATCCTGGGAATACCAAGGCAGAAGAAATGTTCAAGAAAGCTGCAGAAGCTTATGAAATATTGAGTGATGCTGATAAAAAAGCTCGATACGACCAATACGGACATGCTGCATTTGAAGCTGGTGGCGGCGGCTTCGGTGGTGGTGGAATGAACATGGATGACATCTTTAGTCAGTTTGGCGATATTTTTGGAGGCTTCGGCGGCGGCGGCGGCGGTGGATTTAGTGGCTTTGGAGGTTTTGGTGGCGGTGGCCAGCGAAGAGTAAAAGGAAGCAACCTAAGAATTAGGGTGAAACTTAATTTGGAAGAAATTGCCAATGGTGTTGAGAAAAAAGTAAAAGTCCGTAGAAAGGTAAAAGCAGAAGGAGTTACCTATAAAACCTGCAACACATGTGGTGGTAGTGGGCAAATAACCAAAATAACCAATACTATTTTAGGTAGAATGCAAACAGCAGCTGCTTGTAATGTGTGTGGTGGTAGTGGGCAAATATTAGATAAACGTCCCAGTGATGCAGATGCTCATGGATTAAAAGTAGCAGAAGAAACGGTCATTATAAAAATACCTGCAGGAGTAGAAGATGGAATGCAGTTAAAAGTTTCCAGTAAAGGAAATGATGCGCCCGGAAATGGAATTCCAGGAGATTTACTTGTTGCTATTGAGACTGTAGAGCATTCTTCTTTAAAAAGGGAAGGAGATAATTTACATTATGATCTATATATTAGTCTTTCTGAGGCAGTTTTAGGAACATCCAAAGAAATTGATGCTGTTGGCGGGAAGGTCAGAATAAAATTGGAATCTGGAATCCAATCGGGGAAAATATTACGATTAAGAGGAAAAGGAATTTCTAGCCTTAATAGCTATGGTACCGGAGATTTATTGGTGCATGTTAACGTTTGGACACCCAAAGAATTGAACAAAGAACAAAAAGAGTTTTTTGAACGGATGCATGGAAATGAAAACTTTGAGCCAAAACCTGAGAAATCCGACAAGTCATTTTTTGAAAAAGTGAAGGATATGTTCTCCTAAAAAATATGGTTAGAGATACAAAATAAAAACGTATATTTGAGAAATGAGTATTGGGAAACCAATATTTAATTTTCTTTTTCATAGCAATTTTTTTCCCATCCTTAATTTTTTTAAGGGTGGGTTTTGTTTTTCAATAAAGCCCTTCTTTTTGTTGGTAATGCTTTAAAAAAGGGGAAGTCAAATTTATTTTATTGAAAATTGGGAACTTGTGCAACTGTTATATACCTATATCTGCAAGATGTTTTTACATAAAACCCAAAGCTCTTTTATTGCATTTCTATATCTTTGATAAAACTGCTTACATGAATAAAATTTTGGTTGCAAATGAGGTTACCAAACGATTTGGAGATTACACTGCACTTAATAAAGTTTCTTTAGAAATTCCTGAAAATAGTATTTATGGTTTGCTGGGTCCTAATGGGGCAGGGAAGACTACGCTAATACGAATTATAAATCAAATTATTTACCCAGATGCTGGACAAGTTTTTTTTGATGGAAAGCCATTGGAGCCCCAACATATTTCAATGATTGGGTATTTGCCAGAAGAACGTGGATTGTATAAAAGCATGAAAGTTGGTGAGCAAGTTTTGTATTTGGCACAATTAAAAGGGTTGCATAAAAATGAGGCTAAAAAGCGATTAAAATTTTGGTTTGATAAATTCGAAATTGGAGATTGGTGGAACAAAAAAGTGCAAGAACTTTCCAAAGGGATGGCGCAAAAAATACAGTTTATAGTCACCGTACTGCATGAACCTAAATTATTGATTTTTGATGAGCCTTTTAGTGGTTTTGACCCCATCAATGCTAATATAATTAAAGAAGAAATATTGCTACTTAGAGAAAAGGGAGCATCCATAATTTTTTCCACACATAGAATGGAATCAGTAGAAGAATTGTGTGAATACATTGCATTGATTCATGAATCTAATAAAATATTGGATGGCAAATTATCGGACATTAAGAAAGCATATAAAAACAATATTTTTAATGTTGGACTACAGGTAGAGAATGGAGAAGCACTTTTAAAAGAGCTTATGGATAAGTTCAAAATCACTATTCCTAATTTTCACGAAGAAGAAAAGCAGTTAGATTTTAATATACAATTGCCATCGCCTAAAACGGGAGAATTATTAACATATCTATCTTCTAAAGCAAATATTAATCATTTTAAAGAAACCGTGCCTTCTGCAAATGATATTTTTATACAGACTGTTCAAAATAAAAATATAAATGGATAAACTATTACTCATTATAAAACGGGAATATATGGCGAAGGTGCGTAACAAATCCTTTGTTATAATGACTTTTCTTAGCCCTATTTTAATGGTGGGGATGATTGTGCTTGTTGCCTATTTGGCAAAAATGAACGATAATGAACAAAGGGTAATCGGGATCTTAAATGAGAGCAATTTTTTTTCCAATGACTTCCGCTCTACTGAAGCTACCGCTTATGTATATTTCAATAATATTACAATTGAAGAGGCAAAGGATTCTACTGCAGGATTAGGGTATCACGGTTTACTTTATATTCCTAAGCAGGGTACCCTAGAAAAAGTGGCAGAGAAGTCCTTTTTCTATAGTAATGACACGCCAAATACAGCAGTATTAGATAAACTAGAAGACATATTTCAGGCTAAGTTGCAAAAGAAAAAGCTACAAGACTTGGGAGTTTCAATAGCGGATTATGCAGCCATAGATAATCATTATGAAATTAATATAGCCACCTTTTCTGGAACGCAAAACTTAAAGGGACTTACAGAACTTAAAGCAATTATAGGAGGAGCTTTTGGATATCTTATTATGATGTTCATTATTATTTATGGTGGTTTTGTAATGCGAAGTGTCATTGAGGAAAAAACCAGTAGAATTATAGAAGTAATCATCTCTTCCGTAAAACCTTTTCAATTAATGATGGGTAAAATTATTGGAACCTCTTTGGCGGGGGTTACACAGTTTGCTATTTGGATTATCTCTGCTTCACTGTTGCTTTTGGTTGCGCTTTATTTTTTTGATATAGAACTTGGAGGTATGAATTCTGCAGCAAACCTTCCTACGGATGCTATATCAACAATAGAATCTGCAGAGGCCAATGGTAATTTACAGTTGTATGTAAATGAGCTTATAAAAATTCCGTGGATTACTTTAATTACTTTTTTTGTGGTCTACTTTATTTTGGGCTATTTAATATATAGTTCCATTTATGCCGCGATTGGGGCAGCAGTAGATAATGAAACTGATACACAACAGTTTATTTTCCCTATTATACTTCCGCTAATGTTGGCTATCTATGTGGGTTTCTTCTCCGTGTTCAGCAACCCTCATGGCCCCATAGCAGTTGGATTTTCTTTATTTCCTTTAACCTCGCCCATAGTGATGTTAATGCGTTTGCCTGGTGGTATTGGTGAAGGCGGTGTTCCATTATGGCAATTGTTGACTTCAATTGCCATATTAATAGGTACCTTTATTGGGATTGTATGGCTAGCTGCTAAAATTTATCGAATTGGAATTTTAATGTATGGTAAAAAGCCTACATATAAAGAATTAATTAAATGGTTGAGATATTAAAATATGATTCAAGAAGAAGAACCAAATAAAGTAATAGAAATCCTTGAAAAAGATATTTGGGGGGCTATAAAAGAATTTTTGAATTTTGGATTTCATTTTGGAGAAGGTGATAAATCCATACATATTACAGTTGGACTACTCCTGACTTTTATTCTCGCCTTTGTATTTACGCAATTTGTATTAAAATGGCTTAGTAGATTGTTCACACGTAAAATGGAGCAAGATGACAAGCTAAAATTTAGAAGTGTTTTTAAGTTCATTAAATATGTGGTTTATGTAGCTGTAGTATTGATAATTATGAGTGGTTCTGGGTTAGATATTACCATTCTTATAACAGCATCTGCAGCTCTTTTTGTTGGTTTAGGGCTGGCATTACAAGAAATTTTCCAAGATGTAATTGGTGGAATATTCATTATTGTGGACAAGTCCTTAAGCGTGGGAGATATTATAGAAGTTGATGATAAAATAGGAAAGGTATTTGAGATTAAGCTAAGGACAACAAGAGCTATCACAAGAGATGATAAGGTGATTATTATTCCCAATCATAAATTTATCCGTGAGACTACTTATAACTATACTCAAAACCATAAAACAACACGTGAGCAGGTTAATATTGGGGTTGCTTATGGAAGTGATATTGCTCTTGTAACCAAAATTTTAGAAGAAATTGCCCATTCACAAAAAAGCGTGCTAAGAAATCCAAAACCTTTTGTTGTGTTTGAAGATTTTGGTGATTCAGCCTTAATGTTTTCACTTAATTTTTATATAAATGATAGCTTTTCAGGATTTAAGATTAAAAGTGATTTGAGGTATAAAATTGATGCCAAATTTAGAGCGCATACTATTAGCATTCCTTTTCCTCAAAGAGATGTACATATATATCAAAATAGAGGTGTTGACAATGAATAGGTTACTTATTCTTATGGGGCGGTATATGAAAAGTTTAAGCTGTTATTTGAGTATTTTTTTTTCAATCACTTTTTGTTTCGGTCAAAGTCCAGATGTTTTTAGAGCCGAGTATATGCTAATGCCAAAGAATAATTTGGATATTAAGACATCTCGTGTAAAATTATTGGCCAATGTGCCAATTGCATTAAAAGAAGATCACATTGTTTTGGGAGGCGAGTATAATTGGTACAATTATGATGTTCCGGCATCCTTATTTTCTAATTCTATCGATATAAACAACCTGCATGTTATTGATGTAAACTTAGGGTATATATTAAAGTGGAATGAAAATTGGCGGATTGTTGGGTTGGTTACACCGAGATGGGCATCAAATTTCACCAATGGAGTAGAAAAAGAAGATTTTAGTATAAATTACACTGCTGGAGTTTTCAAGGAAAAGAAGGATATAGCCAAGCCTTTTAAATTAGTAATGGGACTATCCTATAATGTTAGCTCCCCAATTAGGGTTCCATTACCATTCTTATATTATGAAAAACGTTTTAAGCCTAATTGGTCTTATGTTTTAGGAGTCCCAAAAACTGGATTAAAATATTACACGAAAAAGAAACATTATTTTCAGACCGAATTAATTTTGGATGGATATTATGTAAATATCCAAAATGACATTTTACTTCAAGGGAATGATGTTTCTACAGATGTATCCTCTACAGCAGCATTAATTACTTTTGGATATCAGCATAAATTTACCAAAGATGTTTCCCTATATTTAATGGCTGGACACACAGTTTTTCAAAGTGGAGTTTTGAGAGATATAAATAGAAATGATATTTTTACTATAAATGATGAAGCTGGGCTATATTTTAGAACTGGTTTTAGAATAGGAATTTAAATAAAATAAGAAGCATGTCAAAAATACTGGTTATAGAAGACGAGTCGGCCATTAGAAGAGTTTTGGTTAAAATCCTCTCTGAGGAGAATGATGCTTATGAGGTAGCAGAAGCGGAGGATGGCTTAAGAGGAATAGAAATGCTTAAAAATGAAGATTATGATTTGGTGCTGTGCGATATAAAAATGCCGAAGATGGATGGTGTTGAGGTTTTGGAAGCAGCAAAAAAAATAAAACCCGAAATTCCCTTTATTATGATTTCTGGGCACGGAGATTTGGATACAGCCGTCAACACCATGCGATTGGGAGCTTTTGATTACATATCCAAACCCCCAGATTTAAACAGACTTCTAACCACAGTTCGTAATGCCGTGGATCGCAAGGTTCTTGTAGTTCAAAACAAAATTTTAAAGAAGAAAGTAAGTAAGAATTATCAAATGATAGGAGAGAGTAAGGAAATCTCTATCATTAAAGATATTATAGAAAAAGTGGCTCCAACAGATGCTAGAGTATTGATTACTGGCTCTAATGGTACTGGAAAAGAATTGGTAGCACACTGGGTACATGAAAAAAGCAATCGGAGTAGTGGTCCTTTTATAGAAGTGAATTGTGCTGCAATACCATCAGAGTTAATAGAAAGTGAATTGTTTGGGCATGTGAAAGGTGCTTTTACTTCAGCAATAAGAGATCGGGCTGGGAAGTTTGAAGCTGCAAATAAAGGAACTATTTTTCTGGATGAAATTGGAGATATGAGTCTTTCTGCCCAAGCAAAAGTGTTACGAGTTTTACAAGAGAGTAAAATATCTAGAGTAGGTACGGATAAGGATATCAAGGTAAACGTAAGAGTGGTAGCGGCTACCAATAAAAATTTAAAGAAAGAAATAGCAGAGGGCAAATTCCGTGAAGATTTGTATCACAGATTGGCTGTTATTTTGGTGAATGTGCCTGCTTTGAATGATAGAAGATCGGATATTCCTTTGTTGATAGAACATTTTACTAAAAAAATTGCTTCAGAGCAAGGAACGGTGAAAAAAGTATTTTCCAATAAAGCAGTTGCCTTGTTAAAAGGATATGATTGGACAGGGAATATTAGAGAACTTCGTAATGTTGTGGAACGATTGATTATTCTTGGTGGAACTGAAATTTCTGAGGAAGATGTAAAGCTATTTGCAAGTAAATAATTAGTTGTTGCAATCACCAATTTGATTTAAAGCTTTTTTGGTTATCTCTTTGGTTCTAAAATTGTAATACCTTTTAGTTTCAGTTAAATTGCTTTTTAAAAGCTCAGCCTCGCATTCTTTATATATTTTACTCGCCATAGCTTTGGCTTCTTTGCAATTTACAGTCGCTACAACCTTCTGTAAAGAAGCCTCATATGTGGTTAAAATACTGTCTATTTTTTTTTGGATTGAGTCGTCTACAATAAGCGTTAAAGGAATGACCATTTCCATGTTTTTGGAATTCATAGCAAGTAATTTATCTGGAGATTGATTGCTATGAAATCTATGAGCTTCTATTTCTTTGTACCCCTCACTAATGTTTTCATAAGCTGTATTGAGAAATTCTTTAGAAGTAAACAATGAAGCTTCTTTAGTGGCCTTCTTTAAATTGTCTAAACCTTTGTAAATTAATTTTTTGGAGGAGTCACAATCACATGCAGCTAATTGTTCTTTAGATTTTTCAATACCATTTATAGCCTTATATGCAAAAAACTTGGAAAGATCTATTTTTTCCGTTTCAAGCGCCTTTTGTGTTTGTTTCAGCACATAGGTAATGTTGGTGCCCGCAAAATCACACGCATTGTAGTTTTTATATGAATATAAAAGGAATGTATAGCATATTAAGAATGCTAAGCAGCTTTTTTTCATGGTTATAAGATTTGGTTTGAAAACAAGTAAAATCATGTTTCCGAGCTAAAATTAGGCATGGAAAACTCCTAAATATCATTTTTTCGATAAACCGCAGTGCTTATGGTTTAATATCACAATTGGACAGATATGATGCTTAAAAAAGTTCTTTTTTTAGCATCATTTGTAGAACCTCATTAAAATATTTTATATTCAACCTATGAATAAAGTAAATATAGCATCCTATAAAGTAGAGAAAGGCCTTAAGCTTTCAAGTTATAATACTTTGGAAGATTTAGGTGCTTCGGATAAAGAACTAAAGAAAGAACTAGAACATACAAGGAAAGCTCTGGGAAAGTTTCAAGATACGCTCTATGCTCATGGAAAATATAGCGTCCTTATTTGTTTACAGGGAATTGATACTGCAGGGAAAGATAGTCTTATTCGGGAGGTGTTTAAAGATTTTAATGCTCGTGGTGTAGTGGTACATAGTTTTAAGGTGCCAACGGAATTGGAACGTAAACATGATTATATATGGAGGCATTATATCGCTTTACCTGCCAAGGGTAAATTTGGTGTGTTTAATCGTACCCATTATGAAAATGTGCTTGTAACCAGAGTGCATCCGTCTTATATTTTGGGGGAACATATTCCAGGAATACATGCTGTTGAAGATATTGATCAAAAATTTTGGGACAAACGATTCGAACAAATCAATAATTTTGAGCGTCATATAGCTGAGAATGGTACGATAATTTTTAAGTTTTTTTTGCATTTATCCAAAGAAGAACAGCGACAACGATTACTTCGTAGGTTGGCCTTAAAGGAGAAAAATTGGAAATTTTCACCAGGAGATTTAAAAGAAAGAAAATTATGGGATACCTACATGGACTGTTATGAAGAAATTTTGAATAAAACGTCAAAACCGCATGCGCCATGGTATGTGATTCCTGCGGATAATAAAAAGGCAGCCCGGGTTATAGTGGCATCGATTTTATTAAATGCGTTAAAAAAATACAAAGATATTAAGGAGCCTGAGCTTGATGACGAAATAAAGGCTAATTTAGAAACCTATAAAAATGAATTGGAAAACGAAAAAGAATGAAAAAAATAGTACTTCTGCTCCTTTTGGTAGCTACACAGGGTTTTTCTCAAACTGATGATGAAAAACAAATTAAAGCCATTTATGATGCAGCGCTAACCAAAGGAAAAGCATATGACTGGCTAAATCATTTGTCTAACCAAATAGGAGGGAGGCTTTCTGGCTCTATACAAGCGCAACAAGCGGTTGATTATACCAAGTCAGAAATGGACTCCATGAGCTTGGATAGGGTTTGGTTGCAACCAGTAATGGTGCCAAAATGGGTAAGGGGAATTCCTGAATTTGCCTATATTGAATATCAACCTGGAATTACTTCTAATGTGCCTATTTGCGCATTGGGTGGTTCTGTGGCAACCCCAAGTGGAGGAATAAAAGCGAATCTTATTGAAGTAAAGGGTATTGATGAGTTGGCTGCTTTAGGTAGAGCTAAAATAGAAGGAAAAATAGTGTTCTTTAACCGGCCTATGGAACCCACTTTAATAAGTACATTTCAAGCATATTCTGGATGTGTGGATCAGCGGTATTCTGGAGCTGAGGAAGCTGGAAAATATGGAGCTGTGGGTGTAATAGTGCGTTCCATGAATTTAAGATTAGATAATTTTCCACATACGGGTTCTATGGGGTACGGAGATACAGCTGTGTATAATAGAATCCCTGCTGCGGCAATTAGTACCAATGGTGCCGAGTTGTTAAGTACTACTTTAAAGCTGAACCCTAATATCAAATTCTATTTCAAACAAAATTGCAAGCAGTTTGATGATGTAGAATCCTATAATGTAATTGGTGAGATAAAAGGGAGTGTTTATCCAAATGAAATTATGGTAGTGGGAGGGCACTTGGATTCTTGGGATTTGGGAGATGGTTCTCATGACGATGGTGCTGGCTGTGTACAGAGTATGGATGTGCTTCGACTTTTAAAAGAATCTGGCTATAAACCAAAACGAACCATACGGGTAGTCTTGTTTATGAATGAGGAAAATGGATTGCGTGGAGGTAATGAATATGCCGAGGTTGCCAAGAACAAAAATGAAAAGCATGTATTTGCCCTAGAAAGTGATTCAGGAGGATTTACACCTAGAGGTTTTTCGTTTGATTGTTCTGACGCTAATTTAGAGCGGGTAACAAGCTGGAAAAAATTATTTGAACCCTATTTAGTCCACTTGTTTATTAAAGGTTATAGTGGAGCGGATATAGGACCATTGAAGAATGATGATATAGTTTTGGCAGGGTTGCTACCAGATTCCCAACGTTATTTTGACCATCATCATGCAGAAAATGATACGTTTGAACATATTAACAAACGTGAATTGGAGCTGGGTGCAGCTAGTATGGCAAGTTTGGTCTATCTCTTTGATAAGTATGGAATTGTGAAATAAGGGAAGGGAATAAGAACTGAGATTGATTTTTATGACTGGCTGTAGCTAAGAAGTATAAGGCTCTTAAAATCCAACGAACAAAATTTCCTACCTTTGCCGCTCATTTTAACATAAGTAAAACAATGCAAGACGGAATCTACGCAAAATTTAATACTTCAAAAGGAGAAATTTTAGTCAAACTTACACATGATAAAACACCTGGTACAGTGGGTAATTTTGTGGCTCTAGCTGAAGGGAATATGGAAAATACAGTGAAGGCACAAGGAAACCCATACTATGATGGTTTAAAGTTTCACAGGGTAATCCCAGACTTTATGATACAAGGAGGATGTCCGTTGGGTACTGGTACTGGTGATGCTGGTTATAAGTTTGATGATGAATTTCATCCAGAATTGACACATGATACCCCAGGTATTTTGTCTATGGCAAATGCCGGTCCTGGAACTAATGGGAGTCAGTTTTTTATCACGCACATAGCTACGCCTTGGCTAGATAATAAGCATACTGTTTTTGGGCATGTAGCAGATGGACAAGATATAGTTGATCTTATTACACAAGAAGATACATTGGATACTTTGGAAATTGTTAGAGTTGGTACAGAAGCTGAAAGTTGGAATGCTATTGAAGCATTTAGAACTTTTGAAGGTGCAAGAGAAAAAAAATTAGCAGCGGAAAAAGAAAAGGCAGAGGCTGAATTGGATAAAGTAGCTGCTGGATTCGATAAAACTGAAAGTGGTCTTAGGTATAAAATGATACAAAATGGCGATGGAGTAAAAGCCGAAAAAGGGAAAACGGTATCTGTTCATTATGAAGGTTCTTTAACCAATGGTGAGGTATTTGATTCTTCATACAAAAGAAATCAACCAATAGATTTTCAATTGGGAGTTGGTCAAGTAATTCAGGGCTGGGATGAAGGGATTCAATTGCTACAAGTTGGTGATAAAGCCCGTTTTGTTATTCCTTCGCATTTAGGATATGGTAGTGCAGGCGCAGGCGGTGCAATTCCACCAAATGCAACACTCATTTTTGATGTGGAATTAATGGGGGTAAAATAACCAACTAAACCTCATTATCAAGAAATTTTAAAAGCTTCCTATTTTAGGAAGCTTTTTTATTTCCAATAAATAGGAGATAAAATTTTTATTTGGACCTATTCACACTAGTAAATAGCAAAATCATGTTAATGGCCACTAATAGCAAAAGAATTGTAAAGAAAATATTCATTTTTTGGGGTCAAAAATTTTGAGGAAATGCATTCCTTTATATAGAAACAACTTAAAAGGTAAAAACCCTACTTTAACGTTTGTTAGATTGGTTTACACTTAACCTCAATAGTAATAAATTTACTGTAAGCAGTAAAAAAAGAATTCCAAAAAATATATTCATATGGTAATTTTAGTTGGGGAAGCTTTGTGACCATTTTCTGTAAGACGACAAAACTGATGTAGGGTTGCGTTGAAAACGTATTTTTTTTTAACTACTTGTACACATTTGGAATATATAAAATGAAAAAGCCCAAGCAACAGCTTGGGCTTTTTACTATAAAAAAGTTGTTTGTACCTAGTCTACTACTTTCACATTAACGGCGTTCAATCCTTTTTTACCTTGTTGTAGTTCAAATTCTACAACGTCACCTTCACGTACTTCGTCGATTAAGCCAGAAATGTGTACAAAGTGATCTTCTTGCGAACCATCTTCAGTGATAAAACCATAACCTTTTGAATCATTGAAGAATTTTACTGTTCCTTTACTCATAATAATAAAATATAATTAATTAAAGTGCGAAAATACCATTAATATATTGAAAATCAGAGTTTTTTTTAAATAAAATTTAAAAAAACCTATTCGATGTTATGCTTTAAATAACAATTAATTAGCTCCTTTTGTATGCTTTATTTTTTTACGTTGTTGGGTCCGGTGTCATTCTTAAATAAGGTTTTACTTCTGTAACTCCTTTGGTAAAGATTTTCTTAGCATCTTCTGTCGAAATTGCCGGACTTACCACTACATCTTCCCCATTATTCCAATTAGCAGGTGTGGCCACTTTGTGATAGGCGGTCAATTGTAAAGAATCTATTACTCGTAACAATTCATGAAAATTTCTTCCAGTAGAGGCAGGATATGTAATAGTAAGCTTTACTGTTTTGTCTGGAGCAATAATGAATACAGAACGGACTGTTAAATTGTTATCAGCATTAGGATGAATCATATCGTACAAATTTGATACTTTTTTATCCTCGTCAGCTATAATGGGAAAATCTACCTTGGTATTTTGGGTTTCATTGATATCTTGAATCCACGCATTATGGGAAGCCGCACCATCCACACTTAATGCCATCATTTTTACGTTACGCTTTGCAAATTCATCTTTAAATTTTGCAGCAGTTCCTAATTCTGTGGTACATACTGGAGTGAAATCTGCCGGGTGCGAGAACAAAATACCCCAGCCATCACCTAGATAGTCATATAAATTAATCATGCCCAGAGAACTATCTGCCGTAAAATCTGGAGCTGCATCGCCCAATCGTATTGTTGCCATATTCTTAGTTTTTAAGTTGAAAAATTAATTGCTCCATAAAGTTAAGAGATAATTAATAGAATGTCTTTTAAACAGGTTAAAAATGTATTAAAGTTTAGTATTTTTAATATTACCAATGATTGTTGTACTCAAATGCTGGTATGGAATATTTAAAATTTTTTTCTTAATGAAGTTTCACTGATTTGTTTAAGAAAGTAATACGTTTATAAAGAATATGGATTTAGAACAATTAAAGTACCCCATCGGACAATATACAAGTCCGGAAATTATTACTAATTATGATATTGTTGAGTGGATTTCTATCCTAGAGCAGTTCCCACATAAATTGGAACAACTGGTTACCCGACTTTCATATGACCAATTAGAAACTCAGTATCGACCAGAAGGATGGACTATTAGACAAGTGGTGCATCATATTGCAGATAGTCATCACCATAGTTACACGCGTTTTAAATGGTCACTAACAGAGGATAAACCTTTAATTAAGGCTTATGAAGAAAAAGAATGGGCTGAGCTTTTTGATGCCAAATCATCCCCTATTTCCCTTTCTTTGGATTATATAAAGGCATTGCATGCCAAAATGGTGTACCTCTTAAGAGGCCTTTCAAAAGAGCAATTGGAATTAAGCTATTTGCACCCAGAAGATGGTTCAGTAGCCACAGTAAAGGAAAATATATGTAAATATGCCTGGCATAGCAGTCACCATTACGCACATATTGAAAACTTATTGAAACGAGAGAGTTGGTTATAAGGATTGTTCTATTTTAGGTAAAATGGGCGCTATTTACTTTTAATGATTAATCCACTTAATATTGCACCCTATACTTGGCTTTTGATTTGAGTTTATTGGATTACCCAATAATAAAGCTTTTAGTGCATTTCTAAGATCACTTCCAGTTACTGGAATGCCATTTCCTGGGCGAGAATCATCCAATTGTCCATGATACGCTAATTTTAAATCGGCATTAAATAAATAAAAATCTGGGGTACAGGCTGCATCATAGTCCGTAGCAGTTTTTTGGGTCTCATCATAGAAATAGGGAAATGTAAAGTTTTCTTCCTGAGCTAATTGTTTCATTAAATGAGGTGCGTCCTGTGGGTAGTTTTTTATATCGTTACTGCAAATAGCAACAAATCCAATTCCTTTCTCTGTATAGTCCTTTGCTAATCTGGATATTTCAGCATTTATATGTTTTACAAATGGGCAATGGTTGCTAATAAACATGATAACAGTACCATTATTACCTTTTGAGTCCTGCAGGTTTGAAAAGGTATTTGTTACCGTATTTAATAGATTAAAACTTGAAGCTATAGTGCCTAATGGCAACATATTGCTAGGTGTTCTAGACATTTTACACTTAATTTTATACTGTAAAATTAATGTATTTTTTGACGTTTCGCAGTTTAGAGGCAATATCTTTAATATGGGCCAAAATTGTTAAATTTTGATATGAATGCCTATATTGTAACATCTAGAATAAAAAGCATAATGAGCTTTCTTATTATTTTTTAGATTAAAATTCATGTTGTTTGGTAGATCAAGCTATAGATAGTGTTCATATAAACTTTAGTACGGAAGCACTTTGGATTATGAATTTAGCCTTGGCTTTGGTGATGTTTGGCATTGCCTTGGAAATCTCTTTGACAGATTTTAGGCGCTTGTTTAAGAGCCCTAAACCTGTTTTGGTAGGAGTTGTTGGTCAGTTTGTAGTACTTCCTTTAATCACCTTTCTTTTAGTATGGTTTATACAGCCATTGCCTAGCATAGCTATGGGAATGTTTATGGTGGCTGCATGTCCAGGTGGTAACGTCTCCAATTTTATTACGCATTTGGCCAAAGGAAATACTGCCCTTTCTGTAAGTCTCACAGCAATAGCTACATTATTGGCTATTTTTATGACTCCATTGAATTTACAATTATGGGGTTCTTTGTATGAACCTACTAACACAATTTTAAATACTGTTTCCATTTCACCTTTGGAAATGATAAAATTAGTGGCACTTTTGCTAGGAATTCCTTTGGTTTTGGGGATGTATCTTAATTATAAGAACCCCAAATTTGCAATGCAAATGGCAAAAGTACTTAAGGTAGTTTCACTATTGTTTTTTGTTGCTTTGATATTTATTGCCTTGTATAAGAATAGAGATATTTTCATGGATTATGTGGGTTACATTTTTTGGATTGTCCTCTTGCATAACCTAGTGGCATTTTTCACTGGCTTTTCGCTGGCAAAAGCTATGGGACTTTCTCAAAAAGACAGAAAAAGTATCACAATAGAAACTGGAATACAGAATTCTGGATTGGGATTGTTGTTGATATTCACTTTCTTTGATGGCCTTGGTGGTATGGCAATTCTTACTGCTTTCTGGGGTATTTGGCATTTGGTTTCAGGCCTGTTTTTGGCTGTAATATGGGGGTATAGGCCAAGCGATGAAAAGGAACTTGCATGAGAAAAATCGTCTATTATTTTTTTAAATGGTGGATTGAAGCTGGGATTAGATATTATTATTCTAAAATTGAAATCCATGGTTTAGAGAACATTCCAAAGGATACCCCGGTACTTTTTCTTGCGAATCATCAAAATGCACTTATGGATGCTTTGTTAGTAGGTACATTTTGTAAATGTAAGCCCTACTTTTTATCTAGAGGGGATCTTTTTAAAAATCCGTTGGCTAAAGTATTGCTTAATTTTTTACAAATGATTCCAGTGTACCGCATTAGGGATGGCAAACAATCTTTAGGTAAGAACGACGCTATTTTTGATTTTTGTGCAAATTTATTGATGGAAAACCATCAGGTACTTATTTTTCCTGAAGGCAATCATAACATTAAAAAGCGCATTCGTCCTTTAAGTAAAGGTTTTACAAGAATACTTTTTAAAGCATTGGATAAACAGCCAGATTTAAATTTAGGACTTGTACCTGTTGGCGTAAATTATATAAGGGCCGAACGCTTCCCTGATAGCGCAGCCTTATATTTTGATGAAAATATACCAGTATTGGATTTGTATGATAAAAAGAACATCCCAGAATCTATTAAAAAAATGAAAGCTGCAGTTTATGAGCGTTTAAAAAAGCAAACTACCCATATTGAAAATGAAGAGAATTATGAGGCCATTTTAGGAAAACTGGATGCAATGGACGTAGATTACTTAACCCCTTCCAAAGTAAACGTTGTATTGGAAGCCTTGGAGAAGGGATCCATTAAGACAAAAAGAAACCGTTTAGTGCCACAGTTAATGAAAAACCTGTTCACGATTATGAACTTTCCATTCATAATTCCTTGGAAACTGTTGTTACTGCCTAGAATTCAACAAAAAGAATTTATTAGCACCTTTAGATTTTTATATGCCCTTGTCCTTTTTCCAATATATTACCTATTGGTTTTCTGGTTTTTGGGAAACTATATCGGCAATGTGTTAACTGCCGAATTTATCCTTAGCCACATTGTTTTTAACTATTTGTAT
Organism: Flavobacteriaceae bacterium; assembly: GCA_002746415.1. Lineage (GTDB taxonomy): Bacteria > Bacteroidota > Bacteroidia > Flavobacteriales > Flavobacteriaceae > Saonia. The sequence goes on along the minus strand of NVXD01000002.1, from coordinate 218,582 downwards.
ATAAAACTAAGCTCTTTTACATGATTTTGCCAAAGAATATGGCATTCATCAATAATTTATTGGTGCCATACCAAAAGGCTCTAAAATTGGTGTTGTCTGTAAATACAATTACGCGTCCTTTGCCCATGCGCTCCACCTGAAAAGGCACAGTATTTTTTAAAAGATTTAATTTTTCTTCAGAAATATAACCACTTAATAATGGATTATTGGTATATGTTATAGGGTTGTTGTAGCTGTTTTTGTTTGGCTTTATAAAGACATTGGTATTTCTGAACAATGCTAGTTTATCATTTTTATATCCATAATTAATGGGATGGGAACGGTCTAATTGCGTTTCAAAAATTGCCCCTCCAGTAACTTGTGCACCAGTAAAATCCTGTTTTTGTTCAAATGAAATATTTTTAGCAATTAGTGAATCCTTTTTAAAAGATAGATTTATGAACTCATTTTTATTGAGCCACTTCGCCACATTTCTATAGCCAATAATGGTACCACCGTCTTTGACCCATTCTTTTAATTTGTTAATCTCGTTTTTGTTCAATGCACCATCGCCGTCTAAATTAGGGATGATAATATCTGTATAGCCACTTAAATCAACTCCATTGAAATAATCTATATCAAGTTTGGTGATTTTTATGTCATAGCGCTGGTCAAATAAATGCCAAATTTCTCCCGCATCATAAGAACGTACACCTTTGCCAACCAACAAGGCTACATTTTGTTTTTGTATAGGATCAAAGTCATTACTACCTAAATCAATTCCTGTAGCATGCCCTGTTGTTACTCCTTCAATATTAATGTTACTCTCTTTGGCTACTTGTGTTAAAAAGGCATGAAGTTCTTCTGTGTTCAATTTTTGATTTTGTACAGGTATCATGATAGTACCATAATCATATTTCTTTCCTTCCAAAGTAAATTGGGATTTAGCCACTTTTGCCCTTATGCCCTTATTCACTATACTATTTAAGGCTTTTGGAGTGTAGTATTCATGCCATTGGAATAGATAAGCATAACTGCTTTTTTTACTTACGTTACCTGTCAATGGTCTAAGGCTTGTTATTTCTGCTCCTGCATTCGCAAGTGAAGTCACTTCAGTATAGTCCACATTAAAAGCTAAAGGAAAGGTCCATGCAGAGATGTCATAAAAAATACTGTCCTTAAAAACGGTTCTCTTCTCGAACATTGCTTTTATCAGCTTCGGATTTTTTTGGTTCATAGGGACCACATAACTGCTTCCTTTTTTATATGATTTTCCGGCAATGCTTACATCATTTTTCAATTCATTGAATTTTATTTTATGACGCGTAAGAATTTCTGCCAAATGCCATGTCTTTGCAGCATCTTTGCTATCTCCAAAAATTATGGCTTTAGATTTTGAGCGAGTGGCCTCATCTCTCATGCTTTTATAAAAACCTTTTTGATAGTCCAAAATTTTGGAACGCATGTTTTTAGCGGCTTCAATAGTTGATAATGCCGCAGTAAATTGATTGCGTATTGTAAATGGAAAGCTTAAGGTGCCATTCTCTGATTCTTGAATATGCCCTCTAGAGCTTCCTTGCTCAAAAAGAATACCTATACTTCCATTTACGTCTGGGAAAGTTGACCCTTTTCCATAAAAATAATCATCATAACCTTCTTGGGAATAGTACAAAGATCCTATTTTGTCTAATGCTTTAATATGATACGTTCCAATTTCTGCTGTGAGTTCTTGGTTCAAATCTGGGGTCAATGGATGCACTCTCATGGGTTCACCAGGTTGAAAAAAGAAGGTAGAATTTGTACCCATTTCATGGTGATCGGTTAAGATATTAGGCAACCATTTGTGAAATGTATTGATTCGTGCTCTACTCTCTGGCAATTGTGCAGGAAGCCAATCTCGATTTAAATCAAACCAATAGTGATTTGTTCTGCCACCTGGCCAAACCTCGTGATATTCTCTATCATTAGAATCAGCATTAAGATTGTCACTTTTATTTGTATTTGCCCAATAGGCAAAACGTTGAAGACCATCCGGATTATAAGAGGGGTCCAATAAAATGACCATTTTCTCCAACAGCTCGTCTATTTCTTTACCTTTTGCAGCGGCTAGATAATAGGCATAGGCCATAGCTGCATTTGTACCACTAGGCTCATTTCCATGGATAGAGAAGCCCTGATAAATCACAATAGGCATATTCGTAGTAGACAAGGAACTACCATTGCTTTCAGAAAGGGCAATATGGTTTTCTCTTACCTTATTTAAATTGCGATGATTTTTGGGGGCGGTTATAGTTAATAATAAAATAGGCCTTCCTTCAAAGGTCTCACCTCTGTTTTCTATAGTAATTCGGTCACTTGAACTGGCTAGGGTCTGCATGTAAAACATTAGCTTGTCGTGGGTTACATGCCATTCTCCAACTTCATGCCCAATAATATCTTTCGGTGTGGGAATTTCTTCGTTATATGATATGTTTTGAGGAAGGTAATAGCTTAAATCTATTGATTCTTGAGCCGATAAGGTTCCAAAAAAACTGATGGCAATAAGGAGTATGGTTTTTTTCATATAAGCGTATTTGCGAGTTTAAAAACAAAAACGACCCTTGAATAAAGGTCGTTTTTTGTTTTTGTATTAAAAAGAAGAGGGATTAGATATCATCAAAATCCACATCTGTAAAACTATTATCGGAATTGGTTGTTCCATTTTCACTAGCCTCTTCTTTCTTAAAATCTTTTTGATGACGTTCGGATATGACTTCAAGTCCTTTTTTATCAATTATATAATCCATCATTTCATTCATGATTTCTCTAAAAGAACCAAAATCTTCTTTGTAAAGATAAATTTTGTGCTTTTTGTAATGAAATGATCCGTCATCATGCGTAAATTTTTTACTCTCGGTAATCGTTAAATAATAATCACCAGCCTTAGTACTTCTAACATCAAAAAAATATGTTCTTCTGCCGGCTCTCAGAACTTTGGAATATATTTCTTCTTGATCCATTAATTCTTTTTCACTCATTTTTATGTAGTTATAGTTAGTGGGGGTACTTTTGGTTAATCTTCAAAAGTGTAAAAAAAAAGCTAATCTTACAACATTTTTCTAACTTTCTTTCTCTTCTAATTGATCATGGTACAATTGTTTATAGTACCCATTTTCATTCATTAAAACCTCATGGCTTCCTTCTTGAATGATTTTTCCACCTTCTAAAACAATGATTTTGTTAGCATTTTTGGCTGATGAAACCCTATGGCTTACAATTAAAGTGGTCTTATTTTTTGAAACTTTTTTAAGATTATTCAATATTTCCTCTTCGGTTTCTGTATCGACAGCCGAAAGACAATCATCAAATAAATAGATTTCAGGATCTTTTAGAAGTGCCCTTGCAATGGAAACGCGTTGTTTTTGACCACCACTAAGTGTTATGCCCCTTTCTCCTAACACAGTTTCATATTTTTTAGAAAACCCCATTATATTAAGGTGCACAACTGCCATTTTTGCAACTTCAATTATTTCTTCATCCGTAGCATTTTCTTTTCCAAACTTTATATTATTTTTTATGGTGTCCGAAAAAAGAAAAGCATCTTGAGGAACCACTCCTACACCTTTTCTTAGACTATTTAAATTTAATTCTTTTATTCCAACACCATCAATTAATATATTCCCAGAAGTAGCATCGTACAAACGGGCAATTAAATCGAGGATGGATGACTTTCCTGATCCAGTTTTACCAATAATGGCTACTGTTTCACCTTTGTTTATTTTAAAGGAAATATTTTTTAAAGAAGTGATATTGGTATCTTCATATGTAAAGGAAACATTTTTAAACTCCACTGTTCCTTTGATTGGGGTTTCCTTCTCAACTGTATTCTTTATGGTGGGCTGTTGCTTTAAGAATTCATTTATGCGTTCTTGGGATGCCGCTGCCCGCTGTACAATGGAAGTGAGCCACCCTACAATGGCAACAGGCCAGGTAAGCATGTTAACATAAAGGACAAATTCAGCAATGGTTCCAATAGAGGCTATCTCCCCACTAATATATTGTTTGCCGCCAATATAGATGACAAATATGTTGCTAATGCCAATGAGAAGAATCATTAAAGGGAAAAACCAGGCATTTACTTTGGCCAAATCCATGCTTTTATTTCTTCCTTCAATAGCCAACACCTCAACTTCCGTATTAATTTTTGGTTCCAAACCATACGCCTTTATGATAGATATCCCTGAAAATGATTCTTGGGTAAATGTGGACAAAGTAGATAGGAATTCCTGAACCTTGGTACTGCGTATATGAATGATTTTACTGATTTTATAAATCAAAAAGGATAATATAGGGAAAGGGAGTATGGTGTAAAGAGCAAGCGTAGGAGCTTTAATGAACATTAATGGAATTAAACACGCAAATAAAGTAAGTGCATTTATGCCGTACATTACAGCTGGTCCAGCATACATTCTAACCTGACTAACATCTTCGCTTATACGGTTCATGAGGTCGCCAGTTCTATTTCTTTTATAGAAATTAAGGTTCAGGAACTGGTAGTGATCAAATACTTCATTCTTTAAATCATATTCTATATAACGAGATACGTTAATAATGGTTTGACGCATTAAAAAAGTAAAAACTCCAGACAAAAATGTAGTGCCAAGGATAATTAAAATATACTCCAATAAAAGGTCTTTAGCCTCCGATTCTATTATGGTTTTATTAATAAACCCCTCAACTACTTCAAAAGATTTTTTAACATAAGAAGGCATTACCAAAGAGAATATGCGCGCAATAATTGTAATAATTATACCGAGTAGGAGTTTAACCCAATATTTTTTAAAGTATTTGTTCAGATGTTTTAGTTCTTTCATCCAGTTGGATTAAAAAAAAATAGTTAGAGGTTTTACAAAATCATCAAATATAATAGTTTGGTCTTGAATTAAATGTTATAAAATTTATAAGATTGTAAAAAAGGATTGGTCAAGATTTAAATTATAACACTATTTTTGCCTCACGTTTAATATATTTTAGAAAAGTTCTTTAAAAATGCTCACAAGAAGGCATATCCGGGTTAAAGTAATGCAATGTATATATGCATTGACCCAATCACACGATGACTCTTTAGAAAAACAAGAGAAGTTTTTAAAAGTGAGTATAGAGAATATGTATTCTCTGTATTTATTAATGTTAAGTCTGTTAATTGAAATAAGGCAATTAGCGGAAAAGAATGTACAACTTTCCTCCAAAAAGTATTTGGCGACTGCATCCGATCAATATCCCAACCAAAAAAAGTTTTTGGACAACGCCGTTTTGTCTCAAATGGCAAACAATAAGGCTCTTAAAGAAACCTTGTCTAAGAGAAAACTAAAGAATTGGTACTTAAATGAGGAGTATATTAAAATTATATATAAGGAAATTGTAGAAAGTAAGCTCTATACCAACTATATGTTATCTGAAAACAATAGTTTTGAAGAAGACAAAGAGCTTATTCTCAACTTGTTCAAAGAGATTATAGCGCCCAATGAGAAAATCTACGATTATTTAGAGGATGATAAACTTACATGGGTAGATGACATTCCCATTGTGAACACCTTTCTTTTAAAACAGTTTAAAAAGGTCAAAAAGGATCAAAACGAATCATTTTTTCTTCCAAAATTATTGAAAGATCAAGAGGATATGGAGTTTGCTAAAAAGCTTTTGTCCAAAACTTTGTTGAAAAATACGGAATGGGAAAATGAAATTGAAGGGAAAACACCAAATTGGGATAAGGATAGAATAGCAGAGATAGATGCCATTCTTCTAAAGATGGCTATCTGTGAGTTGCTTAATTTTTCTTCCATACCGGAGAAGGTTACTATAAATGAGTATATAGAGATAGCTAAAGAGTATTCTACACCCAAGAGTAGCATTTTTATCAATGGTATTTTAGATAAATTGATAAAAGAGTATCAGCAAGACGGAAAGTTAAAAAAGATGGGAAGGGGATTGTTATAACTTAAAATTCCCTAATTTTACTGCAATATAAAAATCAAATTCATGAAAAAAATAAGTTTAATTTTAGGTGTGGCTTCAATGTTAGCCTTTGTCTCCTGTAAGGAAAACGCATCTAATAAAGTAAATGCGGCTAATGTAGAGGTCGCTTCTCAAAGAGATGCGTCAGCAAAAAAATTACCAATAATGACTTTTGAAAAGTCAGAACACGACTTTGGGATTATTAACCAAGGAACAGCGCAAGAGGTTGCTTTTGTATTTACCAATACGGGTAATGCACCATTGATTATTACTGATGCAAAAAGTACCTGTGGGTGTACAGTTCCTAATCCACCAAAAGAGCCAATTGCTCCTGGTGAGACTGGAGAGTTAATGGTGAAATTTAATGGTACTGGCCAAAATCAGATCACAAAAACCATTACGGTAACTGCCAACACAGAAAAAGGCTCAGAAATTTTAAGAATAAAAGCCTTTGTAAACCCAAGAGCAGGTGCTGTACAAGCTGCAGGACCATTAAAAGCTGTAACCAACTAAGAGACTTAAGACAATATGTTAGAACAATATCCATACCTTCCGTTAATTTTAATATTTGTAGTGGCCTACTTTTTTATGATACGCCCACAAATGAAGCGTCAAAAAGACGAGAAAAAATATGCGGAAGCTTTAAAAAAAGGTGATAAGATAATTACAAGAAGTGGGCTTCATGGTAAAATAGTGGAACTTAATGACAAGGATGCGTCCTGCGTTATTGAAACTATGGCTGGTAGGCTTAAATTTGACCGCTCTGCCATTTCTATGGAGATGAGTAAAAAGTTAAATCCTGTAGAGAAAAAGAAATAAATTATCACTTACGATTTATGTGGAGCAGCAACCCTTGGGTTGCTGCTTTTTTTATTAGCAATTGCGATATTTATCGTGTAGACCTACCCCATTTTTTATCATGGGAAGCATCTTCTGTAAGCGAGATGCTTTAGTTTTTTCTTGTTTTGCAGTACTAATATGTTCACAATATTCACGCTGTTTGTAGGGCGTGAGACCTTCGAAATTGTTTTTTAAAGCTATTTCATTGTTTAAAGCTTGCATGAGTAATGTCGGGATTTCTATGCTCTTCTTTTCAATCCTTTTTGGAGCAATGGCCAATCCTTTTTTCTGATTTTCAATGGCTTCAATGATATAGGAAATGACAGTGACTTTATCAATGTCTGCTATAGTATTAAATTTCCATTGGCGCATGCTATGTGTTTTTCCTTCTTGGGCATTTTCCAAAACGTTTTTTTGATCTTTTAAAAAGACTCCATTAAAAAACCAAATGCCAAAATGATTCTTGAACTTACAAATAGACAACACATTTTTATTGTTTAAAGTATAGGTTGGGAAATTCCATTTGTAGGTTTCCACAAGATTGGTTTGTAAGGTTAATTGCCGTAGAATGCTAACACTTTTCTTATAGCGGTGTTGTTCTTCATAGTAAGCAGCGATGTTTTTAGTCTTGTCCATGAAAGCAATTATTTTTTACTACCTACAAGTTCGCAAATTTTCACGATAACTGCAACAGCTTTTTGCATGCTTTCTACTGGAATATATTCATATTTACCATGAAAATTATGTCCGCCAGCAAAGATATTGGGGCAGGGTAATCCCATAAAACTCAATTGTGACCCATCTGTGCCACCTCGAATCGGTTTTATGATTGGTTCTATACCAGTGGCTTCCATAGCTTCTTTGGCAATTTCTACAATATGAAAAACAGGAGTTATTTTTTCTCGCATGTTAAAATATTGGTCGGTTACTTCTAGAGTAACGTAATCACCATATTTAGTGTTCAATTGTTCAGTAATTTTATGCAATACCAGTTTTCGTTCCTCAAACCTGTCCATGTCATGATCTCTAACAATCATTTCTAATTCCACATGTTCTATTTCACCTTTCATATGGTGTATGTGAAAAAAACCTTCTCTACGCCAAGTATGTTCGGGCACTTCTCCAAAGGGTAGTAAGCTCATAAACTCAGAGGCGATGCTAATAGCATTTACCATTTTCCCTTTGGCATAACCGGGATGTACACTCTTTCCTTTAATAGTCACCTTGGCAGCCGCAGCATTAAAATTTTCATATTCCAGTTCTCCAACTTGACTACCATCCATGGTATAGGCCCAATCTGCACCAAATTTTTCTATATTGAATTGATGTGCACCAAGACCAATTTCTTCATCAGGAGTAAAACCAACTCGAATTTTCCCATGCTTAATTTCAGGATGATTAATTAAATACTCCATTGCGGTCATGATTTCTGTGATGCCGGCCTTGTCATCGGCTCCTAAAAGTGTAGTACCATCTGTTGTAATCAATGTTTGACCCTTATATAAAAGCAAATCTTCAAAATAATCTGGAGAAAGGACAATATTCGATGCCTTGTTCAGTACAATATCTTTTCCATTGTAGTCAGTGATGATTTGTGGGTTGACATTGGTGCCTGAAAAATCGGGGGAGGTATCAAAATGGGAAATGAACCCAATGGTTGGCACTTCTTTTTCCATATTACTTGGTAATGTAGCCATGATATAGGCATTTTCATCAATAATGACCTCATTCATACCCATTCCTTTCAATTCTTTAACCAAAAGATTGGCTAAGTCCCATTGTTTTTTAGTGCTAGGTGTCGTATTGGAATCTGGATTACTCTGAGTATCAATGGTCACATAACTAATAAAACGGTCAATAATATCTTGCATTAATTTAAATTTAAATTGGCCTGCAAAATTGCGAAATTGTTTTCAATAAGTACTGATAATAAGGGCATTACTTACAAAACCTGATTATTTTGCCTATCTTACTAAGAACAAAAACTCAAAATTTACTCAAAATGAAAAAAAATTATGTAGTACTTATGATTTTTTTATTTGGTGTATTCGGATTAATGAGTGCCCAAATAACTGGAACTGTATCAGATGATACTGGAGTTCCATTACCAGGAGCGTCAATTGTAAAAAAAGGGACCACAGTTGGAACTACAACCGATTTTGACGGTAACTTTACTATTGATGATGCTAGTATAGGAGATATTCTAGTGGTCTCTTATATTGGATTTGAATCTAAAGAAGTTACCATTAATAATTCAGAAATGTTTATAACACTTGTTTCTGGAGTTGCTTTGGACAATGTTGTTGTCATTGGTTCTCGTAACCCAAATAGGACCGCAACAGAAAGTGCTGTTCCTGTAGATGTTATAGATATAAAAGAACTGAACAGTATTGCACCACAAGTAAATTTAAATCAAATTTTAAACTATGTGGCCCCGTCATTTACATCCAATACACAGACCATATCAGATGGTACAGATCATATAGATCCTGCTTCCCTTAGGGGCTTGGGACCTGATCAGGTTTTGGTGTTGATCAATGGAAAAAGAAGACACACCTCATCACTTGTCAATGTAAATGGAACGTTTGGTAGAGGTAGTGTAGGAACAGATTTAAACGCTATTCCTGCAGTAGCTATCCAACGTATTGAAGTGCTTAGGGATGGTGCTGCTGCGCAATATGGTTCTGATGCCATTGCAGGTGTCATCAATATTGTATTAAACAAGACCATTAATGAATTGACAGCAACAGTTACTACAGGAGGTTTTTTCTCAGAAAACGCCAATGGACAAACTGGTGGTGTAGATGGAGAAACAACTAATGTGGCTGCAAGCTATGGCTTGGGATTGGGTGAAAATGGCGGTTATTTTACCTTTTCAGGTGATTTTGATGTCCGTAATGAGTACAGCCGAATGAAAGAATGGGAAGGTGGTATTTTTAATGCCTATAATACTGTTGAAAGATTTGCAAGAGCTGATGGTTATGATGTTGCTGCTTTATTAGATGATGATGTAGCTGATGTTATTCAATATGCCAATGCAGCAGGAATTAATTTGAATGGTGCAACAACCAAAGATGATTTAAGAACGGTGCTGTCTGAGGATGCAACAACTTCCGAATTAGCAGCTAGAAACCAACAACGAAGTGATTATAATATGAGAGTAGGGCAATCTGCTTTGCGTGGAGGTAGATTTTTTGCTAATTTTTCTCTTCCACTTGACGATAATGGAACAGCACTATATTCCTTTGCTGGAATCAGTTCAAGAACTGGTAATTCAGCTGGGTTTTATAGGCTACCTAGTCAAAGTAGGACGTATACACCAGCCTATCCGGATGGGTTCTTGCCAGAAATTAATTCCAACATAAAAGACAAATCATTTTCAATAGGAATTAAAGGAATGATTGGTGACTGGAATGTTGATTTTAGCAATACCTATGGTAAGAATGCATTTCAGTATACGATAGGGAATACCTTTAATGCTTCCCTACAGAGTTCTTCGCCTACTGTTTTTGATGCCGGTGGTTTTTCATTTTCTCAGAACACTTCTAATTTAGATGTAACTCAATTTTTTGATGAGGTCATGTCTGGCCTAAATGTGGCCTTTGGTGCAGAATATAGAACGGAAACCTATGATATTGTAGCTGGGGAAGAAGCCTCACATGCACAGTATACTGATGCTGGACAGGTAATTACAATAGCCTCTCAGGATCCTTCTGAAGATTTCTTTGGGAATTCCAGGCCCGGTGGTTCTCAGGTATTTCCAGGTTTTAGTCCCAACAATGAACTATCTAGGGGTAGAAGCAGTGTTGCCGGTTATTTTGATATAGAAGCTGATGTTTCTGAAACCTTTTTGGCAAGTTTTGCCACACGCTATGAAAACTACAGTGATTTTGGGTCAACCATTAATTTTAAATTGGCTACTAGATTAAAATTATCTGATAATGTGAATCTTCGAGGTGCATTTAACACAGGTTTCAGAGCACCATCATTACATCAAATTAATTTTAACTCAACATCTACAATTTTTGACCAAAACGGTGACCCCCAAGAAGTAGGAACCTTTGCCAATGATAGCAGGGCAGCAAAACTTTTGGGAATACCCCAATTGAAAGAGGAAACATCAACTAGTATCAGTATTGGCCTTACAGCCAAATTACCAGAAGCTAATCTTACAATTACCGTAGATGGATACCTTGTTAATATAGATGATAGAGTGGTGTATACAGGACAATTTAGCGGCCCAGGTACAGGAACAGAACTAGATAATTTACTAAGCCAAGCAAATGCAACTGCTGCCTCCTTTTTTGCCAATGCCATTGATACTAGGTCTAAAGGATTGGATGTGGTATTAACACACAAAGCACAATTAAGTGATAGATGGAGGTTAAAATCTGATTTGGCTGGAACTTTTTCACAAACTGAGCAGGTAGGAGATATAAAAGCCTCTCAGGTTTTAGAAAATGCTGGTTTGGTTGGCACATATTTTCCTGAAGATAGTAGAGTATATTTAGAGGAAGCTGTACCTAGTACCAAAATAAATTTATCCAACAGTTTAAGATCAGATAAATTGGTAGTCTTTTTAAGAAATGTATATTTTGGAGAAGTTACTGAGGCAACTACAAATGTAGACCGACAACAAATATTTGGTTCTAAAATTATTACAGATTTATCTGTGGGTTATAAATGTACTGATGCACTTACTTTTACCATTGGAGCAAATAACTTACTGGATGTTTTTCCAGATAGGGCAGCTCAGACACTTGCCGATGGCGGAAATAATAGAAGTTCTGGTCGTTTTGATTGGTCTCGTAGGGCACAACAATTTGGAGTAGGGGGGCGTTTCCTTTTCGTAAGAATGAGTTTTACCTTAAAATAATCTTTTATACAATTGAACTAAAAGGCCATCAGTTTGATGGCCTTTTTTTTGTGCAGGAAAGTTACATTAGAATCGTTAAAACACTTTTGAGTTTGTATTTTTGTAAAAAGTTGTAACACATTCATGTATAAAATTCTCTTACGTCCACTTTTCTTTTTGATTGACCCAGAAAAAGTACATTACCTGACCTTTTCTGCTATTAAATTTCTTTCTAAAATTGGATTTTCTGGAATTTTCAAGGCTATTTATGCCATTGAGGATAAACGATTGGAACGGGAAGTATTTGGATTAAAATTTAAAAACCCTGTTGGACTGGCCGCTGGCTTCGATAAAAATGCGCTGCTTTACAATGAATTGTCCGACTTTGGCTTTGGTTTTATTGAAATTGGTACGCTGACCCCAAAACCACAGGATGGTAATCCTAAGAAAAGATTGTTTAGACTAAAAGCCGATAAAGCCATTATCAACCGAATGGGATTTAATAATGATGGTGTGCTTTCTGCAGTAAAGCAATTGAAGAAGGCGCATAAGGTGCTTATAGGGGGAAATATAGGCAAGAATAAGCTGACACCTAATGATGAGGCTACAAAGGACTATCTTATTTGTTTTAATGCACTCTATGCCCATGTCGACTACTTTGTTGTAAATGTAAGTTCTCCAAATACACCTGGGCTACGAGAATTACAAGATAAAGAGCCTTTGACTGCTTTATTAACGGCCTTAAAAAAAGAAAATACAAAATACGCAGAGAAACTTGAGAATAATGGGAAACCTATTCTGCTGAAAATTGCACCGGACTTGACCGATGAGCAACTTTTGGATATCATACAAATTGTAAAAGATTCAAAAATTGAAGGGATCATTGCAACAAACACCACAATTTCTAGAGAAGGATTACAAGCTAATGAAGCCTTGATTAAAGAAAATGGTGGCTTAAGCGGAAAACCTCTAGCTGAAAGAAGCACCGAGGTCATCAGGTTTTTAGCTGAAAAAAGCAATAACTCTTTCCCTATAATTGGGGTTGGCGGAATTCACTCACCAGAGGATGCTTTAGAAAAATTAAAAGCTGGAGCAACTCTTGTACAGCTTTGGACGGGCTTTATTTATGAAGGACCGGGATTGGTCAAAAAAATAAACAAGGCTATTTTAAAAGATTTGGTTTAATTCGTGGACCAGTAATCCACTACTAAAACATCATCAAGAATACCGTCCAAAGTCGCTCCAAAGGCCTTATGGTCTGGATGAGGTAAATAAATAGCGCGGTCTTCTTCACTAGTAAAAGTCAAAAAATAACAGTGTGTAAACCCTTTGTTTAAGCCTTCAGGACTGTTATTTAATCCCCATTCTAATGATTTGATTTGTGGTATTTTAGAGGGTAGCGCATTGAATGCTTCTTCTACTATTTTTATTTTTTCCACTGCAGTTCCTTCTTTAAACTTAAATAGGACTACGTGTCTTAAAACACTATCATTTTCTATGGACATATTGGTATTATTCTTTTTTTCTTTTTGAATATCAGGGTTAATAAAACTTAAAGACAGCACAGTTGCAATTAAAGTGATAAATAGGGTAGTGGTTTTCATTTTGGATATTTTGTTGATATAAATTATTAAATAAGGGCATCTAGAATTTTAGGTCTAATGCATTGGAAAGATACACATAAGATTTAAAATTCAGGACAGCCGCTACCAAAATTACTTTTAGGTTTTGTTGTACAAAATTTGTGCTTTAGTGTTGGCCTTAGAAAAAGAAATGAAAAAGACCAGCCTTAGACTTTTTACTACATAAAACACGATGTGTTCAATAATAACTTTCTATCTGAAACTAAATCTTCATCCTTCAATCGTTGCCAATGTGTTTTCATGACATCTTTTAATTCGGCTTCTTTTCCGGGTAATGGTTTGTATCCAACTATTACAATTCTTTCCATCTTTTTTTTAATTAGAGCGCGATGTTATTTCAAAAAATAGTGATTATCAATTTAGTAACCTCTTACAAATCTTACATTTGCTATCAATCCATCAGTGACTTCATAAATAGAAACATATTTTGTGTCCACCCCATCTTCGGTAACTATCTCATGATTAACAACATAACTACCGTTATTCATCTGACTTACAATTTTAACCTGTATGGATTTACGGGCAAATTTGGGTTTGAAAATTGAAGCTATATTCTCCGTTCCTGTACCTAATAATTTGTCTGGATACGTATAAATCTGTACATCATCTGAATATAATTTTATAAACTCCTCAAAATTATGCTGATTGTAAAAATTCATTCTTTTATTTACAATTTCCAATGCTGTTGAGGTTGATTCTGGTGTTTTATCTTTTACAGTTTTTTCCTTGCATCCAATTACTAAAAACCCAATTAATAGTATTTTGTAAATTCTTTTCATATCATTTTTTAGTGATTCATAATGTTTCGTATATGTGATATCTAGATTTTATTTCAACCATTCCCAACGTTCTGCCCAATCCAATAAGACATCTTTTCGCCATTTTAGGATTGTTTTTGCTCCTTGCCATCCATTATCAAATAGCTCTGGATCCGTGGGGTCTGTATACCAGTTCTCACCTAATTGAAAATCTTTTTCAGTAGGATTCCCTGGCCATATATTTTTTACAACCAATTGTCCCTCATGCTCAGGAAATCCGGGAATATCGGATGTGATGGTATACCTTAAGGTTTCAGCCTTTTTAGGAGTGTATTTTATGGCATATTTACCTTCTCCTAGGTAATAACCGGGCCATCTTTGTTCACCAACTCCTGCAAATATGGGCATTGTAAAACAGGTGGAATCTGCAGGAATGTCTATAATTGGCCCGTCAAAATGATATTCAACCGTGGAATATACAGCAATGGTATCGCTTAATGTAGTATTCCGGTTAAAGACAAATCTGGGACTATGTGCCATTTTTTGAAAACTTCCTCCCCAACTATCACTGAGAGGGTTTAAAGGGTCACCATGCATCAGATAAAGAAGTGAAGGGGTATCTCCCATTTTAATATTTCCATGGTAATAGTCTTTAAAGCTTTTGCCCATATGTCCGGCTTCGTTTATGAAATGAGCATAGTAGTTTTTATTTTTCAGACTGTCTGGTGCTTTGCTATTTGAAAAGAGCCCTCTGTATGCAGCATTGGCCTCAATAAACCAAAGGTTGGGGAAATGTTCAGCAATATAGGCATAGCTGTTGGCGCTCCACTTTTTATTTGGCCCTCCTATCCAATACACCTTGATCTTATTTTGAATTTCAGGCGCATCGTGTAATGCTTGTGCCACATCCTCTAGTCCGCCCCAAACTAAAATCCAAAGAGGTTGTTCACTTTCTTTTTTTGCACAGGAAATAATCCAGTCAGATCCTTCCGTTCGAGTGGTGTAGCCTGCAAAAGGAGCTGCCCCCTGTCTTCCTTGTTTGGTTACAGCGCGTAAAGCATCTGGTGAAGGATAATTGGAGTTGTGTTTCTCTAGTTTAGGTAAATCTTTTTCATACAAGTCGATCATTTTTAAGATTTCCTCCTTTGTGCCTTCACCATATGAAGGCGAAGAAATTAACCCTTCGGTTTCAAACAAATCACTGTACATTAAAAAATGAATCATGGATTGGTTATCATCCGGATCCGTACCTCCAATATCTGAACTGATAATGATACGTGGTTTATTCGTTTCTTGCTTTGATGAGGTACAGCTATAAAAAAGTAAAGTAGATAGTAGTCCAGTAAAAAATATTTTTTCATTTTCTAAATTTAGTATGGTAGTGTCCTTTTAAAAACGTCCCTTTAGGGCGACTCGCTGACGGTATATTTTTTTAAAAATACCTGATTTAGAGGCACTTTGCAAATAATTTAACACCCCTATTTTGTTAAATATTGCTCGCTGTGGCCGTTTCGACCGTTTTCTATGGTATAGCTAGAGCCATCAGCGGATACTGTGGCTTTGATCCAATGACCGGCATCATTTTCTTCAGTGAGATTTGCCGTCTTTTGTGCCGATGCACTGTGTGCATCATCTGTAGTTAGGCCCCTGTGCAATTGCCAAATCTCCTTGATACTTGGAATAGCACTGATGACTTCAAAACCCTCGGGACCTCCACCTTTATGAGCTCCATTGTTGATTACTGCAACGGTTGGGGCTATTGCTATATTAAGTTGAGGAGCTAAATCATCACCATGATGTGGAACCTGATAAAGATCTACAATTCCTAATAAGTTGGTGGGGCAGGCGAGTTTATGCTGAATGTTTTCGGTGAGGTCACCAAGATTAAGAAATTGAAATTCTCCCAATGAAAGTATATACCCTAGGCTTTGGGAGTTCTCAAGGTTAAATTCTGAGGGAAATGTCGCATTGTCACAGCGTGTATTTGATTCGGGATTAGCCAGTCCCTGATTAAGTACGCCTCCATGGGAAGCAACGAAAGTAAAGTCAATTCCAGTCAAAGGAAGTTTGTCACCTGCCACAGTAATATGCCGATTCTCTTTGGCGGTAGCAATATAATCATCTAAACCTTTTTGGATACTTTCGTTGTTTTGTTCTATACCATTTCCATAATCATAGAATTGACCAATTGGAACTCGCTTAGCCAGCGCTGGTAGTCCACCAATATGATCATCATGAAAATGAGAGACAAGGAAGTAGTCTATTTCGGTGATTCCAGCATTTTCCATTGCAGCAACAATGCGTTTCGCATCACGTTCCTCTTCAGTAGGCCAGCCAGCATCCATAAGGACAGATTGGCCACTTGGGGTAACAATGAGCGTTGCTGTTCCTCCTTCAACGTCTATCCAATAGATGTTCATGGAACGAGTTTTCTGTGTATCGCAAGAGACCGTCAATAAAAATAAAATTCCGAACGCTACTGCTAATTTTAATTTCATGATGTTGAGGTGGTTTATGTTCCAAACTGACTAATTACTTCTATTAAAATTGATTATTATAAATATCCAAGATGATTTCAGTAGCATTTCTAGCTGACTCCCCTGTAACTAAGGCATCTCTACCAGTCTCAATTGCTTCAATAAAATCCTGTATCACTAGCTCATGATTTGTAGTATCATCAACGGCAGCTGTCGCGGCTCCCGTATGCGTATTTTTATTTGATTCTTGTGCTGTTGGATTTTCCAAACCGTCAATATCCCATTGGGTGATGATATCATTCTCTAATATAAGATATCCCTTATCTGTATAGATTTCCATTTTCGCTGGGAATCCTGGTTTTGTAGCAGTTGAAGCAGTAATGGTGCCAATCATTCCAGACGGATGAAGACAAATAGCCGCACCATGGTCTTCCACCTCTATATCATGCACAAAAGTGCCCATCTGGCTTATAAGTTTGCTAGGTTTACCAAAATACCAATAATATAAGTCAATATAATGAGAGGCTTGTTGAATGAAGGGACCACCACCATCAATTTTATAGGTACCCCTGTAGGGCGAAGAATTATAATACCCATCATCTCGATAATTTTTAACTGATAAGGCTACCGAAAATATTTTACCCAGTTTATTTTCATCAATCAATTTCTTTACAATTGGATTGTCAGAGCTATACCTACGCTGATATACCACGGCAAGTTTTACCTTATTTGCGTTACAAGATGCAATCATCTTGTCTATTGCTTCTAGGGTAATGTCAATTGGTTTTTCACATAAGACATGCTTCCCCAATGCTGCTGCTTCAATAGCGCTAACATGATGAAGGCCATTCGGAGTACAGATGATTACAGCATCAAAATCTATATCTATTTCCGCTAAAGATTGAAATGAAGGTAGCTCAAGATAATCCTTAAGGGTATTTTTTGTTCTTGATAGCACTGCAACTACATCGGCATTCTCAATATTCCGGATGGCAGAAATATAGGTGTTTGCAATATTTCCTTTTCCTATAATTACAAATTTTATTTTGTTGTTCATGATGGTTATTAATTTGAGGAATCATTCCTTTTTCAATCATTTTTTATTTGATGTCTGGTATTTTTAAAACCATTCCTTTTCTTAAGGTTAAACCATCAACATGTCCAGCTATTTTGTGGTCTACTGTTTGAACATGAATGTGCATGTTAGTCGAGTGATGTGTAAAGATTGCATGATGCGCACTGGAATAGAACCCCAGCATTGTTACGGATGTATTATTTATGGTTCCATGCAATCCTGAACTTTTGTGTTTTTCATGTGTATGTTCTTTATCCCCATCTTTCCAATTGATGACGTGCCAATCTATGGATTTTGTTGCGCCCTCTATTAAAAAAGGAAACGGGTAATTAATGTTTATTTGATTTTCCTTAGCTGTTTGCGCTATGTAGCTTTCTAGTTGCTTGCTAGTGACAATATTTTCAGGGATAGATATTGATTTCCATTTGGGTACGGATGCATAAACAAGTAGTGTTGCCTTTTTGTCAAATGAGTTGTCAAAGGTCAGGGAGCTATCTATAACAATTGAATGAAACGGCTTGCTGTCAAATATTTGAATTTCACCTTTAAGATTTTCAATAGCCCCAAGGGCATAAAAATGTTCCGTTTTTTTAAATTTTTCTAAGGTAACTTTTGCAGCAATATCTCCTTTAAACATCATGTTCTTTAATGCTCCACTATATTCCACTTTAAAATTTGTGGCCTTATTACTAGCTGTTTTCTTGATATCTGTTCTACAAGATGTAATTGAAAATAGTGTTAGTAGTACTATGAGGTATTTTGTAATTTTCATTTTTATGTTGCCAATTGTCTTGTAAAGGGTTAGTTAGATGGATTAAGAAACTAATTTAGCAAATACAAACCAAATAGAAAATCAGTGAAGATTTTTGGAAGTTATCATGTACCAACAATTATTGATGTATGTTGTTCGCCTTTCCCTATCCTGTTATAGCCTTCCTTCTTTTTACAGGGTATCGTTACTAGAATTAATCTGGGGATGGAGACATTTTTAAAACTAATTCTCCGCCTTTAACAATATCACTATGGGATAAACTAAAGTTTGTAATCTCTTTATTATTCAAGGTGATACCCTTAACGTAGATATCCTGTGGACTAGTTTGAGCTGCTTTAATGGTAAAAGTGCTATCTGCATAATATTTTGGATGCAATTTTATAACAACTTCATCAAATATTGGACTGCCTATTTGGTAGGTAGGATCTTCATCAGTTCCTCCATTCATTTGAAAGAGCCCTATTTTCATCAATACGTTTAAACTTCCCATAAGTCCTTGGTCTTCATCACCACTATAACCAGTACTAGGGGAAAGTCCACTAAAACTTTTTTGAATAACCGCTCTACTCCAATACTGCGTTAATTCTGGCCGGTCAAGAAAATTAAAAATAAAAGCGGTTTGTATAGCAGGTTGATTGCCATAATTTATGGGAATCCGTTTAAATTCTGGATGTAATTCCTTTTCATGGGAACTACCAGAAGTAAAATTTAATTCTGCCGCCTTGGTAAACTGTGTTTGTAATTTTTCCACCGCTTTTTCTTTTCCACCCATTAATGTTGCCAAGCCCTCTAAATCATGAGGCACAAACCAGGTAGCTTGTGCTGGGTTAGCTTCTACAAAGCCCTGTTCGTATTCATAAGGATCAAAAGATGCTAGCCAGTTACCTGAAACATCTTTGGCGCTCATCCAGCCTTTCTCTTTATTAAAGACATTTTGATAATTTTTTGCTCTCTTTAAAAAATAGGTATAATCCTCTGTTAGGTTCATTTTTTTAGCCAATTGCGCCAATGTCCAGTCTTGATAAGCGTATTCTAAAGTTAAACCAGAACCATCTTGATGCAATCCAAAATCGCCTTCTGGTATTGGACTTGGGGCATAACCATTTTTTAAATAATAAGAAAAACCCCCTCCTAAATTGGTGTTATGCTCATATCCTGCTTTTTCCATAATCCCCCCAACAGAATGATTTTTTTTCAATGCCAGATAAATAGAATCAATACCATGATTAACAATCCCTTTTTGAATTGCACTTACAATAAATGGAGTTGAGGATGCGCCTGTCATTACAAAGGTATAGTTACCACCAGAAGGTCCTCTAGGAATAGCCCCTCCATCTTTATAATATTGCATTAGAGATTGTGTGAACTCATTCATTATATCTGGATACACCAGACCCCAAAGGGTATTGATAGTCCATTGTGCACCCCAGAACGAATCGGAATTATAATGGTTGAATTTTGGCTTTCCAACGGCATCTAAAGGTAACTGACCAATTCTAAAATTTTCCCCTGTATAATCGGGGTAAGCACCATTAGCGTCACTTATGGTTCTTCTACCTTGTAAGGAATGCCATAAATCTGTATAAAATCTCCTTTGCGCAGTTGTTGTACCTCCTTTAATTTGTATTCTCCCTAACATCGTATTCCACTCCTCTTTGGCATCAGTAACGACCTCATTAAAGTTCCAGTGTGGAATTTCAGCTGCTATATTGGCTGTTGCATTTGCTAGAGAAGTGTAGGAAATACCAATTTTCATTAGGACTTCTTCAGAGGCATTGCTCAATTGCAGTAAATAATTACCGGTAGTATCATCCTTGGTAATTTTCTCAATTGGCGAATTGAGTTGGGCTTTAAAAAACACTTTTAAGGGTTTGGGCCTTCTTCTGGTAGGGGTCATAATAAAAGTACCCGAGAATTCTTTATTAGTAATCTTAGTCAAGCTGCCGTCAATATTCTCACAAGGGCCTAAAAAAGTATTTAAGTTAAATAAGATGCCCTTCTCTGATGCTTCCGGAAATTGATATTTATGGAAACCCACCCTTTTAGAACTGGTTAGGGTTGTGTTGATATGATATCGGTCTAGGGTTAAGGAATGATAACCCGGCGTAATTTGTTCCGTTTCATGACTAAATTTGGAGTAAAAATCAGAAAAAATGCTTGCCTTATCTGAATTAAGGGTAACCGGCATAACTGAAAGTCCAGCCATTTGCCAGGCATGGATATGGCTAAAACCTTTAATGGTATCTGTTTTATAGCGGTATCCGCTACCCCATGCACCTTTAATTTCTGTATCTGGACTAAGGTTTACCATGCCAAAAGGACGGCTTGCAGAAGAGAAAAAGAACCATCTAGAATTTTCCGTATCCAGTAGGGGATAGACCTTATCTACTAATTGTTCTTCTATTACTTTATTTTTTTGCTCTTGTTTACAGGCGCCAAAAAAAAGAAGTAAACTCGCCAATCCAATAATTTTAAGAAAACGTCCTCTCAACCATTTATTTTGTTCAATTTTCATATGCTTACATTATCCTTTGAATAATAATCCTATAATATCTGATTTTTTTTGGATTTACCTCTAATAAGTGTAGCAATTACTTTTAAAATATGAATAGTGTTAAAAAAATAAGATGCTATAAGCATAACTGCCACCTGTATTTGTAATGCGCGTACCAATTTCGGCATAACAAAGCATTATGGTGGCCATCATAATACCACAAAATAGATAAGCATAAACACTAAATGCACCCAGTTCCACACCAATAATTGCCGGCAGTGCAAAAATACCTGCACCTACGGTTATGTTAATAATGTTGACAGACAAGCCAAATACACCAACAACACGTTTTAATCCTTTATCCTTAATTTGTACTGGCCATAGTAGGTTGAGTTTAGTTTTATAAGATATTTAATTTCCGTTATTCATATATTTTGCAAGCAGTCTGTGGAAATGATGCACTCCTTTTTCCATAGTAGGTGAAAATCTACCTGCCTTATAAAAGCGAGACTGTAGGCCTTTTTGAACGCCCTCCACTACAAATTCGTCCTCACGCTCGACTTTATCTAAAAGTGCACCTGCCCCTGCATTCAATTTTGTTTCATCGTAAACATAGGTGATAAAAGATACTTTAGTTTTATTGATACTTAGAGGCTTAATAATGTTTATCGATAAACCCCATGGATAGAAATTGAACATCATATTTGGGAATATCCAATAATAATATGCAGCAACATTTTTACCATAATCTACATGTCCTTCTGGTAAATCAAAAACTTCCTCGCCGCCTTCAGAATAGCCAATTTGAAGATTTACATGCTCATATAATTCCGTGGTATAGCTTCCGTAATCTAAAACAGCATTTAAGTCTTCGTGAACAAATGGAATATGAAATCCTTCTAAATAATTATCGCAATACAGTGCCCAATGGCAATTGACAATATACTCCTTGTTTAAAGTTTCATTTAATTTAAATTCGTTTAGAGGTAAAAAACCAATTCGTTCCTTCATGACTTTAAGGACTTCAGAAAAATCAAAAGCAGGATCTAGTCCAACAAATAAATGAGCGCCTAGTTTTTTAAGGGAGAATTCATGGAGGTTATCGCAGGGCCTTGGAAAGTTTTCAGCTTCATTAAATTCTGGCATTTTTTTGAATTTACCATCTAGCCCAAACCTTCTGCCGTGGTACCTACACATCAAGTCTTTAGCTTTTCCTGGGTTATGAATAACCAAGTTCCCACGATGTGTACATACATTGGTTAAACATTTTGTTTTGTTTTCCTTATCACGAACAACCAAGAGCGGTTCGGTTAAATAATTTTCTAGCAAGACAAACGGATACACACTTTCGGACAAAGGAACTAGGGTGTTTTCATCGCCTATCCATTGCCACGATTTTACAAAAACATTTTCTTTCAATTGGTCAAATACTTCTTGACTTTTGTAAAAATGTGCAGGCAATGTTTCTGCTTTCTTTATGTCTGAATCTATAAAAAACTTATCTGCCATTATTTAGTGATTTTCAATTTCATCTAGACTTTAGGTTCATCAGCTATACTCCAATTAATTATACACCTTGTTATGTGCTATTTTCTCTCTTAAAAATCCATCCCAAAATGTAGAAGGATAAAATAATTCCACCAGCGAAAAGGAGTCCATAGTATCGAAGAGAGAATCCGAAAATATTTATTATTTCGGGGTCAGGATTCCACTGAATATAGTTTAAGACCATATCTTAATTCTCATCATTAATACTGTGGATTTTACTTTGACCACAACGTTGAAATAAAGCGCATTACACACTTTATTTCACTAATATAGAATTTATAGACCATTATTGTGCTGTATATTGCTTATATCTAGGCCTCTATTTAAGAAATTGTATTTTGTCATGCAGTATCCAACTAGTCTTTGAATGACTTACACTTATTTGCTTTATTATTAATGAATTACGAAATACTTTATACTTTTTGCTTTGCAACAGCTACTTTGGCAATTGCTCCCGGTCCTGACAATATTTATGTAATGATGCAGAGCATTGTCAATGGAAAGAAGTATGGTTTGGCAACGGTAGTGGGACTCATTTCTGGCTGTTTGGTACATACCACCTTGTTGGCTTTTGGGGTCTCAGTTATTATCAAAGAAAATGACAAACTGTTCTTTATCATAAAACTGTTTGGTGCAATCTACCTGCTATTCTTAGCCTACAAAGCCTATAAAAGTGACTTGTCATTCAACACATCCAATGATATGCCTAAAAAGAGCTTATGGGGATTGTTTAGGCAAGGATTTATCATGAATGTGCTGAATCCTAAAGTTACAATTTTCTTTTTGGCCTTTTTTCCTGGCTTCTTATTCAGTGCCGAGATGTCTACGGTATGGCAGTTCTTTATCTTGGGAGGATTGTTTATGGGGGTATCTTTTGTGGTTTTTAGTTTGATTGCATTACTTGCAGGGTCAATTTCTACTTATTTTGAAAAACACTCAAAAGCAAGGGTATTTTTAAAATGGCTTCAAGTTTTTGTGTTTGTGGGCATTGCCGCCTATGTGCTGTTATCAGAATAAATAATGGTAATTTTGATAAAGCTTGTCAATTTAACCAAACTTTGAAGAACGTAAAAATCATAGAATGTCCACGTGATGCCATGCAAGGCATTAAGACTTTTATTCCTACGGATAAAAAGATAAAGTACATTCAGTCTTTGCTGGGTTGTGGTTTTGATACTATTGATTTTGGCAGTTTTGTATCTCCCAAAGCTATTCCGCAAATGATTGATACTGCTGAGGTCCTTTCTCAATTGGATTTGTCTACAACCAAAAGTAAATTATTGGCAATTGTAGCAAATGTTAGAGGAGCACAAAATGCATGCCTGCATAATGAAATTGACTTTTTGGGGTATCCTTTTTCAATTTCTGAAAACTTTCAAATGCGTAATACTCATAAAACCATTGCGCAATCTGTAGAAATATTACAGGAAATATTAAATATGGCTGATGCCCATAACAAGAAAGTAGTCACCTATATTTCGATGGGTTTTGGCAATCCTTATGGAGACCCTTGGAATGTGGACATAGTAGGGGAGTGGACAGAGAAACTAACGGGTATGGGTGCACAAATTTTATCCTTATCTGATACCGTAGGCACATCTACTCCTGAAATTATAGACTATTTATTTTCCAATCTAATACCTAAATATCCTAAGGTTGAGTTTGGCGCTCACTTGCACACCATACCAAATAAATGGCATGAAAAGGTGGATGCGGCTTTTAAAGCAGGTTGTCGTAGGTTTGATGGAGCCATACAAGGATTTGGAGGTTGTCCTATGGCTAAGGACGAACTTACAGGGAATATGCCTACAGAGAAAATGTTATCCTATTTTACTTCCATAAAAGCCGATACAGATGTCAATTGGATGCCTTTTGAAGCGGCACATAATAAGGCAACCGAACTTTTTTCTATTTATCATTGATTTTTTTGCCTAAAAAGAGCCTTAAATTTATTTAAATTAAATCTAAATAAACTTTGCAGTTTCAGTTATGGGGAATATATTTGCAGCTTAATTTAAATTTAATCTAAATAAAATTATTAATACATAATGAAACAATATTTTTACCTTTTTAGTTTACTTTTTTCAGTCGCTATAGGTGCACAGAGCGTAACAGATAGTACAAGCGTAAATGAGCCCTTTCAAGTGAATACCAGTCAGCGTATTTTATCAAATAACAGTTCTACTGGGGTAACAATTGGTGCTTATGCCGAAATGCTGTACAACCAGCCTGAAGGTGATAATGGAGAAATAGATGTACAACGATTGGTATTGTTTTTAGGATATAAATTTGATGATAGGACGCAATTTGTATCAGAAATTGAAGTAGAGCATGTAGAAGAAATTTTTGTGGAACAAGCCTTTGTAAACTATAATGTGGCAAATAATGTAAACCTAAGAGGTGGTTTAATGTTGGTACCTATGGGATTAGTCAATGAATACCATGAGCCAACTACATTTAATGGTGTAGAACGCCCAGCGGTTGATAATGTAATTGTACCTACTACTTGGAGAGAATTAGGGTTTGGTGTAAGTGGAAGGTTCGATGATATATCATTAGGATATCAAGCCTATGTTTTTAACGGATTTAAATCTACATTAGCTGATGGAGAAGGTGGTGTGTCTGGAGTTTTAAAAGGTTCTAACGGACTTAGAGGTGGAAGGCAAAAAGGAATAAAATCCACTGTAGACAGCCCTACTTTTTCTACGAAGTTGGATTTCTACGGAATTTCTGGATTAAGAATTGGATTGGCCGGTTATTTTGGAAAGACACAAGCGGCAGACGATGTGGAATCCATTGACGGAGCTAACATTGGAATTTCAATGATTGGTCTGGATGCAAGATATAAGCACCAGAATTTTACAGCTAGAGGACAATTTATTCATGCTTCTTTATCAGATACAGAAGCTTATAATTCATTAACAGGAAGAGATTTGGGAAGTGCTTTACAAGGCTGGTACGTAGAGGGTGCATATAACTTATTGCCTATAGATAATAGTCAAAAACTGGATGCATTTGTAAGATATGAAATGTACGATACCCATGCTAGTACTGCTGGCTCATTGATGCAAAATGCTGCTTATGATAGAACTGATGTTACAACAGGATTAACGTATCATATTGCTCCAGGAGTTGCTATAAAAGGGGATTACCAATTTAGAAGCAATGCTTTGGAAGATGGAAATGTAAAAAACAGATTGAATTTAGGGATTGGGGTATGGTTTTAGTACTATAGATTTTATATCCAGCAAGACCTAAAAGAACTAATTTTATTATGGTGTTTTATAAAAAACCTTTTATTGGCCTTTTTTTATTAACAACTTTTTTGTTGGCTGGGTTTGGATTGCCCAAAACCATTCAAAAAAAGGTGGACAAAGAAATTGAAAAAGTTTTTGAGGTTGATTATTATGCAACGAAATTTATTGAAGTTCCTAATGAGCTAAATGCCAACTTGCCTGCTAAAATTTCTGACTCTAATTTGTTTGCCATTTTTCAAGGTGAAAAAAAATTGGGATATGCATTTGTGGACAAGGCATTAAGTAAAACAGCGTCTTTTGATTATTTGGTGGTTTTTGATACAGACCTTAAAGTGGTCCATTCCAAAGTATTGGTATACCGTGAAGATTATGGCGGGGAAATTGGGAGTAAAAGATGGTTACGCCAATTTTTGGGAAAAACAGGAAAAGATAGAGTCAATCATAAGACCAATATAGATGCCATTGCTGGTGCTACCATTTCTGTGCAGTCCATGACCAAATCAATGGATGATTTACTGCAGACGATAGGAATACTACAAGAAAACAAAATTTTATAATGGACTATAACGGCTTGTTGTTATCCCTTCCTAAAGGAATTAAAATATTTTTCGGCGCATTTGTTGTTATTCTGTCTATTGGTTTTTTTACGGGGCTACTGTTTATAAATGAAACAAGTTCAAACACCCCTGCCGGTATAGAAGAGAACTACTTGGGTAATGAGGAGGATGAGAATGCTCATATCATGAAATTTAAAAAGGGGGAGCGAGAAATGTTGACCATTGTCCATACCCATATTTTATCTATGTCTTTTATCTTTTTTCTATTAGGAGGACTTGTATGGGGAATTGATCTACCAACAAAACTAAAATTGTTTCTTACTGTAGAACCTTTTGTGTCCGTTATACTAACATTTGGAGGTATTTATTTGATGTGGTCTGGGGTCTTATGGATGAAATATGTCGTTATTTTTTCAGGAATATTAATGACAATTACCTTTACAGTCTCTTCAATATTAGTGCTCTATCAACTCATGACAAAAAATGCTTCTGTTAACTTGTAAATAACCTAACAGAGGTTGTCATAAATGTAGTATATTTGCACGCAATTAATCTTTAATTGCTATGGAAGCTCACCTAGAAAAAATTGTTGGCGAAGGACTTACTTATGATGACGTACTCTTAGTACCTGCTTATTCAGAAGTTCTCCCACGGGAAGTCAGTATCAAAACAAAATTTACAAGAAACATTACCATCAATGTGCCCATTATTTCGGCTGCCATGGATACGGTTACTGAATCTAGAATGGCAATTGCCATGGCCCAAGAGGGAGGGATTGGCGTATTACATAAGAACATGTCCATTGAACAACAAGCCATCAAAGTGCGGAAAGTAAAGCGCGCTGAGAGCGGCATGATTATGGATCCGGTAACTTTGCCGTTAAATTCTTATGTTCGTGATGCCAAAGCCAATATGAAAGAACACGGTATTGGCGGAATTCCAATTGTAGATAGTGAAAATAAGTTAATCGGAATTGTGACCAATAGGGATTTGCGTTTTGAGAAAAACAATGACCGACCTATTGCTGAGGTAATGACCTCCAAAAATTTAGTAACAGTAGGAAAAGGAACCTCATTGGCAGAAGCTGAAGGCATTCTTCAAGAAAAGAAAATTGAGAAGCTACCCGTAGTAGATAAAGACTATAAATTGGTGGGCCTTATTACATTCAGAGATATAACCAAGCTTACCCAAAAACCCAATGCTAATAAAGACCAATACGGTAGACTACGAGTTGCTGCGGCTTTAGGAGTAACAGCAGATGCCGTTGATAGAGCTGAGGCTCTGGTAAATGCAGGTGTAGATGCTGTTGTTATTGATACAGCCCATGGTCATACCAAAGGAGTAGTTTCGGTATTGAAAGATGTGAAAAAGAAATTCCCAGATTTAGAAGTTATTGTTGGTAATATAGCCACAGGAGAAGCCGCTAAATATTTGGTGGAGGCTGGTGCTGATGCTGTTAAGGTAGGTATTGGACCTGGTTCTATTTGTACTACCCGAGTAGTAGCTGGGGTTGGTTTTCCACAATTTTCTGCAGTCTTAGAAGTAGCTGCAGCTATAAAAGGAAGTGGCGTCCCAGTGATTGCAGATGGTGGTATTCGTTATACAGGTGATATTCCAAAGGCAATTGCTGCTGGTGCAGATACAGTAATGCTAGGTTCACTTTTAGCAGGAACCAAAGAATCTCCAGGGGAGACCATTATCTATGAGGGAAGAAAGTTTAAATCTTATAGAGGGATGGGTTCAGTTGAGGCGATGAGAGAAGGAAGTAAAGATCGGTACTTCCAAGATGTGGAAGATGATATAAAAAAATTGGTTCCAGAAGGTATTGTAGGTCGCGTTCCTTATAAAGGAGAACTTAATGAGAGCATCCACCAATTTGTGGGTGGTTTACGTGCAGGAATGGGATATTGTGGAGCAATTGATGTTGCTACGCTTAAGGAAACAGGAAAATTTGTTAAAATCACTGCAAGTGGAATTAATGAAAGTCATCCACATGATGTGCACATAACCAAAGAATCTCCAAATTATAGTAGGTAGTTTGTTTTGTCTTTCTGGAATAAAGTGCTTTGAGGTATCGTAAGTTATTGGATTGAGAAGTAGCACTATTTTTATAGTAACCTAGGTTACATTTAATACTATAAACAAATGAAAAAGCATCTATCGGGAGCAGATTTAGTCATCATTTTAGTGACTGTAATTCTTTTTGTGGTGGCCTTATTTGTAAAAGGGTTTACAAAAGATTTATTAATAGAGGCAGGTGTGCTTTTGGTCTCAATTAAGCTAATATTGATGAATCATAAAAATTCTGTAACCAATAAAAAAATGCTGAAAGAGTTAGATGAAATTAAAAAAACACTGTCAGGATTAAAAAAAGAGCAATAACAGTTTTCTATTTCCCCTCTACGTCATAGGCCTTCCAATCCTTTTCTTTATAGATGTTGTCACCAAAATATTTAGCGATTTTAAGAAAGGGTTTTGGTTTTTGATAGCCTGGAACTGGAGATAGTATTTCTAACTTTTCGTCTAAAAAAATAACAGTTGGATAACTCAATCTACCCTGCATTAAAGCAGCAGCGAATTCATGGTAGCCTTTTCTTCCAGAAGGGACAAAGTTATAGACCTTTCCTTTGTACTCTATCGCCTCTTTGCCTTCACCATCCATTTTTACCATATAGAAGTTTTTGGACATGTATTCCGCTACTTGGGGATTTTGAAAAGTATCCTTATCCATTTTTTTACACCATCCACACCAGTCCGTATACACATCAATAAAGATTTTCTTTGGGTTTTTATCGGTCTGTGCTAATGTAACGGCTTCACCCCATGTGAGCCATTCAACTTCTTGTGCACTTAAGCTTATGGTTAACAATCCAACAAAAAGTGTTAGCATATAAGTGCGGTAAGACGAAATACTATTTTTCATGATATTTTATTTCAGGAGATTAGTCCAACAACTATACCAAAACTAACGAAAAAAGGACGGGTTTATTTTAAAAACCGTCCTTTCTTATTTGTATGGGTATTCACTATTTTTAAACAGAGATATCCTTATTTAGCTGAAACCTTCTCCTTTATGGTTTCAAAAATATCCTTTACATCTACCTGATTTTTGATGAGGTCATCAAAAGTTTCACGTTCACGGATTAAAATTGCTTTTCCATTATGCCACAAAACTTCTGGTGGCCTAAATCTTGAGTTGTAATTACTAGCCATTGTAAAACAATAGGCGCCAGCATTTTTAAAGCAAAGAATGTTACCTTCAGAGATTTCATTTATTCTTTTATTACTCGCAAAAGTATCCGTTTCACAGATATAACCAACAACTGAATAATAGCGTTCTCTACCATCTGGATTGCTTAAATTCTTGATTTGATGAGATGCACTATAGAGCATTGGGCGAATTAAATGATTAAAACCAGAATCTATACTTGCAAAAACTGTAGATGTTGTTTGTTTTACCACATTTACCTTAGCTAAGAAACTACCGGCTTCACTAACGAGAAATTTTCCTGGCTCAAATGCCAATGTAAGTTCCCTACCGTATTCTTTGCAAAATTCATTGAATCGGTTACCCAGTTTTTTACCCAGTTCCTCTATGTTTGTTTCAATATCTCCTTCTTTATAAGGTACTTTAAACCCACTACCAAAATCAATAAAATCTAAGTCCTTGAAATTTTTGGCAGTTTCAAAAAGGATTTCTGAAGCATAAAGAAAAACATCAATATCTAATATATCACTACCGGTATGCATGTGTATACCGTTAATGTTCATTTGAGTTAATTCCACAATGCGCAATAAATGCGGAATTTGATGGATGCTGATACCAAATTTAGAATCGATATGTCCAACAGATATTTTACTGTTGCCACCAGCCATTACATGCGGGTTAATACGGATGCAAACTGGAACATCGGGATACTTCCCGCCAAACTGTTCTAAGATAGATAAATTATCTATGTTGATTTGTACACCAAGGGCAGACGCTTTTTCAATTTCTTCCAAAGAAACACCGTTGGGTGTAAAGATGATGTTTTCGGGTTTAAACCCAGCCAGTAAACCTAATTTTACTTCTTGAATGGAAACAGTGTCCAACCCACTACCTAAGCTATTTAATAATCTTAAAATAGTAATATTGGACAAAGCTTTGGCGGCATAATTAAGTTTTAAGCTTTTTACACCATTAAAAGCATTTGTCAATCTGTTGAATTGACTTATGATTTTTTCAGAATCATATACATATACGGGATCTCCATATTTTTTCGCGATTTTAAGCAAATCGGTAGTTTTCATAGCACTAGTCATTTTGAACAAAATTAGGTTACTCTAGGATAATGGGCAAAAAAAACCGTAGACGTATTAAAAATAAAACATATTGTTGTATTTGTAACTAATGTGAATTATGTAAAGCGTTTTCCATTGTTGTTTCATTAGGGTAAATCATATGGGTTTGCTATTTTTGCTACTGAATTTTAAGACACTTTTTATATATGAACCTTCACGAATATCAGGGAAAAGAAATACTGGCAAGTTTTGGAGTGCGAATCCAAAGAGGAATAGTTGCGCATAATGCAAAAGAAGCTGTGGCTGCCGCTAAACAATTAACACAGGAAACTGGAACAGGATGGCACGTGATAAAAGCACAAGTGCATGCAGGTGGACGTGGAAAAGGTGGTGGTGTAAAACTGGCCAAAAACTTAAAAGAGGTTGAAGATATTGCTGGAAGTATTATTGGAATGAATTTGATTACTCCGCAAACATCAGCTGAAGGTAAAAGAGTGCATCAAGTTTTAGTGACGGAAGATGTGTATTACCCTGGTGAAAGTGAAACATCAGAATTCTATATGTCAGTTTTACTGAACAGAGGTACTGGTAGAAATATGGTGATGTATTCAACCGAAGGCGGTATGGATATTGAAGATGTTGCTGAGAATACCCCACATCTTATTTTTACTGAAGAAGTGGATCCATCAACAGGTTTGTTGCCTTTTCAAGCAAGGAAAATTGCGTTTAACCTTGGGTTGTCTGGTTTGGCATTCAAGGAAATGACGAAGTTTGTTACATGTTTGTATAAAGCATACGTAGAGAGTGATTCCAGTATGTTTGAAATCAATCCAGTGCTTAAGACATCAGATAATAAAATCATGGCTGTAGATGCAAAAGTTTCTATAGATGACAATGCCTTATATAGAAGAAAGCAATATGCAGAGATGCGGGATTTGCGAGAGGAAAATGCTATAGAAGTAGAAGCTCGTGAAGTTGGTCTTAACTATGTGGATTTAGAAGGAAATGTTGGTTGTATGGTAAATGGAGCAGGTTTGGCCATGGCAACTATGGATTTAATTAAAATGGCAGGTGGCGAACCGGCAAACTTTTTGGATGTAGGTGGTACTGCGGATGCTAAAAGGGTTGAAGAAGCTTTTAGAATTATTTTAAAGGACTCAGCAGTCAAAGCAATTCTTGTAAATATTTTTGGAGGAATAGTTAGATGTGATCGTGTAGCACATGGTATTGTAGACGCATATAAGAATATGGGCGATGCTATTCAAGTGCCTATTATTGTTCGTTTGCAGGGAACCAATGCGGAATTGGCCAAAGAAATTATAGACAATTCTGGTTTAGCTGTACATTCAGCTGTGCAGTTTCAAGAAGCTGCAGATAAAGTAAAAGAAGTTTTAGTTTAGAGATAAAATCAATATAGGATAAGAAAAGGTCAGTGTTTTTGTTAATGCTGACTTTTTTTGTTTAAAAATATAGTAATGTCTGTGGATGCCCAGTGGCTAATATGGAAGGGTTTAAAAAAGCTTAGTGCTGGTCACTTTAGTATTAAGGTTTTTTATTTTTGTACTTCACGTAACTAACATCTGGTGTTTTTCTTTTTTTGTCCTTTTGCTTAAATGAAGCTTTTTTTGGAGTGTTCTGCTTCTGGTATAGGACTTCTTTTGGAATTTTAGGATTGTCCTTCGTTCCTCTTAAATGAATAACCAGTCCGTTTAAAAAATTACGCAATATTTGATCCCCGCATGCTACATATTTGGGATGGTCTTCTTTTCTAAATATAGCTCCCAATTCACTTTTAGAGACTTTAAAGTCAACCAATTTTAAGATGTCTACAATTTCGTCATCCCGCAACATAAGGGCTACTCTCAGCTTTTTAAAAATGTCGTTATTGGTCATAATAGATATTTTGTGGCAAGTTAAGGCAAATATTAACAATATCTTTAATCTTGCTTCAATACTAAAGTATGGGTTTTATGAGTTATGATATAATGCACTAATGACCAAATCATTGGATATATAGTTATGAGTACGGACAAAGAAAAACTTAGTATTTTATCAGAAATGATAGCGTTTGCAAAAACGGATCAGGTAATGCAGGATGCTGAATATAATTTTCTTATTGGCGTTGCCTCTCACTTAGGTATAGGTAAAGAGGAGTTTGATTCTCTTTTTGAAAAGAAAATTGAAAAAATAGTACTTAAATCTCAGGCCGACCGTATTCTTCAATTTCATAGGCTTGTTCTATTGATGAATGTGGATAGGATACAAAGTATGGCTGAAACCAATACACTTCATAATATTGGCCTTAAAATGGGACTACCCCCGTCCGCAATTGACCAAGTTTTGATAGTAATGCACAAATACCCCGATAAGATCGTTCCTCCTCGTGTATTGCTTGATATTTTCAACGCATATAATAATTAAATACGCAAAAATGTCATTTTGACATGCGTTTGTCTTTAAAATACGACATTTTGTCATTTACTTTTAATTGGTACATCATTTGACTCTTTAAAGTCATAACAGAAGTATAATTAAAATATATAAGACATGAGTTTAGTTAAAAGAAATAATACAAGACATCCTTTTTTTATAAATGAATTTTTCACACCAGATTGGTTTGGAGGTATTAGCAACGATTCCAATAAAGAACCATCCGTAAATATTAAGGAAAATGATAAGGATTTTACTTTGGAATTGAGCATACCTGGGAGAACAAAGGAAGATTTTAAAATTGAAGTTGATAATGATGTATTGACGGTTTCGGCAGAAAGTAAATTAGAAGCTAATGAGGAGAAAGGGAGTTATACAAGAAAAGAGTTCTCTTATGCTTCTTTTAAAAGAGCATTTACTTTATCAGAGATGATTGAATTAAACAAAATTGATGCTGAATATAAAGACGGTATTTTAAAGTTTACACTTCCTAAAAAAGAAGAAGCATTACCCAAACCAAAAAGGGTGATAGATATTGCCTAAAGTAATTAAGATTTTATGTAGCCCTCAAGGGTTTTCATAATGTTTGGTTTAGTTGGTTAGTTTGTAAAGTGCCCTGAGGAGTCAGGGCACTTTGCTATTTTTAATGGAGAGAATTCCTCTGGCTCAGCCCAGAGATCCATATAAAATTGTCATTCCTGTGAAAGCAGGAATCTAAATAAAAAATTCAGCTTATAGTTTTACACGTAAAAGTTGAGATTTTTTATTATTGCGCTTGTAATGTTTTTATTTCGTCCCGTAGTTTTGCGGCTTCAATAAAATTTAATTCTTTGGCCGCATTTTCCATTTCTTTTCTTTTGCCTCGAATCATTTTCTCTCTTTGATCTTTGGTCAAATATTCTAGATCTGGTTCGGCAGCCCGTAATTCTTCTTTCTCAAAATGATAGGCAGACACTGAATTTTTTGTCAAGGCACTGTCCAAACTTTTGTTCAATGCCTTAGGAGTAATATTGTGTTCCGTGTTGTATGCTTTTTGCCTATCCCGTCTATAATTCGTCTCATCTATGGTTTTTTGCATGCTATTGGTAATTTTATCAGCATACATTATGGCTTTTCCATTTAAATTTCTTGCAGCCCTACCAACAGTTTGGGTCAGTGATCGTGCGCTTCTTAGGAAACCTTCCTTATCGGCATCCAAAATGGCTACAAGAGATACTTCTGGCAAATCCAACCCTTCTCTTAATAAGTTTACTCCAATCAGGACGTCAAAAATTCCTTTTCTAAGGTCTTGCATAATTTCTACTCGCTCCAAAGTATCCACATCACTATGAATATATCGACATCTCACACTTATTCTAGTAAGGTATTTTGCCAATTCTTCTGCCATTCTTTTGGTAAGAGTGGTCACCAATGTACGTTCATCCTTTTCTACCCGTACATGGATTTCTTCAATCAAATCATCAATTTGATTTAAACTGGGTCTAATTTCAATGATGGGGTCTAATAGACCTGTTGGCCTAATGACTTGTTCTACAAATACACCTTGGCTTAATTGTAACTCATAATCTGCTGGAGTGGCACTTACAAAAATCGCTTGATTTTGTATGATTTCAAACTCTTCAAATTTTAAGGGTCTATTGTCCATTGCTGCTGGTAGCCTAAAACCAAATTCCACTAAATTCTCTTTTCTGGATCGGTCACCACCATACATGGCATGTACTTGGGGAATGGTCACATGGCTTTCATCGATAATCATTAAATAATCATTGGGAAAATAATCCAAAAGACAAAATGGTCTTGTTCCTGGTTCGCGACCATCTAAATATCTAGAGTAATTCTCGATTCCTGAGCAGTAGCCCAATTCCCGTATCATTTCCAAATCAAAATTAGTACGCTCTTCAAGCCGTTTTGCTTCCAGATGTTTGCCAATTTCTTTAAAATAAGCAACTTGATGAACCATATCTGCCTGAATTTGATGAATGGCATTTTGTAGCACATCAGGAGAAGTGACAAACATATTGGCGGGATATATGTTCAAGTTTTCATAAACCTCTAGGACTTTATTATTAAAAGGGTCAAAAGCCTCTATTTCTTCAATTTCATCTCCAAAGAAATGAATTCTAAAAGCATGGTCGGCATAACTTGGAAACACATCTACCACATCCCCTTTTACTCTAAAATTCCCATTTCTAAAATCCATGGTTGTTCTAGAATATAGGCTTTGGACCAACTGATGTAAAAATTTGGTCCGAGAAATGATTTGATCTTTACGAATGGAGATTACATTTTTCTTGAATTCCGCAGGATTTCCAATTCCATAAAGACAGGATACCGAGGCAACTACTAAAACATCCCTCCTGCCTGAGAGCAGGGAAGAAGTAGCGCTTAATCTTAATTTTTCTATATCCTCATTAATGGAGAGGTCTTTTTCTATATAGGTGCCAGAAGAAGGTATGTAGGCTTCAGGTTGATAATAATCGTAATAGGAAACAAAATATTCAACAGCATTTTCTGGAAAAAACTGTTTAAATTCAGAATACAATTGCGCTGCCAAAGTTTTATTATGTGCTAATATAAGAGTAGGGCGTTGGACTTTTTCTATAACATTGGCCACAGTAAAAGTTTTGCCAGAACCGGTTACTCCTAATAGGGTTTGATATTTTTCGGAAGTGTCAAGTCCATCCACCAATTGCTTTATGGCCTCTGGTTGGTCTCCTGTGGGGCTGAATTCTGAGACAATTTTAAATTTCATGCCCTAAATTTACAAAAGCCATTCGATTGGAAACAAGACAAAATGGAATAAAATATGAAGTGCTATCGCTTTAAGACAAAATAGCCTTGTATTTTTTGATTTTTTAAAGAAATAGCATTGAACCAGTAATTGGAAGGAGGTAATGGACTACCATTAAAATTACCGTCCCATCCTGTTGATAAAGGGTCAATTTGAGCCAAAAAATTACCATATTGATCAAAAATACGAATGACATCAATATTTATTTCTCCTAATTCCTTTGGTGGAATATACTGCCAAAAATCATTGATGCCATCTCCATTGGGAGTAAAGAATTTTGGAAAGTCTTCTGAGGTTAAATCTCGTTCTACTTTTCTTTGAGCGATTCCACATCCATTTTTATCCCTAACATATACAGTATATTCCTTGAGTGAAAGGTTCTCAAAAACAGAACTGCTTTGATAGGGGCCATCTTGGCGCAACGCATATTCATAATCACCAATTCCACTTACCCTTATTTCTATGCGCATTTTTTTGGATTGGGGGCTAACCCTAACTTCATTAATTCGAGGTTTTTCGGATCGTATAACCTTAAAGGTTTTTGAATGGCCACATTCCACGACAATGCCAGATTCCCTTCTTATGTTGTATGCCTCATATCTATATTGCCCAATTTCTGATATGGAAACTTCACTTCCTTCTGAAAGCAATGTTTCATTGCCATTAGAATCCACTTTGTACCATCTATATCCTTTTGCTAAATCCTTGCTATAAATAACGGTCGGAAGCTCGTTCTCGCAAATACTGACTATTTCTGGGAAGTTAAGGTGTGGTTGATTGCAATTGGCAACTACTTCTCCTATTGTAAAACTTTCCGTTGTGCACGGTCCATTGTCACCATTTTCATTATATGGGGTAACTTGTACAAAAATTTCACTATCCAATGGAAATGCTGTAGGGGGGTTATACACTAAAACATTGCCAACATCTTCATTGTTCAATAGGTCTGTACTACCCAGTGCAGTGCCAATAGATAATCTATATCCAGTTGCGGTAGGGGCATAGTCCCATTGTATTTTGGTTCCAATAGATACGGTGGTTTCGTTATTTACAGGATGATTTAATGTGGTGCAAGAGGGAGGTGTAGTAACATCGCCTGTAAAAAAACTTTGGGAAGCACATATAATGGGTGGCTTATTGGGCACAAATAAAATGAGACTTACATATATTAAGGTATCATCAGGAAGTCCTACTTCAGGGGTATAGGAGCCAATAGAACTAGAGGTTCGTCTGTTGAGAATATCCGTGCCATCTGGTGTGGTACCTAAAGAAATTGCAAGTCCAGAAATTCCGCTGATGTTGGACCAAGAAATAGTTGCATCAACGGGAATATTGGATGAACCATTTTGGGGGTAGATCAGAGATGGACATGATTGTCCATAGGATATCAATCCCATTAGAGTTAATAAAAGATATAGCGCTCTTTTTTGCATTTGAAAAAAATCAAACATTGTAAGGTACTACAAATCCTTCTTTGTCTTGTAAAACATTGGATAAATGGCTAAAAAAGAAGGTATTAGTGGGTTTTGTTCAGTTTTCGATTGATGAATTTATTGCCATACCGAATTTTTGACCCACTCAATGCCTTCTTGTAGATAAGTCTGATATTCACAGGGAACAAAATGTGTTAATCCAACTGCCATTACGAATTCTATATCGCTACCAGCATTAATAGATTTCTCTACTTGTGTTTCTGTATTAGTAAAAGGAAATATAGTATCACTTTCTCCATGTATCACATACATAGGTATATCTGTTTTTTTAACTAGACCTTCACTGGTATATAGTAATGCATAAAAACTAGCCATTGGAATACCGGCAGAAAACACTTCTGGATGGGTATCTGAAAAAAACCAGCTCCCTGTTCCACCATCACTATATCCAAGAACTACCACTCTTTCCGGATCTATATTTAAGTTTTCTATTGCAAAATTCACCAAGTTAATGACCTGAGATACATTGGAGGAATCATCCCATAGGAATCCACTAGAGTTAAGTCTTAAGACGTAAGCTTTTGTATTTTCTAATACTAAATCAACCAAACAATTTGGCTGAGTATGTGCGCTGGGGTTAGGAGTGAGTGCTCCCCCATGCAGGTAGACAAAAAGTGGGACTAACTCATCATTTGTTATTTCAGGGACCACCATTCTGAATTCCCATTTTTTATTGTGTAAGACCTCTAATTGAAAATCGTTGTTGCCTGTTTTAAAAGGAAGCTCAGAAAAAGCATTTTTCACCTCTTCAATATCTAATTGAGGGGTGCCCGCTAATGGATCCTCTTCTGTTCCTAAAAAAGTATCACTACACCCCATACAGCAAGATAATAGTGCTAGGAGTGAAAATGTAATTTTCATAACATATAACGTATTGACTTTCAAATAACAATGAGCATATTGAAGGTCGGTTATTTTGATAAATGTAATAAATAATATAGTAACTTACACTTGCAGTCATGGTTCAAATCTGTGCAATTGGGTACAAAAGGACTTATCTTTTAAGGGCGATAGCTCCTTGAACAGGTTCGCCATCTACAGAAACTGCCCTAAACCAATAACTAGATGAAGGAAGAGACTTGCCCCTATATCTGCCGTCCCAACCCTGAGATTCAGGGTCAATTTGGGCCAAAAAATTCCCGTACCTATCAAAAATTTGAATATAGATTAAATTGCTTTCATTGGTTAATGGAGGTGGAATAAATTGCCAAAAATCATTGATGCCATCACCATTGGGCGTAAAGAACTTTGGAAAGCCTTCTACGGTTATATCCTGCTCAATTTTTTGTTCAACGGTCCCACAGCCATTTTTATCCCTGACATAAACTGTGTATGAGTTTACTTCAGGTAAACTTGTGAAGGTGTTGCTGTCTTGAAAAGGGCCATTACTGTTATTTAAGGCATATTCATAATCTCCTATACCTGTAATTTGAATACTTATAGCTGTATTGCCTATTGGGCCACTAATTTCTACATTGGTAATGGTTGCTAATTCTGAAGACACCACAGAGAATTCTTTTGAACTTGGGCATTCAATAGTATTTACAAATTGAGAAATGAAGTTGTATGCTTCATATCGGTATTGCCCAATTTCCGTCAGTGCTACTTCATCAGATTCTGAGATTAAGGTTTCATTGCCTAAAGTATCAATTTTGTACCATCTATACCCATCAGCAACATCTGTTGTATGCGCTAAAAAAGGCACTTCATTTTGACAGAAAGAAATGGTGTCAGGAAAATTTATTTCAGGATTTAAGGTTACTAATTCTCCCGTAACCGCATCAAAATAGGGGCCACATCCTAAAATAGTTGAAAATGACTCTTGTCCGCAGCTAATTGCTTCCCCAGCGGCATTAAAGGGGGTGATCGAGATAAAGAAGGTGCTATTGGGCTCAAAATCCAAAACAAATGTGGAATTGGTACCAAAGGCAACATTGTCTAAAACATCGTTTACAAAAGGAGACGAGCCTAAGGAAACACGATATCCTGCAGCTCCTGGAACATCTGTCCACTCTAGTAAAGGAGTTAGCGGGACATTTATGGCTCCGTTTAAAGGAGAAGTCATTGTTGCGCAGCCAGGTAAAACGGCTACTGGACCAGTGGTAAAACTTTCTTCATTGCACCCAGGGATGCTCCCATTCTCATTATATGGAGTAATGAGAATATAGATTTGGGTGTCTGGTGGAAAGTCTAGTGGAGGATTGTAAAATAAGGTGTTGTTTAGGTCTACATTGTTTAGTATTTCTCCACCACCAGGAGTTGTTCCAAGAGTAAGGCGGTAACCGGTTGCTGTGGATGAATAACCCCAGGACAAGTTGGTAGCGCCATTTATATTTGTACTACCATCGGCGGGACTGTTTAGTGTTGTACAAGGTGGTGGTGTCACGACATTTTCCGTTGTAAAAGTTTCACTACCACAAACAATATTGGGCTGATTGATAAAGAACAAGGTGATGGTTACATAAACTTGTGTGTTTTCAGGTAAACCCAAAGCAGGCGTAAATGAAGTAGCACTTCCAATAGATTGTGAATTTATGATATCTGTCCCTCCAGGTGTTGTCCCTATGGATATGAGATAGCCAGGA
Organism: Flavobacteriaceae bacterium; assembly: GCA_002746415.1. Taxonomy (GTDB): domain Bacteria; phylum Bacteroidota; class Bacteroidia; order Flavobacteriales; family Flavobacteriaceae; genus Saonia. The sequence continues at coordinate 178,753 of NVXD01000002.1, read as the reverse complement.
ACTCCTACTACAGAATTCCATGATATACTTGTGTTTACAGAAACATTCGTAGCCCCATCAATAGGATTCGTTAGCGATGGACAAGTTTGTCCATAACCCAAGGAACAGCAGAAAAAAATAAAAAGGTACTGAAGTTTTCTAAGCATCTGAAAATCAAATCAAACACTACAAGGTACTATAAATCTCTTTTCTTTAATAATGCATACGATGAATAGACGAAAATCGCTGTCCAAACCAATACAATAAGAACCTCATACCAATGAACGGCATAGTCAAAATTAAAGTCTTCCCCAATTTGTTTGGCTACAGATTTAACTGCTCCAAGTCTAGTGAAAGGTTCTTCAATTAAATTGGCCATGGATTCTAAAGGAAAAAAGTCTTTAATTTTATTAGCTATTTCCCATGATACAAATTTCCAACCTAATAAACCAAAGATTAATTGTTCCAATATAGCCCAAAGAATAAGAAAACCTAAAGCAAAGGCCGAGCGTTTCACCATAATACCAAGGAATAAACAAAAAGAGAAAAACCCAACTAATTTGAGGAAAAAAGCCAAAAGGTATTCTAAATCTGAAAATATAATTGAAACCTCGTTGAAATCAGAATATATAAGCCCGAGAATCATGGATATCCCAAAGACAAAAATCGTAGAAATAACTGAAAAAGACAACACAGTTAAGAATTTAGATAAAACAAATTCTTTTTTTGAAAGCCCATCTATTAAATTCTGTTTTATGGTTTTGTTGCTGTATTCATTTGCCATCATGGATACAATGACAATGGCTAAAAACAGTTTGAAAAAGGCTGTTATAAAGGTGTTGAAATGCCATATATATGGAAAATTAAAAATGCCTTGTTCTGCCAAATGAAACTTAATAGGGCCTATATCAAATTTTATAGCTGCTACTAAAGCAATTGAAGTTAAGAGCACAAAATATGAGATGATCAATACTTTGCTGGCTCTATTGTTCCAAAGCTTTATAAATTCTATTTGTAATAAACGTATCATATGTTTTTAGTTGATGGTTTCCCTATATAGTATTAGGATTAATTGCTTTGGTTATTGGTAAGGGTCAAGAATTGTTCTTCCAGGCTTTCTTTACGTTTTACCATATGGGAAAGTATAATTCCTTTTTTGAACAGTTCTTGGTTGAACACTGCAGCATTCATTTCTTCCTTAAGAATGACAGTTATCATTCCATTATTGATTGTTATTTTCCCAAAGCTTGCGTTTTTTTCGAGATAATTTTCCAGCTCAACCATATCTTCTGTTTTTAACTCGAAAAAGCCATGACTTGCCAACAAATCATCTACTTTACCAGAATATAACTTTTCACCTTTTCTAAGAATAACGACATGGCTACATACTTTTTCTACTTCATCCAATAAATGCGACGCCAATAATATCGTAGTACCCTTGCTTGCAATTTTTTTAATGATTTCTCTTATTTGGTGTATTCCCTGGGGATCCAAACCATTTGTGGGTTCATCCAAAATTAAAATCTCTGGGTCGTTCAACAGTGCAGAGGCAATTGCTAAACGTTGTTTCATACCTAAAGAATAGGTTTTGAATTTGCTGTTTTTTCGATCTAATAACCCTACCAGTTTCAGTTTTCCTTCAATTTTATCTTCACTTACTCCTTTAATTTTGCAGACCAATTTTAAATTCTGAATTGCTGTCATATAGGGGTAAAAGTTGGGTCTTTCTATAATGGCTCCCACTTTTTTCAATGCATCATGGGTAGTAGAAGTACCATTGAACCAACTAAAATTGCCTTTGGTTTCATTCACTACATTAAGGACAATTCCTAGTGTAGTAGATTTTCCACTACCATTGGGACCTAAAATGCCATATACATTGCCTTTTTCTATGGTAAAGGAAAGGTCTTTTACAGCAGTTATGTATCCATATTTCTTGGTAAGATTGTTTACTGTGAGTATCGTTTCCAAATCAGGATGTGTTTTTGGGTTGTTTATAGTAACTTGACGAGGTATTGATTATTTTGTTACAAGATAACTTCATTATTTTATAAATTGAGCGTATGACAGATGAGAAATTAATGTCCAAAAAGAAACCTGCCTACCCGGTAAACAAACGGTTGGATGCTTATTTGGACCAATACAATAGGAAGATTGAAATTCCAATTTTTTATGAGGATTTGTTGCGTTTTTCAGGTTCGGTCTCGGTATACAATGCTGCTGATGAAGATACGCTATGGATACGAGTGTATTATTCTGATTCTGATAGGGAGGAAATAGATTTAAGCCTAAAAAAAGTTTACTCGATCTTACATTCTGATGGTAGTGATAGGATCTTTCAGTATCTAAATGTGGATGCAGTGGATTATTGCACCTTTGGGAATTCCAAGCCATTTAGAATTAAGGTGAGAAATATTCTTAATGATAACTTCACCTATTTCTATGTAAAGAAAACTGATGCCTCTAGAGTTTATGGATTAGAACTAGAACATATGCTTTCTCCATATAATCTTAACTTTTTGGTATATAAGGATACATTGATTGAGGAGCATATAGCTGGAATTCCAGGAGATGAATTTATTAAGGAAATGCTTCCTAAATGTTCAGAACCTGAAAAAGCCCAGCTGGCTAAAGAGTTTGTAAAGTTTAATGAACGTTGTATGATTCGCTTGCTTGGGGATATGCGTTCTTACAACTATGTAATTGTGCCTACTCATGATTTTGACCAAGTGATTTATAGCATAAGGGCCATAGATTTTGATCAGCAATGTTATGAGGGGAAATTAAAGGTGTATCGTCCCCAATTTTTTAAAGAAAATTACCAAATGGTAGAATTGGTAAGAAGTAAATTATTGCATAGTTCTGTTGATCAATACAAAATTGAAGAACGTTCTATAGTTGCCAAACGTATTATAAGTTCTGGAAGTAGGATTAAAAAATTAGTCAACATTTGTAAAACAGATCATATTTCTTTGGATGAAAACATAAAACAGTTATGCGGTCTAATTTATGATCTTACACTAGATGTCGATTTTAAAAAATGCAAAACCATGGGGCAGATTTTGGCACTGGCTCTGGATTTCGTTAAAAGGAACTACGAAGATGTAAGTATGAAGCAAATTATTGAAAAAAAGTTCTAATTACAGGTTTAGAGGGCCTAAATTAACTCTTCTCCTCTTTATTAAAATAAACTAGGTAGTAGTACATCTGACGTTCTTCATCCCAGCCTTTTTCTATAAATTTATCCGCTGAATCAGGATTTATAAAGTCTAGTTTTATTTGAATATTGGTGTCTAGATTTATAACGCTTTTTATTTTTCTCCTGGCATCAGAGACAGCTTTGTTGGCAATATCAAAACTGGAAACATCTTCAATGCTGTATTTTGGACCTTTCTCAACTTTGTAATGTTTAAACTCTGGAATCAATTCTGGATTTTCCATAACCTCATTAATAAAGGTGCTTTCTTCAAATTCATCATTTTTGGCAAAATGATTCACTGCACGGTTCATGAACAAGATCTCTTGTTGCTTGTCTTCTGCTGGTAAAACCACATCTTTGGCAAAGTTTTGACAGAATTTCAAGTAGTTTTTGGTCTTAAAATTGTCATCAGACAAGGCTTCCACATCCAAAAAATTCTCTAACCAGTATTTGGCATCATAGCGATTGCTGTCTACTGATAGCACTTTATAGCCTTCTTCTTTGTTGGTGTTGAATATAAGACAACCTTTATCCAGTTTATTGATGTTTATACCTTGTTGGATTAGGATATCCAAATTTCCTTCTTTTTCCTCAAACTGAAGAAAATCATGTTTAAGCTCACTCTTGAAAATACCAATGGCATCCACTTTATCATTATCCAATAGAAGTCCAGTTAAGTAGGCAACATAAACTTCCCCACTTTTAATATGTGGATGGTTGGACTGATCAAACAAATGTGTTGCTATTTTTTTTGAATTTAAATGTGCAGAACTTGGGTCGTTAAAAATTTCTGTTGCTATTTTATGCAATGTGTTGAACTCAACATCCACTTCATTAGAAAGGTAAAAGTAATTTTCTTCCTTCTCCCTAAAAGATTTGAAAAAATATTCTTTTAGTATGCCCGTTGTTTCGTCATTTAGAGAAAATGGCTCTGCGGATAAAAAAATGGTTTCATTTCTATTTTTGTTTCCAACTCGGTGAAGGGAAACGCTTTCAATTTGGGTAGGGTATAGGTTTAGCATTATTGTTTAAGGTGAGTTAGTGAAATAGTGATAATGTAAATACGCGTTAGTTCCAATTTTCATCAAAATCCAAGTCGTCATAACTTTCCAAGCCATCATCATCAAACTCTATACCTGGATCAGCAACAAACTTTTTCTCTGGTGGCATATCTGGAAGTTCCCCAAAACTGAATAATGTATTTGGGTATGCTCTTCCGTCTTCTTTTTCTACAATATCGGCCAATTCCACAAAGAAAGTCCACATGTTTAGAAAATCGTACACATAAATTAATTTAGGGGTACGTTCATTCATAATGTTTTTTAGAAAAGTCTCGTTCATTAGGCGAATATCAGAACCATTTTCACTTACATCAAAAAGAGCAATTTCTTCATCCTGGTTCCATTCCTCATCACAAGTATAAAAAGAAGCCATTTCATCCCCCATAAACCCAAATGCCTGGGTAATAGCATTGTGAAACTCTTCTAAGCTATTACTGTCTTGTATTTCTATATCCCTAAAGATATCATCTTTGGCATCTAGAATTACTCTTATTTTATAAATCATGCCTTTAGTATTAGAGTGGGTACAAAGTTACGATTATGTATTGAATTTATGGCAGTATATAGGAAGTGTGTTTGAAGAATTTACATGGGTACGCCTAGGCTATTTGGAAAATCTATGGAGTACAAAAGTCATGGTTCCTAATAAGAAGAAAGCAAAAATTTGATGGGCCACACCTAGCCATACAGGTACGGAATAAATTAAGGTTAGAATGCCTAAGATGAATTGTGACACTACTATAATCAATAGTAAATTCACTCCCCCTTTTTGATATGAAGTTAAGGATAGTTTTTTTGCCTTGTAACAAATAAATAAAATAATACCAACTACAATATAGGCCAAATACCGATGTATAAACTGTACGCCACTTCTACCTTCAATAAAATTTATCCAAACAGGACTATGTTCTATAAAAACGGTTTCATGCACCAATTTCCCTTCGCTCATAAGTGGCCAATGATTGTGAATAAAACCAGCATCTAAACCAGCGACCAAACCGCCCCAAAATATCTGTAACACCAGTAAAATCATTCCAATTCGAATATGTCTTCTGAAATTGATGCTGACGTCTTTCTTTTTAGGAAAAATTAGATCTAATGCAACCCATAGCGTGTATGCAAAAGTAATGAAGGCCGTAATCAGGTGTGATGCCAGTCTATAGTGGCTTACGTCCGGTCTGTTAACCAATCCGCTTTTAACCATATACCAACCTAAAAAGCCCTGAAAAGCTCCAAGGAGGAGTAGTATAATCGCTTTTTTTATTGTTGGTCTAGAAAGTTGTTTTTTAATAAGGAAATATAAAAATGGAATAAGAAATACCATTCCAATGAACCTGCCTATGAACCTATGCAGCCATTCCCAAAAGTAAATAGACTTAAAGTCTTCTAATGTAAAATGTGAATTGAGTTTTTGATATTCTGGGTATTGCTTATATAAATCAAAGGCTTCTTGCCATTCAATTTCACTGGTTGGAGGAATAGTGCCGCTTATTAATTTATAATTGGATATAGAAAGGCCAGAATGAGTTAGTCTAGTAATGCCACCAACTAGTACCATAATGAATATTAAAAGACTTCCAGTTAAAAGCCAGTATATAACAGCCTTATTATCTTTTTTCATGCACTTATGTAATTTGATTGGATACTGTCAATCCCATTTTTTTACCTTTTTTCATCATAAAAATAAGGGCTGGGTCATATTCGTTAGGAATCTCTCCTTCTAGTATAGCCTCTTTGATGGCATCTTTCAATATCCCAATTTCTTTGGAAGGCTTTAAGTTGAAAGTCTTCATAATTTCTTCCCCTGTTATGGGAGGTTGAAAATTCCTAACATGATCACGCTCTTCTACTTCTATTATTTTTTGACGGACAATTTTAAAATTATTCTTGTATTTTTTCTGCTTTTTTGGGTTTTTTGTAGTAATATCTGCTTCGCACAGCGTCATTAAATCGTCTACATAATCTCCTGCATCAAAAACCAGTCTACGCACGGCAGAATCAGTAACATTGTTTTGCGAAAGCACTACAGGTCTTGAGCTCATTAAAACCATTTTTTGAACAAACTTCATGTGTTCGTTCAATGGCATTCGCAACCTTTTAAACAATTTGTAAACCATTTTAGAGCCAACAAATTCATGCGCATGGAAGGTCCATCCTATCTTTTTGTCAAACCGTTTGGTGGGTGCTTTACCAATGTCATGTAACAATGCCGCCCAACGTAACCAAATATCATCTGTATGTAGTGCAATATTGTCTACTACTTCAAGCGTATGCCAAAAGTTGTCTTTATGTTTTTGCCCTTCTATTTCCTCGATACCCTCTAATGCAGTAAGTTCAGGAAGTATAAGGTGTAACAGTCCAGTTTCATGTAATAATTGAAATCCCATTGATGGTTTAGCACTACCAATAATTTTATGCAGTTCATCAATAATACGTTCTTTGGAAACAATTGCCATGCGTTCTTTATTGTCTGTTATAGCCAGTAAAGAGTTTGTTTGGATTTCAAAATTCAATTGGGTTGCAAAGCGAATGGCTCGCATCATCCGTAAGGGGTCATCAGAATAGGTAATCCCTGGTTCTAAAGGGGTTTTGATTAATTTATTATCTAAATCTTTAATACCATCAAATGGATCTAAAAGCTTTCCGAAATCAGTTTCATTTAAGGAAAGTGCTAATGCATTGATGGTGAAATCCCTTCTTTTTTGGTCATCTTTCAATGTGCCGTTTTCTATGATGGGTTTTCTACTATCTCTATTGTAGCTTTCTTTTCTGGCTCCAACGAATTCCAATTCAATTCCGTTGTGTTTCAACATGGCGGTACCAAAGTTTTTAAAAACGGAGACTTTTGGTTGGTTTGGTAGCATTTCAGCTACTTTTTTTGCCAAAGCGATACCGCTACCAATGGCCACAATATCAATATCCTTTGCAGTGCTTCTTTTAAGAAAAAAATCACGTACAAAACCACCAATTACATAACAGTCCAAAGATAATTCTTTGGCAGCTAGTCCTATGATATTAAAAATAGGGTCTTGCAGGCTTTCTTTGTAGTACTCTTGCATTGTTTTTATTCACGTATCACCTTGACCAAACCGCCATTTCCGATTTTAATGATGGAAGATGGTTTTGCCATTGTCATTTCTTGGTGCAAATTTACTATATAGTCCACACCTTTTAAAATAGCAGGGTCTATTTCTTTAAAGCTTTTTGGAGCCGGTTTTCCACTAATATTTGCAGAAGTGGAGACTATGGGTTTTTTTAAATTGGTAATTAGGTATTGACAAAACTTATCTGTAGCGACCCTAATTGCTACGGAATTATCTGTAGCAACTAAGTTATTTGCAATTCCTTTAGGGTTGTCATATACAATGGTTGTTGGTTTTTCTGCTAAATCAATAATATCATATGCAGCTTCTGGAACTTTGGTTACATGTTTTTCTAACATAAAATCATTAGCTACCAAGCAGATCATTGTTTTGGTATCGATTCTTTTTTTTAAGGTATAGATTTTTTTTACAGCTTCTTCATTTGTAGCATCGCAGCCTATTCCCCATATAGTGTCAGTCGGATAGAGAATAAGGCCTCCTTCTTTAAGAACGCTCCTGCATGCATTGATTTCTTCTTGGAATTGTGTCATTTTTAACCTTGCAAATCAGTATTTCGTAATCGTTTTAATTCTTTATATCTAGAATATACCCCAAGAGCATTGAGATAACATATAACCACCCCCTTTTTACCGTCTAAAACTCCTAATCTTAAGATGTAATGGTTGAGAAATTTGTAGAGAGGTTTTAGTATAAAATGATACTGATTGGGGCTGTAGTCTTTTTGAAATTCTTCTCGCGCCTTCATCTGCCCATATTTGATCATTTTTCCTTTGTAATCTTTGTAATCTTTATATGAATAATGAATTAGTTTATTTTTTAAAACATCAGATTCACCATCTACTATTAAAGTTTCATGAACAATCCTTTCTGGTGTAAAATTCACTTTACTTTTTCTAAATAGGCGATAGTTTTTATCACTTTGCCATCCACTGAAGCGTAATACACTATTTTGGAACATGAAAGTTCTGTAAAAATAGTAAGCTTCAATACCAGGATTATCAGAATTGACAGTTTTTAAGATTTCATTCTTTAAAGGATCTGTCAATCTTTCATCGGCATCCATAAATAATATCCAATCATGGGATGCTTGTTCTAAAGCAAAAGATTTTTGATCTGTATAATTTTTGAATGGCCTTTCAATTAGCGTCACGTTGGAATGCTCCTTGATTTTAGCAATGGTACCATCCGTGCTTAAGGAATCCACAATTATAATTTCATCTGCAAATTTTATATTTTCTAAAACGGAATCAATGTTATTTATTTCATTATAAGTGATTAGTAATGCCGTGATTTTTCTTCTTTTGTTTCCATCCCAAAGATTCTCAATTGGGGTTCCAAAAATGGAATTTATCTTTAACATTCTAGCTAAAGACAGTTTTCTTTTATGAGGAACACCGTTTTTTGAAATGTAATTTTCGACTGTCTCCACCATTCGTTGGGCTGATTTACCATCCTTATAAGGGTGAAAACGTTTGTTGATGTAATCTCTGCCCTTAGCATAGGGGTCATTTTTTATATTATCCAATACTTTTTCGGTCAGTTTGGTATAAGATTTAGAATTGTCCCAATATATATTTGGAGTAATGGTTTTATATGAAATAACTGGCTTATTCAATAAAATGAACTCATAAATAACAGATGAGGTGTCGCTTATTAGAATATCTGCCTGTAATAAAAATTTTATAATGTTCTTTTCTTTTTTTAATTGAATGTTTGGAATTCTATTAGATAATTTCGAGAAGGCTTGCACCCATTTTTCACTCATTAAATCATGAAATTTAATAAAAATAAGAAATTCTGTAGTTAGCGCTAAATTCTCTATTTCCTTGAGCAGGTGTGGGGCAGAGGTTAGGCTAGGGGAGAAGGTAGGAGCATATAATACTATTTTATCTGTGTCATATTCTTTTAAAAGTGCTTCTTTATCTTCTTTAAAAATGTGTTTATTTTTGCTAAAAATATCTAGTTTGGGCCAGCCAGTTTCAAAAACATCAAAGTTTTTGTATTTTTTACGTAAGGCAATGAATTTCTCAGTAAAATAAGGGCCTTGTGTTAGATACAGGTCAAAATAATGACGAATACGGAAGTGCCCTTTTTTTTCTCCTGCTAAGCCATGAAAAATTTGAATTTTAAGGCCTCTGAGGTAGTAAGGAACCTCATTCCCTGGTACAAAAATGGCGTCGCTTGCAAATAATTGCAAATCTAATATGCTTGTTGTGAAGGGGTCTTTCTCATTGGGAAAAACTGTTAGTAATTTTTCGGGAAAATACCAGAGATATTCATGGTCTATTGTACTGAGTATATCCCTAATTGGTGCTAAAATACCAAAGGCGTATCCGTTTTGACAAAAAAGGATTGCTTTCATTACCTAAAAAGATTGTTAGCATTTTCTAAATCTTCTTTAAAGTCTACTTCCATACAATCGTATGCGGATATATCCACTGCACAAACTTTAAGGCCATCTTTTTCTATTGCTATTTCTAAACCCCTTTCGAAATAGTCATTGTCATCACACCCTTCCAATCGATTTATAAGAAATTGAATGTCTTTGGACGCTATATAATTGATGCCTACAGCCTCTCCCAATCCATTTTTAACAGTTTTGGAGAGCTGATCAATATAATCAGCCTTTAAGGTGTATTTTACTTCCTCCTCAGCTACTTTGCTAGTGTTAACTGCTACAAAGGATTGTTCTTTGTTAATGAAAGGATTTAAAATAGTTAACAGTTTTTCGTCAAATACAACATCACCATTTAACCAAAGAACAGATTCATTTTTGTTCTTTTTTAAAGCCTTAACAAGGCTTTTGGAAGTATTGGTTCGGTCAAAGAATGGATTGTAAATATATGTTAGCTCTGGAAAGCGTTCCATAATTAAGTCTTTCTTAAAACCAACCACTACACTTACATCATCTATATTAAAATGGGTTGTAAGGTTTTCCACTTGCATTCCCATAATACTTTTTCCATTATTCAAAGCAGTAAGTGGTTTAGGAAAAGGATTCCCAAGTCTAGAACCAATACCTGCGGCAAGTATGATAATTTTCATATTTTGTATTCTAAAGAGTATTAAAGTATTACAGTAATTTATATATAAAATGCAATTTTTAAAAAGCAATTAGAATATAAATACTTTGTGTTATGCAAATAAACGAAATTGATTTGATTCGTTAAACTCGTAAATGCACTAGCTTAGTTTCTTTTTCTTTTTTGATTTTGTAATTTCGCAAAAATATATTTTAAAACACATGGTTGGACTGGATTTAACAGCTCTTAAAGAGAAGTTTAAAAAATGGAATATAAAGAGCTTGTCTCCTGAGATGTTGGAAATTGTTTCGGATACAATGGACAATGAAGATGAGATTTCTGAAATTATTGCTTTTTTGTACGAAAACAACTTTGAGAACAAATGGTCTATTAATATTGAAGGATTTATAATAACCGCCAAAAAGCAAAAAAAATCTAAATATAATAGAATTTACACTTCAGGATGTTTTGATGTTTTTCATTATGGACATCTAAATATTCTAATTAGATCTAAGGAACTTTGTGATTATTTAATTGTTGGAGTTTCAACAGATGAGCTTATTGAGCAAGAAAAAGGGAGAAAACCAGTAATCCCTTTTCATGAAAGAGTTAAAATTGTGCAATCCATTAACTTGGTGGATGAAGTAATTCCACAAGTGGATAAGAATAAGCAGAAGATTGTGGACGTTTATAATATTGACGCTATTTCTGTGGGTGCGGATTGGGAAGGCAGATATCCAAAAGTAAGTTGCCAAATGGAGTATTTTCCCTATACAGAAAGCGTTAGTAGTACAATTTTAAAAAAGTCCTTAAAATTAATTTAAGACGGGATAAGAGCCTTATCGTCTTTAGAGGTATCCCAATTTTTAACTGGGGTTTGCCACTCACCATAGCGATATGTTAAGTAGTCTTCAGTGTTTTTAGGTATTTGGTATGATTTTTCTTTAAATTCTATTGTTTTGAACGCTTCATAAAATATGGAAGGAACATTTTTGGTCTTATCACCTATTTTCCAATAAGTCTTGTCATGGGTAGTATATTTTATAAATACATCTAAGCATACTTTTCCCTTAAATAGTCCAAAAAAATGTTTAGTTCGTATTTTTATCATCCTAATGTCTCCTTTTTTAAAGTAGTCCGAGTCATTATTAAATGTTCTTATTCTTATTCTAAAACCATTTTCCTTTAATGTGCTTAATAGGGTTTGGATTTTTTCACCTTGATTGTTATGAATAGAAATATCAATATCATCGTCCCAGGGCAATAATCTGTTTTCTCTATATAGTCCTAGGAGGGTACCGCCTTCTAACCAATAATTGACCTTACATGATTCAAATACACTAGTAGCTTGGGCTAATAATTTTTCAGCAGCATCCAAATTTTTACCCTCTAAGGTTATATTGTAAGCCATAATCACACGTCATTTATTTATAAGAAGAAATACAACTTACATAATTAGGGCAAATATATTTGTTTTGAAATGAATATAATGGGACTGAGGAATTATTAATTTAAGACGAAAAAGATTGCTCCAAAAAATGGAGGAGTTAAATTTCTATGCTACAAAGAAGTAGTCTTTATGGATAAGTTTTGAATATAGAAGACCAGGTTTCTTCTTGTTTCAGTTTTTGAAGCTCACGATAACGTTCTAAATCTCCAAGGGCATTTAATTGACATATGGTAATCCCTTTTGCACCATCTAAGAACCCCAATCTTACAATATAACTATACAAAAACTTCCAAAGAGGTTTAAGAATAAGTAAGGCGTAGTTAAATTGCTTGTGGTTGTTGAAAGCTTCTTTTGCTTTTAATTGCCCATAATATAACATTTTGCCTTTGTAATTTTCATAGTCTTTATAGCAATAATGTATAAGTTTGGATTTTAATATTCCAGAAGTGCCATCAATGTCCAAGGTCTCATGTACTATTCTTTTATCCGAAAAATTGACTTTGCTTTTTCTGAACAAGCGATAATTTTTATCTGTCTGCCATCCACTAAAGCGCAAACGTTCCTTTTGGAACATAAAGGTCCTGTAAAACCAATATGCTACATGTTTTGGATTGCAATTAACAACTTGGGTTATTTCTTTTTCCAATTGCTCAGGAACCACTTCATCTGCATCTAGAAACAATACCCAATCATTGGATGCTTGTTTTAAAGCAAATGATTTTTGGGCTGTAAAATTTTTGAAAGGGTTTTGAATGACCCTTACCTTGGGATGATTCAATAGATATTCATATGTGCCATCTGTACTGTAAGAATCCACTACAATGATTTCATCTACAAATTCAATGGAGTCAATACATTTTTGGATGTATCCCATTTCATTGTACGTAATGACCAACGCAGATATTTTTTGGTTTGGCATAATGTTATCTATTGTTATAAAAAAGAGATGTAACGGACTTGAATTGGTTGCGCCTTACATGTACCTTTTAATAGATAACAAGAAAAAAAATAAAAAATTGCATTTAGTACGACATTCCTTACAGCTTAAACGGAAACGTCATATTCCCTAAGAGCATCGTTAAGAGATGTTTTCTTATTGGTGCTCTCTTTCCGTTGCCCAATTATCAATGCACAGGGTACTTGGAATTTACCTGCTGGGAATTCTTTTGTATAGCTACCTGGAATCACAACAGAACGTGAAGGAACCAATCCTTTCCTTTCTATTGGCGTATCACCGGTAACGTCAATGATTTTAGTTGATGCGGTCAATACCACATTTGCTCCAAGAACAGCTTCCTTTTCAACTCGTACGCCTTCAACAACAATACTTCTGGATCCAATAAAGGCATTGTCCTCAATGATTACGGGAGCAGCTTGTAATGGTTCTAAAACACCACCAATACCTACACCACCACTTAGATGTACATTTTTTCCTATTTGTGCACAACTACCTACTGTAGCCCATGTGTCTACCATAGTACCTTCATCTACATAAGCGCCAATATTTACATAACTGGGCATTAATATGGTTCCAGGGGATATGTATGCACCATGGCGGGCAACGGCATTCGGAACCACACGTATGCCTTTTTCCTTATATCCTTTTTTTAATGGAATTTTATCATGGTATTCAAAAATGCCAGCTTCCAAAGTTTCCATTTTTTGTATTGGAAAGTATAAAACAACCCCTTTTTTTACCCATTCATTTATCTGCCAGCCATCAGAAGTAGGCTCAGCACAACGAAGTTTTCCACTATCTAATAAGTCAATTACTTCTCTTATGGCACTCTGGGTGGTATTTTCTTTTAAAAGCTCGCGATTGTCCCAAGCCTTTTCGATTAGTTGCTGTAATTCGGTCATTTTTATCAAAAATTTTAGCAAAGATAAGCGGTAGTAAGTAAAAAATCCATCAATTTTATACTTATAACATAATATAGATTAATTTTGCAAAAAAGTTAAATTTGAGTAGAATAGTTGCCTTAGATTTTGGAAAAGTGCGTACAGGTATAGCCGTTACGGATGAAATGCAAATTATAGCCTCTGGATTAACAACAGTAGCTACCAAGGAGCTTTTGGCTTTTTTAGAAAAATACGTAGCAGAGGAATCAGTTGAAAGGTTTGTAGTTGGGGAACCCAAACAAATGGACAATACGCCATCAGAGTCGGAAGTGTTGATACTTCCTTTTCTGAAGAAGTTAAAGAAGGCTTTTCCGGAAATTCCAATTGAACGTCAAGATGAGCGTTTTACTTCAAAAATGGCTTTTCAAACCATGTTAGATGGTGGTTTAAAAAAGAACCAACGCAGAAATAAAGCCTTGGTTGATGAAATTAGTGCGACAATAATATTACAGTCCTATATGGAAAAAACTAAATTTTAGTTGTGCTAAGAATGCTCGAAATATTTGTAAAAAGAAAGGTGCGGCAGTACTTTAACACCTATCATTCCAAAAAGGATAGCACTAGTTTAGTCAATGATGATTTTGTTATTGTTAGTAAAAATTGCTGGGGCGGACAGTTTTACAAATGGATTGATAAACCCTACAATACCCCTTTTGTTGGTTTGTTTTTATGTGGACCTTGTTATATTAAACTACTAAAGAATTTTGATCATTATTTAAAACAAGAACTTAAATTTGTAGGTGTTTCTAAGTACAAAACCAATATAAAAAAAGAGTACCCCATTGCACTATTGGATGATATAGAAATCCATTTTCAGCATTATGAGAATGAAGAAGAAGCAATAGAAAAATGGAATAGAAGAAAAGAAAGGCTGCTGAAATATAAAAACAGGGATAATTTTTTCTTTACTATTTGTGATAGAAGAGGGGCAACAGATGCTATTATCAAAGAATTTCATTCGCTTCCATATAAGAACAAGCTTTCCTTTGGTTTAAAGCAGATAGATGGGTTAAGTATAGGGCAACATGTGAAAGTGTATGATAACCCAGACAGAAAAAAGACTGCAGTTCACAACGGAAAAAAATTATTTAAGCTTACATTTTTGTATTTTGATCTTATAAATTGGATCAATACAGGAACAATAAAGAGAACAAGATTTAAAGCATAGCAAAAAATGATATTACCTATTATAGCCTACGGTGACGCTGTCCTACGAAAAGTAGGTAAGGATATAGATAAAGAATACCCCAAGTTAACTACCTTAATTGAAAATATGTGGGAGACCATGTATAATGCTTCTGGTGTTGGGTTGGCAGCTCCACAAATTGGGCGTCCTATTCGCATTTTTTTAGTGGACACATCTCCTTTTGCGGATGATGAAGGATTGTCAGAAGAAGATCAAAAGGCCCTTTCTGGATTTAAAAAGGTATTTATCAATGCCCAAATAATTGAAGAAACTGGTGAAGAATGGAATTTCAATGAAGGCTGTTTAAGTATTCCAGAGGTAAGGGAAGATGTTGCTAGAAAAAATACCCTCACCATTGCTTATATGGATGAAAATTTTAAAAAGCATACGAATACCTATGATGGTTTGCTGGCAAGGGTAATACAACATGAGTATGACCATATTGAGGGCATACTGTTCACTGATAAATTATCTTCCTTAAAAAAGCGTTTGCTTAAGGGGCGACTAGTTAACATATCCAAGGGAAAGATAAAGGTGGATTATAGAATGAGATTCCCAGATGCAAAAAAAGCAAGATAATTAACTATTTATATGCGGTAAAAGTGTAATATTTGCCGAAAATTTATATAAAAATGAGCTTAGACAAAATTTTATCTATAGGCGGTAGACCAGGATTATTTAAATTGGTAACACAAACACGAACAGGTTTTGTAGCCGAATCATTGGTTGATGGCAAAAGAATTACTGCAAGTCTAAGAAATAATGTGAGTGTGCTTTCTGAAATTGCTGTGTATACCTTGGATGAAGAATTACCATTAAGAGTGGTTTTCCAAAAGATAAAAGAGAAAGAAAATGGAGGCAAAACTTCTGTAGGCCATAAGGAAGAAAAAATAAAATTGGAAGAATACTTTTTTGAAGTATTGCCAGATTATGATGAGGATAGGGTATATGCTAGTGATATTAAAAAAATCATACAATGGTACAACCTGTTGAATGACAACGGAATGAATGACTTTTCTGAAACTAAAACTGAGGATGAGGCAGATTCTTCAGAGAAGGAGTAATCTAAATACGCTCAATTTTTAATTTAGGCTTTCCTATTGTTCCTCAATCTCTGAATGAATTTATTCCAATTCGGCTAAATGTTTATCTGTACCATCGGTAATATATTTTTTATACATTGTTACCAACATTTTTCACTTCCTTTTTTATAATCATACACTCGACAATTGGAATATTTGTTCAGTTTGTTTTCTATTGATTGAAGACGGAGTTAGCCGAATTATTTGGTTACGAATTCCAATTAAAATTGGGTTTGATAAATGTGCCATTTTTCCAATTATCCAACTTGCTTTAACTACTTGGTGAGCTTTAGGTAGCCGTAATTTTTGAAATTCTTTAAAAGCTTTATTTAAATCATATTTACTTAGACATTCTGAAAGGACATAAGCGTCTTCAATTGCTTGACAGGCACCTTGGCCCATATTTGGAGTTGTCGCGTGTGCAGCATCTCCAATAAGGCATACATTTTCTTTATGCCAATTGTTAATCGGTGCTAAATCCGATATTTCTGCGGTATTAATTTGTTCCTTTTTGGTTGAAGAAATAATGTCTTTAATAATAGAATCGTATTTACAAAAATAGTCTTCAATTTTATTTAGATTGAACTCTTCTTTGTTCTTCTTGAACGATTTTAGAGCATACCAATACACTTTATTATTTGCTATTTGAACGAATCCAAATCTTTCAGATTTACCCCAAGCTTCGTTTAATTCATTTTGATATTTTTGAGGTAAACTATATTTTGTAATTCCTCTCCAGCAAATTTGATTAGCCTTTCTGATATTGTTGTTGAAAAATAAATTTTGTCGAACAATCGAATTTAAACCATCAGCACCCAAAAGAGTAGAGGATTGGATTTTTTCTCCATTCTGAAATTCTAAGGAATGACCATTTGTGTTTTCAAGAACTTTATTCAGCTTGTGATTTAAGTTTATTGTAGAATCACTCAATTTTTCAATCAAAATTTGCTGTAAGACTCCCCTATGAATTGCAACATTTTTTACCTTAAATTTATTTTCAAAATACGATAAATCCATTTTAGAAAGAGGTTTTAGGCTGGCATTGGTAATATTCAATGAAGAAATCGAATTTCCATTTTCCTCAATTGCTTTTCTCAAACCTAACTTTTCATACACTTGCATTGCATTACTTGCTAAAATAATTCCAGCTCCAATTGGTTTTATATTTTCAGCTTGTTCAAATATTCTTGTTTTAAATCCTTTCTGTTCTAAAGCAATTGCGGTTGTTAATCCTCCAATTCCTGCTCCAATAATATCAATTGTCATTTTGTGTTAGCTTTGTAATTGATGGTAACGGTTTAGTTATGACGACTTGCGATGATAAAATCGCAACACATAACAAGTATAAACATAAGAAGAAAATCCAGTAGGATTTTCGTACTAGCTCAAAACCAAGTATTTAATTATTAGTTTTGTTATATGCTGGCTTATTTTAAGTTGGCCAATTATAATTTTCCTCGTCTGAAAAAGTCACACCAAGTTCAACTGCTATAACTTCTCCAAATTCCTCATGAAGTGTTAACCAAAACTTGTCATTAGAATGAGTAATGAAAAAATCATACTCATCTATTTCCCATTCGTTAATTAAGGAACCAAAAATCATCTTCTTCGCAATGTCAATTTTTGTCCCAATTATTTTATATCCATTAAAAGTCAAATTAACATTGTTAGTCCGCAAATAACCTAGCCGGTTACCTTCATTGAGGTAGAAAGTTAGCCGTAGTTTTAGCCTGTTGTATTCCAATAATATTTGTTCATCATCATCTTCGTCAATCCTTTTTCGGTTAGGTATTCCCAAAATTTCAAGAATGTCCTTTTGAGTCATTCCAAATTTTAGATTATCAATCCCGATTTTTGGTTTCAGATCCATTGGTCAGATTGCATATTACAATCCTATAAACGTACTTCTACGTTTATAGGTATTTATTAATCTTTGATAATCTCCGTATACGTATCCTTACTTTTTTTCCAATCAATTAATTTTGACGGGTAAAACTTCACGTTCATTTGCTCTAAATAAGGCGCTTGGTTTGCCAAACGGACTTTATAATTATCCCAATTTCTGTTTTCTTCAATAGTCCAACCTAGTTCAGCATAACCAATAGCTCTAGGGAAGGCTAAATATTCCAATTCCTCAAGATTGCTAATAGTCTCTGACCAAAGTGGCGCTTCTATTCCCAGAATATTTTCTACAGGAATTCCCTTAGATAATCTTTCTGGAGTCCAGATATAGGCCGTATCCACAGGGATATAACCTGACCAATGCAATCCATATTCGGATTGGATGTCATATTGCATATCCAAATACGCCTTGTTGGCGGGAGATAGAATTACTTTCATTCCCTTTTTAACAGAAGCAATAGCATTCTCTTCTTCTGCCCAGAATTGTGCCACAGAAGTTGAGTCCACATCAGCAGTGGCTATTTCATCCCAGCCTACCATAATCTTATCATATTTCTGGACAATTTTTTCCACCTTGTTTATAAAATGGATATAGTCCTTCTTTTTGGTCACATGACTTTCATCTCCTCCAATATGGAAATAGGGTCCAGGAGTCATTTCAGAAATCTCACGCACCACATCATCTATAAAAGTATATACCGTATCTTTTCTGGTATCAAAAGTACTAAACCCTACATGCGTTCCTGTGTACAGTTTTAATTCTTTTCCATTCCCATTAAGAATTGGGTAGGAAACGGATGCGGCATTTGTATGTCCTGGCATGTCTATTTCTGGGATAATGGTAATATGTTGTTGTGAAGCATAGGCCACTATATCTTTATATTGTTCCTGGGTGTAAAACCCACCAGGACCACCACCTACTTCTGTGCTACCACCAATTTCCGTGAGTTTTGGCCAAGATTTAATTTCAATACGCCACCCTTGGTCATCCGCTAAGTGCAAATGCAATACATTGTATTTGTAATATGCCAGGATGTCAATATACTTTTTTACATCTTCTACACTAAAAAAGTGACGGGCAACATCTAACATGGAGCCTCTGTATTCAAAATTAGGGCTGTCTGTTATTTTTCCAGTTGGAATCAACCACATAGGATGTTCCACCAAAGTATCATTACTTGTTTCAGGAATAATTTGCCTAATGGTCTGTATGCCTCTAAAAGCGCCTTCTGCGGTTTTAGAATTAAGAATAATGGAATCTTTTGTAATATAGATTTGATAGGCTTCATTTCCTGCCAAATCAATACTGTCTGATTGGTTGATGTAGATGATTCGATCTACTTGCCCTTCTCCAGCATCATTAACCGGAATTCTCAATTGTGTCTTGTCCTTTATTTTGTCAGCTAAAAAATGCCCTACTTCAACGAAACCTTGTGCATTCTGCGATGTATAAATAACCGTGTTTTGGTCTAAACCAAAAGCAGAATTTGTAGCAACAATTTTTAGGGGTTTTGGAATCATATTTTCCAAGGCCAAATCTGTTGTTGGAAAGTTGATAGGTTTTCTTTTTTCTTGACAAGCAATAAGTGCGGATACACCTAGTAAAACGAATACTGTTTTTAATATAATTGAGTTTCTCATTGATTTGGTAAAAATTAATTCATGTAGTTTTTAATAACGTCATACCAAAGGTCATAACCTTTAGCATTCATATGTAATCCGTCTTTAATAAAGATTTCTTTTTTTAATTTTCTTTTAGCCAGCATGGTCTTCCATATGCCGCTGTACTCAACATTAGCGTCTTTAGCTGCTAATTTGGACATTTTCCGATTTAATCTTTTGTATTTTCCTTTTAAATTCCATCTAGCAATACTGGGTTTCGCGGAAATCAATACGATTTGTGTAGATTGATTAGCACTTTTTATTTGGGCAATGATTTCCTTAGTTGTGGCGATGATGTCCTTCACCTTTTTCTTGGCACTAAGATCATTATCTCCTTCATAGATAAACACTTTCTTTGGGCTGTATTTTAATACCAGAGGATTTAAATGAAACAATAAATCTGAGGCATGGGATCCTCCAAAACCAGTATTTACAATTTGATACTCCGGAAATAATTCTTGAAGATTATGCCACATTCTAACACTGGAACTACCAGTGAAGACAACTGTTTCTTTAGAAGAGTCCCAAACGGAATTATATCTCTCGTCAATCTCAACCAACTCATCCTTAAAACGGTCAGGGTCTTGAGCTTGGGTTGCAGAAAAGAGAATTAAAAAGAGAATGGAAAGTATTTGTTTCATGTAGGTTATGTTTAATGTTGGTGAAAGGTATCGGAAACAAAAGATAGCACAACAGGAAGGGATTCCCTCCAATAGGTCCAATTATGCGCTCCCTGTCTTACTCGGTATTCATGTGGAATGTCTTTTTTTCGCATCGCAATATGCATCAAACTATTTCCTTCATAAAGAAAATCATCGTCACCACAATCTATGAACCAATTCACTGATTTTACATCATCAACTGCAACTTTTTCCAGTAAAGAAATTGCATTATGGTACTCAAAATAGGGTTGCAAATCATTTTCGATATAGGGTTCCTCTCTTCTATCCAATTGGCCTTTTAATTGCTCCACGGTTAAAGGACCCACATAGGCGCTTAGCGGACATGCAGATGAAAATAGTTCTGGATGGTGCAAGGCGTACATAAAAGAACCGCCACCGCCCATAGAGAGACCAGCAACTGCACGAAAACGTTTTTCACTTTTAATGCGGTATTTTTGCTCTACATATGGCATCAATTCTTCAAAGAAGAAATCTTCATAGCGCCATTTGCCACTAATGTCATTAAAGTACCCTCTTTTGCCCGTATCTGCATCGGGCATCACAATAATCATAGGAGTTGCTTTGCCATTTTTTATGGCTTTATCAGTAATATTAAGTACCTCTCCAAATTGTACCCACCCCGTTTGATCATCACCTGCTCCGTGCAATAAATAAAGCACAGGATAGCTTCTTTCTGAAGTTTCATAATCTGGTGGTAAATAGATGGCATATTTTCTTTCTCCCTTAAGGATTTTACTGGTCACAGTAAGGTTGTCAAATACCTTTCCTTTTTGTGCAAATGCTGTGGAAGTGCTTATTATTCCAATTAAAATAAGGACTATAATTTTTTTCATACTGACATGTTTTATCTTTTTAGACTAAAGTGTCCATTTCTATTATGTTCATTTCCTGTTTGATCGGTTAACTCCAGTGTAAACCAGTAATCGTTAGATAATAAGGTCTTATCATTAAAATATCCATCCCAACCCTCACCCATCGGATCTATTTGTGCAATAAATAGCCCATAGCGGTCATAAATATACAATTCAGATTTTTGATAATGCTCTTCTGTCACACCAAGAACTTGCCATTTGTCATTGAAACCATCATTGTTCGGAGTGAAAAATTTTGGGTATCCAATGACGCCAATTTCAATTTGGGTACTGCCACAACCATTTTTGTCACGAACATATAGGGTGTGTAACCCAGGCTCCACCCTTTCAAATAAAGGGTCATTTTGAAAAGTACTGAATGGGTTGTCTAGAGAAAATTCATAATCCCCCAACCCCAAATTGTTATTTTGATTGTTGATGCTTATGGTATTGTTAGTGGAAATGTCACTTACAAGAATATCATCCATACTGATGTTTGCCACATTAGATTCATATATGTCAACGGTACTTGGTGGAGATTCACACCCTACATTTGATGTGGCTATAACGGAATACCTTCCTTCTGAGGAAACCTCCACATATGCATTGTTGCCAATAACAGCACCATTCATATCACTCCATTGATACGTATAATTTCCTTGAGCATTATAGGTAGTTAGCAGTACAGTTGAATTTGTACAAACGATAGCTTCTTCATGTACTTCAAAGGAGGGTAGTGGGTAAATGATAAGGGTTAAATAGGGGCCAATGCCAAAACAGGCTCCATTATCATCACTTTCTACTCTCACATAAAGAATTTGTTCATAAGGAGTTTCATTGGTATAGTTTAAGTCGGTTATTTCATTTTCTTCCAATGTGGCATCACCCAAATTTGTATAATAATGAACACTTAAATTTTGGTTGGCAGGAAATTGGTTTAGAATTTCTGGAGTAGCTAATGAAATGTCCAAAGGATGCAGCCCATCTTGGTTGGTATCTGCATCGCACCCATCCAAATACGTCATATATCCTGCAGGGAAAGCCGTTGTGGAAACCTGCAAATTCACTGTGGAAACCAAATGGCAACCCAAAGTGTTTTCTATTCTTGCATATACAGTACCGGCAATATTGTTATTAAATGGAGATGGAATCAATGGGTTTGCTCCTGTATTTGCATCAGAAATTAATAAATGATACGTGACATTTAAACTACTGTCCCCATTAGTGATTATAATATTGGCCTCTGTGAGGTTGAAATCGGTAAACCCATCAGCAAGACCGTCTTCATCACAATTTTTAAAATCGAGAATAGGGGTAATTATTGGAAGGGGGTTAATGGTAGCAGTAACAGGAATTCTGCCTCCTGTTGTGCATCCACCAATTGAAGCATATACATAATAAGTGGTCGTGGTTGCTAAACTTGGAGTCGTATAGGTATACCCACTAAACAATAAAGTCCCATTTTCAGGGGTGTCATACCACTGAACAGTGCCTGTATTGGAAATCGCAGACAAAGAGACAATGCCGTCCCCACATCTTTCAGTTCCGGTAGCGCTATCAATTGACGCAATGCTAATTTTTGTATTGGCAGAAATGTTCAATATGGGGTCTCCAGGTGTTCCGCCATATTCTACAATATATCCTTTTGGTTGATAGGGACCATTTGGGGCTCCAGTATTGCTTAAATCGTTCCAGGAACCCCTATTGCCTATACTTGGGTCCGTAAGGTGGGCGTAATCCTCATCTCCAGACTGGTTGGGTTCTTCAAAATTCCAGTTGGCATAGTTGGGAGAGCTTCCATTGATGCCACCATTCCAAAATATAGTACCCGTTTCTGGCCCTGTTACCCAGCGCCAAACACCTTCGCTTCCAGCATCACTGCCACCAATCCATCCAGCTCCAGAAATTTGTTCTCCCGTGATTTGTGCTTCTGCTGCTGAAGTAATTGTTGCCAAATAGCCTTGTAATCCAAAATAGGTTCTGCCATCTGCTGCTATTTGAGCAGCGGCCCAAGTAATTCCTAAACTTGGTACGTATTCATAATAATGATCACTTGAGGGAAGATAATTGGCATCTCCAATAGTTATAGAAAAAAACTTTTCTCCAGAAGGAGTAGGGGAGCTGCTCTCAAAAACAACATCTATTACGGCAGCAATTAAAGCTACATAGTTGGCTGGGGCTGCTCCAATCCCTCTTAAGGTTAGTTTTCCTTCACTTGCGTTCCATGAAGTTGTTATGTTGGGGTGTGAGCCGTTTAAGGACAACAGATCTTGCCCTTGCACATATCCTGTGGAAATTTGAATATAAAGCGCCTCAATCTCTGTGTCATCTGGATCAACAATATTCATATTGGTGACTATATTTATTTGACTTAAAGGACAGTAGATTTGATCTCCAGATGCCGTTAATGTTGGAGGAATATTTGTTTGTGCCCACCCAAATTGGATGATACACAAAAGTAGAAAGCATAAATAGGAGGGTTTACGCATTACTGTAAACATAAAGGGGTTTTTTTAGTAGTTGGTTCCAATCTCGGAAACTAAGGAATATTTGCGAACTCATGAAAAAAATAGCCTTAAATTCATGAATTCATAGATAAATAACACTTCTTTGACATTTGCTCTATTATTGCTCTTCTGAGCATTAAAGAAAAGTCCATTCTTTTTCTGAATGTTTTTATTTGAAGCTGTATGAACAATTATTGGTTACTCGTTGTCCGCATAAAACCGTCCGAGGTGTTCTACAATGGCTAATTTAAGTTCTGGAGGATCAAAAGTGCCTTCTATTTTATACAAAACCTTACCTTCAGAAGTTACCAATGCTGTATAGGGCAAAGAACCTTGCCACTCTGGATCCACTGCTTCAATTAGATCATAAATATCATCTCCATTATAAATGTAATTGGTGTTGGATGCCTCTTTTTTTGTTAGAATTTTTAATGCTTTCTCTTTTCTACCTATTTTATCCGCTGAAAGCAATATAAGCTCAAAATCTCGATCACGGTACATTCTGTCAATAGTCACTAATTCTGGCATTTCAATAATACAAGGCCCACACCAGGTAGCCCAAATGTTTATCAATCTAAGTTTGCCACTGCCATTCTTAAATAGCACATCTACCTCCTCTAGGTTAATTTCGTTTATGGAAACGGAATCTTTTGCCCATTCTACAAGTTGAGTCTTGGCCCATTCTCCTTTCCATGACCATTTAACAGAGCAACCAAATGTTTTTGTTTTTGCAGTTGGAATTTCGTTTCCGCTTACAATAGCATCCAATGTATGAATTAAATCTGTTGTTTTAGGAGCTATGTATGGGTTTTCAGTATCATCAATCCTGCCACTGTATATCAATGTTCTGCTTTTGTCAAAAACAAAAACATGCGGAGTAGCCAAAGGACCATATGCTAAAGATGCTTCTTGGGTTTCGCCATCATATAAATATGGGAAATTGTATTTTTTGTTTTTAGCCCGTAATTTCATTTCTTCCAAGCTATCGCTCATATCAGAATATCCTAATTCTGACAAACTAATGGCACTGTCTGCGTTAGGAGAAATAGCAACAAAACCAATTCCCTTATCTTTATAAGCGGTCACTATTTCAATAAACTTATCTTCATAAGCCTGGGCTGTTGGGCAATGGTTACATGTAAAGAGCATGACCAAAGTTTCGTGATTCTCAAAATCTTTTAAAGAATAATTTTTGCCGTCCACACCCGGAAGGTTAAAATCTATTGCTTTTGTTCCTGGTTCAATAGGTTTTGGCGTTTGGTGTTCAACAGCTTCTGCAAGTACATCAGTAGTTGTTTCTTCCATTCCAATTTCTTCAGTGCCTTTTTTCTTCTCATTACAACTCATAAAGGATGTAATAATTAGTAACACAAATAATTTTTGGATGAGAAATTTCATTTTATTGGTCGTTGGTGAATAAATAATATAACCGTTAAAGCTACTAAAAAAAGACATGCCAAAAAGTTAAACAAACGTTAGGGAACTTACGGGTGATTCATTTTATGTTTATCTTGGATGCCGTATTAAACCAACCAAATTATTGTAATGAAAGTATTGTTTATAGGTGGTACGGGGAATATTAGTACCCCATCTAGCCGATTAGCCATAGAAAAAGGCATTGATCTTTATCATTTAAATAGGGGAACAACTAAAGTTAAAATAGCAGGTGTGAAGACCATTTTGGGGGATATCAGCAAACCTGAAGAATTAGCAGAACTTAAAACCCACAGTTGGGATGTGGTTGTAAATTGGGTTGCTTTTACCCCTGATGATATAGCACGAGATATAGTATTGTTTAAGGGGAAAACCAAGCAATACCTATTTATTAGCTCTGCATCCTGTTACCAAACCCCCTTGAGTTATCCAATTATAACGGAGTCTACTCCTTTAAAAAATAATTTATGGGATTATTCTAACGATAAAATTAAATGTGAAGATAGTTTAATGAAAGCCTATCGTGAGGATGATTTTCCAATAACTATTGTCCGTCCCTCGCATACCTATGATACGGTAATACCAATTGCATTAGGTGGTTTTAAAGAATATACCACACCTCATCGTATGTTGAACGGTGAGAAAATAATTATTCACGGGGATGGCACCTCTTTATGGACCGTTACCCATGCTGATGATTTTGCGGTAGGTCTTGTTGGTTTGCTAGGGTTAACACAAGCCATTGGTCATGCATTTCATATAACATCCGATGAAATTCTAACATGGAATATGATACACAAAATCTTAGCAGATAGTCTGGGTTGTGAGCTGAATGCCGTTCATATTGCATCAGATTTTATAAGTAAAATAGAACCCTCTCTTGGTCCAGGATTACATGCTGATAAGGCTGAAACCGTCATTTTTGACAATACCAAAATAAAGACTTTTGTTCCAGCTTTTAAGGCGACAATACCTTTTTCTGAAGGCATAAAAAGGACACTGAAATATTTGGATGATAATCCAGAAATGAAAATAATTAATAAAGAAGAAAACGCACAATTCGATAATATATTAAAAGCATACGGGGAATTATGAAATTGAATAAAGAAGTACGATGGGGGATAATAGGTGTAGGCGATGTATGTGAGGTAAAAAGTGGGCCTTCTTTACAGTTGGCTTCCAATTCAAAATTAGTGGCGGTTATGCGGAGGAATGCGGAAAAGGCTAAGTCTTTTGCAGAACGTCATAAAGTGCCAAAATGGTATGATGATGCCGATGCTTTAATTAATGATCCAGAAGTAGATGCAATTTATATTGCAACACCACCCAGTTCACATGAAGAATATACCTTAAAAGCAGCTGCGGCAGGAAAGCCCGTTTATGTTGAGAAACCAATGGCTAGGACGCATGAGGAATGCCTTTCCATGGTCAATGCTTGTAAAGAAGCAAAGGTGCCTTTGTATGTTGCTTTTTATCGTCGTGCCTTGCCTAATATTTTAAAAGTAAAGGAAATTATAGAAACCGGCCTAATTGGGGACATTCGTTTTGTTAATATTAAATTACACAAACCTTTGAGTCCAAATATTGTTGGAGCAAGTGACGACCCCGACAATTGGCGTATTTCTCCTGATGTTGCTGGCGGTGGCTATTTTTATGATTTGGCTTCGCATCAATTGGATGTCATGGATTTTATTTTGGGTCCAATCACAGAAGCCCATGGTTATGCAACAAATCAGGCAGGGGCTTATCCCGCTGAAGATCTTACCGTAGGCTCTTTTAGATTTGAAAATGGGGTTTTGGGTCATGGGGTATGGGCTTTTAATACTGGAGATGTATCTGATGAAGAGCTGACCACAATTGTAGGGAGTAAGGGAGAGGTATCCTTTCCATTCTTTGGTGATAACCATGTAACCTTAAAAGTTGACGGGCAAGCAGAGGAAGTTTTCCAATTTCAATTATCAAAACACATTCAACAAGGGCTTATTCAAACAATTGTTGACGAACTTTTGGGTAAAGGTGAGTGTCCAAGTACAGGAGTGTCTGGAACAAGGACCAACTGGGTAATGCAACAACTGTGTAAGAGAATAGACCAATGATGTTACCTATTTCATTTTTCGCAGGAAATAAGTTGTATTACTGCTAAAAATTAAAATTAACATATAATTTCATAGGGTTTTACTGAATAACTTCGTAATAAAATAAAGATATAAAAAAGGGTGGGTATCAAATTTTTGTTTTCAAACTAAATAATACTAACTAACAACCAACAATATATGTATCGTAATAAACTCATTGTTTTCCTTGTTCTTTTAGGACTGGGGACAAGCCTGTATTCCCAGCAAATTTCAAAAGAAGAACTTATTTTTCTAACCCCTGAATGGAAAGGAGAGCGTCTAGATGATGGTCGTCCGTACGTTTCTGATGCTTTATTGGAACGTATGAAACTTGTAACCTTGGAAGAAGCTTGGGCTGTTCTAAAAGGAAAGAATTTTAAATATCAATATGAAGGAGATTGGCAGGTTATTAACCCAGATAGCGTGTTGGTAGGTAGAGCTGTTACTGCTGTTTTTATGCCGGGAAGGCCAGACATTCACAGAGTTATAGACGATAGGGGACATGATCAGGATGGTAGAATAAAATCTCAAAATTCTTGGACCATTGATTTACTTATTAAAGGTGATGTATATGTGGTAGACCAATTTGGAGCCCATATAGATGGCCCTACGATTGGCGATAACCTTGGAAATTCGATTTATGCTAAAACGGGCAATGGGATTGTGTATGATGGTGCGTTAAGAGATGTAAATGGATTAAAAGAAATTGGATCCTTTACTTCATATTATAGAAGTTACCATCCGTCACACCACTTAAATAATCCAGAGGGACAATTAAATACAACTTTGGTGGGTATTAATACACCTACGAGAATAGGGATGGCTACAGTAATGCCTGGAGATATCGTTTTAGGACGTGATGGAGGTGTTATTTTTATTCCACCACATTTGGCAGAACAAGTAGTTAAAATATCGGAAGTAGTACGACTTAGGGATATGTTTGGGCATCAACGCCTAAGAGAGCAAAAATATACGCCTGGGGAAATAGATACCCGTTGGTCTGAGGTCATTGAAAAAGATTTTTCTAAATGGCTCAATGAGCATATTGATGAACTTCCTGTTTCTAAAGCACAAATACAAGAATTATTAAAAACCAGAACCTGGTAAAAACCAACTAAAAATGAAAAATTCAAGACGCTCATTTATTACAAATAGTTTAATGGCAGGAACAGGGCTAGGTTTTGTAGCAACGTCCTACGGAAAAGGGTTTGAAACCGCTATAGAAAAAACATCCAAGTCATCTGCCCCTTCAGATTTAAAAATCACTGATGTAAAATGTGCTTACATCAGAGGAGGTAGTGGATTGTTTGTGAAAATATATACCAATCAAGGTATTTATGGTTGTGGTGAAGGTGCAGATGCTGTGCCCGGAACCTATGGTTTAGTGAAAATGTTTGGAAGGCAATTGGTTGGAAAAAGTCCGTTGAATGTACATCGTCTTTTTGAAGATATTAGAAAAGCAGGTTTTTTTAGGGGCGCACAATCAGGAATGTATGTTGCTGTCCTTTCCGCGATTGAAACGGCCCTATGGGATTTGGCTGGTAAGGCATTGGATCTTCCCGTATATCAGTTGTTGGGAGGTAAGTTTCGTGACAAAATAAGAGTGTATATGGATACTGCCTTGTATCAAAGTAGATTGCCAAAACCAGAAGATTTTGCGGCTAGTGCCAGAGAAGCGGTTGATATGGGCTTTACAGCTGTAAAGTTTGATTTGGATCAAGCCAATGATCCTAATAAATATGACCATTATAATTGGACGGCTAGTCCGGCAGAATTGCAACGTATGTATGACCAAATGGCTGCCACTCGTGAAGCTGTTGGTCCAAATATTGATATTTGCGCAGATATGCATGGACGTTATGATGCAGTTACAGGAATGAAAGTGGCCAAAATGTTAGAACCCTTAGGCTTGATGTGGTTGGAAGAGCCCATACCAGCAGAGAATGTAGATGCTTATAAACAAATTACAGCTTCAACAAGTACTCCAATTTGTGCTGGTGAAAACCATTATTTGGCGTATGATTTTAGGGAAATGTTAGAAAAAGGTGCAGTAAATATTGTAATGCCAGATTTGCAAAAAGTTGGTGGCTTAGGAGAAGGACAGCGGATTGCTAACCTTGCAAATTTATATTACACACCATTTGCACCGCATATGGTTGCATCTTATTTAGGTGCCATGGCCTCTGCACATGTTTGCGCATCAGTGCCGAACTTTATGATATTAGAGTGGCAAATATATTTCCATAAAAATCCTATGTTTAAAGAAATTGTAACTTATGACGGTCCTATGGTAGAAAATGGATTTATTACGTTATCTAATAAACCAGGAATAGGAGTGGACATCAATGAAGAAGGAATGAAGAAATACGCTGTTAAGGGTGTACCATTCTTTGAGTAGAAGAGAGAAAAGATAGTAGGCAAAAGGAAAATAAAATTAAGGTGCTGGCCAAAAGAAAAGCGCACTTATGAGAATGGAGAAAATGATATATCTCGTTTCTAATTGCTGTTTATTTTAGACGTTTTGATAACCAATAACTAACAACCAACTGAATATGAAATTAATTTGTAAATACCTTTTATGGGTTGCAGCCGCGTTATCAGTAGTATGTGCCTATTTATATATTACTGCAAATACAACCCTACTAGGTCCACTTATGGTGTTTTTGTTTTTAGCATTGGCAATAGGGGTGCGTGGCTATGATAAGGTAAAAGGATTCTCTTTTGCGCTTTTGATTTTTGCGGCGGTTTCCATTGCAATGACGTATCCAGCTATCTTTATTAGTTGGGGCAGTTTTGAGCTAAAATCACTAATAGTCCCACTACTACAAATTATTATGTTCGGTATGGGCACAGCTATGAGTATAAAGGACTTTGGAGAGGTGATAAAAAACCCTAAAGCCGTTTTTATAGGATTGGCCTGCCAATTTACTATAATGCCTATAATTGGAGCATTATTGGTCTTTGCGTTCGATTTTCCACCAGAAATTGCAGCTGGGGTTATTTTGATTGGCTCTTCGCCAAGCGGATTGGCATCAAATGTCATGGCGTATATTGGTAAAGCTAATTTGGCCTTATCTGTCACGCTAACTACTGTTGCAACCTTATTGGCGCCTTTTATTACCCCCTTATTAATGAAAACTTTAGGGGACCAATTAATTCCCATTGATTTTTGGGGAATGATGTGGAGTATTACTAAGATTACCATTTTACCTATTATAGCTGGGCTGGTTTTTAATAAACTGGCACATGGGAAAGCACAATGGTTGGACAAAGCCATGCCATTGGTTTCTATGGCAGGTATCGCTTTTATCATTACAATAATTACTGCTGCTGGAAGAGATAATCTTTTAACTATGGGAGCATTATTGATTGTTGTGGGTCTCATCCATAATACGTCTGGGTATTTCTTAGGTTATTGGGGTTGTAAATTGTTTGGGTTGGATGAAAAATCGTGCCGTACTATTGCCTTTGAGGTAGGTATGCAGAATGCTGGTCTGGCCTCTGGATTGGCGCAGGAAATGGGTAAGGTAGCTACTGTAGGATTGGCGCCAGCCGTATTTGGTCCCATGATGAATATAACAGGGTCTTCCTTAGCTACATGGTGGCGAGATAAACCTCCTGGTGATGAGCCATCTAAAGAAGAGGAAGAGAAATAGTCTTTTTAGAAAAATGTGTAAAAAAACAGAAAAGCCCTGAGAAAAATATACCTCAGGGCTTTTTAAATTTATAAGAATGCGTTTATAGGGTATCCATAAAAGCAAGATTATGAATCATACTATCAATAGGAGCGCCAGCATATTCCTCTTGTTCAATAAAAATATGTTTCACACCAGAAAGTGCTTGATTCTCTAACATTAAAGCAATATCAAGACCACCTTTACCAAATTCCGTACTTTGCTTTTCAATCATGTCCATATCCTTTAAATGCCATAAAGGGAAACGACCTTCATATTTTTTGAAATAATCAATTGGATCTTTTCCTGCCACGATTACCCATCCTAAATCCAATTCCATATGAACCAAATCGGCTTGGGTGTTGTCCATCAAAACATCATAAAGTACCTGTCCATCTTCAGATTCAAATTCATACTCATGATTGTGGTATCCAAATTTTAATCCCATTTTTTTACAATCTTCACCTGCTACGTTAAAAGCATCAGCAACACTTTTGTAATTATCTACAGTTTGTCCGTTACTAGGCATGGTGGAACAAATTAAATATTCCTGTCCAGAGGCAGCGGCTTCATCCATGGTTTGCTTCCAGTTTTCATCTAGATGAATGTGGCCACTAACAAGACTCATTCCTAGATCATCACAGACGTTTTTCATTTCTTGAGGTGCTAGCCCATAATAATGACCTTTTGAACTTCGCGCAGTTTCAATTTTTTTAATTCCGATTTTTGCAATCTGTTTTAAAGTGCCTACCGCATCTTTCGCCATTTCATCCCTAAACGTATATAATTGTACTCCTAAGTTCCTTTGTTTGCTGGATGCAAAAGAATAGGAGGGTAGTAAAATTGCACCGGCACTGAACATGGCCGACTTTAACATAAAATTTCTTCTGGTTGTCATTTTTTTAGTTTGTTTTTAGTTAGTAGTTATTCCTTCGGCTAAAGCCCACTCATAAAATCGTTCTATCCATGAATCTGAAGGTAAGTTTTGTTTGCCCATTCCAAATCCATGCCCGCCTTTGGCATACATATGGAGTCCAACTGTTTTATTAGCTGCCAACCATTTAGAATATAAGGTGGCACTCTCTGGAGCCAAACCTAAAGGATCATCGGAAGCACAAATAACCAGCATAGGTGGGGCATCTGCAGGAACCTCATAATCTCCCAAAACAGTCATCCAGGGATATACAGGAACAATAAAATCGGGCCTGTTTTCTTTATCATAATTTAAAGTAACCCCCATGGTTACTGCACCTCCGGCAGAAAAGCCCATAAAACCTATTTTTGAAGGGTCTATATTGTATTTTTCAGCGTTAGTCCTAACATGAGTTATTGCATTAAGACCGTCCTCTACAGATAGAGGAAGTACAGGTGCCACCTTAGTGAGTATATTTTCCCCAGCATTCATGACTTCCTTAACACCATCTTCTCCCGTGGGCACTAATCTGTATTTAAGCACAAAAGCCGTGATTCCCTTTTCGTTGAGCCATTTGGCAACATTATTGCCTTCACTAGTTATACTTAAGGCATAAAGACCACCTCCTGGAGCTACAACAACTGAAGTGCCATTTGGATTTTCAGGTCTAAAAACCTCCATACTTGGGGTAGATACATTTGTGACAACCTGTGTTTGCCATATATCAGAGAAATATTCTTTGGCTTCTCCCTGCCATGTTACAGCCGTGTTTGGGGCCGTAGCTAAGGAAACAATTTCCTGAGTATATGATATGGTGGCCATTAGCATAAATAAAATAAAAGTAGTTGCGTTTTTCATTATTCCAATCTTTTAAAGTTTTCCTTTAGTTATTTGTTTGTGCGCATAATCCACAGCCCTTGCTGTGAGTGCCATATAAGTAATACTTGGGTTTTGAGTTCCAGAACTGGTCATACATGCACCATCGGTTACAAAAACATTGGGTACATCATGCATTTGGTTCCATTTATTCAAAACACTAGTCTTCGGATCTTTACCCATTCTTGCTGTTCCCATTTCATGAATGCAAGCTCCTGGTGCTGTAGCATTATTACGCCATTTAATGTCTGTGCAGCCGGCGGCTTCTAACATTTCAATAGCGCATTTAACACCATCTTTTCTGAGTTTCATTTCATTTTCTTTTAGCTCGGCATCAAAAGTGATGGTGGGCATATCATGCTTGTCTCTTTTGTCAAAGTTGAGGTACATTCTATTTTCATGATAGGGCAATAATTCCCCAAAGCAAGTCATTCTTATATGGTAATCACCTGGCTTAAATATTTTATCTTTTAAGTCAGATCCTATTAGGTCGTCTGGGGTGCTCTGTTTTCTCATTGCTTCTCCTTGATACCCAAAGCCACGTAGATATTCTTTTCGTTTGCTTTTTTCATCAATATTGGTAAATCTTGGAATATAGAAACCAACAGGTTTTCTTCCTTTATAATAGGTGTCTTCCAATCCTTCTTGTGGAAGTATCCCTGAAGCTCCCATTCCATAATGATGGTCCATAATGTTATGACCCAACTCACCGCTGGAATTACCTAGGCCGTCAGGAAAGGATTCAGATCTGCTATTTAGTAAAATAGCCGTGGTGCCCACTGTACTTGCATTACAGAAAATTATTCTAGCAAAAAATTCCATTTCTTCCCCAGTTTCGGCATCTTTAATACGCACACCAGTGGCTTTTCCTAATTTTTTATCATAGACAATCTCTTGTACAATGCTATTAGCTCTAATATTTAGATTGCCTGTTTCTTCAGCAACGGGTAAAGTAGCGGACTGACTACTAAAATAGGCCCCAAAAGGGCAACCGCGAATGCATCTTGCTCGACTCTGACACTGACCCCTATGGCCTTTATGTATTTCTGGATCGTATGCTGTTAGATTAGCAACGCGACCAGGTGTTACCACTCTTTCTGGGTAGATTTTTGCAACCGCTTCTCTAAAATTTTGTTCAGCACAGTTTAATTTAAAAGGAGGTAAAAATTTACCGTCAGGTACTTGTTTTAAATCTTCTTCTTGGCCGCTAACACCTACAAAAGTTTCTACTTTATCATACCAAGGTTCAATATCCTTATATCTAATGGGCCAATCTACAGCAACACCTTCTTTGGCATTTGCTTCAAAATCTATATCACTCCATCTATAACAATGCCTACCCCACATAATAGAACGACCACCAACATGGTGCCCGCGAATCCAATCAAATCGTTTTTCTTCTTCATATGGATATTCATCATCCTTGTTTATCCAATGTTTGTTTTCTTGTCTTACCCACCATGGTAAACGATCCTGTTTCCTGTAATGTTTATCAACTTCTTCCGTAGTTAATCTATTGTTATTGGGTAGGTCCCAAGGGTCTTTTCCTGCAGTAGGATAATCACCGTGGGTGACCATTCTCCCTCTTTCTAGAATTAAGGTTTTGTATCCTTTGGTACATAATTCCATTGCAGCATAACCACCGCTAATACCTGAACCAATTACAATAGCATCGTAAGTGTTGTTGTTTTCTTCTGTATTCATAATTATATGGCCCAAGCTTTTCTGTTAGTATCACTTAATTTTATACATGGCTCATAGGAGCCTGGTACTGGAAGATAATTTAATTGTGTTTTTGCAATTTCCTCATTTAGAAGATAGTATGCCACAGTTTGCTGTTTAAGGTCTAAAAACCCTGCTTTTGCATCTGCTAAGCTTTCATCATTGGATTGACTCAATTCCTTCAATACCGTCAATTTATCACCAGATGTACTGCTTACATATTCCAGAAAAGAAGTGATTGTTTTTTTGAAGGTTTCTTTTTCTACAGGTCGATATGTGGTGCCAACCATGGTATCTATCACCCTATGTACACCTATACTCGATGCAGATGGTGTATCAGTTTCAGGCAAAATAACAGCTACGATTTCTCTAATTTGATAAAATTCGTTTTCGTTAAAAAACTGTAGGATATGGTCAGCATCATCTTTGCTAATTGCTGACTCGCAACCTGATAATAATGAGCTCATTAAAGGAGCGCTAATGGCAGCTCCGGTTGCAAGGGAGACCATCTTTATTACCTCTCTTCTTTTCATGGGTGGTTTTTGTGCAGTTAAGATACTATATTTTACAGCTGGGTTAAAAATAAAATTTAAATCTTTACTTTGTTTTAAGATATCTTGCAGAAGTAAACACTTTATTAATTTCGTAAATTACGAACACTACCTATATATCCTAATTTTTATGGAAAGACGAAAATTTATTCAAAATACAGTTGCTGCTTCTGCCACAACAATACTCCCTATGAAGCTTTTTTCGGCAGGAAAAGTTTCTGCTACTGTTGAACGCAAGTTTAGAATATGCCTTAACCCTGGAATTATTGGAGTAAAAGCAAACCTGCAAGAATCCTTGGATTATGCTATAAAATATGGCTATGAATCCATAGTGTCAGCGCCAAGAGAGTTGATCAGGTATTCCAACAACCAGATAGATGAGTTGAATGCTAAAATGAAGGAGAACAATATTGGTTGGGGTTCAACAAATATACCTGTGGAGTATAGGCAGAGTAAATCTAGATTCAATGAAGATTTTAAAGGACTCAGAAAACAATGTGAAGCCCTAGAGAAAGTTGGTGCAAGTCGCATGAATACATGGATTATTTCTACGCATGACAATCTAACCTACAATGAAAACATGAGGCAGCATGCATACAGATTGGGAGAGTGTGCACAAGTAATGAAAGATTCAGGTATAAGGCTTGGGTTAGAATATTTGGGAATGCGTACGATGATGGCTGGGGGGCGTTATCCTTTTATAGGTTCTATGAAAGAAGGTAAGGAGCTCATTGCTGAAATAGGGAAAAACAACGTTGGTTTTGTATTGGATAGTTATCATTGGCATACTGCAAATGATACAGCAGCTGATATTAGAACCTTAGATTCTAATGATATTATTACGGTTGATTTAAATGATGCTCCATCGGGGTTTGAACGCGTCGCTTTGGTAGATGGGAAAAGAGAATTGCCATTAGCAACAGGTGTTATTGATTTAAAAGAATTTCTACAGGCATTGATAGATATTGGGTATGATGGTCCAGTGCGAACAGAGCCTTTTAACCAAGTGTTGAACGATATGGACAATGATGAAGCACTTAAAGTAAATATGGAGGCAATTAAAAAGACGCTGGCCTTAGTTGGGATGTGATTTTTTGATTGCATAATCTAGAAAGACAAAGTAAAACCAAAAAAGAGTTAAATTTTCTCATAAGAATTGGGCCGAATGTTACTTCTCTAAAATCCCTTAAAAAAAGAAGCTTTACAAAACATCCATAGTTGTATTTTTACATAAATTATTTTTGGATGAATTCAAGACAAACCCAGTTACAAGCTTTTGATCGTTTACTTACCATTATGGATGAGTTAAGGGCCCAATGTCCATGGGATAAGAAGCAAACCATGCAAACGTTGCGACATCTTACTATTGAAGAAACCTATGAATTGGGTGATGCTATTTTGGACAATGATTTGGATGAGGTAAAGAAAGAATTGGGAGACTTACTTTTGCACATTGTTTTCTATGCTAAAATAGGGGCTGAAACCAATGATTTTGATATTGCTGATGTTGCCAATGAAATATGCGATAAATTGATAAATCGTCATCCACATATTTATGGAGACGTAAAGGTGACAACTGAAGAAGAAGTAAAACAAAATTGGGAAAATATAAAGCTAAAGGAAGGAAAAAAAAGTGTATTGGAAGGTGTGCCAACTAGCTTACCTGCCTTGGTTAAGGCTAGTCGAATTCAAGAAAAAGTAGCGGGAGTTGGTTTTGATTGGGAAAAACCAGAACAAGTATGGGAGAAGGTTGAGGAGGAACTGGCAGAGTTTAAGGAAGAGATAGCGCAAGGGAATAAAGATAAAATGGAGGCTGAGTTTGGTGATGTGTTGTTCTCTATGGTCAATTATGCTCGATTTTTAAATATCAGTCCAGAAAATGCCTTAGAACGTACCAATAAAAAATTTATAAAACGTTTTCAATATCTAGAAGAAAAGTCCAAGGAAATGGATACCTCTTTAAAAGAAATGACTTTGGAAGAAATGGATGTTTTTTGGGAAGAAGCAAAGAAGTTGTGAGTAGTTTGGTTTAGAAGGCAGAAGTAAAAGAAACAAGTTCAAGTTCAAGAAATAAGTTCAAAAAGGAAACTAGTACATTAACTCATAACATAACTCATTGAAACAATACACCAAAGAATTTAGATATAACCTACAGCTTTCTTTTCCTGTAATACTGGGATTGCTAGGTCATACATTTGTGGCCTTTGCAGATAATATAATGGTAGGTCAGTTAGGTACGGCTGAGCTAGCAGCGGTATCTTTGGGAAATAGCTTTGTGTTCATTGCAATGTCCATAGGCATAGGTTTTTCAACAGCAATTACCCCTTTGGTTGCAGAAGCAGATGCTGCAGGTGAAAAAACCAATGCAAAAAGAGCCTTAAAGCATGGATTGGTGCTTTGTACCGTTTTAGGGCTATCTCTTTTTGGTCTTATTATGTTGTCTAAACCATTAATGTATTTAATGGAGCAACCTCCAGAGGTAGTAGCGCTGGCAATACCATACTTGAACTTAGTTGCTTTCTCTTTGGTTCCTTTGGTGATATTTCAAGGGTTTAAGCAGTT
The DNA here is from genome assembly GCA_002746415.1 of Flavobacteriaceae bacterium. GTDB lineage: Bacteria > Bacteroidota > Bacteroidia > Flavobacteriales > Flavobacteriaceae > Saonia. The sequence goes on along the minus strand of NVXD01000002.1, from coordinate 141,319 downwards.
TTTAGATGGTCTTTCACAGACCAAGTATCCCATGTATGCTACCATTATAGCCAATGTGGTAAATATTGTTCTCAATTATTTATTAATTTTTGGAGCTTTTGGTTTTCCACAATTGGGTATCATAGGTGCGGCGATTGGCACCTTGGTTTCTCGTGTTATTATGGTTGCTTTTATATGGTTGTTGCTTAAAAAGAAGCAAAAGTTTCACGATTATGTAACGGGCTTTAATTTCAGGAAAATTGAAAAAAGTGTAATGAAAAAAATCATCGCTCTTGGCTTTCCATCTGCCTTACAAATGTTATTTGAGTTTGGTATTTTTACGGCAGCCATTTGGTTGAGCGGTGTTTTAGGGACGAATTCACAAGCTGCCAATCAAATTGCATTGAACCTTAGTAGCATGACATTTATGGTGGGTATGGGCCTTGGTGTGGCTGCAATGATTAGGGTAGGTAATCAAAAAGGATTGAAAAATTTCACTGATTTAAGGCGAATTGCGTTCTCCATTTTTTTCTTAACGCTTATTTTAGAAATCGTATTTGCAATTCTATATTTAATTGGAAGACATTGGCTTCCAACTATATATTTGGATGTAGATGATGTGGCAAATGCCATGGATAATACTGAGGTAATATATTTAGCTGCAAAGCTGCTTTTAGTGGCAGCATTTTTTCAAATATCAGACGGAATTCAAGTAGTGGTTTTGGGTGCGCTTAGAGGTTTGCAAGATGTGAAAATACCAACAGTAATTACATTTATTGCCTATTGGTTGATTGGATTTCCTATAAGTTTTTATCTTGGATTATATACTTCTTACGAAAGCACAGGAATATGGATAGGACTTTTAGTGGGGCTGACGGCATCTGCCATTATGTTGTATATTCGATTTAATTATCTGACAAAAAAATTAATTAACAAATAAAAGTAAGGTCAATATGGAGCTTCCAAAATTTATATTGGGTGACAATACGGATTTCCCAAATGCAATATTTATTGTACATACGGAATATCCAAGATTCATTATCAATTTAGAAGATGATGAGGTGGAATGGTTAGAAGATTTTTCTCATGATGATGAAGATGAACTCACTGCTGAAACCGAAAAATTAATTGAGGAAGCTACTGCCTTTTATGACAGAGAAGTAGCCCGATACAAAGACTAGCTGTATGTGGGAAGAGTTGGTGCAATACGATAAAGAACTGTTCTTGTGGCTCAATAAATTGGGAAACCCTACTTGGGACGGCTTTTGGATGTTTGTAACCAATAAGTTCAGCTCAATTCCCATATATCTTGGGTTGCTTTTGTTATCCTATAAAAAATTGGGTTTTAAAAAGACCCTCTTATTATTGGTGACCATCGCATTACTTATTACGGTAACAGACCAATTGTCCAATTTTTTTAAATATGGTGTACAGCGATTACGACCCTGTTATAATCCTGAGATAACTGACTTAATGCGGTTGGTGAAATCATCTTGTGGAGGAAAGTATGGCTATTTTTCAGCACATGCGGCTAATAGCGCTGCTATTGCTTTTTTCTTTGCTTTTTTACTAGGAAAACAAGTGAAATATATAGGGATTATACTTGTCATTTGGGCATTTATAGTTGCATATAGTAGAATATATATTGGGGTGCATTTTCCTTTGGATGTAGTGACTGGTTTATTAATAGGATTGTTAATGAGTTGGTTATTTGTCAAGTTGTATATATTTGCAATCCAGAAATATCATTTATGATTTCTAATTCTAGATATTGGTTTTTGTTGACCCTTATTGCCTTAGTGTACGTTGCAGGAATGTTTGTAACGCTTTTTGAAAATGATTCTGCGCAGTTTGCCACAATGGCTATGCGCATGTATCAAGAAAACGATTTTTTTAATCTATTTAAGGGGCCAGAAGAGTATTTAGATAAGCCACATTTACATTATTGGTTGGCTGCTTTGTCCTTTAAAATATTTGGATTACATGATTGGTCATATCGCATTCCAGGAATTTTAGCTTCTTTTTTAGGAGCCTATAGCTGTTATGGATTGGGCAAATTATTGTACCATGAAAACATTGGTAAATTGGCTGCATTGGTCTTCCTTACTGCTCAAACGATTGTTTTGTCTAATATAGATGTAAGAACAGATGCTGTGCTTACAGGCTTTACAATTTTTGCCATCTGGCAATTGACAGCTTATATTGAAAAAAGGTCTTTATTGAATATTATTTTAGGCGCCTTTGGAGCAGGAATGGCGTTTTCAACAAAAGGACAGATAGCTCTTTTGGTTATTGGTTTTCCCTTGCTGTGTCATTTAGTATACACACGCAAATGGAAAGCCTTCCTAAGCTGGAAAGTTTTGGTTGCTCTACTCGTTTTTGCCATTAGCATTGCTCCTATGTTATATGCTTACTACCTTCAGTTTGATATGCATCCCGAAAAAATTATTCGAGGAAAAAGCAACCGAAGTGGCATTTTCTTTATCTTCTGGGAGCAAAGTTTTGAGCGTTTAAGTGGTCAAGGAATGGGGAAAAACAGCAGTGATTATTTCTTCTTCTTCCATACTTTTCTTTGGGTTTTTCTACCATGGACGGTACTAGCACTAGTTGCATACGGATGTAGGATAAAAACCTTTATTAAGCTAAAATTTAAGTATAATCCCAAATATGAATTTTTGACTTTAGGGGGTATAACCCTAATTTTTATCATAATAAGTTTTGCGCAATTTAAGTTGCCACACTATCTCAATATAACTATTCCGTTATTTTCTATTTTAACCGCTTCTTATTTATACAGTCTATTTCAATTCGATAAAAAAGTCGCTACAAAAAGGTTGTTGGCAGTACAATATTTTATTCTTTGTTTGATTTTTATTGCCTCTTTATTGATTTGCTTTTATGTCTTTAAATTGCAAAACCCCTTTATATTTGGGCTGTTGTTTATGTTCTTTTGTGTGGCAGTGCACTATAGTTTAAAACACGAAGCCTATCATTTAAGAATTATAACTTTATCTGTTGCTAGTTCCTTGTTGTTGAATTTGGTACTTAATCTTCATTTTTACCCTTCCTTGCTGCATTATCAAGGGGGGTCTGCCATGGCAAAAATTGTAGCAGAAAAACAAATTCCCGTTGATGCAATTTATAAGATATCAAATAGATATACCTGGGCGCTGGATTTTTATAATCAGAAACCTGTAATCATTAGTTCTTTAGAAGAATTAAAGAACAAGAAAGATGTTTGGGTATATGCTGATGATAACGAGTTGGAGAAATTTCAAAATGCCGGTTTTAAGTGGGATGAACAATTTGTAGTGGATCAGTTTAGGATTACCCGCTTACAAGGAAGGTTTTTGGATGCAGCAAAAAGAAAAGGGATACTGAACAAAATGTATTTAATTCACCTTTATTGATTTACTACAGTAACTAATTCTGGCTTTTTAAAGTGATAAAAGATTCCGAATAAAGATACTATAGCAGTAATAATAAAGAATAGCATACTTATGCTTATAGATGTGCTTTCGTCCAAGCCTAACCATAAAGCACCATAAAGAAAAGTGATTTCCCTACTTCCAATTCCGCCTATAGTTAATGGCAAGACAGACACAATGGAGGAAATAAGAAAGATAAAGAGATAGGTAATTGTGTTTTCCTCAATATTCAAAGCTTTTAGTATAAAGAATATACTAATGAGCTGTGCTAGTTGCACCAAAGCGGAATACCCAAAAGATTTCCAAAAGAGGGGCAACGTATAGTTGAAAAACTTCTTGTTTAAAAACCAGAAAATGAAAACGCTTAATACAAGCACAATTAGTATTAGAATTTTAAATTGTATAAAAAAAACATGTTCAATTTTAACTGTCAGTAGGCAGGCAAAAATGAACAATAACAGTAAGCCACTTAGCCTGTCTAAAACCAAAACTGAAACTACTTTTTTTGTGCCGACTTCGTACTTTTTTTGAATTACATATCCTTTATAAGCGTCACCTCCAATGCCTCCAGGTAGAAATAAATTATAAAACATGCCCAATAAGTATAGTTGCAAGTTGCTTATATGGGATAGTAATACGTTTAATAGGTGAAAGTATAGGTTTAGTCTAGTTGCTGCGATTATTTTAGAGACAACAAAGAAAAACAACGCTAAAAAAAAGTATAAAAGATGTGTCTTTTTTATGGTACTTAAGACATCTTCTAGATTTATTTTGGTGAATATAAAATAGATGAGTAGTGCACTAATTACAACTTTTAGTGCTGTCAATAGCTTTTTATTCTTTTTTGCCACCTATAGAAATGTTTTTAATTCGGTAGGGCCTTTTGTTTTGGGATTCGTAATAGGTTCTTATGAGTAATTCCATCACAATTCCAATAGTAAATAATTGTACACCAGCAAGAATGAACATGACTCCAAATATTAATAATGGTCGGGTTCCGATATCTTGACCAAAACCAAACTTAATAATTAATAAATATGCATTGATAAGGATGCCTAATATAATCAGTAGAACTCCTAAAATCCCAAAAAGGTGAATAGGTCTCTGAAAATATTTACGGATGAAAAGTAATAGCATCATATCTGCAACAACTTTAAAAACACGTTCTAAGCCATACTTGGAAACCCCAGCATGTCTAGCATGATGTTTTACAGGAACCTGTTTTATTTTGGCGCCTTCAAAATGTGCCAATAAGGTAATAAAGCGGTGCATTTCACCATATAGATTCAATTCTTTGACAATGTCTTTGGAAAACACTTTTAACGCACATCCATTATCTTGAATATCTAGATTGGAAACTCTTTTAACCAAAAAATTCGCAATTTTGGAAGGTATTTTTTTCACCAAAGAATCCTTTCTTTTTTGTCTAATACCCGTAATCACATCATACTCTCCAGTAATGGCATATTCCAACATTTGAGGAATATCACTTGGGTCATTTTGCAAATCCCCATCCATTGTAATGATGTATTCTCCTTCGGCATAGTCTATTCCAGCCGCAAGTGCCATACTTTGACCATAATTTTTCTTTAATTCAATAAGATGCACCTTATCATCCTTCATTTTTTTAACAACATTTCTTGTGTTGTCCGTAGAAAAATCGTCGATATAGATTATTTGATAGGTATACCCAACAAGGTTTTCATGAATTTTTTCTGTAAGCAAGGTAACGTTGTCCTCTTCATTATAAAGAGGGATGATAATGGAAAGAAGAGAATTGGTAACAAGGTTCATTTAGAAAGTTTAATATGGCGCAAATTTAGCTTTTTTATTTAAGTTCTTTTTTTGAAAGTAACAAAAGCTTTTCAGCTGCGTTAAAGGGAGAAATTTTGTTTTCATGTACTTCTTGCAACACATTTGCTATCATTTTTTTGACTGACTTATTTTGATAAAACTCCTGCTTCAATTGGTTATCAATGGTTTGTAGGACCCAATATTCATTTTGTTTTTTTCTATTCTCAGCAAAAAAACCGTTTTGCTTAGTTTGTGTAAGATATTGTTTAATCATTTTCCATACTTCATTGATACCCATTTTATGTATTGCAGATGTCAATAATACTTTGGGTGTCCAACCATTTATTTTGGGAGGATATAAATGTAAAGCCCTTTGAAACTCTATTTGTGCCAGTTTTGATTGTTTTATATTGTCTTCATCCGCTTTGTTAATGACCAAGGCATCAGCCATCTCTATAATGCCCCTCTTTATTCCTTGTAGCTCACCACCAGCTCCTGCCAATTTCAAAACTAAAAAAAAATCGACCATGCTATGAACTAAAGTTTCACTTTGCCCGACGCCAACAGTTTCAATAAGAATAATATCATAGCCTGCTGCTTCACATAGAATAATGGTTTCTCGGGTTTTTCTACCCACGCCACCCAATGTCTCTCCAGAAGGGGAAGGGCGTATAAATGCGTTAGGGTCTTTTGCCAATTCTTGCATTCTGGTTTTGTCTCCCAAAATACTGCCTTTACTTACAGAACTTGTGGGGTCGACAGCAAGGACAGCTACCTTTTTACCTGTAGCCGTCAAATTTTTTCCAAGTGCCTCAATAAAAGTACTTTTGCCAACTCCTGGTACTCCTGTAATTCCAATACGTATACTATTGTTTTCCTTGGAAAGACATTTCTCTATAACAGTTTTTGCCTTTTCAATATGTTCATTAATTGAACTTTCAATTAAAGTAATAGCTTTCCCAAGTGTCGCTTTATCATTTTTTAAAATTCCTTCGATATAACTATCTATAGCAAGTGTTTTTTTTCTAAATGAGCGTACTTTGGAAATACTAGTTTTACTGGTGTTTTTTTTATCAATCAAGATCAGTTGTTAATGGGAATACTTACTTTGGTTTTGTCCCATGAAAGGGTGAGGTACAATTGGTCATGCTCATCAAAACGGATAGTCAACTGCTCAATGGTTTGTTGCAAGGTTTCAACGGGTACTTCAACTTGTACAACATTGGTTTTTGGGTTTCTAGTTGTTTTTTTTCCACCACTCATGATGGTAACTCCCCAACCTGGTATCTCAGAATTTAACATAATGTCCCAACTATCTTTTTTTGGAGTTGTCCATAAGGCATACGTACCTGCCGGTAACTCTTTGTCTATTATCTTTATATCAGTTGTGGTGGTAAAAGTAGTAGGTTCATTAGCACCCGTTCTCCAAACAGCATCGTAAGGAACCAAATCTCCAAAAATCACACGATCTTTTTTAGATGGACTAGAATACGTTATGGACAAATCCATTCCATTTTTGTTATATACAGCGGTTGTTTCAGGACTATGTTTTTTGGTTTGCTCCTGCATATAAGGCATGCCTATATAAACGATTAACAATATCAGTATTGCCAATATGGAAACAATTGTGAGTACTCTTCTTTTTGATTTCATGACTATATGTTTTTGTAATTTAAGCACTTCTAAATTACAAAACCTATTTTTAATACTGAATATATTTTTATCGGATTTCTTAATATTAATACTGGGCGTAACTTTTTGAAACATTGCAATTTTTTTATCGTCCTTAGTATAACAAACAACTTTAACCAAAAGACTGAAACTTTGACATGTTTCAAATAGAATTAATAGAGCAGTGTAAGGCAAATGACCGTAAAGCTCAATTAAAGCTTTATAGGCAGTACTGCAATGGCATGTATTGTGTTGCAATGCGCTTTTTAAAAAATGCTGACGATGCAGAAGATGTATTGCAAGAATCGTTTGTGAAAGCATTTCAAAAAATACATCAATATAAAGGTGATGTCACGTTTGGGGCTTGGTTAAAAAAAATTGTGGTTCATAAAAGTTTAGATTTTATAAAGGCCAAGAAAGAAAATATGGTTGAATTAGACGAGGCTTATATGCAAATAGCTGAGGATGACGATTGGATGGTGGAAGATAAGATTGCAGTGGATGAGGTAAAGTTAGAAATGGAAAACCTGCCTGAAAAGTATAAATATGTAGTGCAACTGTATTTGGTAGAGGGGTATGATCATAGTGAGATTTCCCAAATTTTGAATATCCCTGAGACCACCTGTCGCACAAGGTTGTTAAGAGGAAAAGGTTTTTTGAAAGAAGCTTTAATAAAGAAAAGTTATGGCACAGGATCTTAGAGAAATGTTTAAGGACAATAAAAAAGAGGAATTCCATTTAAAAAGTGGACATGAAGCTCGTTTTACAAGGTTTTTGGACAAAGAGATTCCAAAAACGAAGATAAAATCCTTCTTTTGGTTAAAGATTGCTGCTTCTGTTTTGGTGTTGGTAAGTCTTGGGACATTCTTGTTGGATAAAAATAATAATAGTCCAATTGTAACAACCATTGTCGACAAAGGAAATGTAGAAGAAAATACAATTTCACTAGGCGATTTATCGCCAGATTTAAAAAAGGTGGAAAACTATTATGTGGTCAATATCAATATGGAACTTTCACAATTAGAAGTCTCGGAAGAGAATAATGCCATAGTGAACAGTTTTATGGATCAATTGGGAGAACTTAATGAAGAATATATAAAATTGAATACTGAGTTGAATGAAATTGGTCCTAATGATCAAACCATATCAGCCCTTATTAAGAATTTACAGCTGAGATTAGAATTACTGCAGAAATTAAAAAGTAAGTTAAATGAATTAAAATCATCTAAAAATGAGCAGAATACGACAAATATTATTTAAATCAATTCCCATTTTCTTATGTTTTATAGGCATAGGTGCTTATGGGCAAAAAGAAAGCAAAACATTTAAAGAGACATTTAATGTCAATGTTGATGCTGTTATTAATATTAAAACAACGCATACAGATATTGAATTTGAAACTTGGGATAAGAATGAAGTTGTAGTGGAAGCAACCATTGTATTGGAAGGGGCTACGCAAGAAGAGGCCGAAGCGTATTTTAAAAACCACCCTGTGAAAATTATGGGAAACAGTACAAATATTGAAGTGAGTACTGGCAGAGAAAATACTTGGCTTTTATCTGAGTCATTTGATGATATGAGAGATTTTGATATAGAAATCCCAAATGTTGAGCATATTTTAATGAATATTCCACAATTGTCTGAATTCCCTGAAGTGGTTGAGTTAACGGAAATGATTGAGTTAACGGAATTAGTTGCGTTGGCGGAGTTGGCTCCAATGCCTATAATGCCTCCAATGGAATTTGCCGACTTTGATTATAAGGCCTTCAAAAAAGATGGTGATAAATATTTGAAGAAATGGAAAAAGGAGTTTGATAAGAGTTTTGATAAGGATTATGTAAAGAAGATGGAAGAATGGAGCAAGAAAATGTCTGTCAAGAGGGACGAAATGGAATTGCGTAGAGAAGAAGTAAGAGCTGTGCGAGAAGTAAATAGAGAAGTTCATAGGAAGGAAATGGACGAGCGAAGAGAGGAAATGGATGAACGTAGGGAGGAAATGGATCAACGCAGGGAGGAAATGCAACAACAACGTGTAGCGTTACAAGCAGAAAGAGCAGAACAACGAGAAGCGATGAGAGAGACTCAAAGTGAGCTAAGAAGATTGGTTCTATCTTCTAGTGATAGTGATGATGAGTCCAATATCTTTTATTTATCCTCAGATGGAAAGAAAAAAAATTATAAAATTAAAAAGACCATTAAGATAAAAATGCCAAAATCTGTTAAGCTAAAAATGAATGTGAGGCATGGCGAAGTAAAATTAGCAGAAAACACTAAAAACATTAATGCAACCTTGTCTTATGCAAGGTTGTATGGTGCCACGGTAGATGGTGATAATAGTATCATCAAAGCATCATATTCTCCTGTGAGTATCCAAAAATGGAACCATGGTCAATTAAAAGCAAATTATTCGGAAAACATTAGCTTGAAGGTGGTGAATAAATTAAAGATGAATGCTACATCCTCTAATGTAACCATTGGTGAATTGTTACATACCGCAGAAATTAAGAACAAGATGGGTTCTTTGGTCATAAATAATGTTTCAAATAATTTTAAAAAGATAAATATTTCTGTTGAGCATGGAGAGATAGAATTTACTTTGCCATCAACTCCTTATGTAATTGTGGTTACAGAATCAGGTTCGGATATTACGGCTCCCGCTACTTTAAAATTGAATAAAACAAAAAACGATAACAATACTATTCATAAAGGATTTCATGTCAATAAAAACAGTAATAAAGCCATAGTCATTAACTCCAAATACAGCAACTTGGTGTTGAGGAAATAGTATGTAACCTTAATTCCAAGTTGTTTTCTTCCTATACCGACAAATTTGGCTCCTAGCCATTTTCATATGACCCCTTCTTATTGGCCATCAGCTTTACATTAATTTGTCACTTCCCCTTAGCAGTATCAACTATAATAATCTAGGGCATCCTGTATCATTTTCGCATCTATGCTAGCATGGTAGAAAGGTCTGCGTAACATATTCAATACTATGTTTACTTGACGTACCCTATATCTAAAATCCGAATACTAAAAAAGCGACTTATTATAAAGTCGCTTTTTAACACCATTGCTTAAAACTGAAAAGTCAATGGGCTTCCTTTTTCAATAGCATAGGAAATTTTTTCTGAAATTTTTGAAGCCTAGGAATAGAAACATTAATAATGTATGGATTGTTAGGATGTCTTTTTTCATAATCTTGATGATAATCCTCCGCATCATAAAATTTAGTAAAGGGCACTACTTGTGTGGCTATTGGGCTGCCATATGTTTTATCCATTTTTAATTGAGAGATTTTGTCCTCTATGATTTTCTTTTCGGTATCGTTTTTATAAAAAGCAATAGAACGGTACTGTGGACCTCTATCTGGTCCCTGCCCATTTACTGTAGTTGGATTATGGGAGCCATAGAAAACGTCAACCAAAGTTTTAAAAGAAATTACTTTTGGGTTATAGTATACTTCAACTGATTCTGCATGAGTGCTAAGCCCCCTGCCTACTTGCTCGTAGGTTGGATTCTTCTCCGTGCCACCAGAATATCCAGAAATAACCTCCTTAACCCCTGAGACACTCTCAAAAATAGCTTCAACACACCAAAAACAGCCACTAGCAAAATAGGCTGTCTCGTATTTTTGTAAGTCAACAATAGCTGCACTTTCAACTTCATGTACAATTTCTTTTTCTTTTTTGTTTTTAGAAGTACAATTTATTGATGTAAAAACAGTAAGAATAAAAATAGCAACTTTGAATAGCTTCATTCCGCAAAGATTTTATGTTTAGTTCTTAAAAATCGCAAATGCTTACATAGGTAATTGTTAAAAGGATGTTAATGTAATTGACTGGAGAATGAAGTTAGAGAAAACCCTTATTTTTTTCAAATAAAGTGTAATTTTATTTTCTATCTATTTTGCATGACTTTTTTTGAAGAAACCCTACACAATATTACTACAGTACCTATTTCAATTTTGGATACTATCATTCCTTTGACCAAATATACTTTGTTGGATTTATCCACTATGAACACTGCCCTAACGGAATTGAATATGGCGGATGCAGATATTTGTCAATCCTATATAGATACTGTTTTAATAAAGAAAGATGCGAGTGTTGCTTATGGAGGTTATTTAGAACAGCGAGGATTATATGCAACTAACTCCCATTTTAATAAAGAAGGGGCAGCATTGCGAAACATTCATCTTGGGGTAGATTTTTGGGCAGTGGCTGGAACAAAAATATTGACGCCCATTTCTGGTAAAGTACATAGCTTTATGAATAATGATACCAAAGGAGATTATGGACCCACCATAATACTTTCCCATAATGTAACTAATATTCAGTTTTACACTCTTTACGGACATTTATCCTTGGAGTCATTAAATGGTCTATATATAAATCAAGAATTTTCTGCAGGAGAGGTAATTGGAAGTATGGGCACTCCCGAGATAAATGTAAACTATGCTCCCCATCTCCATTTTCAACTTATTAATGATATTGGTGCACATAAAGGGAACTACCCTGGCGTTTGTACCGCAAATGATATGGAATACTTTGCTGATAACTGTCCGAATCCTAAATTTCTTCTAAAAGTATAGTCCTTTTCTACCGATTAAAAACAAATTGGTTCGTTAAGCGGTTTCAGGGTTTGAAATCGTTCATCGAGCAATTTCTGCATTTTAACTGATAATCTGTCAGATGTCTAAAAATAAGGGGGTTTCAGCGATTTGAAAAGGAGGCAAGCCCCATGTGGCGTTAAATTTATATAAACAAAACAACACCTCATGAAAACTTTTTTAACTATAATTTTTGTTCTTTTTATCGGATTGACTGCTCAGGCACAAGATGCTAAAAATGATGCTAAGGTTAATACAGTTGAAATGACTGAAAAGGTTTCTGAAACAAAAGAAAATTCTGTAGCTCGTTTATACAAGTTTAAAAATTCTAGAATTAAGAAAGCATTGTCTTTTAGAACTAATGCTAACAAAGCTAAATTGGCTTAAAAATATATGTTACTCCAAATCTTAAATTTTTTATCATGCAGTGGAAATTATTAAAATGGGTATTATTTTGGATTATGGCGCTACCTTTACTTCAGATTGTAAGCTATTTAAGAGTATTATGGGCAGCAAGGTTGTCAATTTATTCGAAACCTGTTCAAAAGCATAGACGTTATTATTAGGTCTTAATGTATCAAAGCGGATTAAATCTATTTTTTAAATCTCTTTTGTTTAATCCAATATGCCTTAAACCACTTTAAGTTCTTCTTTACATATTTTTTTCATGTTCATCATCAAAACTTAGAATTTGATGTTTTCTCACTTGTCATCTACTAAAGATATCAATATCCAGATTTTTTTAATAGCGTTGCCTTAAGCTGCTTCATCTATCGGTAAACAACACAGAACATCGGTCACATGATTTAGGGTTTTGCTGTGTTCACCGAGCAATTTTCACACTTTAACCGATACTTTGACAGATACCGAGTAATAAGGGTTTTCAGCGATTCACAACGGGTCTAGATATACTATTTCGCGTTCTAATAATGTAACAAACCCAATATTATGAAAGCCATTATAACTTTAATTTTTGTTCTTTTTATCGGAGTAGCTGCACAGGCACAAGATGCTAAGAACGAAACTAAGGTTGATGCGGTAACAGTAACTGTTGAAGTTTCTGAAGCTAACGAAACTTCAGTAGCACGTTTGTACAAGTTCAAAAATTCTAGTGTAAAGAAAGCCTTGTCTTTTACGACTAAGGCAAACAAAACTAAATTGGCTTAATCTTTATTATAAAGTATCCTTCTCCATAATAACATGCTGTAATACGTTCCAAACATTTTGAGCCACAATTTTATGGCCTTCAATAGTTGGGTGTATCCCATCTCCTTGGTTCAATTCTGGAATGCCTCCTACCTTGTCCAATAAAAAAGGAATTAAGGCAACTTTATTCTTTTCAGCAAGTTCAGGAAATATGTTTCTAAATTCGGTAGTATAATCTTGACCCATATTAGGTGGAATTTGCATTCCTGCCAAAATAATTTTAGTCTCAGCATTTTTTTGTATTACCGCATCAATGATGACCTGGAGGTTGTTTCGTGTTTCAGACAAAGGAATACCTCTTAAACCATCATTGGCTCCCAGCTCTAACACAAAAACATCCACTTGTTGGGTCAACACCCAATCCAAACGATTTTTTCCGCCAGAAGTGGTTTCTCCACTTAATCCAGAATTAACAACAGTATAGTTTAATTGTAATGAATCCAGTTTTTGCTGTATGAGATAAGGAAAAGCATCTTCCTCATTGTCAAGACCATAACCTGCAGAAAGGCTGTCGCCAAAGAATAAGATGATATCATTGTCCGATGTTGTTACAGCCGTGTTTTGTAAAGATATTTCTTCTTCCGCCGGATTTTCAGTTTCTTTTTTTGTCTTATCTCCACAAGAAATTAAGAGCAGGCATATAAAAAAATAACTAAACTTTAAGATTTTGCACATAGTTTTCATGTCTTAATAATGAAATCATTTTCTTATTTTGCTTGTTAAACCAAAATGATTTTATGCCAAAGATATTAAACGTCCGTAACCTAGGGAAAACATATACGAGCGGTTCAAAAAAATTAACAGTATTGGATGCTATTTCCTTTGAGTTGGAAGAAGGGGACACCTTTTCTATTGTAGGTCCATCGGGAAGTGGAAAAACAACACTACTTGGATTGTGTGCAGGTTTAGATGACGCAAATTCTGGCACTATAGAATTATGTGGAATGTCCCTTAGTGATATGAATGAAGACGAACGTGCCCTATTACGAAATAAAAATGTGGGATTTATTTTTCAGGATTTTCAACTGCTTCCTACACTTACGGCTTTGGAGAATGTATGTGTCCCCTTGGAACTACAAGGAGATAAAAATGCCAATAAAATAAGCATAGATTTGTTAGATAAAGTAGGTCTTGCAAATCGCATGGACCATTACCCTTCCCAACTTTCTGGGGGAGAACAACAACGAGTGGCTTTGGCAAGAGCTTTTTCTAATAGTCCGTCTATCTTATTTGCTGATGAACCCACAGGTAATCTTGATGAGGAAACAGGTGAAAAGGTAGTGCAATTGCTTTTTGATTTGAACAAAGAAATGGGTACAACACTGGTCATTGTTACCCATGATTTGGATTTGGCAAAGAAAAGTAAACACATCCTTAGGCTAAAGGGAGGAAAAATAATAGCGAATCAAAGTACTGTACAAGCGTGAACATGAACATTACTTCAACATCAAAAGCAGGTACTTCTTGGCTTTTTAAAATGGCATGGCGAGACGGTAAGGCGAGTGGTAAAAGGTTGTTGCTTTTTATGGCATCCATCATTTTAGGTATAGCTGCGGTAGTTTCTATACAATCCTTTAGCCAAAATTTACAAGAAAATATAGGGCTACAGTCCAAAGCCCTTATGGGTGCCGACTTTACTATTGATATGGAGCAGCTTCCTAGTGAAAAAACACAGGCTATTATGGATTCTCTTGGCGGGGCGAATGGTCGGGAAATAAATTTTGCATCCATGGTGGCTTTTAAAAAAAATGGAGCTACCAAATTAGTTGAAGTTAGGGGAATAGAAGGAGGCTTTCCTTTTTATGGCACTATTGAAACCAAACCAAGGGCCGCAGCTAAGACATATCAAAAAGAAGGGGGGGCATTGGTTGATGCTACTACCATGTTGCAATATGGTGTAAAGGTGGGAGATAGTGTTAAAATTGGAAGCATCATTTTTCCAATCACTGGTGAATTGCTCTCTGTTCCAGGTAGTGGTGGTATTTCTGCTTCGGTAGCTCCTCCGGTAATTATTCCTTACAGCTTTATTGAGGCAACGGGATTATTGCAAATAGGGAGTAGGGTGGAGTACAACTATTATTTTATAGCCGATGTAGGACAAGATTTAGTGGAGCTGAATGATACTGTTGATCCTATATTGGACGCTGAACATGCAGATATGGATACTCACATTGATACCAGCCAACGATTGGGTCGCCGATATGAAAATGTGGGTAAGTTTTTAAATCTCGTAGCCTTTATAGCCCTTTTGTTGGGGTGTGTTGGCATAGCCAGTTCCGTTCACATATATATTAAAGAAAAATTACGTGCCGTAGCAGTGCTTAAATGTATTGGTGCTACCAGAAAACAGACCTTTCTGATTTATCTGATACAGATTGCAGGAATGGGTTTATTGGGAGGGGTTATAGGAACAGCATTGGGTTTGTTGCTCCAGCAATCATTTCCAGTGATATTACAAGGCTTTTTACCTTTTCAAGTGGCCATTTCAACCTCTTTTCAATCAATTTTTATGGGATTGCTGTTGGGTGTGTTCATGTCCGTGTTATTTGCCCTAACTCCCTTACTAGGCACATGGTACGTCTCGCCCTTACAAGTGCTTAGAATACAAGAGCAACGTTCTTCAAAATCAAAAAAGGCAGGATTAGTGGTTTTGGGAATTATTGTATTATTCACTTTTCTATTTTCATTATGGCTTTTAGAAAATTGGAAATATGCGCTGTCTTTTGTAGTTGGTATTCTGATTACCTTTTCGGTATTGGCAGGGTTTGCAAGTTTGTTTATGAAGGCCATTAAAAAATACTTCCCTATTTCTTGGAGTTTTACGGCACGCCAAAGCTTGTTGAATCTCTTTCGACCCAACAACCAGACCATGGTATTGATTCTTACTATAGGTGTGGGGGCTTTTTTAATTAGTACGTTATATTTCACCAAAGACTTTTTATTAGCAAAGGCCACCTTGGAAAGTAGCGCTAATACACCGAATATTATTTTGTTTGATGTACAGACCAATCAAAAAGAGGCAGTTGCAAATAGTATAACCCCAAAAGGCTTACCTATACTTGATAACATTCCCATTGTTACCATGCGTGTGCATAGTATTGAAGGAAGGTTAGCGAACGACATTAGGGCAGATACTACTTCCACCATTAATCAATGGATTTTGAACCATGAATTTAGGGTTACTTATAGAGATTCCTTGATTGCTTCAGAGACTCTTGTTGGGGGAGAATGGTTTTCTAAAAGTACAACGGACGGCCCTGTACCCATTTCGTTATCCGATAATGTGGCTAGAGATGCCCAGGTGGAAGTGGGAGATGCTATGATATTTAATGTACAAGGAGTATTAATGGAAACAGTGGTGGATAATATACGAACTGTTGATTGGGGGCGCTTGCAATTAAATTTCTCCATTGTATTCCCATCGAATGTGTTGGAAAATGCACCACAATTTCATGTATTGACTACCCATGCGCCAGATGAGGCTACTTCTGCTAACCTTCAACGAGAACTGGTTGGGAAATTCCCTAATGTCTCCATTTTAGATTTACGGCAGCTGATGAGTCTTATTGAAGGGATTTTGGACAAAATTTCTTGGGCAATCAATTTTATGGCCTTTTTTAGTATCCTTACAGGTGTTATTGTGCTGATAGGTTCTGTGCGAAACAGTAAATACCAACGAATAAAAGAAAGTGTATTGTTGCGCACTTTAGGTGCCAAAAGCAAACAGATATTAAGAATTACAGCCTTGGAATACCTGTATTTGGGACTATTGGGTAGTGGTTTAGGGGTTTTATTGTCCTTGGTTAGTAGCCAATTGTTGGCCAGTTTTGTTTTTGAAACCCCATTTGTGCCTTCCTGGGTGCCCTTTTTAATTGTAATGCCAGCAATTACATTACTGGTGTTATTCATTGGATTGAGCAATAGCCGCTCTGTTTTAAATAGCCCCCCTTTAGAAGTATTGCGAAAGGAGGGGAATTAAAGATATATATTGATGAAAGTTGGTGTTTTTAGATAATATGATGAATTTCTATTGTTACATCTATCGGTAAACAACCCAGAACATCGGTCACATGATTTAGGGGTATGGTATGTTCACCGAGCATTTTTTGCACTTTAACAGATAACTGGGCAGATACCGAGTAATAAGGGGTTTCAGCGATTCACAACGGGCCTAAATACACTATTGGGCGTTCTAATAGTGTAACAAACCCAATATCATGAAAACCATCATCACTTTAATTTTTGTTCTTTTTATCGGACTAGCTGCACAAGCGCAAGATGCTAAGATTGATACTAAGGTTGATGCGGTAGAAGTGATTGTTGAAGTTTCTGAAGCTAACGAAACTTCAGTAGCACGTTTGTACAAGTTTAAAAATTCTAGTGTAAAGAAAGCTTTGTCTTTTAGAACTAAGGCTAACAAAGCTAAATTGGCTTAATAGGATGTCCTTATAATATATCCTTAATTAATTGAGATACTCCTCTTATCTTTTTTTAAGTTTTGAATGCCCCAAATCATAAGTAATATCTCTAGGACTAAAGCAGTTGTAAATTGTTCAGAAATACCGTCAAATAGAGTGCTTATTGTTCTTCCAAATGCCAAGCCTCCCATAAAAATTACGTTAGTTAATGTTGCAGTTCGCCAATGAGCAGGTTTAATGATTCCAATAACCCAATATATTCCCAATCCAAGGTACAACCCCATTATGGCTCTTAGCATATTTTTCAATTCTAGAGACTCGACCTTAAAATCAAATACCAATGGCATAATTTTACTTGGATAAATTCCATAAATTAATCCAACAACAATTACTATAGCTGCAGATATGGCTAAATGTAGTATAATACTGTTTCTGACCTTTACAGGTTTTTCTTGATTTGACATTTTCCTTATATTTTGATTTTAAGACAGTCTTTATTAGAAATATTTTTGGCTAACATTCCATTTAAGTATCCATAACACCTTAATTCTATATAAATATAGCTCATATCTCCAATTTGTTTCTAGATAATCGCATGACTTTATAGATTTCAGTTGTTATACCTATCGGTAAATGACACATAACATCGGTCACATGATTTAGGGGTTTGGTGTGTTCACCGAGCATTTTTTGCACTTTAACAGATAAGCGGACAGATACCGAATAATAAGGGGTTTCAGCGATTCACAACGGGTCTAGATACACTATTGGGCGTTCTAATAGTGTAACAAACCCAATATCATGAAAACCATCATCACTTTAATTTTTGTTCTTTTTATCGGACTAGCTGCACAAGCGCAAGATGCTAAGAATGACACTAAGGTTGATGCGGTAGAAGTGACTGTTGAAGTTTCTGAAGTTAACGAAACATCAGTAGCACGTTTGTACAAGTTTAAAAACTCTAGTGTAAAGAAAGCCTTGTCTTTTAGAACCAAGGCTAACAAAGCTAAATTGGCTTAAATATTAGTATTACACATAACCTTAAATCTTTTATTATGCAGTGGAAATTATTAAAATGGGTATTATTCTGGATAATGGCATTGCCTTTGCTTCAGCTGGTAAGTTATATGAGAGTTTTATGGACTGTTAAATTATCGTTCATTCAAACTTCAAAAAAAGCACCCCTTTAAATGTGTTAAAGGGATGCTGTTAATGTTTCATCCAATGATATTGGTTGAATTATTTTTATGCTATGTAAAAACTCTTTTAGTTAGCTTTTATTTACCAGTACCGTTACATTATATTTAGTAGAGCTTGTTTTGTCTTTTGCGGTAACTGTATAAGTTATCATTGTGTTAAAATTTTGCACTCCTGAGGGACTTATTGTGGATCCTTCAGGAATTTCAATAGTGGGCTCTAATTTGGTTACAACCGTACCAGAGGGAACATTTAGAGATATTGTATTTTTTTTCCATCTATTTTGCCTACAATATCATTGTTCAATGCAGTATTTTTAGATTTCTCAAAGGAAAATTTTAGAATCTTGTTTCCAATGTTTTTATCCACGAGTACCGTTACCACATATTTTGATATTGCTTTGTTGGCTGCAGTAACTGTGTATGTTACTGGTTTGGTAAAATCTTGTGCTCCTTTAGGGTTTATTGTAGCGCCTTTAGAAATTTTGATAATAGGATTTAACTTGGTCACATTTGTACCAAAAGGAACTTCTACGCTTATGGTTTTTTTTGCCTTATCGAAAGTGACTTTTACCGTGCCAAGACTTTTATTTTTACTTGTATCAAAAACAAAAGATGTTATTTGCTTTGCCCCCCCTTTTTGACGCATCATCATCGTCTTTATGGCACGACGCAATAAATACGCAACAAACTACTAATAAATAGAAATACTTTTTCATGAACTAAATGATTTTAAATGTTATAATTAAATATTAAGGGACAATTTTACAACATATGAAAATCAGAAAGGCACCAAAAGTAATAAGTGGTAGTGAATATGTGTTTTTGATATTTTAAGAAGAAATAGGGGTTTAAATCATTGTGAATCAGAGGTTAGTGAGAGGCATGCGAAATTTCATCTTAAGTCCAAAAGTCATGCATGGAAGCATTTTTTGGCAAGGGAATGATGGTGTTTGCCATGGAACACTCTGCTACCAGTGTGTAACTCAATTAATGAGAAACTCCTGTTGAAAAATAGCATAAGCATGCTTATTTGATTATTTTCTGGGTATATTATTTAGGGACTCTTATTTTGTCTCCTAAAAAGAGGGCGTTTAGGAACAACCGATTAGTGCCGTACCATGAGCCTCTAAAGTTTGGGTTATCAGCAAATAAAATTACTCTTCCACTTCCTACAGTACTTACAATAATGGAGGCAGAGGGTTTCAGAAATTCATTCATATTTTTTTCAGTGATAAAACCATCAATATGTGGATTGGGAGCGTATTTCGCCACAGTAGCATACTCGTTTTTGCTTGGGGACAACCACACAGTATTGTTTTTATAAACAGGAATGGAAGTATCATGATATCCAAAAGCAAGTGGATGTGAAATATCCAAATCGACCTTTAAAATTACTCCTCCAACACTCTCTTTTCCAATATTCTCCTTTGCATCCACATAAGGTTTACGGAATGCGATTTTTGAAGAATCTTTTACCTTTTTAGTTAATTTCTCTTTCACCAATTTCTTGTCAATGACCCATTTGGAAGCAGTGCCAATAGTAATGAGTGTGTTTCCTTTACTTACCCATGCCTTTATTTTTTCCTGCTGTTTTTTTGTGAAAACATATTTACCAGAAACCAA
The DNA here is from genome assembly GCA_002746415.1 of Flavobacteriaceae bacterium. Classification (GTDB taxonomy): domain Bacteria; phylum Bacteroidota; class Bacteroidia; order Flavobacteriales; family Flavobacteriaceae; genus Saonia. The sequence continues at coordinate 121,389 of NVXD01000002.1, read as the reverse complement.
TACAAGTGTATTGTACTTGTCAAATTTGGAGCTATTAAAGTTTCGTATTGGGATTTTAGTAATAGGCATATGCATTCTCGTATCCAATAAATGCCATACTTCACCAGCTTCATATGATCGTACTCCATTTCCTATTAACATGGCGGCCTTAGGCTTGGTTACTGGCCGTATGGATGTGCTTCCCAAATCAATTCCATTTATATTATAGCCTGTTCCTATTGCATACATGGGAACTTTGTATTTTTTCTGTACCGCTACAAGTAACTTATATATAGCTTCAGGGCTTTTCTTTTGAAGACTTACCGGAAGCACCAAGGAACCATAATTGAAAGATTTTTCCATAGTTCCAATTTTTGCAGTAAAAGGTTTAAAAGAGGAAGATAAGACCAATCCTTTTGATTGTAATTCATACAAAACCGCTGGTGCATTGTAGTCGTCCCAATCTATGACATACGCATATGACGATTTTTGAACGGGAGCAACAGTTACAAGATCGTCCGTTGACAGTATCTTCTCATCTGTGTTCACCGAACTAACAGTTTTATACTTCATATTATAGAAGTTGGCCAAAGACCAAGAAGAAGCATCATAATAAACACTATCTTGGTATTTGTCATACGTCTCAAACATGGTTTGCACCATTCTGTACTGGGGTTGCTTGGTGGGAACCAAAAATGAATTTCCGGATTTGTATACATCAATTTTATGCAATAATAATTTGTCAATGAATGCTTTAACTCTGTTAGCATCGTAATTATCCTCAAATTTATACCCTTTTATTTTATTGCTGGCCGCATTGGTCAAAGCACTTTTGAAGAATTTTTGTTGGTATGTGTTGAGATACTCCTTGTTCTCTACGGCTGCTTTAATAGTGGTGACGCTAGAGATATATTGGTTGCGAATGGTAAATGGAAAAGTGATTTCTCCAAAAGCTGTGGTTTGTTTATGTCCTCTGGAACTAGCTTGTTCAAACAATAAGGCAAGACCTCCTTGCAAATCTGGATAGGAAGAACCATAGCCAGGGTAGGTGCCATCAAAAACCTCTTTAGTAAAATAAAAAGAACCAATACTGTCCAATGCCTTGGCATAGTAATTCCCGAAAAGAGTGTTGAGGTCTTCATAGTTTTCTTTCGGCATGATTGGATCTAAGGATGCATTGGTTTTCATGGGCTCAAAAAAATAGCTGCTTTGGCTGCCCATTTCATGAAAATCTGTGACCACATTGGGGTACCACTCGTGATACCACTTTAATTTGCCTCTACTTTCTGGATTGATGCCTAAGAGCCAATCTCGGTTTAAATCAAACCAGTAATGATTGGTACGCCCCATTGGCCAGTATTCGTTATGTTCGGCATCCTGAGGGTCGGCTACCAATGGATTGCCTTGATACATATTTGCCCATTGGGTGTGGCGATCTCTACCATCTGGATTAATGGTAGGATCAATAAAAATAACGGCATGATCCAAGTAGTTTGTTATTTCCGGATTGTTGGAAGCAATAAGTGTATAAGCGGTTAATAAAGCCGCCTCTGAGCTCGATGGCTCATTGCCATGCACATTATACCCCAAATTGATAAATACAGGAACCTCTGCCTGATTGGTGACATTTAAATTGGGGTCTGTAAAAGCCAAATGTTGTCGCTTGATGTGTTCTAGATTGGATAGATTTTGTGGTGTAGTAATTGTTAGCATGATCAATTTTCTCCCTTCATGGGTTGTGCCATATTGGTATATGGATGCCCTATCTGATATTTCAGCTAATTTTTCCAAGTACGCCACGATTAAATCATGTCTTGTATGGCGTTCTCCAATACCATAACCCAAAAACTGTTCTGGAGATGGTATATTTTGATTGAAAGGTTGGAATTTTTTTAAAAAGTAGTCTTGGCTATAAAGGGATGAACCCAATAATAAAGCTATAAGGAGTAATTTTTTCAGCATTCTAATATTCTTTTGAATTAGCTGAACTAAATATAGGAATAATCAATTGGGATTGAATCCTTTTGGCCAAAGAAAAACTATGAATTAAAATTGATTTTTTATTTGACTTTAAGTATTTGAAGGGAAATGTTCACTAATTTCTTTGAAGCTAATAATATAATGGGTTCCCTTTTTTGAGAAATCCCTAATGATAGTGCCCTGGAGTTGTCGTGTTAAATTTTGTATAAGCTTTAATCCAAGCGACCTGGTATTTTCATAACTTATTTTATCTGGATAACCAATGCCATTATCACCTATTTTTAAGATACAATTTTTATCACCATCTCTTTTTAGGGATATATATATATCACCCTTATCTGTCCCTTTTATACCATACTTGAGGGTGTTGGTAATGATTTCGTTAATTAATAAGCCAAGTGGAATAGAGGTATTTATATCCAGATTTACATCGCATATTTCTACATTCAGTTTTATATTGCTGTCATGGCCTTTTACGGATCGTATTAAATATTCACAAAGTTCTATCACATAAGATTTGTAGTCAATTTTAGAAATATCGTCGCGCATGTAGAGCATCTCATGTATCATTGCCATGGATATAACACGGTTCTGACTGCTTTTGATGAGGCTTTTCATTTTTTTGTCCTCAATATTGTTGGATTGTAGGCTCAATAAACTAGATATGGTCTGTAAATTATTTTTTACCCTATGATGTATTTCTTTTAGTAAGGTTTCTTTTTCATTGATTTGTTGTACAAGTTCTTTTTTCGACCTGTAAAGATTATGGTGTACTTTGGAAAGATATTTAGCTACGATACTACCAAGAATAAATACCATAAATAATATGGCGCATAAGCTAAATAGGTTTTTGGACTCTGGAGGAACTGTATTAGGAAATATTACATATTGCGGAAGGCTCAACACGTAAATTAAGACAATTATCAATAAACTTATATAGACATATATTTTACCAAATAACCTTGTTGTTGCGTACGCTGAGAATACAACAAGTGCTAATATAAAAATAAAAGGACTGTTGATGCCGCCACTAAAAAGGGTAATAAAAGTTCCACCAATAAGGGCAGATACAGAAGTTACGATATAGGTTGCAAATAAATTTTTATGATACCTATGCAAAAAATTGTTCAACAAATTTGCAAGACCAAACAGCATAAATATGATAGGAATTACCCCCTGTATATTCAAGATATTAATGCAAATTAAAAAGAACAAAAGGGAGAAAACAGAGGAAAAATAATTTACCCTGTATGCTAAGGCGGTTTTGTCTTTTAAACGCTCTTTGTCCAGTGAAGGTTGCTGCATAATTTATTTTGCATTTTATTTTTAAACCTTAGGGAAGGCCAAAAAGGCGGTTTAATTTTAAGCAATCGAATTAACGAAAATATTTTCAATAAAGCTACATATGTTTGGGCATAAAATCAAAAAACGGTAACCTAAATTGATTACCGTTTTTTGACTAGCTTTTTTATATGGAATTTTTTACTGCTAATTCTCAATTAGAACCCATTCACCTTTATTTATAAGGGGTTCAGCTTGTTTGTATTTTACAGTTTTACTTTCTCCGGACATTACATTTTTAATAGTGACCCGATCATTTCTGCCAATTTTTGGTTTTTCTCTTACAATAGTTTCAGTAATGGGTGGTCTTCCTCCTTGGTTTTGACCAACTGCTCTATTTTTTGCTGCTAATTCATCACTATTAGGGATTTCCTCTTTACTAGTCTGCAATTTTTCTTTTGGTCTGTTTGCAGTTCCTGCTTCATGTATATTGGATGTGTTTTCTGAAGGTAGCTCTCCTTTAAACAAGAAAGAGATGACTTCTTTATTTACTTTATCCATCACACTTTTAAAAAGTTCAAAAGCTTCAAATTTGTAGATTAATAAAGGATCCTTTTGTTCATGAACTGCCAATTGGACAGATTGTTTCAACTCATCCATTTTACGTAAATGGGTTTTCCATGAATCATCAATAATAGCCAAAGTGATATTTTTTTCAAAATCGGTCACCAATTGTTTGCCATTACTTTCATAGGCTTTCTTAAGATTGGTTACAACGTTTAAGGATTTTACCCCATCAGTAAAAGGAACAACAATACGTTCAAATTTATTAGCACTGTCTTCATATACTTTTTTTATGACAGGAAACGCAGTAGTGGCACTACGCTCCATTTTATCTTGATAATGCTTGTAGGCATCCGAGTATAATTTAATTGCTATTTCCTGAACCCCCAATTTTTCAAATTCATCTTCTGAAACTGGAGATGTGATGGAGAAGTACTTGATAAGTTCAAATTCAAAATTCTTAAAATCATTTGCACCTTTATTGGTATCTGCAATTACCTCGCAGGTATCATAAATCATGTTGGCAATATCTACCTTGAGCCGTTCTCCCTGTAAAGCATGTCTTCTACGTTTATACACAACCTCTCGTTGTGCGTTCATGACATCATCATACTCCAATAAACGTTTCCGAACCCCAAAGTTATTTTCCTCTACTTTTTTCTGGGCACGCTCTATGGATTTGGTCATCATGGAATGTTGAATGACCTCACCTTCTTCCAAGCCCATTCTATCCATCATTTTGGCAACTTTATCAGAACCAAACAGTCGCATTAGGTTATCTTCCAATGAAACGTAAAATTGTGAGCTTCCTGGATCTCCCTGTCTCCCTGAACGACCTCTTAACTGCCTGTCTACTCTTCTGGAATCATGTCTTTCCGTACCTACTATGGCAAGTCCACCAGCATCTTTTACGGTAGCTATAAGCTTAATATCTGTTCCTCTACCGGCCATGTTTGTCGCTATGGTCACAATACCTGCATTACCAGCTTCCGCTACAATATCTGCCTCTTTTTTATGTAGTTTGGCATTCAAGACATTATGAGGTATTTTTCTAATGCCTAACATCCTAGAGAGTAGTTCTGAAATTTCAACTGATGTAGTACCTATCAATACCGGTCTCCCAGATTGTGATAATTTGGTTACTTCATCAATAATAGCATTGTATTTTTCTCTTTTGGTCTTATAAATTAAATCTTGTCTATCATCCCTTACAATTGGTCTGTTGGTAGGAATTTCCATGACATCCAATTTATAGATTTCCCAGAATTCACCAGCTTCTGTAACCGCAGTACCCGTCATTCCAGACAATTTTTTGTACATCCTAAAGTAATTCTGCAAGGTAACTGTAGCAAAAGTTTGGGTCAAGGCCTCAATTTTCACATTCTCCTTGGCCTCTATAGCTTGGTGCAAACCATCTGAGTATCTACGCCCATCCATAATACGACCAGTTTGCTCATCTACAATCATGACCTTATTGTCCATCACCACATATTCCACGTCTTTTTCAAAGAGGGTATATGCCTTTAACAATTGGCTCATGGTATGAATACGCTCACTTTTAATAGCGAAATTTTTGAAAAGCTCATCTTTGAGTTCAGCCTCTTTTTCTATTTCTAGATTTTGATTTTCAATCATTGCAATTTCTCCACCAATATCTGGCATCACAAAGAAATCTTTGTCCTGTTCTCCAGAGATATATTCCACTCCTTTATCCGAAAGCTCAATTTGATTGTTTTTTTCATCGATTACAAACAATAGTTCTTCATCCACCTTAGGCATTTCCCTATTGTTGTCCTGCATATAAAAATTTTCAGTTTTTTGTAGCAGCAGCTTTATGCCTTCTTCACTTAAAAATTTGATAAGTGCCTTGTTCTTTGGCAATCCTCTATGCACTCTAAGCAGCAAAAAACCACCTTCTTTGGTATCTCCATCAGCAATCAATTTTTTTGCTTCAGCCAGAACGCCTGTTAAAAATTGCCTTTGTTTATGTACAATTTCACCAACTTTGGGTTTTAACTCATTAAACTCATGCCGATCACCTTCTGGTACAGGACCAGAAATAATCAATGGAGTACGGGCATCATCAATTAATACAGAATCTACCTCATCCACAATTGCATAATAATGCGGGCGTTGAACAAGATCACTAGGGGTGTGGGCCATATTGTCCCTTAGGTAATCAAAACCAAACTCGTTATTGGTGCCATAGGTAATGTCTGCATTATAGGCAGCTCTTCTTCCATCAGAATTTGGATTGTGTTTGTCTATACAAGCTACAGAAAGGCCATGAAATTCAAATATTGGAGCCATCCATGCACTATCTCTTTTTGCCAAATAATCATTCACGGTTACCAAATGCGTTCCATTGCCAGTTAGGGCGTTTAAGTACATTGGTAAGGTAGCTACAAGGGTTTTTCCCTCACCAGTATGCATTTCTGCAATTTTTCCTTGATGCAAACAAATACCGCCAATTAATTGTACGTCATAATGGATCATATCCCAAGTCACTTCTTTACCAGCAGCATTCCAAGAGTTTTTCCAAATTGCATTGTCACCTTCTAAGGTTATATAGTCAGCAGTACCGGAAAGTTCTCTATCAAACTCGCTTGCTATAACTGTAAGTGTTTTATTGTTGACAAACCGTTTAGCGGTTTCTTTCACTACAGCAAAGGCTTCGGGTAAGAGGTCATCAAGAGTATTTTGAGAACGTTGATAGATTTCCTCATTAAGTGTATCTATTTCTATATAGAGCTCTTCTTTTTTATCAATATCAGTGGAATTTTTAACTTCCTCATTTAATTGATCTATTTTTTCACTGATATCTTTGTAACCCTCTTTTATTAGTAGTTTAAAGTCATCTGTTTTTTGTCTAAGAGCATCATGGCTTAATCCATCAAGTTCTTTTTCAAAGGATTTTATCTTATCTACTAAAGGTTGTAGCTCTTTTACATCTTTCTGTGATTTATCACCAACAAAAACCTTAAGTACGGAATTTATAAAACTCATAATTTTGATTTATTTTTTTAAATGTACAAGATTAAAAATGCACAATTTTATATGTTGTTCGGTTACCATTAAATTAATGGTAACCCATGTTTTATTGCAAAAGGCATTCCAGTCTCATAGTAGGTATGAACTTCTGCCATGCTGTCAAAATTACATAAAAAAAAAGCCTCAAATGAGACTTTTTTAGTGTATTTCGGTTTGTAATAATGTTATTAATACTCGTCTTCGTTCCAGAGATAATCCTCCTCAGTCGGATAATCTGGCCATATTTCTTCTATAGATTCATAAATTTCCCCACCTTCTTCTTCCATAGATTGCAAGTTTTCTACAACTTCTAAGGGAGCTCCAGTTCTAATGGAGTAATCTATTAATTCATCTTTTGTGGCTGGCCACGGTGCATCACTTAAATAAGATGCTAATTCTAAAGTCCAATACATTGTACTAGTTTGATTTTGAAATTTTTGCAAATGTAAATTTTTAAAGGTAATAGGCAAGTTATTTTGCAATTATTTTTGACTATTCAATAAAATTATAGTTGCTTTAATAGTTTGATAACGAAGAAATCAAAGAATTATTAGTGTTTTTCATTTGGAATCCAATTAATTTCTTTCACCTTCAAGTCTTTGGACAATTTTCGTGCCAAGACAAAAAGATAGTCGGAAAGTCTATTGATATAGGCTATTACGGAATCTTCAAAAGTGACTTTTTCATATAAAAGCACTGCTTGTCTTTCTGCTCTTCTGCAAACAGTGCGAGCAATATGACAGTATGACACCGTTTGATGTCCTCCCGGAAGAATAAAATGAGTCATTTTGGGTAAGGAAGCATTCATAGCATCTATTTCTTTTTCCAATAGATCAATATCAGTTGAACTTATCTTGGAAATATTTAGGCGCTCCTTTCCATTTTTTAAAATCGCCTTTTTTGGGTCTGTTGCCAAAATTGCCCCTATGGTAAAAAGATTGGATTGAATTATGGTCAGTATTTCTTGTGAGTGTACATCTATTTCTTGGTCACGGATGAGCCCTAGCCAAGAGTTCAGCTCGTCAATGGTTCCATAGGCTTCAATTCTAATGTGATGCTTTGCAACACGAGTTCCACCAAATAGGGAAGTAGTGCCTTTATCTCCAGTTTTAGTATAGATTTTCATTGCTCCGGATTAAGTTTGCGTTCTAATTTAAATAATGGAAAACCAATATATTGAAAGTAAAATTGATATTAGTCATGTTTGTGTTTACCATCCATAAACTTTCTGGATTTTCTATCTTTTTTTCGTTTACCACCGTTCATTTTTACTAAAAAATAAAGTATAGCAAGTGCTCCTAGCACAATATAAACAGAATATTTACTCATAATAATGTATGTTTTTATAGAATTAAATGTACTGCATTATATCCGAATCTTAAAATGCTGTTTTACTTGTTCTTTTCTAAAAAATACAACCCCACAATAAAACATATCAATTGTAATTGTAACCAACTCGTTATTCTTTACTCCCTCCCAAGCAGCAGTATTTCTTGAAGTATGATGAATGCCATTTACAATAACCATGGTGTCATTGTGAATATTGTCCATTTTTAATGAGACATGATTTGGTGTATCAAAATAAAGGATATCAAAAGGACTTCTATCAAAATGAATATTTGTAAAGTGAGTTGTGATTTCATCCATGATGTTTTCATCCTTAGGAGGTATTAAGGCATTTTTTACTTTAAAATATGCGATGCTTTTTAACAATACATTTATGGCTTTGGCCGTAGCATATTGATTTTTGGAGTATAAACATTTGGTTACATAGCTATAAATGAATGGAGAATGTACACCATGTTGATTGGTGGAGTTCCACAAAAATTTCAGGTATGCAATAAAAAAATACATAAGTTATAATTAACCTTCCATAATCGATGAGAGCTCAAACCAACGTTCCGTTTTAGCCTCTAAAGCACCTTTAATTTCTTTTAATTCTATAGAAAGGGCATCGATTTCTTTTCCAGAGAGTGCACCATCAGAAAATTTGTTTTGGACAAGTACCTTCTCTTCCTCTAATTTCTGAATGTCTTTTTCTAACCTATTGAACTCTTTCTGATCATTATAGGAGAGCTTTTTGGTTTGTCCCTCGTTTTTCCAGGTGTTTTTAACTGGAACCTCTTCTACTACTATTGGTTTGTTTTTTTTAGCTCGTTTATCCAACAGGACACTATCTTCATATGTTCTATAATCTGAATAGTTCCCAGGGAAATTTTCTACAACTCCATCACCTCTAAAAACAAAAAGATGGTCTACAATTTTATCCATAAAATAGCGGTCGTGGGAAACCACCATAAGACAACCAGGGAAATCCAACAAAAAGTTCTCAAGTACATTGAGTGTTACAATGTCCAGGTCATTTGTAGGTTCATCAAGAATTAAAAAGTTAGGGTTTTGAATGAGAACTGTACAGAGGTAAAGGCGTTTACGTTCTCCACCACTTAATTTTTCAACAAAATCATATTGTTTTTTTCTGTCAAAAAGAAAACGTTCTAAGAGTTGCTGGGCAGAGATTTGTTTTCCTTTTTTTAGTGGAATGAAATCTCCAAACTCCCGTATTACCTCAATAACTTTTTGACCTTCTTTTATGACAATTCCTTTTTGGGTGTAATAGCCAAATTTTATTGTGTCACCAATAACAACTTTACCTTTGTCCGGCACATCTTGGTTTGTGATAATGTTGAGAAATGTAGATTTTCCAGTACCGTTTTTGCCAATTATACCGATACGCTCTCCTTTTAGGAAATTGTAATTGAACTTATCCAGAATAAGCTTATCAGGATAAGATTTACATACATTATGAAGCTCCAAAACTTTACTGCCCATACGCTCCATATTGATTTCTAACTGAATCACATGGTCTTTTCTACGTTGACTTGCCTTTTCCTTGATAGCATGAAAGTCGTCTATTCTAGATTTAGATTTTGTAGTTCTGGCTTTGGGTTGTTTCCGCATCCAACCGAGCTCTTTTTTAAACAGGAGTTTGGATTTATGGTGCTCAATAGCTTCTTGTTCTATACGTGCATCTTTCTTTTCTAAATAATAGGAATAATTTCCTTTGTATGGGTATAATTTGCCATTATCCAACTCAATCATTTCATTACAGACTCTTTCTAAGAAATAACGGTCGTGTGTTACCATAAAAAGTGTCATGTTCTCTTTTGCAAAATAATGCTCTAGCCATTCAATCATTTCCAAATCCAAGTGGTTGGTAGGTTCATCCAAGACCAATAGATCAGGTTTGTTTATGAGCGCACCTGCAAGAGCTAATCTTTTTTTCTGGCCTCCAGATAATAGACCAACCCTTACGGTTAAATCTTCTAATTTTAACTTAAATAGAATTTGTTTGTATTGGGTCTCAAAATCCCATGCATCGAGACGTTCCATATCCTCAAAAGCTTTTTGATAGCCTTCTTCATTCTCAGGATGCGCCAATGCATGTTCATAGTCAGCAATAGCTTTTATAACCTCGTTTCCCGAACCTAAAATGGTCTGTTCAATGGTTAGCTCATCATTAAATTCTGGTTCTTGGTCTAGGAAAGAGATTTTAATACCTTTTCTATAATTCACTTTACCAGTATCGGGAGTGTCCTTTCCTGATAAGATATTAAGAATTGATGTTTTTCCAGTGCCATTTTTGGCAATCAAGGCTATTTTTTGACCTTTGTTAATGCCAAAGGACAGCTTTTCAAATAAAACTAGTTCGCCATAAGATTTGGCAATATTTTCTACAGTAAGGAGATTCATTCAGTTTTGTGGATTAGACCAATTCACCTTTTTTGAAGGTGTGGTGCAAAAATAGATATCTTATTCCCAATGCAAGCAAAATTGGAATAATTAGCGGAGAAAATAATTGAGTACCTAATAGCCATAAAATAATGGTAAGTAATAATAAGGTTCCTAAGACCCATAAATATTTATCAAACCAATTTGGCAGCCTGTTTTTTCGCGCAGTAAGAAACGCAATGGCTAAGTTTGGGGCAAAACCCCAGAGTATATTAAAATTGCCTGCTGTGGCACTATGATCAGTAAAAAACCAAAGAAAAATAATGACTAGTCCGATGACTCCTGTTGTGAAAAATAGGAAAAAATCCAATCCTCTGCTTCTAACCTTATTTTTATGGTCTATATACGTAATGCTAACTACAAATAATAAGAATAACAATATCCAAAATAGAGGAGAACCTAAAAAATAAGGAGTACCATTTTTTTCTTCAAAATCTAAAATTGTGCGTTCCCTTTGTACGAGAGGTTTTCCTTTGAAATCAGTATGATTCAGCTGCCTCATTAAATAATCTGGGAGATAGGTATGCTCTATTGAAGTAGCCTTTTCATCAATCACAGATCCTAAGGCCAAATCTATCCCAAATCCACCCCAAGTATTGGTTTTTACTTTTTGACGAATTAGTTCCCTAAAACTGTATTGTTCCTCTAAATGATCATCCCTAAAAACAACCTTATCGCCATATACTTCCGTTAAAATATCTATTTTTTTTGTTGAGCAATTGTCAAAAAAGAAGTCATAATTATACCCTCTGTTCTCAGGTAAATAATTGTTTTCTAAATAGTTAAATAAATTATTTTTCTCTTCTAAAGTCAGATTCAAAATTTGTTCTTTGACCCATCTTTTTTCTAACTCATAGGAGTATAGGAAATTTTCAAACCGACTTCTGCTTAAGGTGTACAGTAATTGTCCTCCGGCAAATTTCGTATAGAAGTTTGGCGCATTGAAATCAAAAGTACCGTAGTTGTACACCACGTCTATTCCCAAAACGGAGTCTTGTACCCTAAAAGCACTATGTCCAAAAGACGTGTACAAATCTTCACCAGAACCACAGGTGATAACGCTGATGTACGATTTTGGCGATAAATCAGGAGCTTGTGAGCATACTGAACTTACTATAAAGAATAGGGAAATGGTGAAAAGAAGTTGTTGTTTCATCTGGTATGTTGCTAAACAAATATCTAAATAAATTTTTTAAGGATGTGTCTAGATGGCCATTTCCAATAAAAATTTGTGTTATTTTTGGGAAAATAGACAATATGAAAAGATATATCCCCAATATTATAACCTTACTCAATGTTTTATGCGGCTGTATAGCTGCCGTATTTGCGGTTCAGAACCAATTAGAGCTTGCTGCCCTCTTTTTTGTTGTTGGGGTGTTATTTGATTTCTTTGATGGATTAGCAGCTAGGGCATTAAAAGTGCAGAGTGAACTGGGTCTGCAACTAGATTCTTTGGCAGATGTAATTACTAGTGGATTGGTTCCTGGAATAATTATGTTTCAATTGTTAAACATGTCCATCGGAGGTGGTTGGAACTACTTAGGAATTGATAGTACGGTAAATTGGATGGGAGTGGAAGTAACCCCCTTGTCATTTTTAGGGTTTTTTATTACAATGGCCTCGGCCTATCGATTGGCAAAGTTTAATTTGGATGAAAACCAAACGTCTTCATTTATTGGTTTGCCAACACCGGCGAATGCCTTAATGATTATTTCCTTGCCTTTAATATTATTATACCATAACAATGATACCCTCAATAGTATTATTTTGAACCCATTGTTTTTGATTGGAACAACATTGCTAAGTTGCTATCTGTTAAACGCTAAAATTGCACTTTTTGCGTTAAAATTTAAAAACTGGAGCTTTAAGGATAATGCTTTGCGTTATATATTTATCATTGTAAGTGTAGTGCTTCTAATTACCTTAAAATTTTTAGCGGTGCCTTTAATTATTACTTTTTATATTTTGAGTTCCATTGTGACAAATATAGGAACTGCAAAGACCTAGTGTGGTTAATGGCCTATATTGTAGTGTAATTGTAAATTAGATACTCGTAATTTAATGAATATGATAAGACCCTATATATTAGCCGAGACCAACTGGAAACATCTTAAAGAGGAGGAAATTGAACTGGCAGTTTTGCCTTGGGGGGCAACTGAAGCTCATAATTTTCATTTGCCCTATGCTACGGATAATATTGAAGGAGAGGCAATTGCTGCAGAATCTGCAAGAATAGCTTGGGAGAAAGGTGCAAAAGTAATTGTTTTGCCTGTTATTCCATTTGGGGTAAATTCAGGGCAATCAGATATTTATTTGGACATAAATCTAAATCCAAGTACCCAATTTGCCATCTTATGTGATATTATTGAAGTATTGAATAGGCAAGGGGTTTATAAATTAATGATTCTTAATAGCCATGGTGGTAATAATTGGAAAGCTATAGTTAGGGAGCTAGGATTAAAATACCCAAAAATGTTCATTTGTGTCACAGACTGGTTTAAATCATTGGACAAAACCCTTTATTTTGAAAATTCTGGTGATCATGCTGATGAGATGGAAACCAGCCTTGTACTTTATTTAACACCTGATTTGGTATTGCCTAAAAAGGAATGGGGTGCTGGAAAAGAAAAGAAAAATAAAATTAAGGCATTTTCTGAACCATGGGCTTGGACAGAACGACCTTGGTCTCAAATAAGTGAGGATACAGGTGTAGGGAACCCAATGGAGTCCACTTCAGAAAAAGGAAAACGTTTCTTTACTGCTGTTTGTGAAAAAATGGCGACTCTAATGCTTGATGTTGCAAAAGCCAATATTGATAATCTGTATGAATAGAATTTTATTCAATACAGATATAACTGTTGTTTAAAAATCCAGCTTCTTTTTACGGAGTTCAAAGTTTTGACCTAAATATACTTTTCGCACCATTTCATCGGCGGCCAATTCCTCTGGTTCCCCAGATTTTAGAATACCACCTTCAAACATAAGATAGGAACGTTCTGTAATGGCCAATGTTTCTTGTACATTATGGTCGGTAATAAGGATGCCTATATTTTTGCTTTTTAATTGGGCTACAATACGCTGAATATCCTCTACAGCAACTGGGTCTACCCCAGCAAAAGGCTCATCTAATAGGATGAAATTTGGGTCTGTAGCCAATGCACGGGCAATTTCAGTACGTCTACGCTCTCCACCTGATAATAAATCTCCACGGTTTTTACGAATATGTCCTAATCCAAATTCTTCAATGAGAGACTCCATTTTCATATGCTGCTCTTTCTTGCTAAGTTTGGTCAATTGCAGCACACTCATGATATTTTTTTCAACACTTAGCTTTCTAAAAATCGAAGCTTCTTGTGCTAAGTATCCTATGCCATGCTGGGCTCTTTTATACATTGGGAAATTGGTGATTTCCATATTATCTAAGAAGATTTTTCCTCCATTAGGTTTTACTAGCCCAACAATCATATAAAAGGATGTGGTTTTACCAGCCCCGTTAGGTCCCAATAATCCAACAATTTCACCTTGATTTACCTCTAGGGAAATGCCTCTTACCACTCTTCGGCCTCTATAGGCCTTCATTATGTTTTCTGCTCGTAGTTTCATTTTTATTTTGTTGGCTTTCAAAACTAAGCCATAATTTTTTTAACGAAAAGGAATTACAAAAGAATTAACCTTGTTGTTTTAAAGTTTATTTTACTTGGTTTTTAATCCTTTCTTTGCTCTTTTGGCCTCTTTTTTCAACACCATTTTTGAAATATAGATGCTGACTTGGTATAGTATTAAAATAGGGACCGATACTACAACTTGGCTCGCTATGTCGGGCGGCGTAATTACCGCAGAGAGTATCAATACAACCACCAAGGCTATTTTTCTGTATTTCCTAAGAATTTCAGGGGTTACCAATCCTACTTTAGTCAAAAAGTAAATAATAATAGGGAGTTCAAATAATATGCCACATGCAATCACAGAAGATCTTATTGTGCCAATATAGGAACTAAGATCAAATTCATTCAATACCCGTTCACTTACTTGATATGTACCTAAAAAGTTAATGGATAGAGGAGCTACTACATAATAACCGAAAAGTACCCCGGTAAAAAATAAAAGTGATGCTATAATGATGAAGCCTCTTGAATTTTTTAACTCTTTCTCATGTAATCCTGGACTAATGAACTTCCACATTTCATACAGTACATATGGAAAACCAACTATAAACCCTGCCCATATGGATGTCCAGATGTGCGCTGAGAATTGACCAGACATAAGTCGACTTTGTATCGTAAATGGAAGCTCATCAGAACAAAAGGCTGAATCGAAACCAAGAAAAGTAGCTATAGTACAAAATAGCTCATATGTTGGAAAATCCATTTTAGATGGACCAAAAAGAAGGGTGTCAAAAATAAAACCTTTCATTAAAAAGGCAACAGAGCCAAGAATGACTATTGCAAGTGTAGATCGTATTAAATGCCATCTCAATTCCTCTAAATGGTCTAAAAAAGACATTTCATCTTGAGTGGTGCTTTCAGTTTTTGCCATTATAAAATGCCCTCATTTATTAAATTATGTATATGTACAACACCAATATATTTGCCGTTTTCAACAGCTAATAATTGAGTTATTTCTTTTTCTTGCATTATTTCCAATGCTTTTACTGCAAGTATTTCTGCATTTATGGTTTTTGGGCTTTCTGACATAATATCCTTTGCCGTAAGTTTACCTATATTGTCATGTTTATTTAACATTCTACGAATATCACCGTCTGTGACCACACCTACAATTTTACTGTCTTGCATCACAGCGGTTACACCCAACATTTTTTCCGAAATTTCTACAATCACCTCTTTTACAGGAGCAGTAATCGCTACTTGCGGAACCATGTTGTTTGCAACTATATCCTTTACAGAGAGGTATAATTTTTTCCCTAAAGCTCCTCCAGGGTGGTATTGAGCAAAATCTTTACTGTCAAAACCTTTTAGTTTTAATAGGGAAATAGCAAGTGCGTCTCCCATGACCATTTGCGCTGTTGTGCTTGTGGTTGGCGCGAGTCCATTTGGACAAGCTTCTTTTTTTACATAGGTATTTAATGTGAAATTGGATTGTTTGGAAAGGTATGAATCCAAACCTCCTGTCATGCCAATTAATATATTTCCTCCCCTTTTAATAAGAGGAACCAATGCCTTTATTTCTGCGGTATTACCACTTTTGGAGATGCAGATGACAACATCATTCTTTTGAATGGTTCCTAAATCTCCATGAATGGCATCTGCGGCATGCATAAATATTGCAGGAGTTCCAGTAGAATTCAAGGTAGCCACTATTTTTGAGGCAATAATGGCACTTTTGCCCACGCCAGTGACTATAACCCTGCCGTTTGACTCTAAAATGCAATTTACAGCTTTGGAAAATTCATCATTTAATAGAGTAGCTAAATGATGTATAGCTTCCCCCTCAGTTTCAATGGTTTTCCTTGCTATGTCTAATATAGCTTGAGTATTGCTCAAAGTAATTCTTAAATTTTGTGGTTGAATTCCTAAAAGAATGTATTATATTTAAATAACAAAATTACATAAACTTATTTTAGGACATGTTTATATATTATGTTAAAAAAATTAACACATCTGTTTTTTAAATGCTGAAAAAACGTTATCTTAAGAACGTTAAGCTATAACCAACTGCTGACCAAGAGTATTCACTATAAAAATTAAAGAAAATATTAGTTTGAGTAAAATTGATATACACGCATCATTGAAGAAATATTTTGGCTTTACAAAGTTTAAAGGCCTTCAGGAAGACGTAATTAGCAACATAATTCAAGGGAATGATACTTTTGTTATTATGCCTACAGGTGGTGGTAAATCCCTTTGTTTTCAACTTCCAGCGTTAATGCAAGAGGGAACAGCTATTGTAGTTTCTCCGTTAATTGCATTAATGAAAAATCAGGTTGATGCACTTCGTGGAGTGTCATCTGAACACGGTATAGCGCATGTGCTAAACTCCTCCCTGACTAAAACCGAAGTTAAAATTGTAAAAGAGGATATTACAAGAGGAGTAACCAAGTTATTGTATGTAGCTCCAGAATCATTGACCAAAGATGAGAATGTAGAGTTCTTGCGATCAGTGAAAGTTTCATTTGTAGCAATAGATGAAGCTCATTGTATTTCTGAATGGGGTCATGATTTTAGACCAGAATACAGGAATTTAAAAAACATCATTAATCGTTTGGGAGATAATATCCCTATTATTGGGCTTACGGCGACAGCTACAGAAAAGGTTCAGGAAGATATTATCAAGAATTTGGGCATTGTTGGCGCTAAAGTTTTTAAAGCGTCTTTTAATAGGCCAAATCTTTTTTATGAAGTACGACCAAAAACCCAAAATGTGGAGGCAGATATCATTCGTTTTGTAAAACAAAATGAGGGTAAATCTGGAATAATTTATTGCCTTAGTAGAAAAAAAGTAGAAGAATTGGCCCAGGTACTACAAGTAAATGGTGTGAGTGCTGTTCCTTATCACGCAGGATTTGACGCAAAGACAAGATCCAAGTATCAAGATATGTTTTTGATGGAAGATGTAAATGTCGTTGTGGCGACAATTGCTTTTGGTATGGGGATAGACAAGCCAGATGTTCGTTTTGTAATTCATCATGATATTCCCAAAAGTATAGAAAGTTATTATCAGGAGACGGGAAGAGCAGGTAGAGATGATGGTGAAGGGCATTGCCTTGCATTCTATTCCTATAAGGATATAGAGAAATTGGAAAAATTTATGTCTGGGAAACCAGTGGCCGAGCAAGAGATTGGAAATGCACTCTTGCAAGAAATCGTTGCCTTCGCGGAAACATCCATGTCCAGAAGAAAATTTATTCTTCATTATTTTGGTGAGGAGTTTGATGGGGTAAATGGTGCCGGAGCTGATATGGACGATAATGCCAGAAACCCTAAACCAAGAGAAGAAGCCAAGGATGATGTAGTAAAACTTATCTCCGTAATAAAGGGAACTAAAGAAAAATTTAAATCCAAAGAAATTGTAAAAACTTTGGAAGGCAGTGTAAATGCACTTATTTCTTCCCATAAAACAAATGAAAAGGAGTTTTTTGGTATTGGTTCCAATAAGCCAGGAAATTATTGGATGGCATTAATACGCCAAACTTTGGTTACTGGGTATATCAAAAAGGAAATAGAGCGATATGGTGTACTGCACGTAACTCCGATGGGGGATGAATATCTTGCAAGTCCTAGTACTTTTATGATGACCAAGGACCATGTTTACAATAAAGAAAATGATGATGCGATAGTAAGTGCTGCTAAATCTGGTGGGGGTGTAGCTGATGAAAAATTGCTAAGAATGCTTAAAAGTTTAAGAAAGAAAGAAGCTACCAAGTTGGACGTGCCTCCATTTGTAATTTTTCAGGACCCTTCTTTAGATGATATGTCACTAAAATACCCAATTTCCATGGTAGAATTGGTGAATATTCATGGTGTAGGAGAAGGAAAGGCTAAAAAGTATGGAAAGTCATTTATTGCATTAATAGCCACCTATGTAGAAGAGAATGATGTGTTTAGACCAGATGATTTGGTGGTTAAGAGTACAGGAGCTAATTCAGCTTTAAAATTATACATCATACAAAATGTGGATAGGAAATTGCCCTTGAGTGATATAGCAGCTGCAAAAGGGTTGGAACTGGATGCCTTGGTGAAAGCTATGGAGCAAATAGTGTTTAGTGGTACAAAATTAAATATTGGTTATTGGATTGATGAAATTTTAGATGAAGATCAACAAGAAGAAATCCATGAGTATTTTTTAGAAGCTGAAAATGATACTATTGAAACTGCTATGGAAGAGTTTGATGGGGATTATGAAGAGGAAGAACTTAGAATGTATCGTTTAAAATTCATGAGCGAAGTTGCAAATTGATTCATAAGAAAACTAAATAAAAAAAGCCACTCGATTAGAGTGGCTTTTTTTATCAAAATCATTCAGATTATTGAATGCTTTTAGTTTTAATTGAAATTACCTGACGATATCATGGCTATAATCACCCCAAAGTATAAGATGAGGAAGAGTAGCATAATAAGAGATAATCCTAATCCAATATAGGAAAGTATTTTACTGGTTTTTACATTTTCAAAACCAGAATATTCACCTGGGTTTTCATGATGAATTCTTTCCGCACTTTTTGCTTTAGATAATCCAATAATACTGAATATTATTGCAAATGGCCCACAGCAAAAAAGAGACCCAACAATAGAAAGGATTCCCATTGTCAATGCAGCACTAGCTCCAGGTAAAGGTTGTTGATTCATATATATTTAATTATGTGTTAATTTATTCTTGGTACTGCTCCATGCCTTCAGCATAGGCCTTTCTAAATTCTTCAATCAAATCGGATACTCCACCCATTTCAAAAATAACATAACCCCATCTTGCGGTCATTAAAGCGCTGAGTATCAAAGCTATTAAGCAAATTATTTTCCCAGTTTTAATTTGACTAAAATTATCATATGCATCTGGATTTTCTTTGTATAATATTCCTGATTTACTTGCTAGGTAAAAGCCAATTCCTGCGGGTATAACTCCAAGAATCCCTGTGCAGCAGCACAGAAAACCGAAAATTCCCAAAACAATAATAAGCACTCCATTTGGTAGTTTTTGTTGTTCCATAATTAGTAAGTTATTAGATAAATTTTAAAATATAGTTGGTTAATATTAGGACGACACTAGATATACTTAAGCCAATTATAATTTTATTGGCGTGTTTGATTTTAACAAAGTTGTTTATCATGAGAAAGCTGAACAATAATATAAGGGTATAAATAGCTGGGTACATTTTAAATGCTTCCAAAAAATCTCCTTTTAACAAAAAAGCCATAGATCGTTGCAGGCCACATCCTGGGCACTCTATCCCAAATATTCTTTTATTGAGGCAGGGTAGCATGTATTTTTCAGATACGACTAAAAAAGCCAACAATTGCAATTTCATTACACTAGTATTCTTAGACCGAAAAATACCATTATTTTTGAGGGTATGAAAACAAAAAGAATCATTTATTTTATTCTAATCGTAATCGGTGCTTTGGTTATGGGTTTTGGAAAGCATTTTGTTCAAAAAGAATATGCACTTGCTGTGGGTATTGTTTTATTAATGTTGGGAATCTATAATACCACCCAGTTGTGGTCCGGTGAAATTAACAATAAGGAGTCTGATGAAGATGAGTCAATATAAAATAGGAGATAGGGTAGAGGTGCTTGATGAGACTATTAGAGGTACCGTAATTGGTCTTGATGGAAGTTTGGTCTGTATTGAAACCGAGGACGGTTTTCAAATAAACTACACCCCTTCCGAGCTTGTGAAAACTGATATGGAAGATATATCAGTGACCAATTATGAGGTTGCACAGGTGAAAAAGGAAAAAGAAATCGGCAAAAAACGAAGGCAGCAACCGGTTAAGCCAAAGGAACGTAATGTTCCCAAGATGGAGGTGGATTTACACATTCAGCACCTAGTGAAATTTAGTAAGGGTCTAAGCAATTATGAAATGCTTAATCTACAATTAGAAACCGCCAAGCGACAATTGGAATTTGCTATTGGCAAACGAATACAAAAAGTGGTTTTTATACACGGTGTGGGAGAAGGTGTTCTTAAAGAAGAGCTTTACTATCTTTTTAGACGATATGAAAATGTAAAATATTACGATGCTGACTATCAGAAATATGGCATGGGAGCCACAGAAGTATACATTTACCAGAAAAGTTAGTTGCCAATACTGGTGGTGATGGTGCCATAATCATTGATTCTTAAATCGGTAATACGGCTACCATTTTCAGTGACTAATGAAATGCCACTTAGTTCAATTTTATGTTCATAAGATTCCCCATCTTCAGCTAATATTGTTGTTATTAATACTTCGCCACCTTCGGCTATAATTTCATTTAATACTGCGGGTTCTGTCAAGGGTATTTCATTGCAGAAATAATCTTTAGATACTTTGTCAGAAAAAATGCGATACGTAATTTTAGAGCTCCCTGGAACTGTACTTGAAATAACGCCATCTGATGCTTCGCTTTTTAGTAATCCACTTTGTAGCTCCAGGATCAAGGCTTCGTCATCATTTATTTTAAAAAAGATAGTCGAGCCTAAGGACGCGGTTTCACAAAATTGAATTGTACTTTCATCAAAATCCAACACTTCTATTTGTAGGTCGCCATCATCACAGGCAGCTAGCAATACTAGCAACCAAAATGCAAGAATTTTTTTCATAGCCCAAATTTAAAGCAAATAATAGGGATATTCCTATAGGTTTCATTTCATTTAGCTAGAAATTAACTTTATTTGAAGTAATTTTGATGCGTTATAAACCGATATAAGGTAATGAAAAAAATCTATCTTGACAATGCGGCCACTACGCAAATCAGGGAGGGAGTTCTTGTGAGAATGCAGGATGCCATGGCAAATTTTTATGGCAATCCATCCTCCACTCATAGTTTTGGAAGGTCTGCTAAAACCGCAATTGAAAAAGCACGCAAGGTCATTGCAAAATATTTGAATGCGCACCCTTCTGAAATTATATTTACTTCTGGTGGAACAGAGGCAGATAATATGATTCTAAATGGAGCTGTTAGGGATTTAGGTGTTAAGACAATAATTACCTCTAAAATTGAACATCATGCGGTATTGCATACGGTTGAGGAATTGGCAAGGGAGCATGGAATTGCATTGCATTTTGTGAATTTGGATGATTTTGGAAACCCAATACTTTCTCATTTAAGTGAATTACTGCAGCAAGATGATACCAAAAAATTGGTAAGCCTTATGCATGTCAACAATGAAATTGGCAATATGATTGATATTGTTGCCATTGGTAATATTTGTAAGGAAAACAATGCTTTTTTTCATTCTGATACCGTGCAGTCAGTTGGGCATTATCCATGGGATGTGCAAAAGGTGCAAATTGATTTTATGACGGCTGCGGCACATAAATTTCATGGGCCAAAAGGGATTGGCTTTGCATATTTAAAAAGAAATAGTGGATTAAGACCTATGATTTTTGGTGGGTCACAGGAACGTGGATTTAGGGCAGGAACAGAAGCTTTTCATAATATAGTTGGTCTAGAAGAAGCATTTGTTTCGGCTTATGATAATTTGGAGCAAGAGAAGACTTATGTGGAAGAGTTGAAGATTTATTTTATGGAGAAAATAAAATCAGAATTACCACAAGTAAAGTTCAATGGGCATTCTGGAAACCTGCAGAAAAGCACCTATACTCTTGTCAATGTCTGTTTACCATTTAGTTCAGAAAAGTCTTTAATGTTACTATTTCATTTGGATATTAAAGGAATAGCGTGTTCTAAAGGTAGTGCTTGCCAATCTGGAAGTGACCAAGGTTCACATGTGTTGACAGAAATTTTGGACGAAGAGGATATGAAAAAGCCATCACTTCGCTTTTCATTTTCTAAATACAATACAAAAGAGGAATTGGATTATGTAATTGGCACTTTAAAAGAATTTGCTGAAAATTAATTTTTCTTACGGGCTCGCGGTCTTTCTTTCTCGTAGGGGAATTTTTTGGTAGCTTTTTTCATCATACCATCAATAAGAGCCGTTGTGTTTTTACCTGATTTTTTATTGATTTCCTTTTCATATTTCCAAAGTAATTTTCCAGAATCCCCGTCACTTATTTTTATCCCAATTCTACCATAATTAGCAGCACCCATAATATAATCAACAAAGCTCATTTCCGTGGTTACACCTTTTGAAAGCAGGATATTGAGGTCTATATTGCCACTGATGATACCATCTACCCCTAAAATCTTTGAAAGTTGTTTTATGGTGTATATGTCTAAATTTTTATAACTAATATTATTCTGCGCCAGAATAGCATTGGTGTTTTTAATATTCTGAAACTCTACAGAGAATTTTTTTCTTTTCTTTCTTCTAGAAAAATAAGTTTCAAAAGCATCCTGTACCGCATGCCCCTCTTTTTCTTCCAATTCTTTAATTTGTTTGGTGGAGAAGCTCTCTTTCAAGTCCAAATTTGTAAGAAATGGAATTATGGCTAAAACCTTATGGTCTTTGCTCAAAGCATCAAAACGTCCACTTTCATATATATTCTTTTGCGCATGAAGACTCATGGTACTAATGAATAATATGGACAACATAATCTTTTTCATATCAAAATCTTATATTCAGTTTTAGGTTCAAAACCCTAGTGGTCATGAAATTGGGTATGGCAAATTGTTGTTTGCTTTCTATATCCCTAACCCAAGTATTGGTTATGGAATTTTGATTATTAAATAAATTAAAAATTTCAAAACCCACACTCAATTCCTTAAAACCATGTAACCAATGGTTTTCTGGGTATAAATTGTTTGCGTTTACAAAAATATGGGAAATTCCTAAATCTGCCCTCTTATAATCCCTTAATCTGGACTGAAAAATATATGGATCAGCATAACTTGGAGATCCTCCTGGCAATCCTGTATTGTAAACTAAGTTCAGATGCATTTTTAGGTTGGGTATGCTAGGGATATAATCTTGGAAAAGAATACCCAATTTTAACCGTTGATCCGTTGGTCTAGCAATGTTCCCTCTACCATTTATGTTTTCTTCCGTTTTTAAATATCCTAAACTCACCCATGACTCAGTTCCAGGGACAAAAGCACCATTTAACCTTACTTCTGCTCCATAGACATAGGCCTTGGCATTGTTGTTTGCGGCATATCTTATTCTTACATCTTCTAGGGTATAGGGGTTAACATTGCTCAATTTTTTATAATAAGTTTCACTAATCAGTTTAAAAGGCCTGTCCCAGAGAATAAAACTATACTCATTGCCCAGCACAAAATGTACTGATTTTTGTGCTTTTACATTAGGTATAACTGCACCCGTAATATCTCTTAACTCTCTGTAAAATGGAGGTTGATGATATGCTCCAGTGGAAAACCTAAAAAGCATGTCTTTCTCCCAGCTTGGCTTTATGGTAAATTGAGCTCTTGGGCTAAAAGTAGTATGTGAAGTTTTGGTAATATCCACGCCACTTGTAATCCAATGCTGTGACCTAATGCCAATGTTGTAATAGATGTCATTTTTTTTCCATACGGTACGCATACCATATTGGATAAAACCAGAAAACCGATTAGTTTTTAAAAAGTTTTGCGATTGTACCCCTTCATAAGGCACTATGGGTGCGTCAAAAGGAACATCAGGCTCATTATTGATGAAATTAGGATTTGGAGGTCTAATGAAAAACCCCGCAGAATCAATAAACTCAGATTCTCTTAATTGATCTCTAATATCTTCATGTGTATATTTAATTCCCCATTCCAATGTTTTGTTTTCTGTGGAATGATTTCCTTTGTGGGACAGATTGAAGATAAGGGCATTCAAATCATTTCTTGTTCTATTAAATTGAGAGCCAATACCTCTTGAAGAAGTTACTTCGCCCAAATCTTCGCTTCCCAAATCTGTATTTACCTCCCCTAATTCGTACTGGGCAATGATATCTGAATATTCTTCTTCCGTGGTATGATACAAAGATGTTATTAGTTTTAAAGTAGTGTTGTCATTTAAATAATAACTTCCTTTAAATGCCCCAAGGGTAGTATTGAACTTATTGTTTTCTTGACCTTGATAATAGACCAATAATGCTCTTGGATTATTGAAAGTTCCAAAATTTGTCTGTCTGGTGAGGGGTTCATTTTGGTAATGGTTGAGTGAAATATTGCCCAAAAAATTCAAATGAAATTTATTGGAAAATCGATAAGTCAAAAAGTTTTGAAAATCGATATAGGTTGGATTAAAATTGGTTTTTGTCTGTTTGCTATTAACAAATAAACTATTGTCTCTATAGCGAATACCTGTAATACTGGAAAACCGTTTGTTTTTATTTATAGTTTCTAAAGTGGCACTGGCACCCAATAAATTGGCATTAATTTGGACTCCAAAGGAAACAGGGTTTTTATACGTGATATCCAGTACCGAGGATAGTTTGTCACCATATTTTGCCTGAAAACCTCCAGGTGAAAATGTTAAGCCCTGTACCATATTACTATTGACAAAGCTTAGGCCTTCTTGCTGCCCAGAACGAATTAAAAAAGGGCGATAGACTTCAATTTCATTTACATATACCAGATTCTCATCATAGTTGCCGCCGCGGACTGCATATTGGGTGCTCAATTCATTATTAGAAGATACCCCTGGTAATAGTTTTAAGATGTTTTCGACACCCGCATTGGCACCAGGAATATGCCTTACTAGTTCTGGAGGAATATTAGTAATGCCTTTTAAGATTTTTTTACCCTCAGGAGTAACCACAACGCCATCTATTTGTGTTACATTGGTTTTCATGACGGGGTTGAACTCAAAGGTTTCATTTGAGTTAAGAATGAGGTTTTCCAACACTACATTTTTATGACCAATATGGGAAAAGGTAATGAAGGTTTTGGTATCGGATATAATTTGTAAAAAATAGAATCCATTTATATCCGTAGAAACACCATTTGTAATAGTGGATATATTTACGTTAGATAAGGGATTATTGTTTTCATCTAAAACCACCCCCGTAATTGTTGCTGTTTGGGCATTGCAGATACCTAAGCAGCAAAAAATAAGTATGTTAGAAATAAGTTTAAAACACTTCAATGGTTTATTTTCTGAAAAACGTACTGATAAAGGTACTAGAATTCCCTACATTATCAGTAACGATTACTTTTAGTGTACATTGTTTTTTATCCAAAATTTTATCATCAAAATTATAGGTCAAAGTTTTGGTTTTGGGTTCATATTCCATTAAAATCCATTCCCCGTTTAGCGTTGCGGAATAGGTGTCGATTCCGCTAAGGTCATCAGAAATACGAACACCTAAATACCTATAGTTGTTTAGCCATTGTTTTTCCTTGAAATTTTTAGGACTTATTTTTGGAGCTATTGTATCTTTTGCCAATATGTAGGTACCAAGATTCCTAGTACGTGCAGTAAATGTTGTTCCTCTTTTATAAGTAGTCGTATAATTTGGTTCCATTTTACGATTTAATCGCGCAATATAAAGTTGCTTGCGTTCTTCTGCGGAATATCTAGAAGTATCAAATGTTATGGTGAAATTTCTATGGGCGGGTACTTGGTTATTGTGAATGGTGATAGTGTCCTTGCCTTTTTCTATATCAATATAAAAATCCTCGTAAAATGTATTAGCAGGGAAATAGACTTGCGCTATACCTAAATCATAAGTGTTTGGTTTCTTTGCAATAAGGTAATTTCCTGTTTGTACATTTTCTTTTTCAATTTTAATCTTTTGCCTTTTTCCTTCAACCGGAATGATTACTTTAGTAAGATTTCCTGCTATATCGGAAATTAGTATTTCCACAGTATAACTCAGTCCATCTTTAACAGAAATTTTCCCCTCATTGTACAAGGTAGTATAGATGCCTAATCTATTGCCAGGGGCTTTAAAACATTGCTGTATGCGCTGTTTGTGCTTTCCCAAATGTGCATAATCTATAAAAGTGTTGATATATCTGGTTTCAGTAAAAGAAAAGGTTTCAAAATCATAGGCGCTAAATACTTTACCATTAACCAATTGTTTTACTGCATAGACTCCGTTTTTATTGGCGGCTAAGTCTTGTCTGTCAAAAGCATTAAAACCAAACCCTATAGTGCCAATTGCATGTACTTTATCCGCTAAAAAGCTGCCATCGGCTTGTTTGGTGAAATTGATTTGTACTTTTTCTTTACTTTGATTTAGTTGGGAGTCATCAGATAGAGGGTAACCATATAAGCCTAATAATGATGGGTTTGTGGCATCACTTACCTCATAGCCATATAGCAGCGGGTTGGTTGGTTTTTCGGTAATACTACTTCGTATCTCAAAATGAAGGTGGGGTCCAGAAGAACCCCCTGTATTGCCTGAATATGATAGCAAGCTTCCTTTTTCTATTTTAAGTTCTCCAAAATTTGGAAACACTTCAACTTCATAGGATTTTTTATGATACTGTACTTTTCTAATGTATGCTTCAATTTCTGGGGAAAACTTTTGTAGATGAGCATATACAGAAGTATATCCATTTGGATGCGCAACGTACAAAACCTTTCCATATCCCCAAATAGAAATTTTTATCCTTGTGACTGTTCCATCACTAATTGCATAAACAGGTAACCCTTGACGTTGTTGTGTTTTAATATCTATGCCAGAATGAAAATGATTTGAGCGTAACTCCCCAAATGTGCCAGCCAGTACTATAGGGATATCTAAAGGAGAGCTAAAAATATCTTGTGGATACTTTTTTTGGGATTGGGCAAAAATGGAAAAAAGGAGTAGAAGCGTTAAAAAGAATATTCTCATAATATAAATAAGTTGCTACGAAAGTAATTAAACCGATTGAAATGATGCAACCCTATCCTTGTTAAAATGTAGAACCCAAGGAGTGTATGCTCTCACTAGGAGATTAAAGTATTACTTTAAGAATAAATGATAAAAGTATTGCTAAGTCGTAAGATGTACGTTAACTTTGTGTAAAACGCATTGCAGTTTGTAAATGAGTGAATTAGTTGATATTGTTGATTCTTTAGAAAGTAAGATTAGTAAGTTATTGCAAAAATTAGAATTGCTTAACCAAGCTAATGTTAACTTGGAAGAAGAATTGGTGACTGTGAAGAAAGAGCAGACAACAACAACAACTTCTATAAATGAGTGGGAGGAAAAATACAATTCACTTAAAATGGCAAGCTCAATGCTGGGTGGTAGTACAAACAAAACAGAAGCTAAGTATAAAATAAATACATTAATCAGAGAGTTGGACCATTGTATTACCCAACTAGCTGAGTAAAGTAAATGTTCAAAGAATAGTATGGCCGAAAAGCTGAAAATAAAGCTTTCCATTGCGGACAGAGTATATCCCTTAACTATTGACCCTAGTCAAGAAGAAGGATTGCGAAAAGCTGCAAAGAATATAGAGCAGTTGGCTAAGAAATTTGAACAAAATTATGCCGTTAGGGACAAACAGGATGTGTTGGCTATGTGCGCACTCCAGTTTGCTTCTAAAATAGAGCAAAAAGGGATAGATCAGTTGGAGGATACCAAAGATGTTACCGAGCGCTTAAAGGCATTAGATAATTTAGTAAATACTAAGCTTAGTATAAAATAAGTTCTTTTAAATAAAATAAAGTTACTGCCCACATTGGTAATTATTTTGACAAACTCAACGCTAATTTGTTTAAGAAGGGTGAGTTTAGGTTGTAAAAGCAAGCCTTCTAGTAAAGGATCCTTGAGCAGCTTTGTAGCCCTAAACCTGTTTATTGGAGTTTGTACAAAACTTCCATCAATGTGGGTTTTTTTTTATAATTAATTCTAATAACTATGGACACTAATACATTATTGATAATAATCGCTATCATAGGCCTTGCAATCGGATTTGTTATTGCAAAATTTATGGAAAAAGGCAAAGCATCCAAAACTATATCCGAAGCAAAAAAAGAGGCTTCTTCTATTTTAAAAAGTGCAAATATTGAAGGGGAAAGCATTAAGAAGGATAAAATGTTTCAGGCAAGAGAAAAATTTTTAGAGTTAAAAGCAGAACATGAAAAGGTAATCAATAATAAGGATAAAAAAATAGGAGAGGCGGAGAAACGCACAAGAGATAAAGAGTCACAAATAAGCAATGAACTTTCTAAAAGTAAAAGACTCAATGAGCAGTTAGAAGTCAAAATAAAGGATGTAAATTATAAGAGTGACTTCTATGATAAAAAACAATCAGAACTTGAAAAGCTGCATAAGAACCAAGTACAACAACTCGAGGTTATTTCGGGATTGTCTGCGGAGGATGCAAAAGCTCAATTGCTGGAATCCTTAAAAGAGACGGCAAAATCTGATGCCATGGCATATACTCAGTCCATAATGGAAGAGGCTAAATTAACTGCTGAACAAGATGCTAGAAAAATTGTAGTACAGACAATACAGCGTATTGGCACCGAAGAAGCAGTAGAGAATTGTGTGTCTGTATTTAATTTAGAGTCTGATGATGTAAAGGGTAGAATTATTGGTAGGGAAGGTAGAAATATCCGCGCATTGGAATCAGCCACAGGAGTTGAAATTATTGTAGATGATACACCTGAGGCAATTATACTTTCGTGTTTTGATTCTGTTAGAAGAGAGGTCGCAAGATTATCACTGCATAAATTGGTGACCGATGGACGAATACACCCGGCACGTATAGAGGAAATAGTAAAGAAGACTGAAAAGCAAATAGAACAAGAGATTGTTGAGGTTGGCAAGCGTACAGTAATAGATTTGGGAATACACGGACTGCACCCAGAACTTATTAGAGCAGTTGGGCGAATGAAATACCGTTCTTCTTATGGACAAAACTTATTGCAACACTCTAGGGAAGTTGCTAAACTTTGTGGAGTAATGGCGGCAGAATTGGGATTAAACCCAAAAGTAGCCAAACGTGCAGGGCTATTGCATGATATTGGTAAAGTACCCAATACCGAGTCAGAAGTGGAAACTCCACATGCTATTTTAGGGATGCAATGGGCAGAGAAGTATGGAGAAAAGCCAGATGTTTGCAATGCCATAGGTGCTCACCATGATGAAATAGAAATGAAAACCCTCATATCTCCTATTGTACAAGTATGTGATGCCATTAGTGGTGCCCGTCCTGGTGCTAGAAGACAGGTGCTAGATTCATATATACAACGATTAAAAGACCTTGAAGATATTGCCTTTGGTTTTGGTGGTGTGCAAAAAGCCTATGCGATACAGGCAGGTAGAGAACTTAGGGTAATTGTAGAAAGTGAGAAAGTAAGTGATGATAAGGCTGCACAACTATCTTTTGAAATATCACAAAAAATACAAACGGATATGACATATCCTGGACAGGTAAAAGTTACTGTAATACGTGAGACTAGAGCTGTGAATGTGGCTAAGTAAAATACGGGTCATTGAAAAATGACCCTAAATACATTGCAAACTTTCCTTTCTAAAGCAGGAAAAGCTTGCATATTTTCTACTATACATAGGGAAATAATCAAATTGAACCCCTTGCTTGGTGTAAAAAGATTGACTATTCTTCTTCAGAAGAAACAGCCTCTTCCCCCTCCTGCTCTTCTAGCTCTTTGTTCAAGTTGTTTTCCATGATATTCAGCTTCTTGAGCTTTGCCTTCCATGTTTCAAAAGCTTCTTTATGATTGTTCAGGTTTTTAAGTACATCTCTAACCAATGGGTTGTCCTCCGATGCACTGGAGAAGAATTGCATGTTATTTTCTAATTGACGGATTTCATTTTTAGACTCTTCCATTTTTCGTCTAATAAAAACCCTTTCATTGGAAATAGCTCTTTGATTGTCAGCCTTGGCCAAAGATTGTATTTTATTACCGTATTTTAAAAGCTCAGATTCTTGCCTACTAACATCCAATTTCTTAAAAATAGCATCTAAAATTTTGTTGAACTTACCATCAATATTCCTTTTGTTATATGGAACTCTACCAAAGGTTTTCCACTCACTGATAAATTGCTTTATGGTAGTAAGATTTTCATCCCTATTATCTCCCAGTTGGAAAGCCTTTAGCTTATCCATACAGGCACTTTTCTTTTCGAAATTATCCTGCTCTACTTTGTAGGCGCTGTTCTTTTGAGAATGTAACCTATCAAAATAATGATTACAGGTATTTTTAAACTCATGCCATATTTTATCTGAAAACTTTCTGGGGACATGCCCAATTTTTTTCCATTCACTCTGAATACGCTTCATTTCAGAAGTTGCTGTATCCCATTCTTCACTATCTTTTAAAGAAGTTGCCAGTTGCAATAATGCTCTTTTCTTATCCAGATTTTCTTGTTGGTCCTTTTTTAAATTTTTGTAGTAGTTATTTTTATTTCGATTAAAGGCCCTAACCGCTTCTTTAAATGATGCCCATGTTTTTTCATTTACTTTTTGAGGCACCTTTCCAGCTTTAAAAAAATCATCACGTAATGCTTCAACATTTTTTATTTGTTGTTGTAATGCTTTGTGGTTGGTAGAGACATTAGAAGCTATATCATTAATGGCGGCAATTATTTCATGTTTTTTAACTAGATTTACCTCATAAGACTTATCTAAATCTTTATAAAATTCTTGCCTGCGTTGGTGCATGGCTTTGGTAGCATTGCTAAAGCGGTCCCATATTTCTTCCCTATGTTCTTTGCCGACAGGGCCAATATCCTCTTTCCATATTTTATGCAAGGTTTGCAATTCTTGGAAAGCTTTCCCTAAATCTTCTATTTGAACCAATGCTTCTGCTCGCTCAACTATTTTTAATTTTTCTTCTAAGTTGTGCTTAAAATCCAAATCCCGTAGTTCGCGGTTAAGATGAAGAAAATCATAGAAAATTTCTATATGATGATGGTAGGTACGCCAAACATTATTGTAATGGGTTCTAGGAATTGGACCAGCATTACGCCAGCTCTCCTGAATGTTTTTAAAGTTCTTATAGGTTGTGTTGATGTCTTCTTCAATATTCACCAAACCTTTAAGCTCTTCTATAATTTCCAATCTTTTTGTAAGATTGGTTTTTAAATTTTGTTCTAATGATTTATAATATTGATTGCGTTTATCACGGTAATCTGAATACACTTCATTGAACTGTCTTTTGGTAACGGAATTGTATCTAAAATCTATTTCATTGCCGCCACCAGCTATAAATTCTTCCTTTTTGTGGTCCAAAAAATCTTGAAACTTAAGGTCAAATTCATATTTAATACCATCTATATGTTTTTTAATCGCCTGCACCTTTTCATTACGGATCAAACGTTGCAGCTCACCTACTAAATTTTCCATTGACAAGGAATGGTAATCCAATATTGGAATTTGGTGTCTTTGATGATTATCCGAATCCTCAGCATCCTCCGCATTGGATTCTTCAATTTCTTCAATAACGGCTTCATCCGTACCTTCTTCCTTTGTGTTTTCTTCAGATTTTGTAGAGGTATCAATTTCCTCTTCGCCTTTGGGCTTGTCATTTATTTCAGAAACTTCCTCCATAGCTTCAACCTTGGTTGGTGCTGCTGATTTGGATTCTTCTGCGGTGTTTTCGTTAACCTCAGTTACAGCTTCTTCAATTTTGACTACAACGGGTTCTGTAGCCTCGGAGGCACCTTCTTCCTTGTTTTCTATCTTGGTACTTTCTTTGGTTTTTGTAGTAGCATCAATTTCCTCTTCGCCTTTGGGCTCCTCATTTATTTCAGAAACTTCCTCTGCAGCTTCAACCTTAGTGGGTGTTGCTGTTTTGGATTCTTCTACCGCGTTTTCTTCAACCTCAGTCATAGCTTCTTCAATTTCGGTTGTAACAGCTTCAGTAGCTTCAGAGACAGCCTCTTCCTTGTTTTCTATCGGAGTACTTTCGTCAGGCTTTGTATCGGTTTGGGTTACCTCATTGTCAATGGTGTTTTCTTTTACCACAGCGACAGCTTCTTCTTTCATTTCAATCTCAGTGCTTTTCTCCGAATTTGTGCTTACTTCGGTAGTTTCTGATTTTTCTTCTCCTACTACATTTTCTTGTAGTTTCTCGTCTTTCTTTTCCAATTTTCTCAATTTTATACGTGTAGCGAGGTTAATATACTAACAACAATGGGAATTGCAAAAGTAATAACCCTAAATTTTGATTCCTATTATTGGGTTTATAAGCTATTCCTATGTTTCATAGAAGAAAATAATTTTTAATAAGAACCGTTCGGCATTTCATGAACACCTTTTATTTGGCTTATTTGGAGTTCCAAATTTCCCATGCCTTTTCTGCTTGTAGTTCTAACATCTTAAGTCCGTTACAAATAGATGCACCTTTGGATGCCCCTTCTTTTAAGAAAGCAGTTTTGTCAGGATTGTATATGAGGTCAAAAAGCAAGTGTTTCTCTTGGATATATGCGTAGGGAATATCAGGTTTATCTGTAATGTTTGGATGTGTGCCCAAGGGCGTGCAATTAACCAAAATAGTGCATTCGTTTATGGTATCACTTGTGATGTCACTATACCTCAATTGATTTTGTTTAGGATTTCTAGATACAAAGGTATAGGCAATATTCAGTTCATCAAAAACGAAGGCTACCGCCTTAGATGCGCCACCTGTTCCTAAGATCAATGCCTTGGTGTGCTGTTTTTTTAAATATGGTTCTAGGGATTTTTTAAACCCATGCACGTCTGTATTATACCCTTTTAGACCATTTTTCGTAAACTTTATGGTGTTTACAGCACCTATTTTATTTGCTTTATAATCCACTTCTGACAAATATGGAATAATTGCCTGTTTAAAGGGAATGGTTACATTAAAACCTTTTATGTCTCTATTTGTTTTAAGCAATGCCTCAAACTCTTCAATAGTGTTTAAATCAAAATTCTCATAGGAATGATGCTTCAAGCCTAAGGCTTTAAATTTCTTTGTGAAATATCCCTTGGAAAATGAATAGGAAATATTACGTCCTATCAAGCCAAGTCTAAATGTCTTTTTTTCTTTGTTTTCCATACCAATCCAATCCTAATAATACGCTTATTCCTAATATCATACACAAAATTGCCCACCAAGATTCTCCAAGGCTAAAATCTGGAAAATAGCGTTTGTAATTTGTTATAATTTCATTTCCGTTAGAATCTAATGCTATACTACCATCTAAGTTAATTTTTAACGTTTTCATTTTCCAAGGCCAAACAACACCCAAGGAACCTGTGATAAAACCAATGAGCACCGCAGTTGTAATGTGTTTAAAGTGCTTTAGCACGTAGCTTAACAGGTGAGATAGGCTTACCAACCCTATGACAGATCCTAATGTGAATACCGATAATATTTTTAAGGTATGCAGCCGTGCCTTGTTTTGTATAAAACTAAAATCTCCCTTAAATATTTCTGAAAAAGTATCGTATAATGCGTTTACAGAATCTACTAAAAGTAAAACATAATTGCCAAGAAGAATAAGGATGAATGAGCCAGAA
Source organism: Flavobacteriaceae bacterium (assembly GCA_002746415.1). GTDB lineage: Bacteria > Bacteroidota > Bacteroidia > Flavobacteriales > Flavobacteriaceae > Saonia. The sequence continues at coordinate 87,819 of NVXD01000002.1, read as the reverse complement.
AGGCCTGGTAGTGTCATGCCTGATACACTTATTATCCCACAAAAAAAGATAAATAGTAAATTATCATTTTCTTTGGCGGGACTTAAAAAACTGATGGATACCCCAACTAGCAACCCTATGATGCCGGCTACAACCGTTTTTTTATTCCAATGTTCAAAGCTTTTGGCCATATAATAAATTGAGCCTAGAATTAGCCCAAAAAAGGATGCCCAAACAAGAAGCTCCTTTTTGGCTAGAAAAAAATCCAATATTCTGGAAACGCTAAAATAGCTTACCAGCATCCCAAAAATTAATAAGAATAAAAACGAGCCGTTTATATAACGATAACAGCTTTTAAACCTTCCATTAAATAGAAGTTTTATCGCTTTAAGATTTACTCTTTGTAGTGAATAGATAAATTCTTCATAAAAACCGCCTACAAAGGCAACAATGCCACCAGAAACTCCAGGAACTTTATTGGCAGCACCCATGAACAGTCCCTTTATTACAAGGAAAAATTTATCCATAAATGTTCTAGGATGCTCCATAGTGGTTGTTTATTGTTTTTTGGAAGCCGCTTTTTCAAGTATAAAAATAAAGGAAAAACCAATGAGCCCTAAGATTATAGCATACATCAAATGATGGTCGCCCTCATACGCCCATGGGCTAATATTTTGTTCTTTGATAGGGATGATTTTATCATCAAATATTTTGGTTTCCAATACTTTTTTCCAAGGCCATATTTTGTTCAATGAGCCAATGATAAAGCCTGTTAGAATGGCAAGGGTTAGATTTTTGTAATGGTTAAACATCCATTTTAATAATTTGGCAAAGCTCAGTAATCCAAAAATGGCACCCAAACCAACTGTTGCTACAATTTTTAGATCTCTTTCATGTACCGCATCCAAAATAATTTTATAGGAACCCAAGAGTACAAGGATAAAAGCTCCAGATATTCCCGGAAGAATCATAGCGCATATGGCTAAAGCCCCAGATAAAAATAGAAAAGGTAAACTAGTAGTGTTTTCTGATGGGGGCAGTTGTGTAATGTAGTAAGCAATCAACGCCCCAATGATAAGCATTAGAATGGTTCTAAAATTCCATTTTTCTATGGCCTTACCTACTATGATGATACTGGCCAATACTAAACCAAAAAAGAACGACCATAAGAGTATGGGTTGGTTCTCCAGTAGCCAGCTAATGAACTTTGCTAATGAAACTACACTGATGATAATGCCTAAAAAAAGAGCTAAAAGGAAATTACCGTTCATTTGCGTCCAAAAAGATTTGAAACCTTCTTTGCGCAGTGTTTTAATTAGAGAAAAGTCAATGGAATTTATTGACGTAATGAGTTCTTCATATATTCCTGAAATAAAAGCAATTGTACCTCCAGACACTCCTGGAACAACATCAGCAGCTCCCATTGCCATTCCTTTAAGCATAATAAAAAAGTACTGTATTTTTTTTTTGTTTTCCATAAGATGTAAAAAAAACAAAAATAGTTTTTTTATCTGGAAGCTTTTTTAATATCGTTGACAATATCTGTTACCACTTTTGAACCACTGAACTGTGGGAATTCATTCTGGAAAATAGCAAAGTCATCAGTATTCAATAGCAATGCATTGGTTAAAGAGGAACAGGCCTCTTCAATATTGTTATCCAACAGATAAACCCCGGCCATTTTATAATATAATTCAGAACTTTCTGGGTAAAACTCCACTCCTTGCTCTAAAATTTGAATAGCGGATTTTAGATCCTTTCCTTTGTACGTTACATTTCCCCAATACAACCAAGTGTCCAAATCATAATTGCCTAATTCCACAGTCTGTTTAAAAGAAAAATCTGCCTCTGAATAATTCTTTAAGGCTGCATATATTTTTCCGCTTTTTTTCCAATATAAAGGGTTTTCTTCATCAATATTAATGGCCTTATTAATATAGTACAAGGCTTTTTGATACTCACTTTTTACATAATGAAATTCCGTAATTGCTAACCAACCTTTATCAAGCAATGGGTCCTCGTGCACTGTACGATAATAAAAGTGCTTGGCTAAATCATGATTGTTTAATTTTTCATGACACCTTCCAATGCGTAAATATGCATGTGATGTAGGGTCTTCTATTTCTATTGTAATCTCATAATTCTCAATCGCCTCATTGTATTTCCCTATTTTCTCCAGCACTTTTCCTTTTTCATAATATGGGCCTATAAATGACTCATCTGAAATTATAGCAAAATCAAATGCAGTAATAGCTTCAGGATACATTTCTTTTGTATAGTACATTTTGCCCAGTTGATGCCAGGCCACTTCACAATAGGGATTTCTTTCTAGGTAATCGTTTAAATAGTGAATGCCACCATCTAAATCTTCCATAAACTCAAAGCAATAAATAACGTTGTATAAGGAGGCATAATCTTGCTCATCCATAGCAACGCATTTTATAAAATTCTCTTTGGCCATTTCGTAATTATCCATAAATAAGTACTCCATACCCAAGAGAGCAAATATTTCAAAATCGTTTTCAGTAAGCACTAATGCTTTTTTAAGCAACTCTACCGCAGCTTCATGATTGTCTTTTTTAGAATAAATATTTGCACGTTGAATGTAGATTTCTTCATTGTTGCTATCCAAAAGCTGAAGGCTGTCCAATTGTTGTTCTGCTAGCTCCAGATTATTCTCAAACACATGAACTTCAACATTCAATAGTTTTAATTCTATTCTGTTTGGATGCTGTCGAAGCCCAATTTTTATGGCTTTTTTTGCCAAAGATACTTTACCGTTATTGAGATAATGGTGAATAATATCCTCAAAATCCTCTGCATCAAAAAAATAGACATCGTCTGTTTTGAGCATGGATTCAAACTTAACAATAGATTTGCTTGGTCTTTCGCTTGGTTCTAATGCCATAGAAACATACTTAATTAAACTATGGAATTAAAAATACTCTTTTAGAGTATTTCCTCTTCTTATTTGGAGCTATATTATTAACAATTTAGTTAACAAAATTATTTAAGGTCATCCAGAACCTTAAGAATGATAGCACATCCTTTTTCAATTTCTTCATTGGAAATGGTTAATGGAGGCGATATTCGCACTGCTTTGGGTTCAAACAACAACCAAAATAAAATGAGATTGTTCTTCACACTTTTTAGGATTAATTGATTGGCAATTTCCTCATTGGGCATTATCAAAGCGAGCATTAACCCTTTTCCCCTAATTTCTTTTATGTACTTATGTACCAATTTCTTTTTAAACAATTTTTCCTTCTCAAGCGTCAATAAAACCAAACCACTGCTTGTAATTTCTTTTAAAGTTGCCAAACAGGCAGCAGCAATTACTGGATTTCCACCAAAAGTGGTAATGTGCCCTAATTTTGGACTGTGTTGTAATACTTTCATTAACTGGCTTGAAGCAATAAATGCTCCAACGGGTAACCCAGATGCCATTCCCTTGCCCACCACTAGAATATCTGGGATGCAATTATAATGTTCAAAAGCAAATAGCTTACCAGTACGTCCAAACCCTGTCTGCACTTCATCTAATATTAATAAAGCACCAACTTCACTGCACTTATCCCTTACTTTTTTTAGATAATTGTTCTCTGGAAGTATGAATCCTGCACCTCCTTGTATGGTTTCTAAAACAACTGCTGCTGTCTTGGTTGTGATTTTATCTAAATCAGTCTCAGAATTAAATTCAATAAAAGACACATCTGGTAGCAATGGTCTAAAAGCGCTTTTGCGTTCCTCATAACCCATAATGCTTAGGCTACCCATGGTATTTCCATGGTAGGCCTTATTTGCAGATACAATTTCTGACCTTCCCGTAAAACGTCTTGCTAGTTTTAGTGCTCCTTCGATGGCTTCTGTGCCAGAGTTAACCAAATAGGAGGTGTTCAGAGACTTTGGTAGGAGGGAAGCTAATAGTTTGGTATATGCAACAGCTGGCTCTTGAATATATTCTCCATACACCATCACATGCATATACTTTTCTGTTTGTTGCTGTATGGCCGCAACAACTTTAGGGTGGCAATGACCTAAACTACAGACTGAAACCCCAGCCACAAAATCTAAATGAACATTTCCGTCAACATCATAAATATAACTCCCATTTGCATGAGAAACTTGCATGGCTAATGGATGAGAATTTGTTTGTGCCTGATATTTTAAAAAATCATCCTTCATTCCTTAGTTGGCTTTTTTAAGGGTAGGTCTTTTTTTAGGGGTAGTAGCTTCAGTATTTGTTTTCTTGGACTTTTTTACTGGCTCATCTTCATTTTCTTGGCTTTCGTATTTCTCGGCATCCCTATCTATTGGATTGTTTATTCCACGAATAATGGGCAATACAATGTTGTTGTCATCTTCATCAAAAATATCCTCTTTGGTTAGAATCCTTTCATCCCCATGCCATACAAAACCTTTTAGTATTCTACTGTTTTCAGGTAGCTCCTTTTCTGGAAATATATCCCCATCTGGGTCAATAAAAAATGTAATATCTTGAATGTCATTATTTGCCATAAACAATCTAATGGCACTACAAATAGTCTTATTAATCCCTACAAGTTCATCATCATCATTGTACATATAATAAATGACTTCCGTATTTTTTACTAGATCTATAATTTTCAACTCATTTTCAATAAACTTTCCAAATAAATTTTTCCCTTTTGCTTGGTTGTACCCTAAATTACCAATGGTATCTAGAGAAACAACAAATGCATTATTGATAACCTTCAATGAGTCCATTTTTTCTGTTTCCAAATCAGAAATAAGATGAATGCTGTCACCTGTCATTTGGTTTGCCAAATTCCAAAGTATAGGATTTGTAATTAATTGTGTAAGCCCAGTTTTTTGATTTGAGTGTATAGAATCACACTTGCCGCTCAAATTGTTTTTAAAGAATTTAGCATTACTAAAAGCTCTAAGAATGCGTTCTTCTGGTTTTCCTGTAATCATTAAGGTATCACCATGAACATAAAGTGAATCTAGCGGTTCTTGAGCTGCGCTAATTGCTACTGCTCTTTTGGTGGCGAATACAGAATCTTTTGCTTTAAAAACTTCCGCATAATGAGCCCTGATGATACTATTGTTTATGGTATCTGTAACGGTAATATTGTTTGTTGCCGAGGCAAACTCCCTTGCTTTATCAAAAAACAAACTATCCCCTTCAATAATTCTGTCGTTGTAATTTATTTTTGTGTTCTTAATGCCATACCCACTTTCAATTTTAGTATCGTAAAAACCTCTTTCACAATAGATTTTATACGTTTCCCCAGTAATGGTAGATGGTCCATACATGTAGGCGTTCTTGGTATTGGTGTAATAATCCAATTGTTCTGAATCTAAGATGTATTCTGGGTTTTTTAGGTGCACACTGTCCAAAAATTGATATTTTTTTTGGGACATAAAATACCTTCCAATTTCACTGGTCAATGTATTGGCAGAATCTATCACGGTTCCAAAATAGTCATAGTAGGCTTCTTGCTTTTCCCTGTCCCAGTTTAAGGTGTCGGTCTTTAGGGTCATGTCTGTATTTGTGAGCACAACATTGTCCCATGCCTTGGCCAGTTTTATATTGCCATCATAATCGATATGCCCACTTGTCATTTCAATAGAATCCCCTTGTTGTAACAGGATATTACCAATTGCCCTTAGTTTGTTTTCTTTTTGATAGAAAATAGCAACATCGCACCAAAGGTCCGCACCTTGGTGTTCAAATCTAACTTGCTGATGTTCATCTTTACTGAAAATGGTAGCTCCTGGAAAGTTCGCTTCATCCTTGGTGAAGTTGGCTCCATAGATAATATTGATTTGTTTCTCTTCAGGAGGTTGTTCCTGAGCATGGCTTGCCATAAAAATAAAAACAAGCAGAATAAAAACAATGGATTTGTACAAAAGCTAAAATTTTGTTCAAAAATAGAATTTTTTATATGATGAAGCTCCTAGATTAGGATAGTTTTATGTATTGATGATAATTTGAATTAATTGGAGTCAGTGGTATTATGATGCTTTAGATCATTTTTAGAATCCCCCTTACATAGCCAACTGATTCTGATAGCCCATAAATGGCATGGTCGCCATCTTTTTCATATTCTAAGCCTAATACGCCCATATATTTAATTTCTTTAAGGGCCCTCAAGATACTTGGGATGTCCATTTTTCCACGCCCAATTTCTAAATTTTTGCCATCTGCTACTTGTTCGTCTATATCTTTAATGTGAACATCAAATAGACGGTCTTTGTACTTCATAAGTTCGGTGGCAGGGTCTAGGTTTAGCCTAAACGTATGTCCAGTGTCTATGCAAAGTCCAATGCGCTTATCTAAATGCTGTATTTTATCATAGACACTTTTTGGAGAAGGGAAAATAGCATCTTCTGGCCCGTGGTTGTGAATTGCCAATTTCACATCTACTTCTTTTACTTTCTTTTCTATGAGTGGTAACAGCTCATGATTGGGAGCACCGATGATCATTTTTAAACCTGCTGTCTTGGCATAATTAAAGTATTTTTCAACATCCTCTGGGGTTTTCATGTAAATGACACCACCTCCATAAAGATTTAAACCTCTAGCTTTTACCTTATCACGAATGTATTTAAGTTGCTCATCGGTTGCATCGTACGGCAAATGAAAACTTTTAAATGCCACATCTTTGATGTTTAGTCTTTGGGCAATTTCTATAACCTCGTCCAGACTATATTTTCTTAGGGTGTAAGAAGCTAGGCCAATGGTTAACTTATGGTCGTTTGCAGTTGTATTTGTGCTTTTTTTTATGTTGGTAAAAGAAGAGGTGCCAGCGGCAACAGCTCCAAGACTTAGGGTTTTGATGAAATTTTTTCTGGAGAAACTCATGGCATTATGGTTGTTAAAAAAGGATTTGTTTTAAAGATACTGTTTTTCCATTTTGCAGTTTCTTGATTGGAGGCGGTATGGCTGTTTTTAAAATTCAATTGCTTGCCCTCATTTTAGGATGTCTACAATGTGCTATCACAATCGTTTCGTTAGAACAAGTTATACTAGCATGCTTTTTATTTTCACGGCCTTTTCAAAATGGTTTAATTTATGAGTCATAATCCACCATTCGGCCATTTCCATCAACAATTCTGGATTGTCATTCTTGTTAGCAAAGAAAGCATAGAAAGATACCCCAACTGTAGCTCCTTTTGCTTTTATTTTAGTCTCACAAACATCAATTATTTTTTCTTTTAAAATTCTTCTCATGTGTTTTAGCTGCATCTATTTATAAGGAATAGCGGCTAAAAAACGGGATATCGCCTCTAATCTTGCACTTATTTTGTGATTTGCATTGATAATAACCCAAGGGACTTCTGGTGTATTAGTTGTCTTGAACATGGCATCCTTGTATTGGGTATAATCATCCCATAATTCTTGGGCCTTCTCGTCAACAGCAGTTATTTTCCAATGTTTTAGTGGATTTCTTTTAATTTCGGAAAACCGACTTGCTTGCTCTTCTTTTGTAATGGAAAAATAGAATTTGAGGAGATACGTATCAGATTGAATCAGCATTTTTTCAAAGTCATTGACTTGTGACATGAAAACTTTGTACTCATTATCAGTACAAAAACCATTGACAGGTTCTACTACCGCTCTATTATACCAACTTCTATCAAAAAGGACCATTTCCCCAGGTTTGGGTAATTGTTTTACATAGCGTTGAAAAAACCATTGGTTTCTTTCATCATTGGTAGGGACATCCAATGCAACTATTTTAATATGTCTGGGATTGAGATACTCTGTAATTCTTCGAATTGCACCACCTTTTCCAGCGGCATCCCTGCCTTCAAAAAGAATTACAATTTTCTTGTTGTTTTTTATGACCCAATTTTGCAATTTTATCAATTCTGTCTGTAAACTCTTTAATTCAGCTTCATATCTGGTTTCAGTTAAAACCTTATTGATATTCACTTTTTTATTCCTAAAAAGCGCTTTTAAGCCTACCTTAGAATTCAGTAGATTCAATTCTTCTTCCGTCAACGTTTTTTCTGTCTTTTTCATTTTCTCCTTTAAATATCAATCTGAACAGCACTTCTTTGGTACTTGGTAATGATGTTTGGGTCTGGTAAAAGCTCTATCTCAGAAGAACCTTTTCCTTCATATTCAAATTGTGATAAAATGTATCGCATGCTCTCTAATCTAGCTTCTTTTTTATTGTTGGTCTTTACAATTGTCCATGGGCAAAAGTTGGTATGTGTTTTATTAAACATTTGTTCTTTGTAATGTGTGTAGCTATCCCAAAGTTCTTGCCCTTTCAAATCCACGGGGCTAAATTTCCAACGTTTTAATGGGTTCTCCAATCTGGCATCAAATCGTTTTTTTTGCTCTTCTTTAGAGATGGAGAACCAAAACTTGAACACCTTTACATTATCCTCATATAATAAATGTTCAAACTCGGGTACCTGAACCATAAATTTTTGATATTGTTTTTCATCACAAAAACCCATCACTGGCTCTACTACCGCACGGTTGTACCAGCTCCTATCAAAGAAAACAATTTCCCCGGGATTTGGTAGTTCTTTTATATAACGTCTAAAATACCACTGTCCGCGTTCTACTTCAGTTGGCTTTGCCAATGCCACAACTCTTGAGGAACGTGGGTTTAAATGCTCTTTGTATCTTTTGATGGAACCACCTTTCCCCGCAGCATCCCTGCCTTCAAAAATAATCACCACACGCATTTTTTTTCGTGCAATCCATTGTTGAAGATTTACCAATTCCGTTTGTAACTTTTCTAACTCAAACTCATATCTGGCATTCCTTAAATATTTTTCAATTTTGATATTACTTTTGTTAGCAATGGTTACTAAATCTTTTCTTGTTTTTGCCTCAGCTAATTGGTCGGAATTGTATTTTGTCATTTTTGCTTACTGTCAAGGGAGTTCTAATGTCTTTGGAGAGCCGTATTTTAAATTATTACCCCGTTTTATTGATGTGATAACTAATGAAGAGCGCTTCTTTTATGTATTGATAACACTGCATAAAGATAATGAATTAAGTGTTTATGGAAAGAAGAATCATACGACTTGAATATGTATTGTTCTTAATTGGGAATACAGAAATCTAATTTGCTCGAAATGACTTGTTTATTTCTTGATTTCAATCGTTCTCTTGGTTGCTGCACTTTCTGATGCTGCCTCAAGAATTTCCATTACAACCATATTATTTTCTAATGAAGAAAGGTCAAAAGGCTCTAATGTAATTTTATTTTTTATTACTGCCGCTAATAAGGCAAAAGGATCATTCAGCGGTGCTGGCCGTTCTTCCAAGATATAAGATTCTTCTTTATAGTCATCATAACCATCCGATATTTGTACTCGTAAATTGTTGCGATTATCTGCATATATAGCTCCTGTAAGCCCATAAACCTCCATATCTTTTCTTCCAATTGGCCAGTTCCATGAGGCTTGTATTACAGCATTAGAATTGTCGTAGGTTAAAATGATAGTAGCATCGTCATCCACTTTAGGGTTGTTTTCAGGCTGTTGTTGTTGAGTCACGGCAGTCACAGTATTCGGTTTTTTGCCATTTTGTAACCATGTTATTAGATTGGCACCATAGCAACCAAAATCCATTAGGGCGCCACCTCCGTTTTGAATAGGGTCTCCAAGCCATTCCATAAATTCATTACTGACTCCTATTTTTATTGGCCCCTTGTGTCCATCCCTAACGACTACTTTACGTAAATCTCCAATAGCTCCTGATTTTACCAATTCATAAGATTTGTGATTGGAAGGATACCAAGTGGTCTCATAATTGGTGAGTAAATGGATATTATGCTTTAGAGCAAGTGCTTCCATTTTTTTTGCATGTTCCAAACTAACTGCCAACGGTTTTTCCACCATTACATGAATCCCTTTTGGCGCACATGTTTCTACCACTTCTAAATGTTCATATATGGAACCAAAGGCTGTAACCGCCTCTGGATGGGTAGCAGAAATCATTTCCTCCATCGTATTGAAAACAATGCTCATGGAATATTCATATTGTTTAGCATATTTTTCCGCTAAATCACGATTCGACTCCACAATGCCAACAATTTTAATAGCACCATTGTCTTCACTACCAAGAATCCAACCTACATGGTCATGAGTTAGTCCAACGACACCAACTTTAAGAGGCGCTGAATCCTGTGCTTTTGCATTGAATGATATTGCTATAAGGACGCTAAATGAAAGTAAAAATCTCTGTATCATAATGTATATTGGTCTTAATTACTGCTAACCAAGCAGGTGGTTAAGTATCGTTTAAATATACAAAGTAATTTGATAGTTGAAGAATACAAAATAGAAATGTTGCTATAGGTGCATACTGCGCTCATAGCAACATTTTATTTTGAAGATAAGGAACATAAAATCTTGGAGATAAACATTCCTAAACAGGGAGATTATCTATATATTGTTTGTGTCCTATCTGGACCTACAGAGACAATTTTAATAGGTACTTCCAATTCTTTTTCCAAGAAATCAATATATGCATTTAGGGCAGGTGGTAATTCATCTGCCGTAGTCATTTGTGTCAAGTCTTTTGCCCAACCATCCATTTCTGTATAAATGGGGGTTACATTTTCTGGCTCAATATTATAGGGGAAATGGGATATTTCTTTTCCTTTGTAGTTATAAGCAGTACATACTTTTAATTTTTTAAAACCGCTTAATACGTCGCCTTTCATCATCATCAATTCGGTTACCCCATTAATTTGTACCGCATATTTTAGCGCAACTAAATCTAACCAACCACATCGTCTAGGCCTACCTGTTGTAGCACCAAATTCATTTCCTACACGCCCCATGGTTTCCCCATCTTCATCAAAAAGTTCTGTTGGAAAAGGACCACTGCCTACACGAGTGGTATACGCTTTAAAAATACCTTTTACGTCACCAATTTTATTGGGAGCAACTCCCAGACCTGTACATGCCCCTGCGGCTGTTGTATTGGAGGAAGTTACAAATGGATATGTGCCAAAATCAATATCCAATAACGAACCTTGAGCACCTTCTGCTAATATTTTTTTTCCTTCTTTCTGTGCATTAAAAAGGTATTCTTCGCTATCAATAAATGTTAATTTTTTCAATTCTTCTACAGCAGCAAAGAAATCAGCTTCCAATTCATCCAAGTCATATTCAATGTCAACATTGTAAAAACCAATCATGGCTTCATGCTTATTGGCTAAAGCACGATACTTTTCCTTCCAATTGGATAATTCTAAATCACCAACTCGCATACCGTTTCTACCGGTTTTGTCCATATATGTTGGACCAATACCTTTAAGGGTAGAACCAATTTTCGCCTTGCCTTTTGCAGCTTCAGAAGCGGCATCCAACAATCTATGTGTGGGTAAAATTAAATGTGCCTTTCTAGAAATAAGAAGTATGGATTTAATATCAAGATTGAATTTCTTAAGATTGTCTAGCTCCTTTTTAAAAATAACAGGGTCTATTACTACCCCATTACCAACTATATTCATTGCGCTTTTATGAAAAATACCTGAAGGAATAGTGTGTAGAACGTGTTTTATACCATCAAACTCGAGTGTATGTCCAGCATTTGGTCCTCCTTGAAATCTAGCAATGATATCGTAGTTTGTGGTCAGTACATCAACAATTTTTCCTTTGCCCTCGTCTCCCCATTGTAATCCTAGTAGTAAGTCTACCGCCATGCGTAATATTTGGTTAGTTGTTTGTGTTTTCTTTTTTGTTTCTTGTCCCGTAAAAGTAGAGTGAGTGGTTGCTGATTGTTATATCAAAAACCTCTTCAATTGTTTGCTTTATAGATTGTATTCTTGGATCGCAGAATTCTACAACTTCACCAGTATCCGTAAGGATTACATGGTCATGCTGCCTATCAAAGTACGATTTTTCATACTGCGCCTGATTTTTGCCAAACTGATGCTTTCTTACCAGCTTACAATCCATTAAAATCTCAATGGTATTATAGAGTGTGGCTCTACTGACTCTATAATTTTTATTTTTCATGTTGATGTAGAGGGATTCTATATCAAAATGCTCATCGCTATCATAAATTTCTAGAAGTATAGCGTAGCGTTCGGGTGTTTTTCTATGACCATTTTCTTCTAGGAATTTGGTAAACACATTTTTTACGACTTCTTGATCTTTATTGACTGCCATTTTTAAGTATGCTAATTCTGCAAATGTACATTTTAAATTTAAATTCTAGTGACTTTATCAATACCGTTGACACGTTTTAAGTTATTGGTCAATTTATTAAGAATGGTATTGTTTTTCACCACTACTTTTATTTTTCCTGTAAAGGTGCCTCCATCGGTACTAAAGTTAAGGTTGCGCATGTTTACATGCATATTATCAGAAATAATTTGTGTAATATTATTTACCAGACCAAGTTTATCTATTCCCGTAAGTTTTATTTCCGCAATAAATTCCTCTTGACTAGAGTCTACCCATTTTGCATTTATAATTCGGTAGGCATAGTTAGATTGTAAGGAAATAGCATTTGGACAGTTGTTGTTGTGTACTTTAATACCTTCATTTATAGTCACAAAACCAAAAACTCCATCTCCCGGTATAGGATTGCAACATTGGGAAAGTTTATAGGGTAATTTTTCATCATCGTTCCCAAAAACCAGTGTATCATACTTAGAAGTTATTTCTTCTTTGTTGATATTTTCAGGTATGGGCGTCTTTCTAATTCTATTCTTAAAAAAACTAATGAACGCGTTACTGTAAGACGATGCAAAATTCTTAATTTGTAGATTGTCTATTGTACCACTCCCAACGCGGTAAAACAGGTCCAAACTGGTCTTAAGTTTAAAGAAAATGACCATTTTGTTAATGACATTTTCATTGATGCTTATTTTTTGGGTTTTTAATTTTCGTCTTAAAATTTCTTTGCCTTCAAGAGCTACACCTTTTTTCTCTTCCCGCAGAGATGATTTTATCTTGGATCTGGCCCTAGCAGTTGTTGCATAATCCAACCAACTTTGATTGGGTTTGGAGTTGTCAGATGTAATAATATCTACTTGATCCCCACTGTTCAAAGGGGTATTTAAGGGGACTAATTTGCCATTTACTTTTGCCCCGCGAGTATGCATGCCAATCTCTGTATGTATGTGGAATGCGAAATCTAGAGGTGTTGCCCCTTTTGGTAGTGACTTTAGTTCGCCATTGGGTGTAAAGACAAAAATTTCTTTGGAATAAAGGTTCAATTTAAACTCTTCAACAAAGTCAACTGCATTAGCATTGGAATTTTCTAAAGCTTCCTGCAAACGGTTAAGCCACATATCTATGCCCTGCTCACGTTGTTCACCATGCTTGTATTTAAAATGGGCGGCATATCCTTTTTCTGCAATTTCATGCATGCGCTCACTGCGTATTTGTACTTCTACCCATCTTTTTTCTGGACCCATGACAGTAATATGCAAGGCCTCATATCCAGTAGATTTTGGTGAAGAAATCCAATCACGAAGTCGAACTGGATTGGGTGTGAAATGATCTGTAACAATAGAATATATTTTCCATGCTAAAAATTTCTCGTTTTTTTTGTCAGACTTATATATCACACGGATGGCAAACTTGTCATAGACTTCCTCAAAAGGGACATTTTGAGTCTTCATTTTTTTTCTAATCGAAAAAATGGACTTCATCCTGCCCTTAACATTGTAGTTTAACCCTTCCTTATCCAGAGAATCCCGAATGACATTGGAGAAATCTTCAATATATTTTTCACTTGCTTCTTTGGTGCTTGCTATTTTATTGAAAATAGTATTGTACACCTCGGATTCTGTATATTTTAGGCTTAAATCTTCTAATTGTGTTTTTATATTGTACAACCCAATTCTATGTGCCAATGGGGCATAGATGTACAAGGTTTCCGATGCCATTTGTACTTGCTTATGCTCAGGCATGGCATCTAAAGTGAGCATGTTATGGTATCGGTCGGCAATTTTGATGATGATGACCCTAATGTCATCATTTAATGTCAACAGCATTTTTCTAAAATTCTCTGCTTGTTGGGATATGTTCATATCCTTTTTTAGATGCGCTATTTTTGTTAGCCCGTCAACAATACGTGCAATAGTCTCACCAAACATGCGCTCCATGTCATCCAAAGTGTATGAGCTGTCTTCAACCACATCATGCAATAGGGCAGATGCAATGGAAACAGCATCCAGACCCATTTCTGAGGCTACTATTTTTGCTACCGCTATGGGGTGAAATATGTAGGCTTCGCCTGATTTTCTTCTTTGTTCCTTATGAGCATCTACGGCAATATCAAAAGCAGAACGAATAAGTTTCTTGTCCGCAGCTGTGAGCGACTGATAACTTATGCGTAGCAATTCCTTGTATTGCTTTGTAATTTCTTTGTTCTCTTTTATTATGTCCGCTTCGGTCATCATATATTAAAATTACCACAATCTTTATTAGTAGGCAACAAATTCTATGCCTTTAAATTTCGTATTCTAGCAATTAAGGGCGGATGTGAATAATGCATAAAAACATAGGATGGGTGGGGCGTAAGGTTACCTAAACTGTTTTTAGAAAGCTTTTTTAATGAACTTATCAAGGGAGCTGCGGCATAGGTGTTTTTTGCATAATCATCTGCTTGATATTCAAATTTTCTAGAAATATAATTCATTAGCAGTCCAGTTATTTCAGATATAGGCGAGTACAAAATCCCAAATCCAATCAAGGCAGCATGAAAACTAGGCTGAGTAACCCCAATTGCCAATGATACTTCTGGAGTGTTCACGAAAATTGACAAAACAAACAGTGTAATGCCCATAGTAAGAATAGATGCAGTTAAATTGAAAATGATATGTTTTCGTTTATAATGCCCTATTTCATGTGCTAAAACAGCAACAATTTCATCTTCTTCTAAATCATTGATCAAGGTGTCATATAGTGTAACTCTTTTTTCCTTACCAAAACCTGAAAAATAGGCATTTGCCTTTGTGGATCTTTTAGAACCGTCAATAACAAAAATATTATTCAGTTTAAAACCAACTTCTTGGGCATATGCTTCAATTTTGCTTTTTAAAGAGCCATCTTCCAAAGGGGTTTGCTTGTTAAAAAGAGGCACAATAAGTTTGCTGTAGAACAAGTTCATGAAAATAGTAAACAAAGCAATAAATCCCCATGCGTATAACCAAAAATTGACACCGGTTGTCTGAAAAAACCAAATAATCAATGCTAATATTCCACCTCCTAAAATGGCCATCATGACCCACCCTTTTATTTTGTCTAGTATAAATAATTTTTTAGTGGATTTATTGAAACCAAATTTTTCTTCGATTACAAAAGTTTGATAATAAGAAAATGGAGTTGTAATGATATCACTCCCAATCATAATAATACCAAAGAAAAGTAAGGCCATTAAAATAGGTTGGGTCGTGGTTTCTCTCACAAAAGAATCTATCCACTCAAAACCTCCAAAAATTAAGAAAGACAGTGTTAAAAAGAGAGAGAAGAAGGACGTTAACAATCCGTATCTGTAATTGGTCTTTTTGTACTCTTGGGATTTTTGATATTCATCATGGTCGTAAACGTCATTAAGTTCTTCAGGAACTGGATCATCATACCTCTTGTAATTTAAAAAATCTAAAAAAGTTTCCAATAGAAACTGAATAACCAGAATAGCAATTATGATAAAGAATAAGGAACTTTTTTCCATAAATATTTATTGATTGTAAAGGAATATGTTTAGTTGGATATTCTTTGCCGTTTTGCTTCAAAGATAAGTATTGCCGCGGATACGGAAACATTCATAGAATCTATTTCTCCCTGCATTGGAATAATAATGTTTTGGGTAGCATTTTTGAGCCAATCATCTGTTAATCCCGTTGATTCTGTTCCCACAACAATCGCTGAAGGTGTTGAGAAATCTACCTCTAAATAAGCTATTGATGCTGTCAGTGCAGCGCAATAAATGGCAATATTTTTTTCTTTTAAAAATGTAAGAATCTCATCTGTACTTCCCAATCCTATTGTAGTGGTAAATATACAACCCACGCTAGAGCGAATAATGTTAGGGTTATATAAATCAGTTTTTGGGTTTGCAATCAGCACGGCGTCAATATTAGCAGCATCCGCTGTTCGCAATAAAGCACCAATATTTCCAGGTTTTTCCGGAGCCTCTGCTACTAAAATTAATGGATTTTTAGAAGAAAGGAGTAATTCATCTAAGCCATGAGAATTTGCTTTTGCAATAACTAGAACACCTTCCGTGGTTTCACGATAGGCTATTTTTTGATACACTTCCTTAGAAATTTCAATTACTTCTGGAGCTGATTTAATGGAACTCATTAAGGTGTGAATTTCTTCTTCAGAAATAATAGTCGAGCAAAAGAAAACCTGCTGAATATCATAGTTTCCTTTAATTGCCAATTTTAGCTCCCGCAGTCCTTCAAGAATAAAAAGTCCCGTTTTCTTCCGTTCACGGGACTTTTCTTTTAATTGTATGATTTTTTTTACCAGCTTGTTTTGAGTGCTGCTGATAATTTTATTGCCTTCCATGTTTACAAATGTACGGGAATCAATAAAAAAGAGCCCTATTTTATTGGCCATTGTATTTTTCACTATACTTTTTCCAAAGTTCTGTTTGGTGGGTTTCCAAAGATATATTTCTCCCATCAATGAAAGCATGACTCAGAATATTTGTACGCATATCCAATGCATCGCCTTCTGAAATAAATAAGGTTGCACTTTTTCCAACGGATAGCGTGCCATAGTTATCATCTATGCCCAATATTTTGGCTGTATTTCCAGTCAGCATTTGTAATGCTTTTTCTTTGTCCAGCCCTTGTCCTACTACTTGTCCGGCATAAAACGGTAAGTTTCTGGTTTGAAAATTTTCTGCATCATGATTTTGTAGTCCTACCAAAATACCTGCATCCATAAGGAGTTTGGGTAATTTATATGGAAAGTCATAATCATCATCGTTAAAATTGGGTAGCGCATGGGTGTAATTTACCAATACAGGAATCTGATGCTCTTTTAAAAAAGCAGTAATCTTATTTGCTTGGTACCCACCAACAAGAACAATTTCTTTGATTCCTGAATTTTTGAGGTTGGTTATGGCATCTATAATTTCCTTTTCCCGCTGTGCATACACATATAATTTTTGGGAACCGTTAAAAACCCCTTGCATAGCAGTAAATGCCAAGTTGGTTTCATTAGTGACATCTTTACCATATGCTTGAGAACTTTTGATGAAATCCAAAACTTTATCAATTTGTTTTTGATAGTCTTTATTAGGTTGAAAACCTCTAGGCTCTCCAAGCCACCATCGCCCTCTCTTATAGGTGCCGGGCCAATTAAGATGAATGCCATCATCTATTTTAATTGCAGCATCTTCCCAGTTCCATGCATCTAGTTGTACAATGGAGGATGTTCCTGAAATTCGCCCGCCCATTGGAGTTATTTGACTTAATAGAACACCATTGGGACGCATGCTCTCCACTACTTTAGATTCGGCATTGTAAGCAATTAAACTACGCACGTGCGGTATTAAATCGCCTATTTCATCATCATCATTACTAGCCCGTACAGCGCTTACTTCAATAAGCCCTAGTGCTTTTGTCGGGGCAATGATTCCTGGGTATAGATGTTTTCCACTTGCATTAATAACCGTTCCCTTGATTGCTACATCAGTTCCTAAGCCAGTAATTTTTCCATCTTCAAAAACCAGTGTGCAATTTTCTATAACGGTACCATCTCCAATATGGGCAGTTGCTCCCGTTATTGTAATAGCTTCAGTCTGTTTTGCAGCTGGAGTCTGTTGGGCAAAAGTTGTGCCCATAAAAACAAGCAGCAAGGGTGCTAATATGTTTATTGATATTTTCATTTTGAATATTTTTTATAAACTATTACAGTTGAATTCCTCTTTTTCGCTTTGTTTAGGGCTTTGAGTTTTAGCACCACTTTTCTTTTCGTTCAACATCATTTTGACCAAGGTGTTTCGCTCTTTTTTAATTGCCAATCGTTGTTGCTTATCTTTTTCTAAATCAAAATAAATAGCACCCTCTATCATCGTTTTTTCTGCTTTGGCATAAACGGATAAGGGATGATCTGTCCACAGTACTAAATCGGCCACTTTGCCCTTTTTAATACTACCTACCTCATTATCTATATGCAGTAATTTTGCAGGATTAATGGTCACTGTTTTCCAGGCATCCAATTCAGATAACCCACCATACTTGACCGTTTTGGCTGCTTCTTGGTTCAATCGTCTAGACATTTCAGCATCATCACTATTTATTGCAACGGTAACCCCTTGATTGTGCATAATGGCTGCATTATAGGGGATGGCATCATTTACTTCATATTTATAAGCCCACCAATCACTGAAAGTTGAACCACCAACACCGTGTTCTGCCATTTTATCAGCTACTTTATAGCCTTCTAGGATGTGCGTAAATGTATTTACTCTAAACCCAAATTGTTCTGCAACTTTCATGACCATATTAATTTCACTCTGAACATAAGAGTGACAGCTAATAAAACGTTCTCCATTAATTATTTCTGCTAATACTTCCATTTCCTCATCATATCGATAGGTCTGGCCACTTTTTTTCTTTGTATCGTATTCCTTTGCCCTCTGGAAATTATCAACAAGGACCTGTTCCACACCCATTCTGGTTTGTGGAAAACGAGAGAAGCTCTGCCAGTTGGATTGTTTTACATTTTCACCCAAAGCAAATTTTATAAATTTTGGAGCACTGGGATAAATTAGATTATCGGCACTTTCTCCCCATTTTAATTTAAGAATGGCAGAACGCCCACCAATAGGGTTTGCAGAACCATGTAGCAGTTGAATGGTAGTGACCCCACCTGCTAAATCTCTATAAATTCCTATATGTTCTGGATCTATAACATCGGTCATTTTTACTTCCGCAGAAGAATTATGTCCAGATTCATTAATGGCCAAGGCTGCAATATGTGAGTGTTCATCTACGATACCAGCAGTAAGGTGTTTGCCAATTGCATCTATTATGATGGCATTTCCGGCATTTAAGTTCGTTCCAATGTTTACAATTTTACCATTTCTGACAAGTACATCCGTGTGCTCTAATATGCCAGCATCTTCTCCGGTCCATACTGTTGCATTTTTAAACAAAGTATTTTGTGGTTTGGGCTTTGTCTTATATCCGTAGCCAATGTTGGGATACGTAATGGCCACCAATTCTGGAGTTGCTTTTTCTTTGGCTGTTTTTTCTTTTTTGGCAAACGCAGCCGTTTTTATGGCATTAAAACTAGCTTCATTTCCATTTGGCAATATGAGTTTGCCCTTTAAATTATCAGAATCCTTATAGATGAGGCCGGTCATACGATACAGTTTTTTTTCTGCATCTGTAAAAGAAAAGTCCAACCAATCATTTTTATACTTCAGTTTACTTTTAAGGGTATTGGTATCCTGTTTAATTTCCATTTTAGGTTTGGCAAGCTCCCCTTTAATGGATAGTCCATAAACAAGCCCTCCGATAGTAAGGTCATATTCTCCGCGAATGTCCTTTAAACCTTTATCATGTATCACATTCTTATTGCCTTGCACCCAATTTTCATAAAGAATGGTTTCTTTTTCAAAAACATCGCCCGATGTAATTAAGAAATTGGCATAGCTCCCAGATTGTAACGACCCTATTGTACTGGATTTCCCAAGAATGCCAGCAGGAACAGTTGTTAGCGCTTCTAATGCTTTGGTTTTTGAAAGACCATAGGTTATCGCTTTGGTTAGGTTGCTTTTAAATTTAGAAACAGATTTTAAATCATATAAGGTTAAGGAAAAAGAAATTCCATTGTCTGCCAATACTTTTGGATTGGATGGAGCCTGATTCCATTTTCGCATGTCCTGTAGCGTAATATGGTCTGCCTCATATGGGTTGGACACATCATAGGCATCTGGAAAATTTATGGGTAGAATTAGTTTTGCATTGGTTGCTTTGATGTCATCAATGTTCTCATATTCATTTCCACCTGCTAAAATAGCATATTGAATATTATTGGCATCCCCTATTTTGTCTGCCCTCAATATGTTGTTTTTGTCCTTGGCTTCAAAGATTTGAACCAAGCCTTTGTTTGCTATCAAAGCTTCTATAGAACGGTCTTTGGTTTTTGAATTCCCTTTCGCATACCACTCAACATCAGCATACAGTTGTCGTAAAAGCGCTGTGGCTCCCATCAGAGATGATGGGTATGATTGTCTTTTTGCGACACTTTTGGTAAAGGAAAAGTATTGCACAGATTTGTCATCCAATATCCTGTCACCATCATTTCCTGTTCCATTTAGTGCAACCAAAACCCCAGTTCCACGGGCAATACCGTCTTGGATATGGGAATTTACTACCCCAAAACCAACAGCTCGTAGTTCTTTTGCCTTTTTATCATCATACTTAAAAGAACTGATAGCATTATTTTCTGGCATGATATGGTCGTTCCAATAAAAACCCTCTCTGGTAGGTTCATATTGCGGAGATCTCCCACTACCAGGTGCACGTTTGGGTTTTGTTACCCCAAAACCTGAATAAATGTCAATAAAAGATGGGTAAATGGATTTTCCAGACAAATCCACTATAACTGAACTTTTAGGAATGGTCACCGAATTACCAACTTGGATAACTTTGCCATTTTGGATGAGCAATGTGGCATTGTCTAGAACTTGAGTTGGAGTTACATAAATTTTTGCATGTGTAAATGCTGTGTAATTGTTGTTCTTTGATTTTACACCATCATTTTTTGGAAAATAATCTTGTGCAAACAAAGAGACACTGCACCAAAGAATGGTGAGTGCCAAGAATGGTTTTTTCATTTTTTAATTTATTGTTAATTAGCCACACTAAAGATAGTGGAAGTGATGAAATTGTATCTAAATATTAACTCTTTTTTTATTCTATAACCTATTTTTCATATGATACGTAACTAAAAGCGTTACTACAGAACTATAACTTTTAATGCCTTCTGACTGGTTATTTGCTTTTAAAAAGGTGTTGAACATTGATTTGAAAACGGGTTCTAATGGGTTTTCATAGTGCTCCCAATAAGCTTGAAGTTCTTTAAAGTTTTTTTGAACCCCTAGATTCAGTCTCCCATAGAACTCTTTGAATAATTTTTTGTCCTTTCTGTTGATGTCATTTAGACAATAACTCAAGGCGTGGAAATAGGCAGAATATTTAAAATAAGGGTCCTTGTTTTTATAAGTGACCAAATGCCCTATAAAATTAGTCTCATTTTCGGCAGAATACCCAATTTGATGCCCTACCTCATGTCCACTAACAATAGGAAGTCTAAATTTTGGCAGTTTGCTATTTACTTGGGCTTCATTTGTAAATGGATTCAAATATCCTCCATATCCCATATAAGTTAGGGGTAAGCTATAGAGCGATGTTTTTATGCTAGGTTGATGGTATTTTAAAAAGGGATATTCTTTTTCCAAACTTTTGTACCCTTCAATAGTTTTTTGGTAAATCTCTTTGGCATCATATGGCGTCTTAACCATTGTAGCACTATCTAAGGTAATGAGGAGTTGGGTCTCATTTATTTTGTCAATCAATCGCTCCGTGAGCAAAATTAAATCATTGTAGGAATGGGTTTCTTGTAAATCCAGAGTTTTGGATATGGGCACTCTATAATAATTAAACCCCCAAACTAAATGAAATGTAAAATAGAATATAGAAAGTACCAAACTTACATCTCTTAGGAAAGCTATTTTGTGAGTTTTTATACGTCTTATGTTAACGTATACATATCTAATTGCAATGAAAATCAGTGCGGTATAGATAAGATCACCAATTGAAAAAGGAATCCATCCCAATAATGTTCTAAATATTTTAGAAATGAATGGATACAATCCATTACTGTAATATTTCTCAACTAATTCTGGATAACTCCCAAGCCATTTTACCAAGATGATTTGGGGTATTATGGATAAGGCAATGTAATTTCTTGTTCGATTGTTCATCAAATCAAAAATAGCTAATTAATCCTGACAATTTCTTTACAATACTTTATTTTTGGCTACAACTTAACATACTATGAGCAAAGAAATACGTCAATTGGAACCCAAAACTGTCTGGAATAAATTTGCAGATTTAAATGCGGTTCCACGCCCTTCAAAAAAAGAAGAAAGAGTTATTCAATTTATGTTAGATTTTGGTACCTCCTTAAAACTGGAAACGTTTAAGGATGCTGTTGGCAATGTAATTATTAGAAAACCTGCCTCCAAGGGTATGGAAACAAGAAAAATGATTACTCTACAATCCCACTTGGATATGGTGCACCAAAAAAACACGGATACCAATTTTGATTTTGATGCACAGGGCATACAAATGTATATTGATGGCGATTGGGTCAAAGCAAATGGAACTACTTTGGGTGCCGATAATGGTATGGGAGTTGCCGCTATTATGGCTTTGCTGGAAAGTACTACTATTTCCCACCCTGCATTGGAAGCGTTATTTACTATTGATGAAGAAACTGGAATGACCGGTG
The DNA here is from genome assembly GCA_002746415.1 of Flavobacteriaceae bacterium. GTDB lineage: Bacteria > Bacteroidota > Bacteroidia > Flavobacteriales > Flavobacteriaceae > Saonia. The sequence goes on along the minus strand of NVXD01000002.1, from coordinate 65,367 downwards.
CCATGGGGCTAGAGGCTGGAGTTTTGAAAGGAGAAATTCTACTTAATTTAGATACGGAAGAGGATGATGAGCTAGATATTGGTTGCGCAGGTGGGGTCGATATAACTGCAACGGGAGAATATGCCGAGGAATTGGTTAACAAGAATGCTATTGCGTATCAAATTACCGTAAAAGGACTAAATGGGGGGCATAGTGGTATAGAAATACATAAAGGCTTGGGTAATGCTAATAAGATAATGAACCGTCTGTTGTACAACGGAATGGAACAATATGCTATTAAAATTAATGAAATTAACGGAGGAAGTCTTAGAAATGCAATACCACGCGAGAGCTTTTCAAAAATAGTGATAGATACGTTGGACATAAATTCTTTTGAAAATGATTTTAAGGATTGGGGTTTAGCTATAAATAAAGAGCTTACGGTTATAGAACCTGGCCTATTAATCGAATTAAAGCCTATTGGTGCTCCAGAAAGGATAATGGAGGCTAGTGCACAAGAAAAAATAATAAAAGCAATTTACGGCGCTTACAATGGAGTGTATACAATGAGCGCATCCATAAAAGATTTGGTAGAAACATCTAATAATGTAGCTAGGGTAGTAGTGGGCAATGGAAAAATTCATGTAGGCTGCCTAACACGTTCCTCTGTAGATTCTGCAAAGTGGGATTTGGCAAATGCATTAAAAGCCACATTTGAACTTGCTGGTTGTGTAGTAAGCTTTGGAGGAAATTACCCTGGATGGAATCCAAACCCAGATTCTGATATTTTAAAGGTGCTTATTGCGCAATATGAACTTCTTTTTAATGAAAAGCCAAAAGTCGCTGCTTGTCATGCTGGTTTGGAATGTGGAATTCTAGGACAGAATTATCCAGATATGGATATGATTAGTTTTGGCCCCACCATAGAAGGTGCACATTCTCCAGACGAACGAGTTAGTATTGCCTCTGTTCAAAAATTTTGGAAATTTTTATTGGAGATTCTTCAACATACACCTGCCAGTTGATGGCCTCATATTTCGATGAAATGTATGAAAATGACGTTCAACTGTATTTTTAGGATAAGTCGTTAAAATTCAGTAGCTTTAAGAGAATCCAAAAACTGAATGTCATGGGGATAAAAAACTTTCAAGGTTCTAGGAGACATCAACAATTAGAGGTGGACATCCCACTTAAGGTAAGTGATTATATGACCACAGAGTTGATAACATTTAGGGCAGAGCAATCTTTTGAAGAAGTAATTGAAGCACTCATCCATCATAAAATTTCTGGTGGTCCGGTAGTGAATGATAAAAAGGAATTGGTTGGAGTTATCTCTGAAGGTGACTGCATTAAGCATGTCAGTGAAAGTAGGTATTACAATATGCCTATGGAAAATACTAGTATTAAAAATCGAATGGCAAAAAATGTGGAGACCATTGATGGTGATATGAATATTTTTGATGCGGCCAATAAATTTTTAAATGCAAAAAGGCGAAGATTTCCAATTGTTAAAAATGGTATTTTGGTGGGGCAAATTTCTCAAAAAGATATTTTAAAGGCTACATTGAAATTAAGATCCCAGTACTGGAGAGATCAATAGGCCTTAGCTTTTTAATTCATTATTTTTAAAAGAAAAAGGCAAGCATGAAAAGAATTATATTTTCTTATTCTTTTCATGCTTGCCTTTTCTTCCGTAATTGCTGTATGATTCTTACTGGACAATATCCATAATTTCCAAATCAAAAACCAAGTTTGATCCTCCAGGAATTGGGCCGTAATTTTGATCTCCATATCCCAAGTGTGGTGGAATGAACACCCTAATTTTATCTCCAACTTTCATGCTAAGCAAGCCTTCTTTAAATCCAGCAGCTAATTGTGCTTCAGGGCTATATTCCATTGTTGATGGAGCGAGTGACCCTCTGTGCATTTTATTGATTTTTTCAAATTCTCCAAATTTCTGTGCTATTTCTTTTTCGCATGTATCAAATAAGGTTCCGTTTTCCAACCAACCGGCATAGTTTACCAATACTTGTTGTCCAATTTTTGGTTGTTCCCCTTCACCTTTAGTGATGATATGAATTTTTAAACCAGAAGGAAATGTTTCAGCAACCTCTTTTTGTTTGTCGAATTCTGAAATCAAATCTGATTTCATTTTTTCAAAGGCCTTAATGGTTTCTTCTGCTTCTAGAAAATAATCGGACATGATTTGTACAGCATCAAATTTTTTAGCTTCCTTACCATTTCTAATGATTTCAACCTTACTCATGACCATATCCACTGTGGGTGTATTGCTTCCAACAACAGCTACATTGGCTATAGAATCCAAGACATCCATTCCTGCTATAACTTCTCCAAAAACGGAATGAACATTATCCAACCACGGGGTTGCTTTATGCGTAATGAAAAATTGACTGCCATTGGTGTCAATTCCGGAGTTTGCCATAGACAGAATACCTTTTCTATTATGAACTAAAGAATCATGGAATTCATTCTTGAATTTATATCCAGGACCACCTGTGCCATTGGCCAGTGGGTCACCCCCTTGTATCATGAAATCTTTCATTACCCTATGAAAAATTAATCCGTCATAATATTTTTTACCTTTAAACTCATCAGAAACAAATGCGTTGTCACCTTCAGCTAGCGAAACAAAGTTGGCAACAGTTAGTGGGGTTTTTTCATGCTCCAATTTTAAAATAATATTTCCTTTTGTAGTTTGTATTCCGGCAAAAATACCATCACCCAAATCGGCGTACTGACCAGATTTACATCCTACCAATGTTATGACGATGGATAAAAATAATATATATGATTTTCTCATTTTGATTTTCTTTTTTTGATTTAATTTTGAATACTATCTTTTTGTTTTTCAATTTTTAAAATTGAAATTGTAGCTTTTAATGGAACGCTAATTCCTATTTTATTATTATCTCCATGGTGTCCATAGCCTAATGAAGAAGGAAATAGAAATGTTGCCGTTTCTCCTTCTTTTAAAAGTTTAACGCTATGTCTTAATCCAGGAAATAGTTCTTGTCTGTCTACTTTATAAGTAATTGTGCCTATTTCTTCAGCAGCGTAAATGGTGTCATTATGAAAACTCACCAAATTATAATTTAGGGTAACTAAATCATCAAGTTTTGGGAGATATTGAGCAGTATCATTTTTTGCGATATAATGGTACCATGAACCACTGCCACTATTTTGATAGAAGTGAAAGGAATCTTTTTCAATGATTTCAGAAATCATTTTTTCTTCTAATAGCAACAGTTTTTTATTTCTTTCAACAGATTCCTTTATATAACTAGCTGTTTTTACTTTAATAGGCTTTCTTGCTTCTGGACGACTGCCACAGGCAATACAACAACCAAATAAAATAATGTACATATATTTTTTCATGCGTTTAACTCGTCTTTATAACGTTCTAACAAAGAGGTAAAGTATGTGGTAGTCTCTTCCATGGTTTCATCACTTTTTCCCCCGGCAGCATTGGTATGCCCACCGCCTTGAAAATGATTTCGTGCAAATTCATTCACAGAAAAATTTCCTTCTGATCTAAAGGATATTTTTATGATTCCTTCCTCTTTGTTTTCAATAAAAATCACGGCTAACTTTATGCCGTCCAAGGTTAGACCATAGTTTACGATACCTTCAGTATCTCCTTTTTTATAATTATAAATATCTAGCTCTTCCTGAGATAAGGTGATATATGCAGTACCATATTTTTTTAGTATGACCATATTTTTTAGAGCACAACCAAGAAGATGCAGTTTGCTAGGCGTATTGGTATCAAATACATTATTATGGATTTTTGTGTTATCCGCTCCTTTTTCTATGAGATTTGCTACAATTCTGTGTGTATTACTGGTTGTAGAACGATATTTAAAAGAACCCGTATCGGTCATAATACCGGTATATAAACAACTTGCCATTTCGGGTGTAACTTTATTTTCATCACCCAAAAATTCTATAAAATTATAAATCATTTCACAAGTAGAGCTCATACTAACATCAGAATACATGATTTTTGCATAATCTGATGGTGCTTGGTGATGATCAATCATAATAAAGGTAGCAGATGTATCTTCCACAAGTGGTTGTAACTGCCCAATTCTACCTAAATGATTGAAATCTAAAGTAAAAATAAGGGTAGCTTCTGCAATCAATCTTTTTGCACCAATAGAATCAGTCTCAAAATTTTTAATTTGTTCATTCCCCGGCATCCATTTTAAGAATTTGGGATAATCATTAGGAGAAATAATCGTAGCGTTATGTCCTTTGTTTTTTAAATAATGCCATAAGGCCAATGTAGAGCCAATAGCATCGCCATCTGGATTTTTATGTGGTATGATTACGATTTTCTGTTCTGCGGAAAGTAACTCCTTAGTGGCTTTTATATCCTCTAAATTCATGCACGTAAAGATACAATTGTATTACAACCTGAACAACTAAATTGTTGTGGTTATATAACATAAAGTGTATTTTTGCGCAAAAATTAATACGATGATTACAAATAGAACCTTTACAATGATTAAACCAGATGCTGTTGAAAATGGGCATATTGGAGGTATTTTGGAAAAAATAACTTCTGCTGGTTTTAAAATTGTAGCACTGAAATATACACAGTTGAGCAAGCGTGACGCACAAAAATTTTATGCAGTGCATAGTGAGCGTCCATTTTATGGAGAATTGGTTGAATTTATGACAAGAGGACCAATTGTTGCTGCTATTTTGGAGAAAGAAAATGCTGTTGAAGATTTTAGAGTATTGATTGGTGCTACTAATCCTGCAGAGGCAGCTGAAGGTACCATTAGAAAATTATTTGCAACAAGTATAGGAGAAAATGCCGTACATGGTTCAGATAGTGACGAAAATGGTGGCCTAGAAGGAGCTTTTCATTTTTCAAGTAGAGAAATTTACTAAGGCTTAAAAGAAATGCATAAAAAAAGCTGCTCATTGAGCAGCTTTTTTTATGCATTTCTTTTTTATGTCCCAGTGGAAATCAAGATATGATTTTCTGAAATAAGCTACCTGAGCACAAGTTTTGTTATCAATTCTTTTCCTAGTTCTTCATTGAGCATTGTAATGATTTTTGACCTTCCATGGCTTAATTCTTCCCTTAAAACAGATGATGATAGAGAGACGAACAGGGTTTCGTTTCTCAATTCAATTGAAGAAGTGTAATTGTTTACGCCATTACCCATGAGTTTTTCCCAAGCTTCACGGGCATTTACCCTGTCCATGCCCTTTTCCAATCTGTTCTTTTTTATGAACTCTTGTAAAGCATCGCCTAAGGATAAATTTGTGTTTTCTCGTTTAGCCATTATTGATTGATATTTATGGGTTGATATCTGCGGTAATTATATGTGATGCCTTCTTTGGTGCTTACTGAAAAATTATGCTCAGAAATACTAATGATCTGCTCTGTTCGATCACTTAAACCATTTTTAAAATGGATTTTAAAGACGCCATCTATCTCTGATATAGAAAAAAATACTGTATTATTAGATGTTGTATATGTCCCATCAAATTTGGGCTGCACCTTTTTTTTGAAGCCCTTTAAAGCACTTATTTCGATATAATCTATGCTGGTGTTTACATTATATTCTTTGGTGCTACCATCATGGAAAATTACTTTATCTATTTCCCAATACCCATTTAATTGTGTTAAATCCTCTTTGGTTACCTTTTTGGTACAACCAGTAAGGATACATAAGCATATGAGGATATTAATTAGGCGCATGTTACAATTTAAAAATTTTATAGGATTGGTGTATGTTTTTTACCACATTCTCTGTTCTATCTGCATGAGTGTCACTTATAAATATTTGCCCAAAACGGTCATCATCTACCAAACTGACAATCTGTGCAACTCTATTTTTATCCAATTTATCAAAAATATCATCTAAAATCAATATAGGAGTTGTTTTTGCTTGTTCTTTAATGAAATTAAACTGAGCCAATTTTAAAGCAATTAAAAAAGATTTCTGTTGTCCCTGACTACCGAATTTTTTTATGACATGATTTTCAATTTTAAAACCAAGATCATCTTTATGTATGCCTACACTAGTATATTGTAATGCTCTATCTTTATCAATGTTTGCTTGCAATAATGTTTTTAAATCGGTTTGCAATAACTTACTGTCATAATTAAGAGAAACTGACTCCTTTCCTCCAGATATAGCTGCATATTGCTCTTTAAAAATGGGCGTAAAAGCCTCAATAAAGGCCTCTCGTTTTTTGAAAATTTCATTTCCATAAGAATGCAACTGATCATTGTAAACCTCTAAAGTAGTACTGTCAAAAGTTTGGTTGACCGCAAAGTATTTTAAGAGAGAATTACGTTGTGCTAATACTTTGTTATAATTAATGAGGTCTTTAAGGTATTGTCTATCAGATTGTGAAATGACCCCATCCATGAATTTTCTACGCGTATCACTTCCTTCCACAATGAGGTCTCTATCCGCGGGAGAAATTATAACCAAGGGAAGAAAACCAATATGTTCGGAGAATTTACCGTAGGCTTTACCATTTCGTTTGATGATTTTCTTCATACCTCGTTTAAGACTACATATAATTTTTTCTTCTCGATTGTCTTTTTCAAATTCTCCATCGATAACAAAAAAATCTTCCCCGTGCTTTATATTCTGAGTGGCAACAGGGTTAAAGTAGCTTTTGCCAAATGAAAGGTGGTAAATGGCATCTAAAATATTGGTCTTTCCAACACCGTTGTCTCCTACAAAACAGTTGATTTTAGCATCAAACGCAAAGCTTTTGGAGTCGAAATTTTTATAGTTTATGAGGGATAATTTCTTAAGAAACATTCAGTCAGAGCAAGGGTTAAATATCAATAGTATTAGAGTAAGCTGCAAAATATCCAAAAATAACGAATAATTTACCTTTTGGTTTTGGATAAAAACTTTATTTTTGCCCGATTAATAAAATTAATAATGGCTACATATAAGAAGCGCGGATATAAACCGAAGAGTAAAGCTGAAGAGAATGAATTGGCTGAACACAATAGTGCAACAGCTGAAGTTTTTAGCACGTTAGATGAAAGTGCATCTAGAAGTGAGGAATGGGTTTCCAAAAACCAAAACTATATTTTAGGTATAATTGGTGTTGTTGCCTTAGTAGTTTTAGGATATTTGGCGTATACACAGTTTGTGCAAAATCCTAAGGAGGCAAGTGCAGCGAATGAAATGTATTATCCTCAACAGTATTTTGATCAAGCAATCAATATTGGTGGAGCACAACGAGATTCATTGTATAATTTGGCTTTGAATGGCGCCGACGGTAAATATGGATTTTTGGATATTATTGAAGAATATAGTGGTACTAATGCTGCAAATTTAGCTAATTATTCAGCTGGAATGGCTTATTTGAATATGCAGAAATACCAAGAGGCCATAAATTATTTGGAAGATTTCTCTTCTGATGATGAAGTTTTGGGAGCTTTGGCAAAAGGTGGATTAGGTGATGCCTTTGTCCAATTGGACCAAGCAGATGATGCCTTGGGATATTATGAAAAAGCAATTAGGCATAGCAATAATGAATATACAGCCCCAAAATATTTATATAAAGCAGGGGTTACTGCCTTGGATTTAGGGCAGAAAGAAAAAGCGTTGGGTTATTTTCAACGTATAAAGAATGAATTTTCCTCTTCTGATGAGGCTGCTACAATAGATGTCTTTATAGGCATGTCCAAAAGCAACTAAAAATGGCCACGGCTAATAGAAATTTATCGGTTTATGATAAGACAACAATCCCAAATGCGAAAGATTTTCGGTTTGGGATTGTTGTTTCTGAATGGAATCCTAAAATAACTGAGGGTCTTTTTGATGGTGCTATAGCAGCTCTTTTGGACTGTGGTGCTAAGGAAGAGAATATCATTAGATGGAATGTCCCAGGCAGTTTTGAACTTACTTTTGGTTGCAAAAAGATGATTGCTTCCCAAAAAGTGGATGCGGTGATAGCCATTGGCAGTGTAATCCAAGGAGAAACCAAACATTTTGATTTTGTTTGTAGTGCTACTGCTCAGGGAATAAAAGATTTAAATGTGCATACTGATACCCCTGTCATTTTTTGTGTACTAACCGATGATAATATGCAACAGTCTTTGGAGCGTAGCGGTGGCATTCATGGAAACAAAGGAACAGAGGCTGCAATAGCAGCAATAAAAATGGCTTCCTTAGACATATAAATTCAAATTCTTAGTATTTTCTCTGTTGTTAACAATTTTTAGCATCAGTTTGCCCATGGTTTTTTTCATTTTGAGTAACTTTGGTGAATGGGTGTTCTAGACAAGCTGATAAGAGGCAAAAACAAGAAATTTAATTATTCGCCACGTTACTATGATGATAAGGGCGAGGGGAGTCCCTTTAAGATGGATCAAAGCCTAGATAAATATAGGACGGTACATGCTAGAGGATTAAAAGGCAAGATTAATAATGCGGTTGAGGATATGAAGAAAACGGGTGACCGTAATCTAAAAATCAGAATGGTCGTTATAATTGCTATATTAATCTTACTTTCTCTTTTTATACTTGACTTTGACCTGTCTATATTCTTCAAAAAGTAATGGCAGATATTATAAGACTTTTACCTGATCATGTTGCCAACCAAATAGCAGCAGGAGAAGTGGTGCAACGGCCCGCTTCCGTGGTAAAAGAATTGCTGGAAAATGCTATTGATGCTGGTGCAACAACTATAAAACTAATTGTAAAGGATGGGGGTAAAGTCCTTGTTCAAGTAGTGGATAATGGTATCGGAATGAGTGAAACCGATGCCAGATTAAGTTTTGAACGCCATGCCACATCAAAAATACAAAGCGCAGAAGATTTATTTCAATTACAAACCAAAGGGTTTAGAGGCGAAGCATTGGCGTCAATTGCCGCTATTGCCCATGTAGAAATGCATACAAGGCATGATGCTGTAGAGATGGGGACGCACCTTAAAATTGAAGGAAGTAAAATTGTCTCTCAAGAAGTTGCTGTAACTCCCAAAGGGACATCCATAGCTGTAAAAAATCTTTTTTTTAATATACCAGCTAGACGAAATTTTTTAAAATCTAATCAAGTAGAATTAAGACATATTATTGATGAATTTCATCGAGTAGCTTTAGCGCACCCGTCCATAGAATTTCATTTTTATAATAATGGGAGTGAATTGTTCAACTTGCCTTCTTCTATATTGAGACAACGTATCGTTGCTGTTTTTGGAAGTAAGTTCAATGAGAGATTGGTGCCAGTTTCAGAAGAGACCCAAGTTGTCAAAATATCTGGCTTCATTTGTAAACCAGAATATTCCAAGAAAAGTAGGGGTGAACAATTTTTCTTTGTGAACAATAGGTTTATTAAGAGCCCTTACCTTAATCATGGAGTGGTTTCCGCCTTTGAAGGGCTCATAAAACCAAATAGTTACCCTGGATATTTTTTGTGTTTGGATGTAAACCCAACAAGTATTGACATTAATATTCACCCAACAAAAACAGAAATAAAGTTTGATGATGAGCATTCAGTATATGCTATTTTAAGATCCACACTTAAACATAGTTTAGGTCAGTTTAATGTTGTTCCCGCCTTGGATTTTGAGCATGATGAAAATTTAGAAACACCATACACCTATAAGAATAAGGAAGCATTACAGCCCAATGTGATGGTTGACGCAAAGTTTAACCCTTTCACTGCTGATACTAATCAAAAATCTTTTTCTAAGACTAGTTACCAAAAAGAAAGTAGCAAAGGTTGGGAAAGTATGTACGTTGGTTTGGGATCTGAAGCTGAGAAAGACGCAAATTTTGAGAAGCTAACTTTTGAATCGGATGTAATAACCGGTTCAATATTTAAAGAAGAAGAGAACATAGAAAGTAGTTTCACGACTTTTCAATTAAGACGAAAATATATTGTTACTACTATTAAATCGGGTATGGTAGTCATAGATCAAAATAGGGCGCATCAAAGAATATTGTATGAAAAGTTCCTTAAAAACGCAACAGTGATAGAGGCCGTCAGTCAACAATTGTTATTTCCATTATCACTTGCATTTTCTAAAAATGATATTTTAATTCTAAAGGAGGTAGCGGAAAATTTAACAGGTATAGGTTTTGTAATCAAAACAATAAAGGAAGAGGAAATAATAATAGCAGGATTACCATTGTTGGTGCCAGAAAGTGATGTGCTAATGGTTTTAGAAGAATTAATTGCTAATTATAGTGGAAATCTTATAGGCGAAGGTTTTTCGCAGACAGACATTTTGTCAAAAAATTTGTCAAAAACCTTGTCAGTAAAAACAGGTACGGTTTTAGATAGTACTTCACAGCAAGCACTTGTAGATGACTTATTTGCTTGCAAGGAATCTACGGTAAGTCCGTTTAACAAACCCATTTACATTACAATTACTGAAAATGATATTGATAAAAAATTTATTTAGATGAGAGGAATAACACCTACAATAAAGCATTTGATTATTATAAATGTATTGCTATGGATTGCAACACTTTCTATTGGTACATATGGTCAGGAACTTAATAATTTATTTGCTCTTCATTTTCCTAAGAATGGGCTTTTCCAGCCTTGGCAAATTATTACTCATATGTTTATGCATGCTTCTTATGTGCTAGGCCCAACTGGGGCGTATACTGTATATTTTCAGCATATTTTATTCAATATGTTTGCACTTTGGATGTTCGGGAGTGCAGTAGAGCAAACTTTCGGAAAAAAGAAATTTATATTTTTTTACATTTCTGCGGGACTTGGTGCAGCCCTTATATCTTTAGGTGTTGATTATGCACAATTTCTTTCTATAGTTTCTGATTTGTCAATTGATATTAGCGGAGATGCAATTAAAGAAATATTAGCAATTGATTCAAATAATGGCAAGGGTTACCTTACTGGTGAGCTTTTTTCTAAGGGATTGCAACCAATAGTAGGTAATTATAATTTAATAATTAATCCAAACGACTTTGGTATTCTGTTTAATTTAAATGCGACAGGCTTAGGGTTTAAGACGATGGTTGGGGCCTCAGGAGCTATAATGGGTGTTTTAGTAGCCTATGGAATGTTATTTCCAGAATCTAAATTAATGTTGATTTTCTTACCTATTCCAATAAAAGCGAAATATTTTATACCCGCTATTATTGGATTGGATTTGTTTTCAGCATTGACAGGAGTTTCTTTATTTAGCCCAAGTAACACGGCTTATATTGCTCATTTGGGAGGCGCATTTACTGGCTTCATTATGATGTGGTATTGGAAAAAGAACCAGTTTAATGATAAACGTTGGGATTAAAAATGACAAACGGAGGATTAAAATATCAATTTGCAAAACTTAATATTGCTGAAAAACTTATAGCAATCAATGTTTTGGTGTTTTTAATAAATGGGATTTTCATATTCCTTTTAAAATTGCCAAGGAATATGATTATGCAATGGTTTGAGCTTCCTAAAGAGTTTATTGAGTTTTTTGCACAACCCTGGTCTATTGTTACCTATTCCTTTTTTCATGCTGATTTTTGGCACATTTTGTATAACATGTTAGTGTTGCATTTTGCGGGTAAAATAGTATTGAATCTGTTTGGGCCTAAGAAATTCATCAATGTATATTTCCTTGGGGTAATACTTGGTGGGCTTTTCTTTCTATTAAGTTACAATATATTCCCTGTCTTATTGGAAGTGAATACTGCATTAATAGGTGCTTCAGCAGGAGTTACTGCGGTATTGATATTTGTTTGCGCGTATGTTCCAAATACTGAAGTCAGGCTTTTTATTTTCAATATTAAGCTGTGGTATATTGGTGCTTTTTGGGTGCTGTTAAATTTAATTCAAATCCCAAATAATGAAAATGTTGGAGGGCTTATTGCTCATTTAGGGGGTGCTTTGCTGGGGTATTTCTATGCAAGACAACTTACTAAAGGAAAAGATATAGGTTCAGGCTTTGAGAATCTTTTGAACAGTTTTGCAAATATGTTCAAGGGAAAAGAAAAGAAAGCGCCTTTAAGAACAGTTTACCGTAAAAAGAAAACAGAAAAAAAGAGTACGGTTGTACATGAAAAGGAAAACAATCAGAGAAAGATAAATGCCATACTGGATAAAATAAGTAAATCTGGTTATGAAAGCCTTTCTAAGAGCGAAAAAGACTTTTTATTTAAAGCTGGTAAAGAAAATTGATTTAATGAAGGTACGATCAATAATTATTAAGTTTCTAGCTTTAACAATTACGTTTCTGGCCATTTTATTACTTATTGCTTGTATTGTGCCATATATACCGGTTAAACGGGTTCCTAGCCTCTCCATTTTAAGTTTGGTTTTCCCCGTTTTGGTAATGATTAACTTGGTGATTCTTGTCTTTTGTTTTTTCTTATCAAAAAAACATTTAGTTGTTCCGCTCTTTGCCCTTGTTGTGGCATTCCTGACACTTGGTTCTTTTTACAAAATAAATTTTTTAGAAAAGGCCCCCGTAGTGGAAGAGGGATTTGAAATAATGAGTTTTAATGTAAGAAGTTTTAATAGTTATAGTTCCTTAAATGATACTAGTATAGGTGATAAAATCATAGCGTTTTTAAAAGATGAAACCCCAGATATTTTATGTTTACAGGAGCATAATAGAACATGGGGGAAACAGTTAAAAAACTATCCTTACAAAGCAGAATCTCCATACCCGAAAAAGCTAAAAAGAAGCACACAAGTGATTTTTTCAAAGTATCCAATAATCTCTAATGGTTCCTTGGATTTTCCCAATACAGCCAACAATTGTATTTATGCAGATATATTGTATAAAAATGATACCATCCGTGTTTATAATATGCATTTACAATCTTATAAAGTGCGTTCGGTATCAAGAGAAACTTCAAATAAACTTTTAGGAAAATTTAATAACGCTATTAAAAAGCAAGAAGAACAAGCGCAATTATTTTTGAAACATGCCAAGACGAGTCATTTCAAAACCATAGTTTGTGCTGATTTTAATAACTCTCAGTTTTCAAGAACATACCGTATGGTAAAAGGGGATATGAAAGATACCTATCAAGAAAAAGGTGTTGGCTTTGGTATGACATATGAAAAAATGAAATTTCCATTTAGAATAGATTATATACTAGTGGATAACTCTTTTAATGTGATGAGCCATAAAAATTATAAGATTAAGTTATCTGACCACTACCCCATAACCTCCACGCTAGACCTTAAGGACTAATAAACCAACAATCTGCGTAATCGGCAATGATATGGATGATTAATGCCAAACCAAATAGTCTTGTTTTCTTAAAAAATAATAGTAATATATATACGACTATCATCGTATAACTATGTAGTGGATGGAAATTGATGCTGCATCGATTAGGGTCAAAAATGGGGTCGGCAAGTAAATGGTCAAAGTCAATTAGAAGTCCTGCAAGCAATATGATGATTGCTTTTGTCCTATGCTCTTTAAAAAAGAAGAACCCAACAGCTATAGGTACCAAAAAGTGAATGCCGTAATGAACACAGAGCCTAAACATTTAGATAATCTAAGGAGATGTTTTTTAAATAAGCCATGCTATTTGTGCCTTCATTGAACAAAAGATCCAAAATACTGGTGTTTTTTACAAAAGGGTGCCTATCATTGAACACTTGTGTGTACTCCTCTTGATTAATACTGGTTTTATTCTTAGGACTGATTAAAAACCGCCCATCTATTATATTTTTTGGATTTTTTTCATAAACCTTGGATTTATCCGAAGGCATTTCAGTTTGTAAACAATCATGAATACAAGCGATGGTTTTTAAATTAAAATCCAATAAAAAATCATGCTTCTTTTCGTACAATAGCGCAATATCATCTTCATAATATTCAAAAAAAGGAGATGTTCTATAAGCTGTTTCCAACGTTCTCCAATGTTGACGTTGCCAATTATAGTCGTTCTCTATTTTTACATCTTTGTATTGTTGTTTTCCTTTTCTCGTAGCTCCAATATGCTGAACAGGAATGCTTAACATATGTTTTCCATGGTCTGTACAGATAATACACCGATTTCTGGAAGTCTGTTTTTGATAATTACCCTCCACTTCCCAGCAAATATCATTTTGAGATATAATAGCAAAATTGGCAATATCAAGAAAATAACCTGGATGGAGTAAGGTTTTCATTTTGGATTTTAAGATTTGTTTAATTTGTTGATTAGCAAATTACTAATGTTACCTGAATTTTATTTTCAACTTGATTTTGAATTATTAAATCAACTGTATTATTCAATTATGGAATACCATTGTAATCTTCTGAATGAGAGCTGTGGCAATCTTTTTTGTTGAATTCGTATTCCGATGATAGAGATTCCTTAATTCTTCGGAATGACGATATTTTAGAATCAATAATTACCTAATAACCCAAAAACAGAATGCTAACTCTTCTTTGCTTTTTTCTTTCTGAAGTGATCAAACACAAAGTAACCCGCTAAAAGGAATAAGAAATATTTAAAATAAGATTTTGGTTCTCCATCACCACCTACGGTTGTGAAGAGTCTGTCCCATCTTATTTTCCAATTACCAATGCCATCATTGATGCCATCGATACTCATCCAAATAAAAACAGGTTTTCCAACAATATGATCTTCAGGAACATATCCCCAAAATCGACTATCCTCAGACCGATGACGATTATCACCCATCATCCAATAATAGTCTTGCTTAAAAGTATATGAATCAACAACTTCGTTATTGATGGTAATTTGATTTCCAGAAACGGATAAAGAATTGCCCTCGTATTCTTGGATTATTTTTTTATATAGGGGAAGAGCTGAGACATTCAAGGGAATTGTAGTTCCTTTTTTTGGAATGTATATTGGGCCAAAATTATCAGTGGTTCCTGTATGTTCTGAATCTTGAGGAAATGTTTCCGTATTTCTATTTGAAAAACCAAACTTATGAATAGATGTAATCCCAGCTTGCTTTCTATAAAGGTCTGCCTCTTCTTCAGTCATATTAAAAAGGCTCATATTGTCTACATCAGTAGCTTGTAAATATGTTTTAGCTCTTTGATTAATAGCTCCAGCATAATAGGCAGTTATAGTATCCTCCTTTATTTTATTTAAATTTAATCTATTGATTAATTCCTCTGCATTTTCTTTTTTTAAGGCCTCTTGAGGGATGCTGACTACATTTCCCATATAATTACCTCTTCCCAATATATTTATAACAGCATTGTTCAATGGTTCTTTTGTGGTAACTGTATGCATAGATAGTACCTTAGCTCTACCAGGAAGAACAGTTTTTTCACCGTTAATGTGCACATATCCATTTACAATGGACAAAGAGTCCCCTGGAATGCCAACACATCTTTTTACATAATTGGATTTTTTATCTATTGGTTTCCGTACCCCTTTGGATATTTGAAAAAAGCGGTACACCGTATCTGCAGGCCAGCTAAACACCACAATGTCATTACGCTTTATTTTTTGAAGTGCAGGAAATCTAAGATAGGGTAATTGTAGTTTGTTTTTCCATGAAGTTTTATAGGTTTCAGGGTCTACATCTGCCATATACGATCTAGTTTTAAGCACAGGTATTGTATCGTGTACCATGGGTGCTGCAACAGTGGTCATAGGCACTCTAGCGCCATAATGAAACTTGCTTACAAACAAAAAATCTCCTACCAATAGGGTTTTCTCTAAAGATGGAGTGGGTATTACATAGGGTTGCATAAAGTATGTATGTACCAAAGTGGCGGCCACAATTGCAAAAACAATGGAACTTATCCATTCTCCCAATCCAGTTTTTGGATGTATGTTACGGTCTTCAATGTAGGTTACATCAAGGGCATAATTTACATAATAGGTGTAAAATCCAAGGGAAAGAATAACGAGCCATGTATCAATCAAGTTGTTCTTTCCATAACTGCGTATGGTCTCTACCCAAATTACAGGAAACATCAATAAATTAATAATGGGAATAAAAAGCAAAATTACCCACCATTTCGGCCTATTGATAATTTGCATTAAGACAATGGCATTATAAATGGGTATGGCCGCTTCCCATGCTTTTCTTCCTGCTTTTACATACAACTTCCAAGTTCCCAAAAAATGAATAACCTGAATTATTAGAATAAAAATGACCCACTGAGTACCGTTCATATTGCAATTTTATTTTTTAGACGCTCTAATCGATTTTTTTGTTACTTTTTTTAACCTAGGTTTAACACATCTTTCATAGTGAAAATCCCTGTTTTACCTACTATCCACTCCGACGCAACAACAGCACCAAGGGCAAAACCTTCTCTGTTATGCGCTGTATGCCTTAATTCAATACTATCAACCTCACTATTGTAAGACACGGTATGTGTGCCTGGAACATCTGGAATACGTTTGGCTACGATGGGAACTTCATTGTTCTCCGCAGTATCTAATTTCCAGCCAGTATATGCTGTATTTTTAATAATACCTTCAGCAAGGGTAATAGCTGTTCCACTTGGAGCATCCAACTTTTGAGTATGATGAATCTCCTCCATGGAAATTTTATATTGATTCAAATTTTTCATCACTTTTGCCAAATAGGCATTTATTTCAAAAAAAATATTTACGCCCAAACTGTAGTTAGATGCATAAATGAATCCTCCTTTTTTTTCATTGCATAGGGCAACAATGTCATCAAATTTGTGCAACCAACCCGTTGTACCGGATATGATTGGAACATGATGTTCTAAACACCCTTTTATATTATCGTAGGCGGCATCTGGAGTACTAAAATCAATGGCCACATCCATGTTAGAAAAATCAATTTCTGTAGTGTCAACATCAACTTTGGCAACAATAGAATGCCCTCTTTTTAGAGCAGTTTGCTCTATCATCCTGCCCATTTTGCCATATCCAAATAAGGCTATGTTCATAATCTTAAAACTTAACGGTTAACGCCATTCCAAAAGTTGGACTAGCTGTAATTGCATTATAATCCAGGTATGGTTTTATATCCATTTCCATACTAAGGTTCTCATCCACATTAAATTGCTTTAAATGTGCATCTACATTTGCATCTACTACATTGAGGGCGTACATTATTATGGTGACCAATAAAGCTAAATCCCTATCTCTTTGAAATCTTTCTTGTGCATCTTGCAATGCTTCCTCTGAAAAATTTGGCTCTTGTGGAGCAAAGACCACATTTGGGTCAAACCCTGCCCTTTGTTTTTTAAATGCTGTTCTAAAAAGGTCATACTGCTTATCATTATAGAGGTATGCATACACCCCAGTGCCTATGACGGCATACACAATGGGAACTTTCCAATACCTTTTGTTATAGATTTGACCAAGACCAGGTAATACTGCTGAATAGAAAGCTGCTTTACTAGGTGCAAGGGGGTTTATTTCTTTTCTTTTGGCAAACATGGAATCTTGTACCACAATACCTTTTCCTTTAAGGTCTGTTTGCAGAGAGTCTAATTCTTGTTCATTGGCTGTTTCTTCTTGTGCCCAACCAAAGGCCATAAAAAGGAAAGAGAAAAGGAAGAAAAAATGTTTTTTATTCACCAGTTATCAATTTTTTTAATCGCTGGAATTCTTCTTGGGAACTAAAAGGAATCGTGATTTTTCCTTTGCCAGATTCTGATGCTTTAATATCAATTTTGGTCTCTAAATAAGAAGTGAATTCATCTTTTGCACTTTTCACAAAATCGGGCAGTTCAAAGGCCTTTTTTATACTGCTTTTTCCAGATTGATTACTGGATTGGTGGTACGCCTTTACTGCTGCTTCCGTATCTCTCACAGATAAATTTTGCCCTACAATTTTTTCATAGAGCGCAATTTGATCATTCTTCTTTTCTATATTGACTAAGGTTCTACCATGACCCATGCTTAAAAAGCCATCTCTTATTCCTGTTTGGATTATAGGATCTAAACGGAGTAAACGTAGATAGTTCGTGATTGTAGAACGTTTTTTTCCAACACGGTCACTTAACCTTTCTTGGGTTAGGTTAATTTCATCAATTAATCTTTGATAAGACAATGCAATTTCTATTGGATCTAAATCTTGACGTTGAATATTTTCTACCAAAGCCATTTCTAATGACTCCTGGTCATTTGCAATACGGATATAAGCAGGAATAGTCTCAAGACCAATCAATTTTGAAGCACGGTATCTTCTTTCGCCAGATACTAGTTGGAAGGTGTTAAATTCCAGTTTCCGAACTGTTATTGGCTGAATAATGCCTAATTCCTTTATGGAACTTGCCAACTCTCTTAAGGCTGCATCATTGAAATTGGAACGAGGTTGAAAAGGATTTACCGAAATGGCCTCTAAGTCCAATTCAATAATATTTCCCACTACTTTATCGGCATTTTTATCAGAGACCGATTTAATATCATTATCCGGATCTTTAAGTAATGCTGATAGTCCTCT
The DNA here is from genome assembly GCA_002746415.1 of Flavobacteriaceae bacterium. Classification (GTDB taxonomy): domain Bacteria; phylum Bacteroidota; class Bacteroidia; order Flavobacteriales; family Flavobacteriaceae; genus Saonia. Next base: position 47,032 of record NVXD01000002.1, on the reverse strand, counting down.
TCCCAGCGCCTGTTTTCTTGTTGCCTTCGCCATTATGCTTTTACCTTATTTTTCTTTACCAATTCGTTGGCCAAATTTAAATAATTGGCTGCACCTTTACTGCTGGCATCGTATTTTATGATGCTTTCCCCATAACTCGGAGCTTCGCTCAACCTTACATTTCTTTGGATGATAGTGTCAAAAACCATATCCTCAAAGTGCTTTTGTACTTCTTCCACTACTTGGTTAGAAAGGCGTAATCTAGAATCGAACATCGTCAACAAAAGACCTTCTATATCCAAGTCGGCATTGTGTATTTTTTGTACACTCTTCACTGTATTCAACAATTTACCAAGTCCCTCCAGTGCAAAATATTCACATTGAATGGGAATTATGATGGAGTCTGCTGCTGTAAGTGCATTTAGGGTCAATAACCCCAAAGATGGTGCACAATCAATAAGAATATAATCATACTGTTCCCTAAGGTGTCCAATAGCCTTTTTTAACATGTATTCCCTGTCCTCCTTGTCTACCAATTCTATTTCAATAGCCACAAGGTCTATATGGGATGGGATAAGGTCTACATTTGGTGATGTAGTGGGAATAATCGTTTCTTCCGCTTTCTTGGTATGTTCCAATAACTGATACGTTCCAATTTCAATTCCATCTACATCTATTCCCAGTCCTGAAGTTGCGTTCGCTTGGGGATCCGCATCAATCAATAAGACTTTTTTTTCCAAAACTCCGAGGGAGGCAGCTAAGTTTACTGAAGTAGTAGTTTTACCAACCCCACCTTTTTGATTTGCAATAGCAATAATTTTGCCCATTTGTAAAGTAAGTTAGGGGCTAAAAATACGATTATTTATGGTGCTAAAAAATGTATTTTGTTAACAGAAAGTGAATAACTGTAAGTTCTAACGTTAAAGTGAGTTAAAGTTGTAACTATTAGGAATTTGATTTGAACTAATCTAATAGAATGTTTAAAATTTGAATGGCGGCGTCACTTATTTTTGTTCCTGGACCATAAATTGCAACTATTCCGGCATCAAATAAGAAATTATAATCTCCTTTTGGAATGACACCACCCGCAATGACCATGATATCTTCTCTGTTGTATTTTTTTAATGCATTGATTACTTCTGGAATTAATGTTTTGTGCCCACCGGCAAGCGAGGAAATCCCCAAAATATGCACATCATTTTCTACTGCTTGTTTGGCAACTTCCGCTGGAGTTTGAAAAAGTGGGGTGATATCCACATCAAAACCCAAATCTGCATAACTGCTTGCTACTACCTTAGCACCCCTGTCATGACCGTCCTGTCCCATTTTAGAGACCATAATCCGTGGCCTACGCCCTTCCTTATCGGCAAATTTATTTGCCAATTCTTGTGCTTTTTTAAAGCTTGGATCGTCTTTTATCTCTTTTGAATACACTCCTGTAACCGATTGTGTTGTTGCCTGGTATCTTCCAAAGGCAGTTTCTAAGGCAGTACTTATTTCTCCTAAAGTTGCCCTGCATCTTGCAGCTTCTACTGCTAAAGCTAATAAATTATCCTCAGCCAGACGAAGGTCAGGGTCTATTTGATTTGTTGCAATTTTGGATTTAGCTACTGCTGTTATTCTTTGCAATGCTTTTTCAACAGCATCATTATTTCTTTTTGCTTTTACTGAATTAAGCCTTGCTAGTTGTAGTTTCCGAACTTCTTGATTGTCTACCTCTAGTATTTGCATGCTGTCTTCCTCTGCTAACTTATATTTATTAACGCCCACAATGATGTCTCTGCCACTATCTATACGTGCTTGTTTTTTGGCGGCGGCTTCTTCTATTCTCATTTTGGGAATCCCTGCTTCAATAGCTTTTGTCATTCCGCCTAAATCCTCAATTTCTTCAATTAATGTCCAAGCTTCTTCTGCAATTTCGGTAGTAAGCTGTTCTACATAGTGACTGCCTGCCCAAGGATCCACTGTTTTCGTGATTTTTGTTTCTTCCTGTAGATAAATTTGTGTGTTTCTTGCTATTCTGGCCGAAAAATCTGTGGGCAGTGCAATGGCTTCATCCAAAGCATTTGTATGCAAACTTTGTGTTCCTCCTAAAACGGCTGACAGCCCTTCAATTGTTGTTCTAGCTACATTGTTAAAGGGGTCTTGTTCAGTAAGGCTCCAGCCACTGGTCTGACAATGTGTTCTTAACATCAATGACTTTTCATTTTTAGGATTGAATTTCCCCACCATTTTTGCCCATAACATCCTTGCGGCCCTCATTTTGGCAATTTCAGTAAAATGATTCATGCCAATGCCCCAAAAGAAAGACAATCTGGGCGCAAAGGCGTCAATTTTAAGTCCGGCTTTAAGTCCAGTATTAATATATTCAATGCCATCAGCAAGCGTGTAGGCAAGCTCTAAAGCCGCAGGGGCGCCTGCTTCATGCATATGGTACCCTGAAATACTGATACTATTGAATTTGGGCATGTAATTACTGGCATACTCAAAAATATCCGCAACAAGCTGCATAGAAGGAGCAGGAGGGTAGATATATGTATTGCGCACCATAAATTCTTTTAAAATATCATTCTGTATGGTGCCTATCAATTGTTCGGGAGATATACCTTGTTCTTCTGCTGCAACAATATAAAAAGCCATGATTGGCAGTACTGCACCGTTCATGGTCATAGAAACCGACATTTTATCTAACGGAATGCCATCAAATAAAATTTTCATGTCTTCAACAGAATCTATGGCAACTCCGGCTTTGCCCACATCACCCACCACACGTTCATGGTCGCTGTCATAACCACGGTGTGTAGGAAGATCAAAAGCAACCGACAATCCTTTTTGGCCAGCTTCTAAATTTCTTCGGTAAAAGGCATTGCTTTCTTCAGCAGTTGAAAAACCAGCATATTGGCGGATGGTCCAAGGTCTACGGACATACATGGTAGCATAAGGCCCACGAAGAAAGGGTGATATACCTGCAGCAAAGTTATTGGGTTTATGGTTTTTAGTTTTTGGTTGTTGCTTGTTAGTCGGTACTTGCCCCTCATCACTTCGTACTTCATCATTCGCACTTCCAACCTCATACTTCGAACCTCGTACCTCATTAAGCCTGATATGTTGAAGGTTCTTTCTACTCATCCTTCAGTCTTTTTTGTTCTAATGCTTCCGCAAGTCGTTTTTCAATAATGGGTTCCAACAACGTTTTTACGGGCTTGGATTTTACAAAAGGATAGAGTTCAATGGTATCCTTCATTTTATCGTTCTTGTTCTGGTAGGCATTAGCGCCTACCAAAATTTCTGTTTTAGTATTGAATTTCTCCTGCTCTTTTTGAGCACTTTCTTTTATTTTTTGTTGCAGGGTATGGCTTTTCAATTGTTTTAGAAATCCACCACCAGCTTCTATACTTTTAAATAGTATTAATGCTTTTTCTGCCAATTGTTGGGTTAAGGATTCAATATAATAGGAACCTTCTGCTGCACTGCTTACCTCATTAAAATAACTTTCGTTTTTAAGGAGTAGTAATTGGTTTCTGGCAATGCGCTCCCCAAATTCGTTGTCTTTATGGTAAATAGCATCATAGGGCAGGTTGCAAATGGTGTCTGCACCTCCTAAGACGGCCGACATGCATTCCGTTGTGGTTCGTAGCATATTTGCATTGTAAGCATACAATGTTTTGTTTCTTTTGGTGGGTATAGCCAAAATATGGCAATCTGTATTAATTCCGTATTCCAATGCCAAACTACCCCATAACAATCGCATTGCTTTTAACTTTGCAATCTCAAAGAAGTAATTGCTGCCTACAGCGATTTTAAAGGTGATAGTATTAGACCCCTCGACTCCACTAGGGATAACATGATGAAAATGATTCAAATATTCATTGGCATGGGCCATGGCGTAGGCCAACTGTTGTACCATATTTGCTCCAGCGTTTTGGTACAAGGAAACATCAATACTAATGGTATTGTTGTGTTTTAGACCAATTATTTCTTCTAAAAACGAATGGTCTTTTTTTAAGTTGAAGAACCAATTGCCATTTCTTGCCAAATGCCCAATAATATCAATATTCAAAAAGATATTGGAGGCATTACTTTTCGTAAAATCAAGAACCGATTTTATATAATTTGGAGATAAAAAATGAAAATCAAAATAGAGCTTGACATTTGCTACATCAATATTTTCTAGTAGAAGGGTTATGGGAATATCTTTGAAGGGAATGGTGAATACTAGGCTTTCTGCCCCTCGTGCTATGGCATCCAGAGCCTTTTTGTTTGCTAATTGTGCATTACCAGCGTAAATGGCTTGCCCTATATTCCAGTTGTTGTTATCAGTTGGAGGTAAGAAGGATTCCCCTTTTAGGTCATCGGCATGGTAAAAAGGCTTGACTTTAATTCCTTCGGGTGATTCCCATACTAAAGTGTCATTATAATCGGCTCCTTGTAGGTCAAACTGAATCTTCTGCTTCCACTCTTTAGCAGAAACTTCTGGAAATTCATCAAACAGCCCGTTTTTACTCATTTTCTTTTGTTTTCACACTGTCTTCGTATTCAATCAAATAGATTTCTTCGTTCTTTTTCTTTAGGTAGTATTGTTCCCTAGCAAATTTTTCAAGCTCCTTGGGGTTAGACAGGGTTTTCATGATTATCTTGTCTTTTTTAATCTCTTCATTTAGAAATTCTTGCTGTTTTTCCAGTTTTTTAATCTCTTTTTTCAACTCTAAATGTATGAGTAAAGAATTGGTGTCAAAAAAGGCCATCCAAACTACGAACACCGTCAACACCAAAATATATATGTTGGTGACAATTCCGAACCATTTTTTCTTTTTTAGTTTTTTAAAACCCATTTGGCTATGCTAATTTTTCATTAATAATGGTGCGTACGATATCTACAGCTACAGTGTTGTATTTGTTGTTTGGAATAATAATGTCTGCATACTCCTTGGTGGGTTCTATAAACTGATTATGCATAGGTTTTAGGGTAGTTTGATACCTGTCTAGCACTTCATCTAAATCCCTGCCTCTTTCTGTGATGTCTCGTTTTAATCTGCGTATGAGTCGCTCATCTGAATCTGCATGTACAAATATTTTAATATCGAACATATCCCTGATTTTTGGATTGGTCAAAATTAAGATGCCTTCCACAATCATTACTTTTCTTGGAGGTGTGAGTATGGTTTCTTTTGTTCTATTGTGTTCAGGAAAAGAATATACCGGTTGCTTGATGCTTTCACCTTTTTTTAAAAGGCCTAGATGCTCTGTCAATAAATCAAAATCTATAGCTCTAGGGTGATCAAAATTAATGTTTATACGTTCTTCATAACTTAAATGGGAAAGGTCATTGTAGTAGGAATCTTGGGAAATAACGCCCACTTCTTCATCTGGCAACTCATTAATGATCTGATTTACCACGGTTGTTTTTCCACAACCTGTTCCGCCCGCAATTCCAATAATTAACATTCTGGTCTATTTTTGTTCAAAAATAAAGATTTGGGTTGAGAATAACTATTGGAAATTCTTTTGTTGTTGCTGCGAAGTTGCAAACTTCGCAGAGCGGTTTATGACTCTTACTGCATTTGCTTACTATTTATGGTACGAAGTTGCAAACTTAGCACAGCACACTTCGCATAGCAGGTACGCCACTAGTCACAGACTAGCGGGAGCGTGGGAGAGCAAACAAACAAGCTTAAACCTACCAACCAATAATAACAATCATTTTGCATTCTCTATTAAACAACAAACCACGACTGTGCGTCGTGGTTTGTTGTTTAATGTTTCTTACTTAGTACGCCACTAGTCCCAGACCAGCGAATAATATTGTAATAGTGCATCTATCAATGTGTTATGAAGGCAAAAACACCACCCCACTAGAGGAATCTTTTATTGCACCAGTAACAGATTTTAATACATTGATCTCATTTTCTGCTCGAAGCACCCCCATCAACCCAAAAACTAAGGCTTCTTTAAACTCTATTAAGGTAGGAGTGGGCACAACAACTTGAATGCTGCTTCCTACTTTTTCTTGTAACGTCTTAATTAAAAAACTATTTAAAGCGCCGCCACCAGTGACCCAGAGCGTACTTTTTTGAGTAGTGTTCTCCTTTATTTGTATGGCTACCTGTTCACAAAGATGATGAATGCAGGTATGCAATAAATTTTCAATGCTAGCTTCAGTGTTGTCCACAATAGGCGCCACCTTTTCTACAAACCATTCATAACCAGTGGATTTTGGAAAGGGCAATTTGTAATATTCCAAGGCATTTAGTTTTTGTAGTAAACTGGAATTTATGACTCCTGTTTTTGCCATGACACCGTCTTTATCATAGGCAAGATTAATCTTTTGCGTAATGTGGTTGAGCACCATATTTGCCAAACCAATATCATAAGCAACCCGTTTTCCGTTGTGCAGAAAAGACACATTGCTAATACCGCCTAGGTTTAGACAAAAATCATAGTCTCCAAAAAAAAGTTGGTCACCAATTGGTACCAATGGAGCCCCTTGTCCGCCTAAAGTCACATCATTTGTTCTAAAGTCGCAAATTGTTTTATGACCACTAGCATTCGCTAAATGTTGGCCTGAACCTATTTGATAGGTCAGTCCTTTTTCTGGTCTATGATGTACCGTATGACCGTGACTGGCAATAAAATCGACCTTAAGATGATTAATTTCAATGAAATTTTTAGTCTGTTCCCCCAACCATGTGCCATACCAGTTATTAAAAACCAATAGTTCTTCTGCATTCAATGCAATGGCATTTTTTAGTTTTTGGGTCATTTCTGGAGTATAGGAAATACTATGAGTAGTCTCAATGGAGAAATCCCATTTACCTTTGCTTTTCCAGATATGGCAATACGCCAAATCTAGTCCATCTAAAGAGGTGCCAGACATTAAACCGATGACTTTATATTTTTGCATATGTTATTCTAATATGAAAATTACAGAAATAGGTTTTTGCTGTTGATTTAAAACCTCTTTCACTTGGGTGATGGACACCTTGGCTCGACTAAAAACAGTTGCCCAATCTTCAAATGTACGAGCATACCATTTATGTCCGTTTACAAAATTGCCAGGTAAGCCTTTCCAAGCATCTTCCATCCATTGGGATTCATAGGAGTAGCTATTCTCTATTAAAAAATAAGGATGTAGTGTTTGTATCACAATTTGCCCTTTTGGATTCAGGGATAATTTAATTTTTTTTAGTAATGCTATAAGTCCGTCTTTTTGGTAAATGCTAAAATTGAAAGTACAAATATCAAAAGGTGCTTCTGGAATTGCTGTTCCTTCACAAATAGCTGCATAATTTATGTTGTAGTAGGGTTCCATGCCTTTTTTCTGGGCATGTGCAAGTAAATCTACTGTACCGTCTATGCCCACAGCCTTCTTGTTTATTTGCGTTATGGCCCTGCACAACCAACCTTCTCCACAACCCATGTCCAGAATTTTAACCCCTGGCAATGCTGCTAGAACAGAAAGGATAGCTTTATTTGTGTAGGTTCTTGACCCAATTTTATCAGAAGCAAGGATGTCTATCCATTCTTGTGCATTTTGGTTCCAAGATGTTTGTATTCCCTTTTCCATAATTATTTGAATGCAATAGCCACAGGTAGCTTCCCTTTTGCTTTTGTTTTTCCTAAAAAATGGTTTCCAGCATTTTCCTGAAAGCCTTCAAAATCCTGATATGCAATCACCACTGCTATGGCTTTCTCAAAATTAAGGATATTTAAGACATAGGGATTGCCAAAAAGGTAGAGCACTACATTTTTAGTGTCTAACAATCTTTTTAAGTTTTCTAGGTCAGCATCTGGAATTTCAAAATTGTCCTTGGGTTTTATTTTTGGCGGAAATAAGGCAACAAGGACATTATCTTTATTTTCAGTCTCATCAAGAATCGACTTAAAAAAACGATTTTCAATTTCTTTTCCCAAAACAACTTTTGAAAAACCATCTTTTCTAAAGGAGGCAATACTTTCGTCATTTCCTTGAAACATAGTCAGACTCTCTTGTGCTATTTTTTTGTTGAGGGCTGCAGGGCTGGTCAATTTTTGATTCTCAGAAAATGGCTGGGCTAGTACTTTTTCTTTGAGTTTCCAAATGCGTTTAAAAGCTGCTTTAATCTGGGTCTCCGTTGCGTTTTTTAGAATGGTTTTTACCCCTTCAGCAACATCCTCCGTAAAACAAAGGATATCATTACCCGCATCAAAGGCTGTCCATTCTAGTTCACCTTTTACAGGAAACATTTTGGATACGCTATGCATATTTAAGGCATCGCTGATGACAACACCCTTAAAACCAAGTTCTTTTCTCAATACGCCGTCAATAATAGCCTTGGAAATGGTCGCTGGCTCTTTTTTGCCATTACTTAGTGCCGGAACGGACAAATGTCCAACCATTACGGCATCCACATTATTTTGTTTGATAAGGGAAGCAAAGGGGTAAAGTTCATGCTCCAGTAATTCTTCTTTAGATTTTTCAATCAAAGGAAGCCCAAGGTGCGAATCGGTTGCCGTATCTCCATGCCCAGGAAAATGCTTAATGGAAGTCAAAATACCTTCACTCTTTGTACCAGCAATAAAAGCATTGGCTTTTTCAACTACTTTTTCTCTGTTTTCGCCAAAGGATCGATAGCCAATAACAGGATTATTAGGATTGTTGTTGATGTCCACAACAGGGGAGAGGTTCCAATGAATGCCAGCCACTTTGCAGTCTAGAGCAATACTTTTCCCAACTTGGTAAATTAAATCTGTATTATTGATTAGAGCCCCCAAAGTAATGGCGTATGGGTATTGAGGTGTATTTTCTACGCGCATCGCTAATCCCCATTCAGCATCAATGCTAATCAAAAGGGGATGTTTTGAAGCTTTTTGATAGCGGTCAATAAGCCTTTTTAGTGTGTCAAAACTTTGTTCGTTGTGTACAACAGCTTTCTTGCCTTCAAAATTTGTTGCGGCACTTGCTCTACTATGAAAAAAGCAAAGTCCGCCAATATGATGTTTTTTGATGAGGTTTTCAATAAATTGAATTTCTTCCTCGGTATTATTAATAAAAGCTGCGGGCATAAAAAACTGTCCAACTTTTTCTTCTTTGCTAAGGGCTAATGTCGCCTCAGCATAATGCTGCAATTTATTCATTTTCGGTTTGCGATTTTTTACCATAATCCGCAGGATATGTAATGTATTTTAAAAGAAAAATTGCCGGTAAAGCAGCGATGACCACCCAAACAAAGAAGCCTGAATACCCCAACCATTCTTGAATATACCCACTTACCATTCCTGGGAGCATCATTCCTAGTGCCATAAAGCCAGTTGCGATAGCGTAATGTGAAGTCTTATATTTTCCATCGGCTATATAGATGAGGTACATTAAGAAAGCAGCAAACCCAAACCCATACCCAAATTTTTCAAATATAACCGTTGCAGTTACTGCATAAATGCTAGTGGTTTTTGTCCAGGCCAATATAGCATAGAGTATATTAGGGATGTTGAGGGAAAGAATCATTGGAAACATCCATTTTTTTAATCCGTCTCTAGAAATAAGGATACCCCCTAAAATTCCACCAATGGAGAGCATAATTACTCCGATTGTGCCAAAAATGGTTCCTATTTTCTCTGTTGAATATCCCAAACCACCTTTTGAGGTTTCGTCCAACATAAAGGGAGCTGCCATTTTCACCAATTGTGATTCACCTAAGCGATAGCATAAAATAAAGGCCAAAGCAATCCCTATTCCCGGTTTACTAAAAAAGGATGCAAATACGTCTACATAGTTTTTTTTGGTGTCTTTAGGTATCTCTTTTGATGATTCGAATTTTGGGGTGACAAAAAAGTTTGAAACCGTAAGAAGCAGCATTAAAAATGCAGTGCATACCATGGTCAATGACCACGCCTTCGTATTGTCGCCATATTTGTTTTCGAGATAACCTGCGATGATGACAATAAGACCTTCTCCTGTGACCATAGCCAAGCGGTAAAAAGTACTTCGCATGCCTACAAAAAATGATTGCTTTTTTTCTGTCAGCCCCAGCATATAGTACCCATCGGAGGCAATATCATTGGTGGCTGATGCAAAGGCTGCCATCCAAAAACAAGCCAAAGAGGTGATAAAGAATGTATTAGTGGGTAAAGAAAGACCAACCCCCAATAGTGCAATGGCAATCAATAATTGCATGCCCAAAAACCAATTTCGTTTAGTGCTCTTTAAATCTACAAACGGACTCCACAAAGGTTTTAATACCCAGGGTAAATAGAGCCAACTGGTATACAAACCAATATCAGCATTACTAATTCCTAGTCTTTTGTACATGATAACCGAGACGGATACAATTAAAACATAGGGCATGCCTTGGGTAAAGTATAGTACTGGAACCCAAGCCCAAGCTCCCTTATCTTTTTTTATCATTTAGTTGGTTTTGTGGCATGCAAAAGGCATATTTTCTTTAAAAATATGCCTTTTAAACTATTCTTGAATAAGTTTAATTGAATTTATACCGAACAAAACCTTCCATAGCCTCATACTCTGCCAATCCAAGTGCATTGTATTTTTTTGCCGTTTCTGTGTTGCGTTGTTCTGCACGCTGCCAAAATTCTCGTTCATCATTTCCTGGGAACATTGCTGCATCTTTTTGTGATTGGTGCTTAAAAATGGCATTCTTCTTTCTTGCCATATCCTTTGGACCAATTGGAATGGCCATTTCCATATCAGAAATCTCCCATTCTTGCCATGCTCCTCGGTACAGCCATACGTAACAATCATTTAGCCATTCTGCGCCCTCTTGCACAAATCTTTCCAAAGCTTGATAAATGACTTCCAGACAAACCCTATGTGTGCCATGCGGGTCCGAAAGGTCTCCTGCAGCAAAAATTTGATGCGGTTTTATTTTGTTTAAAAGGTCATAGGTAATCTGAATGTCTGCATCTGAATGAGGTTTTTTCTTTACAGTCCCTGTCTCATAGAAAGGAAGGTTTTGGAAGTGGGCATTTTCTTCTGCTACGCCACAATACCTACAAGCGGCTAGCGCTTCTCCTTTGCGTATCAATCCTTTGTATTGTTGAATTTCTGAGCTATCTACTTGTCCAGGTTTTTTATTTTTTAAGAACTCGCGTACATTTTTGACCTGAGTTTGTAATTCCGTATTGTCTTGTTGCGCTTCTTTGGCAAAATCCATGAAACGAATTACTTCATCATCAAACACGGCAATATTCCCTGAAGTTTGGTATGCCACGTGCACATTATGTCCTTGGTCTACTAATCTTAATAATGTTCCTCCCATGGAAATAACATCATCATCTGGGTGTGGACTAAAAATAAGGGAAGTTTTTGGAAAGGGGAATGCTCTTTCAGGCCTACTGCTGTCATCTGCATGGGGTTTGCCTCCTGGCCAACCCGTTATGGTGCGTTGTAGTTGATTAAATACTTTAAGATTGATATGTTCTGCAGAACCAATTTCAGCAATTAGGTTCCCCATTCCATATTCGTTATAATCCTCATTAGTTAGTTTTAATACGGCTTTGTTCAATTTTTCGGAAAGCCAGATGGTTGCTTTTTTAATCAATTTATCTGTCCATTCACATTCACTTACCAACCAAGGTGTACTCACCCTTGTTAGAGCAGATGATGCCGCTTGGTCTATTATAAAATCACAATTGGTATGACGCTGTAGAAAAGTGGCGGGTACAGATTCATGTACTTCTCCTTCAACAGATCGCCTAATGATACCTGCTTTACCTTCTCCCCATGCCATTAGAATAACTCTCCTAGCTTCCATAATGGTACCAACTCCCATCGTTATGGCTTTAGTGGGCACATTTCCTTCTCCAAAAAAATCACTTGCAGCATCTAATCTTGTCACTCGGTCTAAGCGTATAATTCTGGTTTTACTAACAATGGAGGAGCCAGGTTCGTTAAATCCAACATGGCCTGTTCTGCCAATCCCCAATATTTGAATGTCTATACCTCCGGATTTTTTTATTTTATTTTCGAAATCAAAACAGTATTTCCTTACAAATTCTTTACCGGTGGTGCCATCAGGAACATGAATGTTTTTTTTGTCAATATCTATATGGTCAAAAAGATGCTCGTTCATAAAACGTACATAACTGTGTATGGAATCTGCTTCCATAGGGTAATATTCGTCTAAATTGAATGTAATGACGTTTTTAAAACTTAACCCATCTTCTTTGTGGAATTTCACGAGAAAATCATAAACTTTGGTTGGAGTGGAACCAGTTGCTAGACCAAGGACAACATTTTTATCTTCTTTTTGTCTAGCTTTAATAAGTGTTGCAATTTCCTTAGCAACATAGAGCGATGCTTTTTCAGAGCTATCATATACTTCTGTTGCTATTTTTTCAAACTTCTGAGATTCATCATATTCTTTCATTTGAAATGACTCATTGGGTTCTTTTAGAGTTGTTGTAGACATGTTGCTGTATTTATGTTTTGATTACGGCAAAAATAGGCAAAAAAATATATAAATGCTGTTTTTTGCTGCATAATATGCAATTTATTGCAATTAATGGGATTTTAAAAATATTAAAGTGGCATAAAACAGCAAACCTAATTATTTTACTATCTTTGTTTTAATAAAAAAATCGATGCTCAAAGAAGAAAGGCATAAAACTATTTTAAATGAGGTGGCCTTGCACAATAGGGTACTGTTGACAGATATTGCTGAAACATTGGATGTGTCCATTGATACGGTAAGAAGAGATGTGAAAGAATTGGATGCTGAAAATAGGCTTACAAAAGTGCATGGAGGTGCCATAGCACTTGGTTTTATAAACAATAGTGCCAGAAATGACAACATTTATAAATTAGAGGATAAAATTATTATTGCGAAAAAGGCAATTAAGTTATTGAAAGATAATAGTGTCATTCTTATTGATGGTGGTACTACTTGTGTGGAGTTGGCAACACAATTGCCAGAACAGCTTTCTCTAACATGTTTTACGCTGAGCTTACCTGTTGCCTTGGAGTTATTAAAGAAGCCCAATGTAGAGGTTATTTTTGTAGGTGGTCAATTATCCAAGGATGCACAAATAAGTATTGGTGCAGATGCCGTACACACACTATCCAATATTAAGGTCGACTTTGGCTTTATAGGAACGGGTTATGTAGACCCTGTTTTTGGGTTGACAGAGTTTGATTATGATATTGTTCAGGTAAAAAAAGCGGTCATCAATGCTTCTAAAAAGACAGTACTGTTGTCTATATCAGAAAAATTAAATTCCCAACATAGATATAAAACCTGTGACATAGGCACTATAGATACCATCATTACAGAGCTAGATGGCAATAACCTGTTGTTAAAATCTTTTAAAAATCAGAATATTCAAATTTTATAATTTACATGTCCAACTATACAAAAATTACCGAAGCAAGCTCCAATCATGATAATTTGGAGGAAATGGAGACGATTTCTATTCTTCAAAACATGAACCAAGAGGATGCATTAGTAGCGAAAGCCGTTGCTTTGACCATTCCACAGATTACCATATTAGTTGATGGTCTAGTTGAAAGATTTAATAAAGGAGGTCGTCTTTTTTATATTGGAGCAGGTACTAGTGGAAGATTGGGGATTTTAGATGCTTCTGAAATTCCTCCAACATTTGGAATGCCATTTGACAAAGTTATTGGATTGATTGCTGGCGGTGATACAGCCATTAGAAAGGCCGTAGAATTTGCCGAAGATGATAAAGAACAGGCTTGGAAAGACCTTAAAGCGCATAATATAACGGAAAATGATACCGTTGTGGGGATAGCAGCATCCGGGACTACCCCTTATGTTATTGGGGGGGTAAAAGAAGCACGTGCCAATGGATTGCTAACTGCCTGTATCACAAACAACCCCAATTCTCCTTTGACAGAAGCTGTTGAAATCCCTATTGCAGCTAATGTTGGACCAGAATTCGTTACTGGAAGTACAAGAATGAAAAGTGGTACATCACAGAAATTGGTACTGAATATGATTTCTACGGCTCTAATGATTAAAATAGGGCGTGTTAAGGGGAATAAGATGGTGAACATGCAATTGACCAACGTTAAACTTGTGGATCGAGGAACCCGCTATTTAATTGAGGAATTGCAATTGAGTTATGAAGATGCGGAAATAGCGCTAAAAAAATATGGCTCCGTAAAGAGCGCCATAGACGCATTAAAATAAGGTCTGGAAGTATTACCTTGTAATTCCAGAAACCTCTTCCACTGTAACTATTTTATCACTTGTATTGCCCCATGAGTTAAGGATGTAATTCATTACGTCTGCTATTTCTTCGTCTTCCAACCCCATTGACATCATGCTATTGCTATAAGTAACCCCATTGACAACCATATCACCACTTCTACCATACTTAACACCAAATATGCTTTCTTCTCTCTTATTCATTAGGTAATCAGATGCGGCTAATGGAGGGAAAACACTTTCCACTCCTTCACCAGTATCTAAGTGGCAGGTAATACAAAAATCGGCATAAATTTCACTGCCCCTTTGCATGCTTTCTTCCAATTCCTTGTCTTGGAGCAGGACATTGGTTATGATTCCGACTACCAATACGTAGCCAATAATAAATTGCTTCATTTATCTATTTTAATTGATGTTGACTTTTATTGGGCAATTATGTTGCCAAAGTTTATGATTTTGGGACTAATTTATAAAGGCCTTTGCCCTCAATAGCTACATAGATATAACCATCTGGACTTTGCTTTACATTTCTGACTCTGCCCATGCCTTCAAGTAATTTTATTCTATTGGTTACTTTTTCTCCATCCATTTCCAATAGTTCTAAATACTGAAAAACTAAAGAACCAACCAATAAATTTCCTTTCCAAGCTGGGTATTTATCTGATGTCACAAATGTTATACCACTTGGAGCAATAGAGGGTACCCAATAGTGAATAGGCTGTTCCATACCTTCCATTTCTGTTTTGTCGGTAATTGGAGTACCGCCATAGTTTATGCCGTAAGTCACTACAGGCCAACCGTAGTTTTTTCCTTTTTTAATGATATTTATTTCATCGCCACCTCTAGGACCGTGTTCATGATCCCAAATAGCACCAGTTACAGGGTGTTTTACAAGTCCCTGCGGGTTTCTGTGACCATAGCTGTAAATGGCTTTTTTTGCAGTTTCATCATTCACAAAGGGATTGTCAGCAGGAATACGGCCATCGTCATGCAGTCTATATATTTTTCCATTATCCCTGGTAATGTCCTGTGGGTTTACATCTCTTTCACCTCTTTCACCCGCTGAGAAATATAAGTAACCCTCATTGTCAAATGCAATACGAGAGCCATAATGCTGTCCTTTGGTGGTGTTTGGGGATGCTTTGTATAAAAGCTCATTGTCCACTAAGGCATTACCTTCCAGTTTAGCTCTCATAATAGCGGTATTTCCACCTTTTTCTTCACCTTCTTTGGAGGAATAGGTAATATATATCCAGCCATTGTTTTCATAATCTGGGTGCAATTCTAAATCTAAAAGCCCCCCTTGACCTCTAAAATATACTTCTGGAACATTGGTGATATTTGTTCTTTCACCATCTTTAAAACGGATAAGTTCACCAGACAGTTCGGACACCAAAATACTGCCGTCAGGAAGGAAAACCATGCCCCAAGGGACCGAAAGATTATCAATTACTATTTCAGCGGTAAAATCCACGCTTTCAGGGGATTTAGCCATGTTTTCGGACGATTGTGCACAAGACACAGATGTCATTACAACGAATAAATAGGTACTTATGGCACTAATTTTCATATCTTTACGTTAGAATTTTATATAAGAATAAAATAATTATTGTATAAATATAAATAGAATTTTATAAGTTTAAATAATTACACTAAAGAATATTATTCGTCCCAAATCGATAATATTCTTAACAAAATCAGACTTAACCTATGCTCCCTAAAAAAACAAGGCATCTTGTGTATGCCGTATTGTTGGTATTTTTATCAATAATATGTTCTACGGCAATAGCAAATTCAAACGGCTACGAGTTACTTACTGAAGTAACAGATGTGATGGATATTACAATTCCAAAAGCAGCTGCATCAGTATCTAAAACAACCTCAAGGGATTTAACCACTCCTTTGAAGAAAGTCAACACCCCAGTAATTTCCAATGCAATTATGTTTGCAACCATTATTCAAGGTGCAGATGAGGTAGTCACTTGCCCTAATGATGGCAGTACCTTTTCTAAATTTTTCCTTTGTGGTACTGGCGATGTTCGAACATTAAATTTAAGCCAAAGCGGAAGTGCTTATCAGTGGCAAGAATTAGACCCCAGTAGTTGTGCAACTTCTGTTGTTGCAGATTGTCCAACAACCAATACAGGTTGTACATGGAATACTGTGGGGACAAGTGCTACATATGATTTAAATTCTGGTGGAGAATTTAGGGTAAGAGTAGATTCTGGAGAATATTATTACTTTAAATCTTCGCTAAATCCATTAGACCCACAAATTATAAAGGATGATATTATTTGTGGAAATCCTGGTCGAGTAGAAATAACTAATGTTCCTTCTGGTTATGAGTACAGTTTAAATAACTCAGGTGGACCTTATCAAGACACACCGTATTTTGATGTTACCTCTGCTGGTAATTATATGGTATGGGTAAGATTGAAAAATGTTTCTTCAACCGCTTGTTTGTTTCCATCCAATTCGGTGGCTATAAACAGTTTGGATATGCGAGCAGAAGTAGTTGCCAATGATATTCTTTGTAGTGGAGAATTGGGAAGTATAGACGTACAAGTTTTTGATGTGCCGGGGTTTTATACCTATAGACTTATTAAAAACGGTGTGACAATAGATACTTTTGGTCCCAACTCGTCAGATACCTATACGTTTGCAAACGTTAGTTCTGGAATTTACAGTATTAGAATTGAAACCAATGATTGCTCAGAATTAATAACGCTGGATACAAGTAGTAATCCTATAGAAATTGGAAGTGGAATAAGTCCGTTAGATATTGTTGCGACAGCTTCTGATAGTTTTGGTTGTGGTGCCACATCAGTAGACGTGGATATTGTGACTACAGGAGGAACAGGACCTTATAGGTTTAGTTTGGATGGTGGTACAACATTCAGCAGCACCTATGCCTCCTCTACATCTTTTACAGTTACCTCTGCTGGTAATTATTCAATATTTGTTGAAGATGCCAATGGGTGTACCCATACGGCTGCTGTAGATGTGGAGAATATACCAGAACCGACCCACACTATAACATCTGATGATGGGAATTGTGGTGGGGCCAATGATGGTACTGTTACCATTAATGTAGCAAACACCAATGGATATAGTTTAGCTTATAGTATAAATGGAGGGACAAGCTTTCAAGCAAGTAACGTTTTTAGTGGTTTAGCTCCCAATACTTATAATGTGGTCATTAGATATGAGCAAGGTGCTTTTTCTTGTAGTATAAATGACACGGCGACAATAGCACCTATATCTACTGTATCCGGTACAGCTACAGCTGATAGTGTTCCTACTTGTGTTAGTGAAACTGGAGGTCAAATAAGTATTACTGGGGCTTCAGGAGGAGCAGGTGGTTATGAGTATAGTATTGGTGCTGGTTTTAGTGCCACTTCAGTTTTTACAAATTTAGGAGTAGGAACCTATACACCTCGCATTAGGGATGCCAATGGTTGTGTACAATCACTCACAGCTATTACTTTTGATCCCTTTAATAAACCAACAGATTTAGATTTTACCGTTTCCAATATCAATTGTATTACGAGTACGGTTTCCGTAAATGTAGTAACTGTAACAGGAGGAACGGCTCCATATACGTATGAAATTGTTGCTCCTGGACCTAGTGCAGTAAATAATGGAGCAAGCAATGTTTTTACAAACTTAGGTTTGGGAACATACACGTTTAGGGTTACCGATAATGTAGGTTGCTTTTATGATGAAAACTTTGCCATAACTGATATTAGCTCTATTTCCGTTCAATCACAAGCTACAAGAGGGGTTACTTGTGTTGGAAATGGTGATGGGGAAGGACGATTTTTGGTTGATGGATTCGATTTCACCTATAGTTATAGTATTGATGGAGGTGCTTTATTTACAGGGCAATCTGCTGGAATAATAACGTTGACCAATTTGACGGCTGGTAGTTATGTAATTTCTGTAACGGATGAAGATACCAATTGTACAGATACGGCAACTTTAACTATAGAAGAGCCAGTTATTGCATTTTCAATAGATAATTTAGCGATAGCACCTATGACCTGTCAAAATGGGAATGTAGGAGGTATCACCATAAACACTTTAGGTGGATGGGGTGGTAATAGATATACCATCACCCAACCAGATTTCACCGTTATAGGTCCAACGGGAAGCAGTGCTTTTTCTAGCCTTTCACAATCGGGTACCTATCAAATAAGTGTGAATGATGCCAATGGATGTACCTTGACAGATAGTTTTACATTAACAGCATTAATAGCCCCTGTTCTTGCTTTGGATTCAACAACCGATTATTGTTTTGATAATGTGGATGCAGCGACCATAGTTGTGAGTGCAACCTCAGGTGTTGGTCCATATGAATATAGAATTAATAATGGTCCTTGGCAAGCAAGTGGAACATTCCCCAATCTAACCCCATTAAACTATAATGTGGAGGTAAGAGATGCTAATAACTGTATAGACAGTGAGTTGGTTAATATCGCAGATGAAATTACTACAACCACTACAATAACCCAAGAATTGAATTGTGGAGGTCCTTCTGCACAAATACGAGTAAATATTAGCAATGGGTATACATCAGCCGGTAATTATGGTTATTATGAGGTGAGTATCAATGGAGGGGCGTATACTACGAGCACAACAAATATTATAGGAAACTCTTTTTTATACGATATTCCTAATGATGGTTCCATAACTACAGACACTACTTTTCAGTTTGAAGTATATGATTTTCTAGGATGTTTAACGGAAACAAATATTGTGACCATTTCACCTCCAGAAATTATTGCTGGAACTGCGACTGGTCAGGATACGGTTTGTGGAGATGCTACAAGCGGAGTGATTGTGGTTACAGCAGATACAACCCAAGGAATTCCCCCATATGAATACAGTAATGATGGTGGAACGACATATAGTACACTAAATATTTTCTCTGGATATGCAACGGGTACCTATAATGATTTTATGGTGCGAGATAGTAGAGGCTGTGAAAGTCCCCTTCTTTCGGCTACCATTGGTGCTAGTTTGCCAGTGAATGCCACTGTTGCGCCAGTTGATGCAATTTGTACTGGTGGGCTTGTGACTGGATCTATCAATGTAACCAGTGTAACCAATGGAGCTCCTAATTATACGTACACACTGCTAGACATAAATGGAGCAACAGTTACTACTATAGGTCCAACAGCTAGCACAGTAGAAACGTTCTTAAATGTAATTCCAGGTACTTATACTGTAGTAACTACAGATGCTACTGGTTGTGAGGATAGGGATGTAGTTACTATTATACAAAATCAATTAGACTTAATCCCGCAAGCATTAACACTCCCACCAGATTGTACAACGACATTTACCTTTATTGTTGATATCGTAGGAGGTACTGGACCCTATCAAATAGGACTAGTCGGAACCCCTCTAGGCGCGCCAAATGTAGATGCAGATACCCATGATTTCACAGGGGTAGTAGGCTTTGGAGTTACTTATTTTGTGGAAGTTGTGGATTTTCTTGGCTGTACTTATGTAGAGCAAATAGACCCTATTGTGGGACCAAGTTCTATTGCCATTGCAACGACTGCTACAACTGCTTCTTGTGACCCTAGTGGTAATGGAGAGATATCTTATACTGTGAGCGGAATTACTCCTAGTCCAGCTGATTTTACAGTGCAGGTACAAGATGTAAATACAGGAGCTTTCATAGGTGCTCCACTTAATTTGATAAATGAGGCTATGCCTTATAGTGGAATCATAAATGGATTGCCGGCAGGAAATTATCAAATATTTGTAAATGATGCCAATACTAGTTGCGATGCGGCTGCCTTGGTTACTATTAACCAAAATATTCCAACTATAGTTATTGATGATAATGTGCCTGCAACTTGTAATGTTGGTGCTCTAGTCACTGTCAGGGGAAATGGAGGAACAGCCCCGTATGAGTATGCTTATGTGCCTACTGGTGCTACAGCACCTACGTTGTTTGATGCTGCTACCACATATGAAATTGGAGGGCCTTACCCTACAGATTACGATTTCTACATTAGGGATGCTGGTGGTTGTATCAGTTTTACAACAATAACGGTACTACAGGACCCTGGTGTTCCTTTGCCTACTGTTAATGTTGTGAATCAATGTACAGCTCAGAGCGACTATACTGTAAATGTAACGTCACCTTTAACAACCCCTTCTGGCTTACCCGAAGATACATTTCAGTATGACATTGGAGGAGGTTTTCAAAACAGCCCAAATTTTGTGGTTGCTAATCCAGGTAGTTATACCATAATTGTTCGAGATGGCAATGGATGTACCAATACCATTATTGCTGAGGTCTTTGATTATTTTTCTATCACGGCAAGTGCTACATCAGAACCTACATGTAATGCAGGTGATGGTGTCATTACTGTGAATACCTCTGGGGGGAGTGGGAATTTTCAATTTCAATTAAGAAATGGGATTACATTGGTAGATATAGGGTCTCCACAAAGCTCCAACCAATTTATTAATTTATTGCCAGCAAACTATAATATTGTCGTAACGGATTTAGACTCCAACACACTGCCATTGTGTTCTGATGATACAGATGTTAATGTTGCCTTGGTTGTACCTCCAATAATATCTTCCACTCCTAAAAATGATGTAACCTGTTATGGTGCAAGTGATGGTAGTATTATTGTGGAATTGCAGACAGGATCAGATGTAGATGGGCCATTTTATTATACCCTTTATGATGGTGCTGGTGTTACCGTACTTCAGGGACCACAGGCTTCACAGTTGTTTGTTGGTTTAACCGATGGGACATATCAAATAGAAGTGGTGTCAGAAAGAGGATGTACTTTCCGCTCAGGAGATATCATCATCATCAATCCACCAGATTTCTTAATTAATACAGAAAATACTGAATTTTCTTGTGATCCTAGCAATAACAAATTCAATACATCACTTATAACGGTATTTACGGATGCCAATGGTGATGGTACAGGAACGGTCACAGGAACACCACCATATACGTATAGTATGAATGATGGTACAGCTGCTTTTGACGGAACTAATTTTCAAACAAGTAGCATTTTTGAACTTGTTGATGATGGAACAGATCGTACGGTAACAATTATAGCAAAGGATGTAAATGGCTGTGAAGTCATGGACACCTTTACCATAAATGCGCCATCAGACCTTAACTTCACCTTTAATGTCAGTCCAATTACATGTGATGCAAGCGGTATTGGAGTAAATCCTGGTACTATAGACATTGTAGTTGCAGAAGGGCCTGGAAATTATGAAGTGGAAATACTTCCTTTAGGTTCAGAAGCACCAAGGAGTTCTGGAGGGACGGATACCATTACTTGGGATATAAGCACCCCTGGTGATTATATCTTTGCAGTGAGGGACTTAGGATTAGGGGGATGTAATTATCTTACTCCAATCGTAAATGTACCAGATTACAATACTATAGACGCCGTTATTTCAGAACTTAGGCCAGTAACCTGTTTTAATGGTACTGATGGTGAAATTAACATTGAAGTCAGTAATTATACGGGACAATATAACTACGAAGTATTTTCTAGAGATAATACAGGGATAGAGACCACTACAGGTGTAACAGGTACGTTTGATACTACAGCGCCAATAAACACTCCTGAAATAATTACGGGGCTTCCTGCTGGAAATTTAGTGGTCAGGGTAGAGGCCTTAGATGCACCTTTTTGTGACACCGTTAGTAATGTAATTACGGTTACATCACCAGATAGGGCTCTAGATATGGCATTATTGCAAACTGCTGAGGTTACCTGTTTAATTCCCGGTTTAGGGGAGATAATTGCTACTGGTGATGGAGGCTGGGGTGCTTATGAATATCAACTAATTGCGCCAGATGGCACTACTATTATACAAGATTTCCCAAATACCAACAATGTATTCTCTGATTTGGATGCGGGTACCTATACGATAAATGTTAGAGATGCTCTAGGTTGTGTATTTACGGATACGATACCTTTGGATTTGCCAGTTTCCATTAGTGCAGATATTCAAGTTGTAAGCCCCTTGCAGTGTAATAATGATAATGATGGGGTTATAGAGGCATATACTATTGCTGGTGGACAGGGAACAGGAAATTATTTGTTTCAATTAAACCGATTGGCAGATGGCACTAGTAGTGGTTTACAGACAACGCCAATATTTTCAAATTTATCGGCAGGAGATTATACTATTACAGTTTTTGATGGATGGGATTGTAGTTTTACAACAATTTCGGTAACTGTAATGGACCCAGAAATTGTTGTGGCGGAACTTATAGAAATACAACCTCCTGGTTGTGGTAATGATGGGATTATGGAACTTTCCGTAGCCAATCCTGAGACAGGAATAAACTATTCGTATAGAAGAGAAGGTACAACCGACCCATTTGTTCCATTTGGAGCGGGAGTAACATCAATTCAAATAACGGAAGATATTACAGTTGATCCAGGACCTTTCCAATATGATGTACAGAATTCTAATGGATGTCCTTTTGAAAAATCAAATCAGATTTCTTTAGATCCAGCAGCAACATTGGTCATTTCATTAGATTTGACGAATGCTACGATTAATTGTGCTGGCGAAGCAACCGGTATTATTCGTTCTGAAGCTTTTGGAGGAATTGGGAACTATATTTATACTTTGTTGAATTCCAATACACCAACAACCCCAACTGCAGCAAATACGGAAAGAACTCCTCAATCCTCAGGTATATTTAGGGATTTAGGGCCAGGTACTTATTATGTACATACACAGAGTGGTGGTTGTTCAGAAATATCAACTCCTATAACAATAGATCCAAAACCACCATTGATATTAGATTCTGTAGAGGTGTCTCCAGTAAGTTGTAATGGTCAAATGGATGGACAGATTACTATAGAAGCTAGTGGAGGAACTGGATCAATCAGATATTCTATTTCAGAAAATTTAAGTGAATTTTTTGAAGGTGATGATCCTGCATTTCCGAATAGAAAGACGTTCACAGATTTATCTCCTAAAACATATGAAATCATTATTCAGGATGAGCTAGGTTGTACCATTACACAGACCATAGAAATAACAGAGCCTATGGCATTGGTTACAGGAGTTGCAAGCTCAACACCGGAAACATGCTTAGGTGACAATGATGGTTCTATAACATTAGAAGTATTTGGAGGTACTCCTCCATATTATACAAGCGTAAACTCCGATGAGGATGCCGATTTTGTTCAGAACGATGCCCTGTTCATAGATAATCTTAATGGAGGGGAAACTTATGTCGTATTTGTGAGGGATTCTGAAGGTTGTGAAACTAATGTCATTGTTACTGTAGGTATAGGGGTAGATTTGGCTGCGGAACCGATTGTTCAATATGGATGCGATGGGATTTTTCCAAACAGTACCGTAACGGTTGAAATTTTAGATGAAAGCCTTCTTCCATCACTTTTATTCTCCTTAAATATAGATAATATAGTAGAAGCGTCAACACAAAGAACTTATGGAGATTTAGCGCATGGTAATCATATTGTATATATCTATCACGAAAACGGTTGCGTTGGAATGCTTGATTTTACAATAGATGCGTATGAGCCATTAACATTGGAAGCTTTTACAACAGGTCCAAATGAAATAACCGCGAAGGCCATGGGAGGTTTTGGAGAATATGAGTATTTCTTTCAAGAAGAATCTACAGGAGAAAATAATGTGTTCACTATAAATATGGATGCTAATGTAACCATTACTGTGATAGACCAACTGGGTTGTGTAGCGACACTTATGATGCCATTTAATTTTACTGGAATGTTAGATATACCAAACTATTTTACTCCTGATGGAGACAACATGAATGACGAATGGTATCCAAAGAACAGAGAAATGTTTGCGAATGTGGATGTTAAAATCTATGATCGTTATGGCAGGGTAGTGGCTATATTAAACCAAGTGTCCAAATGGGATGGCACCTATGATGGCAGTGAGCTTCCAACAGGAGATTACTGGTACGTAGTAAATGCCAATAATTCTAATGACCACCAATACGTAGGACACTTTACCCTATATCGATAATAATAAATAATCCCCAATAGTAGTAAATAGCTAAAGTAGGATCAAAAACATCTCAAAGTGTTTTTGATCCTACTTTTATTTTTGTCTTGGGCTATTGTTGACATAGTGAATATGGACTATGGTCTTCCACGCATCCCTCCAGTCCCAAATAGAAACTACTGGCCTATTGAGGAATGATGAACAGGAATACTGAAAGGGCTTTTTTTATTGCGAATGATACTCTTAGATTGAAGGTTGTTTTTCACTGAGGACATCTTGAGTGCCCCTTGGCCTTTTTTATAGATAATACCCAGTATTATGATGCAATTATGGGTAATCATTTCCAAAATACGCGCTACTTGTAATTGTAATACAAGCCAAAATGTAATAAATAATCGATTATTTCACTATTTGTTGTGGCCTTGGTTGTTTTTTGATTCTAAATAGTGACTGTAACTAGGTGTTATTCCGAAATTTAGGCTGTAATTGACTACATTAAAGCAACCGTTTCCCTTAAAATAATATTTTTATATAGTTTTTAACTAATTGAATATAAGTGATTTAATTCAATATAACAATGTTTTAACTAATTTCATATTCCTTCGCATTTTTAATTAATAATTTTTTCTTAAATAGAATTATTTGTTCAACTTATATGACACTCCCATTTCTAATCCTCTTAATTCTGCCAATCCTTTTAATCTGCCAATTAAAGAATACCCTGGGTACATCTCACTACCCTCAAAATCATGCAAAAATCCATGGTCTGGTCTCATGGGAAGGCTAACACCTCTTCCATTCATTAAAAGCACTAGTTTTTCCATGATGGCTTCCATTGGATTGTCACCATTGAGGTGTTCAGATTCTTGAAAAATACCTTCAGGACTTCTGCTCACATTTCTAAGATGTAAAAAGTGAATTCTTTCACCAAAGTCTTCAATGATTTTTACAAGGTCGTTGTTTGGGTTGGCACCTAATGAGCCTGTACAATAACAGAGGCCATTGGCTGCTACATTGACCGCTTCAAGAATTTTTTTAATATCAGCATGAGTACACACTATTCTTGGTAGTCCCATTACAGAGAAAGGTGGGTCATCTGGATGTATTGCTAATGAAATGCCTAAGTCTTGTGACAGTGGTGCAACTTCTGAAAGGAAATGCACTAGATTTTCTCGTAATTGTGCCTCATCAATACCTTTGTATCCTTCAAGTAGTGCTAATACTTCCTCTCTAGTAAATGCTGTTGTGCTGCCGGGTAGACCCAATAAAACACTATTGAATAGTGTCTTTTTTTCCTCATCAGAAAGTGAATTTCCATACGCTATAGCCTTGTCTTTGTCCTCCTGGGAATAATCTGCTTCCACATTTGGTCTTTTTAGTTGAAAAAGATCAAAATAGATAAAGGCTGTTCTGTGGTAAAGTAATGCTTTTGTGCCATCTGGATTTAAATGTGCATGATGGGTACGAACCCAGTCCAAAACGGGCATAAAGTTATAGACAACAACCTTAATCCCGCATTTTGAAATGTTTTTTAAACTTTCCTTGTAGTTTTCAATGTACAGCTTGTAATCCCCTTTTTGCCTCTTAATATCCTCGTGAACAGGTAGACTTTCAATTACAGACCATTCCATGTCTGCTTCACGAATAAGGTTTTGCCGATTTTGTATTTCTTCAACCGTCCAAATATCCCCAACAGGTATTTGATGCAAGGCATTCACAATATGGGTAACGCCACTTTGCCTTATATCTTTTAATGATATCTTATCATGCGGACCATACCACCGCATAGATTGTTGCATTCTTTTCATTGAATTGTTCTTAAAATCCGATACAATTACCACCATCAACTGGCAATACCACTCCTGTAATAAATTTTGCCTCGTCTGAAGCCAAAAAATGCACAGCAGCACCAATGTCTTCTGGTTCACCCATTTTTCCCATTGGTGTTCTGGAAAATACTTTTTCTTTTCTGGCTGGGTCAGAATTAAGTGCTTTGGCGGTCATTTTGGTTTTTATAAATCCGGGAGCAATACAATTTACTCGTATACCATATTGTGCCAGCTCTACTGCCATAGCACGCGTCATACCTTCAATAGCTGTTTTGCTAGCCGAATAGGCCACTACTTTTGGAAGACCATATTGAGCTGCCATTGAACTGATATTTATGATGCTGCCACCATTGTTTTCTTTCATTACTTTGGCCACCTCACGGCTCATTGCAAAGGCACTGGAAAGGTTGATGTGCATAACCTCCTGAAAATCTTCATCAGAGACAGCTATCAACTCCTTTTTCTTGTTAATACCTGCATTGTTCACCAAAATATCTATGGAGCCTTCTTTTTTTGCTACAGTAGCAATCATTTCAGGAATTTTATCAAGGTTGGCCAAGTCAAAAATTAGTGGTTTGGCATTTTCGCCTATTTCTTTACAGGCATTTTCTGTCCGTTCTTTTGTTCTACCGATGATGTAGGTTGTGATGCCGTTATCGCATAATTTTTTTGCAGTGGCATACCCTAAGCCGGAGTTTCCTCCGGTTACTATTGCTGTTTTTTTGTTCATGTTTTAAGTAAATGATTGATTTAATTACCATCTTGGCCTTATTCCGGGCGCATATGGAAATTTTAATGATTGATAATATGCTAAGGTTTTATCGGGTTTTTCCATCTCCTCTGGAAAATCCATTTTGGAAAAAGTTTGAAAATACAACATACATGCATTTTTCCACCATTTTGCCTCATTTAATTGAATATTCAATAACATGGCTACATGCTGGTGCTGAGTGGTATCAACATAAGGCTTCATAGTTTCCCATAAAGAAATCATTCCTTCAACATCATCTACTCCTTTCTGATATTTTATACCCATTCCATCCCATAAGGTGTTTCCATTTTTTAATTTATAATCCCATGGTAGATGGTGAAACCAAAGTAAGTCGGTTTCTGGGCAAGTTTCCAAGTTTCCATATATTTCTGCGACCTCTGGTGCGTACTGTGCCAATGCATTACTGCCAGTTTCTGTACGATCAAATCCAATGCCA
Source organism: Flavobacteriaceae bacterium (assembly GCA_002746415.1). Classification (GTDB taxonomy): domain Bacteria; phylum Bacteroidota; class Bacteroidia; order Flavobacteriales; family Flavobacteriaceae; genus Saonia. Next base: position 19,831 of record NVXD01000002.1, on the reverse strand, counting down.
TTTTCATCAGCCTTATGGTAATACACAGGGTTCCATTCTGGCCTTGATAAATTACCTACCCATGGTCCAGGCCCATAGTGATGTCCTGTATCAAAAATATGATGCAAACCAAGAGGGTTCATATAGTTTACAACCATTTCTCTGGATGCTAACATCATTTTTTTAATTGGGGTAATAAAGTTTTCATCATTGGCAAACGTACTTCTAATCCACTCCTCTGCAATGGTTTCAGCACTCAAATGAGGGTTCCATGCAAGTCTTCCAAAACCATACCAATCAGCTTGTCCAAATGGGTGTCCCGTCCAGTTCATATCATTTCCAATATTAGCAACACCGGCCATGCCTGTTATTTTTTTAGGAGATAAGGAACCATCAAGAACCTTGGCCACCGTGGAGCCTTTTCCTTTTCTGTAGGTATCGGCCTGTAGCACCTCTTCATAGAGTTTGGGTAAGAATGCAAGATGTGTTGCAAAACCAAGATACTCCTTTGTGATTTGGAACTCCATCATGATAGGCGTATTAGGCATGGCTCCAAACATTGGGTGAAATGGTTCTCTAGGCTGAAAATCTATCGCTCCATTTTTAACCTGTACCAAAACGTTATCTCTAAATTTTCCATCATAAGGAACAAATTCTGTGTAGGCTTGCTTCGCTCTGTCATCTGCGTTATGTTCAGAATATACAAATGCACGCCACATTACAATACCATTATGCGGGGCAAGTGCATCGGCTAACATATTTGCCCCTTCCAAATGACTGCGTCCATAATTTTGAGGCCCAGGTTGCCCTTCAGAGTTTGCTTTGACTAAAAAGCCCCCAAAATTCGGAATCAATTCATAAATATCATCGGTCTTATCTTTCCACCACTTCATCACCTTTGGATCTAAGGGGTCTGCAGTCTTCAATCCACCAATCTCAATAGGGGCAGAAAAACGAGCAGTTAAATATATTTTTAAACCATATGGTCTAAATACATCTGCCAAGGCTTTTACTTTTTCAAGGTAGTGCGGGGTTAAGACCAAAGCATTGGCATTAACATTGGTTACCACAGTACCATTAATACCAATAGACGCGTTGGCTCTTGCATAATCCTCATAGCGAGGGTCTATATAATGAGGAAGTGTATGCCAGTTCCATAAAGAAAATCCTGCAAAGCCGCGCTCAACAGTTCTGTCCATATTGTCCCAATGGTTTAAGATTCTAACATCCAATTTTGGAGCATCCACTTTATTCAGATGCTTCAGGGAAGAATTGGTTTGCATCAGACGTAAATAGTTAAAGACCCCATATAAAATGCCTAAATCATTGGTAGCAGTTATTACCGTATGCTGTGTTTTGTTTAAGGTTATGGATTTAATAATATATCCATCCTTATTTAGGCTTGCATATTCGTTACGCAACAATGTTGCAATATCAATACCCAAGGCCTCTTGTTTCCCGATTATTAAGGAATTGGATGTTCGTGCCAATTCTCCAAAAGAAGTGCTAATACCCAACATGCTTTCCAAGCCTTTAATCAGCTCCTTCTTTGCAGCATCTAAAGTTTCAGAACCATTTTCAAAATAGATAGATGCAACAGCCGCTTTGTACTCATTACGTAATTTTTCATTTTCAATTTTTGAGTATTTCAGCCATAAATCATAGCCATTTGAGGAGAAGCTGAGAAAAAAACAGTGTACTAATACAATACAGGATATTATCTTTTTTTGTTTCAAAATCTAGAAGCGAGTTTAGAAAATGTTTAAAAATTTTTTTTGTTTGATTGTTCAATCATGAGTTAAAATGGGTATTAAAGGTAAATAAAGGTAAAATTCTACAGTTAGACAAAATATATAACGCAATCGATTGCATATTTTTACTATTTTTGCGGAATCGATAAATTTATTACTATTAAATTTATTATCAATAATATAAATATATACAGTAATTTTTATTTGAAGATGTTTGTCCTAATATTTTTATTAGGGGATATTTAGTTGTTATCCATAAAGTACATGTACATAAAGAGTATTATTAATTCAGATTTTCTTTTAAATAATAAGTATGTAAAAATGCTCTACCATGATTTTGCGAAAAATCAACCAATTATAGATTATCATTGCCATTTGCCTCCAGATGAATTGGCGAATGATAGGACGTTTGAAAATATGACCAATCTTTGGATAGATGGGGACCATTATAAATGGCGTGCCATGCGCAGCTTAGGTGTTGAGGAGAAGTATATTACAGGTAAAAGCTCTGACAAGGATAAATTTGATAAATGGGCTTACACAGTACCTTATACGTTAAGAAACCCTTTATTTCATTGGACTCATTTAGAACTTAAAAGATATTTCAATGTAGATGTCAATTTTTCACCAGACACAGCTTCAGAAATCTATAACCACTGTAATACCCTGCTTCAGCAACCAGATTATTCAGCAAGAGAGTTGGTCCGGAAAATGAATGTAAAAGTGGTGTGTACTACGGATGATCCCATAGATGATTTGTCACATCATATAAAATTAAAAAAATCAGATTATCAAGTCCAAGTTTTACCCACCTTTAGGCCAGATAATCTAATCAATATAGATAAAATAGATTTTACAGATTATTTGGATACGCTCTCCAAAATATGCGGAGTGAAAATTATTGATTTAGAATCCCTTAAAGAAGCAATTAAAAGTAGAGTGGATTATTTTCAAGAGCATGGTTGTAAAGTGTCTGATCATGGATTACCACATGCCTATGCTGTTGACTATTCGGAAAAAGAAGTAAATTTAATTTTAAAAAACCGCTTAAAGGAAAATCCAGTATCAAAAGATGATACACTTAAGTATAAATCTGCCATCTTGTTTTATTTGGCAACCCTATACGATGAAAAAAACTGGGTAATGCAACTGCATTTGGGCCCTATCCGAGACACAAATAAAGCCCTGTTAGAAAAAATAGGAATCAATGCAGGCGTAGATAGTATTGGAGACTACCAGCAAGCGGAGCAATTGGCAAGTTTTTTGAATAAGTTAAACAACAATGGAAGTTTACCTAAGACGGTCTTATACAACTCTAACCCGGCAGACAATGAAACCTTTGCTACCATGGCAGGTAATTTTAGTGGAGAGCATATAAAGTGCAAGGTACAATATGGAGCCAGTTGGTGGTTTTTAGATCAAAAAGATGGTATTACTAAACAAATAGATGCGTTGTCGAATATTGGTCTCTTAAGTTGTGCACTGGGTATGCTTACAGATAGTAGGAGTTTTTTATCGTTTCCACGACACGAATATTATAGAAGAGTTTTGTGTAATATTTTAGGGAATGATATGAAAAACGGAGAACTTCCCAATGATATTAATTGGATAGGGAAATTGGTTCAAGATGTATGTTATACGAATGCAAGCGAGTATTTTGGATTTCCTGATTTGGTTAAAAAAGTAGCTATCACATAATTCTAGGGAAGTAATTTCTTTCTATTTGAGGAATCTCTTATGATGATTTCAGTATTTAGAATGGTGACTTCAGAAACAGATTGATCATAATTATTTTTAGAATGTTCTAAAATACGCTTAGCGGATATTTCACCCATTTTTGCTGCTGGATGAGAAACTGTTGATAAAGCAGGATCAACGATTGAAGATATAGGGTCGTCATTAAAACCAATAATAGCAAGTTCTTCTGGAATTTTTATGCCCTTGCTTTTTGCATAAATAATGGCACTTACCGCAGCAGTGTCATTGGCAGAAAAAATGCCATCAGGTGGGTTGGTCATTGCCATTAGTTTAGCGGTCATTTTTTTCCCTTCTTCAAAACTCAATGTTTTAAAATGGTGAATCAAATTTTCTTCAATCGGTAAATTAAATTCTTTTAATGCATCTAGATATCCCTTTTTACGTTCCTCATATACATTTAGATGCTGTTCTCCCGCAAAATGTGCTATTCTCTTGCATCCTTGTTCAATAAGGTGTTTTGTTGCAGCATAACCAGCAGAATAATTATCAATGACTACTTTATAGGAGTTGAATTTATTTGGAACCCTATCTACAAAAACGATGGGAATACCTTTATCTGTAAATTGTTTGAAATGCTCATAATCAGATGTTTCCATGGAAAGGGAACAAATAAGACCAGTTATTCTACTATCATATAAGGCCTTGGTATTGTTTATTTCATTTTTATATTTGTCATTAGACTGACTAATAATAACATTGTAACCAGCTTTACGGGCAGTTTCTTCAATCCCACTTATGAGAGAAGCTATAAAATGCCTATTGATCCTGGAGATGGATATACCAATGGTCTTACTTTTATTATTTCTTAGACCAGCAGCTAACACATTGGGTCTATATCCCATTTCCTCGGCGGTGTCCTTAACCAACTTAACCGTTTTTTTGCTAATACTTTTATTGTCGTTTAAAGCTCTGGAAATTGTGGAGGGAGAATAGTTTAATTTTTTTGCAAGATCATAAATGGTGATCTCTTTTTTAATGTTCATATTAGGCGTTAATGTTAATGTGTTTTTCGGGTTGTTAAATAATCACCCCTAATAGTCTAAGATACTAATTTAATATAGATTGTGGTTGAAGGAACGTTATTTTTACGTTAAAATGGAATGAATATATTGGAATGAAAAAAAATATAAAACTGTTTAAATAATTGAATTTGGTAAATTTTAATATTATAACGAATAAGGATTTATTTGTACCCTTAAATAATCCCTAATTATGTTTACTCAACCGTTTTCGTTAATTATATTTGCTAACTGAAAATAATACAAACCACGAGTAGATAATATATGTTTTGGATAGGATATGATATAGGCAGTTCGTCTATTAAAGCTGCATTAATTGATGCTGAAACTGGTGAGGTAAAGGGGATTGCACAATACCCTGAAAAGGAAATGCCAATTATTTCTCACGAAATTGGATGGGGTGAACAAGAACCTAGTCTATGGTGGGATGGTATTTGCAAAGCAACACAAAAACTTCTTAAAGAAAGTTCAGTTGACAAGGACCTAATTAAAGGCATTGGTATATCATATCAAATGCACGGTTTGGTTTTAGTGGATCAGCAAATGGAGGTTTTAAGACCGTCCATTATCTGGTGTGATAGTAGAGCCGTAACAATAGGGGAAAACCTATTCCAAAAATCTGGACAGGATAAATGTGCAGAAACGCTATTAAATTCTCCAGGTAATTTTACACTTTCAAAATTGAAATGGGTAAAAGAAAATGAACCTGAGTTATATGCTAAAGTTCACAAGTTTATGCTTCCAGGGGATTATGTTGCCCTAAAGTTAACTGGGGCTTGCGTGACTACTCCTTCAGGATTGTCTGAAGGAATAATGTGGGATTTTAAAGAAGATAGTCCTGCGAATTGGTTGTTGGAAGAAGCTGGAATAGACCCTGCTTTGATTCCAGATATAGTGTCTACTTTTTCAGAACAAGGAAGGGTTAATAAACAAGGTGCAGAAGAGAGTGGTTTGCCAGAAGGGATTCCAATTATGTACCGTGCTGGCGACCAGCCTAATAATGCCTTGGCATTAAATGTTCTTAATCCTGGTGAAATTGCCGCTACTGGTGGCACATCTGGAGTAGTTTATGCCATTTCAGAAAGTACTAAAACAAAGGAACACACAAGAATTAACAGTTTTGCGCATGTAAATCATACTGCCAAAGCTCCAAGAATTGGAAAATTATTGTGCATCAATGGAACAGGCATTCAGTACAGTTGGATGCGTAGCCATATTACAGAAGATTTTTCATATAACAAGATGAATGATGCAGCGTCTAAGGCACCTATAGGTTCAGATGGGCTTGTTATTTTACCTTTTGGTAATGGTGCTGAGCGTATGCTTAACAACAGCAATAAAGGATCTAGAATATTAAACCTAAATTTTAATATACATAAGCAAGGGCATTTGTTTAGAGCAGCCTTAGAGGGTATTGCTTTTTCTTTTGTATATGGTATGGAAATTTTAAAAAATGATGGGGTAGATGTAAGTTCTATAAAAGCAGGAAACGATAACCTTTTTAGAGCAGAAATTTTTTCAAATACAATAGCCACACTTACGGGTAGCGAAATAAACATTGTGGAAACGACGGGAGCTGTTGGTGCAGCAAGAGCCGCCGCATATGCAAATGGTGATTTTAAAACCTATGGAGATGCAGTGGTAAGTGATGAGGTGCAATACACCTACAAACCATTAGAGAATGTAGCAGCCTATAGAGAGGCCTACAATAACTGGAAACTAAATTTAGAGGAATATATTAATTAGAGTAACTAACTAACTTATTAAATTATGATTACTACAGGTGATAAGGAATATTTTAAGGGTATAGGAAAAATCCAATTTGAAGGCAAGGATTCGGACAATCCCTTAGCGTTTAAATATTACAACCCAGAACAGGTTGTAGCTGGTAGAAAAATGAAGGACTGGTTTAAGTTTTCCATTGCATATTGGCACACATTCTGTGGTCAAGGAGCTGATCCATTTGGACCAGGAACACAAAATTTCCCTTGGGATGCTCCAACAGATGCAATAGAAGCTGCAAAAGCTAAAGCTGATGCTGCATTTGAGTTTATCACTAAGATGGGATTTGAATACTATTGTTTCCATGATTATGATTTAGTGCAAGAAGGCGCAACATTCGCTGAGTCTGAAAAAAGATTGTCGACCATTGTTGATTATTTAAAAGAAAAACAAGCGGCTTCTGGTGTCAAATTATTATGGGGTACAGCAAACTGTTTCTCCAATCCACGTTATATGAACGGCGCATCTACCAATCCAGATTTTGATGTTTTGGCACGTGCAGGCGGACAAATAAAATTGGCCTTGGATGCTACAATTGCTCTAGGTGGAGAAAACTATGTATTCTGGGGTGGTCGTGAAGGCTATATGTCATTATTGAATACGGATATGAACAGAGAACTGGATCATATGGGTAGATTCATGAATGCAGCCAAAGATTATGCAAGAGCACAAGGATTTAAAGGAACATTCTTTATAGAGCCTAAGCCAATGGAGCCAATGAAACATCAGTATGATTTTGATACGGCAACGGCTATCGGGTTTTTGAAGCAATATGGTTTAGAGAACGATTTTAAAATCAATATAGAAGTAAACCATGCAACCTTAGCAAGCCATACCATGCAACATGAAATGGAAATTGCTGCAGGTGCAGGTATGTTGGGTAGTATTGATGCCAATCGTGGTGATTATCAAAACGGATGGGATACAGACCAATTCCCTAATAACATTCAAGAAGCAACTGAGGCTATGTTAGTATTCATCAAAGCTGGTGGTCTACAAGGTGGAGGTGTTAATTTTGATGCGAAACTTAGAAGAAACTCTACGGATATGGAAGATGTATTCCATGCACATATTGGAGGTGCTGATACCTTTGCAAGAGGATTATTAACAGCAGAGGCTATTATTTCTAACTCTCAATACGATGCATTAAGAGAAAAGAGATACAGTTCTTTTGATAGCGGAAAAGGAAAAGATTTTGAAGATGGTAAGTTAGGGTTGGAAGACCTATACGCTATTGCTAAGTCAAACGGGGAGCTTAATCTTCAAAGCGGCAAGCAAGAATTGTTTGAAAACATTATCAATCAGTATATCTAAAATAGCTTGATTGCATTTGCACATCAAGTGAAGGCCTGTCATATAGCGGAGTCGAAATAAAAAATCCCTGTTGTAATTTCAACAGGGATTTTTTATTTTTTCAAGTACTATTATCTAGTTTCCTAGAGGCATATGCGTGCTTATGCCAATTCTATTCCATGCGTTTATGGTTGCAATGGCCATGATTATTTGTGAAACGTATTGGTCATCAAATTTTTCAATTGCTTTTTGATAGGTTTTGTTGGTTAACCCTTTTTGATGAATCATTGTCACTTCCTCTGTCATTTGAAGAATGATTCTTTCTTCTTCTGTGAAGAGTTCGGTTTCTCGCCACGCATTAAGTAAAAAAAGACGCTGTTGTTGTTCACCATTTTCGAGCCCCTCTTTGGTATGCATATCAATGCAAAAGGAGCATTGATTTAGCTGTGAAGCTCTTGTTTTTATAAGATTTAGATGGGTCTTTGTCAATTGACTTTGGTGTAAATAATTTTCTAACTGGTACATGCCTTTGTAAGCAGCTGAATCAGCAGCTTCAATTTGAATTCTTTTCTCCATTTTCTTGAATTTTAATTTGATGTAAAACTACCAGATAGTCGTACCAAAAAACATAAACGGGTTTAAGAACGTTTTTTTCCTCTTATTTCACTTACATATTCTGGTGTAAGACCTAAAAAAGAAGCTATCAAAAATTGAGGAACCCTTTGTTCAAATTCAGGAAATTGTGTTATAAAATTGAAATAAATTTCCTCTTTAGAAAGATTGTAGATGTGTTTTACCTTCCTTATTGAAGAACCATAGGATATTTGATTGATGATTCTAAAATACCTTTCAAGCTTTGGAAATTGTGTTAATAATTGCTCCTGCTTATCATAAGTAATTGAAAGTATTTGGGCGTCCTCAACAGCTTGAATAAAGAAATCTGATGCTGTACGATGATGCAAGGCCAAATAATCTGTCATCCACCAATTTTCGATTGCAAATTGAACCGTTCGTTCTGTTCCCTTATCAGTGATAAAATACATATGAAGGCAACCACTTAAAACAAAATAATTGAAATTACATAAGGAACCAGCTTCAGCTATGATTTCCTTTTTTTTTAGGTTTCGCACCTCAAAGAATGTTAGTATTTCTTGAGCGTCTTTTTCGTTGACCTCAATGAATTTATTGAGATGCGCTATAACTTGTTTCAATATTGGACTTTCAGGAGGGTACACAAGACTTGTACTAAGGTTGTTTAGTTTAGTCTAACAAAGTTACCCAATATTTTTTTTAACCTCTTACACTTTTAGGGATAGTTTAAGAGTATGTTCCAGTTTTTTTGGGTAGTATTTTATCTTATGAAATTAAAAACTCCCTCTAGAAATTTTCAACAGGGAGTTTTATGGTTTTCCTTTTTAAGGAGGTTTGGTTATTGGTGTTAAAACGGTATAGTAGGGGGATATGTCCTAGATATCGTATTGTTAACTCTTGTTCTTTAAATTTTTATCAGTGCGTCCATTGTCATAATTACCCTCCAAAGCAACAATTTCGTCATTTTCTGAAATGAACTTTATTCTAAATGAAGACAAACCTTTAAGCATAAATTTATTCTGTGTCAGAGGAATCAATTCGTAAATAGTGCCTTCATCACGTTGATAATATAAAGTGTTATTTTTAAAACTAATCTTTCTAGGGCCAAAAGCACCAATATAAGATTTCATAACAGACTCGTTAAGAACTACAGGTTCCTGCTTTATATTAAGTGCATCCAGGTACCATTGCATAAATTGTTTTTGCTCTTGGTCTTGGCTTTTCTCCAATATAGATTCCAGCGCTTTTATTTGTGCAACTTCTAAAGCTTTATCCGATGAAACTTTAATATCTGGTACAACTCCTGTTCCTTCCCAATTGGTATTCGTAATAGGATTTATGGCTCTACCAGAGGGGATCCAAACAGTAAACCTATCTGTTGCATTGACCGTTCCTCCTGGGTGTGCACCACCTCCTGTTGTTTCGCCTATGAGTGTGGCCCTATTAAGGTTTTTTAAATTGTAACTAAATTCTTCAGCCGCCGAAAATGTACGATTGCTAGTTAATACGTATACTTCTGTATCTGGGCTACGTGTTCCTTGAACATGGGGTAAAGTCCAAGTTTGGGTGTGTCTATCAGTAGGTCTCCAATAAAAATTGTTGAGATGAACAGAGTTGCTGCTAAATAAATAGCTTGTGATAAGTTGAATCATAGCAGGGCTTCCTCCACCGTTGTTTCGCAAATCTATAATTATTGCATCGCTATTGCTTAAAAAGTTCATTGCTGCTACGGCAGTCGGACCAGCATGTGCCACATCAGAAAAACTTCTAAGGTCTAAATAACCAATGTTACCATCTAAAATAGCTACTTCTTTGAATCCAAAATTGCCTCGTTTTAAATTATTGATGTAATTATTTTGAAAGTCAATACTATCTTGGGGGGTATGCACTTCCTGTCTTGCGGCAATGGCCTCCGGGGCAAAACGAACCCTGATATGCTTGTCATGACTTATGGATAACAAATCTTCCGTTAGACTGCTGGCAAATTCATAAGGATCAGAGATGTCTTTGTATTTGCCTTTTTTGAGTTTCTTTTCTATTAAGTTGACCATTTCTTCTGCAACTTCGGGGAATATATAAGTCGATTTAAGCTTATTTCCAATAGAATCAACCACGGTATTCTTTTCTTCAGCATTCAGAGGTGTTTGATGCTCTTGAGCGATAAGTATATTATTAGTAATTAATAGGATAAAAAAGGAGACTAGTCCTAGTGCTTTGAGATTTTTCATTTGCTACAATTTTTTATTACTGTATTTAGTGTTGTTTCAATGTTATTTATTTCTGTTTGTGATATATTATGTAATGCCTTTGCTCTGTTAGAAATGATAATGGCATTCAGTTCAGGTAAAATTTCTTTTGTTTTTGAAGTTAGTTCAATACTAAATCGCCTTCTGTCGTTTGAATGCGTTTTCCTCTTTAAAAACTTATTTTTGACCATTAAGGCAATCATTCTAGTTACAGAAGCATTGTCCTTAAAAATCAACTCGGCAATTTCACTTTGAGATAATTCAGGGTTTTTAACCAAGAATTGTAGTAATAAAACTTGGTCTAGCGTTAAGTTGTCAACTCTATCCGAAATGTTCTGCTGTGCCAGTTTTCGGTATTGTTTGATTGCTTTCTCAATTAAATAAAAAACAGTTTCAGAAGGTTGTACTAGCATCGTTTTTATTTTATTGATAGCAATATATTTGATATATCAAATAAAAACAACTATTTCATATGGTTTAACTAATATTTTAGAAAAATTTGGCACTATTTTTTTTATAGTTTTTACTATATTCGAGGAACCAACTGAACCTTGAAATCAATCTTAAAGAAACGAGTGATTATGAACAGAAGAAATGTATTAAAATCTACCTTAGCCACCGGAGCGGCATTTGCCTTAGGAAGCCCAAGTCTATTAGCTGCATCAAAAAGAAGTAGTAAGAAACACAATTTCACCTTTTGCTTAAATACAAGTACTATCCGCAAGCAAAATTTGGGTTTAATGAGGGAGCTGGATATGGCCGCCCAAGCTGGTTTTGATGGGATAGAAATATGGATGAATACCTTGCAGACGTATCTAAAAAGTGGAGGGAAAGCTTCTGATGTTAGAAAAAAATCTGAAGACCTTGGCCTTATTATTGAAGATTCTATAGGTTTTGCGGCCTGGGTTGTTGATGATGAAGTGCAACGAAACAAAGCCATGGAGCAAGTAAAGCAAGAAATGGACGTATTGGCCCAAATTGGCTGTAAGCGTATAGCTGCACCACCAATGGGCGCTACCAATGAAGCAGGATTGGATTTGCTAAAAGCGGCAGAGCGATATGGAAAAATGTGTACCCTAGGGAAAGAAATGGGCGTATTGCCGCAATTGGAGCTGTGGGGCTTTTCCAAAAACTTGCATCTCTTTGGAGAGACCCTTTTTGTAGCTGCTGAATGTGGGCATTCAGATGCAGTAATATTGCCAGACGTATATCATTTACGTAGGGGAGGTTCACCATTTGAAGCTTTGGAAATGATAAATGGGAGTAAAATTCAAATGTTTCACATAAATGATTATCCTGGAGCCATTGCAAAAGAACAACTAACAGATGATATGCGAGTGATGCCTGGTGATGGCGAGGCTCCAATGGATAGTATTCTACAAACCCTTAATAACAAAGGAGTACCAATTGCTCTTTCCTTAGAAATATTTAATGAGGATGTTTGGGAAATGGACGCTTTGGATGCATGTAAACTAGGTATTTCCAAGATGAAAACCTGTGTAGACAGTGCAGTAAGATAGTTTAAGGGTATAAGCTAGTGTTTAGGTAGGAGATAAAAACTCCCAGTCAAAATTTTAAACAGGGAGTTTTTATTGCTATCGGTTTGGTTCAATATTATTCCACAGCAATATAAATATCCGCTTCACCATTGGTTGGATCCACTGCTTTTTCCCCGTACATTTCAAAATCGGCGGTATAGGTTCTGTTTAAATTTGAATTCCAAATTTTCCCCCATTCATCGATTACGGCGTTATTGGTTAAATCTCCTTTGGCGGTAAACTTGGTATATGCGGCACCTGCTACTTCTTTTCCTACCATTCCTTCTGGTATCTGATCCAAACTCCAGACTTTATACCCTAGAATAGTAGTGTAAGGTTTTGAATGATCCCCTTCATAATCCGTATACACAGCATAAATGGTTTCATCTAATACATTGGGGATTTTTTGCAGCATGTTTGTTGACATAAATGTCCCCCATAAGGCTCCAATGTCTTTTTTAGCCTGTCCATTTTCGTTAGTTGTTCTGACAGAAATTCCAATGATTTGGAACGTATTCATTTGTAGTTTTTCCATTATAAAGTTTTTAATGATTTCTACAAAACTAGCGAGGCATTAAGACAGAACATGTCAGGGGTGCATATCTATGATATATTAGTTTTATGTTGAAAGGAATTGGCAACTTTTTACAGGAACATTAATGGACTCCTTATTTTATCAAGATACTTTCTGGAGGCCCTAAATATGAAACTTTTAGCCCACCAGTATCCATTACAAATTTTTGAAAAACAACACCTGGGTCTATCATCCAAATTTTTAGAGTATGTGTGCCGCTTTTTATTTTTGTGTGGATAGATTGTTTCTTCTTAATGTGATTAGTTACTGAATTGTTCCACCAATCTGGATATTCCCAATCGGGCTCCATTTCACCTTCATGAATGTTGATTATTTGTGGTGCTTCATCGTCAATGGCAATGGCATATTTTAATCCTTCAGTTTTTTGATAGTTTAAAGTAGGGGAGAGGTAGGTAGCTATTTTTAATGCTTCTACATCATCAAAAACAGTAAATTCATATTGTACATGAGGTGTTTTTTTACCAGGTGTTTGTCGGTCTGCATTTGCAGGTTCAACTGTTAAAGCATCCCCCGTACGGCCCATATTTGGGATGATGGTCCAACCAATTTTTTTTGAATCTATTTTTTTGGTAAAATGAGCTGCTTCAATAGAGACAACACCATTGTTTTCAATAAAACCAGTAGCTTCAGGTATATTATTTCGAATAGGTACTTTGATTACAAATTCATTTCCCGCACCAGAGACTGTAATTTCACCAGTTTCTGTGTCCACTTTTGGGGCTTTGTCCCAATCAATACTGACAAAAACTTTTTCTTCGTGTTGAATTGTACCCTTTTCAGAAGAAAGTTGGATCCAATCATTTTTAGTTGTTAGCGTATAGTCTAATTTTTCTTTTCCTTTATTGAATAATTCAACATAGTATTTCTGATTATTGATGGCGTCAAACGAAGAAAAACTTCTGCTGAATAATCCAGAACGACTTCTACGTGACCTGGCACCATGTTCAACAACATAAGCAAGCTGAGCGTCGGGTTTTATTTGAAGATAAGACACTTCAGGCATTTTGTCGTAGGGTGGATTGCTCCAAGAGGTATATCCAATATGGGTCTGAGACATCATATGATTCCATTTTCCATTTTCTAAATCTTCATGGTACTGACGTACGAGTTCGGCATCCTTAAAGAAGGTCTCTTTTACCTTATCTGCATAATAATTGGCAGATGCTCTTCCTTGGTTTCCATATAATTTATTTTTACCAGCTGCTACGTACATCTCATTGAGGTTACTGCCTATTTCTATAGGAAAAAGTACCAGCTGATAAAAAGCAGCTTTATGGGTTTCTGGAAGCTTGGTATAAATCTTTCTACTTTTACCAAGTTATTGTTGGTATTCATCAAGAATCCTATCTGCTTCGCGATAATTGCTAAGACTATAGGTTTCTGGTTTCAGCATTTCTGGTGTGCGTCGGGCGGCATACTTTGTAGATAGCGATAAGATTTCTGCAATTTCTACGGCAAGGTCTTTTCCAAACTGCCTTTCCATCCAGTTTACATAGTAATTAGGGATGTCTTTAGCTTCCATATCCGGATTCCACGCAAAGTCAAGAAAGAAACTTATGGGTAGCTCCATAGGTTTAATATCCCCAACATTCACCAGCCATAAATCTCTTACACCCCATTCATAGGTGAGGTTCATTTGCTCCCATACTTTTTCTATTTGGGTAACATTAAGCCATCTATAGGATACGGGTCCTCCAACAAAATCGAAATGATAGTACATTCCATATCCTCCTTTGTAATTAATCTCTTCTTTTTTGGGTAGAATACGCACATTGCCCCAGTTGTCATCACAGAACAGAATCATAACATCTTCTTCTACTCGCATTCCCTTATCATAATAGTCTTGCACTTCTTTATAAAGTGCCCATACTTGTGGGGTTTCTTCAGTGGCTTTACCCGTTACATCAGCGATAATTTTACGTTGGTCTGTTATGATAGTTTTCATGAGGTCAACAGCGGTGTCTTCGGTCATTGCTTCATCACCATCGCCCCGCATACCCAGTGTAACGATACTTTCAAAGTCTCCCATGCGTTCAATACCACCTTTCCAAAATTCCTGTAATTTCTCTTTGTTAGTTTCGTAGTTCCAAGCACCTCCTTTAAAGTGATTCCATTCATTATGGGCCCGCATCATAGGCTCATGATGGGTTGTTGAAATAACAATGCCATATTCATCTGCTAGGCGGGCATTCTCTGGGTCGTCATCTGCAAATGCGCTAGGTTGCCACATAGCTGGCCATAGGTAATTGCCTTTGTTCCGTAGAATCAGTTGATACACTTTTTCATAAAATAGATGGTTAAAGTCCCCAAAATTCTCTTTTGCCCAATTTCTTAGGGCTGGCGCTTCATCATTAAAAAATATACCTCGATACTTTACTTTAGGCTCACCGAGTGTATGTATTCCTTTTGTAACGTGTAATTCGGTCTGTTTTTTTGCAGGAATATCTGCCCAATAATGCCAAGGGTGAATTCCAATTTGTTTAGACAATTCATATATGCCAAAAATAGTACCTCGTTTATCACTCCCTACAATAACCAAAGCTTCTTTAATTCCTGGGAACGGATTTTTTACAGCTTGAATGATAAATTTTTCCCATTTGCCTTCAAGTTGGGTGTTATCGATTTTTTTTGCAGCAACCAAATCATTAATCAAAGGGCTTTTTCCTAAAGTTCCTATGATGACAGTAGTCCCAGACACATTATTTGTAGTATGTTGTAATGCAGGTTTTATATCTGTAACAGTTAGTATATCGTTTTGTAAATGTGAAGCAACTCTTTGTACACCTTTAAAATCTTTGTCGCTCACTATTATAGTGGCAGCATGACCCTTTGATGTTAGTGGAAAACTCCCTCTAGAGGCACTATTGGTAACATAATTGTCTTCTTGTGCCAATGCTAGTTGCGTACTTAAAATAGTGATGAATATGGCTAAAAAGGATGTGGTTTTAAGGTAAATAACTTCATGATTGGTATATAAAAGTTGAATTTCTGTCAAATATAACAAAGTTTACACAATCGATTGCATAGACTTTTGTAATTGACAAAATTTTATGATTAAAAAAAATTATTGATAAAAGGAGTTTTTAATTTTCAAATAGGCGGGGATATGGTTTAACTTTTTTATTTTTGCAACTTCTTAATATTTGGGATGTAGCCCATCGACTATACTCAGGATAAACTGCACTACGGTACGTTTTGAGATGGTTAATTAGCTATAGTATTTATAGTAAATAGGGTTGCATTATTAAATTTCGGGATGTAGCGCAGTCCGGTAGCGTACTTGGCTGGGGGTCAAGTGGTCGCAGGTTCAAATCCTGTCATCCCGACGAAAAGGTGTTTTGTTAAAACAAATAAACCCTTAAATTATTGAAAACCAACAAATTATATATTTGTTGGTTTTTTTTATACCCAATTGATACCCTTTAAGGACACCTATCAAGGTGTCCTATTCGGTGTCCTATTTTCTTAAGCTAGGATTTATTATATTGCATATAAATACCTGAAATTACCTTTCGTAGTGATTAGGCTTTCGTTTAACGGATTGTTCCATTTAAACGAAAGAGATGAAAACCTCAAAAACATTCGGTGTCCATTTTTGGCTTAAAAAGACAGCCAAAAAGGAAAACAACAAAATTCCAATTTATGCACGCATTACCGTGGATGGTCTTCGTGCAGACATAAGTCTCAAAAGAGTTACTACGGAAACAGATTGGTGTATTAAATCAGGAAGATTAAATCCTAGGTTAGCATCATCGAAAAACACCAATAGCTATTTGGATGATGTATATGCAAAATTGTTGAATTGCCACAAGCAATTGCATTTTGAAAATGCATTTATTACTGCACAGGCTATCAAGTTGCGTTATCTAGGTAAGGACAAGACAGTAGAAACCTTAAAGGAATTGATTCAATATCATACCAACAATGAACTCGCCAAATTAGAATCTGGTACGGCTAAGAATTACAAAGCTACGGAAAAGTACATCTGCCGATTCATAAAGGATAGGTTCAAGGTTGCCGATATTCAATTGGCAATGGTGGACTATGCCTTTATTGTTGAATTTGACAATTATCTTAGGATATGTAAACCATTACAAGCTTCGCGACCATTGAAAAACAATGGTATTATGAAACATATGGAGCGTTTCCAAAAAATGATGAACGTGGCAACTAGGTTTGGGTGGATTAAGCTTAATCCATTTGGGTTATACCGATTGAAATTTGACGAATATGATAGTGATTTTTTGGATGCCTCTGAAATTAGAACTTTGGAGCTTCTAGAAATATCAGATTCAGGATTGCTATTGGTAAGGGATATTTTTATTTTCTCATGCTATACAGGTCTTAGCTATATTGAAGTAAAACTGCTTAAATGTGGAGATATAGTAAAGGGGGTGGATGGCGAAGATTGGATAAGTGTTCGACGTAAAAAAACAAACACGCCCGTGAAAGTACCCCTATTGCAAAAGGCAAAAGAAATTCTTGACCGTTATTCAGATTATATGGGTATCAAAGACGAAAATTGTCTTTTGCCAGTATATTCCAATCAAAAGGTAAATCAATATTTAAAGGTCATCACAAAAAAGGCCAATATTAAAAAGTACTTGACCTTTCATGTGGCTCGCCATACTTTCGCTACAACGGTAACACTTTTGAACGATGTACCCTTAGAAACAGTTTCAAAGCTTCTAGGGCATACTAAATTATCTACAACACAAAAGTATGCTAGAGTTATTGAAAAGAAAATCAGTAAGGATATGAATAAATTAAAAGCCGCTTTGGAACCTGAGATTGAAAGGAAACCAGATTATAGACAAACTAAACACCATCATTTACAAATAGTGAAGTAAATAGTAACTAATAAAAGGCTTTTATTTACATTGGAATCTTTCATCAAGATAGCTGTTTTTCATACGCCTTTATCGGATGGACTTGCATCAAAAAAATGTCCATTTAGTTAAGAGCCATGCTGCTAACTTTTGATTAAACATTTCGATTTCTTTTGTGAACACCTGACTTTCCTAATATTTTAAAAGCAATCGCTTTTTCATTAGTAGGCAAATTCAATAGTGCAGAAAAATAAAGCTTTGGATTTTTAATGAAGTCTTTTTTTGCTTTATAGGATTCCGCATAGTTCCGTTTATATCCAAAAGTCTTGTCAAAGGTTTTTTCCGTTTTTGAAAAGAATGCATCACGGTCAAAACCCACGCTTTACCATTTTACCGTTCATTAGTACTTCGGAAGCTTTGTATTTACTTCCTGGAGATAGACTTACTGAATTGGAAGCATCTTTACGACTCACTATGATGTGAATATGACTTTGGTTACCTTCCTTTTTCATTCCTTGGACTATTCGTTTCCCATTTAGTTGGTGTGGAGCTGTCCGCTCCAGTACTTTGATTTCCTGTTTCATTTTTTTAATGTTGCCTACCAACTCGCCATGCTCTATTTTTCGGATGTCATTTTTTAAGGCAAGTATTTTGCTTGCAAAGGGTTGGTTCTCCCTAACTTTTATATCTGTTCCTTTAAAGGTTCGTTGGTGCTCAATTTTGGCAAAGTATTTTATATCATCAATAGAAATAGGTCTGCCATTTATTTCCCGATTGAAAGAAGTAACATAATCTTTCATCAACTCACGGGTATAGACTTTCAGATCCTGGCTACTGTTCTGCAACCGTTTTAATTCATATTGACTTGGGCTTACCGTTATGGAATAAAATTTTGGTTCTACTTTTTTCAGTTTTGTCGTATTTCCGTCTATTTCATTGATTACTTCCTTTGTAGAAATTTCATTCCCATTTTGATTGAAAAAGTGTTCCATACCTTCTTGTTCCAAGCCTTGATTTTCCTTCTCTAAATAGTCCACAAAATCAGATACGCTTTGTGAATAGTCACCTCTTAATTTTTGTGCTGTGATTGTGATGTACATGGCTATAATTTTAATCTTCTTCATTCGTATTTTTCTTTTCGGTAAATCGAGGTTTCGACACTTCTGAAGGTTTCTCTTTTTCTAAAATGAGTGATTTCTTTTTGGGTTTAGCTTCTTCAAACAAAGATTGCATCATGGCAACTGTGGGTTTTGTTTGGTTCTTTTCTATATCTTTCATTATAGCAATCACACCATTGATTCTTTTTTTAATCAGATTTTCCAACGTTTGTATTTGTGGACCAATGGATTCATTTGGAGAGATACCATTATTCTCAAAAAAGTCAAGCATCAATTGTAAGGTCATGGATTGGGATTTGGACATTTTTCTACAAAAACGCCTGAATTTCTTGACCACGGAAGTCTTTATGCTAATACTCTCAAACCGTTCTTTTTTATACTCCTTATCCATTTTTCCGTGAATAGTTTATTGATTCTATTGGGCTGCCACCGTTTTCCCGTGAAAAATCATAATTAAAAACCATATTCATTGTTTAAAGTAATCTGTAATAAGCTAAATATCAATCGATTGAAAATAATCGAATAATTGTAACATCGCAACGCGTGTTACCCTCTTGCTTTTCCATTTTCGTTCGCTTTAGCGAACCAAAAATTCCAAACAACCTGACTAAAAAGTCAGTTGCTTTTCTCGGGCTAACCAGCCTAATAAATGTATTTAATCTAGCTGTAAAATTGAAACGCAGAATATTGTCAAATACCCTGTTTTGGTAACAGTCCCTATGATTCTTGAAAAACTAGTAGGTGAAAACGTCAGATGTTTATTTGGTACTGTGGTTTATGTACAAAAAAAGACCCTTGAAAATCAAGGGTCATAGGGTAAATTTTATAGGCACTAGTGCCTTAAATATTAAAAATGTATTGGTAATTGTAAAGATTTCGTGTCGCTTCTTCGTCCAATAAAACATCATAATCCAAATGATGTTCTTTGGCATAAGTTTTAAGTTGTTTCCCAAATTGGTGGTCCATATCTTCTTTAGAAGAGGATAACAAACGTTGTTGGGTTTCTGCATCGAGGTTGTTATAATTCAGATAGACCATAATCGTAACTTAAATTATTCCATCATCTGCAAAACTGTAGTACTCGCCATTAGGTGCAATAATCAGGTGATCTAAGACAGTTATGTCAAAAAGTTTTGCAGCCTTTTTTATTTTCTCTGTCAACCTTATATCTGCTTCACTAGCTTGTAATTTACCTGATGGATGGTTGTGCGAATTATGTAAAGCTTTACATAAGACCCATTATGTAAAGTAAATTATTATGTAAAGTGATGCTTCTAAATCCCTGTTATTATTAGAAAGTATTGAAAATTACTTTACATAATAATAGTTCAT
>NVXD01000014.1 GCA_002746415.1 Flavobacteriaceae bacterium | reverse complement strand
TCCTCAAAAAATAAAAATACACCTTCAATAAATTATATAAAATTAACTCACCTTAAAGAGCTCTAAAACAAACAATAATGGCTAATTTTAATTCAAATACGAGTTTGTGCGCAAACTCCCGTTGGCAATAATATCAACGGAACGCATAAAATGAACAATTTGATTAATGAAATATAGCATTCCAGATAAAAGAGAATTAACAAAATCTGAAATTGAATTTCTGACTTATCTGTTTGAAAAATAAAAATCGGAATGGACTAATTTAATCGGGAATCTGAAAATTATTGCGAGATGTGGTTGCGGAAAATGTCCGACTATAATATTTGGAAAAACATTTGACTCGGAAATTCAAAAAGGGAATTTAATAATTGATTTTGCTGGAAAAGGCGAAAACGGGGAATTAATTGGAATATCTGTATTCGGAACTGACCAAATGCCGACTGAATTGGAATTTTACTCAATAGACGGAGTATCTGAAATTAGAGAATTACCGAAAATTGAAATATTAACAAACTAAAATAATGGAAGACTTATTAATAATACTAATCATTTTGATTCCAATTATTCTTTGGATTTCAAGTGCTTATATGCTTTCTAAATGGATTAAGTTTAAACTCTTTTTTATAGCAAATACACTTTTAGTAATTACATATGTCGGAATTATAATTTATGGAAAAACTGCTATTTGGGAACACGATGAATATGGATTAGGAATGCTATTTAGATTAGCATTTTGTTTAATATCCCACGTTTTAATTGTTTTTATATTTGCATTATTTAAAAGACGAAAATTAAAAAATACTATTGCCAATCGAGTAGACGGCTCCGACTAAAGTAGCCGGAGTGCGCCTCTCACACCACCGTACGTACGGGTCTCGTATACGGCGGTTCGTAAATCATCAGACCAAAGCTCTTTTCTCCTTTGATACTATCTTCTAGTTTAAGCATAGGCTATACAGCGTATTCCTATGCGAATTTTGAAGAGAAATACGTTCAGTCCTTCCTTATTTGTGAGTCCTCTAGGGTTCTACCCTAGCTCGTTTCCTATAAGTACTATGACCTCTGCTGACTTCTCCAATATGCCAACTCGTGACTTTGGAGACCTCCCCAGGTAAGAACATCTTCTTTCACTCAATCCCTGCCGTATCTACACACTTACTCTTTTGTTATTCTTTTGGGCGTTACAAAGATGTGCTTGCTTACCCAAGTAAATGTGCCTCGTATACGGTTTCTGTTCGTCAGTACCGAGTTTTGTAGTCTCGCTTCCTTCACTGCATATCTCACGATAAACCAGCTTGCGACTTACTAATGGTTCAAAGCGTTACCTCTGCCCATAAGGGACTTGCACCCTCTAAATGAATAAACTACTTTTAAGTAATTTAAAGATGCCCATGCTGGGCACACACACCGTATAAAATTAATTGCTAGTGCAAGCCTACTTACGAAAATCCTCGCGGATTTTCTATTCGGTTTGTATTTACTAAATTAGTCGCTTAAACACGCAACTAATCTTATACAAACACGTTACCAATAATTATGACCCGTCCTGAAATATGTATACAAAAAACAACTGTATATGTATAAAAATGATGGATATGTGAGACGTTATAGCGAAAGCTTTAAACTCAAGATTCTAGCAGAACTTACCAAAGGAAACCATTCCAAAAGACAAATTGCATTAACTTACGGGATACAATCCAGTACAATCAACGTATGGATTAAAAAGTATGACCGTAAAGATTTAATGAACACCCGTGTAACCGTGCAAACAGACGATGAATTAACCCGTATCAAGGCCCTTCAGAAGGAGCTTAAACAACTTAAAGACCTCCTTATCAAAAAGGATATCGAAAAACTTGTCAACGATAGTTATCTTGAAGTAGCTGCTGAAAACTTAGGATATAAAGATGTGCAGGAATTAAAAAAAAACTTAAACATCGAGCCCTAATGAAAATAGCACCAATCAATCGAAAAGACAGACTGTTCAATATCGAAACTATCTGTGATGCTTTCTCTTTAAAAAGAGATGCCTATTACAAATTCCACAAACGTTATCTAGTCAAAAAAGAGGTAGAACAAAGCGTTGTTGAACTTGTTCGAAAAAGCAGAAGGACCCTACCCAGAGAAGGTACTAGAAAACTGATGAAGTCGCTACATATCGACTTTCAAAAACAACACCTGAAAATAGGTAGAGACCAGCTGTTTAATATCTTGAGAGAAAATGAATTGCTCGTTAAAAGAAAAAAATATTCTTCTAGAACTACCAATTCGTATCACAGGTTCTATAAGTATAACAATAGCATAAAAGACTTGAACATCAATAGACCCAATCAAGTTTGGGCTTCGGATATTACATACATCAGAACCATTAACGGATTTTGTTACCTAGGGCTCATTACCGATATGTATTCAAGGAAAATCGTGGGGTACGACCTAAGTGATAGTCTAGAACTAAACGGATGTGTCAGAGCTCTCAATAAAGCCATTTACCAAGCAAAGGCAACCAAGGGAATAATTCATCATTCTGACAGGGGAATACAATATTGTAGCAATGTGTACACGCAGATACTCAAAAGAAAGAAAATAGAAATCAGTATGACCCAAGAAAACCATTGCTATGAAAACGCAATGGCAGAAAGAGTGAATGGCATACTCAAAGACGAATTTTATCTCGACCAGACCTTTACCAGCGTACAACATGCCAAAAGAGCTGCCAAAAATGCAATCAAATTGTACAACAACAAAAGATTACATTTATCTTTAGACTATAAAACACCTAATTACGTGCACCAATATGCCGCTTAAATTTAAGTATTAATCTGTAGCCGTATTTTAGGACGTGACATTAGGTACGATAAAGGGACATCCTTTACAAAGTTAAAGGGACATAGTTTACACTTTTGAGATGTATAAATTGTTAATTAAAACAGTTTATTATGCCTAGGAAAGTAACAACAACTATGGAACAAAAAGTAGAATTTATCTGTGAATGGTTATCACAAAAGTATACCATCACCGAACTTTGCCGAGTCTTTAATATTTCAAGGCCTACGGCTTACAAAATGATTAATCGATACGAGAATTTAGGTATTGAAGGTCTTCGACAGAGGAATAAATCGCCAAATAACCATCCTAACAGAACTCCCGAAATTGTAGTGAAAAACATCCTTAAATTAAAGGAGAAGCATTCACTATGGGGAGCTAAAAAAATAAGAAAATTATTGTTTAACGTTTGTCATGAAAAAGATATCCCAAGCGTGGTTACTGTTCACAATATTCTTTCTAGAAATGGCCTAGTTAAACCTCAAAAAAGATGTAAGAGAGTAAAGCCTGTTTTCCCTGTGTTTGACCCTAAGGAGTGTAATGAGGTTTGGAGTGCAGATTATAAAGGAAAGTTTTTAATGGGCAATAAAATCTATTGTCACCCTCTTACTATTGCGGACTCACGAAGTCGCTTTCTCTTTACCGCCAAGGGACATTATCATGAAAACTTAAAGTCTGCAAAGACAGAGTTTGCAAAGGTTTTTAGAAAATACGGCATCCCTAAACAATTGCACACAGACAATGGTAGTCCCTTTGGATCTGTTCGTGCCATTCAACGTTTTACTCAACTCTCTTACTGGTTCATTGAGCTAGGAATTATGCCTGTGTTCTCAGATCCAGCACACCCAGAACAAAACGGACGACATGAACGCATGCACCGTGATTTAAAGGCTGCTTGCGCCAAACCCTCGGCATACGATTTAAAAGCACAACAAAGGCGTTTAAACCACTTTGTAAAGGAATATAATAACATAAGACCTCATGAAGCTTTAGACATGGAAACCCCTGCGGCTATTCATTGTTTTTCTACAAGACCTTTTCCTGAAAGAATACCCGCTTTTCATTATGATTCATCAATGAAAATTATGAAGGTGACACAAAATGGGGCAATGCGCTGGAAGTCTTATTATTGGGTCTACTTGACCGCTGCATTAAAAGGAAAATATGTAGGGGCTCAAGAAATGGGCAATGGAATTTGGAAGGTGTTTTATAGAAACGTATTTTTAGGTTTCTTTGATGAACAAAATATAAGAAATAAACAAGTATCAATAAGGTTAAGTCAAAACATGGTGTAAACTATGTCCCTTTAACTTTGTAAACTATCTGCCTTAACGAACATTAAGAAAAATATGAGACAATGAATAAAGTAGTATTGAATTGTATGTTGATATTGGGTATTTTGATCTCTTCAAATTTTGTAATAGCGCAAGAGTCTAATTTTGACCCTTTTAAATTAAAGGCAGAATATTTCAACGACAAAGGTGTCAAGGATAAAATGGTTTTTAGTGACAAAAAAGGAAACTCATTCAAAATCAAAAAATCTGATTTTTCTAATGGGGTTTATATTAAACAGGGTGAAAAATGGCTAAAACATGGAGTTTGGCTTAGTACTTATGAAGGAAGAATTACAGAAAAAATAGTTTATAGCTTTGGAAAAAAACATGGAGTCAGGGAGAGTTATTACGAAAATGGTAAAGTTCAATTTGAGGATCAATTTGTCAAAGGAGTACAACAAGGAATATCATTTCAATATAGGGCGGACGGGACAAAAGTTTATGAGTGTCCTTATGTTATAGGTAAGAAAGAAGGGGTTAAAATTGAGTACGAAAGAAACGGGTCAATTTCTTTTAAGAAGAATTACAAAAATGGTAAACTACAAGGTGAATATCTTCAATATAATAATGATGGTAAATTAGTTGCTCGTACTTATTATGAACTGGGGAAGCAAGTTGGAAAAACCGAATGGTATTAATCATCACTGATAACAATGCGTATAAAAAAAGTATAGTTCTTGATTCATAGATATGGGTATTTGAAAAAAAGCAGGGCTTCGTTTAGGTGGTCGTTGGCAAACATTAAGAAAAAAAGCATGAGACAACTAATATTAATTTTGTTACTAACATTCACTGGATTGAGTAGCTTTTCTCAGAATCTATGTCCAGATAGGGAAGTATGGAAAAATAAGATTTACGCTGGTGACGAGAAATGTATAGATGACTGGACTAGAATTGCAACATTTGAGGCAAGGAAATGCCAATGTGAAAGAGGTTGGGCACTAATTGATGGTCACAAAATAACTGCTCCAGAAACTGACCTCAAACAATTAGAAAGCCAATTAGAGATTTTAAAGTATCAAATTCAACATGAGCAAATGTATTCAAGCTGTATTGCTGAGTATACACCCAATTATTCACCTTGTAGGAGAAATGGTGGAGACATAACAATGGAGCAGTATAAAAGTGGAAACTTCCCAAAATCAAATGAAATAAACAAGCTTCCCTCAAATTCTAATAGTGGGAACGATGTTTTAGAAACTAATAGCAGTGTTGTTGTTAAAGATGAATATTTAGGTTTTTTAAATCAATTAGCCGGTCAATCGAAAGACCCAGATTTTAGAGAAATGGTGAATACCATGAATGAAAATCATGAAACTGTTTCCTTTGGAAAAAACTTTATTATGAATTTAGGGATCGCTGATCAAAATGATATAGATTTCTATAATATGACAGAAAATCTTGCTCAAGCTGTTGCCGTTGGTGTTTGGGTTGCGAGTTGGTTTAAAAAAGAGGAAGTAATTTTAAATGAAAGTCAAGAGGAAGCATTTCATTATATTTCAAATTTGAGCACACAATTACGGAGAGTTTTTAATGAGGTAAGAAGTATACCAACTTATCTGGAGTTTAGTCAGAATACTCTTTCAAAATTAGAAATTATTGAGGAGCAATTCATACTCTATAAGAATAGTACAATTATCAAACGAGCTCTTTTTTGGGAATATCAAAAATTTGAAGGTTATTTGACTATAGATCAACTGCAAGAAACTCGTCAAAATTTAATGAAACTTTCTAACAAAGAATTATTATTGAAAATAGATAATGCAGTAAAATATTTTTCAGCTTCGGAAGCTTTTGCTCACATGTTAAATTCATCTAATGAACTGGTTATTAGTCAAAATAAAATCCTTTTTTCAAAAGCAAAATGTTATGAATCAATGGGTAAAGTTGATTTAGCTGACGAAATTTTTAAAAAGTTAAATATTTCAACTGATCCTAATTCAGCAATAAATGGATTGATTGAGTCAATAAAGGTGGACAATACTGCTGCCATATTAAGCTTTTATGACCCTTTAAAGACTTACTTTTTACAAAAAAAAGAAGTTTCACTATATTATTCAGAACTCGTTCCCATACTAACAACTAACAACGAAGGATTGAGTAGGGTAAGTGCTACCTATTTAATGTGCCTCGGTGCACTTATATATTCTAAATCAGGACAACTTTCTCAAGCACAAGAAGAGCTCGTTTTTTTACAGTTTTTTGACAAAGAATTAAAAAATTGGATGGATTTTAACAAATCTATTAAAGAAAAGAAAAAAGCACATGGTGATTTGAAAATTCAGAATGAATACAATTTGGCACACTCCTTTGTATTAGCAACTGAAGCATTGATTTTAAGTAAACAGCACTCTTACGATTTGGCTATTGAAAAAATCAATGAATCAATTTCTTTGGATGAAAACACAAATAATCTCGGAAATTTAACCAGTCCATATCTACTCTTTAAACTAGAAATTAAATTTCAAATTATGCTTTCGAAAAAGAATTATCAAGAAGCAAATAATGTCGCTCGTGAAATTAAAATTCAACAAAGAACCTCCAAGGCAATTGATTTTAATTTTTTTGATGATAAGAAATTTAGATACAGTTTGGCTTTTCTAAACTTTACCTCAAAAAAGTATAACAAAGCTCTTATTTCTCTCGAGTTTTTAAAAAAAAAGAACCCCAAAAACCCAAAGTATTATTCTCTTCAAAAAAGTATATACTTAGCCATGGGAGAAAATGATAAAGCGACAATATTAGGTCAACAATACGAAAAATTAATCCTTGAAAAGTAAAAACCATGAAAACAAAATTGAATTACTTAATAATGATAACATTAATGTTTGTTAGCATTAATGTTCTTTCTCAGGAAAAAACAAATGTTGGAACTATCATTTTTCCCAATCCCTCCAACGCAAACGTTCTTGATTTTTTTGACGGTGAAAATGGAAAAATACTTGGAATGGTAGAATTAAAGGAACCTGCAACTGGTTTTTATAGGCTAAATAAAGAAAAGACCAAGCTATATGTTAGTACAAAGCATTATTCGGACATAATTGACATGAAAACGTTGGAAATTATACAAGAATACAAACATAAAGAGGTATTAACTCAAAAAGAATGGGATCAGATGGACCCTAACTTATATATATATTGTCAAGGAGTTACACAAGATGGAATAGGTTTTTACACCTATAATAGTAAAATAAGGGATTTACAAAAAAAATATTTATACGCTGAAGATCAGTCTGAAAAAAACAGAATTAACGTGGAATTTGATAATGCACAAAAAATAGACTACTACTACAAAGTGGATATTGAAAATCAAAAAACAGAATTCTACATAGAGTTACCTCACAAAATAAAAACAGCCATTGGATACACAAAATTTTATATGTATGAAGACAATACTCTAACAATTAAAAATATTAAAACAAAAGAGACGATACGTGTAATACCTAATTTAATTATTGATAAGTCATTTGGTGATGAAATTGGTTCATCCATTATTGTGATAGGGGATCACTTAAACTTCACTTTTTATCCTGACGGTAAAAATATACACACCTATAGTTACAATATTAAAGAAGAGAAGATTGTTCGACACATTGTTGAAGACCAAAGTTCAAATCTAATAGCTCAAGGAGGATTACACATGGTTAATTGTGATAAAACATTCTATAGCAGTACAATTTGTAAACCTAATACGTACCCGGTTTATAATACACCCCCTGCTCCCAAACGCTGGAATAAGAAGAATAGGGCAGTATGGCAAACTCAAATAGACAGCTCTCAAGTTGTTCATGCAGAAGCAGTTAAGAATTACATGAAGATCATGTCTAACCCTAGTTGCAGTATTGAGATATATAAGGATGAACAACTAAATAATTCTCTAATTTTATTTGAAGATTCCTTTTTTAGTACAATATATAATAATCGATATGTATTTACGTGGAATGGTTTTGAATTGCAACTGTATGATATTATCCTAAAGAATCTTGTATGGGAAAATGATGTAGATTATTAAAACTTCCATAGTAAGTAGTATAAATAACTATTTACCAACACCATGTATAGTTCATTGCTTGGGTAGTTTCCTGTTCACAAAAGAAAAAGAGGGCAACTAAAGACCTAATGGGCAATCCGTCCTAATAATACGAAATTCAAAGTCAGGTATATAAAACAATAGACTAATGGGACTGGAAATATATGGTAACTTCCAGAGATATTTTTTACGAATACCATTTTGACAAAACCCCTTCATTAAAAGGAGAATTAAGACATTCAACTTTATTTGGAATCTACCAAGGAGATTTAATTAGTGATATTGTGAGTAAAAAAGACTCCTCTGAATATTATTACAATGGCTCTGGTGCTCCACTAGACACAATTTTGGAATTTGACAGGTTTAGCTGATTTGGAAGAAAGTCTAGGGTAAAATAAAGTTGGATTTTATTCTCCTTCCTTTAAGACAGTGATAACTCCCCTCATTGCGGATACAACACTCTGAATCTCTTTTTGGTCAAAAGTATCTTCTTCTAAATAAAAAAGCATCTCGATTCCTAAATCTAAATAATTGGCTAACTCCTGTGGAGATCCATATCTGTCTTCTATTAATTCAGATAAATATTCTATTTGCTTTTTCTTCAACATTTAAATATCAATGGTTGATGCAAATCTATGAAAATTATTAAAAAACTACTAATTAGTAGTAACTAATTGATAGCGGACTTGATTTCTTTACCAAATGAATAAATCATCAGAAATCGAAAAACTAGCAAAGCGCATAAAATCCTTAAGAATCAAAAAAGGATATAGCAGTTATGAAAACTTTGCATTTGACAATAAAATCCATAGAGCGCAATACGGCAGGTACGAAACAGGAACAGATATACAGTATAGTAGTTTGGTTAAGATTGCCAAATCTTTTGACATGACACTTGAAGAATTTTTTAGTGAAGGGTTTGAATAATATAACGTTTGCCAACAAAACCTATGAATTAATCGCTTGGTTTTGAGACAGTCCGAAAATCCTACCGGATTTTCTTCGTATGTTTTTACTTGTTATGATTGGTCGCTTATTCGCGCAACTAATCATAGCCATAACGTTGGCAGTAATTTTGACCCGTCCTGAAATATGTATACAAAAAACAACTGTATATGTATAAAAATGATGGATATGTGAGACGATATAGCGAAAGCTTTAAACTCAAGGTTCTCGAAGAACTTACCAAAGGAAACCATTCCAAAAGACAAATTGCATTAACTTACGGAATACAATCCAGTACAATCAATGTATGGATTAAAAAGTATGATCGTAAAGATTTAATGAATACCCGTGTAACCGTGCAAACAGACGATGAATTATCCCGTATTAAAGCGCTTCAGAAAGAACTCAAACAACTCAAAGACCTCCTTATCAAAAAGGATCTCGAAAAGCTTGTCAACGATAGTTATCTTGAAGTTGCTGCTGAAAACTTAGGATATAAAGATGTTCAAGAATTAAAAAAAAACTTAAACATCGAGCCCTAATGAAAACAGCACTGATTAATCGAAAAGAAAGACTGTTCAATATCGAGACTATCTGTGATGCTTTCTCTTTAAAGAGAGATGCCTATTACAAATTTCACAAACGTTATCTAGCTAAAAAAGAGGTAGAACAAATCGTTGTTGAGCTTGTTCAAAAAAGCAGAAGGACTCTGCCCAGAGAAGGTACTAGAAAACTAATGAAGTCGCTACATAACGACTTTCAAAAACAACACCTGAAAATAGGCAGGGACAGGCTATTCCGTATCTTAAGAGAAAATGAACTGCTCGTTAGAAGAAAAAAATATTCTTCTAGAACTACCAATTCGTATCACAGGTTCTACAAGTACAACAACATCATAAAAAACTTGAAAATCAACAGACCCAATCAAGTTTGGGCTTCGGATATAACTTATGTTAGAACCATAAAAGGATTCTGTTACCTAGCCTTGATTACGGACATGTATTCAAGAAAAATCGTAGGGTATGACCTTAGTGATAGTCTGGAATTAAAAGGATGTGTAAGGGCACTCAATAAAGCAATTTACAATGCTAAAAACACCAAGCATCTTATTCATCATTCGGACAGGGGCATTCAATACTGTAGTAACATTTATACTCAAATTTTAAAAAGAAAGAAAATAGAAATCAGTATGACCGAAGAAAACCATTGCCACGAAAATGCATTGGCAGAACGTGTAAACGGAATACTCAAAGACGAATTTTATCTTGACCAAACCTTTACTAGCGTGGTTCACGCTAAAAAAGCAACAAAAAATGCAATCAAGTTGTACAACACTAAACGATTACATTTATCTTTAGATTATAAAACACCTAATTATGTGCACTTTAATGCCGCGTAAATTTAATTTTAACCTGTAGCCGTATTTTAGGACGTGACATTAAAAAAAACACCTCAATGAAAAAACTCATTACAATACTAGCCTTAGCTTTAAACACTTTAGTATTTGCACAAAGTGGATGTAGCGACTTATTGCAAAAAGGAGAAGTTTATGGAGAGTCAGACTCCAACCCAAAAACTTGGTGTGAAATAGCAGCAGCGGTGAACACACCATATACTAAATGTATGTGTGAAGAGGAAAATAGACAAGAAGTAGAGCAAAATGAGCGAAATAGAAGAGAGGCTGAGCGAAAAGCTGTATTTGACCGAAATCGTGAAAAGAAAAAACAGATTGACAAGTTAACAAAGGAAGCAAGGGAATATTCTCAAAGCGAGAATTATGATGAAGGTTTAGCTTTATTACATCAAGCTAAATCTATTGCTGAGACTTATGAGGAAGAACCTAAAATAGAAATGAGAGGTTATAGACAGTATAGTAAAAGCGAAAAAATAAGTTGGATTCAAGACAGTATTGACAGTATGCAAAGAGCAAAAGACAATTCGGGAGATTCCTTATCGCTGAAACTATCTTCGAGTACTGACTCAAACACAGAAGACAACACTAATTCAATCACTAGCAACAATTCATCTCCATATTTAAATACAAACACACCATATTCAAATTCTTCTCAATCAAAAAGAACCCCTAATAAAGAAGAAAGTCTTTTTGAAAAAAATCAACGGTTAATCCAGCAAAATTCAGAAAACTTTAAACGTCAGCAAGCGTTGTATGAAGATCTGACTCCTGTTATTGTCTCCACGGTAGGTATAACAATCAACTTAATTAATACATTAAGTGCCAATCGTAAAGCCAAAAAAGAAAGAGAACGAGAGAGGGAAAGAAAAGAAAAATTAAGAGTTGCAAGCCAAAAAAGGGTTCAAGTAGAGGTGTCCAACTTCAGTAAAAAACTCAAATTAAAATATAACGAACTTGTTAAACTATCCACTTTTTATACTTTCAATGAAAAAACTTTAAAATCCTTAGAAGAGAAAGAAAAAGTGTTGGAATTATATGAAACTACCACTGTAAAAGAAAGATTGCTTTTTTGGAGATGTCACAGTTTTAACGGCATCCCTACCGAAGAGCAATTCCAGAATCTAATAAATGAGATTAATGAAGAAGAAGAATTGAATGGCCAATCTTATTTATTAAAGCAAATTGAGATAATAACAAATAATCAAACTAATTCGAAGAACTTTCCTCATACTCTTAATTACAACGAAGCATTTGCTGGGACTTTAGATCAAATTTCGATAGCAAAGGCAAAATGTTTCCGTTCTATGGGTCTAAACAATAAGGCTAAAGATCTATTGGCAAATTTATATTATAATGTGGATATTAATAGTGCGATTACAATAATACAGGAATTGTATTTAGACAACGAATATTATTTAGCTACGCAATACTACCAACAGATTGAGAATTATTTTCTTGATCACCCAGAGATTATTTTAGCATATAACGAATTTAACCAACAAGATTTTGAAATTAAGGGGCATTCCTATAGATATGATGTGAATTACATTCTTGGTTTAGGGATTATTTCTTATATAAAATCGAATCAGTTAAAACAAGCACAAAAATCATTTTCCTTTTTAAAAAACTATCAAAATAATTTTGATGCATTTTATCAAGATTATAAGCTTATTAAAGCTAGGAAAAAGATTGGATTAATTACAGATATAGATTTAAAAATTCAGCTTGATAAAGCAGAAAGTATTGTTTGTGCAGTTAAGGCAACATTACTCCAAAAACAAGGGAATTATTCTGAAGCTACAAAACTAATAGATAATGCCATTTCTCTTGATAACTCATCACCTCATTTCAGTGATTCTCAACACAAGTACCTGTTATGGTTTCAATTTATTAAAGCAGATTTATTAGTTAAAATGAAACAATACGATGAAGCCAAAATAATATTAAAGGAGATGAAGAATAGTGCAAGTTTTCCAACATCTTATGGTAGCAATCAAAACAGTAAAGGATTGAATTTAGAGGATTATTCTTTCCTGAAAATAGTTATACGCTATAAAACAAAAGATTACAATGGTGCTCTATTAGGATTGAAAATATTAAAATCAAAAAAAGTTGAAAGGGCTAAATATTATGAGATGGAAGCAAAAATATACAGAATACTAAATGATATAGAGAAAGCAGGAAATGCTGAAAAAAAATACGAACAATTAAAAACCATAAGAAATGAATAAAATATCCACACTTGTTTTTATCTTTTTTATTACTATAAATTACTGCACAGCACAAATTAATTTAAATTTAGGAATACCGAAGGATTTTATTTTAACCGAAAAGGCTGTTTTTTTTGTTGATAAAAACAAAGGAAGTATAGAAACGATGGTTTCCGTTAAGGAGCACCCCATAAGCGCCTCTCATAATACAATAGAAAATGTAATTTACATTATATCTCACCATTACATTTTTAAAGCAGATGGAACCAGTGGCAATATCCTTGATGAGTATCAATATGCAGATATTCTTGAAAAAAAACCTGGCGACCCTATAGACCCTAATTTATACTATTCGCCAAAAGGGGTTAACAAAAATGGTATGGGGTTGTTTACATTTAATAAAGAATTTAGGGAGATATCAATTGTTCAAAACAGACAACTTAATCAGTCTATTAAAGGTATCTCTTCTTTAAATTCAACAGAAATAATAAATAAATATGCTGAATTAGCTAATATTCAACCAGCATTTTTGGTAGATTTTAAAGCCAAAACGGTTAAACCATATAAAATTTATGATCAAAGAGAAACTTTTCCGGGATATTTTAGTTTAGAAGGATATTTAATGGAAATATCCGCAAAGGATAAATCAATTATTTATTACGATCTTAAAACAAAAATAAAAGCAAACAAAGAACCTTTTACGGCTTATAACTATGATTTAAGCACTGTTGAACAATTAAAAAACAAGAGTATATTTTCTCAGACATCTGTTTCTCTATCTGATGAATTATACGCTATGATAGTATTTGTAAATGGTTCGGCAGGAATGGAACGATATACCCTAATGTGCAATAAAAACACAAATAAAATTATTCAATTTTTTGAAGATGAGTATGTTTGGGTGATTCAAAAAAACTGCAATAAAGTTTGGCACGCTTCAAAAAAATCTAAAAAACCTCCCATGCCTAAAACACCGGATTATTCTATACCAAAAGGATTAAAGAAAAAAGAGATAAAAGAGTATACATCGATTAATGCAAAAAAGAGTGTTCAGTTCCAAAAAGATTTACAAGAATGGTCTAAACAACAAATGGAGACTAATATTAAAGTCGTTCTTTATAATGACATTGAGTTAAAAACACCGATTATAGAACATAATTCAAGAATTGGAAGTGCTGGTGTCGTTTATAATGACAGATATTATCTTGTTCATGAATTTGTTGGTACAGTGCTAGGGGGGTATACTATGTATGATTTATCTAATGGAAAAATTGTTTATACAATTGATTTAGACTTTTAGATTAAAAAAACGATTTGCCAATAACTAAGCATATGGCGCGCCGATAGGCCAGCGCTATATGCCTTGTTGACTGATCCGGGGTTTGTAGATAAGGGGGAATTCGGGAAGTTTGCTTAGACCTTGGCAAGTAAGAAGGTCGTTGTTATATCACTTTATAGCCTCCTATTCTGTAGAAAACGATATAAAGAAGAACCTTTTGATGTAAATCTCATACTCCTTTTGAGTATTTACAGGGCTTTACGCTTTTTTCCTTCGTTTTTGGCAATAGTATGCCATGCCTCTTTTTAGGGGCGTTTTTAGGTGTTGAATTTCAATGTCTTACGCTTTATTAGCTGTTGATAATTCTTTGGTGGCCCACGGCTATCAAAGGTCAAAAGGGTGATTAATGTCCCTTTTTTACAGCTAGGGCAAATGCGGTGTACCGATTTCTCTTCGATTTCAAAGGTTTCAATCTTTTCTAAACCCCTGTCTGCTAATTGCAATTGTAACGACGGCAATTTTTCTTTTTTCCAACTGCTGCTTAAAAATCCGTAATGCCGTATGCGCGTAAAGCCTTTAGGAAGTATATGGAGCTGAAAACGACGTATGAATTCCTTGCTCGTGAGTGTCATCGTTGTTCTTTTTCCTCCCTTTTTGTAGTCTTTCAAACTAAATAGAACCTCCCTTTTCGCTTTGTCGATAGCAAGAATACGATGGTTGCCAATCGCTATTTTATGCGTGTAGCGTCCCAAATATTCGATTACATGTTCCGGTCTTCCAAAAGGTGGTTTGGCATAGACTACCCACTTTTTTTTGAACAGGTTGTCGTATAAAGATTGGGGTAATTCTGGAAGTGCCTTGCGTAACTTGGACACAAAAACACCGCGATACTTCTTACTCATCGCTATTACCGAAAATAGAAAATTGTACTTTCCTTTTCCTTTTTTCCAGTACCCTGCCTTTGAAACACCTCCCTTGGGAACGATGCAATGCAAATGTGGATGCAGACTTAAGTTCTGGCCCCAAGTATGCAACACGGCGATCATACCGAGTTTGGCTCCAAGCTGTTTGGGATTGTCACCAAAGGCACTGAGTGTTTCCCAAACGGTGTCGAACAATATCTTGTAAAGCACTTTTGGATATCGTATTGCGACAAAATTAAGATGATCTGGCAGTGTAAAAACGACATGAAAATAAGGCACAGCAAGAAGCTCCTGCCTTCTGGCCGAAATCCATTGGTGCTGCTTATGCCCTTGGCAGGTAGTACAATGTCTGTTGCGACAAGAATTGAACTGTAAATGCAGCTTCTTGCACTCCATACACCAATCCAAATGTCCGCCAAGGGCTTTGGTGCGGCATTTTCGTATCGCGTGCAGGGCACGTGCGTTCCAACTGGTATGGGCTATCTCATGCAGATGCTCTAGCTCTAGATTCAGCACATCTGCCACGGTATGTTTGGGCTGCATTACTTTGCAAACAAAGTATCTAACGGACTGAATTTAATCGAACTCCCGAAATTGGATACCTGTAAATACACAATGGTAGTTTCTATATGGGCGTGCCCCAGCAGTTCTTTCAGACTCATGATATTCAAGCCATCTTCGAGTAAGTGGGTGGCATAGGAATGACGCAATGTATGGGCGGTAAATTTCTTTTGGGTGTTTACCTTGGCACGGCACTCCTTGATCACCCATTGAATGCCCGCTGTAGTAAGCGGCCCTACCACCCCATCTTTGGTAACCTGACTATTGAAAACATGTTTTACAGGGTTTTCTGTCTTGAAATAGGTTCTCAGGCCTCGGGCAAGGTGGGGGCTCAAGGGAACATAGCGGTCAACCTTGCCTTTCTGCTTTCTTACAAACACGGTCTTTCTATCGAAATCTATATCGGCCTGCAACAAGTTACAGAGCTCATAGCTGCGCAGACCGCAGCCGTAAAGCATGGCCAATATCAAACGGTGTTTTAGGTATTGGGGAGTGTTTAACAGCTCTAGAACCTCTCTTTTATTAAGTACAACAGGAAGGTCTTTCTGTCTTTGTATCTGCGGAAGTTGGATCCGTTTTTTATCCATCCCAAAAACCTTATAGGCGGCACGAAGCCCATAGATGGTATGTTTGAAAAAGCTCTCAGAAGGGGTCTTATGCAAATTTTGGCAATGGTAGAGATAGTCGTTTATTTGCTCCTCATTAAGGCGCTCAGGACTACATTTATAATAGTTGGCCAGATGAGCAAGACAGCGTAGGTAGTTGCTTAAAGTGCTCGTCGCTTTACCATTAATGGCAAAACTCTTTTCTAAGCTAAGGGCTAGTTCTTTAAATTCGGGTACGCCTTCTACAGCCGTCTCCAAAATCGTCTTTGTCTTTTTTTAAACACATCATTATAAGGTTTTTATGAACTCAATAAGATAATGTATTTTTATAACCAAGTAAAAGCTTCCGAGGTACGAGGATTAGTTCAACAACGTGTATAATTCATGCTGTGCATCAACTTCAAATAAAAATTATATCTTTAAACAAACGATTTGCAACGACTGAAAATCCTTCGGATTCTCTGCCGCACAAATCATACACAACACATTAGCAACAAGAAAAAAAAAATTGGCAATTTGGATGCAAATAATAGGATTTCGAAAGATGGATTCTCTAAAAAAAGAGAGAAATCGATTTTCAAAAATCCTAGCTGAATTAGAAAATGACTTTAGTTTTTTGGAAGAGTGGCCTTTGCATAAACCTTACAATTCATCAAAATGGGAGCTAAAAAAATATATCAAATTAGAATATTTTGAATATTCGTTTACCAACCATTCCGACCCGAATTCCTTTGATATGGATTCCCTCCTCATTTTTATTAAAAACCCTAACTTCATAAGCCTTCATACTCGGTCTAAGGTTTCCACTGGGGTGGTTGTGGGTCTTATGTAAAGCTTTACATAATACGCATTATGTAAAGTAAATTATTATGTAAAGTAACCCTCTGAACACCCTATTAATACTGAGATATTTATAAGATCACTTTACATAATAATATTAGAA
>NVXD01000009.1 GCA_002746415.1 Flavobacteriaceae bacterium | reverse complement strand
CCCTGCGATGGAATACATATCCCAATGGGCGGGAGTTGGTAGCGTAGCGGACAACGTAGAACATTGGGTCGGCTTTTTTGCCGAATGTATTCCATCGGTAAATTGTATGAGTAGTGGTTGAATGGGCAGAACTTACCTATCAAACCATGATGAGGTTTGTACGGGCTACCGACCTTGATATTTAGCTCTTGCTCTGCCATTACTTATACAAAGCGTTGTGCCGTTGTGCTTTCTTTTTCATTTTGTTTTTTTCAATCCTGACTTTATTAAATTTGAATATCATATTAAGGTAATTGAGCATCATTTATACCCAATTCATCTAATCTTATGCTTTCAAAAGTCATTTGTGCCTGACTGCCTTCATACAAAATACCAATGGTATTGTTATTAATGGATGTTAAGCTAGAATAACCTCCACTAAGCCCCAGCTCATCCAAAAGCAA
This sequence comes from Flavobacteriaceae bacterium, assembly GCA_002746415.1. Classification (GTDB taxonomy): domain Bacteria; phylum Bacteroidota; class Bacteroidia; order Flavobacteriales; family Flavobacteriaceae; genus Saonia. Next base: position 101,829 of record NVXD01000009.1, on the reverse strand, counting down.
CCAATACTTTTCAGGCCATGTTTTACCTTCATCAAAACTAACCTTAACTGTCATGCGTTCACGTTTATATTTAGAATTTGGGTTTGAAAACAGGAAGATGCTTTTTTTGTAGCCATTTATAGTGGTGTATGTATGTTTGTAGATAGATGCCATGCAAACTGGCTCGACTAATGCATTATGATGAGTAGAGTGTTGCTCCCAATACTCTCCTAGATTCTTTGTGGTGAAAATAGCACGCCCGTTGCTATCTGATTTCTCATGGCGATTACGATTATCACGCATGTTTTGCATGATACTTCCATCGCTTAACTGCACAATCATATTTTCGGTAGTGTTGCTGTATGATGGTTTACCTGCTTGCCATGTTTGCCCACCGTCTTTGCTGTAAGTAATATTAGAAAATGGGATTTGATCTTTGTCTTTCCCTTGTGTTGGAAATACTAAAGTGCCATCATCGAGTGTTATTCCGCTACCAGGAGCTGGTGCTGATAAGTGCCATTCATTGCTTTTTACCTGTTTCGTAATATTTATGGGGTCTCCCCATGTTTTTCCATCATCGATAGATTTAGTTATCAGGAATTGTGAAGTTTTGTTAATGTCAAACCCAGGCAGCGAACCATAGTTTCTCCATTGATGATTCCAATTAGTTGAGCCTGCTGTAAGGTCTGTAGCAGGTCTGCCTGTTTTACTATCGATTACACCATGCATCCAACATCCTGCAATGTAAATTGCGTTGCTGTTTTTATCCACTAATATACAAGCGTCACTAACTCCATTGAATTTTTGTGGAAGGTTACCATATTCTCCCATATCTAATGCTATACGCATCGGCTCCCAGGTATTTCCACCATCTGTACTTCGACTAACACCAATATCAATATTTCCCTGTAAATCACTACCTCTATCTCTCCTAACGTCATATAATGCAAGTAGAGTGTTTTCATTAGTGCTAGCTAAACCGGGGATGCGATATCTAACAATACCATCATCTCCACCTTTTCTTAAGGCTACACCTATACGCTGTTTTACTCGCTTAGCATCAATTGAAGGGGTTAATGGTTGTGATTCTAAAAATGTAACCTTTTTTATCCCTGCTGATATGGAATGATTGAGTGGAGTGTTATCCAATAGTTTTACAGCAACAATAAAATAGTTGTTTTTAAGTTGCTGTGGGTTTGAAAAAGTAAAAACCGCATGTTCGTTGGTCAGAGCTTTCTGTCTTACTAAATTTCCTCTATCAGCTTGCCAAGTACTATCTTTCCCCATATCAAATAGAAATACCGTGCCTATATTGCTAATGTTGGTAGTTCCTTCAAATTCTACCAATACCTTTTTTACATTAAGTTCTTTTGTATAATTTATTTTAAACTGCAACACTGGTGTAAATGATTTGAACTTCAATACCGGTATTTGTACCCTATTTTGGTCTATTGAAATTTCTTGTCCCCATAAAAGGAACGTATGTGCTGAAAGTATTACTAGTGGTAGTAATAGCTTTATTCGAGTCATAAATTTGTTTTTTATCAGTTTTAATTATTTTATGAACTTTTAATCTTTTCGCTCAATGTTTTTCAGTATGCTGTACAACGTTCTGTGTATGGTGTCGTAGCATCCCGAAGGGTGCTATGCACTTTACATATTTTTTTTATTTATACTAATATTTCTGAAACCGCCATCCAAGTGCCTTTTTTCGTTTTATATCCCATGTAATAAGTCTTCCCTAGCTTTAGGTCTTCGCTTTCGATTAGGTCTTCAAGATCTTTTGAGTTATTGCCTTCGAACTCAATACCAAATCCAAGTGCTTCATTTGTTATTTTCAGCTGTTCAAGACTTATTTTCTTACCAGGAATCATATCACCATTTACAAATTGTTTCGCATAAAAGTCTGTGACAAGTGTACTTCCAGAAGTAGCATTGTTTTTGATTTCTTTTAAGGTCTTTCTTATATCTTTTTCGGATAGATAGAGAGTAACCCCCTCCCATAAAAAAGTTGTTTTTTTATTTCCGTCATACCCAGCATTTATCAGTTTATCATACCACCTTTGCGTAGCAAAATCAACTTCAACGAAATGTACATGAGATGTCTCAATGTTGGTTTTATGTAAAAAATTCTTTTTAAGATTTTGAGTATGCTTTTTATCTAGCTCGAATAGTGTTAACCCATTTTTAGCCATTCTGCCATAACACCTGGTGTCAAAACCCGCACCCATAACTACAAATTGTTCAGAGTTTTTTAATGATTTATCTAAAATTTCATCAAAATACCCAGTTCTAGAAGTTACCAAGTTTGCTAATGTTTCATTTCCGTTCTTTTTCACAATAGGGTAAAGAACAGGCTTGCCAACTATTTGCTTTAAAACATACAATGGAAAGAGGGCGAGCCATAGTCCTAATCCTGATGTGTTGGGCAAGACATTAAACAACTTAACAGTAGCGGGGTCTTTTCTTAGCCCAAATCTATCCATGGTCCATCTCCCGTTAAGAATCTCAATAGCAGTTTGAGATACTCCTAATTTCTTACTTACATGCACTTGTTTATAGTAAGTGATGACAGCGCCTATTACTGCCAAAGGAATGAAAAGAGTTTGAAAGGGTATAAATACTATAATTCCAATTATTCTTCTCATCTATATTGTTTTCTCGTATTATTCAAATGTTCATTACGGCTATGATTAGTTGCGCTTATAAGCAACGAGACATAACAAGAATAAACATATGAAGAAAATCCGAAGGGGTCAAAACTTATACTCTATCTATTTGATATTCAAAATGTTGTAATTTTATTTTTGAAGTACGCCCCGGATCACTCACCAGATTGCACTTGTATATTAAATGAACGTATTTAATTTCAAATATCGCCAAAATCTTTGAAGTTACATCTTGAAACCCGCCTTTATTTGAACTTTGGAGAAATGGACTAGGGCTTTTCAAAGGTTGGGACGACAAAAACTATTTGCTACGGAAATCCATCAGGGCCAATAAAAACCAAGATTGTTGGGAAATCAAGGAAGATATCCAGGACAAGCTCTTCAAGACCAAACGAATAATAAGGGAACTGGGCAGAAAATTGGAAAAGATCGATGTCGATAGACTTGTTGATTGCATCAAGGACAAGTGGGACGAGAACCCCTATTCCCAGCTACGCAAAAGGCTCGAAAACGATATTACGCTCCTTACATGGAGAGAGATCTTGAATGCCAGTAAAAGGAATGCCAATAAGCCCGTACGCGCCAATGGTACTTGAATAGGGTCGAGGCTGTGATGAAATTCAACAATGGCAGAGAAATTCCGCTATATGATATAAATGCTACCTTTCTCAAAAGCTTCGAGGCCCATCATCTTGGGAAGGGTATTAGCAAGAATACCATCGGTATTTATCTAAAGGCAATCCGGGTAATCTACAAAAGTGCCATTGCCGAAGATCAATTCGTTCTCCATAAGAATGCATTCAAGCACTATGGAATACACCTTACTTTGGGGTATAAAACATATAAGAATTTGAAAACGAAATGTCTAACCAATAAATAGTGGTATGACCCTTATCTAATTGTCCTCTTTTTTGTTGCAAATCCATTATTTCGTTCGATCCAAATTATTACGTATTTTTATTCAAACTGATTAGTTACAAATAACTTTTAAACTATTAGAAAGTAAATATAAAAATTATCTTTGCTAGCTAACAAAAGATTATGCTTGGAAATGATTTCAAGGGCAGGGATGCTTCATATGTTAGTCGTTTGAATAAGATTGAGGTTTTGAAACTTATTAGGGAGTCAGAGCAGATATCTCGTGCAGATATTGTTAAGCGAATGGGGTTGAGTGCCCCAACTGTAACCCGAATAGTAGAAGGCCTCATTGGTGACAAGTTGGTTGTTATGACTGGGAAAGGTGACTCAACTGGTGGTAGGCGCCCTAAATTATTGCGATTTGATGGAACAAACGATTATGTGATTGGAATTGATTTGGGATCAACCAGTATTAGAGCGGCCATTTCTGACCTTGAAGGAAATTTCATTACTGAAATCGAAATGCCCACAGATTTAGAGTCTGGCTTTGAAAAAGTATGTTTACAGGTAGCTCAGGTCATTGGGAAATTGATTAATCGTTTCAAACTTGATGAAGGGAAAATACTGGGTGTAGGCCTTGCTGTTGCCGGACTAATAAAGTTTGAAAATGGATTGATTGAATATTCCCCGGTATTCGATTGGAGAAATGTTAATTTAAGAACTGAATTGAGTCGCCATATAGCTCTTCCAATTTTTTATGATAATGTGACCAGGGTTACTGCTTTAGGAGAACTGGTGCATGGGGTAGGTAAAGAACACAGAAATTTTATTTGCGTTAATGCAGGTTATGGTATTGGAGCGGGCATTATAATAAATGGAGCGCCTTTTTATGGCAGTCATGGATTTTCGGGAGAATTTGGCCATCTGATTGTAGATAACAAAAATGAGTATATTGGAAAAGGCGGCCTTAGGGGAAGTCTTGAATCACTGGCATCGGGATATGGAATTGCAGAGACTGCAAAACGACGCGTTAGTGTTCATGAAAGCAGCAAAATTTTGGATAAAGTTAAAGGTAAATTAGAAGAAATTACCGCTAAGACAGTTGTGGACTGTGCTAAAGAAAAAGATTCATTGGCCATTGAGATATTCAATGAGGCAATGGATTATTGGGGTATTGGACTAGATGCATTAATAAAACTTTTTGACCCAGAAGTTATTGTAATATCTGGGGGGCTTATCAATAGTGGGGAAATTTTCTTTGAAAGATTAAGGGAAAACATTTTGAAAAATGACTTCAAACAGGTCAAGAATGAGGTGCAGATACTCCCCTCGTCGTTCGGAGACGATGCTACGTTGACTGGGGCCTTATCCTTGGTCATTTCCAAAGTGCTTCAATTTGAGACGAAGTTTTAGGTGAATAGACTTTACGAAAACCCAAGAGGGAATGGTGTTCTCGATTATCTGTTTTTAAAAGAGTACAAGATTACTTTTTAAGTCCGAAAGGATGCTTAATTTTTGACTGTAAATATGTTACCCCAACACTACATCATCAATTATTCTTGAAGTCTTAAAGTGTCCACCAAAATATCTAGGGGAGAATGTCCTGTCTTTCCAAAAGGCATGGTTGTAGTACGAATTGCTATCGCAGGTTTTTCCTTCTCATAATGCTCCATAAACAACTTATGTGACGTCGGTTCCCAATTTCTAAATCGAATGAAAACCACCATCTAATCAGCTTCTTTTATTTTTTTTGCATCTTGTAAAACAGTTGGCTTAGATCATGGTCTGAATCTTCATCAGCTCCAGGTGCCTCATCCTTGATATATATAACTCTAAAGCCGAATTCCTTTTCTAATTTTTACCGGAAAAGGAAGCATTACCTCACGTGAATGATACTCATCATCACCAGTAACAAACACTACTGTAGGTTTCTTCTAATTTTCCTGAGCTAAAATCGATGTTTGTAGAAAAATAATAGCAGCCAATACCATCATTACATTTTTTACCTTGCCAATTTTTGATTTCATCATACTTTTTTGTTGTTGTGGTTAGCGTTGTTTTGGTGTTTTGGAAAAATAGCCCTTATATAAATCTAACTTTATAATATACATTAAGTAAGTATGCCGTTCTTAAAATCATATCCTTACACATTCATCATACCCTTTCTCTTTTATTCGTCCTAAATGCTATTGCTGGTTTCCCTGCATCAAAATATTCTTGAAAGATTTTATATTGTTCGGGAGACGGAAAACGATTATGCATCACCAATAAATCTGCATCCTTAATTACCTTAAGGTTCTATATTTCATCGTATTCAGGCATTTCAATAGTACCGGGCATATCAAAATCATGGGGTCCTGACCTCCATGAATGGATAATCCTTACTTTTATTTTAAACGTCTTTCAAGGTCATCAACAATTTTCGGCAAAGTCCAATGTGCAGCATACTCTACTTCTCCGGCAATAAACACCACATGGGGTTTGGATTCCTGAGCCAATAGTGACCCTTGCAGTACATTGACAACGGCTAATACAAATATGTTTTTAACCATAACGGTCTCCGTTATTATCCCAGAGGAACCTTCTTCAAATTTGACCCATGCGTCTTTTTCAGGTTATGGATCGTATTTTGAACCTTACCAGAAAACTCGTTGCCTTCCACATCCTTAACCTTATAACCAATGGTCATTACATCTACAGGTTTTATTTCGGGCAGCACCAGTTTAATGGTACTACCTTCTTCATTCAAAATTACTTCACTTACTTCCAGGGTTTGGATGTTGTGGCGATTAGAACCGTAATCACTGCTTCGAATCAGATCCCAAGTCTGTACCTCAAAATTTCCTAGATTCCGACTACTCTCCTTATCCAAAGCATGGGCAAAGGTAAGGCTTACCCCATCTTCCTCGGCAGACAGTTGTACAGGAATGGACAAAGGCTTGCCCGTATAACGGAGCCTGTAAAACTCACCACCCCGCATCATTTGGGAAGTACCCCAGGCAGACATGCCGTTGGCATACAAATGACCATCCTCTGGATTGAAACGACCCCTCATTACTCCAGAAAGAAATTTAATTCCCGGAAGATCAATAACACCAGCTTGCCTTTGATTATTGATTTCTTCGGGTAGAACCAGCTGAATCTTTCCATAACCATAAGAGAAGCTCAGTAAACCCCCATCCAATGGTCCCCACTTTTTACTGTCTACCCAAAGGAGTTCGGAAGGCGACCTGTCGAATTCCATGTCTATCCAGACCATGGGTCGTTCCATAGCCAACCTCGTCGTATCTTTGGGAGGTTCGTATCCCCACATATTGCCATAAAACTTTCCTTTACCCTCTACCCAATTAACGCGATTCATCGGGTTCCAATAGCCCTGTTGGTCTGTAACGATAAAGCTACCATCTGGATTGATGCAAACACCGTTGGCCGCCCTAAACCCTGTGGCGATAATCTCGGTTTTGGACCCGTCCTTACTCACCTTCAATAAGGTACCGTGTTGAGGTATTAGGGCTTCGCGCGCATGGCGTCCACTTTTGGCATAATAGAAATTCCCTTCCTTATCTGTTTGTAGACCCATGGCAAACTCGTGGAAATGATCGGTTACCTGATGGTCATGATTAAAGCTTTGGTAAAAATCGGTTTCTTCATCCCCGTTCAAATCCTGGAGTAATACGATCTGATCTCTACATGTAACATATATCTTTTCATCTACGACCTTGATTCCCAAGGGCTGAAACAGGCCTGAGCCAATCCTCTTCCAACTTAGTTTATTCGTATTATCCGTAAGCCCACTGATCATCCAAATATCGCCTCCCGATGTGCAAGCCACCGCCCTATTGGCATCTTCCATAAAATCAATCCCGCTTAGCTTCATCCTGCTATTCCAAGGATTATCAAAGGGAGGGGTAAGTTGATCCATGGCTATTGGCCCATCCTCATTTCCTAAAATGATGTTCGTAACGAGTTCCTGTGGATAGTGAGCTTCACCCCCCCTGGTATATTTCACTAAAGATTCAGGAGCCGAAGCCTTTTTTGCAAAATCATCCAATCCTTTTACCTTGGATTTTGCGATGAACAACTTAATGTTTGCTCCATTTCCTTTGGGCACCTCCAACAAGACAAACCCATCGGCTTCCTTTAACGATGCTCCACGACCTTTGAGAGCCACTTTAGTTCCTGCTGGAGCGATCCTCATTTTTAACGCCCTTGAAGAAGGGCCAATGTTCAAGGTCCTCATAAATACGGTCTCTTCCTCCATTTTCTCCATACCTAGACGCTCCAAAACATTGGCAGTTCCCACAGTATATGAAATAACAACGGTGTTTTCGTAGTGGTAAATCCCTTTATAGTCTGCCCAGCTTTTGGGCAATGGCCCAAACCTTCTGCCATCGCGCGCCTTGAACCTGGTATCTTCAAATGTTCCGGTGATGGGGTTTGCCCAAGCCGGACCAACGGGGGTCTCAAAATGAAGTTCCCCTATAGTTCTGGGGTAGGTTTCATGTTGGTCGTTCAACAAAATACCGTTCCAATCTATAAACCCGTCTCCGGTCCACCCTCCTGCTACGCGCATTACATCGTGGTCAAAAATCATCCACGCCTTCCCTTCCGACACCCCTCCAGGGCCTTCATCCAACCGTACAGCTATGCCTTTATAGGCAAAATTATTCTTTAGATAGTTCTCATCAGGAAAGGGAGTAGGGCCAGGCGAATGGTAACGCTCTAGGCCGGTTTTCGAATCTGCAAGCTCATAGGTGTTGATGAAAAAATTTCCATAGTCCATATCTGACCAAGGATGGTACGGTTTCACCGGAGGTCCTGTGGAGATTCCCTTGGGCAACTGTGCCAAATAGTTTGGATTCACGTTAAAGTACTCTGACTTGTTGCCTCTTCTTACATAATTTTCACGGATATAGGAAATCACATCGTATTTCTCCTGAGGGGTAAGTGTAACCTGTGGGGGCATAGAACCAAAACCCTTGGTAACTGTCTGGTACATGTTGTATGGGTCATTGCCTGCCTTAAAGGGTTGTTCCCAAAACTTTAGGGACATAGGGATGGACCCTTCCATTTCTGGGTTTCCATGACAATTGATACAATTTGAATTGTAGATTCTTCCTCCACGATCCAGACTCTCCCCATCAAAGGCATCTATCATGCCCTTATGATCCAAATCCTTTTCATAATCCTCCAAATCAGAATCGTTCAGCACATATAGTACATTGGGATGTTCAAATAGTCCGGGGCCATCCAATTGCCTAGAGCCTATTACCTGGATTGTATCCAGGCCTTCCAATATATAACCGGAAAAATCATTGCCTTCGAAAATGCCTGAAAAATCTAGGACATCCCCGTACATTTCAATTTCACCAGTGATCACTTCCCCTTGAATCTCTATATTCCTCATGGGCATTTTTCCATTTTTAATGGATACCATTTCTCCAACAACCGAAAATCCTTGGTTTTTAAGTATCATAGTCCCGAAACCATCATCAAATTCACAATCCCATATACCCTCGAATTTTCCAGGCGTACAACTATAAAAAATACCTACCAGCCCAATGAGTAAGCCAAACAACAGCTTTTTGCCTTTCATATAAATAAATTAACGTTTTTGTTTCTTTGCATACAAATATTAGGGTAACGACGTTTTATAACGGAACAAAATCTATGAACTTAAAAAACAACCCAGCACTTTCGCAATCATATGCATGAAATTAGTTAGGCCCGCAATACCCAATGATAAGCATAACCAGCGTAGACCTTTGTTTCCTTATTCAATTAATAACAAAGATAATAAAGTTACTAACTTTTCAAAACAAAGTGAATATATTATTGTATTTGTACTTAATATAACATACGGAATACATGGTGTTTTATGAGAAATATCCCTTTCTAAAAAGCTTTTTAAATGTATGAAAAGCTAAGGCCTGAACATCAGATGATGGCGAACTCTATAAAGATTCCATGTATATGACCATACATAAGGTGCCAGAGGAAAAGGGCAGTGTTTTTGGTCTTGATCACTGGCTGGTTTTAGGACTGGTAGCAACAGGAATTGTTCTTTGGATTGGCTGGTTCCTTTACCGTAAAAAAACATTGTTTAGAAAATGGTTTTACCCAAAACTACGATTTGTCACGGAAGTGGTCATAAGCGAGGTTTTGTTATTGGGCGCTAAAACTGAAAACAAGGCAGCCTAATAGATAAGCCTGTAAAAATTAAAAGAGGGCTTCACTGACCAAAGCTCAGCCCTCTTTATCATTATTAATCCGATAAAGAAAAAACAAAGAAAAGTAAAGTTAACGAAATTAAAGTAGGCTATAGCGAACGGATCAAGTCCGATTTTTGGCACCAAATAAAATCATCGATGGACGCAGCGCAGCTGTTATACAACCACTGGGACAGCAACACCATAGGGTTACATGAATCCTTTAAGGTGATACTCTTGAACAACAACAATAAGGTCAAGAGTATCAATCAACTCTCCAAATGGGGAATTACGGGAGCCATGGTTGATCTTCGGATACTGTTTGCCGTGGTATTAAAGACCGTATCCGTTGGGATCATCTTGGCGCATTATGTAAAGTAAATTATTATGTAAAGTGATGCTTCTAAATCCCTGTTATTATTAGAAAGTATTGAAAATTACTTTACATAATAATAGTTCATCTTCCGTTTAAATTCATTGTACAATCATTTATTTAGTGAAATTATTCACATTTAAAATGATTGTAATATGAACAAACGAATTAAAGAATTCAATGAGTTAATGTCCAAAGCGGGCAATTATCTCGAATCCGAGCTATCCTATTCATTGAGTACTATAGCCAGATATAGGTGGGCCTGGAAAGAGATCAAGAATTACATGGTTATAAACGAGATCGAACGCTATGACCAAAAGGTGGGGACATTAATACTCCAGGAGAAACTCGGTGGGCGAAATATTCCAAAACTTTCAGAATCTGAAAGATTTATATATCATGGAACCAGAATGTTGATTGAATTCCAGAATACTGGTATAATAACCGCCCCTGCCCGAAGTCAGCGCAAAGAAGACCCAATTGTTTTTGATGGAGCCGTAGGAGAAATAATCACCCGCTTTTTAAACCATAAAAGATTAGAGGAAAGATTAACGGTATCAACTTTATATGGTTATCGACGGAACCTTTTCCCCTTCTTGCAATATTGCGACAAAAACAGTATCCCTTCCATTAAGGATATCGATCAAGCTTTTATCCTCGGATATCTGGGTCAACTGGATTGTCGCAAAAAGACCGTAGTACAAGTTACTATCCTAGCACTCCGCAGTTTTATGAAATATGCCTACCAACAGAGGTTGTTGGCTATTGACTATTCCAATAAGATACCAAGATACAGATCCGTCGATCAGCCGAAGTTGCCCTCCACATATTCCAAGGGTGAGATAGAAAAGTTGATATATTCCATCGATCGCTCCAGTCCGATCGGAAAGCGGAACTATGCTATAATCCTATTGGCTGCAAGGCTTGGATTAAGAGCTTCGGATATCTCAAGATTGAAGTTTACGGAACTGCATTGGGATACCAGTACCATAGAAATAAAGCAAGTCAAGACAGGGAAAGAATTGGAGCTTCCTATATTACCCGATATTGGTAATGCCCTGATCGATTATCTGAAATATGGACGACCAGAATCGGAGAGTCCATTCGTATTCTTGATAGCAAAAGCACCTTATGCCCAGTTCCATACCAGCCAAGTAGTTACCCATGTTGTCCAAAGAGCTTACAGAAAAGCAGGGATCGATGTCAAGGGCAGGAGGTTCGGGGCTCATTCCCTGCGCCATAGTCTGGGATTCAGAATGCTAGAAGAAAGTACGGCCCTTCCCGTTATCTCGGAAGTCTTTGGTCACAACAGCACAGAATCCACTAGGTACTATCTGCGGATCGATCTTAAATCGATGAGGCAATGTATGCTCGATGTACCCCCCGTACCTACCAATTTTTATGAGCAGAAAGGAGGGGTCTTTTATGAATAAACTATACAACAGTATATACGGTACTTATATAAGACAGTACATCGATCTGAAGAAAAAACTAGGGTTTAAGTATATAACAGGTGAATTCATTTTATCCCAAATCGATACTTTGGCAGCCCAAAGAGAGGAAATCACATCGGGAATCACAAAAGAATTTACAGGGTTATGGAGCGAAAGACGACCCAACGAATCCGGGTTCTATCGATATGAAAGGATAAGGTACCTTGCACAGTTCTCCTCCTACCTGTGCGATCTGGGAATTCCATCATATGTTCCTAGATTGCCACGCTTCCCTAAAAGCACATTTATTCCCTACATCTATTCGCAGAAAGAGATACATCTACTGTTCAAGGTCTGTGATGAATTAAGAATAGGCAGTGTGAATAAGAATTCCTGTATGATCTGTATGCCTGCACTGATCCGGCTACTTTACTGTACTGGAATCCGCATGGGAGAGGCCATTGCCCTAAAGGAAGAAGATGTCCGTCTGGATGAAGGTTATTTACTGGTGAGGGATTCCAAGAACGGGAAACAACGGATCATACCTATCTCACAATCTCTGGTATCCGTATGCCGGGAATATCTGGAATATAGGGATCTGCTTCCTTCTAGAAAAACAAGTTCCGACTACTTCTTCGTCAAGGTCAATGGGCGCAAATGTGGACAAGGCGTTAGGAAATGGTTCAAAAAATGTCTGGACAAGGCTGGAATATCCAATACAGCACGTCTTCACGACCTTAGGCATACCTTTGCCGTTACTTCACTTGCCCAAATGGCAGAATCGGGGATCGATCTTTATGCCTCGTTGCCTATACTCTCCAATTATCTGGGACACCAATCCATTGGGGCAACCGACCATTATGTCAGATTGACCAGTAACATGTATCCGAACCTGATCAATGATATGGATGCAGTGTGTTTGGACGTATTCCCTAAATTCAAGAATTATGAGGCCAACTGATTTTTCAAAGTATATATCCGATTTTATCGTAAGGTATTTACCGGACGAAAGAGGTGCAAGTGTTAATACCATTACCGCATACAGGGATACATTCGTCCTGCTGTTAGATTTTATTGAAAAAGAGAAGCTCTTGAAGGTAGAAAAACTGACTCTCGCAAAGATCAGAAAGGAAACGATCATAGAGTTCCTTGATTGGATACAAAAAGAACGGAAATGTAGCGGTTCGACCCGAAATATGCGTTTAGCGGCGATTCATTCCTTTTATAGATACCTACAGTACGAAAGTCTGGACAATCTCCACGAATGCCAAAAGATACTGTCCATCAGATCCAAGAAGACTCGAAAGGAAAGTATAAACTATCTCACGATCGAGGGGATAAGGGTGCTCTTACGGCAGCCTGACACCACGACTATCAGGGGAAGGCGAGATCTGGCACTCCTGTCCCTGATCTATGATACAGGGGCGAGAGTTCAGGAAATCATAGACCTGACCCCTTCAAGTCTAAGGTTGGGCAAGCCCCCTATAATCAAAATCGTCGGCAAGGGGAACAGGGCACGGCTGGTCCCGATGTTGGACGCACAGATCGGTCACCTTAAAAACTATATGAAGGAGCATGGATTGGACCAACCTGTCTCCAATATGCATCCCCTTTTCTTCAATAGCAGAAAAGAAAGGTTTACTCGTGCTGGAATCAATCATATCCTCCAGAAATATATAAAAATGGCAAGGGAAACGGACAAAATGATCATCCCTGACAAGGTCAGTTGTCATTCCCTTAGACACTCGAAGGCCATGCACTTATTGCAGGCCGGGGTGAATCTGGTATATATCCGGGATATATTGGGCCACGTATCCGTCCAGACCACGGAAATATATGCCAGAGCGGATTCCAAACAGAAACGCATCGCCCTTGAAAAAGCATATGTCGATATCAATCCAGATGAAGAGCCTATATGGGCAAAGAACGAAAATTTGATTACTTGGCTGAAACGATTCTAATATTATTATGTAAAGTGATCTTATAAATATCTCAGTATTAATAGGGTGTTCAGAGGGTTACTTTACATAATAATTTACTTTACATAATGCGAATTATGTAAAGCTTTACATAAGGTGCATAACCATCCTTCTGGGAAATTAAAAGCAAGTAAGGCAGATATAGCATTGACCGAAAAAATAATAAAGGCTGCAAAACTTTTTGATGTAGCCGTTTTAGACCACCTCATTATTACACCCAATGGCGAGTACTACAGTTTTGCAGATAACGGATTGTTATAATTAGGGCCATTGACTCCAATTTAAAACGACTATTATGGTTTATTTGAATTACAGTAATCTCGATGCAGAAACCCAACAACGTCTATTCTCTATCTCTAAAGAAGATGTAAAAAGTAAATTTGGGAATGAACTTAAAACTTACGCCAAAGAACATCATTTGAATTATGATGTTTTATTGGACGAAGAGGCGACACGAAATCTATATAATTATCAATATGTTTTTAATATCTGACCCACTGGTGGGCTAGTGGGTTTATATTTAACACATGACAGACCTTTGATTTTTCAAGGGTCTGTCATGTGTATAAACCGCAGAAAAAAATTAAAATCTGACGTTCCAAGTCATTAAATTTTCAGTAATCATTTTGGGTGCTACCAAAACAGGGTATTTGACTACATTCTGCGTTTCAATTTTACCCCTCGATTAAATATATTTATAAGGCTGGTTATTTAAGGAAAAGCAACTAACCTTTCGACAAGCTCAAGACAGGCTTTTTTTAGCCTGGTTGTTTGGAATTTTTGTCACGCTTTGGCGTGACGAAAAAGGAGAAGCAAGAGGGTAGCGTGCTAGCGCAGCGCTACGTATGCAGTTTCCTTTGTAAACCCATTGTTTATAAGGGGCAACAGGTAATTTAGTTTTTAGGTGATTTTGCATTTTTTCATAAAAAATGCGCTCAGCCCAGTAAAAACGGTAAATTTTTTATGAAAAAATGGATAAAGGGTATGAAAAAGATGGGTTCGCAGGTTTAAGAATCAAAAAATCTGTAGCCAAGAAATTTAGAACATTCTGCAAGAACAATGCAGCATCCCAATCTATGACCTTATTACAAATGGTACAGTTTTTTGAGTACAATGGAATAGCCCCAACGGATAATCTGGGAGAACCGATTGCTAAATTGGAAGGAAAAATAAGAAAAAGAATAAATGCTGTAATTGCTATTATTCGAGATATTGAAAAGCATCAAACCAAACCTACCAATGCTATGTTGCTTTCCTTATTTGAAGAAAAATTAGAACAGGAAGAGCCTGAACAGTTAGAGGTGAAATTTGCAACTAAAACACCTGAACAAGAAATGGTCGAGGATTTCACGGTGCCTAAAATCCGTTATGAACGCTTGGAGAAAAAAATGAAAGGGATAAAAGAAAATTTTGGTTTTGTATTGGGTAAGGTTAAAATCGTAAAAAGCAGTTTTGGAAAAGAATATCTAAAATTAGAACTCCCTCAAAACGAATTTATAAAAATTAAAAGAAACTTAGAAAATTTGTAAGCCATGTATATCGCCATTACTCCACAGCAAATGAACATTAACTATAAGGGGAGTGTTCGGGATTTTGTCAACTATCTTGAAAAGGAAAATGAAGAACAAAACGAAGAGCTTCAAGAATATTTTTTTGACCAATACCATGACAGGGTTAGCTCCCATGAAGTAATTGCAGAAATTGACGGTAATACCGCAAAACTTTCAAAAAAAGACCCTAAGTTCTATTCACTTGTGGTCAGCCCAAGCCCTAGTGAATTACGACATATAGGCAACAACCCAGAACAGTTACGGATTTTTGTCAGGGAACTGATGAAAGATTATGCCAATTCATTTTATAGAGACCGAACAGTTACTGTAGATGATATTAAATATTATGCCAAGATTGAACATGAACGTACTTTTAAGGGGACAGAGAAAAAAATCAAAGAAAACCAACCCTATGCCAATAAGATTCTTATCCTTAAAAACGAGATTCGGAAAATACAGCGAGGGAGAGGAAATATTAAAAAACTAGAACGGGAAATTGCCAAACTGGAAAAAGAAGCTCCACATAAGATTAATGGAAAACGGATTGTACAAGGAATGAAAAAAGAAGGTTTTCAGAGCCATATTCATATTATTGTTAGTAGAAAAGATATAACGAATTCACACAGTTTATCCCCAAACACAAAATTTAAGGAATCCATAACCATCCTCAATGGCAAAGAGGTAAAACAGGGTTTCAATAGAGACAAGTTCTATAAAGCTGTTGAAAAAACATTTGACAAGACTTTTGGCTATAAACGCAATTTTGTAGAAAGTTACCAAGCGAGAAATATGTTTATAAAGGACCCAAAAAAGTTTTTTGCTATGCTCGTAGGCTTACCCACCACACAAAAACAAATAGCTTTTAAAATGCTCCATAAATCGGGACTAAACATCCCCATTATTCCTGCTAATAAAGCGCAATTGACATTTAAGGCATTTATGAAACTCAAAAAAGGGGTAGAAGTTGCCATACGCTCTGGTTCCATAGGGATTTAAACCCTCATTGAGAGTTTAAATCCCTGAGGCTTGCCTCGAAATTAAAATTTATTTTTTGGAAGCATACCTCGTACCCTTGATTGAGGCTGTTGATTTTTTAAAAATGATAGTTATGGATGGATTATACAATATGATTGCTTATTTTATTATGGGGTGTTTGGTATCTTATTTCATCATTAGATATTTTCGTTTTGGATTTTTTATGCTGCTCTTTTGTATTATAGGAACAACACTTTATTTGTACTATACTATAGCTTTGCAGCCTTTTTTAAGGACATTGATTTATAGGGTATTACCATATACTTTCTGTAATATCATATTGTATGTATATGCCCATAAAGAAGAAACTCCCACCAATATCAACAAAAAATATAAGGTCATTATTAGAACAAAGGGAGCTAGGCTTATACTAGATAACATCCGTAAAGGAATTTCAATTATCGGAGCTGCGGGTAGTGGCAAAACTGAAAGTGTGGTCTATAGCTTTTTAGAGCATTTTGGAAATAATGAATTTTGTGGTGTGATGCATGACTACAAGAATTTTGAAATTACCGAAATGGCATATCCCATATTCCAGAAAAGTAATATTGATTTTTATATCATTTCTTTTGATCCTATCCACCAAAAAGTAAACCCCATTGCACCAAAATATTTACCTGATGAAGAGAGTGTATATGAAATCTCACGGGTACTCTTGGAGAATCTGTTAGAGCTTAGAGAATCCGATAATAATAGTTCTCGTTTTTTTAAAGATGCTGTAGAAGGTTTGATAGGAGGTATTATTTGGAGACTCAAAACTGATTATAAAGATTATTGTACCATTCCACATATGATAGCACTATATCAGTTTTTAGAGACAAAGGAGTTGGTTAAATTTCTAAAAGGAGATTTGACTTCCAAAGCGATGGCAGATGCTTTTATCAGCGGTGTAGGTTCTGATAGGCAGACTGCAGGAGTAAAAAGTACTTTGGCAAATGCCTTTAAAAAGATAAGCACTAAAAAAATATTTATGGTCTTATCGGAAGATGAAATACCACTAAATATCAATAATTCTCAAAATACTGCGGTAATTTCCATTGTCAATAACCCTAAAAAAGAGGCTTCTTTATCTCCTGTAATCGCAACCATTATGCATACCATTACCAAACAAATGAGCGAACGAGGGCAAAACCCATCATTCGTGTTATTGGAAGAAGCTTCAACCATTCGGTTACTGAATATGCATCGGATTCCTGCAACCCTACGTAGCTATGATATTGTTTGTCTTTATATCTTACAGGACAAAATACAAAACGATATGATGTACGGTGATAAAGCAAGTAAAGCCATTCTTGCCAACCTATCGTATCAGTTTTTTGGAAAGGCAAACGATCCAGATACAGCAAAGTATTATGAACGCTTTTTTGAAATTGTAAAAAAACCGACCAGGAGTGTCAATAAAGGGTATAACTTAAATTTTGATACTAGAATAACGGAGGGGGAAAAAGAAGTCTCCAAAACCAGAGCTGATGCCTTTTATCGATTAAATCAAGGGGAGTTTATTGTATTTGCAGACGGAAAGGATAGAAAAGTACAATTTAAACTCCCAACTATAGAAAGGGCTTTGCCAGAGCATGAAAAAATAACTCAAAAGGATTTAGATGATAATTTTATACGGATTCATAATGAAGTGAAATCGATGTTTAATAGATGTTTTTTTATACAGCACATAGAATTGATATCAAAGGAAGAATCCATGAGAAAAAACTAAAAACTAAATTTAACCACAATGGAATCGATTTTAAGCACTTAGTTTACTATGCTCACTTTCATCCGTTTTTAGTCGTATACTATCACCGTCCTTTCCACGTAGTTTTTTAACCAGGTGTAGAAGTTTGGTTTACACTATTACCAATAGTGTGAAGATTTCTGTGTTTTTGTACACAATTACATTTTGATTGTAGACTAATTTTATAAAGAAATAAATACTGCATTAAAAAAATTCTTCCGTAGCCTATTTTTTTTGTATATTTTTTGCAAAATATATAAAAATGTCAAAAAAAAATATTATTTACTTAATGGTATCTATTCTATTTCTTACGGGGTGTACCCTTACAGAAACTGTTCTAAATTCAAATAACTACTTAAAAATAGTGAATGAGCCTAAAGAACTGTATGACGGCTTAATGAAGAATAAATTGAATACAGAAGAGATAGGAAGGTTGGTCGAGGAGTTCTATAAACCTCAAATAAAAGGAGACCCATATATTGAATTAAAAAACCAGTACCAAGACATTAGAGTTAATCATAATAATATAATATCTGACCTTGGTAGAAAAATAAAAGAAGGGCAAGATTTTAAATATGAGGGCTATAAAGAACGGATTTCAAATTTAGAGAAAAAAATTGCTGTGTTTGCCAATAAGTATAAGTCAAAAGCTTCTGGGTTTTCGTCACCCAGCTTAGATACGGATCCTATTTTAATTTATGCAATAATTAAGGAAATCGGAAAAAACATATATATCAAAGGTTATGTAAAAGCATTTAAAAATAAATTTGAAATTGTTGTCTTTGAAAAAAATAAGTATGAATAAGTTAATTAAAAACATTTTTCTGTTGTTATTGTTTTTCCTTCAAACAATAACAATAAGTGCTCAAATAATAAAAGGCTGCGGATTTACATCTAGCTCCTTTGATTTGAAGAGTAATCCTCAGTTATTTGAGATTTCAGGAAGTAGTCTGGAATTGCTTTTTAAAGATATAATGAACTCTAGTCATTATCTTGATAGAGCTCCAGAAATCAACTTCTATCCATCATCAAATAAAAAAAACCCATTGATGATGGTCACTTTGGCCAACAAGGATGTGCCTGGTTTTGAAAAAAGGGCCGTATACTATAATCGTTTTCATACTGAAAAAATTATTACCGAATCGGGATATCTAGATGATGGTTTTAGAGATGTAATTAGGAAAGGAAATATTATAGTCAACAATGAAAGTCTCGCACAACTTGTTTTCATAATAAATCATGAACTAGCTCATTTTACTTCCTATGACGTCATTAATGAAAATGAATGTAACAGTACTGAGAGTGTTCTTAAAAAAAAGAAAACTGAGCTTAGAGCAGACTCTTTCGCCGTTTTGAAGTCTTTGGAAATGGGTATTTCGAGCCCAGAGGTTTTCTATAGAACATTTTTGAAAGAAACTAATGATGAATGTTATCCTAGTGCTAAGGAAAGGCAAATAAACATAATTAATACATACATTAGTGCTCATGAGAATAACTTCAACACCACGAATTCATATTCCAGCAATATAAGGGGATATAATAATAGAAAAACTATCTATGCTGATGAATCTGGAAAATTGTATGGAATATCAATGCGCCAACATTATAAAATTCCAACACTATTTTGGGATAATCCAGGATTAATAGAGCCTCCTAACATGAGGTTAGTTGGCTATACGTCAAACCGTATATCTGAAATAAAAGAGCAATTATATGGTGTAAACCCACAAGCTTTTAAGGACTCATTAATTATTGAATATAGAGGCGGTAGGGATATCTACTTTACTGAAAATGACATCTATACAAAAAAGGAGGACGGTATAATTTATGCTGGATATTTGGGCACAAGGAGACTAAAAAAACCAAAAGTCATTATAAATAGAGAGTTTATAGATACTATTGCCTATAAGTTTATAGATAATGGAACATTTATTACCCCTTATAGGTACAAAGTTAGAATAGAAAAAACCCGTATAATTTATCATTCCTCGAATGGAATTAAAAAGAAATTGAAAGTTGAAAAGGAAATTAACAATCTTTATGATTATCCTGCTGGTTTTAAGAGTGTATTTGATGAGCGAGGTTTTGCTGATCGTGTTATATATGAAGAAGTAGCTGCTGATAATGCATCTAATGTAGAAGATGTAATTCATCAGATGACATTCCCTTATAATTACGAAGTATACGAGATTGTGAAACAAAGTGACCTCATATTAAATAATGACTTATTGGATCAAGATTACTTGAATTTTGGATTTACATTTGATGCATTACGAAGTTGGTTTGAAGACGACCCTAGTGCTTCCTATTTTAAAGAAACTATTAAGGAATATATAAATCAAACAACAATAAGTAGACATGGATACAATTATCTTCCTTTTCCATCATTTGAGAGTATCGATGATCCAATTTCATTAAAAAATAGCCCGGACTTTTTCTTAGTATCGCCAAAATGATATCCATTAATTTCACTTTAAACAAGTGGCGATTGCACTATCTCATAATTTCATTATCTGAAATGGTCGCCCATGGCCTCTGTGGTAATGACCGACAGAGCAACATTGGTGACCATGCTCGAGAAACTCGACGGCAAACAAGCGGAACAGGTTTATCAGAAAATGAAATACAGACTAACCAATTTTGATTCATCATGGATAAAGACCATCACCTTTGATAATAGAAAAGAGTTCGCATATCACTATAAAATAGGAAAACGCTTAACTTCAAAAACCTATTTTATAAGACCCTATACATCTCAGGATAAGGGAACAGTCGAAAACAGAATAGGTGTTCTTAGGAGGTTCTTCCCAAAGAAAACAGACCTTGGACAGATTACAGAAAAAAGAATCAAAGAGGTTGAAAAAATGATGAACTATAGACCTATAAGAAAGTTTGACTATCTTAACCCAATTGAAAAACTAAAAAGCAAGTGTGTTGCATTTATGGGTTGAACACAGCAAGTAATTAAGACTTAAAAACAACTAATTGGATGTTAGTCAAATAAAATAGAGCAAAACACTTTTAATAAAAAAATATGAAAACCAATTTTTTAAATCTAATTGATGATGATAAAGAACACATAAATAATGTCTTAAAGGAAATTGAAGGCAAAGATAAAGTTATATTATATTTCCATGGTGGATTATCTTCTGACAATTACATGAAAACAAAATTGGGTCCTTTACTAATAGAAACAATTTTGAATCCAAAAAATTTAGATAATGATGATTTTAAAACACATTCTGTTTTTATGCAATATAATGCTAGCCCTTTTCAAGGAGATTATTTGAAAGAGCTTGTCAAAAAATTAGCCAATGAGGTAAGTTGGAAAATGATAGCTGTGTTTATTGCTAAAAAATTAAATATACCTATTCCTGAAGATAATGAATTGTCTTTCAAAGAATTAATTTCACCAGAAGGGGTAAATATAAGCGCTCTGGAATTACTGAAAAATTTAAATTTTGACACAACTCTTTTTAAAACCATTGATGATGAAGATGTGATAATTGAAAGTTCAGATCCAGATGAAAAACACATAGAAAAGAACCTACATGATATTTTAGAAAATGATCTGAGTATTAATAAAGACGAGCTTCTAAAAATTGAAAAAGAACTATCAAATAATTTTGATCAAGATTCAGAGAAAGCAGCTGTATTGTGGATAAAAAGCTCATTACTTATTTATCGCATAGTAAAGAGATTTGTTTTAGGAACCGATCACGGTATTTATTCAACAACAATTGAAGAGCTTTCCCGAATAAAAATTGCTAATTTAATAGCAGTTGGAGACTTAGCTCAAGCTCATTATAATATGATCTATAATCATTCAGAGGAGATTTGGAAGAATGAAAATGGAATACATTTTTTATCAAAACTCAATGAGCTATGTAAAAAAAGAAAAAAGAAAGAAAAAGTACTATTAATCGATTTGATAAGTCATAGTGCAGGCTCTATTCCAATATGCTATTTATTAGATGTGTTAAAATTAAAAGATTATCCTGAAATAAAGATTAATAATATTTTGCCTATTGTTCCAGCAGTAAGATTGAAATTATTTGAAAATCAAATAGTAACTTCTAAAGAAAAACCATTTAAGATGTTTCGAATGTTTTTATTAGATGACTTTAGTGAAACAGAAGATAAGGTTATTCCATTTATTTATGAGCGTTCTTTACTCTATTTTGTTTCAGGTGTAGCTGAGTTAATTGAAAGTAAAGGGGATATGACAATCCTTGGTATGCACAGATATATTAAAGATGAAAAGCCTTATAATAAAAAGAGGTATAACAAAAAAGATTACAAAGATATCTATGGAGATTTAAAAAAGTGTAGAGATTTCCTTAACACAGAAAACAGAATGGTTATTGTTTCACTAGCTGAAAATATAGAATCAACAAATGGAACAAAAGTAATTCAAACTAAGGGGGCAAGCCATGAATTTACTAAATTACCGAATAAAAGCCCAGAATTAGCTAAAGATTTAATTTACCTGTTAAGCGAAAAAGGAACATCGCCTTCAGATGTAGATAGTGGAGAATGGCAGTCAATTGCAGAAAATCTAAATATTTGAAACAGCCCAAAGAGATATAATTAAAAATTAAAATGAAACAAACATAAAGAACAGGGGAATACAGTAGTTTACATCGAGTCTATTACCTAGTTAATAAAACGAGTGGCAATATCGAGTAGACAGTTCCGCCCCTGAATAGTAACGGAGTATACATCTCGTACCACCGTAGCCTACGGCTATCGATTAGACTCAGGATAAACCAAACAGAATCGTATACGGCAGTTCACCAAATTGAAGCATACGTATATTGCTCTTATGTCAAGAAGAAAAAGGAATTACACAGTAGCATTTAAATAAAAGATGTTTGGGTGAAGCTTCCATAGAATCCAATAGGGTAATCTTCTTTTGACTTCGAAAGTATCTATTTTGATTTTTTTATTTTTTTATTTTTTTGAAAATTTTTCAGCTTCATTGAAAAAGTCAAAAATAGAAATTTGTTCACCTTCGCATATTCTATTAATTGTCAGTAAGGAAATTTGATAATCTTTTTTTTGCTTGATTATTACTCTTAAAGTACTCTCTTCTATGTTATGGTTAAGAGAAAATTTCCTTTTAGAGTGAGTAGATTTTTTCCAAAGAAAGGTGATATAATCGTATATGGCTTTGTTGTAATTCATCTCTATACAAAAAAATGCATTGAAATTAAATAAAATGCGGTTTTGAACACGCATTCATATAATTTTATTATATTTGTTACTGAATACATATATTTGCGATTCTTCGTATTAAAAATATTTGAAGCTATCGCTTTGAATCTCTGATAGAAAACTGGTAATTTTTGCAGATGAGATGATAAGTAGATTTGCTCACGACCCGGGCGTGGGCTCTCTTATCTCTGCAAGGTATACCAGTACCCCTATCAGGTAAGTTGAGTTCTACGCCCTTTTTTTAAGTCGTCTTTTTCAACAATTCTTAGCACTGGTTTCTATTTTTATTCTAGGTCTCGTAATTATTAGAATAGGCTTTTTTTAACACCAACGTTTTAAAATAAGAGACCATTGTTACCTTTAAAAACAACAAACACAAAAATTATTTTTCACCCTATTAAAAAGGGTGCTAAGGTGTATTGTTCAAAAAAAACAGCATACGATATTCTCTTTATAAAAAAGCCAAAAGACCCAATATAGGCACCCTTGTTATGGGATTTACGCTACACCTTTTCCGGATTTAATGATGACATCCTTATCCCATAACCAACGAATTACACATTTTAATTGTATCCGGACAAATCACGTTTTAGAAGCCTAAAGAATAGATGCTTTCCCAAGACCTATGCGTTTATCTGTCTAGTATAGACAAGACGCTTAGTATGAGGTTTTGGCTAGCTTATCTTAAAATTAAAAACCAATAAACCAAATAATAATGCCAATGAATAAACACTAAACAAAAAAACCTCCTAATCAACTTTTGCGGGTTTTAAGGAGGCTTAAGATTCAACAAATAATTGTTTAACCTAATTCAAAATTATGAAAAAAATACCAATATATAGTGGTAGAAACGTCTTGTTTGCTACTTTTTGCCTAACACTTTTCTCCTTTGTTACAACTATTTTAGCCGCTAATCCTGTTTTAAATAACATTTACTTAGAAGATTTTAATGCGCAACAAACAGAAATTAACGGTGTTATAACCGATGGTAATCGTGTTCCCATTCCTGGAGTACACATCATAGTACAATCTAGCAATCAAGGGGTTATTTCTAACATAGATGGTTCTTATAGCATTGATGCTAATACTAATGATACACTTGTTTTTTCAATGTTAGGGTTTCTTACACAAACCGCTGCAGTGAATCAAAGGCTAGAAATCAACATTCAATTACAGGAAGCTGTTACCTTATTAGATGAAGTAACGCTTAATGCAGGATATTATACTGTTACAGAAAGAGAACGTACCGGAAATATCTCTAAAGTAATACAAGCTGATATTGAAAAACAGCCTATTTCCAATCCTTTGGCTGCCTTACAAGGTCGTGTTGCAGGGGTAGAAATCACACAAACTTCAGGTGTTCCCGGAGCAGGGTTTCTAATAAAAATAAGAGGGCAAAACAGTATCCGTAGTGGAGGAAATGAGCCGCTGTATATTATAGACGGTGTACCTTATGCTTCATCCACATTGGGAGATTTACAAACCTCAGGGGTTATTATCCCTGGTCTTGGCATTAGTCCTCTAAACAATATCAATCCCACAGATATAGAACGTATAGAAATCTTAAAAGATGCAGATGCAACTGCCATTTATGGTTCTCGTGGTGCAAATGGAGTGGTACTCATTACTACAAAGAAAGGAGAAGTAGGGGATACCAAATTTAACCTCAATGTTTCTACAGGCTTTGGTAGTGTTGCAAATAAGATGGATTTGCTAAACACCTCAGAATATGTAGCAATGCGCAGGAAAGCCTTTGCCAATGATGGTATTAGTCCGCTACCATTCAATGCCTATGATATTAATGGCACATGGGATGAGGAGAGAGAAACTGATTGGCAAAAAGTACTGATTGGTAAAACCGCATACCTTACCAATATACAGGGGTCATTGTCTGGTGGTAGTGAACAAACAAGTTTCTTGTTAAGCGGAAATTATAATAGGCAGACCACTGTCTTTCCTGGGGATTATAAGAACAATAAAGTTTCCGTATTAGCAAATGTGCAACACCGCACCAAAAATGATAGACTAAACATTCAATTTTCGGCTAATTTTACAACCGATGATAATACCTTACCCTCCGCCAATGTAGTCTCGCCAGCCTTGCAATTAGCGCCAAATGCTCCAGAATTATACAATACAGATGGCAGCATTAATTGGGAAAACTCTACTTGGGTAAATCCATTGAGTCAATTAGAATCAAAATATTTGGGGAATGCTTCAACTCTTTTAGCAAATACCAAATTAAACTATCGTGTTATTGAGGGGTTACATCTTATCACTAATTTAGGATTTACGCAAAGTCACCTTAGAGAACTCAGAACCATTCCATCCACAACTTTTGACCCTGCTTATGGTCTTGGGAGTGATATATCTACTGCCATACATAATACTACTGACAGGAAATCATGGATAATAGAACCCCAATTACACTGGACGTTTAATTTGAACAAGACCAAGATTTCATCTCTGGTTGGGGGAACTTTTCAGGAGCAAAAAAGCAATCGTTTATCTCAATATGCCTATGGCTTTACAAATAATAATTTAATTGAAAACATTGCTGCTGCTGCAAATCTATTTATTCTTGATAATAGTGAAATACACTATCGCTATAATGCATTCTTTGGAAGAATTAATCTAAACCATAAGGGCACCTATTTGTTAAACCTTACATGGAGAAGAGATGGTTCTAGTCGTTTTGGACCTAACAAAAAGTTTTCCAATTTTGGTGCCGTTGGTGCAGCATGGATATTTTCAAATGAATCATTTCTTAAAAATAGCAACTCCTTTTTAAGTTTTGGAAAATTAAGAGGGAGTTATGGTACTTCTGGAAATGACCAGATTGGAGATTACCAATACTTAGATACCTACTCTTTTGGAACAAGCACATATCAAAATAGTAATGGGTTGCGTCCAACAAGGCTTTACAATCCTAATTTTAGTTGGGAAAAAAATGAGAAACTAGAGTTTGCTTTAGAACTTGGATTTCTTAAAGACCGTATTTTTATAAGCAGTAGTTATTACCGTAACAAATCATCGAACCAACTTATTGGTATTCCATTGCCAGGAACAACAGGTTTTAGCTCCCTAAACGCAAATTTTGATGCAACAATCCAGAATACCGGATGGGAATTAGAGCTTAATACAACCAACATAGCACATAAAAATGTAAGATGGTCAACCGCTTTTAACCTTACAATACCTAAGAATAAATTAGTAGCGTTTCCTAACTTGGATGGTTCTACTTATGCAAATCTGCTGGTCATTGCAAAAAACGGTTATAGTATACCACTAAAAACGGACTAAAGTGAGCCACCCAAAACGGATGAAAGTGAACCACCTAAAACGGGTGAAAGTGAACCACTAAAAAAGTCGATTCTATTTGTAAAAGCCAAAGGTCTTTTTTTGTTAAAAAGACAATGGCCAACAAACAAATAGAGATGCGAAAAGTAAAACAGATTTTCAAGTTATATTGTCAGGGTGTAAGCAAGCGTCAGATCAGTTCAAGGTTAGGACTATCGCGCAACACCATCACTAAGTACATAGACTTTTTTAAGCGTTACCAGCTTACCAGTTATGAGGTCACAGCAATGACCTTGGAAGAATTACACAAGTTGTTCAAGTCTGACCAAAAGCCCAGGAGCGAGCAGTTATTAACTTTAGAAAAGTACTTTCCCTATTTTGATAAAGAACTTCGTAAAACAGGAGTAACCAAACAATTACTTTGGCAGGAGTATTACACAAAACATCCTGACGGCTTTAAGTTATCACAGTTCAGGTATTGGTATAATGAGTGGACTAAAGAAGTATCGCCCGTGATGCACTTTACCCATAAAGCAGGTGATAAGCTGTTTATTGATTATACAGGAAAGAAACTCACCATTGTAGATCGTCATACAGGTGAATTACAAGACCTTGAGGTATTTGTATGTGTACTGGGTAGTAGCCAATACACCTATGTAGAGGCTCGTGCCAGCCAAAAGAAAGAAGATTTTATAGCTTGCGTGGAAAATGCATTTTGGTTCTATGGAGGCGTTCCTGATGCCTTAGTTCCCGATAACCTTAAATCGGCAGTTACCAAGAGTAGCCGTTACGAACCAAAGGTCAATGAGACCTTCGCTGATTTTGCTGAATACTACGAAACGGCTGTACTGCCCACCAGAGCTTATAAGCCTAGAGACAAGGCAATAGTTGAGAATGCTGTGCGTATTATTTATACACGGGTCTTTGCTCCATTGCGCCATCAGACCTTCCACAGTATCTCTGATATCAACAAAGCCGTACTCAATCTCTTGGACACTCATAACAAGATGCCTTTCAGAGGAAGGGAGTACTCTCGTCATTCTTTGTTCGAGGAAGTAGAAAAACAAGAACTTAAACCCCTGCCCTTAAAAAAGTACGAGATTAAATCATACGCCAAAGGCACCGTACACAAGAATAGCCATATCTACTTAAGCAAAGACAAACATTACTATAGCGTGCCTTATGCGCATATAGGAAAACGCATTAAGATCATCTATTCTGATAGTCTGGTAGAGATATTCCATAAACTAGAACGCATAGCAGCTCACCCAAGGGAAAGAAAAAAATATACCTACACCACGCTAAAAGAACACATGCCCTCTCACCATCAGTTTATAAGTGAATGGAGTTCTGAGAAGTTTATTGCTTGGGCTGGTCATATAGGAGATAACTGCAAGGGATATATCATCAAGATACTCGACAAGAAACAACACCCTGAACAATCCTATAAATCATGTTTGGGCATACTGCACTTGGCAAAAAAAGTAGGTAACCTACGTCTAGACAACGCCTGTAAAAGGGCATCGGACTACGGAGCGTACAATTACAATATCATCGAGCGTATCCTTGATAAAGGATGGGATTCTTTAGATGAGAACATTGAATCAGAAATCGATATGCCCAACCATAGTAATATCAGGGGAGGTCATTATTACAAATAAAATAGAAACATTAAAACTACAAATATGAATACACAAACATTAGAACAGATGAAACAATTAAGGTTCCACGGAATGTTTAGAGCCTTCAATACCAGTCTATCCTCACAGAGTATCGACTATACTAATGATGAGTTGATCGCTTATTTGATGCAATGTGAATGGGACGATAGGCAGAATCGAAAGATAGAACGCCTTACCAAAACCGCCCGCTTTAGGTATAGTGCCTTTATGGAAAATATTGATTATGGTCTGGATCGTAACATTGATAAAAATCAGATAAACCGTTTTGCCAGCTGCGATTTTATAAAACAGAAAGAAAATATACTAATTACAGGAAGTACTGGTGCAGGTAAAAGTTATATGGCTTCCGCCATAGGGCATCAGGCCTGTTCATTAGGTTACAAAGTGATGTACTTCAACACCACCAAACTCTTTACCATGCTTAAAATATCAAAAGCAGATGGCTCTTATATAAAGCAAATAAATAAACTCGAAAAACAAGACCTGCTCATCATTGACGACTTTGGACTTAAAGGCCTGGACAACATTAATAGACACTCCTTTATGGAAATCATTGAAGACAGACATGGAAAAAAATCAACTATAATCGCCTCTCAACTACCTGTAGAAGCATGGCATGAAATAATTGGGGAACAAACCATCGCAGATGCAATCTTAGATAGACTTGTTCATACAGCACACAGAATAAATATCAAAGGAGAATCAATGCGAAAAAAATTGAAAAATAAATAGTAAATTTAACCACAATGGAATCGATTTTAAGCACTTAGTTTACTATGCTCACTTTCATCCGTTTTTAGTGGTTCACTTTGACCGTCCTTTCCAAAATAAGGAGCAATTCGGTGAGTAGAAAAAAATGAAGGTGATGAAATATCGCAAATAGGGTCAGCAAAAATATTATAATCAAATTTATTCAATCTCATTGATAATTGAGATTGAATAAATTTTGCAGTTTTGCCTATTTTAACTGGACAAACCAGGTTCCAAAATGCTACACTTTGCTGATTCTTTTTGTGAAATTTTATATTTATTTAAAAATAGCCGTGCCTTGCAGCAATGGGTTAAAAGCAACACCTCCCTTATCATCAGTAAGAGAATTCCAAGAAATTTTAGCATCACGTGCATTTGAATTCTTTTTATCGGAAATATCATCATCGTTCACTTGAATATCAATACCAATTTTATGTCCTTCTTTTGGGTTTATTCCCCAATCTTTAAATGGAATAGCAAGTTCAAGTGTCCACCCAGTATAGGTTTCTTTTTGACCATATATATGTCCAACACTACTCTTATGAGATTCTTTGCTGGACCCACCTCGTGGGTTTTCAAACGCGTAAGTGTTATTGTTTTTAGGGTTCCAATAATCCTTAGGTTTTTTATTATCTGTAGTTATAAATATCTCAATTTGATCATCAAAATAACTATGTTCTGGAGGACTATCCATCAGCTTTTTATCATCAGTGACAGTAACAAATATATAGAGGTGAGTATCTGACCAAAGACCGCTCCATTTCGCCGAAAGATCTTGAGAATCTGAAACAATCCCTTCAATTATATTATCAATCAAATTAGTGCTGGAAGATTCCCAAATATTATCCATTTCACCATCAATTATTGGTGGTATTTCTGTTCTAATAATGGTTGCGATATTATGCTCATTCAAATGGCTATTGTCTTGTGCCAACCCAGTAATAGTAATCATTCCTGCTAGTAAAAAAAGGTTTAATTTCATATAATTAATTTAGTGTTTTTATGCATTTTTAAAATAGAGTGCTCCCGAAACTACTCATATTGACAACTTTATTCTCAAGTGCCGATTCATATGCTGCCCAAACCAGTTTTACAGTTTCAAAATTGTCTGACCCCGTATTTTCTGACTTACTAATACCACGAATATCTTTTAGTATATCATTGTTAATTTTTACAATACTCTGTGGTTCCGGCTTTAACCTATCAGTTTGCCAAGGGTAGGATCGCATAGGCACTATCTCTTTAGTTGTCCCGTCTAGTGTAGTGATGCTTAATTCAAAATCTACACCTAACTTAATACTCCCTTTGCTTCCTTCTATAAGTAAAGTTGTTTGAGGAAAAATTTCTTTTTCAAGGAGAGAACTAAAGGATATTTCTTGTACACATACCACTCCACTATTCATTTTAAGTAGTGTGGTAGCAACATCCTCCCCTTTAATAGTGGAATTAACTGTCTGGATTTGACAATACAAAGATTCAGCTTCGCCAAATAAATATCGCAAAACATCAAATTGGTGGGACCCTTGATCTGTAAGTGCAAAATGGTTCAATTTCGACAAAAACGGTTGCGTTTTAAATACCGGAAAAGCCGTATTAAAAGCGGTTTTGCACCGAAAAGGTTTGCCAATTATACCCGAATCTAATATGGATTTCACTCTCCGAAACTGGGGTTGCCAACGGTAGTTTTCGTGCACATAAAATTTGACACCGGCTTTCTGGGTTACTCGCATCATGCTCTTTGCTGTTTCAAAATCAGGAGCCATAGGCTTTTGGCAAATAATATTAATTCCCCGATTAGCGGCCATTTTGGTGAATTTGGAATGGGTATTAACATCCGTAATTATATCTATGAAATCCAATTCTTCTTTATTAAAAAGAGCATCCAGGTCATCATAAACTGATGGAATTCCAAACCTAGAAGCAAGGGCTTCTGCCTTGGACTTGGTGCGGTTATAAACCGCTACACATTCCACACCTTTTAGTTCTTGCCAAGCCCCTAACTGAAACTGTGACCAATAACCTGTCCCTAATATTGCGAACCGTAACTTCTTCATCTCTTTTATTCAGTAATTGCCTTGATTTGAGCTCTAATATCGTCCATTTCAAAAATTGCTTCCCAACCTTCTTTGAATAAAATACTCTCAGCACGTTCCATAGCTTTTATAGCCGCATCTGAAAATTTAATAGGCAATTCTCCAAAAAGTACAGCTAACTGAATATTGATATGGCCCAAAATAAAATCTCGGGCTGCTTCTTCCGGCACACCTTTGGAAATTACCACATCCATAGCATCCCGTATTTTTTTGATGCAAGTTGAACTTAGAGTTTCGCTAAAACCTGGCTCTAAAATTGCCATTTGTTCTAAAGTAATTTTATGATTTTTAGTTACGGGTTGAAAAATAACACGGGTTAAGTCGTCTCCCTTTTTAAAATCCTCATGAGTACCATGCATAATGGCTGAAACAACAGTTTGTTTGGCGGCTATACCCCCATAATAGTCAAAGTGTGCTTCTTTGTTATACTCCCAATTGAATACTGAAGGATGGGAAGGATGGGTAATGTAATACACCAAATCTTCTCGGTGAGTCAAGTGTCCTGCTAAAGGAGCTGCCGGATCGAGGCAAACCACCATGGAACCAGGTTTCATTTTGGGAATCACATCTTTAGAAACAGTCTTAATGGCTACATCTGGTACTGCTAATATTACAATATCCGCATCGGACAATGCTGTTTCTGGGTCACTTATTTCGACCCCCGTTCTACGAAGCTGTTCAATCGCATCCTTGGAAATTTCCAAATAATCAATATCATAATCTGAATTAATCAAATTATTGGTACAACGCATACCCATTTTTCCACCTGCTCCTACTAATACTATTTTGTTCATGAAATTTATGATAAAAGTGATTTTAAATAAAAAATGCTTTCTTCCACCCATCGGGCTTCTATAATGACAGTTTCTTCAATATTTTCTTTAGGGGCCGGCCAAAGTTCCAGAGAGGCACTGTAGCATTTTTTGTGTAATTCCAATATTTCAAAAATTTTTTTTATAGGCATTAGCCCTTTTCCAGCTGGAGTTCCAATGGTATCAAAACCCATATTGTGCCACTTTCTTTTAATTGAATAGTCCTTTATATGCAAATTAAAAGTATATGGTGCTAAATCAAGGAGTATCTCCCCAATGCTTTGGTCTGCCCCTAATGAGTTAATAGGATCTAAACAAATACCGACCCATTCTGGATCAGTACGTTCTACGATTTCCACAAATTCAAGTGCTTTAAACCTGTCATGATTTTCAATGGCAAGTTTGATGTTTTTTTTCCGTAGTGACGGAAGTAACTTTTTCACCGTTTCAACAACTTCATTTATGTCTGGTTGATAATTTTTGTCATCTATCACTATTCTGAGAAAAGGGGAACCAAATTGTTCAGAAATTTTCAAATAGATTTGGACATGATTATATAACAAGCCTCTAGTACCGACTTCTACCTTAATATTTTCCTGCTTTGAAAAATCGGATAATTGTTGTAATTCATCTTCTTGAAGTAGATGTAGGGGTAGGTTATCTCCAAATTGCACCCTGTCTAGCCCCAAAAATTTTGCCTTTTTAACAAAATCCATAGCAGTCATGGGATGCTCAGGAACTTGCCCCTCCACTCCAATTGCCCACGCAAAAGCAAAAGTACTAATACCTAAATCCATATTTTCAAAGATAGTCTAGAGGTGCTAGCAAAGCTTTCACTGGATTACCCTTGAATTGCACTTATTTTTCGAAAAACTATCGCAGGTAGTAAACATTTTTGTCTACCATATAACAATGACCTCATTTTTTTCAGTAAACCATGTTGCTAGATGGATTTTTATTCATTAATAAAACATGATTCAGTAGCCACCCAAATACTTTATATCAAGGATATTTTTGACTTACTGCCAAGCGACTACACATAATTAGCACGAAGTTGACCGAAATTATCCATATTAAATCATTGTCTTGTTTTTGTTATGGCTGTTTACTATTTTCCCAAACATTAGAACTAAGCATTTACTTTGTTGATGCGTTTTATTCAATCTTAATCAGTAATATTTTGTACATTATTACTGTAATATCCAAATACTAAAAGATTATGGAAACTATTGCCTTCAGAGACATTAACACCCAAAAACATTGTTCTTTTGTCATTAAGGAAGAACCCTTTGACCTTAATACACGCTGGCATTATCACGAAGATATCGAAATCATATTCTTTCAAAAAGGGGCAGTTTCAGGCATTATGGGGAATCGATTCTATACTTTTAACGAAGGAGATTTAGTGTTGTTAGGAAGTAATTTCCCTCATGTTCTTTTTAAATCAGAGAACCATAATTATAATGAGGAGATTCCCTCGGGTTTAGTTGTTCAGTTTAAAAAGGGTTTTTTGGGTGAAACCTTCTTTAAAGCTCCTGAACTAAAAGCAATTAATAAATTGCTTTTTAAGTCAAAAAATGGACTTAAATTTAATATAAAACAAAAAGATAAGTGCAAGCTTCTTCTCTCAGGAATTTCTTCTCGTCAAAACATCCGTCAATTATTTGACTTATTAGAAATTCTGAATATACTCAGCGCAGAAGAGGATTGCGAAGTGTTATCACTAAAAAACACACACCCTCAATCAGCATTAGATGAATCAAGAATGGCAATTGTCCGTCTATACTTGCAAGATAACTTTAAGGAAGACATCTCGGTACAGGAAGTAGCAGATATGGTGAACATGACCGTTACTTCTTTTTGCAGATATTACAAAAGCCGAACATTAAAACATTTTAAACAAACATTAAATGAAATCCGTATCTCTTATGCTTGTGAACTACTACTTAAAAACAATAATGTACAGGAGGCATGTTATGAATCTGGGTTCAATAATCCTGCATATTTTAGTAGGACCTTCAAAAAAATAGTTGGAGTCAATCCTTCTACTTATAAATCTTCTACTGAACTAAATGTAGTAAGGTGGTAAGTTATCCGATAGCTATAACCTTCCACTCCTTCTCACTTACTACAAAACTTTCTCCTTCAACTTGCAACCTAATTGCTTTATTGGTGAAATTAAGAAGAATAGCTTCACGTTTTTGATTTTTTTCAAACACCAAGCCTTCAAAAAGTAAAGGGTGGCTACTAGTGCATTGCAACAATTTCCAATTTGAATACCTACCTAGCAATTCCATGGCATGAAAAATGGGGAACAATTCATTTTCTTTTATTGAAAAATCTGTGAATGCAAATCTCCTGTCTGCCATTAACACCCCTTCTTCTCCCAATGTCTGAAAGAAAGTAACTTGAGTAGCTTTGTCTTGGGCTAAATGTTTTAGGCTTGTCAAAAACCATAAAGCAGTAAGTGGTTTAGTTTGTCTTATATCGATCCGATTGAGGCGTTGTTGCTCAAGTGAAATGGAGACCGTAGCATTAGGGTTAGAACGTGGCTTTAAGGTCACTGGGCTTATATGAATAGGGAGTCCTTGAGCGAAAGTGTGAGCGGTTGCTAGCACATCGGTATAGGTTTGTGCTGTTTCTATAATCGAAAGGTCATCAGAAGCATGGATTTGGGCATTCGAAGAAAAACTCAAAAAATCCAATCCTTCAGTATCGGGCCTATTTCGGTTCAATTCTGTAAAAAAGAAATCCGTACCAGTTCCAATAGAGATATTGGGGAAGGCTTTCCGAAAGTCATTTAATGGATTTTTTAGATTAGAACGAGAAATAACCTTTTCTTTTTCGCTAAGGATTATGATTGATGAAATCTGAAGGCCTTGCCAAGGGAAACACAGGAGTTTACGATGATTGTTTTTATATGGATAAACAACTAGTTCAATTGGTAGCCTAAGTAATCTTGACTGTTGCAACCTTTGATTTAATCTCAATCTCCAATCAGATTGACTTAAACGAATTTCTACCCGTAAATGATTTAAAGGTAAACTTTTCAGTTTTTCCAAAGAATACGCTCCGAGATACTCTGTGTTCGCTTCCAAACCAAGAAGGGGAAGCTGAAAATACTTATCACCTAATCGTAATTGATAAGTATCTTTTTTAGAAATGCCATGAACATCATCTTCTGAACTAATAGATAAACGTACAGTTTGATGTATTTTATCTCCATTTTTCATCAATACAGGAAAGGGTAATTCAAGAGGTGTACAATAGGTTTTGTACGAAGCATCAAGCCAATTACGTTGGTCTTCGGTTTCAAACACATCCCCTTTAAATTGCAGGTTGACTGTTACCTTTCCTAGCTCCCAATGCATGGTCGAAATGTTTTGAAAAGGTTGATTAGGGCTAATGTGTTTCGGGAAATGATTGTGAGAAGTTGTGCCGTTTCCATGCGTAAGGGTTACCGTTTTTCCTTTACAAGTTTCAATGGGGTGGAGAATACATAAACCAATTCGGTTACGGGTAAAGTTACTCAATGCTTCACCTTGAATATCAAAAGTGAGTTCCGACCCCCTTGCAACAATTTTGCATCGCCAAAGAAAATCAATTTGAGGATGCACGGTTTTCACATTTAATTCCACCTTAAACCCTTCATCTATTTCGTTAATTTCAATACTTTCAATTTCTTGTGGAATCACGTCCCAGTTTTCATCTCGGACAGTATAATACACCATTCGCAGTACTTCTTTACCGTCCCATTTAATGTAACGGAGAAAACCATTTTCCAATTGTACTGAAAGCTTGTCAGTGCGGAGTACTTTTGGCGTGTCAATTTTCATGGGGTTTGAAGGTTAGCGCCCCACATATCTGTGGCTTTTTCGTTCAAATTTTTTTGATGAATAACAAAACCTGGGTCAACGATTTTTCTGCCCACTTTTCCCCCTTCAATGAGGGATAAAATTGCTTGTACCAATGAATTGCATTCATAAAAAACGTCTTGCACCCCGTCAGCATCCAAATATTGTTCTTTGAGAAGGGAATATGCCATAGGATCACCATCAAATCCACCAAAAATAACATGATTCTCATGCCCTATAGGGTGATATTTATCAGCATTCTTCAGCGCAGAAATAATAGAGGGAAACAGAAAGTCTGAAGAGGTGAAAATAAAGCTAATGTCGGGGTTTGCTTGCAAAGCATTTGTAACGCCTGCCAACGCTTTTTCTTGGTTCCATTCTGTTGGAATACGTGATACAACCTCTACCACATCTTCAAATTCTTTGATACCATCATTGAAACCGTCCCTACGGTAAATCGCATTTATGTCTCCCAAGTCACCAATAAGAATCATGGCCTTGTGCTTTCTTCCCGAAGCCCGTGCCAATTCACCCATATAACGTACGGTACTTTTAGTAATTTCGTAATTATCTGCCACCACTGCTACATGTTCGCCTGCATGGTCCGCAGGTAGACGGTTATAAATTCCTATAGGGATGCTGGCCCGGTTTGCAGCTTTAATGATAGGAACGATGGTATGCGCATCTTTCGGGGTAATTACAATACCATCAACCCCTTGCGAGATAAAATTATTAACCTGCTCGAACTGACGATTAGCATCACCATTCGATACCGCTACAATGTAGTTTATCCCATTACGTTCACACTCCGATTTAATAGCCGCCATACTGGCAACCCAATATTCTGTCTGTAATGTTTCAAAGGAAATTCCAATGGTTACTCCTTTCTTTTTTGGTCTACAGCCTGTATTTGCACTTAATAGACAAATAAAGGACAATACCATAAGGAAAATTTTCTTCATCTTCATATTGTCGTTTTGGTTCTCAAAGCTTTTTGTACACTTTTATGACGTAGGCTGTCAATCATCACAATCAGAAAGATAACCGTACCTGTGATGACAGGATATATGTAAGGGTTGACATTTATAATGACCAGCCCATTTTGAATGGACTGAATCAGCAAGGCCCCAATTAAGGTACCAGGTAATATATTGCCTTTACCACCAAATAAACTAGTACCGCCAAGTACAGCCGCTGCAATTGCCATAAACTCATTTTGGTAACCAAAAGTGGGCGAAACTGCCCCCAACTGCGCCAAGGCAACCAAACTACTAATTGCGGCGCATAGCCCACAGATAAGATACACAGTAAGTAAAATTTTTTTTACAGGAACACCTGCTTTTCTAGCCTTAGCCATATCATTACCTACAGCATAGACTTGACGACCAAACTGTGTGGATGATAGCACAAAATGTCCTATAATCAAAACCAATAATAAAATGACAATAGGCATGGGCAACCCTAACAATTTTGAAGAACCAATTTGTAAAAAGGATTCAGGCAAGTTTATAGCACGGGTCTCTGAAATATAAAGCCCTAAACCTCTACCAACATAGAAAGTTGCTAATGTTACGATGAAAGGGACAATTTTCAATTTAAAAATAAAAAAAGCATTGACCAGTCCAAACAACAGACCAATGACCAATACTAAAGGAATGGCCCACCAGATGGGTAGACCAATTACTACCAGCTTCCCAGAGATGACCCCAACCACAAACATAATGGAGCCAACGGACAAATCAATACCAGCAGTGAGTAGTACAAAGGTCATCCCGATTGCTAGAATGGTTAGTGATGAAGACTGGATGAGAATATTTGTGATATTGCCAAGCGTAAGAAACTTAGGAGAAAGCAAGCCAAAGGTGACCAGTACCACCAAAAACAAAACAACCGTGGAGTAGTTAAGAAGTAGCTGAATGGCTTTTTGAAATCGAGTCATAGTTATAAGATTGCTGTTTGCTTGTGCAAGGCTACTTCGAGAATGGTGTTGCGTTCAAATTGAGATTTATCAAACGAGGCTGTAATCTTTCCCTTGCTCATTACAATGATGCGGTCGCACAGCCCCATTAGCTCCTCCAATTCAGAAGAAATCATCAACACGCTAGAACCATTCTCCACCAAGTTATTGATCAGCCCATAAATTTCCCGTTTTGCCCCTATATCAATACCTTTAGTGGGTTCGTCCAAAATCAATAACTCAGGATCTGTCAAAAGCCATTTTGCTAACACAATTTTTTGCTGATTGCCTCCACTTAAAGTTGATACCAACTGCTCTGTCAAGTTTTCGTACTTAGTTTTGGTCGCGTATACTTTTTCCTTTACTTTTTCTTTGGCTTCAAAACGATTGATACGATGCAACAACCCTTTAGTAAAATGGCCTAAAGCCGCCAACTGGGCATTTTTTTGAATGTTCATCCGAGTAAGCAAGCCTTCTTCTATTCTATCTTCTGTTAAAAAAGCAATGCCTCTTTGTATAGACAAAACTGGATTGGTTTTGTCGATTAACTCTCCTTTCCAAACAATACTGCCCGAATCAAAACGATCCAGTCCGTAAAGCACCCTAACCATTTCAGATCTTCCCGCCCCCACTAAGCCATAAAACCCTACTACCTCTTGCTTCTTGATATGGAACGTAACATCCTTGATAAACCCCTTGGCAGTCAGGTTTTCAACTTCTAAAACCTTTTTCCCTATTTTTTTCATGCGTCCAGGGAAAAATTCCAACATCTCTCTACCCACCATTTCTTTTACCATAGTTTGAATGTCGAAACTTTTTTTCTCATCCATCCTTACCAGTTCCCCATCTCGTAAGATCGCAACAGAATCTACCAATTTCAGTACATCGTCTAGATTATGGCTGATGTAGATCATAGCAATCCCTTGTGCCTTAAGTTTTTTGATAAGTTCAAATAACTTCTTAGCCTCGTGATGCGAAAGCGAAGTAGTTGGTTCATCAAAAATGATAATCTTCGGATTAGCACCCAGCGCCTTGGCAATTTCCACCAATTGCCGAGGGGCCGGACTTAGCTCCTCTACTTTTTTGTTGGGGTCCATTGTAAGCCCCACTTGACCCAATAGTTCTTTCGCCTTGACATTAATAGTCTTTTTGTCAATTCTGGAAACGCCAAAAAAGCGTTTTTTTGGAAATTGATTAATGAACAGGTTTTCGGCAATACTAAGATTAGGAAAGAGATTTAACTCTTGATGAATGAATGCAACACCCTTCGATTGGGCCGCTATGGGCGAATTTGGCAGATAGGTTTCTCCATTTAGAAACATCTCACCGGCCGTAGGAGGGAAAATACCCCCTAAAAGGTTCATCATCGTGGATTTTCCCGCACCATTCTCACCAATTAATCCAAGAATCATTCCTTCGTCCAAAGAAAAAGTAATTCCCTTGAGAACTTCCACCTTACCGAACGACTTTTTGATATTTTTCAGTTGCAATAACATATATACCGAGGTTAGTACTTTCCTTCTTTTAATAAATTCATCATTGCCGCCAGTAAAATAACCAACCCTTTTATAATCATGATCAAGAAATAAGACATCCCCATCAGGTTGAGGCTATTATCGAGCATGATTATAAAAACTGCTCCTATTACTGTCCATTGGATTTTACCGACCCCTCCGAAGAGACTGGTCCCACCGATGACCACCGACCCGATTACATCTAACAAAATGTGCTGCCCCATTACAGGTGAACCAGTTTCCAAACGGGCAGTATATAAAATTGAGGCAACGGCTGCGCAGCATCCACAGATAATGTATGACCATATTGTCGTTGATTGCACTTTTACTCCCGATATTGCGGCCGTTTTGCTATTCATACCAACTGATGGCAACCATTCACCATACAGGGTATTATTGAGTAGGAAATACGCTATTCCTACTACGACCAATCCAATAAGCAAAGGAAGTGGAATAAACCACAAACTGGTATAGGGCATGTTGACGAATGATTCGGGCAACATATAACTATTTTGGGATCTGGTAAGCCAAATCGCAGTTCCACTAAATAGCATCATCGTAGTGAGTGTTACCATAAATGCAGGCATACCCAGTTTGGCGACCGACACCCCATTTATAAGTCCTATTAATGCTCCTGTCAATAACATAGCTCCTAGGCTAAAAACAATCCTTAACCAAACAGGTTCTATAAAAGCGGTAATATCACTAAGACAGTAGCCCCCTATAATACTTGTCATTGCAACTATAGAGGTGACCGAAAGATCAATACCTGCCCCTAGCATTACGTAAGTTTGCCCAATAGCGACTATGAGCAATGGCAAGAGATTAAATAAAAGGTTCCACGAGTTGTGAATGGTGAAAAACCCAGGTACAAAAATAGCCATTATAAAGTAGTACAACACACAAACGTATACAGTCGTGTTTTCAGATTTTCCGAGCAACTTATTAGCTGTACTTTCTATCATCCTATAATGGTCAATTTAATTTTCCTGGAGCCTTGAATTTTTGCTTGGCATCATCTAATACAAGTACCCAATCCTGGCCCTTGCCCGAAGATGGTGGTGTTATCATGACTTCACTAGATTTCTTTTGGATTCCTACTTCCGTGGCGTACCCCGTACGGGTATCGTACCACCACATTTTCAACGATTTACCAGTTAAAACATTTAAATTCAATTTTGTAGGTTTGCCAGTAGGAAAAAATATCATAGCATAGGTTCCTTCACTATCGCGGGTTGCCATCACATAATTTTCGGAATCCTCTTGTTCTCCAATCACAATTGATTGATCTGGAATACGCGTAAGGAAAGGACGAGAAAGCATCAAGTTTTTTAGGTGCTTGACTTGGTTGGCCAAGGGCAGGTCAAGGGCAACGGTCCAAGGACGTAAAGGTTTATTAATACCTTCACGATTTTGTGTAAACATTTGCCATACTGCATGGCATCCGTAAGTTTGCCCAAAACCACCAGCAAACACGTTCCAATACATTATACGTCTAATGTCCTCTGGTATGCTGTGACCAAATTCATCAGGACGAAAGCAATTGGGATGACCCTCGTACAAGGGCTCTCCATCCAATACAGGTTTAGTGTCACTTAAATGATAATCGTAGCTTATATTCTTATAGGTTGGCTTTTGTGCGCAATGACCTGTTTGGTGCATATTAAAATCTAACCATTTTTCTTTATGAAACCAAGTGGATGAGCCACCATCATCTTTTGGTTGAGGATGAAAGGTCATAAGTGTATTTTCATATCCTCCTGCCCCATCTGCTACCCCTTCAGCCATTTCGTTCCAAATCCTTATATCATCGCTGTCTTCTCTTGGGTTTCGGTCACCTCCTATTACCCAAATCACATTATCATAATCTTTATATCTAGCTCCAATCCATTTACCAAAGTGTCGAGCATTCTCCGTATTGAAAACTATTGGCCCCTTGCCCCAGCTCTTTAAGTTGACTTTGTCTCCCCATGTAGGTAATAAAGCGATGTATAAATCTAGTTCTTGTGCCTTTTTGATGACGTAATCTACATGTTCGAAATACTTATCATTAGGTCTTGTTGGATCATTATCAATTAAGGGTGTTTCTCCATATGAATTCGGTATATTAAGGCCTTCTAATTCAGCCAAAGCCACCGCTTGAATAACATTGAAACCTTGTTCGGCTCGTTTTTGTAAGTACATATCTACCTCCTCTTTGTTACAACGGTGGAAGAGTTCCCAAGCTGTATCCGCCAACCAAAAAAATGGCTTACCTTCCTCTGTTTCCAGAAAACGGTTATTTTCGCTAACTCTTAATTTCTGAGAATTACCCAATTGTCCTAGTAAAAGAAATATAAGGAATACGTTCACTTTTAAATTCATTCTCATTATTTATTATTTTAAATCGTGTTAATTCTCTGGCAATAAGCAAACTTAAAATATAAAATACAGAATGCAATTCACATAATTGTCAGGGATTTGACTTTATTTGTCTAGGTATATTTATTCGTAATGAACATTCACCCGAGGAAGTTTGTTAATCCCTACCCCTATTAATTCCTTCACAGTTACCTTTAATCGAATGACAAAAGCGATATTAGTATTTTACATTAGGCCTAAATTTATAAACCCCTACCAAAACGGTGAAAACGTTTTGGTTTCATATGGAGTCAAATAGCTAAAATATGGTTGACTTTCCATAAATATCTCGACAATCAGTTGAAAATAAGACCTTCTTACTTCTGCAAGTTCTTTGTCCTAAGTTTTTCCATTTTCAGACTTATTCCTTATCCATTGTCATTTAACTTCGCCTTTTTTCATTCCTTTTAATTTACTTAAAAACTTTAGTAATTTCATTCTTTCCTAATGTTGTTTTTGGGGAAAATTTGTCACTTTTCATGTACTGTAGTAAACTGTGTAATAACTGCCTTGCTTCAGGTCTATTTTCATTATTTTCGATTAAATCTACCCCTGAAAACAACAATTTCCCCTTACCAATTTTAGCTTCAAAAAGCAAAGAAAGGCTTCTATTAGTAACCCAATCATCAATTACACGCACAATAGGGATTACCTTCTGAGAAAAGCGTTCTAAATTAATGGCATTAGAATGGCTCATAGCATCCCACCACTGCCAATTGGAATGGTATTCAGTTGGAAATTCTGCTAATGCCGGATGTTCTGGATTACACAGAATTCCCAAGGTATGCGGTTTTTGACCCCCTGTCCATGCCGTATTCCAGAAGATACTTGAAAAACCAACACCTATATCTCCACCAAACTCTGAGGATACACTTCCTTTTTTTATAGTAAGAAGGACATTTCCACCTTCTTCTAATATTTTTATTGTTTCAGGTGTTAATTTCTGAACAATTAATATACCATCTTCCTTTTCTTTGGTTACAGCCGGATATACCCAAAAATCCCATCCGTTTTTAAATCCGTTAACTTCAACTTCTAAATTTAATTGAACAGGTATTTCTGTATGTATTGAAGTTATTATTTCACCTAGGGCTATGGCATTACCCCAGTTGATGTCCATAGCTTTAAAAACACCTTTTTGGAGAATTCCACCTTTGGTATTTGTGATTTTCCATTTGGGCCTTGCTTTTTTTAGTTGATACTCCCCAAAATGAGATACATCTACACCTACATTTATGGGTTCATCACTAATATAAATTCTTTTAGGAAATTTTACTAGAGGAACCGTTTCATTGCAAAAACGTCTGTATTCTTCAGGAGATATATATCCTTTCTGTTCCCAAAAAGGATCCAACACTCCAACCAGTGCACTACCTTGTCCTGGAAAATCATGCAAACCCAACAATTGAAACCCACCAAAACCCGGGGTTCTTAATGCTGCTTCTATATCAGCTTTATAACATAATGCTTGTAATTTACCGGATGCCAATAGAAAATCTTCTGACAAGTGTTCCATGCCATGGTCTTTTAAACTACGCTCAAAAATTTCAAAATTGGTAGCCTTTAAGTGGCTATTTTTATATTTCTCCAGTTCTTTGAAATTTGGGTATGCACACCATTGCCCAATTTCATGACTTACCATTGGTGCTTTTAAATTTTTCACAGCTTCATAAAAATTATAATCACTACTTGGAGCCTTACTATTAATTATACTATTAAGTCCTTCTCCCCAACCTTGAATTCTAACTTTATGATGACTCAAATGAAAATCATTTTCATCAATCATCGGCCACCCAGCTCCGCTAGTATAAAGTCTTCTTTGGTCTTTGACTCTCCAATAATTAACAAATTCAGTAAGAAATTTTTCATGAAATTTTCCTGCTGGTTCATTGCCATAAGACATCATACAGAACGATGGGTGATTACCATAAGCTTTTATCATTCTATTACTTTCTTTGTAAAGCCAACTATCAAGTGGTTTTCCATCCCCAACCGATGCACCTTGGTTTGCCCAGGAAGAAACTTCTACTTGTAAATAGAAACCCAATTCATCTGCTGCAATAAATGCTGCTTTTGGAGGACACCAAGAATGAAAACGAATATGATTTAACCCATGTGCTCTACAAATATTTAGGATACGTTTCCAAGCTTCAACATTTGTTGGTGGAAAACCTGTTTTAGGAAAAATTGCAGACTCTAATGTACCTCTTAAAAAAACAGGCCTATCATTTACAACCAATTGTTTATTCTTTACAATAAATTCTCGCATACCAAAAACGGTTTCTTTTTGGTTGTTTGTTACATCTGTTTTTAGAGTAGACTTTAGGGTGTATAAATTGGGGGTAAATTCATCCCAAAGGGCAATATTTTCGCCCATATCATATTCCAACTCAATTACTTCTGTGCCTTTTTTTAAGGTTAAATTCTTTGTAAATAATACACCACTATTTTTGGATTTATTTTGTACCGTTTGAAGACTTATTTTTGCTTTTTGTTCAAAATTAGTAGTATTAGAAATAGACAAAACTACTTTTATTTTCTTGTCTGCTATATCAGGATAAACTTGAATATTTTTAACGAAAACTCTATCGGTTTTTATTAATTTCATTTCTCCTATAATCCCGTTCCAATTGCCTTGAGTGTGGTCTGAAATACTATGGGAATTTGGCCCCACATCTATATTTTTTACACGATTATCTACACATATTGTTATTTTGTTTTTTCCGGGTTTCAGCACTCCAGACAAATAATATCTATGGGCGGTACCTAAACTATTGTTACTTCCTATTTCAACATCATTTATCCATACTTTTGTTTCCCAGTGACAACGTTCTAAAACAAGTTCTAAATGCTTATCATTCCAATGCTCAGGCACCAATATTTCTTTTTGAAACCAAGCAGCACCGTAATAATGCAATTCTGGTATTAGCCAAAAAGGAAATAGGTATTTATCACCCTTTAAATATGGTTGGTAATTGGGGTTCTTAGTCCAATCATTTTTATTATCAAGTATAACATCACCTACCCATTTTGTATGTTCATCAACCTTTCTTCCTTTACCATTTGTAGTAACCGTACCGGGTAATTGTAGCCTATCAGTTAAGGTCTTTTTAAACCAT
The DNA here is from genome assembly GCA_002746415.1 of Flavobacteriaceae bacterium. Classification (GTDB taxonomy): domain Bacteria; phylum Bacteroidota; class Bacteroidia; order Flavobacteriales; family Flavobacteriaceae; genus Saonia. The sequence goes on along the minus strand of NVXD01000009.1, from coordinate 57,317 downwards.
TTATTTTTAATTCCTGAATCTAACGAGTCTAGCTGGAATAACCATTCTCCAGACAAATCTATTTCATTAGATTGTTCTTCTTTACAGGAGGCTATAAAAATTAATAATAACATCCAGGAAATTTTTTTCGCTAATTTGCTAAACATACTCTTTTAATACTTTAAATTTTGATCTAATGTTTATTTGCTTATGGCTGGGTTTTATTGGTTAGGGTATGCTTTATAAATAGCAACAAAACCTAAACATATTCTACTGATTACAGTATACAGGAGTAGTTTTATTTTAAATATTACTAGCCACTAATGCTTGGTTTAACCGTATTAATCCTGTTATCCAACCAGCACTATGCGGTATCCAATCTTCATCGGTAAAAGAGTGTGGTCCGTCATTCTTCTTATTTATTGCTATATCATACTTAAATTGCTCCCCATTGGTAAAACCATTACAAATTACCCCTCGTGTTTGAAACCAACTACCTGCCCATCTATTTCCGATACCGCAAATCATACTTGCTGGTAATGCAGCTCCATCTGGGACATCAGTACTAAAAACAATACTACCTAGTTTTACATTCTCCTTTGTAATACCACTATTTAAACCTGCTATCCATTGAAGGTTATCATAAGCAATTTCTTTTAGATCATCATCTTTTAATAAAAAAAACAACTCAATAGCCAAAGCTGCTGTATACCCATAAATAGCATTAGAACCATGAAAAGTTCCGCAAAACCAATTTGGTCCTTCCGCTCCAAAAACACCTAAAGGCAAAAGGTTAAAAGGGCTATTTTTACAAACAGGTTTTAAGTATCCTTCAACAAAATTAGTTAAAGTGGACAGCCAATTATTACGATCTTTATGATCTGGCCAAATTTTATACATTTCAATAATAGGCACTAAATAATTTGGAAAATACGCCCCTATATCTGTTCCAAATGCCTTTTTATTATTATTTAATATACCATGGGTCCAAGCATTTTCACTGTGATTTAAACTGTCAAACTCATAAAAATGACCAAAGTATCCATTTTCAGAATTGCCTTGCTGAATTTGCCTATTCATTATTTGACTAGCATAATTAATTGCATTTTTCTTTGCTTCATCGCTATCATTAATTTTCCATAATTCAATAGATGCCCAACACATCATTAATAAATCTCTTGTTGGCCATTCATTATTTGGAATAACGGTATTGTCTGGAATTCCACGTTGAGAAATTTGCATACCAATACTTCCTAGAGGTTTGGCTAGCTGTGTAATCCAATAATATCCTTTAATACCAGCTTCTAGATACTCCTTTTTTTTGTCCTGGTAAGTATCTGGTAACAAAGCTGAAGCTCTTAATAAAGCAACAACAGCTTTATTGGCATCATTAGGAATAATATCATGTTCATGCCCATGGAGGTCATGTGTGAAAGCCCCTTCAGCATACCCCAATTCTTTAGCTTTTTTCTGGGTCATTACCAAATAATTACAACCAACAATGATTTGTTCCTGAATGCGTCTAATAAATTTTTGATTAAATTGTTTGGACGATTTTTCTAATAAATCTTCTAAACTTATTATCATTCCACTTTGTGAGCAATTTTCTACCCAAAGAGTACCTGCATCTTGCCAGCCAGCACCAACTTTAGTAAAGTGCATTCTTCGTTCTAGCATATCAACTGAAGCATATTCAATAGTTTGTGACCATAAAATGTTTTTTTGCACTTTTAAACCTTCCCCAGCAAAAACGAGAATATTATTATCTACTACACTAATATTCCACTCTCCTTCTTGCTTAATATCATTAAATTGAAATATCCACCAATGGCTTCCCCAAATTTCTCCCCAATACTCCCCTTTTGTTTTATATGTTTGTCCGTTTTCTTCGGGTTCTAGAGTGCAAATTGCCTTATTAGACAAATACTCTTTTTTTGGCAACCTTATAATTATTTTCACGGGTAAACCCAACTCATATCCTATTTGCGAAAATAATAAACCAGCATATCCATCTTTATGGGTATATCCCTTTTTTAAAAAGGATCCTAAAGCATGTTTTTTGTCTAACAATTTTTCTTTTGAAGTGCAATTATTTAATGTAGCAACACCAAAGGCTAGGGATGCTACGGTGGTAGCGGTTAAAAATTTTCTTCTTGATAAATTATTCTTATTGTTTTGCATGGTTTCGTTTTAATAAATGTTGAATGTTTAAAAAGATAATAAGCATAAGAATTGTACTAAATTCTTCAGAATAAGGTTATAAATTTTTTGTAAATGAATGGTTATTTGCTTGCCTTTTAATTATGATTAGACAGTTAGTTATTTCTGATTATTAGAATTATATTACTTAACCTTTTTTGGTTTTTCATAATCCTCTTGCATATAATATGGCAGTTTCCATTTTTTACCTTTAAAATTGCCGAAGTACAATTCTGATTTACTAAAGTCATGCGAATGCCCATCTGACCAAAAAAAACTAAAAGGATCTTTATAATTTACTGGGCGTCGTACATAAGAATGACTTCGTTTACTATTCTTGGTTACTTTTTTTGTCTTTTTCCATGTTTCACCATTATTGGTAGATTGCCATATTGCAATTTCTCCACCAACACCCCAAGCTTGTGGTCCTTTTTCTGTTGGTCCTACAATGCTCCAATTATCTTTAGAAATGTAAAGACTACCCATATCATAGTTATGGTCTGATGTGGTTACAACAGTAGTTGACCAAGATGTACCATTCCATAGGGTAACACACCATTCATAAGGTGCACTTTTAGGACCAGGAGTATGGCCGTTACTACGTATATATAAACAAGCAGGATTACCATTGGCATCAAAATTCATGTCCTTCATATAAACATTTTTGTTTTGCCCTGCATAATCAATTATTCTAGCTGGGTTGGCTTGCTCTTTAATTGGTAATGTTAATGGTATAGCATCAATAGTAGTCCAGGTATTTCCAAAATCTTTAGATTGTACGTAATACAAATCTGTTCTTCCGTCTACTACACCATTAGGATGGCGGTTAAAAAAAGTACCCACGACTTTTCCATTAAATAAATTACTGGTTTGATAGTGGCCCGAATTTTCACCTTTATTTACAGGTATAGCTGCTAGTAATTTATCTTCTGTCCAAACCTTACCATCTTTACTTGTTTCATAGTATAACTGACGAATTCCAGTGTATTTTGTAAAAAAATGAAAAAAACCATAGTCCGTATACCAAGGTTGTGGGTATGTCATTTCTTCTTCGGTTACCTGAATAAAGGCGTCAATGGAATACCGCTTTTTACTTTTATACTTAAATCCAAGGCGTTCTTTTCCTCTACCACTTACAAAAACCCAAATAAACCCTTCCTTATCAATCAATAAAGAAGGGTTGTCATGAGGATCGTCCACTCCTTTTTTATCGTAAACTACTGTAGGTTTAGACACCATACCTGTTTTATGATCAAACTCCCCAATCATACAAAGCAAATATTTAGCGTTTTCTGCTGTAGTGCCACCATAAACAAAAAAAGTTTTATTCACTTCTTTGGAATATATAGCTAAAGGGACATGCTTTGCGGTATAGGTACTTAAGGCACCAGAATATTTATCTCCATGTTCGTATTTTTGATTAAGTTGAAACCAAATTCCTCGATAACCGTTTATTTTTTTGTTGGATAAATCCTGACATTTAGCACTGCTATATGATATGAAAATTAATAGTATTAGTAAATATCTCATGGTAAGTTCATTTTTTGAGTATTTTTCGTGTTTTGCTTAATATTTGATGATCCGCTATAAGCTTCTTTCTTACTTCTATATATGATAAATCATGAAGTGAGATCTCTTTATCTAAAGACATTGCCGCCATTGTCCCGGCACTTTGCCCCAAAATCATAAAAACGGGTTCCATACGAATGGAACCAAAAGCAATATGAGAACTAGACACCGCCACAGGTACAAGTAAATTATTACATTCTTCTTTTTTTGGCAATACTGATCCCATGGCAATTTGATAGGGCTCATGCGGGTGAACACCTATATCGCCTTCGTTTTGAACATAGCCTTCCGGGGTAATGTACCGCTGCGTATTATGTGAATCCATAGTATAAGAACCCATACCTATTGAAGTTGTTACTTCTTTTTTGCCAAGTACTTCATTTTCTGTCATGATATATTCACCGATCATTCGTCTTGCTTCGCGAACATAAATTTGATAAGGCCAGTGGCCATTGTCAATAAATTCGTCTTTGGCATATCCCCATTTATTCATCTCATGCCTAATTTCTGAAGGCACACGAGTATCATTAGCTAAGAAGTAAAGCATACCCATTTGATACGACTTATGTTGACTTATAATTTTCGCTCTTTTTTCGTACGACGCTTCGGGATATTCGTAATTCATGCCAATATTATCAAAGCTGAAGGGACCGTGATTATTAACATCGGTTTTATAATTGGGTATAGGATCAAATTTATTGAACGTTTGGTTCCAGCCAGCTTCAAAAACCCTAATCATTAATTCATAATCTGAGGCATTGTATCCAATAGGTTTTTCAAAGGGAACGCGATTTTCTTCATAATTAGTGAGACACATTCTATAACAATATGCTTGAACTCGATGATCTGCTTCATCCTTTATATCTGGATCATCTGTTGAAATATAAGGTAAAACCCCACTCAAAGAATCACCGGGAATTTTATACGGACTTATATTCATTTCTCCAAAATGATGTCCATGATGCAAAGTACCGACTTGAACGCCGTTCCATTTTTCGTTGTACTGACTGTTGGCTTCTCTTCCAACATGGTAACTTACACCTGCAGCAGCAAGCAAATCTCCCTCATATGTTGCGTCAATAAAAATTTTGGCTCTAAAAAGAGTTCCATCCAACATTTTAATAGTATTTATTGAACCGTTTGCTACCTCTACACCATGATCACGATCCAACCAATGGTCACGATATACTTCAATTTTATTTTCATCAATAAAACCTTCAAAGATCTCTTCTGCAACATGAGGTTCAAAAATCCACATAGACTTAGTGTCTCCATCCATGGCTGGGGTATCTTGCCCTTTATTGCCATATTCGGTTTTGGGTTGCCAATTCCAAGCTTCTTCTTTATCATAATAAGTATACAATCGTTGGTGAAATTCCTTTGAAATACCTCCTATAATATTCTTATCTCCTGTATCCGTAAAGCCAAGACCACTAGAACTCATACCTCCTAAATGTTTTTCTGGACACACAATAATTACATGTTTGTCAGAACGAGCTAATTCTACAGCTGCCGTAATAGCAGCAGGTGTTCCACCATATATAATGACGTCTGACACAACCTCGTTATGTTCAGTTTTTGAATTGCAAGCTATTAAGCAAACTAATGTTAGAATAGCAATCCACTTTTGAATATATTCAATTTTCATATTTTTTTATTTAACAGGTTACATTCAATTGTTTGAAGAAATAATTTCCAACCAATTTTCTGGAATTTTTAGTATCTGGTTATTATTAAGAAGTGTTTTATTCAAAATTTCATAAGGAATATTCTGAACCCTAATGTTTTCATCTATAGCAATAGCGGCAGCAGCTCCAGCACTTTGCCCTAAAATCATAAAAGTTGGAACAATTCTAATGCTTCCATATCCAACATAACTTGAAGAAAGGCAAGTTGGAGTAATAATATTGGTACATTCATTCTTCTTTGGTACAGTAGCTTTATAAGATATTGCAAAAGGTTTCCAATTTTTATTTCCGCCTACATGTGTAAATCCTTCATTGTAGGCAAAATCATCTTTAACTATTCTTCTTGCATGATGCATGTCTGGCGGCCACCAAGCAATTGCAACAGGGTCTGAAATAGTATCCGGATGGACTAATTTAGTATTATGCTCTGTAATTATATAATCTGATACCATACGTCTGGCACTTCTAATATATAAACGTCGAGGCCAGTGTTCATTATCAGTAAACTCATCTTTGGGCAAGCCCCATCCTTTCCAATTAGACCGTGTTAGACTATCTACACTAGAGTCATGCTGTAAAAACCAAATTAAACCCATAGTAAAATCACGATGATCTTGTACAATACTGTCTTGTATTTTATAGCTCCCCGTTGGATATTTCCAATTTTCACCGTAGAGATTGGCAGAAAGATCGTGCCAACTCCCTATATCTGTCTTACCATTATGGCGGTTGGAATTGGGTTTAAATAGTTGGCCTCCCTTATTTAAATATCTCTTGTATATTTCATATTTGTTTGGGTCATAATTATCAGGTTTACTTATTGGTATGCTATTGTTTTTATCCTTTGTTAAACACATTCTGTAACAGAATCCCTGGATGTATTTACTTGGATCTCCCTGTTCTCCTAAATCACCTTCTTGTATCGTTTTAATAAGTCCACTTGTTGAATCACCTACAATAATATATGGATCAACTTGAATTAAAAATTGCCTGAAGGCATTTTCCTTTTGTACTCCATTTAAACTCTCATTATACTTATTATTTCCTTCACGAATTGTTTCAGTTGTGATTCCAGTAAAGTTAATTAAATGACCCTCAATAGAGGCATCTATATAGATTTTAGCTGCTATTGATTGACCATTTTCGAGAATTATTTTAGTGATTTTAGTTCCTTTTTTTTCTACTCCATTGTTTTCTTTGATTCGATTTTTCCGAATAATTGAAATATTCTTTTCGTTTGCTAGCATCTCTTCAATTATTTTTTCAGCAATTGAAGGTTCATATTTTGAATACCATTCTGGATTATCAAAATCTGGTTCTAATCCATAATACTGCTCAATAGCGATATAAAATTCACGAGCAATACCACCAATAACCCGACTACTTCCAAATCGAATATCTTTGCCAAGACCCTCTACTATCATTCCTCCAGGATGACCTGTGGGTTCAACTAACACTACGCTTTTACCTAATCTTGAAGCTTGTATTGCGGCTGTAAATCCTGCCTCACTTCCCCCAAGAATAAACACATCTGTAGAAAGCAAACTATCATTTACCGGAGAAGCACATCCTAAAAGAAGAATACTTAATACCCACACAAAACAATTTTTAACCAAGTTCATTTTTATCATGTTGTTTTTTGCATAAAACTTGCTGGTAACCTCCTGAATAAACGACCCTTTCATTGATGTTTATTTTTTGTTGTATTAAGTGCTCCTGGTGGTCCATATTTTTTACTATCCATAACTAAAACCCAGTCGTTTCCGATACCAGAAGTAGGAGCCTCTTCTATTATTTTATTCGCTTTTTTAATTTTACCAGCAGAATAACTGTTTCCGGTACGTGGATCAAACCACCACATTTGTAACTATGTTTTTATTTTGTGAATTGCTACAGGACAGCATTAAAGTACTTAAAACCAATAAATTGAGTACTGTTTTGGTCATAGGATTATTATTATTTTAAAATTAATTCCCACTCATGGGGTTTATAGTCCGATGCTTAGATCGAAATATTAAAGTTGATCCCTTTTAATACCTTTTGGGTATTGCCCGAACTTGTTGATTTAGTAGGTTTTTAGGGTCTGGCACTATGATTTTAATGGCTTTTAAAGCCTCATTATTATTTGCTAAAAGCACTATTTTGCCATCCTTTGTCTGTAGTACACTAGCTCTTCTAGTGTCATAACTGGGTATGGCTCCTGTCTCATAAGCAGGAAGTGAATAAAAGGTGCCATCACCATTTCCGAAAAGTATTAGTCCATTTCCCGCATCATTTCTAGGGGTTTCTATTTCTGAGATATAAAAATTACCAACAATAAAGGCATCCAAATTTCCATCGTTGTTATAATCGTCTACAATGGTTGCATTAATGGAAGATAATTGCGCTTCATTAGGGAGTGGTATAACCTTGAATTTGTTATTGCCCAGATTTTCGATATAAGTAGAAGCAAAGCTTGTTACTTGATAATGTAGCGCATTGTTTAGTGCTGGTTTAGAATAAACATCTACAATATTTGCAACGGAAAATTCGTCATATCCTTTAAATTTCTTTTTAATGCCAGGAATTTGTTCGGAAGAACAGGATCTTCCTCTCAATGGAAACTGCACACCATCGTTATAATAACTTAAAACAATATCTTTTTTTCCATTTTTATCAAAATCATCAAGAAAAATATCAAAGGTGTTTTCTTTTGTGGCTTGGTACTTATAATTTAAACCAAGATTGCCCACAATAAAATCTACATCACCATCATTATCAAAATCTCCTGGGGTTAAACTAAACCACCATCCTGTATACTGTTGTAGACCACTATTTTGTGTTTCGTTTATAAGCTTCCCTCCTTTATTGTTAAAATACATTATAGGCATCCATTCACCAGCTATGAGTAAATCTACGTTTCCGTCATTGTTAACATCGACCCATGAAGAACTAGTAACTAGTCCAGGTTGCAATAGGTCTGGAGCTAATTTTTTGGTTACATCTACAAATTGAATTAAACCCTTATTACTTTTGTTTTCTAATAAATAGCTTCTAGGAGGTTCGGGGTATTTACCAGGCACTAATCTACCTCCCACAAACAAATCTAAATCACCATCACCATCAAAATCTGCTGAGGAAACACATCCGCCACTTGTTAACATTTTAGGCAATGCATTATTACTTTTACTAAAATTACCAGTCCCATCATTTAAGTATAATCTATCTTGTAAAGGAGACTGATTACTTATAAATTCATTACCACCACTTACGATATATAAATCTTTTGCACCATCTCCGTTTGCGTCAAAAAAAGTAGCATCGGTATCCTCATGTATTTTATCTCTATCCCACAATTTTTTATTGGTAGATAGAAATGAACCATCTTTTTGTTGTATAAATAAAGCTCCGCTTTGTTGATGCGCCCCTCCAATATAAAAATCATCTAAACCATCGCCGTTTACATCTGCAGCAGTCAACGCTGGTCCTAGTTTTGAGGTTTCATGAGGTAAGAGAACTTCATTTCTATAATCGTCATACCTATTTTCTTGATGTTTAAAAAAAATACCAGCATTAGAAGTAACATCTACCAGCATTTGTAGGTTTGATTTATTTTTTTTCAATAGATTACTGGCATCTAGATAATTAACAATTAGCTTTTTATTGGAGGCTATGTTCTCTATCATTTGTTGTTTCCCATCTGGCCACTGTATTTTTAAAGAATCTACTTTCTTAGCGGTACCTAATCCAAAATGCATGTTTGGACTAACTGATGATTGAAATCCACGTGTCAGTGTTAATTCTTGATACTGACTTTTGGTATTATGATATAGCGTAACTTTTGCTCCTATACCAAAGACATTCTTTTTTTCTCCTTTAAAAGCTATTTGCAAATAATTATGTAGTCCGATCTCCGATGTGTGATTTTTAAATACAGTGGCTTTATCATCAATATTATTCATAATCATTTCTAAATCTCCATCATTATCTAGATCTGCATAAACTGCTCCATTTGAAAACCCTTTATATTCAATTCCCCAATCATTATTTACTTTAGAAAAAGTAAGGTCGCCATTGTTTTTAAACATGTAATTGTCTATGCGCTCTGAAGGCATTTCTTCTACCCACTTTAACTGATTGTTTTCCTCTTTTTTCTCTGAAAAATAATTTTTGCCTGCCTGTATCTCTTTAAAATAGTCTTTGTTGTTGATATCTCTTCTAGTTCCGTTTGTTATATATAGATCCTTAAAACCGTCATTATCTAAATCTGCAAATAAGCTAGACCAACTCCAATCGGTATTTGCTACTCCAGCTATGTATGCTATATCGCTATAAATAGGATAGCCTTTTTTGTTTAACCCATTATTTAATTGAAGGGTGTTTTTCATGTATTGTGAATGCAAGCCAGAATTAAGCATGTCTTTAAAGTTTTGTGGGTTCATACTCCCCATATTTGCTTTAGACCTCCTATTGTCTTCGGGTGTCATGTCCATTTGAGCCATATCTAATAATCCGTCGTTGTTAAAATCGGCTATGTCTACACCCATGCCATAGAATGCAGTGTGTTTGGTTTGTTCTTGTGATTTTTCTGTAAATGTTCCATCCCCATTGTTGAAATACATATAGTCTGGGCTTGCAAAATCATTAGAAACATATAGATCAGGATAGCCATCATTATTTAAATCGCCAACAGTGGCGCTTAAACTTAATCCGTGACTTAATAAACCGGCTTCTTCCGTTACATCACTAAAGGTATTGTCACCGTTATTTTTATACAAATGATCAGAATTTTTCCATTTTATGGTTCTTATTTCATTTGCATAATAAAATGCAGGGTTATCAAAATTTGTAATAGGATAATTTGCCACATACAAATCTAAATCTCCATCTAAGTCATAGTCGAAAAAAGTAGATTGTGTAGATTGTCCGGCGTCTGCAATACCATATGTTTCCGCTTCTTCCTTAAATATTGGAATACCATTTTGATTATTCCCTTGATTGATATATAGTAAGTTTTTTTTGTTTCCTCCAAGGCCTGAAACACTAACATATATATCTAATTTTTTATCTTGATTAACATCAGCCATCGTCACTCCCGTCATCCAACGTAAATCACCTTCAACGCCAGATATTTTTGATATTTCTTCAAATTTTAATTCCCCTTTATTTAAGTACAGCTTGTTTTTTACCATATTGCCAGTAAAATAAAGATCAACAAGCCCATCGTTATTTAGATCTCCAACAGCGACGCCTCCACCCATATACATATAACCATAAGTGAAATAATTTAAACTATCGTTTTCTGTTAAATCATTACTAAAATGTATTCCTGAATATGTTGAAGCTATGGTAGTAAATATTTTTTGATTAGTATTGTTTTCTTTTTTTAAACAACCAATAAGTAAAACATTTGCTAGTAATAGTATTATTCTTTTCATATAGCTCGTACTTTATTAATTATTACTAATGTTTTAATAATAGCTCAATGGCAAAAATGGCATATCTTAAAAAGACATACCATTTTCTAAAACTAACTCTAACTTATTATTACTATTAATAACCCGGGTTTTGGTTTTCAACGCTTACCTCAGGGTTAGTATCAATTTCGCCTTGTGGAATCGGCAACAATTCATGAGTCCCTGTTTTAAAACCGGCAGGCACAAGAATGTCATTCGACAGACCCCATCTTAAAATATCATTTAGTCTTACTTGTTCACCAGGCAATTCAACCATTCGTTCATGAACTATTGATTTAAATATGTCTTCTTTTGAACCAACAGGATAACCTGCTGTGTCCATTACTGGCGTTCCATAATGTGGCATATTTGTAGAGGGTCTGCTTCTTACTTGGTTTAAGTAATCTATAGCTACACTTGCATTACCTAATTCATTTTCAATTTCTGCCATCATCAATAACACATCGGCATACCTAATTACTTTAAAGTTTATACCAGATTCGGTATCTGAACTTGCTTGTTTATAATACTGCTCATACTTTTTCCAAGCTGCTCTTCTTCCTAAAGGAATATCAGCAGGAACTGCGGTGTTATTTGGATCTAAAATATCGCCGTTGGAGTAAAAATTATCTTGATATCTTGGATCACCAATTTCATATTCATCTAACAGCATGTCTGATGGGTATACGTTAAACCAAACCAAACCATATTCTTGACTTCTAAATGTAATTTCATTTACACCTGTAGCATTTCCATCCCAATTGGTTCCTCCGTATTGAGATGACATTACCACTTCAAAAATAGATTCAGATCCATGTTCTGTTTCTTCCATAAAATTGTCATAGTAATTAGCCTCAAGAGAGTACGTACCATTCATTACAGGAGCAAAAGCAGATTTTGCTTCTGCATAATTTCCGTTCATTAAATGAACCTTACCTAACAAAGCTGAAGCAGCTCCTGAAGTTGCTCTACCTAGGTCGTTGTCTCCTTTTGCAGGTAAATCATTTGCGGCTATTGTTAAATCGGAAATTACTAAATCCCACACTTGTTCGACTGAAGCTCTGGGAGCAGGTTCTAAAGTTGCAGTTTCATAAAGCAGTACCCCACCAAAACGTGATGCTAACAAGAAATAATAGTATGCTCTTAAAAACCTGGCTTCACCAGCCATTGTTTTTTTATTTGTATCGGAAACGCCTTCTGCATTTTCGACATTGTCAAGCACAAAATTAGCTTTATTTATACCTCTATAACATTGTTCCCAATACTGACCAATAGCACCATGTGATGGGTCAAAGGTAAACTCCATATATTGCCTTTTATCTGCTTCTAATTGAGGGTTTCCTGCATTTTCTTGCGACATATTATCGTGCATAAAAAACATATGCCTGGCAAATAAACCTCTTGATTGTAAAGGGGCGTAAATAGCATTTACAGCAGACTGAAACTGTACTTCATTTTTGAAAAAAGTATCTGGGGATAGTTCATTAGGGTTCGTTAATTCTAAATCTTCAACACATGAACTTACAATTGCTGAACCTAGAATTAAAGCTGATAGTATTTTTTTATAATTCATCTTTATTAATGTTTAAGTTTTGATTAAAATGACATTTGAAGTCCAACAGTGTATGTTTTTGGTGTTGGGTAATTTCCCCTGTCTATTCCCATTGACCCATTATTTTGGTTATTAGGATTAAAGAACCCTATTTCTGCATCTAATCCAGAGTAATCAGAAATAGTAATAAGATTTTGTCCACTTATATATATCCTTAACTTAGAAACAACATCACTACTAAGTGGTATTTTATATCCAATGGACAAGTTTTTAAGTCTTGCGAAGGACCCATCTTCAACAAATCTATCTGAAACATTTACATTTGAAGGTGCTCCAAAAGCACGAGGAACGGTATTGGAAGTTCCTTCACCGGTCCATCTATTTAAGACAGCCGTTCCAGAATTAAACAATCTTGTCATCCCTTCTAAGTCATATATGTTGGTGTTGTAAATTTCATTTCCTGTCATTCCTGACCAGAACATAGAAAAATCGAAATTCTTGTACTTTGCATTAGTTGATAAACCAAATGTGAAATCAGGAAAAGGGTTTCCAATGATAGTTCTATCGTCCGCATCAATGACTCCATCTTCATTGGTGTCTTTAAATCTAATATCTCCTGGCGCTACATTATTTTGAGTTGCATAAGAATCAATTTCCCCTTGTGTTTGAAAAATTCCATCCGTTTCGTATCCGTAGAAATGAAACATTGGCTCTCCTACAATAGTCCTTGTTATGTTTTGATTTTCAAACCCACCGCCAAATATAGCCTCGGTTGCACCTAAATTAAGAACTTCGTTTTTAGAGGTACCCATATTGAAATTAACACCCCAAGTAAAGTCACCTTCATAATCGTTATAACCAATAACCATTTCAAAACCACTCGTCTCTACTGATCCAATATTTCTGGTAACACTATTGTTATGAATAATCATAGAAGGAGGCAATGGCTCATTCATTAATAAATCATCAGACTTATTTTTATAATATTCAAAAGCAAAATTTAAGCTATTGTTTAAAAAACCTAAATCAACCCCAATATTTGTCATGGATGTCTCTTCCCATTTTAGAGTAGAATCTGCAGGACCAGTTGCTGTGGTACCTACTCCTAGAGCTTCATTAGCGCCAAATGGATAATTGTAGTTACTTGTTAATGATGAACTATATCTATAGTCTCCTATTGCATCATTACCAGTTACCCCCCAAGAACCTCTTAATTTTAAATTGGATATAGAGGAATTAATTAAAAATTCTTCTTTTGCAACATTCCAACCTAAAGCTACTGATGGAAAAGTTCCCCATCTACTATCTTTACCAAATCTTGATGAAGCATCCGCTCTTATGGAAGCAGCGAAAATATACTTGTTATCATAGTCGTAATTAACTCTTGCTAAATATCCTTGTCTAGTGTATTCAGTAGATCTCGAAGTAAGGGAGGCATTATTTAAAGTTAATTGATTAATTTCATCAGATACGTCATTTGTACTAGACGCTCTTACTTCTTTGTAAGTGTTATTTTGCACCTCTCCCACTAATAATACATTTAAATTGTGAGATTCATTAAAAGTTTTTACATAGTCTAAACTGTTGGTCCAACTATATGATTCAAACTTTGTTGTATTCTTAGTAATAGATGCAAACAATTGTTGGTGTTGCCCTCCTCCATCATTTTCATTATCTATATAAGATGGAATGAATTGCTCATATAGGGAATTCGTATAATTAATACCTCCCTGTGTTTTTAAGGTTAAGCCTTCAATAAGCTCATAAGATGCATAAAGATTACCTAAAAGATTTTCACTTCCAAAATTTCTATTTCCAAATTCTAACCCTCGAACTGGATTTTCAGCATCTTGATTGTCTAAACCGGAAGTTGGACCTTGATATCCTCCTAAATTAGAAGCATTGTAAACTTCAAAGTAGGGAGCCATTTTAATAGCATGTTCTAATTGAGAACGTCCACCAGTAGGATAACCTACATTATCGTTAAAAGAAACAGAAAAGGACTCCCCTAATTTAAACTTTCCATAGGTAAAGTCGCTATTCGCTCTAAAATTCACTCGAGAATAATCTGTAGCTTTAATAATACCATCTTGTTCTAAATAGCCCAAGGACATCAAATAATTGCTGTTTTCATTTCCCCCTGAAGCCGATATATTATAATTTTGCTGAAATCCAGTTTGAAAAATTTCATCTTGCCAATCTGTATTTGTATTCAAGTAAGACGCATATTGCGGATCTGTTATCCTAACTGGAACAGCAACGGGGTCTTGTAGTTGTCCAAATTCTCTCGCATATTGTACGTATTCATCTGTATTTAATAAATCATAACGCTTGTTTTGCGATTGAACACCAACCCAAGTATTAAAGTTTAATTTAAGTGCTCCTCCTTTTCCTTTTTTGGTAGTAACAACAATAACTCCATTGGCTCCTAAGGCTCCATAAATTGCTGCAGTAGAAGCATCTTTTAATATGGAAATAGATTCAATGTCATTCGCATTTAAATCTCCTAAATTAGCACCAACCACACCATCTATTACCGTAAGAGGTTGGTTACTGTTTACGGTACCTAATCCTCTAATTCTAATTACTGGAGGTGATCCTGGAGACCCATTGTTAATTACTGTAACACCCGATGCTCTACCCTGAAGGGCTTGGTCTGCTCTACTAACTGGCAATTCGGAAATTTGGTCTGCGTTAATTTGTGAGACAGCACCAGTGACAACTGCTCTACTTTGTTTCCCATATCCAACAATTACAACTTCGTCTAAGGCATTAACATCTTCCAATAATGTTACGTTAATTGTAAATTGCCCATTAACCTGGGTTTCTTTTCGTAAATACCCTATATAAGTAATAACTAAAATAGCATCTGAAGACACATTGTTGAGGGTGAATTTACCGTCAAAATCTGTCATAGTTCCATTATTACTTCCCTTTACCAAAACATTAGCTCCTGGAAGTGGTCCATCGGCGTCTAAGACGGTACCCGTCACTGTTTGTTGAGCAAAAATGACGCTGCTAGCGAACATCATTGCTATAAAAAACATTTTCTTTAGTTTGTAATTCATATTAATTAAGTTTAGTTGATAATTAGTTCTACTATTTTTGAGTTTTAATTAGTTCATTTGTTGTGACATTAAGTTTTCAACTTGGCTGTTAAAAAACATAAATAAGAATTATATATAGCAAAATTACTAGTGCTATAATGAGTATGATTTCTTTTAAAATATTGAAATTGTATTTTTTTTTATCCATAACGTTAAGGACGAAACTATGGGAGTAAACAGCATAGGGATATAAAAAAAGTTGAAAAAAATGAAGCATTTTAAAGGAATTATATTATTATGCTACATAATTTATAGTGGTGCATCATTTTTTATACAAAACAATATAAATCAATACAGGTTTTGGTCTACTGTGTGTATTAAATGACATTTTGCTATTTAAAAAATGTTATTATTCTATATAATTAGGAAGGAAAGAACACTGTTAATTGCTTGTATTTTTGAAGGTTTAATATTTGCCTAATAAAAAACCGAAGAAATTGATTTCTTCGGTTAGATATAAAATAAAATAACTTCATCTAGGAAAGGGAAAATTTAAATAGTCCACTATACTGAATTAAAATTGATGAATTAAAAATTGTCGCAAACTTCTGTTGGCAGGATTCCAAATTCATCCTTAAAACACTTTGTGAAATACGAAGGGGAAGAAAACCCGGTATTATAACTAACTTCACTTATATTAGTATTTCCATTTTCAATTATTAGTTTGGCCTTTTGTAATCTTATTTTTCTTAGGAAACTATTAGCAGTTTGTCCTGTCAACGATTTTATTTTTCTATAGAACTGACTTCTACTTAATTTGAATTGATTAGCTAATGTTTCCACCCCTAATTCTGGGTCATGTAGATTTTCTCCCATATAATTCAGAACTTTTTGTATGAATTCTTTGTCTATAACACTTGTGTTTTGGTTTGTAGATATTTCAGAAATTCCGTTAAAATATTTATTAAATAGTAGTTGTCTATTAGTAACCAATTGCATTAATCTAGACTTAAGAACCCTCATATTAAATGGTTTATTCATATAGGCGTCAGCACCAGATTCTATACCCTCTACCCAATCTTCAGTCATGGTTTTTGTAGTTAATAATAGTACAGGAATATGACTAGTTCTTAAGTCTTTTTTAATTTGTGCACACAAATCAAATCCGTTCATTTCTGGCATTATTATGTCACTTACAATAATATCAGGAACCCTTTTATTGGCTATTTCAAAACCTTTAGCTCCGTTATTAGCAGTTAAAACTTCATAGGTATCACTGAGCTCTTCTTTTAAATAATTTCTTAAATCTGGTTCATCTTCCACAATAAGTACAGTATAAGGTTTTAAAAACTCATTATCATCTTCACTTATACTATCACTTTTTAAATCTGGATATTCAAATTTTTCTTTTTTAAGCGCCGTGGTAACTTTTTCTTGACGTATAATCTCATCTTCCCCTAAATAACTTTTGCCCATTGCAAAAATTACCCTGAAAATGGTTCCCTTATTTAAAGCGCTTTCTACCTCTATTTTACCCCTGTGTAATTCGATAAAATTTCTAACAACCTCCAAACCAATACCTGTACCACCATAATATGATTTGTTTAAACTTTGTATTTGATAAAATCTATCGAATATTTTGCTTAGTTCTTCTTTTTTAATTCCTTGCCCGGTATCTTTAATGCTAATTTCATACACTTGAACTGGTTCATGCTCATTTATTAAGGGTAGTAATTCATTTTTCTTTTTTAATGAAATACGGACTACAATTGAACCCCCTTCAGGTGTAGCTTTGAAAGCGTTAGATAAAATATTGAAAATAATTTTTTCCAACATATAAGGATCTGCCCAAACCTGTAGGGATGAAACATTAGATTCTACGTTTAAAAATATGTCCTTGCTTAAAGATTCTTCTTTAAAATAACTGGTAATGTTGTTGATATAATGTATTAGTTCAATTTTTTTAGCTTTTACCCTTGTCTTGTTCATTTCAAGCTTCCTGAAATCCATTAACTCCGTGATAAGCCTAGAAAGTTTTAGTGTATTTTTATGTACTGTCTGTAGTTTTAAACTAATATCTTTAGGAAGACTAAGATTTTTTGCACGAATTACATTTTCAAGCGGATTTATTATTAGGGTTAATGGTGTCCTAAATTCATGTGTTATATTGGTAAAAAACCTTAATTTCTTATTATTTAGTTCTTCTTCATGTATTCTTTTTGCACGTTCACTTTGCACTAACTGCTTTTCTTCTAATCTTTGTCTCATTAAAAGAAAGGTCAAATAAATTCCTAAGAAGAATAGAATAAGATAAAGAAACAATGCCCATTTAGTTTTCCACCAGGGTGGTAAAACTACTATATTCAATTCTAAGGGTGTTTCATTCCAGACAGCATCATTATTTGAAGATTTTACTTTAAAAACATAATTTCCATGAGGTAGGTTGGTGTAGGTTGCACTTCTTTTATTTCCGACGTAATTCCAGTCTGATTCGAACCCTTCCAAATAATATGCATATTGGTTTTTTTCGGGTCTTGTAAAATTTACATTTACATAATCTATTGTAAAAACAGATTGATTATTCGTTAAAACAATTGACTCTGTCTCAGAAATAACTTTTGTTAAAGGTGAGTTTTTTTGATTTAGATTCATTGGCTTATTAAACAACCTAAAATTAGTAAGGTAAACAGGTGGTTCAATTTTATTAAATTCAATTTCTTCAGGATTAAAATAATCGACACCTCTATAATTGCCTAAAAAAATTGTTCCATCATTATCCGTAAAACTCGCATTCAAATTAAAATCATTTGACAGCAATCCATCATCTGATGTATATTTAACAATCTTGTTCGTTAAAACGTCTAACTTCAATATTCCCGAATTACCACTTAACCAAATATTACCGTTTTGATCTTCTGTTATTCCTGCTACATTTATTAACCCTATATCAGCTGAGTTGTACCATAGCACATCGTTATTATTGGGATTTATTTTAAATAAGCCCAAGCCCTTGGTACCTGTCCAAATAAAACCATTACTGCATTCATATATAGATAAAATGTGATTTGAGGCAATCCCCTTTTTGGTAGCTGCTACCATTAACCCATCCAAAGATTCAATGGTATAAACATCGTCTTTAATACTTACCTTATAAAGACCTTTAGAACTTCCTATCCAAATTTGGTCATTAACGTCTACTATTAACTTTCTAGTAAACAGTGATTGGAAGTTTTTTTCCAAAAAAGGCTTGGAGTCGTGATGCGTAAATTTCTGTGTGTCAGGATTAAAAGAGACCAATCCACCATAATGACTACCCATCCATATAATTCCTTTGGAATCTTCTGCAAAACTTAGTATTGAATTTGACCAAGTTCCATTAGTCGTGTTTTCTTTGGTGTAGTTAATAAATTTTTTTGTATTATTCTTTAATAGAAATAGCCCATTTTTCCAACTACCAACCCAAACATTCTGTTTACTATCTATAAATATTGTCTGTAAATAATCAGAGGTAAGTCCGTCTACGTATTCTTTATTGTTTTTATTGATTTTTGTAAAGGTATTGGTCTTCGGGTTAAAAACATCAATTCCTCCACCATCAGTACTGAACCAAAATCGACCTAAATTGTCTTGAGCAATACCCGTAACTGATGATGATTCTAGGGAATTAACATTTGTAGAAATACTTTCAAAGTTTTGAAACTTATCATATAATCTATCGTGTACAGCGACCCCTTTACCATAAAATCCGACCCAAATTCTTTCATTCTTGTCAAGATATAAAGCCCAAATAGAATTAGACAGTAAGCTATTCTCCTCCGTTTTCTTGTGTAAGTATTTTTTTAAAACTACCCCTTCTAAATTTATTAATATTAACCCATCGTTTTCCGTACCACACAAATAGGTGTTGTCAGATACTTGTAAAAGAGCACGAATCCGATTCTTGGTTATGGGCAAATGATTAAATAATTTATTAGTATCAGAATCATTTATCTTGTATAATCCATTTTCAACTGTTCCAACCCATATATTATCCTCTTTATCAATCAATAAAGAATGTATGTTATCCTTTATAATGCGACTTACATTATGAATATGGAAATCTGCAAGTTTTAGGTTCTCATTATTACTATTTAATGCAAAAAGTCCCTGCGTAGTACCTGCATATATTTTTCCTGAAGAAGTTTTTTGAAGACTCATTATATAAAGGCTGCCATTGTCTAATTTAGGATTAAGAAAAGGTATTTTCTTAACGGAAAAATCGTTTAACGAAAGTTTGTAAACACCATTTTCAAGGGTGCCAATAATTAAATTACCTTTACCATCTTCAATTAGAGCTGTAACTTCTTTAATGCCATTGTTTTCCTTATTAGACGGGTGTAATTTTATCCTATCAAATTGATCTAGGTCCCTATTATAAAGATCTAAGCCAGATTCTGTACCAAACCAAAGTCTTTTTTTTGAATCTAGATAAGAGCAGGAAATCATATTACTACTTATAGAGGTGGTATCATTTAATTTATTTAAATATGTGGTATAGTCTACGCCATTATACCTGTGTAATCCGGCCCCATTAGTACCTATCCAAATAAAACCATAAGAATCTTGAATAAGAGAAAATACCCCTACTTTAGAAATACCATCCTTTATGCTAATAAAATTATAATCGGGTACTTCATCTTGTGCCCAAACTTCATTGCATAGCAAAGTGAAAATTACAATTAATACAATATATAATCTTTTAAGAAACATAAGCTTGTAAAAAATGATTGGATCCAATCCAAAAGTTTAAGTGAACATACTAAACTTGACTTAGCTATTCAATAGTTTGTCATTTATCAAATATATATAATTTAAATCCGATTTTAAATTAGCAATTGGTATCCTAAAATGTCTTTATATATATTTTGCAATTAATGAAATTCTTAAACATGCCATTGCTCATGAATAAGCACCAATTTTCAAAATCACTAAAAATCACTATAGGGATGCAATTCATAGCCTAGACTCCAATCTCCCCGAGTTTATATCGATAATCAAATACCTTTTAAAAGGTATTTGATTAAACAACGAAAAGCAGTATAATGAACATAAATCAAAACTTAATTTAAGCTGTAAACTGCCTTAATAATTGGGGTATGATCAGGTTTTTTGTGTTTATAGACTACCTCTTATTGTAACCTTTGAAAAGAGGCTTTTCGTTTCTTATTACCATTGGTTCTATAGATATTCAAGTAGTCGATTTCAAAATCAATTCCAGAATTATTTTTGACCTCTATAACCAAATATACTTCTGAAGCATTATAAACTACTTTTTGTAATTGCAATCGCATTCTTTTTTTACGTTTTATATTTAAAGATTTCAAAAGTACTTTAGGTTTAGTTTGAAACCTTTGAGTTACGTTCTAATATTTTTTTCATTACTCTATTGTTAAATGTTTCGAAATAATATTTAGGTACTTAAAATCCCAAAAGTTCTTCATACATTTTACTAATGTTTGTCAAATTAGGTCTTGAGTTAAAATTTAAGTTCATGCTAATAGTTTTACAAATTATATTTAACGGTTACAAAGCCATAACGAGGTTGTACATAATATTCTGATGTACTTGAAAAAACCTCTGAATAATTATTCTGATTTATTGATTCTGTATTTAAAATATTTTTAACACCAAGCCTATATTCCCATTTGCTATCTTTCTTTTTATAGTAGAAATCGGCATTTAAAAAGGAGTAGTTGTTTAAGGTTTCCTCTCCATCAGAATAGTTATAAAAACTATAATCTGACGCAAAGGAGAAATCTTTTAAGAATACGGTTTCTAATTTCGCAAAGGGTTTGTCTGTATAGAAGGTGTTTTTAGCATCAGCATTTGTAAAATCACTGATTGAACGTTGGTAACCGACTTCAAAATTTGGTCCTTTTTTAAAGTTTGTTAACACACTTGCTTTATAACGTTGGGTTAATGATTCTGATGCTGTTACGATATCATTTACAAGATTAAAATTATTTAACCAAGATGCATTAGCATTTAAGTTGATTTTGTACTTACCAAAAGTTTTATCCCAACTCGCAGAACCTGTTAGGCTTTCGTCTGTTAGCGTTGAGTTAATAGGTGTAGAAACAGAGTATAAATTTTGAATTTAAAAAGACACATCGCAGTACAATTAGACTAATGGAAAAATAAATCCAATCGAAAACTCTTAATTCTTAAAGTGCAAGACAGATAGGTAAAACTCCATTAGTAAAAGAATTTTCAAAAACCTACAGACATCAACTATATCTCAACCTATAAAAAAACCTTTTAAATCACATTATAATGTGATTATATCTACTTTTTTTATAGACAAAACAAAAACTTCATATACAAATCACTCTATATAGTGATTTATAGCGTGTTATTCAGTTACTTTACTTATTTTTACACCAAAATCACATTATATTATAACTAATGATAGGAAAGAGCATTAAAGAACGAAGAAAAATGCTTCGAGTTACCCAAACTCAATTGGCAGAACTTGCAGGAATAAGTGTTAACACTCTCTATAAAATTGAAAGGGGGCAGACTAACCCTACTCTTGGGACATTAACAAAGATTGCTAATGTTTTAGGTATGGAAGTATGCCTGCAAGTAAAGAAACCACAAAAGATTGATTAATGAGACAGGCTGAAATATATTATAAAGGTGAAAAAGCTGGTTTACTTACTCAAAATGATGATGGCAGTTTTATATATCAATATCTTGATTTGTGGATGTCAGATAATCGTAAGCCACCTATCAGCTTGACGCTACCAAAAACCAAGCAGGAGTATAAATCGAACTATTTATTTCCTTTTTTCTATAATATGCTACCAGAAGGAACAAATAAACAAGTAGTGTGCAAACATATGCGTATTGACAATGATGACTACTTTAGTTTACTCCTAATCACAGCACGTTACGACACTATCGGTGCTGTTACGGTTAAAAAAATACAAGTTAATATATGAGTTCTCCTATTATAAAATATTGCCCAGGAACATTAGCGTACGGACACGAGACATACAGTAGAACTTGTTTAAGAAGAATGTTTAATGGACGAAAAGTATATCATATACTACCATACGAATCACCTTCAAGCAACGAAGCAACTGATGAATTATTTAATGAAAATCGAAAACGAATTTCAATTTCAGGTGTACAGGAAAAATTTTCAGTCTTACTTGATAAAAATAAACTCCGACTCATTCAAGAAAGAGAGCGCGGTTCATACATTCTGAAGCCGATACCCAGTATTGGTAAAAACCTTGAGCAAATGCCCGCAAATGAACACCTTACTATGCAAATTGCAAGACAGGTATTTAATATAGAAACTGCTGAAAATGCATTGACTTTCTTTAAGAATGGAGAACCAGCTTATATTACCAAACGATTTGATGTAAAAAAAAATGGTAGCAAATTGGCAAAAGAAGATTTTGCCTCATTGGCAGGTCGTACCCCCCAAACGCATGGCGAAAATTACAAATACCTTGGTAATTATCTAGAAATGTTCAATCTAATGAAAGTACACTTGCCTGCTTATAAATTGGAAGCTCCAAAACTCTTTTCATTAATTGTTTTTAATTATCTGTTCTCAAATGGTGATGCTCATTTTAAGAATTTCTCATTAATAGAAACTCCTCTAGGAGATTTTAGATTGAGTCCAGCCTATGATTTGTTAAATACCCGAATACATATTGAAGATTCAGATTTTGCATTAGATGATAAATTATTGCCTAAAAAACTTGCAAAAGGGAGTATCTCTGTTCAATTCAGTTTACTTGCTGAAAAAGCCGAAATTAGCAAAAAACAAAAAGGTGACGTTTTTAATAAACTTCTCTCAAACTCAGACAAAATAGAGACGTTGATTAAAGCGTCCTATTTAAATGATAAAACCAAACGTAATTATCTACAGGCATATCAAACTAGATTGAAAAGGATGAAAAAGTAGTTTTTAGTTATAATGTATCTTAATAAAATTAGTAAATTTGTACTGGATGAAATACTAAATCGAAGTATTGAATATTACTGCTGGTTCACAATTCGTCAACACAAAGCATAGAATTTAGCATAGTCCTTGTATATAAAGGGGTGCAGACAAAAGGTTTGAATCTTGTCGAGGTCACAACTAAATCAAAAAGCAAGCTAAATCATATAGCTTGCTTTTTTTGTTTTTGATTTTTAAAGCGGTGCTTTTTATAAAAAACGTAGTCAATCCTGTCTAAGTTATTATTCAAACTTGCAAAGTCATAATTCTTCCATCTCTGGTATGAATTTGTTAACAATTACTATTCCCCTATTGTAGGACTAACATAAACTCCCATTATTTTTGTGCTCTTCTAAAAATGGGTATGGAAAAATTAAAAGTTGGCGATAAAATGTATAATGTAAAGCAAAATGGTTTTACTGATTTTGCTCGTTATTCTTTTTCAGAAGTAGTTAGCCTAACCATAACCTTAGCTATTTTAAAAAATGGCGTTCGCTTACTAAATGAGCCTAAAGCCTCTTATATCGTGGAAGACATAGGGTATTCCGTTTATAGAAACAAAGGAGAACATTGGCACCATGTTAGTCTAAATGCCATTAGAAATTCCCAAATAGAGAATAAAAAAATAGAAGCCCATGATTGGTTTCAAGAAAAAGAATTTTCTACAGAAGAAAAACAGCATATCTATAATTATTTTAAAAAACTACAGCCGGTTTAAGTATTTTCCTTATGCGATAGGTGTTCCTATACCTTTCGCTTTTCATCCTCTTTATACAGCGCTTAAAATCTCACTATAAAACAAGGATTTTAGTCTATTCTATTTTTAGAATATGGAATAATTCCATATTTTTGGAATATTTCCTATTTTAAAATGAATCGTACCATATTACATCTAGATTTAGACACCTTTTTCGTTTCCTGTGAACGCTTGCTAGATAGTAGGTTAGAACACAAACCCGTAATTGTAGGGGGCACTGGTAATCGCGGTGTGGTAAGTGCCGCCAGTTATGAAACCCGTGCTTATGGGGTACATTCTGGAATGCCTATGAAAATGGCTAGGCAGTTATGCCCCAATGCTATTTATATTCGGGGTAACGCAGGAACCTACACTAAATTTTCAAAACAGGTAACCGAAATTTTACAAGGGGAAGTGCCCATTCTAGAAAAATCCAGTGTGGATGAATTTTATGTGGACCTTACTGGAATGGATCGCTTTTTTGGCTGCTATAAGTTTGCTTCAGAACTAAGAAATAAAATTATCCGTGAATCAGGATTACCCATTTCTTTTGGCCTTTCCATAAACAAAACCGTTTCCAAGGTTGCTACTAATGAAGCCAAACCCAATAATCAGTTAAGAATTGATACCGGTTATGAGAAAGCCTTTTTAGCACCACTTTCCATTAAAAAGATCCCGATGGTGGGGGAGAAAACCTATAGGGATTTTTGTAATATGGGCGTCAAAACCGTGCATACCGTACAACAAATGCCATTGGAAATGATGACCTCTGTCTTTGGAAAAAACGGTCGGATAATATGGCAACGCGCAAATGGTGTAGACCACTCCCCCATTATAGCATACCATGAACGCAAATCAATTTCCAGTGAACGTACCTATGGGAAAGACACTACCAACATTGCTACGCTTAAAACCACCATTACGGCAATGGCAGAAAATTTAGCTTTTCAACTTCGTAGAGGAGGGAAACTTACTTCTTGTGTTACCGTAAAAATTCGTTATTCAGATTTTCAAACCTATTCCAAACAGCTTAAAATACCCTACACCTCAGCAGACCATCATTTGATTCCTATAGTGCTAGAACTTTTTGAAAAACTATACAACAGGAGAGTATTGATACGCTTAGTTGGAGTTCGCTATAGTAGTCTAACCGCAGGCACATACCAGATTAATTTATTTGATGATGAAAAGAAAACTGTAAATCTGTACAAAGCTATGGATACCATCCGTATCAAATATGGAGACCGTAGCATAATGCGAGCAGGAACTATGGGAGAGGGGTCTCGCACTATTGGCAATTTTACCAACCCTTTTAATGGGGAACCACCAATTGTACTGGCACATAGGCATCAGTAGTAATTGTAATATATCTAGAGAAAATGTTTCTGAACAATCATTCCTATTATAGCTTACGCTATGGCACCATATCAGAAATTGAGCTCCTACAAATGGCTCAAGAAAATAATTGCATCCATTTTTCTTTAACCGATATCAATAATACTTCAGCTTGTTTAAATTTTATTAGAAAAGCTCCTGAATATAATATTACTCCTATTATTGGTATTGATTTTAGAAACAATGCCCAACAAAAATATGTCTGTTTAGCTCAAAACAATGATGGTTTTTTAGAATTAAATCGGTTTCTTTCCGAACATTTACATCAAAAGAAAGCCTTTCCGGAAACAGCCCCTTCTTTTAAACACAGCATAGTCATTTACCCTTTTGAGCAATTATTGACTTTAGAAAAAAGTTCCTTTTTAGCTCATGAATATATTGGTGTAGGGCTTGCGGACATCAACAAACTTCACTTCTCAAAATTAAGTGAGCTTACAGATAAATTGGTACTACTCCACACCCTAACTTTTCGCAACAAACGAGATTTTAATACACACCGCCTTTTACGTGCCATAGACACCAATATGCTATTGAGCAAACTCCCGGAAGAACAACAGGGCAAGCCAACAGATATTATGCATCCCATGGCTACTCTAGAAAAAGCTTTTGAAAACTACCCCCATATAATAGCCAATACAAAACGCCTACTGACTCAATGTAGTATTGCGTTTGATTTTTCAAAAAAAAGAAAAAATCAAAATTTAAAATCCGTTTTTGGTACAGCCGAGAAAGATTATAAAAAATTGGTTCAGCTATGTGAATTAGGATTACCCATGCGCTATGATGTGATAACCAATACCATTAAAAAACGCTTAGACAAAGAATTAACATTGATCAAGAAACAGCAATTTGTAAGTTTCTTTTTAATCAATTGGAAGATCATACAGTATGCAAAATCCAAAGACTATTATCATGTGGGAAGAGGCAGTGGAGCCAATAGTATTGTTGCCTATTTATTGGAAATTACAAATGTAGACCCTATTGAACTGGATTTATATTTTGAACGATTCATGAATTTATACCGCTCTAGTCCACCAGATTTTGATATTGATTTTTCTACTTGGGACCGCGAAGATGTTACTAGTTTTATTTTTAAAACTTTTGGCACCAATAGCCAGGCTGCATTACTTGGTTCTTATGTGACTTTTAAACATAGTGGTGCTGTGCGCGAATTGGGAAAAGTGTTTGGATTACCCAAATATGAAATTGATAAGCTTAGTGATGGTAAATACCTCTCTGATCAATTAGATGATATCGCAAAACTAGTGCTTCGTTATGCCTCCTATTTAAACGGCAGACCCAACTACTTAAGCATTCATGCAGCCGGTATTCTTATTTCCGAAAAACCCATTCATTATTTTTCGGCAACACATTTGCCTCCTAAAGGCTTTCCTACTGTACAGTTTGATATGCATATTGCCGAGGATGTAGGCCTCTATAAGTTTGATATTTTAGGACAGCGGGGGTTGGGTAAAATAAAAGATGCCATTGGCATTATTAGAGAAAACCAGCCTAATGTTACATTGCCCAACATTCATAATGCCAAACCTTTTTTTAAGGACCCCAACATTAATGCAATGATAGCAAGGGCAGAATGCATAGGTTGTTTTTATGTAGAATCTCCAGCCATGCGCATGCTATTGAAAAAATTAAGCGTAAGCGATTATTTAACCCTTGTAGCTGCCAGTTCTATTATACGCCCAGGAGTTGCCAAAAGTGGCATGATGCGGGAATATATCCTACGCCATAAGGATCCCGAACGCAGAAAACAAGCCCATCCAGTACTGTGGAGTATTATGCCAGACACTTATGGAGTTATGGTATATCAAGAAGATGTCATCAAAGTTGCCCACCATTATGCTGGACTTTCTTTAGGAGAGGCCGATGTTTTACGTAGAGGTATGAGTGGTAAGTATAGATCCCGAGCGGAGTTTCAAGCAGTGAAAGAAAAGTTTATTGCCAATTGTCGTGAAAAAGGAGAAACAGATGAAGTCCTATTTGAAGTGTGGAGGCAGATAGAGAGTTTTGCTGGTTATGCCTTTGCCAAAGGGCATTCCGCCTCTTATGCTGTGGAATCATACCAAAGTCTTTTCTTAAAATGCTATTACCCGCTAGAGTATATGGTGGCCACCATTAATAACGGTGGTGGATTTTATCGTGTAGAAACATATTTACATGAAGCTAAAATGAAGGGAGCAACTATACATGCCCCTTGTATCGCTAACAGTGCTATTGAAACTACTATTAAAGGAAAAGATATTTATTTGGGGTTTCAGCACTTACATGGGTTAGAAAAACGCAACATTATTAAAATTATAAATACCCGTGCCCAAGCCCCTTTTAACTCTTTAGAGGATTTTATGGAGCGCGTACCTCTTAGCATTGAGCAATTGGATATTCTTATCCGTGTCAATGCATTTCGATTTTCAACAAAAGACAAACGAAGCCTTTTATGGGAAGCGCATTATAAATGCAATCACACCGCCATTAATGAATTACAACAACAACTTTTTAGAGTACATATCAAAAACTTTAGCCTTCCCCAGTTTTCTATTACTGATTTAGAAAATGCGTTTGATCAATTAGAATTATTGCATTTTACCTTGTATCATCCTTTTATGCTATTACAAGAGCTCCCTACAAGTACTCTATTATGCACAGATTTTACTTCTTACATAAATAAAGTCCTTGTTATTTATGGGTATTTAGTTACGCTTAAAACAACAAGAACATCTAAAGGAGACAATATGTATTTTGGGACTTTTCTAGATCAAAAAGGACATTGGATTGATACCGTACACTTTCCTCCCGTAGCCAAAAAGCATCCTTTTAGAGGAAAAGGCATATACCGCATCACAGGGAAAGTAGTTTCTGAATTTAATTTTTTAAGCCTTGAAGTCATTAAACAAGAACGAATGCCATATACTTCAGACCCTAGATTTGATGCTACCTATAATCGTAAAGCCATACCCGAAAAAGGGAAACCATTTGGGCTGTTAAAATAACAAGTCCAAGTATTACTTTTTGAATAACATTTATACCCTACCAAATCATTTCATCCACTTTTCAATAAAATATACTCATACCGCTTATTACTTTTACCCTCTATCAAATTAACTTAAACCCTTTCTTTGTGAAGATTCTATTTGAACATTGTTTGGGGTTCAAATATGGGCATAACTACGGCACCGAGTTTTAATGTGATACTTGGTGCCATATGCCTTTCCAAAATACCGCGACAAACTTCCAATTGTAAGCTTCAGCACCAACGACCACACCATTATTCTTTTTACATTATAGCTGTTAGGGTACCCACTTATTACTTCTGCTTTTCTCCTTATTCATTTTTTTCGCTACTTCGCGGTTTCAACGACACAAACGATTATTACTATAAGGTGATACAAAAAATTTCTTAACTGATATGAATACAAAATAATGGTTGAAGTATGCAAAAAAGGTGCTCCCAAAGGCATGAAATCCTCCCCTCCTTTACTCTGTGAGGGATGTGGGAAATATATCGAGAAGAAAAGCAATCTATTTTATCCATTCTTAGCTGCTATTCAAATAATTGCAATCATGTTTCAAAGCGCCTTTCTTAAGTTCAAAACTATATTAGCAACAAAGGCTTTTTTAAAGAAGTATACCAACTGGCAATAAAAAAATAACAAATAAATATTTATGGAATTAAAAGAATTTATAAAAGAGGTTGTTTTAGAGGTGATTCATGGAGTAAAGGCAGCTCAAATAGAAATTAATGATAGGAACATAAAGACTATCATAAATCCAACAAGAGATCAATCAATGGGGGTTTCAAAAAAGGGAAGTATCTATGATTATAATAGTTCACAAGAAATAGAAATAGACGCATCTATTACTATCAATGAAGAAGGTAAAGACAAGATTTCACTACACATAATACCTTGCTCCTATAATGGAAGCAAAGAGAGTGTTTCAAGGGTTAAATTTTCTTTACCCATACTACTTCCAGCCCATGAACTACCCGAAGATTTTTACGATTAATCATTTTTTAGGTTCATAAAAACTAATGCCATTTTGTGAATTACTCTCACAAAATGGCATTAATTAACCATGTAAAAACTCTTAGGAAAAACCTACAGTGCGTTTACTGTTTTCAAAAAAAGGTTCAATGATTTTTGTGATATCGGAACGGTATCTCCGTTTTTCATTAAACAATAATCTCCATCTTTTTTTATAATATTCTCTACCATATCTATGTTAATAACATAGTTGTTGTGTGTGCGGAAAAAATTACCTCCACATGCTGAGTCATAAAAATCAATGGCCTTGATTGACTCAATACACTTATCTTTTCCGTACTTATATACAATACTATGTCTGTTATTCTTTTTGATATATACTACCTGATCAGAAGAAAGCAAATGAATGGTTTTTTTTTTGGAAAATATTGGGGTCTTTTTCGATGTCTTCATTACCCCTTCTACTTCTTCTGACAGTGAGTGATAAGCATTTTTAAAACATTTCAGGATTATATAACGACTGTCGTTTTCATCTAACAAATAAAAATTTTCATATTCCATGAACGTTTCAAAAAATGGAGATATCTGAAATTCAGAAGAATATACTCCAACAATTACAGTGTTAGAATTCTCCAGTAATTCTGACAAGTCTCGACAGCACTCTATCGAGTCAACAATATTAATCAAATCAATTATCAGTATTTTTTTTTGATACACCACTTTTTTTAGTAATGTAGAAACAGAAACATTGTTTTCATTTTTTTTATAGGTAATGTCTTGATTAGGAAAAATAGAAACAACAAACTCCTGCATACTTTCTAAATTTCCCAACAATATAAAATGAATGTTCTTTTTGTTCATTAAATAATTCTTTAAAAATTAACCAATACGAGATTACAAAAAAAAACAGCTATAAATGACACAAGGTAATATGCGGTCGTTAAGAAAAAGATTGGATTATATCCATAACATATTTCTTTCTTCGTTTGGATAAAGGAATTGTCCTAGGAGTACCCAATAAAAATATTTCATAATTACAATGGCGTTTTTCCATTCTAGAAATATACTTCAGGTTTATTATGTATGTAGTGTGCACTCTTAAAAACTGAGAAGGTAGATGTTCCTGAAAGAGTCCTATATTTTTAGAGGAACATATATTTTTCAAAAAACCATTTTCTAAATAATGTTTTACTGTATATTTTCCATTTGCTTCAAAATATACAATCGACTCATTTTGCAATATTTTAACTTCATACATCGTAGATATACTAATATAATCCATAGTCCAATCTTTCCTACAAAAATTCTTTATTTATAATTTGAACATTCCTCTTTTTTACAAAATAGTCGACAAATTTTCTTCCCAAATTCCTCATTATATTGCTTCATCATATTACCACTTTCATCATCACTATTGTTTAGTTTCAACTGAAACACAAACCATGCCATTTTAACGTAAAATATCAAATCAGACAGGGGAATTTTTCAGTTACTTTTATTTACTATTTAACATAACATTTTTTTCATACATAGTTAGTTTATTACAGTAATAAAAACATCTTTTAAAGGCAGTTTTAATAGAAATTTTCTCAATAATAAAATGATAAAAGGGATTGATTATAGAACCAACCCCTTTGTCAAACCTAACTATAAAAAAAACAGTGCAATTATATCCTTTTAAACCCTTAATGTTATTGTTAAATGAATAAACGGTCAGTTTTATATTTACAGGATATAATAATGTAATTGACAATTCCTTTTGAATTTTTTTTTACTAATTTTTAATACCATGCGTTTCAAACTATGAAGAAACCCCTTTCCATACAATACAACATAGACGCCATACAAAAATATATTACAAATAAAACAAGGGCCATCCTTTTTTCTTTTTTCATTCTTTCTGGACAAAATTTACATCGCAACTTTCATTTCAGCTCTATAAGATTATTTTCCCTTAGGAATCATAAAATTAATGAAGTAGGCTTCTATCTTTGAATGAAAAGTAATAAGCGGTCACGTATGTTTCTTATGATTTCGGTAAAACGAAAACAACTACTCCTATTTTGTCGTAGAATGGGCTTACTACATTACTCTTAGCATACCGTTTTTTAAGAATTGTTACTACGAATTAAACCTGAAATTACATGAAGTAGGGCTTCCAGTGAATCCACACAGTTTATTAATCAAACAACTTAGAAAACCTAAGTGGTAATTCTTTTTCCACATGCATTTTTTCCTGAGTAAAAGGATGTATAAATTCCAATGAAAAGGCATGAAGGTATAATCCTTTTCCTTTCAAAATTAAGTCGGAAATACAATATGTCGCATCCCCTAGAACAGGATTTCCCAAGGCCGTCAAGTGTTTTCGTAACTGGTGCCTCCTTCCTGTTTTTGGGGATAATTGCACCAAATTTAAGTGCTGAAACCGCTTAGAGACAACTGTTTTAAGAACTATATAAAACGAGATGGCCTCTTTACCCTCCACAGAAAAATCAATAACCCCCTTTCTTTGCATAGCACCAATGGTCACTGCAACATAGGTTTTTTTGATTTTTTTGCCTTCAAACAATTTATTTAAAGCCAAAATGCTGGCCGCAGTCTTCCCAACCATTAGAAGACCTGTTGTGGGGTAATCCAAACGATGTACTGGTTGTGGCTGCACGGCATCAACTTGCTTACTTTTTTTAAGATTTTGTTCTAAGGCGTTAGCAACTGTTTTAAAAGCATTGCCACTACTTAGAATTCCAGCTGGTTTGTTGATGATGGCCAAATAATCATCCTCATACACTATTTCTAAATTGAGCAATAACTTTCTTGCTGCCTTCTGTGAAGTCGAGCGATTCGCTTCTAAAGCTGGGTAATAAGAAATAACCTCATACCCATTGATAAATGTAGCTGTAGTGGCTAGCTTTCCATCCACAAAAAGACATTTCTTTTTTATGGCTTTCTTTAGGGCCGATTTGGTTGCAATAGTGGTAAAAATGCCCACAGCATATTCTTGCAAACGAATTGGGGTTTTTTGTAAAGGAGCTGTATGTGTTTCTATGATATTGATTTTAATTGATACAGCAATTTAAGGATTTTTTTTACTGATGGAGGAGAAGACCATCTCGGGGTTATGGATTCTAGCCTTCTTTTAAATGACAACCAATTTTTGAACTAGTTCCTTTTTGTAATGACAAACGCTGCACGGCGATTTAATTGTCTCCCTTCCTCAGAGTCATTTTCAGCAACTGGTTCTTCCCCTCCATGGCCTTGCCAATTCACTTGATCTTTATGCATTCCTAAAGCTATTAAATAATGGCCCACAGCTTTTGCACGATTGTTGGAAAGTCTTTGGTTATGTCTTTTGGTCCCTTGACTATCCGTGTGCCCATGAATGGTAATGTACAAAGTTTCATCATGCTTTATTTCATTATACAATTTTTGTAAACTCAACTTCGCAGTTTCTTGGAGCTTGTATTTATCAAACTGAAACAATACCTTTTCAAATACATTAGTCTTGTTCAATTCCAAAGTAGCACTTATCTTATTGGGGTTTTTGGGTAGTACGGAAACTAAATCCACATAATAATAAGCTCCTTTTTTAACTTTTCTACCAATTTTATGTCGTCTGGTCGCGGCATTGTCCTTATAGTTTCCCAAAATTAGAAAATTCTCTGTGCCTTTAGCTACCATTTCTGTAGTGACCAATGTCCATGTGTCCTTATCATTATAGAAAGTGGCATTTTCTATAGCTATCATATGATATGCATTGTCTTTAATTTTATAGCGTTGTTGACCAGAGAGCACCGTCTTTGTAGGCAACTGTATCTTTTTCTCTGAAAACAGCAACCCAAAATCTCTTATAGCCATATCTGATTCATCTGCCCAACTTATATAAAAGGAAATGGTATATTTCTCCCCTTTTATCAAAGTTGTTTTCAACTCGGATTGGATGTATTCCCTGTATTCGCCCGGTGCGTGCATATAAAGCCCAATGTATCCCTGACCAAAATCAGCCATCTGACTCCCATTAAAATTTTTTGGCGCACCCATAATGGTACTACAAGTGTTAAAATAATCCGTACTACCAGCTGTTGGAGAAGACCAGTAACGAACGTCAACATCAAAATTTCCCATACTTTTAGGGCATTCAACATAATCTTCAAAACTGGGGTTTTTTACTAGATTTTGCCCCACAACCAACAAGCACTGAAAAAGACACAGTAGTTTAATTATTATACCTCTTTTCATATTGTTAATAAGAGTCTTCATATATTAAAAACTATTGGTTCTATAAAAATAGGACATCTAGAGATAGCAGTTTCTACTCTTAATTATTGTCCTCAAACACAGTTTCTGACAATGTACTATTGTCGTATTTTTTACTTGGACCTCCCTTTGTTATAACAAATTCGGCTCTGCGGTTTTTTTGCCTGCCAACTTTTGTTGCATTTGTAGCAACCGGATAACGATTTCCTTTCCCTTTCCAGCTAATTCTCCGTAAAGAAATTCCTTTGCCTTTTAAATAATATGCGACTTCTTTTGCCCTGTTATCAGAAAGTTTCTGATTGTACTGTTCTCCCCCCCTATTATCCGTATGGGCAAATATGCTCACAAATAGGGAGGAATCTTCATTTAATCTTTTATACAAGTTCTGTAAACTTTCACTGTATTTTTTTTGAAGATTATATTTATCTGTAATAAATTCCACATCGTTAAAAACATACACTTTATTCAATTTATACGCTTCATATATAGGCGTCTGTTCATTAATTGAGACCGATACCATATCCAGATAGTAATAAGCGGCTTTTCTACCACTTCCATTCTTTTTCTCATGTAATCTGGTCAATGAATTATTTTTAAAATTTCCCAGTGTAATAAAATTCTCTGTGCCTTTTGCTACAAATTCTGCAGAAATCAAGGTCCAATCTAATTTATTCTGATAAAATCCGGAGCTGGATTTCCTTACAAAAGTATATGAATTAGATTTTTTACTCTTATTTACTAGTCTTGTTAATGGCCCCTTAGTAGCCTCCACTACCCTTTTCTCAGAAAAAAGAACTTCAAAATCCTTAATGGCAAAATTAGATTTATCCGATAAGCTAATGTAAAAAGACACCGTATATACGTATCCTTTTTTTAAAGTTCCTAAGAGCTCTGCCTGTAAATATTCCCTATAGTCATTAGGTGCGTACATATATAGACCTACATAACCCTCTCCAAACTTCACTTCTTGAGAACCATTAAAATTATTGGGCACCCCCATAGAATTACTACAGGTGTTAAAATAATCCGTAGTTCCAAGAGATGAAACCGACCAGCTTTTTACATCATGAGATAGATTGCCCATTTCTTCTGGGCAATTATTATGAAGTTCAAAACTAGGATTTTTAACCAGGTTCTGACCAAAAATAAAAATTGGAGAAATGAAAACGAAAATTAATACAATGTATTTTTTACCCAAGAATATTTCTTTAATTCTATAATCTTTTTCTAATATCTTCAATACCAGAACGTATGTATCATTTTTATTATTATACAATACACCGTCTATTTTATTGTTATAATGCGTTTTAGCAATTTCAAAAAAATAAAACCTAATAAGTTCCTCATATTTAAACGTTCATAAATGGAGTTAAAAAAACTTCATAATACTTGTATCAATAGGATTTATGAAACAACTTGATTAAGTTTGGGTATAATTTAAATTCAATTCTGATGAAGTTCAATTTTCAAAATTTATGCCCCGTTATTCTGTTCACACTTGCATTAATGATAACGACTACTACTGAAGCGCAGCGTAATGAGTTTTATCAATTAAAAACATACTCTTTTGATACCGATGAGCAAATAGCCACTACCGATGATTATCTGGAGAATGCCTATTTACCTGCTTTAAAAAAACTAGGAATAACTAATGTTGGTGTATTTAAATACAGAGGAATTGAAGACAAGGAAACACCTAAGAAAATCATACTTCTTATTCCATCACCAGTAATAGAAGTATTTAAATCCTTGGAATATGAACTTAGCAAAGACAAAACATATCTTGAAGCTGGAAAAGAATATCTAAAAGCTACGTATGACAACCCTCCCTATGCGCGGATTGAATCTGTTTTAATGGAAGCCTTTGATGACATGCCCAATATGAAGCCTTCACCTCTTTCCGGTCCCAGAGAAGATCGGGTTTATGAACTAAGAAGTTATGAATCTGCCACGGAAGCCATTTATAGAAATAAAGTGCATATGTTCAATGAGGGCGGTGAAGTAAAGCTGTTTGATGATTTGGAATTCAATGCTGTTTTTTATGCCGATGTTATTTCTGGACCTAAAATGCCAAATCTGATATACATGACCACGCATGAGAACCAAGAAGTTAGGGATGCCAATTGGGATTTGTTTAGGAACGCTCCAAAATGGAAAGAAATTTCATCGATGCCTAAATACCAAAACAATGTATCCCATGCAGATATAATGCTGCTGTATCCTACTGCGTATTCAGATTATTAAAAATCGAACTTATAGGTAACCCCTCCTAATATTTGGAACCCTTGTACTGGGTAATTAGACCAACGATTGTAATTGTTATTGGCAATATTAGCAGCTTTGGCAAAAACAGATAATTGCTCGTTAAACCGATAGCCTATATGCGCATTGGCATCAAAATAACTGTCTAAACTTACGAGAGCAGCGGGAAAATTTGCCGGAATGATATTTTGAACCGCTTGTGAGCTTACATCATCTCTTTGATCCACAAAGAACAAATTAGCTCCCATATACCATTGCTTCCCAATCTGGTAATCCATAAAAAGAGATGCTTTTAAACTGGGTAAGTTCCATGCCGGGTTATCAGTTTCTGTATCATAATCGTACACCTCAACATTTGTTCCCAATGAAAAATTTCTATTCACATCCACATTCAGTTCTCCAAAAATGCCCAAAGTTTTTACATCATCATAAAACACTTCAAAAGAGTTGCCGTAATAGTATCCTTTTTCATCATTCCTAAAAAGATTGGTAGGGTTTAATTTGAACAATGACTTTCTGTTTTCTGCCATGTAGGATCCTTTTATATTATAGCTTACATTGGAAAATAATTGTCCTTTTAACCCAATATATCCTTCATACTGCTGGTCTGTAGGCATAATGGTCAGTGTTGGTGACACATAAGGATTTTCTTCTACAAAACTATAATAGGAATTCTGTTTCAACTCCCCCTCAATACCACCGTAAGCAATTACGTTATCATCCAGTAGACGGTACGAGGCCGTTACAGCAGGATAAATATAAAAATCACTGTCACTATTCTCTATGTTCATTCCATAAACGAAATTAGCGCCTAAATTCAAGGTAAGGTCATCTCTAAGAATCAAAAGGCTTGGATTTACACTCACTTGAAAATATCCATAATCTATTTCACCGATATTAGTAGTATTATTAAGACTGGCATTTTTAAAGGTTCCGCCAACATAGTCCAACTTGGTATTTATGGTCACCAATTCCTCAGTAAGCGGCAACTCTATTGTTGGTGATAACACAATTCTATTTTCACCAGATTCCACCGCATCCCAAAATCGTCTTAGCAGTATTTCCCCACTTTTAAAAAAAGAGTCTTCCATATTAATATGTGCCCCTAGCTGTGCCTTATAATAGTTTTGACGCTCATCTATACTCGTAATAGTTGCCTCATCAAAAGCTCCATCAGGAATTCCATACCAATTGTACAATTGGTGTTGCAGCCCAAGATTTACACCCCAATCATAGTCCCTATCTTTTTTTGCATAGGAAGCATTGAGTTTGGTATTATAAAATATATTGTCCAAAGCGGTGCCATCTATTGTTCCTCTTGATGAATGATGATTAAAACCAACGTCCAACAAATCTTCTCCCCTATTAAAACTTCTGCTGGTATAAAAATCCACTAGGGCATTATTAAAATTTCCTAATCCAACTGATGCATAGGAATTAAACAATGTAGGTGGTGGTGTTTTCTCTACATTGGCAGCCTTACCCTTTGCTGGTGTAAATGTTGAAGCTACAGGGACCGAAAAAATATGATACTCAATCTCCTTCTTCTGAAGCACAATAGAATCGTTAAGGTTGGGGGTAGACCTTACCTTAAAGGCATCTGATATTGTTGGCGAATACGGTTTTATTACGGTAACAGTTTCTGTTCCAATATTTTCAACTTCTTGAGCCTGAACACAGCCAAACAAGCCCATAAAAAATACCCCTATTACTATTCTCTTCTGCATCATGTGTCCGTTTGATTTAGTTCCCGTTAGGGTTAACTGATGAATTACTTTCTGATTCCTTGGTTTTAATAATGGTCAATTCGCCCTGAGCTTCAGCTACAATTTCTTCATATTGGGCAAAATTAGAGATGACACTTTCCAGAATATATGTTGCTTGGAAAGCATCTCCCAAAGCATAGAAATTTTTTGCCATAACAACCAGCCCTTTTCCTCCCCATTCCTTGTAGGTGGCATAATCTTTGGCTAATTTTTGTACTGATGTATTGGAAGACTCATGAGTACCCGACTTATTTTTAAAATAAGCATCATAATACCAGGCCTCAGCAGCCAATTCTCCAGTTGCAATTTTTTGTACTTCCTGATAAGCACTTTCTGCACGGTTCTCATTATTGGTCTGTATAGCAGAACGGGCTATCATGGTATGCGCATCACTCTTAATACGATTATCAATTTTTGGTGACCCCAATACTTTCTCAGCATAACTTATGGTGCTGGCATAATTCTTTTGGCCATAATACCCTTTCATTAAGTTAGATTGGGCAAAAGTGATATTCTGCTGAATCTCAGCTGTATTTTCCAAGCGTTCCAAGAACGGAATCGCTGAGACATAATTTTTTTTACCAATATATATTTCACAAACCCTTGTCAATGCCTGTTCTTGATATTCACTAGCGCCTCTATTTGCAACAGTTTGATAAAAAGGAAGTGCCTTATCACGCTGTTCTTTTCCAAAATAGAGCTGTGCCAAATTAAAGTTCACTTGTAACGTATGTAATCCATTAGGAAATTGTTTGATGTAGTTTTCATACCCTTTAATCGCTGCGTCTTGATGACCTTCCACAAATTGTTTATCGGCAGATTCAAAAGTGGCATTGTCCAGTTCGGCATCGGTCACCTCAACAAAATCCAATCCTCTTACCCAATCTCCATATTCATTCACCCTTCCTAGGTCTACATATATTAATTTTGCAGTAGCAACTGCTTGTACGGCTTCTTGGGTGTTGGCATAATCTCTCACAACGGTCTTAAACTTTGTCAATGCCTCCTCATTCCTATTGGCATTATAATGAACTAATCCTTGTCGCATTAATCCTTGTGGAGCCAAAGAACTCCCTTTATATTCTCTTATCAATCTATCATAAGCCTGCATACCTTCACCTTCATTACCTGCCTTTATATATGAATTCCCTAGCTCAAACAACGCATCATCCTTTAGGGTTGAGTTTGTAAACCTGGATACGAAAAGATTGAGTTCTTCTATTTTTCTAGCATTCCGATCCACAAAACCATAGCTTATTGCCTTTTGGAAGGCCGCATAATCTCGTTCTGCCCCATTCATAGCCAAAGCTTTATTATACGCTTCTATAGCTGGCCAATATTTACTGCTTACAAAATGACTATCTCCTAAACGCAAATAACTATCGTTCAATTTTTCGTCATCTTCACCAGAACTGGAAAAACTTGTAAAATAGGTAATGGCACTGCCATAATCCTTCATCTTAAAATAGCTGTATCCCAAATTATAATCCAATTCTTTAAATTCTTCAGTTGTGGATGCCGTTGGGTTTTTCTGAAATTGCACAAAAGAAACCAAAGCTTCATCAAACCTGTTCAATCTATAAGCGGATTCCGCCTTCCAATAGTTTGCTCTTGCTTCAAACATACTGTCTTCTGCATTTTTCAAGGACTTAGTAAAAACAGTAATGGCGGCTTCATAATTGGTATCCAAGAACAATTCCACACCACGATAGAAAGCCACTTTTTGATAGGTTGTTTTACTAGCATAGTTTTTATTCTCTTCTAGCAAGGTCATCGCCCCCTCAAAATTTTTGGAAGTGATATAAGAATCCACCAATAGTTCTTGCATCTCATTCTGATGCGCATCTTTAGGATATTGTTTCAAGTAGTTAGAGAGCACTTGTGGTACTGGCTCATATGCGTTGCCAATCTCATAACTCAATCTGGCATAATTTAGATAGGCATCTTTCTCTATTTCTGGGCTAAAATCCATTTGCGAAGCATTCCTAAAGGCATTTAAGGCCTCTTGCTTTTTATTCAATTTTAAATAACATTCCGCTAAATGGTAATAAGCGTTTTGGGAAACACTATTTGTACCTCCTATAATCTTATTGAATTGCTGAATGGCATTGGCAAAATCACCTTGTTTGTAGTAACAATACCCTAACAAATAGTAATCCGTATTATTCCATTTACCTCTTCTACCCTTATACGCTTCCAAATATGGAATGGCATTTGCATACTGTTCTAAATTAAAATAGCTTTCTCCAATAATTTTATTAAGCTCTGATACTTCCCTCCTATCAGATTTTGGCAACTGTTTTTTTGCTAAGGCAATGGCTTCATCAAAATTGCCCAGTTTAAAATTCATATCCGCTTGGAAGTAAGATAGTTTTTCCTCCAACAAATCTTGGTCCGTAATTTCATCAAAACGCTCATTTGCAGCTTCGTAATCATCTTGCTGATAGGCAATATATCCTAAATAGTATTTTGCTTGTGAACCATATGTTGGTGAATTAGCTACTTTGCTCAAGTATCGCTCCGCATCTTTCGGTTTTTTAGAAGAAAACAAGGCGTAACCGTTATTAAAGTTAAAACGTTCCTTATCCTTTCTGGACATAGCACTCTGGTCAACTTTTTTGTACCATTTCAAGGCGTGTGGGTATTTCCCTGTCTCAAAATAATAGTCCGCTACATCTATAAAAGCCGAATTTCTTTTAGTAGAGGTAGGATAACGCTCTACAAAACCCTCCATTAGCCTATCTGCCCCCAGCTGATTTAATCGTATAGCTGCATTAGCCATATAGTATGCACTATTGGCCTCAGTTTCTATGTCTTTGGTTGTGGTTTTAACTTTCTCAAAAATGGTCTGAGCAGCTTGGTATTGCTGATTGTTATATAACACTAGAGCATCTTGATACTCCTTATCACTGTGTGTGTAAATTTTTGTTTCTTGAGAGGTGCTCCATAGGAACATTCCCATAAAAATGGGAAGTAGAGCGGTGATTTTTTTTTGCATAGCGTTCTCTAACTATTAGAATTACCGATAATATTACCCATAACGTCAAATATTCTACCTAAGTATGTTTTTATCGAAAAGATAAAGATTTTTGCAGCTACTTGCTCCATTTTCCTTGTGAACTTATTACTTTTATGACAATAATATTTTTTGGGTAAAATAAGTTGTTCATCTTTATAAACCCTAAAATTAAATTGAGATAATATATCACATGTCCGAAAGCATCTTAAAATTAGACAAAGTCGCT
This sequence comes from Flavobacteriaceae bacterium, assembly GCA_002746415.1. GTDB lineage: Bacteria > Bacteroidota > Bacteroidia > Flavobacteriales > Flavobacteriaceae > Saonia. Next base: position 16,193 of record NVXD01000009.1, on the reverse strand, counting down.
GTTTTCCAAAAAGAAAACCTAGTATTGAACGATATTACTTTGGAAGTCAACAAAGGGGAGTTTGTATACCTCATCGGAAAAACCGGTAGTGGAAAAAGTAGTTTTATGAAAACCCTCTATGGTGACTTACCGTTAAAACAGGGAACCGGCTCAATTGTAGATTTTAATCTTAAAACACTTAAAGAAAGTGATATTCCATATCTAAGACGTAAATTAGGTATCGTATTTCAGGATTTTAAATTATTGCCAGATCGAAACGTCAACAACAATCTTCTTTTTGTTTTAAAAGCTACGGGATGGAAAGACGTGGCTAAAATGAAGCTTAAAACAGAAGAGGTTTTAAGTAAGGTAGGAATGAAGACCAAAGGTTTTAAATTTCCTCATGAAATTTCTGGTGGAGAACAACAACGTGTGGCCATTGCAAGAGCTTTGTTAAATGACCCTGAATTAATTCTGGCAGATGAGCCAACAGGAAACTTAGATCCACAAACCAGTGTGGAAGTAATGAAAGTACTGCAGGACATCAATAAAAAAGGAAAGACTATTCTTATGGCCACTCATGATTATGCTCTTATTCTAAAATATCCCTCCAAAACGCTTAAATGTGATGGCAGTAAAGTCTTTGAAGTGATTCAGAAAGCAGTATGACCATAAAAAAACAGGTCTACCAACCCAGTAAAAAAACAAACCCTTTTATAGGACTCTTACTCTTTTTTATTTCTATAATTCTTATAGTTATCACTGGTTCTTTAGGCTTTATATATGGGGTTTTTTACTCCCTTTTCACAAAAGGGTTCTCTGGAGTTGGCGCGTATCTTTTAAAAATTACGATTTCAATAGATCAACTAGGTAATGTGTTGATGCAACATTTGCTAAATTCTGTTTGGATTAAGAGGAACGGTTACAAATTCGGCAATAGGGATGAAACAATTTCAAGTGCTTTAGGGAGAAACAACAAATTAAACACCTTAACTGGTTTTGGAAAATTTATTGACAAAACCCTTAATACAATAGAACGTGATCATTCCTTAAATTCTATAGATTATTATATCGAACCATCGGAACAACTAATTGATAAGTTGGCTTGGATACATATTGTAGATGGTAAAATCCTAAGCACAAGGAGTAAGGGACGGAAAAAATATTATATTCCAGGAGGGAAAAGAGCACTAGAAGAAACAGATCTCCAAGCACTTTTTAGAGAAATAAAAGAAGAATTAAGTGTTGTTTTAGATATTCCTTCGTTAAAATTCATGCGTGTTTTTGAAGCACAGGCAGACAGCCACAAACCTGGTGTTTTTGTTAGAATGATATGCTACTATGCAACCTATCAAGGAACCTTGATTCCTGATTCTGAAATAGCAGAAGTGGTTTGGCTTAACTACAAAGACTTAGAAAAGGTTTCAGAAGTGGATAGACTTATTTTTGATTACTTGTATAAAAAAGGTGAACTTCTATAAAAGTCGTCCTTTCCCACAAAAAGTTTTTGTTACTTTTGCTCCTCATAACCGCAAAACAAATAAATGGAAGTTCTTGGTATTGATATTGGCGGCTCTGGCATAAAAGGAGCTCTTGTAAACATGGAAACTGGTGAAATGACAACAGAACGTTTCCGCATACCTACTCCCATATCTAGGAAGCCTAATGAAATGGCAGAAGTGGTTGCACAAATTGTAAAGCACTTTAACTATAATGGTCCTGTTGGTTGTGGTTTTCCCACGGTCATTAAAAATGGTGTATGCAAATCATCAGGAAATTTGCACAAAAAATGGTTGAACGTAAATGTGTCCGAACTTTTTAGTAAAACAACTGGTCTCCCTGTAACTGTTGTAAACGACGCTGATGCTGCTGGTTTTGCGTCTATGAATTTTGGCGTGGGCAAAAATAAAAAAGGATTAGTAGTTATGATTACCATTGGCACCGGTTTAGGTAGTGGTGCATTTTTAGATGGTAGATTATTGCCCAATTTTGAGTTGGGGCAAATTCCTTATAAAAAACATAAAAAAATTGAGTTATGGGCAGCGGCTTCTGCCAAGGAACGTGAAAATTTGGATTATGCAGAATGGGGAAAACGTTTTAATAAATTTCTAACTCTATTGGAGCTTATTATTGCTCCAGATTTGATTATCGTTGGTGGTGGGACATCTAAGCATTGGGATAAATTTAAAGGCTATATAGACATAGAAACAACTGTAATACAAGCCAATTTACGCAACCAAGCGGGAATTATTGGTGCTGCGGCTGCCGCGGTGAAATAACTTATTATTTTTTCATAGTGTACTATTATATGTATGATCAGCATAATTCCATATGGCCTTGAAGACCCAAGAAGGTTTAATAGCATGTAACAAAACAAAACCCCAAGCTTTCACTTAGGGTTTGTCTATATTAAAAATGTTATTTGTTTTATATTATTTTGTTACGCTTACGATCTACTTCAGTTAAATAAATTTTTCGCAAACGTAAGTGTTTTGGAGTAACTTCTACATACTCATCTTTCTGAATATACTCCAATGCCTCTTCCAAAGAAAATTTAATTGCCGGTACAATTTTTGCCTTATCATCAGCTCCTGATGAACGTACATTGGACATTTTTTTGGTTTTGGTAATATTAACGGTCATATCATCTCCCCTAGAATTTTCGCCAATTACCTGACCTTCATATATATCCTCTCCTGGATCAACAAAGAATTTACCTCTATCCTGTAATTTATCAATAGAATAAGGAATAGCTTTTCCTCTTTCCATAGATACCAAAGAACCATTCTGTCTTTGTGGAATATTTCCTTTCAATGGTTGATACTCCAAAAATCTGTGAGCCATAATAGCCTCACCAGCTGTAGCTGTCAATAGTTGATTACGAAGGCCAATAATACCTCTAGACGGAATCAAGAACTCACACAACATGCGATTTCCTTTGGCTTCCATACTGGTCATTTCACCTTTACGTATCGAAACCATTTCTACAGCTCTACCAGATACTTCCTCAGGTAAATCTATAGTTAATTGCTCAATAGGTTCACATTTTACTCCATCAACCTCTTTGATAATAACTTGTGGCTGACCAATCTGAAGTTCGTATCCTTCCCTACGCATCGTTTCTATCAATACAGAAAGATGTAATACCCCTCTTCCAAAGACAATAAACTTATCTGCACTATCTGTACTCTCTAGCTTAAGAGCAAGGTTTTTTTCCAATTCTTTTTCCAGCCTTTCCTTTATATGCCTAGAGGTAACAAACTTACCATCTTGACCAAAAAACGGGCTATCATTTATAGTGAACAACATACTCATGGTAGGCTCATCTATTGCAATGGTTTTCAAAGCTTCCGGGTTTTCTAAATCCGCAATTGTATCCCCAATCTCAAAACCTTCTAATCCAACAATAGCACAAATATCTCCAGTTTCGACCTCTGTTACTTTTTTCCTTCCCAGTCCTTCAAATATGAATAATTCCTTCACTTTAGATTTAACAATGCTACCATCTCTCTTCATCAAAGAAATTTGTTGCCCATCTTTTAAAGAGCCTCTTTGCAATCTTCCAATTGCAATACGGCCAGTAAAGGATGAAAAATCCAAGGAGGTAATCAACATTTGCGTATTCCCTTCTTGTGGTTCAAAAGTTGGAATATGTTCAATAACCATATCCAATAAAGGCTCAATAGAATCTGTTGGAACTTTCCAATCTTCACCCATCCAGTTGTTCTTTGCAGAACCATATACTACAGGAAAATCTAATTGCCATTCTTCAGCACCCAATTCAAACATTAAATCGAACACTTTTTCATGAACTTCTTCAGGAGTACAGTTTTCTTTATCTACCTTATTGATAACCACACAAGGCTTTAAACCTAAATCAATAGCCTTTTGCAACACAAAACGTGTTTGTGGCATAGGCCCTTCAAAAGCATCTACCAATAATAGTACACCATCAGCCATATTCAATACACGCTCCACTTCACCACCAAAATCGGCGTGACCAGGAGTATCTATGATATTAATTTTAGTGTCCCTATAAACTACAGAAACATTTTTTGAGGTAATTGTAATTCCTCTTTCACGTTCCAAATCATTATTATCCAAGATTAGGTCTCCTGTATTTTCATTTTCACGAAACAAACTGCACTGGTACATGATTTTATCTACCAATGTTGTCTTACCGTGATCTACGTGTGCTATAATAGCAATGTTCTTAGTATTGGACATTCATTTTTATTTTAAGCCTGCAAAGATACTTCTATTTTTCTCATCTCAATATAAAGTTACACTATTTTTATCTCATTGATATTGAGGGAGTTTAGCAGATAACGAAACGTGCTAAAAACCAGTATCTTTGTACACATAATTCTTTTTTCATGAAACTTGACCAAATTCCAAAATTAAAGCATATAAATAGCAACAACTTTTTTCTTCTTTGCGGGCCATGTGCCATTGAAGGCGAGGATATGGCACTCAGAATTGCCGAAAAAGTTGTAACCGTTACTGATAAATTGAAAATCCCTTATGTTTTTAAGGGCAGTTTTAAAAAAGCCAATAGAAGTAGAATTGATAGTTTTACTGGTATTGGAGATGAAAAAGCATTAAAGATATTACGTAAAGTTTCCGAAACTTTTGATGTGCCTACAGTAACTGATATCCATGAGATATCTGATGCCGAAAAGGCTGCCGAATTTGTAGATGTCTTGCAAATACCTGCTTTTTTAGTGCGACAAACAGATTTAGTGGTTGCTGCTGCCAAAACAGGAAAAGTTGTGAATTTAAAAAAAGGGCAATTTATGAGTCCGTCTGCAATGCAACATGCGGTTCAAAAAGTAAAAGATAGTGGTAGTGAAAAAGCATGGATTACGGATCGTGGGACCATGTTTGGCTATCAAGATATGATTGTAGATTTTAGAGGCATTCCTGAAATGAAGGCCTACGCACCTGTTGTATTGGATGTGACACATTCGTTACAGCAACCCAACCAAAGTACTGGAGTCACTGGTGGTCGCCCAGACATGATAGAAACCATTGCAAGAGCCGGAATTGCAACAGGGGTTGATGGCCTTTTTATAGAAACCCATTTTGATCCATCAATTGCAAAAAGTGATGGTGCCAATATGCTGCATCTAAATTATTTAGAAAAATTATTGGTAAATTTAGTGGCAATCAGAAAAACAATCAACCAATTGTAATTTTATTTTTCGTTTTTCGTTTTTCATGTATTGTTCAACCAAAATATTATGAAAAATATTATTCTAAGTAGCATCCTATTCCTTTTTGCAATATTCACATCACTTGCCCAAAAAGGACATCCTTATGGTCAACTGACTAATAATGAAAAAACATTCAATACCTATGAAGAAGATAAAGAAGCCTATGCGGTTGTTCTTTATGAAAGAGGAGACAATTATTTTAAAGTCGTTAAGGATAGAATTAGATTGATAAAGGAGTATCATGTTAAAATCAAAATTTTAGATGAAAAGGGATTTGACCATGGCACCGTGGCAATTCCTTTTTACCATAATGGCACATCCACAGAAATTATTAGTGGATTAAAGGCCATGACCCATAATGGGAGTCAAAAAATACATGTATTGCCAGATAATATCTACACTAAAGACATTACGGAAAGACGAAAGGAAACCTCGTTTACTTTTCCTGACCTCCAGAAAGGAAGCATTATAGAATACGAATATCAAATGATTTCCCCTTATTACTTCAATTTTAAAGGCTGGGAATTTCAATCTGATATCCCAAAACTTTATAGTGAATTCAATGCTAAAATCCCTGGTAATTATATATACAACAGGGACTTAATTGGACATTTGAAATTAGCCACCAATGAAGCTACCATACAAAAAGAATGCTTTCGTATAGATGGAATGGTGCAAAGAGCAGATTGTGAAGTCCTTAAGTACGTCATGAAGGATATACCTGCATTTATAGAAGAAGAAGATTATATGCTTTCCAGAAATAATTATATCTCCCATTTGGAATTTGAATTATCTGAATACAAACGTTTTAATGGCACCACTGATAAATATGCAAAAACTTGGAGAGATGTTGATAAAGAATTTAGATCAGATAAGGATATTGGAAGTCAATTGACTAAAAAAGGTTTTTTTGAAAAAAATGTACCTGAAAATTTGCTTACAGAACCAGATGAGCTAAAAAAAGCCAAAAATATATTTGCCTTTATACAAAACCACTATACTTGGAATGGCGAATATGGCCTATATACTAATAATAGGGTTAAAAAAGCATTCGAAGAGAAAAAAGGCAATATCAGTGAAATAAATATGTCCTTAATTAATCTGTTGAATTCTGCCAACATTAAGACCAATTTAATGATGTTGTCCACTAGAGGTCATGGTCTTGCAAAAACGAACCATCCCGTTATGAGCGACTTTAATTATGTAGTTGCTAAAGCCACCATAAATGGCAAAGATTATTTATTAGATGCTACGGATAATTTTAACCCATTTGGTATGCTTCCCTATAAATGTTTAAACTACAAGGGAAGGGTAATGGATTTTAAAAATGAAAGCTACTGGTACGATATCATTCCAAGTAGAAATAACAAAAAAATAGTTAGAGGAAAGGTGACATTTGATTTAGAAAACCAAAAGGCAATAGGTATTATAGATAATTTAAATACTGGATACAATGCCATTTTTAAAAGAAAGGACATTAGCACTAAAACAGAAGAGGAGTATTTAGAAGCTATTGAAAATCAGAGTTCTGGTGACCTCTATATTACCTCTTATGAACAAATTAAAGAAAAAAGTAACAAAAGAAAAGTTTTCGAAAAACTAGGTATAGAAATAGAGGATGTTGTGGACAATGATGCTATTTATTTTGACCCTTTTATTGTAAAGTTTTTCGAAAAGAATCCATTCCTTTTAGAAGAACGCCATTATCCAATAGATTTTGGATTTAAAAGAACCTATGTTTATAGCCTACGTATTGAGGTTCCAGAAGGATATATGATTGATCAACTTCCAGAAAAAGTCACAAAAGAACTGTCGCAAAACATGGGAACTTTAAAGTTTAATACCACATTGACAGATAACAACATTATAGTTCAATTTAATTTATCCTTAAATAAAACCCATTATCTTACTGAATACTATCAAATGCTTAGAGACTTGTTTGTGGATGTTACCGCAGTACAAAACAACTCGATTATTGTATTAAAAAAGAAATCGTAATTAATTCTGAACAGCGCGGGCATCCCTTAGTATAGCCACTAAAACAACATCATCTATATCTGTGAGGTCATAATACCGTAGTGACTTAATGACTTTTCTATTGGCAGTAACCAAATGTTCTGGGAATACAGTTAAATATTGCCCTTTTGCAAATCCCAAGTCTATATAGTTCTTGCTACGTGAACAGTAGCAAAATGGTATTCCATTGATGTAATAATAGGGTATTTTAAATTTGTATAGCAACTGGGCCTCTGGAACGGTACGTTCAATAATCATTTGCAAGTGCATCATCATACTTCTGTAAGGTTCTGATTGATTAAATATGTAGTCTTCAGCAGGATTCATATCTTTAAATAGAAATAATTATTATGTCCAAATTTTTGTTCATTTTATTAGTGCTTTTTAGCCTTAACAGCTGGGCTCAAAACTATGATTTTATAGACAATAAAGTTAGGAACTATCCTGAGTTTAAGAGTATAAATCATTTAGGAGTAAGAATCTCAAACGACTTTGATAAAGATAGCCTTCGCTTAAGAGCAGCATTTACATGGTTAACACACAATATTTCTTATAAGGATAAATCAATAAGTGAAGTATTTAAACCTAAAGAACAATTAGTTTATTATTCAGAATTTGGCAAAGAGCTTCTTTTACGAAAAAAAAAATTGGAAAGAATTGAAAAAGCCTTTGCAAAAAAAAGTGGTGTTTGTCTAGATTATTCATTACTGTTACATGAATTGTGTACATTTTTTACACTAGAATCAAAAATAATATATGGTATTGGAAAAAATGAAATTAGAAGTATAAAAGGCGAACAATTGTTTAAAAATCATTCCTGGAATGCGGTCAAAATTAATGGGGAATGGAGGTTAATGGATGCAACATGGGCATCCGGTTATATAGATCTTGCAAGTGATACATTCATAAAAAGATTCATAGAGCACTACTATTTAACCAAACCGTCCGAATTTATCAAACATCATTTCCCTACCCACACAGAATGGCAATTGCTTCATAATCCAATTGATATCGAGACTTTTTATAGTGCTCCTATTTTCTTACCAGAATATTTTCAAAAAGATATAAAGCTGGCAACAGAGACCAAAGGAATTATTCAACTAACAAAAGAGAATGAATATATCCTCTTATTTGAAAAAATACCTAAAAGCCATCCCATGCACTATACTATAAACGGTTCTGGGCAATCCATAAAAATCGGATTTAAAAAAGACAGGGTAAACAATTCCTATATTTCCAAAATCAAACTAAGAAAAAACCTCAACTCCAATGATTTATTGACCATTTTTCTTGAACAAAAACCTATCCTTAATTTTATAATTCAAAAGGAAAAATAAACATTTCTTAAGGCTGGATAATAATTGCATAACTTTAGGTGGATTTTTATCCTGTACATTTTAGCAAATATATATGCAATGAAAAAATTTATTTTTATCATCATCAGTAGTTTTAGCATCTCTTCTCTTTCCTGCCAGGTACATTCCCATGGTGCCCAACCAATCAACTATCCCAATATAGAAGGATATATTACCTTAAAAACAGATTTGCACCAGCATACTGTTTTTTCTGATGGCAATGTTTGGCCTAATATAAGGGTCATGGAAGCTCTTCGGGAGAATTTAGATGCCATTTCCTTGACCGAGCATCTGGAATACCAACCTCATATCACAGACATTCCGCATCCTGACCGTAACCGTTCTTATGAACTGGCTTTGCAGGAAGCCAAAGAGCATGATCTTTTAATAATACCTGGATCAGAAATTACCAGAAGTGTTCCTGTGGGACATAGCAATGCCCTTTTTATTTCTGATGCCAACAAGTTAATGGCCAAAGACGCTCTTACTCCTTTTAAGGAAGCAAAAAAACAGAATGCTTTTGTTTTTTGGAACCACCCTGCATGGCATGCTCAAAGTCCAACTGGAAACCCTATTCTTAGTAATTTTCAAAAAGAATTAATTAAAAATAAAGAGCTGAATGGTATTGAGGTTATTAATTCCATTAATTATTCTGATGAAGCATTGACTTTAGCTTTAGAAAACAATTTGACCATCATGGGGACAAGTGATATTCATGGACTAATTGATTGGAATTATACCGAAAAAGGTCTCCACCGGCCAATTACATTGGTTTTTGCAAAAGAAAAAAGTATTGAAAGTTTAAGGGAAGCTTTGTTTGATGGGCGTACCGTAGCGGTATACAATGCGCTCCTAGTTGGAAAACCTGAGTTTCTAAACCCACTCATACAAGCCAGTATACAAGTTAAAAAGGCAACTTACATCTCTGAAACACAAATATTGGAAGTGCTACTTGAAAATGTTTCCAGTAGTGACTTGCTTTTTGAGAATGAAATGCCATATACCTTTTATGACAGTTCTCCTGTTTTTGAAATACCAGCTGGTGGAAGTTATACTTTATCTGTGAAAACTTTGGAAAAATTGCAAACCCTGAATTTAAAACTGACAGCATTAGGAGCATATACTGCGCCTAAACAACATCCTGTAATTGAGTGGAAAATTCAGCTTGACTAAAAATTAAATTCTTTAGTTTCTCAATCAAATCTTGCGAAAATCAATTATTTTTATTTACTTTGCTTTTCAAAGTACTTTAAAATGGAATCAAAAAAATACTTGGACGATATTTCGCATATTAAAGATATGATGAGTCGTTCTTCACGATTTATCTCTTTAAGCGGGTTATCAGGAATACTGGCCGGAATCTATGCATTAATTGGTGCTTGGTTTGCTGAAAAAGCTATGAAATCTATTGCTATAAATGGTAGTCGTAGCTATGATTACTTTTCAGATGCCAATTCCATTGAATTTGGAAATGACATTATTTTTGAATTTTTTCTAATTGCAATCTTAGTAATACTTGCCGCTATGTCTACAGGAGTTATCCTTTCAGTGCGCAAAGCGAAAAGAAAAAATGTGAAACTTTGGGATACTTCAAGCAAATATCTTGTGGTCAACTTTTTTATTCCCTTACTTACAGGTGGCCTATTTTGCTTAGTACTATTACAATACAATCTTGCTGGATTGGTTGCACCGGCTACCTTAATTTTTTACGGGTTAGCTTGTGTAAATGCCAGTAAATATACGTTTGGTGATGTGCGTTACTTAGGTCTGGCCAATATCATAATTGGTTTGGTTGCTACCCAATTTATAGGGTATGGATTATATTTTTGGGCGTTAGGCTTTGGTGTTTTCCATATTTTATATGGATCTTTAATGTATTCTAAATACGATAGAAAATAGGTTTGAGTATTATAACTAATATAAATAAAGCTTTTGATCACCGCATTCGTTTGGGCATCATGTCTATTCTTATGGTAAATGAGTATGCCGATTTTAAGATGTTGAAAGAACTTTTAGGAGCAACTGATGGAAATTTGGCTAGTCATGCAAAAGCACTGGAAAAAGAAGAATATATTAAGGTTGAAAAACAATTTATCGCTAGAAAACCCAATACCCGCTATTCAATTACCAAATTGGGAAAACTGGCGTTCCAAAAACATATTAATGCACTTGAAAAACTAATTGGTAAATAGGTCCTTTTTTTTAAACAGTTACTTTGAATTTCAAAGTACTTTGCAAATAACAATGAGAGCGAAAATATTAGAAAAGTTTTACGAGTGGAGTAAAACACCCTACCAAAGGTTCCTTAAAACAAATGAACCTTGGATTGTCTCTATTCAAGAATTACAAAAATACCCGAAGGCCAGTTTAGGTTTTCATTTATCACGCTTCTTATTGAGGAATGATTTTGAAATACAAGCCAAACTAGAAGCACATGATGTTTTTCATGTTCTTACAAACACAGGTGTCTCGGTGCCCGAAGAAATAAGCATGCAATATTATTTATGGGGCAATGGCAAACGCAGCCTGTATCAATTTTCAGTAATTGCATTGGGCTCCATTTTATATCCAGATTATCTAAAAAAATTTATACATGCATACCATAAAGGTACATCTGCTTTGGTTTTTCATCAATTAGATTTTTCTAAAATGCTATATCAGCCCCTCAAAAAAATTAAATCAACTTTTTTAATCCCATAAATTATTTCAACTATGAATGTTCATATTAAATCAATTCTGTCTGCACTTGCCTTTAGCTTGTTGTTTTATAGTAAAAGCATAGGCCTCAATTTATTTTTAATTTCTATAATCGTGGTTGTTCTTTTAACTACCCTTAAAAAAGAACAATTAATTTTTTGGGGGTATTCAGCACTATATCTCTATACCGCAATTCTTGTCTTTATAAACCCAAGCGGATTTACTTATTTCGTTCACATCGTGGCGTTTTTTGTCTTGATAGGCAAATCCATCTCACAAAAAATCTCCCTTTATCTTTCATGTTTTATTGGCCTCATAAACATGGTTGTGGCCTTAATTTCAAAAATAAATGGGCACATAAATCACCCAAATGAAAAGAAAAAAGATATATCCCCAAAAGCTTTCAATTATATAAAAGGCGGCGTTATTGCATTATTCTTATTACTGATTTTTACTTTGTTATATAAGAATGCAAATCCAGTTTTTAACGACCTTCTTACACAAATAGATCTAAGTTTTATAAGCATACCATGGTTGTTCTTCACATTTTTGGGCTACCTCATGTCTTTGCATTTATTACTTCCGTTTAGTCCTAAACAGCTCATTGAATATGACCAAGCACTAGACAATACTTTAATAGCTCCTAAGGAACCCTTTTTACCTAATGTGACTGAAAAATTAAATGGGGAGAACACACTTGGAAGTATTGTTTTTACTGTCTTAAATCTATTATTGATTTTCTTTTTAGTTACTGATGCCATCTACCTATTTCAAGAAAATAACATAAGCAATGCTGAATATTCCCAGTCTGTTCACCAAGGAGTTTATGCCTTAATGTTTTCTATTATTATCGCGATCTTCTTGATTCTATATTTTTTTAGAGGCAAGCTCAACTTTTTTGAAGAAAACAAGGGTATAAAATCGCTTACCTACGCTTGGATTGGCTTAAATATTATATTGGTAGCCTTTACTAGCTATAAGAACTTCACATACGTAGAGGCTTTAGGACTTACATATAAACGTATTGGAGTATTTGTTTATTTATTGCTCACACTTACTGGTCTTATAACTGCTTACATAAAGGTGGCTCAAATAAAAAGCTTTGTTTACCTAGTGCGCACCAATCTTGCAACACTCTTTGCGTTTCTAATTGTGAGTGCTTCCATCCCATGGGATAGCATGATTACCTGGTACAACTTAAAAGAAATTGAAGTTGTTGACTTAGACTATCTTATTAATTTAGGAGACAGCAATAGCACTCAACTTTCTGAGTACGCCAAAAATAACAACCCAAAACTACCAATTGATTTATTAAAACGGATAGATCAAAAGAATCAGGATTTTTTAAGAAAGCAATCCGATAAATCTTGGCAAGAATACACTTTATATCAATTCACAACAAATAACAAAAAGTAATGGGACTATTCACCTATAGAATAAACAGAATTGCTATCAGACATGCTGCATTGTGGTTTATCTCAGGAAACATTCTCTTTTTATTGGCCCTGATAAAAGAGACAGATTTCATCATAGCGTTGGGTTTGGGGTTTCTTTTACTCTTTATAATCATACATATTATCCTATTATTTATTTTAGTAATAAACATGCTAATTCATTTCAAGGATATTGAAGAGCATATGACAGCTACAATTTTATTGCTACTTAACATTCCTTTAGCCGGTCTCTATTTAACCTTTTTAATGCCTTTATAATATGAATTTTCCAAAAACATCTTTTTTGAAATACAATGGGTTGTACTTTAACCTATTGCTGTCCCTAAGCTTTGCAATACTGCTATTGTTTTTACGCATGAAACTCACCCACTCACATTTTTATGTATTCCTAGTGTGGAACTTATTTTTAGCAGGGATACCCTTTCTTATTACCCAGGGGCTAAAACTTAAACAGAAAACCACTAAACTTACCTTCTTTTTAGGCTTCACATCATGGTTGCTGTTTTTACCCAACAGCGCTTATATTATTACAGATTTAGTGCATTTGCATAATGAAAACTCTAATCTTATCTGGTTAGACCTGTTTTTAGTTTTTGTATTTGCCCTAAATGGGTTGCTGCTTGGTCTTTTATCCATAATGGATATGTTTTCAATGCTCAAAACTCGATTTAATCAAAAAGTAGCCACTTATACCATTTTTAAAGTGTGCTTACTTAGCGGATATGGCATTTATTTAGGTCGGTTTTTACGTTTTAACTCTTGGGATATCCTCGCTAAGCCTAAAACGTTATTTCTAGATATTGTCCATAGCGTATCTGAACCAAAAGCATGGCTTATGATTTTTGCCTTTGGTGGTTTTCAATGGGTGCTTTTTACTTTAATGAAATCCGTTGCTAATGAGAAGAAATACTAATTTTCTCCATCCAAATAATCTTGCAAATACGCATAACGTTGGGTTAGCTTTCCATTTTGCGTCATCCTTGCACGCTCTAAAATACCATCTTTATCTCCATTAAAAAAAGCTGGGATAACATGTGTTGAAAATAATTCTCCAAAGCCTACACTGGCATCTTTTGGAAGCTCACAAGGTAAATTATCCACTGCCATTATAGCTATGGCCTTAGGGTTCTTAAAATCCATTTCCAATTCCGTCATGGGGTCATACCCGTATATGGGGTCTGCAATAGTCGATGGTCTAATCGTAGTGCCCACTGGTCCGTCTATATCGCAGCTGACATCTGCAACTACTTTTATTTTAAAATCGGGATGTCTTGCATCTTCCCTTGTATATAAATAAGGTGCTCCATCTCCATAAAAGTGACCCGCTATATAGAAATCGGTTACTTTGGCAAACCGAAAAAAGTTAGATTTATACGCCTCTGGGTGGGCAAAAAAATCTTGCATGTTTCCTTTTACTCCGTCTTTTCTTAGGTTGTATTCGGAAACATCTAGCTGACAATAAACAGCCTGCTTAAAAGTTTCATGCAGGTACTCTTGCAGTCCAACTTCCTTAAGACCCATGGCTTCCAGCATTTCTTTGGACCCATTCCCTACTCTACCCTTGCCTGTCAAGAATATTTTGATATTGGGAAGTTGTATTTTTTTAAGCTCAGCAATCAATGCTTGTTGGTCCGGTAATGTTTCCGCTTTGGGCAATTGAAATAGCCCAAATTTTAAACCATACGCCCTAAGTCCATTATAAGCCCCAACGATACCCGCATAGCGACCAAAGGCCACCAAACGTTTTCCATTTTTATTTGTGATGACCTCATGGTCATAGAGTTCTATATTTTTATCTAAAACAGCCTGAAGTAATTTTCTGTTATAGGCTTGTTTTTTTATGGTGTGTGAAAAGAAAAAATATTTTTTATTAGGAATAAGAGCAGCAATAGGAACCTCTTTTACACCAATAAATACATCACATTGTTCCATATGATTACTTATTTCCAGGCCAATATCTTTGTATTCTTGATCGTTAAATACTCGAATCGGGGAAGATTCTACAATTATTTTAGCCTTAGAATGGTTTAGCATGACTTTTTGACAAGCCTCTGGAGACAGCACAACCCGCCTATCTGGTGGGTTTTTACGCTCTTTAATGATTCCGAAGTTCATAAATTTATTCTGGTCCAAATTTTGAACTAAAATTAAGGCGAATTGTAGTGGTGCACAAACTTTTTATTAGCTTTGCTGCCCGCGTTATGGATTGAGGTGGTATCCTTTTCTTTTTTGAAAAGATAAAACCGATAGCCCGCCACTTGCAACAGTAGTGAAAAGTGGAACGTTATAATAATTGTTCATTGAAAAGAATGAAAAGGTGTGGTCCTGAAACAGGTTCAGGACAGTTCACTTACGACACAAATGTGTCTAGTTCACTGGGGCCGACTGGTTTTGACAGCGAGATCAATTGGAATGTAAGCATGCCGAGCGCTGATATATAGCTCGTAAATCTCATATTTCATACTTTTAATAGGCGATAATAACTACGCTCTTGCCGCTTAATCTGAATTATAGTAAGATTAGCCTCGTCCCTACTAGGTAGGGAAGCGAGATGTCCTTGAATAGCCCTTGTTGACGGCGATTCATTCTAGGGCACCATAAATGTCAATATAGAAACCGTGATGCTTTGGCATGGTTTTAAAACTAAAGAAGCTAAGTGTGTATTAGGCGGTTTTTGGTCAGATACACATCGAAAATTAATCAAAAACTAAGCATGTAGAAAGTATTGTAATTACTTGTTTGGACGAGGGTTCGACTCCCTCCGGCTCCACTTATTAGGTATCAAAACGATACAAAAACCTGTAAACATCTGATTTACAGGTTTTTTAATTTTATTTAGTTTCGTTTGAATTCAAATAATACTCTTAAAAAAGACACCTATACGACACCTATTTTAATAATTAAAAGTGGTGTCGATTTATTTGTAATTTACTATTTTACAGTTAATTACAAATTTTTATAATTATTTTAATTATCTTTATTAGGTATAAATCGATACCTAAAAATGGTCAATACTTTTTCAACTCTATTTTACATTAAAGATGAGCGTCGTGATAAGAACGGAAAATCAGGCTTATATCTAAGAATTACATTGAATGGGCGACGTACATCGATTAGCTTACATCGAAAAATAAACCCCTCCAAATGGGACTCACGAATGAATAAATTGAAGGGTAAAGGGGTTGAAGCGGAAGAATTAAATCGATTTATGACTACAATTCGGCATAAGGTAAATAGAATACAACATCAGCTAATCGAGCAAGGCAAACCATTTACATCTCTAGATATTAAAAACAAATATCAAGGAAAGGACAAAGTGGTAAAAATGCTTTTATCCGTTTTCGATGAACATAATCATCAAATGAAACAGTTAGTGGGTTGGAAAGGACGGTCAAAGTGAACCACTAAAAACGGATGAAAGTGAGCATAGTAAACTAAGTGCTTAAAATCGATTCCATTGTGGTTAAATTTACTAT
>NVXD01000013.1 GCA_002746415.1 Flavobacteriaceae bacterium | reverse complement strand
ATGAAAGTACACACGCAATCAGTTAACTTCAATGCAGATCAAAAATTATTAGACTTTATTCAGAAGCGTATGAATAAGTTAGATGTATATTATGATAAGGTTATTAAATCTGATGTTTATTTGAAAGTGGAAAATACAAGTGATAAAGAGAATAAAATATTTGAGGCAAGAGTAAGTGTTCCGGGTGATAGCTTTATAGTAAAAAAAGTTTGTAAAACATTTGAAGAAGGAGCAGACTCAGCGGTTAATTCGTTAGAAAGACAGCTAAAAAAACGTAAAGAGAAATTAAGAGCACATTTATAGAGAAAATTTCTCAAAAAATGTTTTGATTAAAAAAATAAATATCTACATTTGCAGTCCGTTAGAAATAGCGGACTTTTTGTTGCGTTAAAAACAACGAAAAAAGCCGATGTAGCTCAGCTGGCTAGAGCAGCTGATTTGTAATCAGCAGGTCGTGGGTTCGAGTCCCTCCATCGGCTCTTTGAAAAAATGAAATGCGCTAAGGAAATCAATGGTTTCTGTTGAAAAACAAAGATATTGATTAGGGACGAGAAGTTTATCCTGAGCGTAGTCGAAGGGAGTCCCTCCATCGGCTCTAAAAATATAAGTTTTTGGTTGGTAAGATTAGTCGAAACACCATTAACTGAAGTTCTTTAAAAGAGTGAATAATTTTTAATTGGGGAGATACTCAAGCGGCCAACGAGGGCAGACTGTAAATCTGCTGACTACGTCTTCGCAGGTTCGAATCCTGCTCTCCCCACTAATGTGTGGAAACGCAGGTTCTCCCGAAGTATCGGGACTGCTATCCTCACGTGAACTAAGAAATACATACTTTATTTAAGTAAGTATGGGTTTGTTTTGAAATATTGAAGTATTTTTGGTTTTGTCCAAAAAAAATGCGGGAGTAGCTCAGTTGGTAGAGCGTCAGCCTTCCAAGCTGAATGTCGCCGGTTCGAACCCGGTCTCCCGCTCAAAAGTATCAAAAAAACATGCGTTTTTTTGATATGTTCTTTGGGTATTGAATAATAATTGATAGGGTGAAAATTCTTTCAGAGGTGAATCATTGAGAAATTTGATTTTTCACTTAGGTTATTAGGATAGCGATGTCATTCTTGTGAAAACGGGAATCTCTTTCTTTAATATGTATATTAAGGAATGCTAAGTTCAACACTTTACGCCGGTGTAGCTCAGGGGTAGAGCGTTTCCTTGGTAAGGAAGAGGTCACGAGTTCAAATCTCGTCATTGGCTCAATGATAAAAATTAATTTGTACACTAATATAAACTAAGATTAAATTCATTAAACATGGCAAAGGAAATTTTTGATCGTTCCAAACCGCACTTAAACATAGGTACTATTGGACACGTAGATCACGGTAAAACTACATTGACTGCTGCTATTACAACAGTTTTGGCAAATGCAGGACTTTCAGAAAAGAGAAGTTTCGATTCTATCGATAACGCTCCTGAAGAAAGAGAAAGAGGTATTACTATCAATACATCTCACGTAGAGTATTCAACTGCAAACCGTCATTACGCACACGTGGATTGTCCTGGTCACGCGGATTACGTTAAGAACATGGTTACTGGTGCTGCTCAAATGGATGGTGCAATTTTGGTTGTAGCTGCTACAGATGGACCAATGCCACAAACTCGTGAACATATCCTTTTAGGTCGTCAAGTTGGTATTCCAAGAATGGTTGTATTCATGAATAAAGTGGATATGGTTGATGATGAAGAGCTTTTGGAGCTTGTTGAAATGGAAATAAGAGAATTGTTATCTTTCTATGAGTATGATGGAGATAATGGTCCTGTTGTTGCTGGTTCTGCTTTAGGTGCACTTAATGGTGAACAAAAATGGGTTGATACCGTTATGGAGTTAATGACTGCTGTTGATGAGTGGATTGAGCTTCCTAAAAGAGATGTTGAAAAAGATTTCTTAATGCCTGTAGAAGATGTATTCACGATTACTGGTCGTGGTACTGTTGCAACTGGTCGTATTGAGACTGGAGTAGCAAATACTGGTGATTCTGTTGATATTATAGGTATGGGTGCTGAAAAATTAGCATCTACTGTTACGGGTGTTGAAATGTTCCGTAAAATATTGGATAGAGGAGAAGCTGGTGATAATGTAGGTATCTTATTAAGAGGTATTGAAAAAGCTGACATCAAAAGAGGAATGGTAATCTGTAAGCCAGGTTCTGTAACACCACATGCTAAGTTTGAAGCTGAGGTATACATCCTTAAAAAAGAAGAAGGTGGTCGTCATACGCCATTCCATAACAACTATCGTCCACAGTTCTATGTAAGAACTACAGATGTTACAGGTACAATTAATCTTCCATCAGGAGTTGAAATGGTTATGCCAGGTGATAACTTAACGATTATTGTTGATTTGCTTCAGCCAATTGCCTTAAGTGAAGGTTTACGTTTTGCAATCCGTGAAGGTGGTAGAACTGTAGGTGCTGGTCAAGTTACCAAGATTATAGATTAATTTCATATAATAATTTTATACTTGAGGGTGTCTTGCTATAAGTAAGATACCTTTCAGTGTAAATATAAACGGGTGTAGCTCAGTTGGTAGAGCACTGGTCTCCAAAACCAGGTGTCGGGAGTTCGAGTCTCTCCTCCCGTGCCATAGTCGAAAAAAAATAACGGTTTTAATTTAAAACTGCTTTTAGGATAGTTTAGAAAAAAAATCATACCAATGTTCACATATATTAAGGAGTCTATTGAAGAGCTTAGAAATAACGTAACACTGCCAACTAGGGAGAAATCTTCTAATTTGATGGTTGTTGTTGCTATTTTTTCTATACTATTTGCGTTGGCAACATGGGGAGTTGATAGCTTATTCGGTAAGTTGATAAAACTGTATTTCAAAGAAATCATTAATTAAGAAGCCCTATGTCAGAAATTTTGGAAAAAAAATGGTACGTAGTAAGGGCTGTAAGTGGTCAAGAAAATAAGATAAAAGGTTACATAGAGAGTGAAGTAGCTAGGCTTGGTTTTTCTGATTACTTAGAAGATGTTTTGGTTCCTACAGAAAAAGTAGTGCAAATTCGTAAGGGTAAAAAAATTAACAAGGAGAAAGTTTATTTTCCTGGTTACATCATGGTTAAAGCGAATTTAGGTGGAGAGATGATTCATATCATTCGATCCATTACAAATGTTATTGGTTTTTTAGGGGAGACAAAAGGAGGAGACCCTGTTCCGCTTAGAAAGGCGGAAGTGAATAGAATGTTAGGTAAGGTGGATGAGTTGGCTATCACAAGTGATAGTATTGCTATACCTTTTGTTTTGGGTGAAACTATAAAGGTTATAGATGGTCCTTTCAATGGATTCAATGGAACTGTTGAGAAGATTAATGAGGAAAAGCGAAAACTAGAGGTAATGGTAAAGATTTTCGGAAGAAAAACGCCATTGGAGCTAAGTTATATGCAAGTAGAAAAAGTATAAAGAAAATTGTTACATATATAAAGGTAGTGTTGCTTCCAATAACACACTTTGAATTTAATTTTAAACAATGGCAAAAGAAATAAGTAAAGTAGTTAAACTACAAGTTAGGGGAGGTGCTGCGAATCCGTCGCCACCAGTTGGACCCGCTTTAGGTGCTGCCGGTGTTAACATCATGGAGTTCTGTAAGCAGTTTAATGCGCGTACACAGGACAAACAAGGTAAAGTTTTACCTGTTGCTATCACGGTATATAAAGATAAGTCTTTTGACTTTGTTGTAAAGACACCACCTGCAGCAGTTCAGCTTATGGAAGCAGCTAAGATTAAAAAAGGATCTGGCGAGCCTAACAGGGTAAAATCAGGAAATGTGAATTGGGATCAGGTTAAGGCTATCGCCGAAGACAAAATGGTTGATCTTAATGCATTTACTGTTGAGTCGGCTATGATGATGGTTGCTGGTACTGCAAGATCTATGGGTCTTAAAGTTTCAGGTAAGCGACCTTTTTAAAATCTTATAAAGCAATTTAAAAATGGCAAAATTAACAAAAAAGCAAAAAGAAGCTCACAGTAAAATAGAGGTTAATAAATCCTATACTGTTGATGAAGCTTCAGCTTTAATAAAAGAAATAACCAATACAAAATTTGACGCATCCGTTGATTTGGCTGTTCGTTTGGGTGTGGATCCAAGAAAAGCAAATCAAATGGTTCGTGGCGTTGTAACATTACCTCATGGTACTGGTAAAGACGTAAAGGTTTTGGCTTTGGTAACCCCAGATAAAGAAGCAGAGGCGAAAGAAGCTGGTGCAGATTTTATTGGGTTGAATGAGTATTTGGATAAAATTAAAGGCGGTTGGACAGATGTTGATGTAATCATCACAATGCCAAGCGTAATGGGTAAATTAGGACCTTTGGGAAGAGTATTGGGACCAAGGGGATTAATGCCTAATCCAAAAACAGGTACTGTAACTATGGATATTGCGAAAGCTGTGTCCGATGTGAAGGCTGGTAAGATTGATTTTAAAGTGGATAAAACAGGAATTGTACATGCAGCAATAGGAAAAGCTTCTTTTTCTGCAGATAAAATTGCTGATAATGCCAAAGAATTATTGGATACATTGGTTAAGTTAAAACCAACTGCTTCTAAAGGTATTTATATGAAAAGTATATATATGTCTAGTACAATGAGTCCTAGTATTCAATTAGAATATAAAGCAGTTTAACCGGTAGTTCTAAGTTTTTATAATTATGACAAGAGAAGAAAAAGCAATCGTAATAAAAGATTTAACTGCACAACTGGCGGACAGTTCTACAATATATCTAACAGATATATCTGGTTTGGACGCAGGTACTACTTCTGATTTAAGAAGAGCATGTTTTAAAGCCAATGTAAAATTGGCTGTAGTTAAGAATACCTTGCTTGCAAAAGCAATGGAAGCCTCTGAAAAGGAGTTTGGTGAACTTCCAGATGTATTAAAAGGAAATACATCTTTAATGTTCTCTGAGGTAGGAAATGTTCCTGCAAAACTCATTAAGACTTTCAGAAAAAAATCTGATAAACCTTTGTTGAAAGGTGCTTATATAACTGAAGCAGTTTATATAGGTGATGATCAGTTAGATACTTTGGTTAGTATTAAGTCTAAAGAAGAAATGATTGGCGAAATTATTGGATTGTTGCAATCCCCAGCCAAAAATGTTATTTCTGGACTTAAGTCTGGTGGAGGTAAATTAGCTGGTATCCTTAAGACATTATCAGAAAGATAGTAGCACGCACTAAAAACAATTATATTTTAAAAATTTATTAAACGATAGTAAAAATGGCAGAATTAAAAAATTTCGCAGAACAATTGGTTAACTTAACCGTAAAAGAGGTAAATGAGTTAGCAGATATATTAAAAGATGAGTATGGTATAGAGCCTGCAGCAGCAGCTGTAGCTGTAGCTGCTGGTGGAGCTGGTGGAGCTGATGCTGAAGCAGAAGATGAAAAAACTGAATTCGATGTAATTTTGAAAGCAGCAGGATCTTCTAAATTGGCAGTAGTGAAATTGGTTAAAGAATTAACTGGTCTTGGATTGAAAGATGCTAAGGATATTGTTGATAGCGCACCGAAAGCTGTTAAAGAAGCAGTTACTAAAGATGAAGCTGAAGGTATTAAAAAATCATTGGAAGAAGCAGGAGCAGAAGTTGAGCTTAAATAAGAGCAACAACCATATTGTTTTGGTTTAGGTCTTTTCATCTATATGATGGCTAGACCTAAACCCTTTTATAGATAGTATATAAAGTTATATACCACCCAAATTTAGTATTCACGTTCAAATAAACTGTCCATCGATGTTTACAAATAAGACTGAAAGAATAAGTTTTGCATCCGCTAAGAACATACCGAATTATCCGGATTTCTTGGACATTCAGATTAAATCGTTTCAAGATTTTTTTCAACTTGAAACTAAATCTGATGAGAGAGGTAATGAAGGTTTGTATAACACCTTCATGGAAAATTTTCCCATAACAGACACCAGAAATCAGTTCGTATTAGAATTTTTAGACTACTTTATTGATCCGCCAAGATATTCAATTCAAGAATGTATAGAGCGTGGGTTAACATATAGTGTTCCTTTAAAAGCTAGATTAAAATTATATTGTACAGATCCAGAACATGAAGATTTTGAAACCATTGTTCAAGATGTATACTTAGGGACGATACCTTACATGACGCCAAGTGGTACTTTTGTTATCAATGGAGCAGAACGTGTAGTAGTTTCTCAATTGCACCGTTCTCCAGGTGTATTCTTTGGTCAATCTTTCCATGCTAACGGTACAAAGTTATATTCGGCTAGAGTAATACCTTTTAAAGGTTCTTGGATAGAATTTGCTACAGATATCAATGGCGTAATGTATGCTTATATTGATAGAAAGAAAAAATTACCGGTTACAACGCTATTTAGAGCAATCGGGTTTGAAAGAGATAAAGATATTTTAGAGATTTTTGACCTTTCAGAAGAAGTTAAAGTATCTAATGCTGGACTTAAAAAAGTTTTAGGACGCAAATTGGCTGCTAGGGTTTTGAACACTTGGCATGAGGATTTTGTTGATGAGGACACAGGTGAAGTAGTTTCTATTGAAAGAAATGAAATAGTTCTTGATCGTGATACTGTTTTAGAAAAAGATCATATCACTCAAATTATGGAGGCAGATGTAAAAACTGTGCTACTACATAAAGAGAACAATGCACAGAGTGATTATGCTATTATCCATAATACATTGCAAAAGGATCCTACTAACTCTGAAAAAGAAGCAGTAGAGCATATTTACCGTCAATTACGTAATGCAGAACCGCCAGATGAGGAAACTGCACGTGGTATTATAGATAAATTATTCTTCTCTGATCAACGTTATAACTTAGGTGAAGTTGGTCGTTATAGAATGAACAAGAAATTAGGTCTTGATATTGGAATGGACAAACAAGTTTTGACCAAAGAAGATATCATTACCATTATAAAATATTTAATTGAGTTAATCAATTCTAAAGCAGAGATTGATGATATCGATCACCTTTCTAACCGTAGGGTAAGAACAGTAGGTGAGCAGTTGTCTTCTCAGTTTGGTGTTGGTTTGGCACGTATGGCTAGAACCATTCGTGAGCGTATGAATGTGCGTGACAATGAAGTGTTTACGCCAATAGATTTGATTAATGCTAAGACATTGTCTTCGGTTATTAACTCGTTTTTTGGAACAAATCAGTTGTCTCAATTTATGGATCAAACCAATCCATTAGGAGAGATTACACATAAGCGTCGTTTATCTGCCTTAGGACCAGGTGGTCTTTCTAGGGAAAGAGCAGGTTTTGAGGTTCGTGATGTGCACTATACTCACTACGGTAGATTATGCCCAATTGAAACTCCAGAAGGACCAAATATTGGTTTGATATCCTCACTTTCAGTTTATGCCAAAGTAAACCCAATGGGGTTCTTGGAAACACCATACCGTAAAGTAACTAACGGTAAGGTAAATACCAAAGACTTTATTTACTTAAGTGCAGAGGAAGAAGAAGGAATGAAAATTTCTCAGGCAAATATTCCCATGAAGGAGAATGGAGAAATTGAAGGTGAAAAAGTTATTGCTAGGGAAGAAGGAGATTTCCCTGTAGTTGATCCATCAGAAGTTAACTATACAGATGTTGCTCCTAATCAAATTGCATCAATTTCGGCCTCATTGATTCCTTTCTTGGAACATGATGATGCCAACCGTGCATTGATGGGGTCTAACATGATGCGTCAGGCTGTTCCTTTATTGAAACCACAAGCACCAATCGTTGGTACTGGTCTGGAAAGACAAGTTGCTTCGGATTCAAGGGTTTTAATAAATGCTGAAGGCGATGGGGTTATAGAATATGTGGATTCACAGAAAATAACTATTAAGTATGTACGTACTGAAGAGGAGAAATCTGTAAGTTTTGAAGAAGATTCTAAAACCTATCAGTTGGTTAAATTTAGAAAAACCAACCAAGGTACAAGCATCAACCTTAAGCCTATCGTAAGAAAAGGCGACAAGGTAAAGAAAGGACAAGTACTTTGTGAAGGCTATGCAACAGAAGCTGGTGAATTGGCTCTTGGTAGAAACCTTACAGTGGCTTTTATGCCATGGAAAGGATACAACTTTGAGGATGCAATCGTAATTTCTGAAAAAGTAGTTCGCGAAGATATTTTTACTTCTATTCACATAGATGAGTATTCTTTAGAAGTTAGGGATACCAAATTAGGTGCTGAAGAGTTGACTAATGATATTCCAAACGTTTCTGAAGAAGCTACTAAAGATTTAGATGAGCATGGAATGATTCGTATAGGTGCGGAAGTTAAACCTGGCGATATCTTAATTGGTAAGATTACTCCTAAAGGGGAATCTGATCCAACTCCAGAAGAGAAATTACTACGTGCCATTTTTGGAGACAAAGCTGGTGATGTTAAAGATGCTTCTTTAAAAGCGTCACCATCTCTTAGAGGTGTTGTAATTGATAAGAAATTATTCTCCCGTTCAATTAAGGACAAGCGCAAACGCTCAGAGGATAAGGAAGCTATCTCTAAGTTAGAGTTGGATTATGAAGTGAAATTCCAACAACTGATGGACATTTTGGTAGATAAGTTATTTCTTCTAATTAATGGAAAAACTTCTCAAGGTGTATTGAATGATTTGGGAGAAGAAGTGCTTCCAAAAGGCAAAAAATACACCATGAAAATGTTAAATTCAGTTGATGATTTTGCACATTTAGTTGGTGGAAGCTGGACAACAGATAAAGTAGTAAATGCTTTAGTGGCAGATTTACTTCATAATTATAAAATCAAATTAAATGACCTTCAAGGAAATTTAAGGAGAGATAAATTTACTATTTCCGTTGGAGATGAGTTGCCTGCTGGTATTATGAAATTGGCCAAGGTTTATGTAGCTAAAAAGCGTAAGCTTAAAGTTGGTGATAAAATGGCTGGTCGTCATGGTAACAAAGGTATTGTTTCACGTATTGTGCGTCAAGAAGATATGCCTTTCTTGGAGGATGGAACACCAGTGGATATTGTTTTAAATCCATTAGGGGTACCATCACGTATGAACATTGGTCAGATTTATGAAACTGTTCTTGGTTGGGCAGGTCTTAAACTTGGGAAAAAGTTTGGAACACCAATTTTTGATGGGGCTACTTTAGACCAAATTAACGAATACACAGATGAAGCTGGTATTCCAAGATTTGGACATACTCATCTATATGATGGAGGAACTGGACAACGTTTTGATCAGGCAGCAACTGTAGGTGTTATCTATATGTTGAAACTTGGACACATGGTAGATGATAAGATGCATGCTCGTTCTATAGGACCGTATTCTTTAATTACGCAACAACCATTGGGTGGTAAAGCTCAGTTTGGTGGACAACGTTTTGGAGAAATGGAAGTTTGGGCTTTAGAAGCATATGGTGCCTCTGCAACCTTAAGGGAAATATTAACGGTAAAATCTGATGATGTTATTGGTAGAGCCAAAACATACGAGGCTATCGTTAAGGGAGAGACAATGCCAGAACCTGGTTTGCCAGAATCTTTCAATGTATTAATGCACGAACTTAAAGGCTTAGGTTTGGATATTAGATTGGAAGAATAAAGAAATAGCTTTAAAACTATTTCGCATCAAATAAATTAAAATATTATCATCACAAGTTATGGCTAGAATAAAAGATAATAATCCAATAAAAAGGTTTAGTAAAATCTCAATAGGCTTGGCTTCTCCAGAGAAAATTCTGGCAGAATCAAGAGGTGAGGTTTTAAAGCCTGAAACCATTAACTATAGAACCCACAAGCCAGAACGTGACGGGCTTTTCTGTGAACGTATTTTTGGTCCTGTAAAGGATTATGAATGTGCATGTGGTAAATATAAAAGAATCCGTTATAGAGGTATAGTATGTGACCGTTGTGGCGTAGAGGTTACAGAGAAGAAAGTTCGTAGAGATAGAGTAGGACACATTAATTTGGTTGTTCCTGTTGCCCATATCTGGTATTTCCGTTCTTTACCGAACAAAATTGGGTATTTATTGGGATTGCCGTCCAAAAAATTGGACATGATTATTTACTACGAGCGTTATGTGGTAATTCAAGCTGGTGTCGCAAAAA
Source organism: Flavobacteriaceae bacterium (assembly GCA_002746415.1). Lineage (GTDB taxonomy): Bacteria > Bacteroidota > Bacteroidia > Flavobacteriales > Flavobacteriaceae > Saonia. Next base: position 7,499 of record NVXD01000013.1, on the reverse strand, counting down.
ATCCTGAGGGTGAAGAAATTCAAAAAATGGATTTCTTGACAGAGGAAGAATACCTTAATATCTTGGAAACTATTCCACCTGAAAATCAATATTTAGAAGACGCAGACCCTAATAAGTTTATTGCTAAAATGGGGGCTGAATGTCTAATTGATTTATTGGCTAGAATTGATTTGAATCAATTGTCATATGATTTAAGACATAAAGCAAATACAGAGACTTCTAAGCAACGTAAAACGGAAGCGTTAAAACGTCTTCAAGTTGTTGAAGCATTGCGTGAATCTCAAGAGAACAGAGACAACAGACCAGAGTGGATGATTATGAAGGTAGTTCCGGTTATACCACCAGAACTGCGTCCATTGGTGCCTTTGGATGGTGGTCGATTTGCTACTTCAGATTTAAATGATTTGTACAGACGTGTAATTATTAGAAACAATCGATTAAAAAGATTGGTTGAAATCAAGGCTCCAGAAGTAATTCTTAGAAATGAGAAACGTATGCTTCAGGAATCTGTGGATTCATTATTTGATAATACTCGTAAAGCATCTGCTGTAAAAACAGAATCAAACAGACCCTTAAAATCACTTTCAGATTCATTGAAAGGTAAGCAAGGGCGTTTCCGTCAAAACTTACTGGGTAAACGTGTGGATTATTCAGCTCGTTCAGTAATTGTTGTTGGTCCAGAAATGAAATTGTTTGAGTGTGGTTTGCCTAAAGATATGGCAGCTGAACTTTACAAGCCTTTTGTTATTCGTAAGTTGATAGAAAGAGGAATTGTAAAAACAGTAAAATCTGCAAAGAAAATAATAGACAAAAAAGAACCTGTTGTTTGGGATATCTTGGAGAATGTTCTAAAAGGACATCCAGTATTGTTAAACCGTGCTCCTACATTGCACCGTTTGGGAATTCAAGCATTCCAACCAAAATTAATAGAAGGTAAAGCTATACGTCTTCACCCATTAGTATGTACTGCATTTAACGCGGATTTTGATGGTGATCAAATGGCTGTGCATTTACCTTTGGGTCCTGAAGCTATTTTGGAGTCGCAATTGCTAATGTTGGCTTCGCATAATATATTGAACCCTGCAAATGGTTCACCTATTACTGTACCTTCTCAGGATATGGTTTTGGGTCTGTATTATATGACCAAGGAAAGAAAATCTACCAAAGAAATTCCTATTAAGGGTGAAGGATTGACCTTCTATTCTGAAGAGGAAGTTGAAATTGCTTTTAACGAAGGCATGGTTAATTTAAATGCTGGTATTAAAGTAAGAACAAAGGATTTTAATAAAGAAGGAGAGTTGGTTAACCAAATTGTGGCAACTACTGTAGGTAGAGTGTTGTTCAATATGGTAGTGCCAGAAGAGGCAGGTTACGTAAACCAAGTTTTAAATAAAAAAGCATTACGTGATATTATTGGTAAAATTCTTAGACTTACAGATGTACCTTCAACTGCTGATTTCTTAGATAGAATTAAAACTATGGGGTACCAATTTGCTTTTAAAGGTGGATTGTCCTTTAGTTTAGGTGATATTATCATACCGCCAGAGAAACACGCAATGATTGCAGATGCTAACAAACTTGTAGATGGTATTAGGAGCAATTATAACATGGGTCTTATAACCAACAACGAGCGTTACAATCAGGTTATTGATGTTTGGACATCAACCAATGCGCAATTGACAGAATTGTCTATGAAGCGTATTCGTGAAGACCAACAAGGATTTAACTCAGTGTATATGATGTTGGATTCTGGTGCAAGGGGTTCTAAAGAACAAATTCGCCAGTTAACAGGTATGCGTGGATTAATGGCTAAGCCTAAAAAGTCTACCGCAGGGGGTGGAGAGATTATTGAAAATCCTATTCTTTCAAACTTTAAGGAAGGGTTGTCAATTTTGGAATACTTTATTTCTACTCACGGTGCGCGTAAAGGACTTGCAGATACGGCTCTTAAAACGGCAGATGCGGGTTACTTAACACGTAGATTGGTAGATGTGTCCCAAGACGTAATTATCAATATAGAAGATTGTGAGACGTTAAGAGGGGTTACAGTAGCTGCTTTAAAGAAGAACGAAGAAGTTGTTGAGACCTTAGGTGAAAGAATTTTAGGTAGGGTTTCTTTACATGATGTATTTAATCCAATGAATGAGGAGTTGCTGTTAAGTGCAGGTCAAGAAATCATGGAAGAAGATGCAGATAATATTGAAGAATCACCTATTGAAAAAGTAGAAGTTCGTTCCGCTTTAACATGTGAAGCTCAAAAAGGTATTTGTGCAAAATGTTATGGTAGAAATCTATCGACAAACAAAATGGTTCAAAGAGGTGAAGCTGTTGGTGTAGTTGCTGCACAATCAATTGGTGAGCCAGGTACTCAGTTAACATTGCGTACATTCCATGTTGGTGGTATTGCAGGTAACATTTCTGAAGATAACAAATTGGAGACAAAATTTGCAGGTATTGCAGAGATTGAGGACATGAGAACTGTTAATGGCGAAAGCAATGATGGTAAGCCAGCAAAAATAGTTATATCAAGGACTTCCGAAATAAAAGTGGTTGACGCCAATACTGGAATTACCTTAAGTACCAATAATATTCCTTATGGTTCTCAATTATTCATTAAAAATGGGGACAAGGTTAAAAAAGGAGATATTGTTTGTCAATGGGATCCATTTAACGGTGTTATTGTTTCAGAATTTGGAGGAAAAATTGCTTATGATAATATTGATCAAGGAGTAACGTATCAAGTAGAAATTGATGAGCAGACAGGTTTCCAGGAAAAAGTAATATCAGAATCTAGAAATAAGAAGTTAATACCAACCTTGTTAATTCAAGACAGTAAAGGAGAGACATTGCGTTCTTATAACTTACCTGTTGGGTCTCACCTTATGATAGATGACGGCGATAAGATTAAGGAAGGTAAAATCTTGGTAAAAATACCACGTAAATCTGCTAAGGCAGGTGATATTACGGGAGGTCTACCAAGAGTTACAGAATTGTTTGAAGCTAGAAACCCATCAAACCCAGCTGTTGTTTCAGAAATTGATGGAGTTGTTTCTTTTGGAAAGATTAAGAGAGGTAATCGAGAAATTATTATTGAATCCAAATTAGGTGAGATAAAGAAATATTTGGTAAAACTATCCAATCAAATCTTAGTTCAAGAAAATGATTATGTACGTGCAGGAATGCCTTTGTCAGATGGATCTATAACTCCAGAAGATATTTTGGCCATAAAAGGACCATCAGCAGTACAGCAGTATTTGGTGAACGAAGTACAAGAAGTATACCGTTTGCAAGGTGTGAAAATTAACGATAAACACTTTGAGGTTGTTGTAAGACAAATGATGAGAAAAGTTCGTATTCAAGACCCAGGAGATACTATCTTTTTAGAAAACCAATTGGCTCATAAAGCTGATTTTATAAAAGAGAATGATGGTATTTTCGGCAAAAAGGTAGTTGAAGAGATAGGTGAGTCTGCAAATTTAAAAGCTGGACAAATCATTTCAGCTCGTGAGCTAAGAGATGAAAATTCAATCTTGAGAAGATCAGATAAAACATTGGTTGATGCAAGAGATGCTGTTGCAGCAACTGCAACCCCAATATTACAAGGGATTACACGGGCATCATTGCAAACTAAATCGTTTATTTCTGCGGCATCGTTCCAGGAAACTACGAAGGTTCTAAATGAGGCAGCTGTAAGTGGGAAAATTGATACCTTAGAAGGATTGAAAGAGAACGTTATTGTAGGACATAAAATTCCTGCAGGAACGGGTATGAGAGATTATGAGAACATCATTGTTGGTTCTAAAGAAGAATATGATGAAATCATGGCTCGTAAGGAAGAACTTAAGTTTTAAATAGATACTATGGCCGATAAGGATCAAAACCAAAAACAGATTAATATTGAGTTGGATGAAAAAACTGCTGAAGGAATTTATTCCAATTTGGCAATAATCAACCATTCGGTATCCGAATTTGTTGTAGATTTTATCAGTATGATGCCAGGAGCTCCAAAAGCGAAGGTGAAAAGCAGAATTGTTTTAACGCCACAACACGCTAAGAAGTTTCTTAAGGCACTTGGAGATAATGTCAATAGATTTGAAAAGGCTCACGGTACTATAAAAGATTATGAGCAGCCTGTAATACCACTTAATTTTGGTCCCACGGGAGAAGCATAAAAAAAAGGCGAACCATTTGGTTCGCCTTTTTTATTTATTCATCATACTCTGAAGTAAAATGAAATTTTACTGTTGGGTATTTTTGTTGTGTCATTTGTAGTGAGAAATTAGAATCTGCTAAAAATACCAGTTGACCACTTTTGTCTTTTGCCAAAAACTTCTGCTTTACTCTTTTAAACTCTTTAAATTCTTCATTGCTAGCGTCTTCAGGAGAGACCCAGCATGCTTTATGTACAGAAAAATTTTCATAAGTGCATTTGGCACCATATTCATGTTCCAATCGATATTGGATGACCTCATATTGAAGGGCGCCAACAGTTCCAATTATTTTTCTGCCGTTTAATTCCAAGGTGAATAATTGAGCAACCCCCTCATCCATAAGCTGGTCTATTCCCTTAGCTAGCTGTTTAGATTTCATGGGATCTGCATTATTTATAAATCGGAAATGCTCCGGAGAGAAGCTGGGAATTCCTTTGTAATGCAATATTTCACCCTCCGTCAAAGTATCGCCTATTTTAAAGTTTCCTGTATCATGCAAACCAACAATATCACCAGGATAAGAAATATCTACAATTTCCTTTTTCTCAGCAAAAAATGCATTTGGACTGGAGAACTTCATTTTTTTATTCAACCGAACATGCAAATAAGGCTTATTTCTTTCAAAAGTGCCAGAAACAATTTTAATAAAAGCCAATCGATCTCTATGTTTTGGGTCCATATTGGCATGAATCTTAAAAACAAACCCTGTTAAGTTTTTTTCATTGGATTTTACTAAACGTTCCTCGGACATTTTATCTCTGGGAACGGGAGCAATTTCAATAAAACAATCCAATAATTCCCTGACGCCAAAATTATTAAGAGCAGAACCAAAGAATACAGGTTGTTGTTCTCCGTTTAAATAGGCCTCTTTGTTAAATTCTGGGTAAACTCCATTAACTAACTCAATATCATCTCTTAAGGTTTGTGCTGCTGTTTCACCTAGTATAGAGTCAAGGTCAGGATTATTGATGTCATTAAATGCAATCGTTTCTTCTATGTTTTTCTTACTATCACCACTAAAGAGATTTATATTCTTTTCATAGATGTTATAGATGCCTTTAAAGTCGTACCCCATACCTATGGGGAAACTAAGTGGAGTAACTGTAAGACCTAGTTTTTGCTCAACTTCATCAAGTAAGTCAAATGCATCTTTACCTTCTCTGTCCAGTTTATTGATAAAAACAATAATAGGAATGTTACGCATTCTACAGACTTTTACCAGTTTTTCTGTTTGCTCTTCAACTCCTTTGGCAACATCAATAACAACAATTACACTATCAACAGCTGTTAGTGTTCTAAAAGTATCTTCCGCAAAATCTTTGTGTCCAGGAGTATCTAGAATATTAATTTTCTTATCCTGGTATATGAAGGCCAATACAGAAGTGGCAACTGAAATACCTCTTTGACGTTCAATTTCCATAAAATCACTGGTCGCAGTCTTTTTTATTTTGTTGTTTTTAACAGCTCCTGCTTCTTGGATGGCTCCTCCAAATAATAGTAACTTCTCAGTTAAAGTAGTTTTACCAGCATCTGGGTGGGAGATAATCCCAAAAGTTCGCCTTCTCTGTATTTCTTGTTCAAAACCCATTTACAAAATTTGGGCAAAAATAAAGGAAATTAAAAAGGATATATAGTATTTGACTGAAAAAGAAAAGTGTAAGGATGTTTATAGTCGATTTTACTAATTAATTTTGATGGGTTGTCAACTTTTCATTTAATAGTTACGTATTATAATAAAACAAGAATTATACTGTTTATACATTTAATCGAGATAAAATAGTTGTTAAAAGAATTTTATGGTCAGATAATCCATAAAACATGGTTGATCAAAAATTTAACTTTATCTTGCATATTATATAAGAAGCCCCACCTTCTTACATTGAGTAATTACTACAAAATGCCATGGTGATTAGTTTATAATAAAAACTATCATTTATGGAGAATTTTACTTTGCCAAAACTTTTAACGAAAACAATTATTGGTTTTGGAATATGCACCTTTTTACTTGTTTTAACCTCTTTTTCAAATAAGGATAATTTTCTTTCAACTGTAGTAAGTATAACAACTTATGCTGATACAGATGGAGATGGTGTATCTGATAATGATGATATTGATGATGATGGTGATGGTATTATTGATACTGTAGAAGATTTAAATGCTGATGGTGATAATAACCATGAAACAGGGGCTACAGATACTGATGGTGATGGAGTTCCAGATTATTTAGATATTGATTCTGACAATGATGGATTATTGGATAATGTGGAAGCTCAAACTACTTCGGACTTTCTAGGGCCAAACGGAATTGATACTGATGGTAACGGATTGGATGACCAGTATGAAGAGACAGCCGGCAGTGGTGGCGGATTAACCCCAATAGATACAGAAAGTGATGGAGTTCCAGATTATGCAGACATTGATTCTGACAATGATGGAATATTGGATAAAAATGAATCTAGTACAATAACAACAGATTTTGATTGTGAAACTGTTCCTAATTTAGATTTTAGTGCTGTTCCAATATTGGAATATGGAACGGAACTCATGGAAGGGTCAGTTTATAGAATCAGCAATGTTACTAGTGGATTAGATGCTATGGTAACTATTGAAAAAATTCTAAATGGACAGATTGCAGTTCTTGATCAAAATGGAATTGATGCAGAGTTTTTTAAACCAGAGATCTTTTTTACAACAACCGATGATGTGAGACGACCTTACGTTGATTTCAGAATAACACTAGTTAATACAGGTACGAATACTCCTGTAGTGTTAGATGAGTTGATTATGAATTTTATTGATGTAGATGGTAACGATCAATATCAAGAATATAATAGGTTTAATACACCTACAAGTTATACCGTAGACGAGGTTAATGAAATAGCTATAAACAATACGTCTGGAGGATTATTGGTTAATGGAGGAATGCAAGAATATGATGGTATTTCAAACGAGAATCCATCAGTTAATGTAGCGGTTGAGTTTAACGATATTTCAACTTTTGTTTTTCGATTTGGCATCCAAACGGGAACTTTGGATGATTTTACTACCACTGTTGCAAGACAGGCGGGTATCCAATTTTCATGTCTTGATAATTTTGTTAATCCTCAAACCACTACATTTAATATGGATGTGGATAGTGATGGGGATGGTATTCCAGATAGATTGGATATCGATAGTGATGACGATGGTATCCCAGACAATGTAGAAGCACAGCTTACGGATGGATATATAGCCCCTTCAGGAGCTGATGACGACAATGACGGTTTAGACAATGCATACGAGGGAGCT
>NVXD01000008.1 GCA_002746415.1 Flavobacteriaceae bacterium | reverse complement strand
CTTTATTCGTGATTAACCAATAAAACACGACTTTTTACCGCCCTTCGAGGGAAAACGTACAACATCAATACCTACAAGTAATTTGGCAAAGCTCTATTGCATTTTTCATCTTTATTGTATCTTACAGACACATAAAAATAATAAAATCCAGAGCTTCACTACGTGTAGCCCTGCGTTAGCATAAATAGCTCAAAACATAAATTTTCTCACTCAAATATTTAGCCATTTTAGGGACATAAGTCCCCGAACTTATTTGGGTTTTGGCAAGCTCTAAATAAATTGCTCAGCAAATTTGCGTAGATGGAATTCACTCACCCTTAATCGTTGCGCTGAAGGATTTTTAGCAAGTTAATGTAAGCGCTTCAATCAAGCCAAACAGTTGCTGAAGGACCTTAGTATTGAGTTGTAAAACGAATTTAACCGTACCTTTGCACACGTATGCAAATCAACAAACTTTCAGATTGGTTACCAACAACGAACAAAGAAGTAAAAATTCGAGGTTGGGAGAAATTAGATGTTATTCTATTTAGTGGAGACGCTTATGTAGATCACCCTTCATTTGGACCAGCTGTTATTGGTCGTATTTTGGAAAGTTATGGATTAAAAGTAGCTATTGTTCCGCAACCAAGTGTGAACGATGATTTGCAGGATTTTACAAAATTAGGAACGCCAAAATTATTTTTTGGAGTTACTGGTGGTTGTATGGATCCTATGGTGAGTAATTATACGGCAAGTAAAAAACGTAGAGATAAAGATGCCTATACACCAAATGGTGATAAAGGTTTTAGACCAGATTACGCCACATCAGTTTATTCAAGTATTTTAAAAGATAAATTTCCAAACATTCCTATTTTAATAGGAGGAATTGAAGCTTCTCTGCGTCGTGTTACACATTACGATTATTGGAGTGATAAATTAATGCCAACTATTTTAGAAACTTCTAAAGCAGATATGTTGGTATACGGAATGGGCGAACAACCTTTACGAGAAGTTGTTGAATTATTACAAAAAGGAGTTCCTTTTTCAAGTTTAAGAACGATAAAACAAACTGCTTTTTTATTAGATAGCGATGAAACACTTCCGAAGAATAAAAATTGGGAAGACGTAGAAATTCATTCACATGCTGTTTGTTTAAAGAATAAAAAGAAATTTGCTTCCAACTTTAAAGTCATAGAGCAAGAATCTAATAAATTAAAAGCAAAACGAATTCTGCAAGGTGTACGCGATAGGAAATTGGTAATCAATCCACCTTTCCCTACCATGTTAGAAAAGGAAATTGATGCTTCTTTCGATTTGCCTTACACACGATTACCACATCCAAAATACAATAAGCGAGGTCCAATTCCTGCGTTTGAAATGATTAAGTTTTCTATTAATATTCACCGTGGTTGTTTTGGTGGTTGTAGTTTTTGTACAATTTCTGCACATCAAGGGAAATTTATTGCGAGTCGGAGTGAAGAATCTATTTTAAAGGAAGTTGACAAAGTAGCCAATATGCCTGATTTTAAAGGCTATTTATCTGATATTGGCGGCCCTTCTGCTAATATGTATAAGATGAAAGGGAAGGTACAATCCATTTGCGATAAATGTGTGGCGCCTTCCTGTATTTCACCTGTAATCTGTAGCAATTTAGATACCTCTCATAAACCGTTAACGAAATTATATCAAGCCGTAGATAAACATCCAAAAGTAAAAAAATCATTTATTGGAAGTGGCATACGTCATGATATGTTAGTTCCTGAATTCAACAAGAATGCTGACCCAAAAGAATTAGATGATTATACAGAGGAAGTGATGACAAAGCATATTTCTGGTCGTTTAAAAGTTGCTCCAGAACACACGTCTGATCCTGTTTTGAAGTTGATGCGAAAACCTTCATTTAAATACTTTCATAAGTTTAAAGAACGTTTTGATAAAATCAATATAAAGAATAATTTAAAACTTCAGTTAATACCGTATTTTATTTCAAATCATCCAGCTTGCGAAGTAGAAGATATGGCAAATCTGGCAGCCGAAACTAAAGATATGGGTTTTCAGTTAGAGCAAGTTCAGGGCTTTACTCCTACTCCAATGACGGTTGCAACGGTTATATATTATAGTGGATACCACCCTTACACGCTAAAGCCAACCAAAACTCCAAAATCTAAAAAAGAAAAGGATGAACAACATCGTTTCTTCTTTTGGTATAAAAAAGAAAATAAAGATTGGATAAGAAAAACCTTGAATAAAGTAGGAAGAAAAGATTTGGTAGACAAATTAGTACCCGAAAATAATTCTTGGAGAAGCGTTAAACCAAAAGATGTGAAAAACACTTTTGATGATGCTATTACTACAATAGACGCACGTCCTAAAAACAAATATAAAGCAAGAAAAAAGCGACGTTAAATACCTGGATAAACAAATAGCTTTTGAAAGTCTTGAATGTATTACTACTATTTTGAAATTTGACAAAGAAAAATACGAATGCCCAAGCTTGAAGTAATACATGAAAACAACGATTATCTAGTCGTAAACAAAGCTGCCGGACTTATCAGTGAAAAAAGTCCTTACGAAGCTGTCACTGTTGAGACTCAAGTTCTTAATCACCTTTTAAAAAGTAAACAGAAGCCTTATATAGGAGTCATACATAGATTAGATCGCGTAACAAGTGGCGTATTAATTCTGGCAAAGAAAAAAAGTATTCTGGTAGAATTTAATACGCTATTTAGTAGCCGTAAAGTTCAAAAAACCTATGTAGCAATTGTTAAAAATAAGCCAGCAAAGAATAAAGGAAACTTAGTAAACTTTCTCATAAAAAATAACAAAGAAAAAAGAGCGGATATAGTCCAATCAAAATCAAAAACCTCCTTAAACTGTATGCTTTCCTATCAAGTTATAGGCAAAAATAATTTTGGGTATGTTTTAGAGATAAAACCAAAAACTGGTCGATTCCATCAAATAAGAGCGCAATTAGCGAATATAGGGCTTCCTATTATTGGAGATGAAAAATATGGTTCAGATCAAGAATACTTCCCGCTGTCTATTTGCCTTCATGCATGGAAATTAACCTATGAAGTCTCTGGTTCTAGGGATTCCCAAACCTTCGAAGCACCTTTGCCTAATAATGATTTTTGGATATTCAAATCCATCTAGGTTTATCAATTATATTTAATAAGTACTATTTGGCAGTTGGACTTTTCTCGAACCAATTTCTGAACGTTCCAATCTGCGCAATCGAAATGCAATCTTTTTCGAATTGTGGCGTAGTCGTTATAAACCTGCGCAAGCAGAACGTGCTAACTCAAACATATCACTACTTTTATAACAAAACCTTTAATTAATTGCTTGGTTTTGAGCTAGTCCGAAAATCCTACCGGATTTTCTTCGTATGTTTATACTTGTTATGCACAAGCAGTTCACTACTAAGTATATTTATGCAATACGTCCCAGCTCCAAATCTTTCAAAACATATCAAACACTATCTTTTATTTGAGATTTCTAATAGTGAAAGGAAACGATATAGACATTTCTCAAATGGTCATGACGGATTAGTGTTTACTTTGAAGAAAAATGAATTTGTTTTGCTAAACACAAAAAGCATATTACCAGAAACTTTCGTGCTTGGGCAAATCTCAGAAAATCAAGATTTCCAAATTAATGGCACAACAGCTATTGCAATTGTACTATTTCAGCCTTTTGGTTTTTTTGGTTTAACAGGAATTCATTCAAGTAAGTACATTAACGACTTTGAAGATTCATACCTAATTTTCGGAAAAGAAATTTTAGAACTCAAAGAACGCCTTCAACTTAGCTCCAGTTCAAGGGAAGTAATTAATTATTTCAACTCTTTTTTTACCAAAAAACTAAATGAAACCAATTATGTTTTAAACCCATGTCTTATGAATACCCTTAAGCTTGCTCATAAAAAAAGAGGTGATATATCAGTCAATGAACTTTGCACACAGATAGGAGTTAAAGAGCGAAAATTGCAAAGATTATTTTCAGAACAAATAGGTGTTTCTCCCAAAAAATACGTTCGTAACATTAAACTTCATTCTTTCTTAGGTCTATTGAGAAATGAAAGTCATAGTTCTTTGACTGAATTAAGCCTGGAAGCAGGTTATTACGACCAAGCCCATCTTATCAAAGAGTTTAAAAAAACAATAGGTTTTAACCCCTCTACATATCTAAAAACACAACGTCTAGCGGTTAACTTAATTGAATTTTAACCTTTCTTCCTTGTCGGGTTTGTCCAATTCCCATCAGTAACTAATCCATAATTTCACATTCAAATTATTAATTATATGGACAAGCTTAATATAGCAGTTGCTCAGTTTCAACCTAAAGATGGAGATAAGGAATATAACTTGTCGATAATTCGAAAACTTGCGAAAAAGGCCAAGTCAAAAGGAGCGGACTTAATTAGTTTCCATGAAATGTCAATTACTGCCTACACTTTTACCAAAGATTTAAGCCTTGAAGAGATAACAGGCTTGGCGGAGGAGGTTCCCAATGGAAAAAGCACTCAAGAGTTAATAGCGATTTCAAAGGATTTGAAGATTCCGATTTTGGCAGGCCTAGTGGAGAAATCTGACCACAACATATATAATACTTTTATATGTGTCACCAGTGATGGACTAGTTGCAAAACATAGAAAAATACATCCTTTTATTAGCGAACATATGTCTGCTGGAAATGAATACTGCGTTTTCGAGCTACTTGGTTGGAAATGCGGAATTTTGATTTGCTATGACAACAACGTGATAGAAAATGTACGAGCAACAAGTCTTTTAGGGGCGGAACTAATTTTCGCCCCCCATGTTACAGGGTGCACCCCATCCGCAATGCCTCATCGAGGTTTTGTAGCTGACAAATATTGGCAGAATCGTGAAGAAGACCCCGTTTCACTGCGAATGGAATTTGACGGACCCAAAGGTCGGGGTTGGTTAATGCGTTGGCTACCTTCTAGGGCATACGACAATGGAGTTTACTATGCTTTTACAAACCCCATTGGTTACGACGGGGAACAATTAAAAAATGGCAACTCAATGATAATTGACCCATACGGTGAGATTTTGTCAGAAACACGGTCTTTTAAAAACGAAATTACAATTTCAAAAATCACAAAAGAAAAAATTGAACTCTCTGGAGGTTGGAGATACAAAAATGCTCGAAAACCTGAACTTTATGGTGATATTATTGGAGAAAATAATAAATCGCGTACCACTCCAGAGTGGATGAAATAGAAAATGGCTAAAGATTGATAAAATGTCTGTGCTTACCAAGGTGTATTGTTAATTACGGGCGGTTTTTCCACCTAGAAAATTCTGTAATTAATTATCTTTACTACCAGCAGACAATTTCCGTTGGTAAGATCCGCAACAAATCATCCACAAACCGTTACCTTTAATTTTGGAACACGTTCAGGTACAAAAAATATATAAAATATCTCATAATGAAAATTTCAATAAAACCCATATTATCAATTTTTCTTGTCTGTATTTTATTAAATTCTTGTGATTCAAATCCAAAGGATAAAATAATAAAACGCCCACCTAATGTTATTTTAATTTATATGGATGATATGGGGTATGGTGATTTAAGCCTAAACGGACATCCAACAATTCAAACACCCAACATTGATCAATTGGCTAGTGATGGTCAAAAATGGTCAAATTTTTATACTGCAAGTAGTGTATGCTCTCCAAGTAGAGGAGCTTTGTTAACAGGGCGTTATCCAATCAGAATAGGCCTAGGTGCAGAAAAAAAACGTGTGTTTTTTCCTGAATCAATAGGAGGCCTACCATCTAGTGAAATTACGATTGCCGAAATGCTAAAAAACAACGGCTACCAAACAGGAATTGTTGGAAAATGGCACTTAGGACATTTACCAGAATATCTTCCTATGAATCAAGGATTTGACTATTATTATGGCATTCCCTATAGTAATGATATGGATGCAATTAATTGGAGTTTAAAAACTTTACTTGGTAAACCTGATATTAACATGTGGCAAGTCCCTTTGATGGAGAATGAAAAAATAATTGAAAAACCCGCCAATCAATTTACAATCACAAAACGATATACTGAAAAGGCTATAGAATTTATTGATAAAAACAAAGACAAGCCTTTCTTTCTGTACCTTCCGCATTCTATGGTACATACGCCATTATTTGCATCAGAGACATTTCAGAACACAAGTCCAAGGGGATTGTTTGGAGATGTTATGAATGAAGTAGATTGGAGTGTTGGTCAGATTATAAACAAACTAGAGAAACTAGGATTAGACAAAAACACACTGGTAATTTTCAGTTCTGATAATGGCCCATGGCTTATGATGCAAGAACATGGCGGTTCTTCAGGTCTACTTACTGACGGAAAAGGTACAACTTGGGAAGGTGGCATGCGTGTTCCTGGTATTTTCTATATGCCTGGAACCATTCAACCAGGAACTATTACTGATATTGGTGCAACACTAGATATTTTACCAACAATTGCGGCTTTTACTAATTCAAAAGTACCCTCTGACCGCATAATGGATGGATACGACTTATCACCTGTATTAAAAAAGAAAGAAGTAAGCCCTCGAAATCATTTTATTTATTATCGAAAACAAGAAATTTACGCTGTTCGAAAAGGAGATTACAAAGCGCATTATATCACAGAAACGTCTTATCAAAAAGATAATCAAAAGAAGATTTTAGAAACTCCTCTTTTATTTAATTTGAACCATGATCCAAGTGAAAAATACAACCATGCCACTGAACATCCTGAAATATTAAAGGAACTAAAAGGCTTAGTAGAAAATCATAAAAAAAATGTTGTAGCCCTACCTTCTGAAATGGATAAGTACCCCGAAATAAAATAAGTAAAATAAGGAATAGCACTAAGCATATCTGCTGACTGAATTGTTAAAAAGGCATGAACTAATCGGAAAAAAATATTTAAAAAGGTAACAATGCATAAAAATAATTGCTCGCTTTTGAGCTTTGCCAAGATAGGAGTAAAAATAAAATTTTCAGTTTATGCATTGCTATCATTGCTTTGTGTAACATCGTGTAATTCCCCAGCAAAAGAAAACACCCCTCCAAACATTATTGTTTTTCTAGTGGACGATATGGGGCTAATGGATACTTCAGTTCCATTTTTGACAGATCCAAATGGTAATTCGGTAAAATATCCGTTGAATGACTATTATAAAACGCCCAATATGGAAAAACTTGCAAAGCAAGGAATTCGCTTTACAAATTTTTATGCTCACTCGGTTTGTTCCCCTTCGCGAACATCAATTTTGACGGGCCAGAACTCTGCTCGCCACGGGGTGACCAATTGGATTAAATCTGAGGAGAATAATCGTTCCGAGTTTGGACCAGCCAATTGGAATTGGAAAGGACTTACCAAGGAATCGGTAACACTTCCACGAATCTTACAACAGGCAGGCTATAAAACAATTCATGTTGGAAAAGCTCATTATGGACCCTTCAACAGTGAAGGAGAAGACCCACTTAATTTGGGTTTTGATGTTAACATTGCAGGTAGCTCGATTGGACAACCAGGGAGTTACCTAGGCACCGAAGGTTTTGGGTATACAGGTGGTAATAAAGGAAGAGCTGTACCAGGTTTAGAGAAATACCACGGCACAGATATATTTTTGTCAGAGGCTTTAACATTAGAGGCTAATTTTGCCATATCTCAAGCCAAAGAAGAAGGAAAACCTTTCTTCCTTAACATGGCGCATTATGCTGTGCATGCTCCTTTTTATTCGGATTCCCGTTTTGCCGAAAACTATAAAGACTCGGGTATGTCTGAAAAGGCCCAAGCTTATGCCACACTAATTGAGGGCATTGATAAATCATTAGGGGATATAGTGCATCATGTGAAAGCGCTGGGATTAGGAGAGAACACACTTATTTTCTTCTTGGGAGACAATGGTTCGGATGCTCCCCTCCCTATTGAAAACAACTATAGCAGTTCATCACCGCTGAAAGGAAAAAAAGGTAATCACTGGGAAGGTGGTATGCGCGTTCCATTTATTGCATCGTGGGTTATACCCAATGAAAATGCATTCTCCCAAGAAAAATTGCCTATTGCACAAAATGCCATCCAACAACAAATGGGTTCTATTTTAGACATTTTCTCAACACTCTGCCAGGTTGCCAATGTAAATTCACCCGAAGGTTTTGTCATAGATGGTTTTGATCTTCAATATCAGCTTATGGGTAAGCAAAACGAAATTCGTGATGAGTTATTTCTCAACCATTTCCCCCATGGTAATCATCGTACAAATTACTTTACCAGTCTTGTTCATTTAGACTGGAAAATCATCTACCATTATCAGGTAGATAAAGAGCCACAATATGAACTGTTCAACTTAAAAGAAGACCCATTTGAAACTACTAATATAGCAATGAAAAACCCAGGACAGCTTAAAAGGATGATGCAAACACTAGCGGATGAAATGAAAAATAAAGAAGTACAGTACCCAGAAAAAGAGGGAGAATTATTGGGTCTAATTATGCCCAAATAAGTAATTAAATTCCTCTACTGAACAGAATTTGCAATAACAATATCCTAAAAATATTTTTTAAGAGGATTAGAAATTTGACGAAAGAACAACAACACCTATAATTCACTACAGACGAAATTTCTAATCGAATTTCCAGCGTAAACAGCTATCTTTAGTCTACAGCGTGTATTTCTCAATACGAAATCAATGCCGAAATGCTGGCAACAAGCCGGATTCTTTAAATAATTTTAATTGCAAACAATTAACCAAACATAAACTTTTTATTTAAATATTGGATGACCATGAAGAAGAAACGATTTCATAATATTTTATTGATACTAATTGTCGGTGTGCTTTTTTCTGCCTGCCAGCAAAATGAAAAAAAAAATGAAAAGGAACCCACTAAAAGCCCAAACATAATCTTTATTTATATGGATGATTTAGGGTATGGGGATGTAAGTGCCTATGGTGCTAAAAACCTACATACTCCTAATATTGATAAACTAGCAAATGGAGGAGTCAGGTTTACAGATGGTCATGCCACTTCAGCAACTTGTACTCCTAGTAGATATGGCCTACTTACTGGTGTATACCCATGGAGAAATAAAGATGCCAAGATACTTCCTGGTACTGCACCATTGTTAATTGGGACTGATCAGTTTACAGTACCTAAAATGTTAAAAGAAAAAGGGTATCACACAGGAATTGTTGGTAAATGGCATTTAGGATTAGGTACTGGCAATACAAACTGGAATAAGAAGGTTACACCAGGACCTAATGAAGTTGGGTTTGATTACTCTTATATTCTGGCTGCAACACAGGACCGAGTACCAACAGTTTATATTGAAGATGGCTATGTAGTTGGGCTAGATCCAAATGACCCAATTGAAGTAGATTATGAAAATAATTTTGAAGGTGAGCCAACTGGGAAAAATAATCCTGAATTAGTTACTATGAAATGGCATCATGGTCATAATAATAGTATTGTGAATGGTGTCCCTAGAATAGGATTTATGAAAGGTGGTGAAGCTGCAAAATGGAGTGATGTTGATATGGCCGATCATTTCTTAGCCAAAGCGAAACAGTATGTAATTGATCATAAAGAAGAGCCTTTCTTTCTCTATTATGCAATGCAACAGCCGCATGTGCCACGTACACCACACCCACGATTTGTAGGTAAAACAGGGTTAGGCCCAAGAGGAGATGTTATTGCTGAAGCAGATTGGTGCATTGGAGAATTTATAAATACACTTGATAAAGAGGGATTGTTAGAAAATACACTCATTGTATTCACGAGTGATAATGGTCCTGTTTTAAATGACGGGTATTATGACGATGCAGTTGAAAAGATTGGAAATCACACTCCTAATGGTGGGCTTAGAGGCGGAAAATACAGTTTGTTTGAAGCAGGTACCCGCGTTCCGTTTATTACGTATTGGAAAGGGAAAATTGAACCTCAGGTATCGGATGCCCTCATTTGCCAAGTTGATTTGCTCTCTTCAATAGCAAGTCTAGTTGGAAGCGAAAAGAAAGGGCAGGATAGCGAAGCATTACTTGATGTATTTATGGGGGAAAATAAGCAAGGTAGAGATGAACTTATTATTGAAGCAACAACAAGAACAGCCTTAAGAAAAGGAAAATGGTTAATGATTCCTCCATATAATGGATCAGCCAAAAACAAGCTGGTTAATATAGAACTAGGAAATAGTACAGCATATCAATTATACAATTTGAATGATGATATTGCCCAACAAAATAATTTGGCGGACAAGAATCCTGAAAAACTGGCTGAAATGCTTAGCGCTTTTAAAACTATTCGTGGTAAAGAAAATATGGGAACTCAAAAATTAGAATTAAAATAATAAGTCAAGCGGCTTTATAACAATAGATGCAGTTGCCAAAAATGTATGTGAAAATTAAACCCAGCCAATAACGCTGAAATGACGTAAAGAATCATTCCTAAAAGCGCTTCATATAAAGCAAACCGGTTTTCATCATTAAAAACCACGATATTTAACTGAATGAAAGAACAAGAAAAATTAAACTATTGTAGAAAGTGTGAAAGAGAACTTAACAACAATTATTGTTCAAATTGTGGATCTCCCAAAGAGCTAAAGAGAATTGATAAACAATATATCATTACTGAAATTGGGGATGTTGTAAACTTTGATAAAGGAATCTTCTATACCATAAAAGAATTATTAATTAGACCTGGGGATACGGTTAGAGCATTTATTCTTGATGACAGAAATCGACTCGTAAAACCAATCGTTTTTATCATAATCTGTTCCTTAATTTACACTCTTTTTCAACAAGTGTTGAATTTTGATGATGGGTATATAAAGTATTCATTTGGAAAAGATTCAGCCGCCAACTCCATTTTTAGTTGGATTTCAGAAAACTATGGCTATGCTAATATTTTAATAGCTGTCTTTATTGCATTATGGTTAAAAATATTCTTTAGGAAAGATGGTTACAATTATTTTGAAATCCTCATCCTTTTGTGTTTTGTGATGGGAATTGGAATGCTGTTATTCTCCTTTTTTGGAATTATTGAAAGCTTAACAGGTTTAAAAATATTAGACAAAGGTGCCCTTTTGGGAATCTTATATATTTCTTGGGCTATTGGACAATTCTTTAACAGGAATAAATATCTCAATTATCTAAAAGCGTTTTTTGCATACTTTCTTGGGGTACTAACCTTTACATTTAGTATATTACTGATAGGGTTTCTAATTGATTTTTTTAAATAAAAATAGTAGCTGACAAAGTCCATCATTTTTATCTTTGAAGGTTAAAAAAAATACCCAAAATTCAGTTTGACCCCTGCACTATTATAAAATTCATTACTTTTAAATTGTTTGATTTCGTAGCCAAACCGTTGTAACAAAATTGAAACCATCTGGAATGAAAAGAATATTTATTATTTGTACTATAATGCTCCTTTTCATCGCATCATACGGACAGAAACCAAGGGCTAGAGATTTAGGCATTCCTTTTAATGGTACTACTGGAACAAATAATGCCATAACGGATGTAATAGGTGTTGAAGTAGGATACAGTACAATTATTTCTGGGAAAGGTGAAAACCTTATTGGGAAAGGGCCTGTTAGAACAGGCGTAACGGCAATATTTCCAAGAGGAAAATCCAAAAAATTTAGTCCCGTGTATGCCAATTGGTACAGTCTTAATGGTAATGGCGAAATGACAGGTACAACATGGGTAACAGAATCAGGATTTCTCGAAACCCCAATTATGATTACTAATACAAATAGTGTAGGTGTCGTTAGAGATGCAGTATTGAAATGGTATGTAGACACAGATTGGTATAGTGGTGAAGATTGGTGGTATACCTACCCTGTTGTTGCAGAAACCTATGATGGTTTTCTAAATGATATTTATGGTTTTCATGTAAAAGAGGAGCATGTTTTGGAAGCTATAAATAATGCCGCAAGTGGTACAATTGAGGAAGGAAATGTAGGCGGAGGAACTGGAATGATGTGTTTGGGGTTCAAAGGGGGAACTGGGACTTCTTCAAGAATTGTAAAAATTAAGGATTCAACTTATACTGTTGGCGTAATAGTTCAATCCAATTTTGGAGGCAAGAGAAACTTTACCGTTGCTGGTGTTCCTGTTGGTCGTGAATTAAAAGACACCTTGAACTATGTTTACAAAGCACCACCAAATTCGAGAAGAAAAGAAGGCGACGGTTCTATTATAGTTATTGTAGCTACAGATGCACCATTTTTACCACATCAATTAAAGAGAATAGCTCAAAGAGTTCCATTAGGCATTGGAATTGTTGGAGGACGAGGAAGTAATGGCTCTGGAGATATATTTTTGGCATTTTCAACCGCAAATGAAAATGCATTCAATCGTGATGAAACTTCCACGGTCAAAACTTTTTCAAATGATATGATTACTCCGTTCTTTGATGCAACTGTTCAAGCTGTAGAAGAGGCCATCATAAATGCGATGGTTGCAGCTGAAACTATGGAGGGAATAAATGGAAATAAAGTATATGCGTTACCTCACAATTTACTCATAGAAACCTTAAAAAAATATAATAGAATAGAATAGGTTTCACCGCCCTAGCTTTAAATATATGAATAGAATACTTCTCGCAACATTTGCAGCATTTGTATCACTTTTTCTTTCCTGTTCTTCAGGCACATTCAAACAAGATATTAAGGTTAGTGGCTCTGCCACTGGTTTTTTAGAAAAGGTAGATTCAATTGTGACGAACAAAATGAACCAATACAATATTCCAGGACTTGCTATTGGTATCGTCAGAAATGACTCCATAATTTTGGCCAAGTGTTATGGCGTAAAAAACATAGAAAATAATAAACCCGTTACTGAAAATTCAATATTCCATACCGCATCCATAAGTAAACTGTTTACCGCAGAAGCTGTCATGCAATTAGTAGCACAAAAAGTTATTACGTTAGATGACACCCTGATTGACTTAGTTCCGGAACTAAATTACTCAGATAAAAGAGTCGAAGATATTACGGTAAAAAATCTATTGAATCATACTTCTGGGTTACCAGATATCAGGAACTATCATTGGAACAATAACAATCAATTAGACGATAGTCTCAAAGATTTTATTTTAGGGTTAGACCTTAAACTTGACACTGACCCTAATGCAGAATATCAATACAGTAACCTAGCATATGATATTTTAGGCTATGTAATAGAAAAAGTGTCGAACACTACTTTTGATGATTTTCTGAAAGAAAATGTTTTGAATAAGAGTGGCATGTATACTAGTGATTTTAGATATTTTAAAATACCCGATTCTTTAAAAACAGCTCCACATACTAAAAGTTGGATTACAAAGAACGTACAACTACGAGATACGTATCCGTATACAAGAGAGCACGCGCCAAGTAGCACCTTAAATTCTTCTGCCAAAGAACTAAACAGCTGGATGCTAACATTTCTTAAAAAAATAGACAGTCCTGACTCCCAGAATGTCTTTAATGAAATGCTATCACCTTCAATTGAAAATCAACACCATATAGGTTTAGGCTTTCAACTATATACCTTTGAGACTACAAAGGCGGTGGGGCATTATGGTGGAGACAAAGGGTTTAGAAGTTTCCTCATGATGATACCCGATGAAAAAATTGGGCTCATACTCTTGGGAAATTGCGATTATGAGGAAGATTACCGACAAGAAATTATTTTTCCAATAGCAAAACTAATGCTTACAAAAAACAAACACCATTAAGACGGTCGTTTGGGCAACCAGTATTCAAATGCAAACAATAAAACTCTTCCACTTCTTTCTCTTATTCTATAGCAAACGGGAGAATGAAAAAAGCTATAAAAAAAGGTATGGAATATATCAACTGTTATAAATTGCAAACAATAAAGGACGCATAGTTCACAAGCATAGAAAATTGTTATGAATCCTTTGAATTAATAGACAATGGCTTTTGTATCATTATCACTACAACGAGGTATAAAAAAGGGTCGGCTTTCGCCGACCCTTTTTCTATTTATGTAGTACCGCTTAATGCTGTTTCACATTATTTAAAGGTTGCATTCATTAAGGCTATCATCACGGCCTCCTCAGAGGTACCTTGTTTTTTATATGTAATATATAGTGAATGCTTTTTATCTATTCCAGCAATTGGTATTTGAATTAACGCATTTTGACCTGTTTGCGGTGTATTCATGCTACCATTACCAATAACTTTACCATCGACTGCATCCAAGCGCACTTCAAAATCAAACCCAATTGTCGGTGGTGTCTGCCATCCTGCCATAAGGTTTATATTTTTCACTCCCGTTAGATCAATGTCATTCATAGCAAACCAACCTGTTTCGGCATTCAATAGAAGTAAATACATTCCATTAAAAGTAACGTCGTTAATTCCCTCCTTTTCATTGGCATCAGAGAATGAAACTGTATTACTGGACAAGGCTAGAGTTGCTGCTCCAGTCAATGGCTTTATTCCATTTTCCCCATTATCTGTATAACTAGCGCTCAATACCATTGTGGAGCCAGAATTACTAGCTTCAGGTACAATTTCCCCTGACAAAGGCAAAGATGCTTTTTTAGGTCTTGTATCTGCCAAAGAAAGAATCCATGCTACTAGTTGGTCTTTTTCTTCTGAAGTAATATCTGGATGTGCTGGCATGCTTACTTCTCCCCAAACACCACCACCACCGTTAGTGATTTTTTCTAGCAGATACCTCCTGTTCGTGTTTCTTCGTCCAACTTGATATTTGGTAGAAATCTCCATATAAGATGGCCCAATGGATTTTTCAGTCTCTTTGTGACAAGCCTTACAATCCATGGTCTGTGTTAATACCTTACCAGCAATAGTAGCTGATGCTCTCTGATGCCCTACATTAGACAAAGAAGCTTCATCATATCCTTCTCTATAATCCACAGATACATAAACATTTGCATCAACTACGCCATCAGCACCTCCATCATCAGTAACAGATACTTCATATGCAACTGCCTCTCCTGGAAGAAAGAAAGATTCATTTCCTCCAATAACACTAATTGTAACTTCTGGTCTTGTATTTCCAACAAAAATGTTGGTTAGATTACTTTTAGAAGCTGCATTTTTATCATCCTTAACTTCAACAGTAATTTGATATTCTCCATTACTAGTATACGTATATGCAACTTCAGGTGTATTGGTCTCAGTGGTTTCACCATTACCAAAATCCCAAACATAACTAATATCATTTCCTTCTAAATCTTCTGCAGTTACCTTTGCGTTAATTGTCATAGGTGCTTTTCCTGAAGTTACATCCACTTCAACACCTTCAATTACTGGAGGTCTATTTCCACCATTAAAATCTATATAACTTAAACCAGAATCATCATTTTTAGCAAACCAGCCACTACCATATTCCAATAAATAAATTCTTCCATCAGAATCTACTTCCATATCTATTAAGGAATTAAGGGTTATATCAGATGCAAAAGGTTCCATTTTATTAAAATCCCCATTTGGATGCAAGGTCACGGCCATCATCCAACCACGAATCCATTCATAGATAATTACTTTTTCATCATAGTATTCTGGCAATTTAACATCACTTTCAGGGTACATATCCGTATAGTATACAGGTCCAGCCATGGCATTTCTACCACCAGTAGCTACTTGTGGAAAATCACTAGATGCACCATAAGGATACCATATAAATGCTGATTTCGCAGGAGGCAACTCTCTTAAACCAGTATTATTCCTAGAAGCATTAATTGGATTTTCTGGGTCAAAAAACTCTCCACTCTCTCCAGTTTCATAGTTATAATTTCGATACGCAATATTATCACCAATAAACAAAGGCCATCCGTAATTACCAGCCTCACGTGCTTGTCCAACTTCATCATAACCTCTTGGTCCACGCGTTGCTAAACTATCAGCTCTGGCGTCTGGCCCTACATCTCCCCAATATAAATTTCCGTTTTTTTGATCAACTGAAATTCTATATGGGTTTCTATGCCCCATAGTATATATCTCTGGTCTGGTTTTTTCCGTGCCAACTGGGAACAAATTCCCTTCTGGAATATCGTAGCTACCATCTTCGTTTACTTTTATACGCAATATTTTTCCTCGCAAATCATTGGTGTTAGCAGATGAGCGGCGTGCATCATATTGTTCATGTCCTGGTGTATCATTTGTTGGAGAAAAACCGTTGTTCACATATTTTTCACCGCTTTCGTTAAAAGGGGTGGAGTTATCTCCTGCTGATAAAAATAAAACTCCATTTGGACCAAAAGCAATAGATCCTCCTGTATGACAGCATATTTCTCTCTGGGAATCTATCTCTAGAATAACCTGCTCAGAGGTTAAATCAAAAGTATCATCCATAAACTTAAAACGGGACAAACGATTTACCCACTCATCACCTGTTGGTGCGTAATACACATAAATCCAGTTATTGATTGCAAAATCAGGGTCTTTTTGGATACCCATAAGGCCTTCTTCGGCATTAACACCTGGTGTATTCAAGGTTTTATAATAGACATCTAAAAAACCTACTTGTGATACTTCCTTGGTATCATGCTTATACAACATAATTTCACCTCTTCGTTGTGAAATAAGCACATCTCGGTTTGGTAATATTGCCATTTCCGTAGGTTCATAAAACGCTCCTGTAGATAATTCTACTTTGGCAAAGCGATTTGCATCTGGAGGAATCATAGATGTGGCTTTTGAATAATCCAATTCCAAATTCTCACCCATGGCATACTGGATACCACCCATCAGGTGTTTTAAATAGTTTTCTTCAACATAACTTTCCTCCGTATGACCTAATGCTGTATAAAATGCCCTACCGCCATCAAAGTTATGATACCAACTCATTGGGTGATGTGCTCCATTTTCCCCTCCTTCATAGGTACTTTCATCAACAGTTAAAACTACATTGACATCAGGATTTAAATTTTTATAGTTGTACATCTCATCTGATCGGTGCCAGATAGAATCTGTAAGAAAACTAGTTGCAGCAAAACTATTGTCTTTTACAATGAAATCTGCCTCTGGTGTTCCTCGTGGGTGGCTTTTAAACCAGCCTCCTGCCAATTTTCCATACCAACCCCAAGAGTACTCAGTGTCAGCTGCTGCATGCACACCAACATAACCTCCTCCAGATTGAATATATCTTTCAAAAGCAGCTTCTTGCTTATAATCCAATACATTTCCTGTAGTATTCAAAAAAATAACGGATGCATACTTTCCAAGATTTTCCTCACTGAACGTTTCTGCATTTGTGGTAGTATCTACTGCAAAGTTATTTTCCTCTCCCAATTTTTGAATTGCAGCTATACCATTAGGAATGGCTGAGTGCTTAAATCCCATAGTTTTGGAAAACACCAATACCGTTGGTTTCCCTTCCCTCTTCTTTTCTCCACATCCAACTACCAATAGTCCCATGAGAACTATCGTTAACCAAAACGAGTTTTTCATAATAAATAGTTATTTTTAGTTTGATTCTTAGTTAAGCCAATAAATATAGTCATAGAAAACACCATGAACCAAATTCCAATTTCACAAAGGCGTGTTAAAAAAATGTGAAAAAAAATGAATGAAATACCTCAATTATACTTTAAAAATGATAAAGAATGGCATGAGTGGCTACATGATAACCATACCTCAACACTAGGCGTGTACCTTATTTTTTATAAAGTTGAACATCCTATGGACAGCATGAGATGGGAAGAAGCCGTACAAGTAGCCTTATGTTATGGATGGATTGATAGTACTGTAAAAAGCTTGGGTGAAGGAAAGCGCAGGCAATATTTCTGTCAAAGAAAACCCAAAAGTGTTTGGAGCAAAGTCAACAAATCCTATATAATTAAATTATCCGCAAACGGAGCAATGCACGAAAGTGGATTGGCAAAAATTGCATTGGCAAAAAAGAATGGCTCTTGGACTGCCTTGGATGATGTGGAAAATGGAATTATCCCAGAAGACTTACAAGTTGCATTTACTGCCTCCCCTACTGCATTTAAAAACTACCGGAATTTTTCTCGAGGGTATCGTAAAAGCTACCTTTATTGGCTTAATCAGGCTAAAAGAGAAACTACTCGTTTAAAGAGAATAACTGAAATCATTAGGCTTTGCGAGCAAAATATAAAATCAAGAGATCAATGGTAATTGTAACAAAGTCCCATTAACAGATTTTTAAGAAATCCGTTCAAAGATTTCTGTACCTTTAGGCGACTAATTAACGGAACCAATACTGATGAATAGACTACTTTCCTTGGTAATGCTTTTTGCATTCCTTTCTCTTTCTGCGCAACAATTTAAAATGGACATGGTCCAAGACATGAAACCTCGTAACATTGGTCCTGCGGGGATGAGTGGTAGGGTAACGTCCATAGATGTGGTACATTCCAATCCAGATATTATGTATGTAGGTACAGCATCTGGCGGTCTTTGGAAATCTACCTCTGGTGGAATTACTTGGGAACCTATTTTTGATAAGGAAGTAACTGCATCAATAGGCGCTATAGCCATCCAACAATCTAACCCATCTGTAATTTGGGCAGGTACTGGTGAAGGTAATCCAAGAAATAGCCTAAATGGCGGATATGGAATTTACAAATCATTAGATGGTGGAAAGAATTGGAAATCAATGGGATTGGAAAAAACCAGGCATATCCACAGAGTAATTATTGACCCCACGAATCCAGATGTTGTCTATGTGGGTGCCATTGGTTCTCCTTGGGGGGAGCATGCAGAACGCGGTGTCTTTAAAACTACAGATGGAGGTGAAACTTGGGAGAAAATTCTCTTTGTAAATAATAAAACCGGTCTTGCCGATATGGTTATGGACCCAAGCAACCCTAATAAATTAATTGCTGCCATGTGGGAGCACAAAAGAGACCCATGGTTTTTTAAATCTGGAGGAAAAGGCAGTGGCTTGTATATCACACATGATGGAGGAAAAAACTGGAAGAAACTTTCAGACGAAGATGGCTTACCTAAAGGAAATTTAGGGCGAATAGGCGTTTCCATCAGTAAAAATAAGCCCAATATTATCTATGCATTGATTGAGGCCAAAAAGAATGCCCTGTACAAATCTGAAGATGGTGGCGTGAAATGGAAAAAAATAAATGATAAAGCACATATTGGCAATAGACCTTTCTATTATTCTGAAATTTTTGTAGACCCTCAAAATGAAAACCGACTATATTCTGTTTTTACCTATATAAATGTATCAGAAGATGGCGGAAACAGTTTTAAACAATTAATGCCCGCCTATGGTGTGGACAATGGGGTACATCCGGACCACCATGCTTGGTGGATACATCCGGACAATGGTCAATTTATGATTGATGGAAATGATGGTGGTTTAAATATTACAAAGGATGGCGGAAAAACATGGCGTTTTATTGGTAACATTCCCGTAGCTCAGTTTTATCACATAAGTTATGACAATGAGTTTCCATACAATGTATACGGCGGAATGCAAGACAATGGTTCTTGGAGAGGGCCGGCTTATGTATGGCGTGCCCAAGGAATTAGAAACAGTTATTGGCAAGAAATTGCTTTTGGTGATGGCTTTGATGTGGTTCCAGATTTAGATGATTCTCGATACGGCTATGCCATGAGTCAGCAGGGATATGTTTCTCGTTACGATTGGAAAACAGGTAACAATTATTATGTACGCCCTACCCCACCTGATGCGACTACAAAACTTAGGTTCAACTGGAATGCTGGCATTGGCCAAGATCCATTTGACAATAGCACCGTGTATTTTGGAAGTCAGTTTGTACATAAAAGCACCAATAAAGGATTAACATGGGAGCTTATTTCACCTGATTTAACCACTAACGACCCAGAAAAACAAAAACAAAGTGAAAGTGGTGGTCTCACTATGGATGCAACAGGGGCAGAAAACCATTGTACAATTTTAGTGGTAGAACCTTCAGTAGTTGAAAAAGATATGCTTTGGGTAAGTTCTGATGATGGCCGTGTACATTATACTCAGGATGGAGGTGCCAATTGGACAGAAGTAACCAAAAACATTAAAGGGTTACCTACAGGCAGTTGGATACCTCAAATAAAGGCATCCAAAAACAATAAAGGTGAAGCATTATTGATAGCCAATGATTATAGACGGTTTAACTACACTCCTTATGCTTACCGAACAAAAGATTATGGCAAATCATGGACGAGGATTGTAGATGAAAATGATGTTAAAAGCTATACACTTTCTATAGTTGAAGACCCAGAAAATCCTACTCTATTGTTTCTTGGAACGGATGATGGATTGTATATTTCCTTTAATGCGGGTGAAGCTTGGCAAAAATGGACAGAAGGGTTCCCAACAGTTCCCGTAAAGGATTTAGCCATTCATCCACGGGAAAATGATTTAATTATAGGGACTTTTGGTCGTGCTGCATGGGTACTGGATGATATTCGCCCCTTAAGAGCCCTTGCGAAGGACAATTCAATATTGGACAAAGAAGTGGCTCTCTTTACGCCTCCAACTGCATACCAAGCAGCATATCAACAACCTACAGGAAGTAGGTTTGGGGGTGATGCCCTTTACAATGGGGAGAACAGGAAATCTGGTGCCATGCTAACCTACTATTTAAAGGAAGTACCCAAGAAGGAAGAAAAGAAAGACAAGGAAGATGAAGATGATGATTCAGAATCTGATGCATCCAAAGAGAATGAAAAAACAAAAGACTCAATCACTTTTCAATTTTATAATGGGGATGCATTGATCAGAACTATAAAACAAAAAACACCAAAAAAACCCGGATTTCATAAATTCTATTGGGATATGGATGAAAAAGGGCCTGATACTCCTGCAAGAAAAATCAGTAAAAGCAAGGAAGAGCAAAGCGGTGTTAACGTTAAGCCAGGAACTTATAGCGTTAAATTACTATATGGAGATTTAGTTGAAGAAACGACCATTGAAGTAAAAAGTGATCCAAGGCTAAAGGTATCCATAGCTTCAATTAACGAAGTCTATGAAACCGGTAAAAAAATAGAAGCCTATATACAAACAGCAGCAGATGCAGTAAAGCAATTGGTAGAAAGTAAAAATGTTGCAGAGAAGTTTCAGAAAGAGTTAAAGGAACTGGATAAGGAAAAGTACAAAGCACAAATAAAAGCTTCCAAAGACATTGTAAAGAAAATAGATTCAGTAGTAGCACTGTATCTTGGAAAAGTGGATAAACGCCAAGGAATTACTAGAAATCCTGAAATGACTGTCATGCAACGTCTGGACAATGCTGAATTTTATGCTACAACTAGGCAAAATGGTATTACGGCTACAGAAAGGGAATTGATTGAGTTTGCAAAGGAAGAGCTAAAGAGTGCCTTGCAAAAAACCAATACTTTCTTTGAAGATAAATGGAAAGCCTATAAGGAGGCCATTGACGAATCGGATATTTCTCCATTTAAAGAAACGAAGACCTTTGGTATCGACTAAAAAACAAGGCGTGTTATATAGTAATGGCAATTAAGGATATATTGTTAGTGTAATCATATTTAAATTAAACCAGAGCTTTTTTTTGTAGTTTTAGACTATATTTTCAATTGAATACACCAACAATTCATTTTTTATTTATAAATCCTAATCGCATCTTTATATGATAACTACTCACAAAAAAATTTTTGTGGTTTTAGTATTGTTATTTTGTGAGTATACCACAATTTTTGCACAAATAACCATCAGTAAACAAGCTGTTGTACTTTCAGCCATTTAGGGTACGGTTAGCAAGGCAGAACCCTTCTATTACATTCATCTAAGGGGGGAATTGGGAACATAAGTATTAAAGGCAAACAGGCTTGCTATTTTAAGGTGATTTCTAAAGAGCCTGGTCTTTTGGCTGACAACACCCCAACAGCATTGGTGGTGGTGTTCCAACCACCGAAAGATTTCATTGGAATTGCAAAAACAACGCTTACCATAAAAAAGGCAATCTTACTATTCCATTAACGGGACTAAGTACAAAAGGATTAGAAGGAGAAAACGAATCGGCTCTTTCTGAAGTTGTTGAAGCCCTAGGATATAAAATTGATGTAGGCTGGACAAGTTTGGCAAACCATTTGCGACCAGAACTACAGGGAGAAGAATTAGCACCTTCATTATTTAAAAAAGCAGGTCCTGGAGCCGTAGAAATGATTCCCGTAGCACGTTATTCTCCAGATTTTGCACTTAATTTTGGGTATTATAATGCCTCAAAATCAGGCCCTATTCAACATCAAGTAGGCATACTTGCCACTGCAGATACATTTCCAGAGCATCAAATACTCTTCCCAAAGGTAGCTACCGGTAAAACCGTTTTTGATCCAGGTGAGGACAATTTTGGTTTTTATACGATTAGCCCATCTCATTCTGTTTATTCCGAAGACATTTGGAACGTATTGTTTTACCCAACGCATGCCACACATGCTGTACGCACCTACCCCGTAAGCGATAAAAATGGCGTGGCACTTGAGAACACCTATTTAGTTTGTATTGAAGAAGCTGCAAATGGTGACTATAATGATTATGTTTTTCTAGTAAAAAACATTAAACCTGTCTCAATTCGAGATGAGTTCATTTCCCTTTTTAATGGCAAAGACCTTTCTGGTTGGTATACTTGGTTAGAGGATAAAGGACGTAATAATGATCCTGACGGTATTTTTACGGTGCAAGAAGATGGTACGCTACATGATATCGGAAAAGATTTGGGCTATATCATGACAGAAGAAAGCTTTGAAAATTTCCATTTTAGTTTGGAATTTAAATGGGGAGAGAGAAAATGGCCTCCACGGGATAACAATAAACGCGATAGTGGAATTTGTTATAATGTTCCCGCTGATGCAGCCGATGGTATTTGGCCAATATCAGTAGAGTGTCAAATTCAGGAAGGGGATGTAGGCGATTTTTGGTTGCTTGGTAACAGTACGATTCAGGTTGATGGGAAGCAAAATCCACCTGCTGCTCATTCCCAAATTCAAAAAAAGAAAGATGCTGAGAAACCAAATGGCGAATGGAACACTGTCGAGGTAATTTCTTTTAATGGAAAATGCGTCCACATTGTGAATGGTGTTGTGGTAAATTATGGAGAAAATTCTAGTTTAATAGGTGGGAAAATTTTATTACAATCAGAGTATGCAGAATTGTATTATCGAAATATGATCCTCAGAAATTTATAAAATCGGAAACACAATTATTTATTCTGTAACTTTATACCAACTAAAATTTAAACTGAAATGAAAAAAATACAAGTACTGCTATTAGGGTTGATTCTTATTACATCATACAACTGTAAGGATGCAAAAAAAGAAGCCAAGGAGGCAAATGAAGAAACGGAGCTTGCAGAGATGTACAGCATTGTTTCAGATTCTACAGCTATTAGCTTCACTGCTTATAAAACTTCAGCTAAAGCTCCTGTTGGTGGGAAATTCACTAAAATCAATTTAGAAGCCACATCAGGAAGTTCTCCAATAGAAGCTTTAAACGATTTGCAATTTTCCATACCCGTGAGCAGTCTTTTCACAAACGATGCCACTGGCACAAGAGACCCTAAGATTATAGCCTTCTTTTTTGACGTTATGGACAATACAGAGCTTATTTCTGGTACATTCTCTATTGATGCTGACAATAAATGTTCTGTGGATTTAAAACTAAACGGAGTTTCTGCGGTTCTACCGTTGGATTACGAAGTCACTAATGACAATCATATCACCTTTAAGGGGACCTTAAACTTGGAGCATTGGAATGCATTAGATGCCCTTGCATCATTAAACAAAGCTTGTGGAATTCTCCATACTGGGGATGATGGCGTAAGCAAAACATGGAATGATGTTGCCATTGAAGCTTCAGTTTACTTAGAAAAAAAATAACCTTTATTGAGGTTGCATTTAAAAAGCTGTTTTTGAAAAACAGCTTTTTTTATACCCCCTATTTCATCCTTCAAGAAGTGATCGTTAAAATTTTGTTTATTTTTAGCCTCCCTAATAACTATACCCATGAACCCTTCGGCATCTGGTTGGATTGATAAATTTGGGTCTTTAGTGGATAAAAACCCATCCCAGTACGCTTCTTTCAGTGAGTTGTACAACAAAGTCCTAAAAGACACAGGATTTATCTATGGCATTAATGTTAGTATTCCTGAGTCAATTGTCATAGAATTGGAACTAACCGAGGATGAAAAAGCAAAAATAAATTTACTTTATTCCCTTTATTACACCTACACTTTTACATTCAAGGAAGTGGTTTTTGATGCGTTTATAGAATGTGTTTTTCAGTTTTATGAAACCTTAGATATTGCAAGTGTATCCTTTTTAGATAAAATACTAACAGGAAAAAAAACATCTTCACAACTGGAAAAATTAATCAACTCTAGAATATATCTAGATGATAATGTAATTAGTAAAACCTTTAATAGCATTATTACAAATTCATTTTTATTCATGGATGTATTGATATTTAATAGGTACTTAGATGGTGTAATAAATATTAAAGATCATGCACAACATCTAGAACACAAAACTATAAATTTGGCATTCCATGCTTTTAATACAAAAGAGACCCGTAACGTAAAAGACAAAAAATTGTCACAATTGTTTGCCTCTTCTTTGACCTTCGTAGATGGGATCGAAAAAGATTTCCACACGTCATACGATAAAAATAATTCAATACAATTTTCGGTGGATGAAAACTCTTATTTTTTAGACGTTATTTGCCTTACAGTTTGGGAAGATCAGTCACTTGACTTTAAGGAATCCGAGTTCATTTTTGAGGTTGGAAAAGACCTTGGATTTAGCCCAAAAATCATAAAGGAACAGCTTGAAAATATAGTTACTTTTTTTGAAATTAATGCAGATAAAATTCCGCACTTAAAAGACCATAATTTAGCATATCAATTTTACGATAGCATGAGCAAAATTGTAAAAAAATTAATCCTTAGAAATAGCAAAAGACTTCAAAAAGAACTATCGGAAAGTAAAGAACTAGTAACATTATTATCAAAATCCACAGTTAAGGAATTAACTGAAGAAGAGAAAAGAAAAATACAAAATCAGCTCTTGGATATTTTTAAAAGCATTCCATCATTGGCTATATTTCTTTTACCTGGAGGAGCTGTTTTGTTGCCAATATTTATTAAATTAATCCCTAAATTACTCCCATCAGCTTTTGATGACAATAGGGTTGACTAATGGTTTCAAAAATATAGCAAAAAAGCACTATAAGAAAAACTTATAGTGCTTTTTTTATAATTATAATTGTTTAAATATCAGTAAATTAATCTCATTTATTCTAACCATAACTTAAAATCCTTTACGCGCTCCCTGCTAACGATGATTTCTTGTTCGTTAAACTTATTAAGTTTAATAATTAAACGAGAATTGGTGTAAGAAACAATATCTTTTATGTGGTTGATGTTAATATAATATTTTCTACTGACTCTAAAGAAAATTTTTGGTGAAAGTTCATCTTCCAAATTTTCTAAAGTGGTATCTAATAAATAATTTCTACCATCAATAGTAGCGGCATATGTCCCTTTATTCTCACTATAAAAACATTCTACTTCATCTGCATTGATGATTTTTAAATGCTGCCCTACCCTAGTAGTAAACCTTTTTTTATAGGTCCGCTCAATTGGGTTGCCTAGGAGCTTTTTAATATCATTAAAATCGAGTGATATTTTCTCACTTACAGGTTTCAAATTTTGATATTTTTTTACAGCACTTTCTAACTCCTCATCATCAATTGGTTTTAGCAAATAATCAATGCTATTTAGCTTAAATGCTTGGAGGGCATATTCATCATATGCCGTAGTAAAAATAATAGCACTTTTCACTTCAACCTCATCAAAAATTTCAAAAGATAATCCATCAGATAATTGAATATCTAGAAAAATTAAATCTGGATGTTTATTGTTTTGAAACCAATTAATGGACTCTTCAACTGAATGAAGCATGGTTGAAACTTCAACTCCTAAATCACCCAGTAAACGAGACAAACGTCTTGCTGCTGGTTTTTCATCTTCTATAACAATAACATTCATTATTTATGATTTTTAAATAGTGGAAATTTAAAACTTTCTTAAATACTTATCTTTATTTCTTTTTCTGAAACTCAGATGCTTCCTTTTCCATGAGCTCTTTTATCTTTCTTTCTTCCCAACTATTGAAGAAATTAAAACGGTCTTTAAACACATGTACTCCATGAAAGAACAATCCTATTCCCCAAAAAAACCATACTGCGAAAGTACCAAAATCAAAAAATGCTTCATTAAATGTTTCGCCGTTTAAAAAATTCTCATTCATTTTACTAACACTTATAAAGGAGTTCACAATTATATATGAAAACAAATGCCAATAAAATCCCGAGAGTTCTTTTACTTTCTTTTGAGCCCGTAGATAGCGCTCTTCTTCTGAATACTGCTCTTTCAATTCCATGTTTTTAGTCATTAAAATTATCCTGGTCCATAAACTCACGTATTTTACGTTCTTCCCAATCCGTATTATTACTCATAACAACTGCTCCATGAATAATCAAACCTAATACGTTTCCAACCACGGGCCACCAAAACCAATGATACTCCCAATACGTCTTGAAATTAATAAATATTAAAAACGGGATGAGCAAACTAACTACCAAGGTGTGAATATAGAATGCCTTAATTGCCTCCACACGTTTTTTTGCTTTTATGTATTCTCTACTTTCTTGTCTATTATTTGTTTCCATATTAAATAAATTATAAATGATCATTATCTTTATCCATATACTCCTTTATTTTTCTCTTTTCCCAATTTTTTGAGAAAACACCTTTTATACCAAAGACACCAAACCAATGTGCCAACATTCCTACTCCCCAAAAGAACACTGTTGCAAAATGCCCATATTGCCAAAAGCTTTCATTATTGTCCAATCCTCTATAGATCATAGACAAAAGGAATGTATTCACAACTACGTACCAAAATAAATGCCAGTAGAACCCTTGTATATCCTTTACTTTTTTCTGAGCCCTTAGATAACGCTCTTCTTCTAAATAATTTCTTTCCATGACTATTAGTATTTACGGTTTTTGTCTTTGTCCATATACTCTCTGATCTTACGCTCTTCCCAGTTAAATCCATGACCAAATGTTTTATAGGCCTGAATTAATATTCCTAGTCCCCAACCAAACATGGGGTACCAAAACCATTGGTGGCCCCAATAGGTCGTATAATTTATGAATATTAAAAAAGGGATTACTATACTATATGCTAGTAAGCTTCCATAAAATTCTTTTAAATCGTCTACACGTTTTTTAGCTCGTATATATTTGCTACTATCGTTTATATAATCTGTTTTCATCTTTTTAATTTCTTGTGTTAATAAGGGTAGTTTCACCATAAATACTTGATTCTTACTTGTGATTTCTACCTTTGCATTCGTAATTAAACCATAACGTTGGTTTATATTTTTTAAGCCTACCTGTGTACTCTTTTCTAAGGTGGTCTTAGGATTGATATTGTTTTCTATGAGTAAATACCCATTTTTCTCATAAATCTTAATTCTTAAAGGATTGCCTGATGTAATGGCATTGTGTTTCACAGCGTTTTCCAATAACAATTGTAAGGACAATGGCACAATTTTTAATTCGGGATCACTAACCGTATCCGGAATGGTAAACTCTATACCCTCTTCGAAGCGCATTTTCAATAAATCCATATAGGATTTGGCAAATTTTAGTTCCTCTGTTAAGGAAATTAAATCCTTGTCCTTTTGCTCCAATACATACCTGTACACCTTAGACAGTTTGGTAGTGAACTTTTCCGCAGCCTTTGGGTTTTCACCTATCAAAGAAGTCAACACATTTAAGCTGTTGAACAAAAAATGTGGATCTAATTGATTCTTTAATGATTCAAACTTTGCCGACTCAGTTTTTGCAACAATCTGGGATTCTTTTACTTTCTTTTGCTGATACCTATTGTAGAAATAAATGAAATGTCCTATCGCTACCATGGTCAAGGTAATCCACAATCCAAATTGATAGTTTGCCAATTTTTCCCCTTCAATAAACTCTCCAAAAGTCTCTCCACCAAATGTCATATTAGTGAACATATTAAGAAAGAACAACCCAATCAATGATAGTACAACAGAGCCAATCACTCCAACTAATATCCTCTTAAATTGATCGGTTTTTTTCCAAGCCCGTCTTTCTAAATAATCAAAATAAAAAATATTTATACCTCCTAATACAAATGAATACATCTGGTTAAGGCCAAAACTCACAAGAAAGTCGTTAAAGGTGTTGAACTTAAACTCTCCATATATGCCGGCGGATATAAAAAATATTACCGTTCCAATTCCAAAAAGAAGGAATATTAATTTCGTCAGTCTATTCATTTTTATTCTGTTTTATTTACAAGATGCTAATACCTGCTCAGCTCTTTCTTTTCCCCAATTAGGATGAAATGGAGATTCTGGCTTAAAGTTATCAAAAAGTTCCAAGGAACCTTCTATATCCTTACAAAACGGACCGGTGTCTTGTTTAAAATAAGCAGCAGAGCCCATATCCCATTCTGCCTTGGACAAAACCACCCTTGGATTTGCAGGATCCATTGTTCCAGCCTTGGCGTATAATGCAGTAATTTTAGGTGAAAGTGTCATTCCGTATGATGCGCCATCAGAAGCCACCCATGCAGTATGTATCATTGCTTGTTGCACCATAATTTCTACATTATCTGGCGAAATAGCCTTTGCAATATCTATTGCTTCTTGGGCTTTTGCCAACTGCTGTGCATGTTTGTCCTTGTCTTGCTCACCAAAAGCAGCTATAGTATTTACCTGTGCTACATAATAATTAGGCAACCAGTTGTCTAGTTCTGCCATGGCTATTCGCTCAAATAAGTTGGAAGCCTCTGTATTCTTACCTTCTCCCCATAATTGTAATGCTTTTTGCATTCCTTTAGTGTATTGGTCTTGGGCACTTGCCAATGAACCTATTAGAAATAATGCGATAACGATTAAATTTTTCATGAATGTTCGTTTTTTGATTAATACTTAGCAAAGATGTTACATCAATTTCCTTTTTTATAAAAACAAGTACTGAACTGTAGTTTTTGGCAACTGGATTGTATTCAATTAGATTTTTGTGCAAATAAGAGCACCTTTACGTTAATATTTAGTGTTTTTTTTCTCTTATAAGTTTTTCAATTATAGTATTTTAGTTGCATGGAAATTTCACCTAATATTAATTTTATTGCTGCACTAATATTAGTGGGTAGCTTCCTTGGCTTTCTAATTTCTTATTTTACAATCAAAAAAGCCATTAAAAAGAACCTCCCGAATCTATTCATGGGATTCTTTATGTTTTCCCTTTCTTGGGTAATGCTAGAGGGGTGGCTAAATTATACAGGCTATATTTTTAATGTGTTGTGGGCGACCAATTTTGCTGAGCCCTTTAATTTTATTATTGCTCCGCTTATCTACTTGTTTGTTATTTCCCAATTTAAAAATTTTAAAAAAGAGAGGGTGTGGTTGCACTTTATCCCCTTTCTGATTTGGTCCGCCTATTGTCTGTTCTTCTTTCTACAGTCAGATGGATTTAAATACAATTCAAATATTGATGTCATGCAACTTAATATTCCGCGTGTAGATGTTGTACAAAACTTTTCGTCAGACCCCTTAAACATAAGAAATTATGTAAATATGCTGACCGGTTTGTCTTTTATTATTTACAATATTTTCACCTTAAAGTTGCTTTTGCTTAAATCAAGGTCATTGGGGCAAACTATTTTTAATACAACTAACAAGACATTAATATCTTTACGGAATTCGCTTGTACATTTTTTTATCATCATTGTTATTTTCATCATCGTAAAACTCATTTTTAAAAATGATGTTGGTGATTACTTTATATTCTTGTACCTCTCCTTTATGCTTTTTATGACTGTTTTTCAAATTATGAACAACTCAAATTACTTTAACGAAGTGTCTACCTTTTTGGAAGCGCCAACTTTGAAATATAAAAAATCCTCTTTGACTGATGAGGAAAAGAATAACATTCTGAGTGGTATTGTTTTTCAAATGGATACAGAAAAATATTTTATAAAAAGTACCGCCTCTTTATCTGGGCTGGCCAAAAGAATTAATGAGAGTTCACATCATGTTTCACAAGTTATCAATGAAAAAATGAAGCTTTCCTTTTTTGAGCTTTTGGCTGTAAAAAGAGTTGAAGAAGCAAAGACCATTCTTAAGACCGATATGGGTAGGAAAATGACCATTGAAGTCATTGCGGAACAAGTGGGTTATAACTCAAAATCTGCCTTTAATACCGTTTTTAAGAAAATTACCTCCCAAACACCCTCTGCATACCGAGATTTGTAATTACTTGATAATCAGCATATAAATATCCTTCCCTATAAGCTCGAACGTCGTACTTATAGGCAGACTCTTTATACTTATAGGTGTGTGATACATTTGGTTTCAAATAAAACAAATCAAAATGGAATCACAAATTAAAGAACGTAAATATTTTATAGATTGGTTAAGAATAGGCCTTATCATTAGTGTCTTCTTCTTTCATGTGGGCATGATTTTTAGGCCAGAGCAGTGGCATGTAAACAGTGCCATATCCTTTTCTTTTTTGGACCCTATTATGTGGTGGTTGCATTTGTGGCGCATGCCTTTATTATTCTTAGTATCTGGTGTTGGTACGTATTACGCCATTGGACACAGAACAAGTTGGCAATACTTAAAAGAACGTTTTATACGTTTGTACATACCCTTCACCTTTGGTTTTTTTACATTGGTGCCTCTAATGGTTTATGTAGAACGCATTGACAACTACAACTCGTTGTGGGATTATATTCCTCATATGTTTGATGGAGGTCCGTATCCTGTTGGAAACATTTCCTGGCATCACTTATGGTTTATTCTTTACTTATTCATTATTTCTTTATTGATTACACCCTTTCTAAATTACACAAAGAGTGGTCATTATAATATGGTAAGAGCCAAATTAATCAACATTACAACACAGAAAATGGGGTTAAATTGGTTACTTCCCATTATCATTACATCACAACTTATATTAAGACAATATTTTCCCAATAGCACGCATGCTTTATATAATGATTGGGCATACTTTATGTACTATCTATTATTCTTTTTAAGCGGATTTATCTTATTTACTAGCGACAGGGTGATACAAGTCCTAGCAAAACAAAGGCGCTTGTACCTATACCAAACCTTGGTTTTTACAGCAATATTATTTTTACTGCCAACCATTTTTAGTGAATCTTCAATAGTTCAAGATTATGCTCGTGGCATCACAGAAATGATTATTTCCCTTTCTTGCGGACTTACCGTAATTGGGTATTTTAAAACCTATTTTAACAGCGACCACAAATTTAGAAAAGTATTAAATGAAGCGATATACCCCTTCTATTTGTTGCATCAACCTGCTCTCATTTTTGTAGGTTATGTAGTCCTACAATGGGAAATATCCTATTTGTCGCAGGCGGTATTAATCACAGTATTATCCCTTGTCTCTATTATTGCTAGCTATTTTATCATCATGAAATTTAACTTCCTACGGGTAGTATTTGGCATGAAAAGGAAACCAACCAAAAAAACCATGGTAGCTCAAAATGTTGTTACAAGGTCTCCTGGCATTCAACTGCAGTCTGTTA
Organism: Flavobacteriaceae bacterium; assembly: GCA_002746415.1. Taxonomy (GTDB): domain Bacteria; phylum Bacteroidota; class Bacteroidia; order Flavobacteriales; family Flavobacteriaceae; genus Saonia. The sequence goes on along the minus strand of NVXD01000008.1, from coordinate 84,028 downwards.
TTCAAAAACCAACCCAATTTAAAATTAGAAAAGATGAAATTATTTCAAAAAATTAGGAAAACCTTAATCAAAGAGGGAAATATGAAGCGTTATCTGCTATATGCTATAGGTGAAATTCTATTGGTCATGATTGGTATTAGTTTGGCCTTTCAAGTAAATAACTGGAATGATAATCGCATAAAAAGGAGCTCGGAACTTCGTTATTATGAGAATTTAAAAAATCAAATTAGTGGTGACAAAATGCTAATCGAAGAGCAAAAAAAGTTCAACAACCGTTACCAAGAGCAATTTACATATGCAGCACATCTTATTGAAGTCAATGACAGGACTAAAATGGATAGCCTGGGTATTATTGTTCGCGATTTTACGCAGTATTCCGATTTTGACCGACAAGGAAATATTTACGAAACCATGGTAAACAGCGGAGAAATTAAAATACTTCATAACAGTGACATCGTAAATGGCATCCAATATTTGGAGGAAAAATACATGTACCTCAACAGAATGGAACATATTCATTATGAAGCCATGATGAAGCATGTAATTCCTATCATAACAACTGTAGTAAAGTTCTCTACTGCAGAAATTCAAAAACCAGAACTGATTTATCACTATGAATTTCAAAACCTTGTATTTTCACTTTTACAAATAATGCAAGAGAAAGACGATGTCTATAATGAAGCAATAAACCAAATTGATAACATTCTGGAATTAATTGATACGGAGCTTCATCAAAATAACTTATAACGAAAAAAATCTTTCCTAAAAACTATTTTTAGGATGACCTTATAGTCCGGGTAGTAAAATGTTTCTTTTAGTCCAATTTTGCTGAAAATTTTAAGCTGCAAAAATTATTAGTCATTCTATAAATTGCTACCTTACTCCCTTTAAACACCAACCCTTTAGAGACTATTAAGAGCTACAATGACATTGATACAGTCATAATTCATGGAAAAATGATAGCACAAGAAAAATTATCAGCCAACAAGTTAAACGAATAAAAACCAACCAACCAATGAAAAAAATAATCCTCTTATTCCTAATTGTTTCAAATTCAATATTTGCACAAGATATACCCGAAAATAAATCACAAACCACCTGGCAATATTTAAAATATGACGTTGGCAACATGTTTAAGGGTATGGGCTATGCCTACACTAGGCCTTTGCATTGGCAGGGAAAACAATGGCTCAACTTTGGTGGCATAGTGGCAGGAACTGGTGTTCTATACTTATTTGATGAAGAATCATCAGAATTCTTTAGAAATCAAAAACCTAGTATTCCAAAAGCGATTAGAGATTATGGGTGGAATGTTGGCAGTCCTGAAAAAAACTACATGATTACTGGAGCAGTATATTTTACGGGGCTTTTTACAAAAAATGAAAAGTTGCGTAGAACTGGAGTGTTGCTTGTTTCATCGGCCTCAGCAGCTGGACTGCTACAACAATTGACAAAAAGCGCTGTTGGGAGGGCAAGACCTGTTAGTGGAAGATCTAAAAACCAGTTTTTTCCATTCAAAGATGATAGAGATTTTCATTCCTTTCCATCTGGCCATACGATGTTAGCGTTTACCAATGCCTATGCTATAGCGAAACAGTTTAAAAACCCATGGGTTAAAGCAGGGATATATACAGTTGGACTTGTACCTGGTATTTCTAGAGTATGGGAAGGGCAACATTGGCTTTCTGATGTTGCTTTTGGCGTGGCCATAAGTATTTTTACCGTAGAATCTATTGATCGGTATCTAGACCGTAAGTATGAACAGAAATACAATGATCAAGCGAAAAAGATAAGCTGGAACCTTAATTTTTCACCAAGACAAGTGGGCATTGTTGGTCGATTTTAAAGAAAATAGTGCGCTATTCTGCAAAAAATTTACTCCAAACCCAATAAAACCAACCAGCATCTATTAAGCATAAAAAAAATTAACAATCAAATGAATCTTCACGATAGTTGAAATACTTCAATTACCATTTACTAAAGCCTAGGATGGTCTTTAAACTAGTAAACAAAAGGACAAAGGTTTTATTCCATTCAATTTCCCTGTTAAAATCCCTGGTCATTCTTTAATCATATTCTCTATTGACAAACCTAATTGTTGACTCCCTGTGGAGGTACAAATACATGGGCAAAAGTGGCATGATTATAAAGTCATGCAAATTGCGAAAGAACTAGAAAAAATGACAGCTGGTTTTAAGGTTCCTAAAATGTTTGGTCAAGAATAATAAATCCAATATCCATGCAACCTTTATCAATTTCAACTGTCCATAGTAGGTAATCGTTAAAAATGAATAATAATCAATGAAAAAAAAGTTTCAATCAAAAAATCAATCAATCCATACTAAAATTCTCTTGTAATCAAGGGAACGGTATAAAAAAACGAACAGTCAACAGTCAATAATCAATAATCAATAAATGAAAAATTTAGTACTACTATTTATATTAGGTACCACTATGCTATCCGCTCAGGATAACTATACTCTTAGTGGTTCCATCAAAGATGTTAGCAATGGCGAAACACTCTTTGGGGCCTCGGTCTTTTTAGAAGGGACCTCAATTGGAGCCATTACCAATGAATATGGATTTTATTCCATTACCGCTCCAGAGGGGCCCTATACCCTAACGATTTCCTATATGGGGTATACTGATATCAAAACTGATATTACGCTCGACAAAAATCAGCAGCTTGATTTTGAAATTAAGGAATTTGCCACGCAACTAGATGAAATAGTGCTCACAGCTGAAGAACCTGAACGTGTAAGCCTTAGAAAACCTGAAATGAGTGTGTCCAAGGTCAACATTAAAACTATAAAACGAATGCCTGTAGTTTTGGGAGAAGTAGATATTATAAAAGCTATTCAATTACTTCCAGGAGTCACCAATAATGGCGAAGGTTCTAGCGGTTTCAACGTAAGAGGTGGAGCTGTTGACCAAAATTTAGTGTTATTAGATGAAGCCATCATTTACAACACCTCCCATATGCTGGGCTTTTTCTCTATTTTTAATGCTGATGCCATTAAAGATGTGAAATTGTACAAAGGTGGTATTCCCGCACGTTTTGGAGGAAGAACATCCTCGGTTTTAGATATTCGTCAAAAAGATGGAAACAGTAAAAACTTTGCTCTAACTGGCGGCATTGGTTTAATCTCCAGCAGGTTGACAGCAGAAGGTCCAATATTCAAGGATAAGGGTTCTTTTCTAATTGCCGGTAGAACTTCTTATGTCCATCTTTTTTTAAAGGCAGCAGGAGAGAAAAGTAGTGTCAATTTTTATGACCTTAACCTTAAGGCCAATTATAATTTAAACAAGAATAACAAATTGTTTCTTTCAGGGTATTTTGGTAGGGATGCTTTTGATTTTAATGGAAATTTCACAAGTAGCTATGGTAATATGAGTGGAAACCTACGTTGGAATCATATTTTTAATGACAAACTCTTCTCTAATGCCTCGGCAATTTTTAGTGAATATGATTATGAATTGGGATTGGATATATTTGAGTTCGATTGGGTTTCTTCTATTAAAAACTACAATCTAAAGTATGATCTGAAGTACTACGCAAGCAACAAATTTAAATTAGACTTTGGGGTAAGCGGTATCTATTATGATTTTGATCCTGGGGCAATAGCACCAACTACACCTACCTCCCCTATCAATCCCTTACAATTAGATCAAAAAAAAGCCTTTGAAAGTGCTTTGTACATTAATGCAGAACATACGCTTACGGACAAGTTAACCGCACAATACGGATTGCGGTATAGTGGCTTTAGCAGGCTAGGTGGACAGGCAATGGCAGATTACGCCAATGAACAACCAGTTGCATATAATAACACCTTAGGTATTTACGAGCGTGGAGAGCAAATTGGGGAAACCAATTTTAAAAAGAGCGAAACCATAAAGAATTTCAATAATCTTGAGCCCAGAGCTTCTTTAGCTTATCAACTAAATGAATTTTCTTCTGTAAAAGCAGGATACTCCCGAGTGGCACAATACATACACCTTTTATCCAATACTTCCTCTGTTACCCCTTTAGATGTATGGACACCCAGTGGGCAATATATTAAACCACAACTATCTGATCAGTTTGCATTAGGATACTTTAGAAATTTCAAAGATAAAGCCTACTCCTTGGAAGTAGAGACATATTATAAAACCACCGACAATAGAATAGACTATCTGGATGGGTCAGATTTAATAGGAAACAATACGATAGAAACCGAAATTTTGAATGGGGAATCTAGAGCTTACGGGCTTGAATTATTAGTACGCAAAAATGAAGGAAAATTCACTGGATGGGTTGCCTATACTTTGTCAAAATCTGAACAGAGAACTCTTGGTGGAAATGCTGGTGGACCTGGAATAAACAATGGCGATTGGTACCATACGGCTTATGATAGAACTCATGACTTTTCAGTTACAGGATCCTATCAATTAAATAAAAAATGGAGTTTTGGAACCAATCTCGTTTTTCAAACAGGAAGACCTGTAACTTACCCCAATGGTCAATATGAATACGAAGGGCTATCAATAGCTAGTTATTCTGATAGAAATTCAGATAGATTACCAGCATATCATAGGCTTGATCTTTCTGCCACCTACAAACCCAACAGAAAACCAAACAAAAGATGGAAAGGGGAATGGGTCTTTGGGCTTTACAACGTTTATAACCGCAAAAATGCTGCTTCAGTATCCTTTGGTCAAAATATAGAGACTGGAGCAAACGAAGCCACAAGAACTGCAATTTTTGGCATTGTACCCTCCGCAACTTATAACTTTAAATTTTAGAAAAATGAACACATATATAAAAATCTCAATACTATTTTTAACAGTCGCTTTTACATCTTGCACAGATGTGATTGAAGTAGACCTACAAACTGCGGCTTCAAGACTAACTATTGAAGCATCTCTAGATTGGGAAAAGGGAACTGCCGGGAATGAGCAAAGTATTAAACTATGTACTTCAACGCCCTTTTATGACACCACTACAAATACTAATGTTACTGGGGCCTCAGTTAAAGTGGTTAATACTACCAATATGGAAGAATTCGTCTTTGTGGATCAAAACAATGGAATGTATAGTACTACATCCTTTATTCCTATAGTAAATCAATCCTACACTTTAGAAATTGTTTATGATGGAGAAACCTATACCGCAACAGAAACTTTAATGCCAGTAGTGGATATTTCGACACTAACGCAATCCACAGAAGATGGTTTTGATGATGAAGCATTAGAAGTCAATATTTCATTTATAGATCCCATAGATGAAGAAAATTATTACCTCTTAAGGTTTAAAGAACGAGATGTTCTGCTTGTTGAATTATTTGATTTTGATGATGAATTTACAAATGGCAATGAAGTGAAACTTTTCTATGAAAAAGAGGAAGATGAAGATGGTAATACGGAGGGGTTCGTTCCCGGAGATACTGTGGACATTTCTTTGCTGGGGATTTCAGAAGCTTACTATAATTATATCAGTATTCTTATAGAACAATCTGAAGACGAAGGTCCCTTTGGCACCACTCCTGTACCCTTAAAAGGGAACTGTCTCAACTTAAATACGCCCAAAAATTATGCACATGGATATTTTAGACTAACACAAGTGGTAAAGGATTCCTATACTTTTGAATAAAACGTAACGTCATTCCGACAGAGTGAAACGACGAGGAATCTCGCTATGAGATTTCTCCTTTCACTCGAAATGACATTTGCCAATCTAAAGTCGTAATTTTGCCATGCAAAAGAGCATCCTTTAAATGGAAGAAAAATCCACAAGAATAAACAAATACTTAAGTGAAGTTGGGTATTGTTCCCGCAGAGCAGCCGATAAGCTAATTGAACAAGGAAGAGTAACCATAAACGGAGTAGTTCCCGAAATGGGGACTAAAATTATTCCAGGTGATGAAGTGCGTGTGGATGGAGCACAAGTTTCTAAACCTACCGAGAAGCCTGTCTACCTTGCCTTTAACAAACCCGTTGGTATTGTCTGCACTACTGATACTGGGGTTGAAAAGGACAACATTATTGATTTTATTGGGTATCCCAAACGTATCTTCCCAATTGGTAGGTTAGACAAACCTAGTGAGGGGCTTATTTTTTTGACCAATGACGGTGATATTGTGAACAAGATCCTACGTGCCAGAAACAATCATGAAAAGGAGTATATTGTGGCAGTAAACAGACCCGTTACCAATGATTTTATTCAAAAAATGAGTGACGGAGTACCCATTTTGGATACCGTTACCAGAAAATGCAAGGTGGAACAAATTGACATAAACACCTTTAGTATTATTTTGACGCAGGGTTTAAATAGACAAATCCGTAGAATGTGTGAATATCTCGATTATAGGGTGACCAGATTACAGCGTGTTCGGATTATGAATGTATCTCTGGATGTTCCTGTTGGGACTTGGCGCGACCTGACGACAGAAGAGCTTAAAGAGATCAATGAATTGGTGGCATCATCAACCAAAACTCATGACAACAAATACCCATGAGCAGCAAGATTCATGAATATATCAATGCATTAGAGCTTGAATTTGAAAGTCAGGCAAATGTAAAAAGGGCCATGCAGCAAAAAGCATATTTACGTGGTCAATTTGAGTATTATGGGTTGACAACAACAGAACGAAGGGAAATTCAAAAACCCTTTTTCATCAAAGCCTTTCTGCCTCAGAAAAATGAATTAGCAGCTATCATCAAAACTCTTTGGGAAAAACCACAACGGGAGTACCACTATTTTGCTCAAGAACTTGCCTTTAAATATGTCAAACAATTAGAAAAAGAAGACATCGCGCTTTTTGAATATATGGTAACACACAATTCCTGGTGGGACACCGTAGATCATATTGCTAATAAATTAATAGGCACTTATTTTAAAATGTACCCAGAGCAAAGGCACAAGTATGTACAGAAATGGCTTGCTTCTAATACTATATGGTTGCAACGATCCGCTTTGTTGTTTCAGCTAAAATATAAGCAAGATGTAGATACGGAGCTATTAAGTAGCAGTATCAATGCACTATTGGGATCGAAAGAATTTTTCATAAACAAAGCCATTGGTTGGATGCTAAGAGAATATAGCAGAACAAACCCAAAATGGGTTATAGAATTTACCAATTCAACAGCATTAAGTCCTTTAAGCAAAAAAGAAGCGCTAAGATTGATTTAAAATAATTTGAATATATAACCATGTACATTCCACATTCCTATAAAAACGAGAATATTGAAGAAGTAAAAAGCTTCTTGGAACAAAACAGTTTTGGCATTCTTGTCAATCAAGTTGATGGCAAGCCCTGGGCAACGCATATTCCTTTGGAATTGGATACCGATGCAAATGGCAAGGCTATTTTGGTAGGACATATATCCAAGGCCAATCAACAATGGAAAACTTTTGAGCAACAAAAAGAGGTGTTGTGTATTTTTAATGGTCCACATAGTTATATCTCTTCTTCTTGGTACAAAGAAGAAGAAGTTCCAACCTGGAACTATATTGCCGTACATGTATCCGGTACCATAAAAATTCTTAGTGAAGAAGAGGTGCTGGCTTCCATGTACAAATTGGTTGATAAATATGAGAAAAACTCCACAGCTCCAATTTCAATTGATTCTTTATCCCCTAAAACCATGAAGCAAATTAAGGGAGTGGTAGGGTTTAAAATTCAAATTAAAAGTATAGAAGCGGCTTATAAACTTTCTCAAGGAAGACCAGAGGATCATCCAAAAATTATTGATGCGTTGGAAAAAAGTGGAGATATTGGCAGTGTGGCTATTGCAAAAGAAATGAAAAAATAAAATTCAGTATCTTTAAAGGACTAAATCTCATTAGATGTTACACAGTAAATTTTGGCAAGGTTTTTTTGCTTTAGCTCCGTTTATATCCTTTTTTCTAATTATGATTGGGTACATTTTTTTTATGTTTACCATTTTCTCCAATCTACCTGAACTTGAGAACGGACAACCACCACCAATGGCATTTTGGACTGGTTTTGGGGCACTATTTATGATGTTTTTCCTTGTAATGCTTATTTGTCTTGGCAGCCTTATCTTTTATATTGTACATGCAGTACAAAATCCTAACCTTAAAGAAAATAACATGATTCTGGTTTGGGTACTCCTATTTATTTTTGTGGGTGGTATAGGGCAGCTTATTTATTGGATTATTGAAATCATCGGTAAAAGAAACGAAAAAGTACTGACACCGTGATTTAGGCAGTTAATTGTACATAACACCCTTCCTGAACTTTTCAGCCCAGAAAGAAGTGAAATGTACTGCACAGTTCTGTTCAAACTTTACTTTTTAAGCAATCCATTAACTACAAGTATAACTTCACTTATTTTTAGAATAAGCACAAGACTACCTATAATCCCTAACGTTGTAATTCATCGTTAAAAACTTTGTTTTTTGCCTGTTAAAGGCACCAATATGTTTAAATGATTTTTCTTAAAAAGGGTATTTCTTATTTTATAGGTTAAGGTTTATAATTTGGATTTAGAGGGCAAGGTAGGTATTGTTTTGATAAAGTGACACATTTTTTCGATGAGCTGCAATCATAAACCAACCATCAAGCACCATTAAGACCCAATACAACACTACATAACATATTGATTTACAGAAATATGAAAAAATATATCATGAGATACATGGCATTTATCCAAAGCCTAACATAAAGGGGGATTTCCCCATTTTTTCGGCAAAAACACGCCTCAAATCACATTAATTCCATTTGTTTAAAGCTTTGCTAATTTTCATATATGATTAAAAATGAGTACCTTACTACTGTTCAACCATAATATACACTGTTATGACAACTATTAAAGCTTTAAACAAGTGGGCAAATGCTCACACGAACTATCCGCTTGATATATTGCGAATAACTTTAGGTGTTTTTCTTTTTATCAAGGGAATAGATTTTATGTCCAACCAAGTACAAATGATGGAAGTAATGCGGCCTTTTCAAGGCATGCCTGGTGGTATGATTATTATACACTATGTGGTTCCAGCACACTTTGTAGGTGGTTTTTTAATAGTAATGGGCTTACTAACTCGTTGGGCTGTATTAGCGCAACTTCCCATTCTAATTGGAGCAGTATTGGTGAATTTTCTTGGTGAGATGAGTGTCACCAATTTAATTGTAGCCTCAGTAACACTTTTGATTTGTGTTTTCTTTCTGTTTTACGGTTCAGGAAAACATTCCGTTGATTACTCTTTAAAAATGCAACAGTAATATTAAAAAAAATGCTTTCAAAATACGTTCCCCCATAAATGAGGGAACGTTTTCTTTTGGCAGCAACAGCCTTTTAAAGGTTGTCCAATTGATTGCTGGTTTTATCTTTACTAATCGTCCAAAAGAAACCTACAAAAAAGAAACTGTCTGCTGAAGGTGTTAGTGCCTTTCGATTAAAATTCCCATTGACATTTGGGGTTCTTGCATATTGATACCCATTGACATTTTGAAAACCAAGCACATTGCTTACAGAGAAATACAATATTTTCTGAGGTGAAATCAAATAGGCCCAATTCACACTCAGGTTGTTATAAGATTTGGTTTTTTCAGCTAAAAAAGCAATCGTATTTGGGTTATCATATGGTCTACCTGAACCATAGTTGTATGACATCCCGACTTGGGAACGCAAATCTTCAATCCAATACTTAGTCACCAGTGAAAAATTGTTTTTTGGAGCAAAATTAGGAGTGGCCTGAGCGCTAAAATTTCTATAGTCTCGCTCTGTATCCAAATAAGAGTAAGAAACCCAATAGTCCAGATTATCTATACTTTTATTATCTCTCCAAAAAATATCTAAGCCAGTTGCATACCCCCCACCTAGATTGCTAAAATTTGAATCAAATAAGGGAAACTCTGTATCGTATTTAATCAAATTGTCATAATCCTTATAATATGCTTCTGCTCTAAATGTCTTACCATCATCAACATGTTGGTAGTTTAAAATATAATGAGATGTTTTTTCAGGACTTAGTGTTTGATCATATTTTAAATAATCATTTAATGGGTTCTGATAAAAATCCCCATAGGCCATTGAAAATTGCCCTTTTTCACTGCTTTTATAGGCTAGGGAAACTCTTGGAGATATAGTGTAGCGGTCCAAAACAGTACTATGTGATGCTCTAAGTCCCAGTTTCATGGCAAAATCATTGCTAAAGAAAACATCAGCCTCTGTAAATGCAGCTGCCAGTTGTTCGTTAAATCCACTGTTATAATCGATACCCTCTCTGCTTGTAAAGGTCTCCTCAAACTTGGTAAAAAAATATTCTGCTCCAAAATTTATATGGAAGCGACTATTAAAACTCTTCTTAAGTTTTGCTTTAATGTGAGAAGCATTCTCAGTAGAATTGATATTGTCTTCTTCAATTTCTATTGTATTGGTGTCATGGGAAATACTGGCACCTGTGAACAATGTCCAGTCATTTTCAAAATAATATTTATAGGAAGAATTTAAATAGATATTATTATTTTTTAAACTAAACCTCAGGTAATCGTCATAATTAATATCTTCCTGTTCAATATCTAGATTTGAATGTGAAAAACCCGAATACAACTTAAACATGCTGCGTTCTCCCTTGTTTCTATAAATTGCTTCACCAGAAATACTCTCATAAGGCTTGTTCCAACTTACATTCGCATTTGAAGGAATCAAGGCTTCATAAGGTGCCAAGTTTATATATGATGTATTAAAACTAAGGGATTCGTCTCCCCAGATTTTAGTGTGTCCCACTCCTCCTCCAACGGACATTAAAGAAATATCAGTTTTTTCCTGAACAGGAACATCTGTAGTATTTAATAAGAGAACGCTAGACAGTGCTTGTCCATATTCTGCCGAATACCCTCCAGTACTGAACGTAATTCCCTTAAAAAGAAAAGGAGAAAATCTGCCACGGGTAGGAATGTTATTTGCAGTTGCACTAAAGGGCTGAAATACTCGTAATCCGTCGATAAAAATCTGAGTTTCTCCAGCCGTGCCACCACGAACAAACAACCGGCCATCTTCGCTCACCGTTGATGTTCCTGGTAAGGTTTTCAAGGCTCCTACAAAATCGCCTAAAGCACCGGCTGTAGTCACAATATCCAATGGTTTTAATACAGATACTTTAGAATTGTCACCTGCTTCAAAAGTACCTGCAGTCAAGGTTACACCAGTTAAAGTATTCAAAGCTTCAACTAACTGTATGCTTAAATTTTTAAAATAGGATACATCACCCAGCTCATAATGAGATTCATAGGAAAGCATTGAAATGACCAGAGTCTGAGTCCCAGTGGCAGGAGTTTCAAAAGAAAAATTACCATTCTCATCTGTGGAGCTACCATCATAAGTGCCCTCTAAATAGACATTTGCCCCTGCAATAGGCAAGTTCTTATTATCAGTTACTGTTCCAGTGACCGCAATCTGAGCATGTCCAAATAATGAGAAGATTAAAGTAAAAGTAAATAATGCAATGTTTTTCATGATTGTTCGGTTTTTATTGATGCGACAAAATTGATAACAAAGACATCATAATTCAATTAAGAAGTACTGAACTGTTACTTTTTTGGATTGAAATGAAATGCTAGAATCAAGGATACAATTCAGCACCAATAATCAACAATTCGGTACATGGAATTTCTATAAGCCTTCCTTCCTTTGCACCTTTGGAGTATTATTAACTATCAAAACAAAATAAAAATGAAAGTATTAGGATTATTATTAGGATGCCTGTTTACAACTATTATAGCAACAGCTCAAGAAGGCGAAGGAATAAATATCAATGTCACTATCGAAAATATCACCAGTAATGAAGGTAAGGTGTTAGTTTCCCTACATTCAGTTGACACCTTTATGAAGACACCTGGAATTAAAAGCCTTGAAAGCTCCATTGAAAATGGAAAAGTGTCCTTTACGTTTGAAAATGTGCCCTCAGGAACCTATGCCATTATGGCCATACATGATGCAAATGAAAATGGGACTATAGATTTTGAGGCAAGTGGTATGCCAAAAGAAAGTTATGGCGTGTCTGGGAACGACATGAGTTTTGGCCCGCCAACCTTTACTGGAGCCAAATTTGAAGTTACGGATGCAGAATTGGATTTTGACATCCGGTTCTAATACACTATTATTCATCAATCAAAATAAAAAGGCTTGCCGTGTGGCAAGCCTTTTTTATTTAAATCTCTTCTGCCAACCAAGCCTTCATCATCCATACTGTTTTTTCTTGTTCGGTAATAAAACCGCTCACCATGGAGTTGGTTCCTTCATCATTTGCTTCACCAGATACCTCTAGAATTCTTCTTTCTATTAGTAACAATTCTTTCAGAGAATCAACAATCAAGCGAATTGCATTTTCATCTTGGGTTACATTCTTTCCCAGTGGGACTTTAGATTTTTCAATATAATCTTCAAAAGTGTGGTATGGTACACCACCCAAGGTTAATATCCGCTCCGCAATTTCATCAACCTTGATATTGGCATCTGTATACAATTCCTCGAACTTAAGGTGGAGGTCAAAAAAACGTTTTCCTTTAATGTTCCAATGGATTCCCCTTAAATTTTGATAATACCTTTGAAAACTGGCTAATAAGCCATTCAAATCTTCACTTAATACTTCCGATTTCTCGGTACTTAATCCTATGCTATTCAATTTCATATTTTCTAGGTTTATAATTTGATATAAATTTATTGAATATAAAAACACAAACACTATAAGTTTTATCGATAGTTTTTATACTTTTATCAGCTAATATTATCATCTATGACTATTACTCAATTACAATATGTACTAGCAGTGGCAGAGTACCAAAACTTTACCTTGGCTGCTGAAAAAAGCTTTGTTACCCAACCAACTTTAAGTATGCAGGTGCAAAAATTGGAAGATGAATTGGATGTTTTGATATTTGATCGAAGTAAAAAACCCATCAAGGTAACAGAAGTAGGAAAAAAAATAGTAGCACAGGCCAAAAACATTGTCAATGAAGCTAATCGTATAAAAGATATTGTAGATCAAGAAAAAGGATTTATTGGGGGCGAATATGTATTGGGTATTATACCAACAGTAATGCCTACGCTATTACCCATGTTCCTAAAAACTTTTATAAAAAAATACCCTAAAGTAAACCTTATAATTAAAGAGCAAAGTACTGAAAGCCTTATCCGAAACCTACAAGATGGGCATATAGATGGTGCTATTGCAGCAACTCCTTTAGAGATAGAATTCATTAAGGAAAGGCCTTTGTACTATGAACCATTTGTGGGCTATGTGCCAAATCATCATCGATTGAAAGACAAGAAAACGCTTAGTCCAGAAGACCTCAATGTTGAAGATGTGCTTTTATTACAAGATGGTCATTGCTTTAGAGACGGTGTCATTAATTTATGCAAAGCCTCCAAGCGGCAGGGAAATGATCATTTTCAATTACAGAGTGGTAGTTTTGAAACTTTGGTGAACTTATCCAATGAAGGTTTGGGGATGACCTTACTCCCCTATTTAAATACTTTGGAGCTGGACGAGAACAAGAAACAACACTTAAAACATTTTAACAATCCACCACCTGCTAGAGAAATTAGCCTTATCTATCATAAAAATGAACTTAAAATTCAGATTACAGAAGCCTTAAAAGATGTAATTTCTAGCATTGTTAGAGGCGCAATAAAATTTCAGGATGTAAAGATAATTAGTCCATTGGGTAACTAAACTACGCTACCTTTTTATAGCTATAGGAACATTCTTCTATACAGCCCACACCACTGAGAATCATTTTGTTTGTTCCCAATACTACCTTATACGTGGATGAATATCCTTGGTTATTTAATTGATATTCTAAAATCAATACTATACCGTAAATCGCATCATTTTTGATTTCAAAATTCCCTTTGATAGTTCCTTCTTGAATCCTTACGTCATTGAGGTCGAAGGTGTTGTTAAAAAAAAGGTGTATTCATTTCCATCCTCCACATTAGACCAATCCACTGGACCACCTGGACTAACCTTAGTAGCTTCCAGTTTCCATTCCCCTAACAAACTTGTTTTAGTAAGTGCTACTTCTTCATCAATCACATAATCTACATCAGTGTCAGTGTCACAGCCAAAACAAAAAAGACAAAGAAGTCCAAAAAAATATTTCATGATAATACTTTATACACTTAAGAGTCTCTTTTGTATAAAAGGTTGCCTTTTGTATATAAAAGGTTGCCTTTTGTATATAAAAAAAACCACTTTCAAAGTGGTTTTCTGTTTTATGCCTTTAAATAAATAAGGCTTGGTTTTAATTCTGGTTTGTCGTTTATGAACATTTGCAACCAGATTTCTAATTCTGCAATTTCATTGGGTAATAACCTTGAAATTGCCTTTTTCAATTCCTTACTAAAAAGTTTCGCATCAAAACTAACTTTTTGAAGTACTGTTTTGGTATATTCCAGCATAGCTCTCGCCATAGTACAAAATAGTATTAGTTAATTATTTGTTCCTTATAAAGTTAACAAAAAAAAGGGACATAATATTGCTTGTTAGTCGTTAAAAATTGGATAAATTCATGTTAAAATTAGTTAATCCCATAAAACCATAATGAATACGGTATTTTTTACAAAAAAAAAAGTTGCTTTATTTTTAATAATTATTGCTTTACAGAGCTGTGTTTCAACTAAATATAAGATTATCAATAAAGCAATTAGTTCTTCATTAAACGCTGAAGTATTTGATGATTCCTTTACCGGATTCTTACTATTTAACCCAAAAACAGGCGACACCATTTATAGTCACAATGCAAACAAGTACTTTACTCCTGCTAGTAACACCAAAATTTTTACACTGTACACTTCACTAAAATTATTACCCGATAGCATCCCTACTTTAAAATATATAGTAATAAATGATACACTCTACGCTGAGGGTACTGGTGACCCATCCCTGTTGCATCCCTATTACAAGGATAGCAGCTCGATTCAATTTTTAAAACTGCATAAAAACATCGCTTTTCATTTCAATAATTACAAAGACAATAAATATGGTCCGGGATGGGCTTGGGAAGATTATGATTGGTATTTTTCACCTGAAAGAAGTGGACTCCCCATATATGGCAATGTCACCACTATATTTAAAACTGATTCATTGACTGTGATTCCGCAATATTTTAAAAATAAAGTAGTAGAAATTACAGCGGCTAAAAATAGGGCTTCCACTACCAATGACTTCTTTTTTGAACCCACTAGGGAAGACACTTTAGAAATTCCTTTTATTGTACATCCCCTACTTACCAAAGAATTACTTGAAAAAGCAATTCAAACTAAAATAGCAATAGTCAAAGAAATGCCCAAGGGGGAGAAAAAAATAGTGTATAGTATCCCCTCTGATTCGCTCTACAAAAGAATGATGCACCAAAGTGATAATTTTATTGCTGAGCAGTTATTGGTTTTGGGAGCCGCTACTTTATCCGATACGCTTACAAGTTCAATCGCTAGAGATTATATATTGCAACATAACTTATCCTCACTTAAACAACAACCGCGCTGGGTAGATGGTTCTGGACTTTCTAGATACAATTTATTTTCGCCAGAAGCTATAGTGGATGTGCTGAACAGACTTTATAAAGATGTACCAAAAGATCGGTTGTTTCATCTATTTCCTGCCGCCGGAGTCAATGGAACTTTAAAAGAGCACTATAAAGGAGATAACATTCCTTATATATATGCCAAATCTGGCTCTTTAGGAAACAATTATTGTTTAAGCGGGTATTTAATTACCACATCTGGTGAAATATTGATTTTTAGCTTTATGAACAATCACTATAGAAAATCCACAAGTGATGTAAAAAAACAAATGCAGGGTATTTTTGAACATATTAGGGATTCTTATTAATCAAACAATCCATTTATCTGTGCATATTGCAACAACATTATAGTTTTGGCATCATTAATTTCTCCATTGCGGATCATTCTAAGTGCTTCTTCAAAGGGCATTTCCAGTACTTCAATATTTTCTGATTCATCCTCGGCACCACCACCTTCGCTAATTTTCATTTGTGCTTCATAGGCACCTACAAAAAGGTAAAGAATCTCAGTGACAGAGCCTGGTGACATATAAGACTCCATTACCTTTTCAACCTGATTTATCTTATAGCCCGTTTCCTCCTCAACTTCTTTTTTTATACAATCTTCAGGATGGTCGCCATCTAAAAGTCCGGCGCAGACCTCTATCATCATTCCAGAATCGTTTCCATTCACATAGGTAGGCATGCGAAACTGTTTGGTTAAAACTACGGTACCTTTATTGGTATTGTACAATAAAATAGCCGCTCCATTGCCTCTGTCATAGGCTTCCCGTTGCTGGGTTTCCCAAGTGTTATCTTTCTTTTGAAAATCAAAAGTAAACTTGTTTAGAGTGTACCAATTATCTGATAGGAGTTCCTTTTTTATATTTCTAATATTACCTTTCTGCATGGGGTATGTCATTTATATTATAATAGATTTTTAGTCCTAATTTTTTAGCAATTTCAACATCCTGGTCTGCTCCTTTAGAAACACCTTCAATCCGCAGCACCGCATCACACTTTGTTAATAACCTATGTGCTGTAGGATATTGAATTTCTTGAAAAATAGCATCTCCAACTTTCTTAGATCCTGCAAGCTCAATTAACGGATTGGCTACCCACTCTCCTATCATAGGCACATGTCCTTTTTTAAAAATGGGCAAAGCCATGGCTTCTAAACGCCCCATATTCTTTTCAATTAAATCAGCATTATTTCCTGTTCCACTTCTATAGGGTCCAGCAATTAAAATTAACATCATTTTTTTTAATCATTTGCGTACAAAAAAAGAAAAATTCTTCAAGATATAAAATAAGATAGTTTAAGAATTCGCTACTTATTCTTAATTTGACTAAGAAATTCAGGAGTTACTCCTAGGTATGAGGCCAACTGTTTTTGAGTTATCTTTCTTGAAACATCTGGGTACTTTTCTATGAATCTAAAATACCTTTGCTCTACATCGCTTGATATGTTATCCAATACTCTCAATTGTTCTCTAACATAGGCTCGTTGAAAAAGGATTCTAAAATAGCGCTCCAATTTTGGTAGCTTGTCTAATACACTTTCCATAGCCTTAAAGTCTAATTCAACAAGGGCACATTTTTCCAATGTTTCTATAGAAACCAATGCAGGCTTTTGGTTCATAAAGGCATACATGTCCGTAATCCACCAATCCTTCATAGCGAACATTATGGTGGACTCTTTTCCTTTTGTATTGGTGTTAAAAGCCCGTAGGCTTCCCTGATCTACATAGTAAAATTTCTTTGCCACTTCACCTTGTTCAAGTAGCATTGTCTTTTTAGGTATATGCTTTAACCGTAATTTAGTATCCAAATATTCCCTTTCTGATGGATTTAGTGCTATATGATTAGCGATATTGGTATAAATACTCATTAAAAATTTGTTGAAATTTAAAACCTATTATCTCCGTCCAATAAATCTCCCAGTCCTCCCAAGATACTACCTTCTCCTTTACTTTTACCACCACCTCTTGGCGCTGCAGCCCATACTCTACCTGCCAGTCTACTAAAAGGTAAGGATTGTACGTAAACAGTACCGGGACCACGTAACGTAGCAAAGAAAAGGCCTTCGCCTCCAAATACAGTGTTTTTAATGCCTCCAATAAATTCAATATCATAGTCTACCTCTTGAGAAAAGCCTACGATACATCCTGTATCCACCTTTAAGACCTCACCGGCCGCTAATGTTTTCTTGGCAGTAGTACCTCCAGCATGAACAAAGGCCATGCCATCACCTTCTAATTTCTGCATGATGAAACCTTCACCTCCAAAAAAACCTCTTCCCAGCTTCTTTGAAAATTCTATACCAATAGAAACTCCTTTGGCAGCACATAAAAAGGCATCTTTTTGACAGATAAACTTTCCATTCTTTTCTGAAAGATCAATTGGGATAATTTTTCCGGGATAGGGGGATGCAAAGCTCACTTGTTTCTTTCCTCTCCCTACATTTAAAAATGCGGTCATAAAAAGACTTTCACCAGTTAACACCCTTTTACCTGCTGAGAATAATTTTCCCAATATACTGGTATCTTGACCAGATCCATCCCCAAAAATGGTTTCCATCTTTATCTCATTGTCCATCATCATGAAAGTACCTGCCTCAGCTACAACAGCTTCCTGTGGATCCAATTCTATTTCCACATATTGCATTTCTTCTCCGTAAATTTCGTAGTCTATTTCGTGTGCGTTCATATTTTTATTTTAGTTCAAACAATTGCTTACCGCTATTAGTTGTTGACCAATAGGTTTTGTTACGTAATTCAGGTCTTTTATGTATTATTCTTTATAAAGTAAAAAGGACAATCTAGCAGACTGTCCTTTTTACTTTACTTTAACACGATACTAAAATTTGTTCATGTTGTCCTAAGAATTGTCATCCACCTTTGCTTCAGGGGCATTCTTTTTAACAGACTCAATTCCATTTTCCATGGCTGCGTCTGAATTATACATTTCACTTTTTCCAATTATTTGTCCGTTAGACGCTTTTAAATTGAAATAAGGGCTTCCATCTTTGGCAGTTTTTCTATCAAACCTCCCATCGTCTTGTGAATTTTTGCGTACAGATTCAACACCATTGTCACAGGCTGCTCTAGTGGTGTAAGACTCGCTAGTAAGAATTACTTGGCCATTACCAGCTTTAAGGTTAAACATCGTTTGACCTGCGCTAGTGCTTTTAATTTCAAATTTTCCCATAATTAATATTTAGTTTCCTAAAATAGCTGATTTTTAGATAATTCAAAATATTAAAAGTGTTTTTTTTATGGAAGCTACTTATTCTTTACCCTAACTGTCCATTCAAAATCAAAAGTAGAAACCACTGCCCCATCCTCGTTTACTCCAATAGATTTCATCCAAAAAATTTGTCCTTCCCCAGTGGCAATTGTCTTGCTAATGGCATCTTTTATTAAATGTCCGTCTACACAAGTAAATGTAATTCTGCCCGTTGCTTTTTTAGTAAAGGTCGCCTTATTACTTGCCACCAACATAGATATTTTTTTACCACTATTCCTTATTTGATTGATGACCAAAGTACCAGTACTAAACTCTGCTGCCATGCCTTGCGCTGCCCAAAACATAGATTTAAATGGATTCTGGTTAAACCATTTATGCTTTATGGTCACAACAGCCTTTTCTTCATCTATATAGGTTAAACGCATACCACACCACCATGCAGCAGGTAGTTTAAAAAATGTAAACGTGTTGTATTTACGGGTCTCTTTAGACATATCTAATTATTATTTTCCATAAAAGTATTGAAAATAGTTGAACTACAAAATGTTAATTTTATGTTAAAGTATAGTACTATGTTTTGCATAATACCTTTTTTTAAACGTATATTTGCATAGTAAGATATTATGTTATCTAACAATCAATCAAAAAAATCATGACAGAAACATTAACTAAGCACGAAAGAAACCTATCTGCTATCATACATGCTTCCACATTTAGCAGGTATTTTATTCCCTTTGGAAACTTTATTCTTCCATTGGTATTATGGACAGCCAACAAGAAAGAACATGAGTTTGTGGATTACAATGGAAAGCAAGCTTTGAATTTTCAGATGAGCATGCTTTTGTATTCCATAATTCTAGGAGCCATCAGTATTCCGTTCTTTATAGGTTTTCTTCCAGATTTGTTTGATGGAGGATTTCTTAATTGGCACGACCTAAATCATTTTAGTAAAAGAAGCTTTCATTTTGACAGTGATCATTTTAGGTTTGGTTCCTTTTTATGGCCGTTGGGAATTACTGGTTTAGTCCAAGCAGCAATAACTGTCATTAATGTAGTGTATTCCATATTGGCTACTATAAGAACTAATGAGGGACAAAGATTTAAATATCCATTGACAATTAAATTCATCAAATAACGCAAGGAGTTATTCATCAATCAATCAACAATCATCAATCATCAATCAATCAATCAATCAAAATGAATCATCAAAAAACGAACAGTCAAATCAATAGAAGAATGAAACTATGAACGTAGAAAACACAAAAGCACAAATGCGCAAAGGGGTTTTGGAATATTGCATTCTTTCCATTTTAAATGGAGAAGATAAGTATGCTTCCGAAATTTTGGGTACCTTAAAGGATGCCAAGATGCTTGTGGTAGAGGGAACTATATATCCGCTGTTAACGCGACTTAAAAATGCGGGTTTGCTCAATTATCGTTGGGAAGAATCTACCTCAGGACCACCACGAAAATATTATGGCCTTACAGAAACAGGAGGACTTTTTCTTAAGGAATTAAATAGTACCTGGGACGAACTCAGAACAGCAGTGAACTTGGTAACCAATACAAAACAAAAGAAGTAATGAACAAAACAGTAAATATAAATCTAGCAAACATGCTTTTTCACATTGATGACAAAGCGTATAACAAATTACAACGTTATCTAGAATCAGTTAAACGATCTTTTGCAGGAACTTCTGGAAGTGAAGAAATCATCGCTGACATTGAAGCCAGGGTAGCTGAATTATTCCATGAAAAAATGGAAAACGACAGGCAAGTTATCACAGAAAAAGAAGTGGATGAAGTCATCAGTACTATGGGTCAGCCAGAAGATTATATGGTTGATGAAGATATTTTTGAGGATGAACCTCAACCAAGGCAAACCACAACAACTGGACGAGTTAAAAAGTTGTATCGTGATATGGAACACAAATACATCGGTGGTGTATGTTCTGGACTAGAGCATTATCTAGGTTTTGATGCCTTGTGGATACGTCTTATCTTTTTAGCATTTGGAATTTTCACTGGTTTTGGATTCATAGCTTACATCCTTTTATGGATATTGGTTCCAGAGGCAAGTACAACATCCCAAAAATTGGATATGTCGGGAAAGCCTATCAACATCAGCAATATAGAGCGCAAGGTCAAAGAGGGGTTTGATGATGTTGCAGATAGGGTAAAAAATGTTGACTATGAAGGAATGGGCAACAAAGTAAAAAGCGGTGGTAAATCTTTCTTTGATACCGTTGGTGATATTTTCCTTTTCCTTTTCAAAGTTTTTGGAAAATTCATTGGCATCATTATGATTATTACTGGTGCAGCCACTTTAGTTGGCCTTTTTGTTGGATTAATTACCGTTGGCACCTTAGATTGGGCGCACATACCAGGCTTTGACAATGTCATTATGAATTCCTTGAATGCACCTATTTGGTTGGTATCACTATTGATTTTCTTTGCAATAGGCATTCCTTTTTTCTTTTTACTTTATCTAGGTTTAAAAATCTTAATTAGTAATCTAAAGTCGATTGGAAATATCGCTAAGTTTTCTTTATTAGGACTTTGGTTAATTTCCATAGCAACCCTTATCATATTGGGAGTAAGGGAAGCAGCATCTCATGCCTATTCTGGGAGCGTTACAACAGAAAACGAACTTTATATTTCAAATGCTGACACCTTGAATATTGCGCTAGCTTCTTCAGAATATTGGGAAAATGGCGGTAATATCAGAATGAATGATATGATCATTACCTATAATGAAGACGGTAATAGAATATTACTCTCTGATGATATTCGGTTTCGCTTTAAAAAATCAAGGGATTCAGTCATACATATTGAGGTAAGAAAAGAAGCCAATGGATCTTCTTATAATGATGCACGTGATACTGCGGAAAAGATAAACTATGAATATGCTTTAGAAGGAAATACACTGGTCTTAAATAATTTTTTAACTACAATAGAAGAGAGCAGATTTAATGATCAAGAGGCTAGAGTCAACATATACCTACCTGAAGGCATGACCCTAAGTTTTAATCAAACCAATAATTGTAATTGGAGTACGGATAATGACAGAAATATAAATAGATGTCATATAGATGATTACATCTGGAAAATGGGGGAAGATGGAGAGCTTAAGTGCCAAGATTGTCCAGAAACATCGGGTAAAGATTGGAATGATGATGATGATGGAAATAAAATCATCATCAATGAAGACGGCATAGATATCAATATTCAAGATGGTGATGACTCATTTGAAATGAAAATTGATGAGGACGGTGTCAAAATAAAAGCTGGTGATAACAATTAATTTGTACAACTCAGTAGGTAAAATTTACAGTCCAGCATTAAAAATTATATAAAGACAGTAAAAAACAAGAATTTTAATCAATCATTTATTAATCAGACCCCTGAAATAAATTCAGGGTATAAAACAACAATCATGACAACACTAGCAAAAATTGCAATCGCATTATTAATGGCACTCTTCATGTCCTCCTGCGCCTTTGATATTAATTTTGGACATGGCAAACACGGAAACGGAGTCGTTACAGAAGACACTAGAAATGTTTCTGAAGAATTTACAGTGGTTTCTGCCTCTGAAGGTTTGGACGTTTATGTAACTCAAGCTGATGAATTCAGCATAGAAGTAGAAGCAGATGAAAACATCATTGACCTTATTGGCACCGATATTAAAAATGGAAAATTACGCATACATGCCATTGAGAACATTGGGAGAGCTACAAAAAAAGTATACGTCTCTTTACCAAATATTACAGCATTGGAAAGCTCAAGTGGCGCAGATCTAATTGCTACCAACATCATTGAGGCCGATAAAATAAGGCTGCATTCTAGTAGTGGTGCAGATTTAAAAGTAGAGGTCAATGCTGATGAAGTGTCGGCAGATGCTAGCAGTGGGGCAGATATTAGATTGTCTGGTGTATCAAATATGTTACGCGCAGATGCCAGTAGTGGTTCAGATATTAAAGCAAGAGAATTGCTGACTAAAACCTGCAACGCAGATGCCAGTAGTGGTGCAGACATTACTGTTAATGTATCAGAATCATTGGTAGCTGATGCGAGCAGTGGTGCAGACATCAAATATTCTGGTGATGCTAATGTGCAGGCCAAAAAATCGGCTTCTGGTAGCGTTCACAAATACTAAAACAACCCTAAAATTAAAGTAAATACCCCTAAAATCTGGTTCAATAATACTATTGAACCAGATTTTTGTATTTTATATATTATTTGAAATTTACTCTTCACGCACAGCCCATTCTTACATCATTTTTACCAAAAAAAGAAGCAGTTTAATTTACCACATAATATAATGCGGCATAAAATATAACCGCTCTTTTGTAACATTGCTCGCGACATAAAGTCTTTATGAGTATCTTAGAAAACAGCACAATGCGTTAAACAAATGAAAATATTAACGAAAGGAACCTATTTTGGAGAGCGAAAATTAGAGCTCAATTTTGATGGGATTATATTGTCTGAGTATGCCTATCATGAGCCAAATACGCCCTGGCACTATCATGAAAACCCATACTTTATGTATGTGCTGCAAGGAAATATGTATGATTACAATAAGAAGCAAAAATCTACATGCCCAACTGGAAGCATTCTCTATAACAATTGGCAAGAAACCCATTCTAATTCAAAAGAATCTAAATTTGCAAGAGGGTTTCATCTAGAATTTGAAAGAGATTGGTTTGACCAAAAAAAGATAGATATTAGTTTGTGGGAAGGAAGCCAAGTACTACAAGATCCAAGAATACATCATCTTTTTGGGAAAATATATTACGAATTCATCAATCAAGATGCCTACAGTAAAGCTTCCATAGAGTTATTGCTTTTGCAATTATGTGAAACCATTGGGAATTCTAAAGCTATTTCCATAAAAAACCCTCCCACTTGGATAGCTCCCTTAAAAGAACTACTTCATTACAGTACTGAAAATATTGACTTAAAATTCTTATCCAAACAATTAGGTGTCCATCCTGTGCATCTTTCAAGAGCAATCCCCAAGTATTTGTCTTGTAGTTTAGGAGAATATATGAGGCAACAAAAAATAAAACAATCTTTGGGATACCTTCTAAATGCAGATCATTCGCTAACTGAAATTGCCTACCTCTGTGGTTTCTCTGATCAGAGTCATTTTTCACGCTTATTTAAAAATTATTTTCAAAGAACTCCCACAGCTTTCAGAAAACACTTGAAAATAAACTCTTAAAACTTCAACAATGTTAATTTCATTCTATTTTGGCTTTACATACCAGAGTAGCTTTGGATATTGTTAATCAAATTTTATCCAAATGAAAAAAATCATCAATCTCCTTCATCTAAGTTTACTTTGTTCATTAACATCGTGTGGACAACAAGCATCCAATAAAATGCCAGATATCACTCTAAGTGATGGAATTACAAGTCCCTTACACAAAGTCAATATTGGCAACATAGTATTCGTTCCTAAGCTGGACTATCAAGAAAGTGATTTCTTAACATCTTTTGAACTAAGTAAATCAAATGATTTAAACATGAGTGCTTTTTTTGACAATTCACTCACCAATTATTTACATCAGTTGGCACCAACACTTTCAATAAAAGAGCTTTATGAAAAAGGAAACTACCAATTTTCTTTTTTAATTGATGATGAATTATTTTATAAAGAGAACTTACATTTTGGAGCTGGACTTCCAGATCAAAAAAACAAACAAACTATATTAACAATACCCTTGCAAAATGAACACTTGGGATATAGGTTATGGAGTTCCTATATGTGGGATCGCTTTTATGATAGAAAAGGTGGTGAAAAAGCACTCAAGACAGGAGCACACATCCTCAAAATAGAATTGAGGGCATATGTAGACAATGACAGTATAGTCGTTGGAAATGTCATAGCTGAAGGGGAATTAAACCTAAGCATTAAACCTCCAGAAAAAGCTACCAAGCAACAAATGGCAGTGCAGCCTATTCAACCAAATAGTGGTTGGGAACTATCAAAAGAATCCTACGACACTAAAAAAATAAGAGAACTTAATCGCGATATAGCGGAATTTAAGTTTAAAAAAATCAGCAGTATTGTAGTCATCAAAAACGGGAAACTTTTAATAGAAGAATATTTCAATGGGGCGGATAGGAATACCTTACATGATACACGTTCTGTTGGGAAGTCATTTGCTGCTACTATGACAGGCATTGCAATTGAAGATGGTCATATAAAAAATGAGCACCAATACTTGAGTGATTTCTATGATTTAACCGAATATGCTAATTATACTCCAAAAAAGGACAAAGTAACTTTGAAAAGCCTCTTGACCATGAGTTCTGGTTTTGATGCCAATGATTTTGATTCTAATTCCTTGGGAAATGAAGAATTAATGTATCCAACAGCCGATTGGGTGAAATTTGCTTTAGATCTACCAATGGACTCCAAGAAAGAAATTAGTAACACATGGAATTATTTTACAGCCGGCATAGTTGTCCTAGGTGATATTATCCATAAATCCGTCCCTGAAGGTTTAGTAAAATATGCGGACAAAAAATTATTTAAACCCTTAGGCATTACCAATTACCAATGGCAGTATACACCACAAAATGTAGGCAATACTGCAGGTGGACTGCAATTGCGTACATTAGATTACGCTAAATTTGGGCAGCTCTATAAAAACAAGGGCGTTTGGAATGGCACTCAAGTTTTATCCCCAAACTGGGTAACAAAATCCATGACTAATTATTTTGAAGGAACAACAAACCAATCGTACGGCTTTCTGTTCTGGAATCAAAAATTCGTTGCAAATGATACCACATATGAAGCATTCTTAAGCAGCGGTAATGGTGGAAATAAGATCATCATGTTTACAGATGAACCTTTGGTGATTATTATTACGGCCACAGCTTATGGTAGGGCATACGCGCACCCCCAGGCGGAACAAATCATACAGGAATATCTTTTGCCTGCGATACTAAAATAATCTGAGATTTAGTACCCTAAAGCACATTTAAAAACCCATCTAAAATTCGATGGGTTTTTCATTTTGTAGTCCTTAGGGTTTTTTTATATTTAACTAAAAATAGCAGCAATGCAAATACAGTTAAAAAAATATACCCTTCAGCTAAAACATACCTTTGGCATCTCAAGAGAATCACATGATTTTCAGGATACTATGATTGTATGCCTCTCAGAAAATGGTGCAACAGGATATGGGGAAGCAACATCAAACCCATACTATAATATCACTGCCGAAAGTATGATGCTTGAGATTGAAAATGTCCGAGATAAAATTGAATCCCATGATTTTGCAACACCTGAGGATTTTTACCCCTTTATTAAAAGCATGGACTTAAGTAATTTTTCCTGCTGTGCATTAGATCTGGCTGCACATGACCTGTATGGAAAACTGTTAGACAAACCTCTATACAAAATATGGGGTGACAAAGTGGATACTTACCCCATTACCAATTTTACTATTGGCATAGATACCATTGAAACCATGGTGTCTAAGATGCAAGAACAACCATGGCCCATTTATAAAATTAAGCTTGGAACTACTAATGATGTGGCCATTATCAAAGAACTTCGCAAGCATACCAAAGCTATTTTTAGGGTTGATGCCAATTGTGCATGGACTGCCGAAGAAACCATATTCAATGCCCCACTTCTTAAAGAATTAGGGGTAGAATTTATTGAACAACCGCTAAAGGCCAATGATTGGGAAGGCATGGAAAAAGTAATGCACCATAGTGTACTGCCTATTATGGCTGATGAAAGTTGTATTGTGGAGGAAGATGTAGAAAAATGTGGTTTACATTTTAATGGCATTAATATTAAATTAACCAAATGCGGAGGTCTCACCCCTGCGCTACGGATGATAAAAAAAGGAAAAGAACTAGGATTAAAGCTTATGGTAGGTTGTATGACCGAATCTAGTGTGGGCATTTCTGCTATAGCACAACTTTTACCACAATTGGATTATGTGGATATGGATGGCGCCATGTTACTTAAAAGTGATATTGCAAAAGGTGTAAGAATCTTGGATGGTGGAAAAGTAAATTTCCCAACACTTGGAGGCAGTGGCATAACCTTAAATTAATGGCACACTATATAGACACATTCCCCGGAAGAGAAATAGTAGTAAACAACAAGAAGCACCTATATTTTGGGGGCACTGCCTATTTGGGCCTGCAAACGGATGAAGTGTTTCAACAGCTCTTCATTGAAAATATTATAAAATATGGCACTAGTTATAGCGCTTCAAGGAAATCCAATATCCGACTTTCTATCTTTAACAAAGCGGAAGCACACTTAACAAGTTTAGTGGAGTGTGAAAGTTGTATGACACTATCATCTGGGTATTTGGCGGGGCAGTTGATTAGTCGCTATTTCTATACCTCTGAACACGCTCTTTTTTATGCTCCAAATGCCCATTCAGCTTTATTACAATCAAATAACACATCTTTTAACACCTACGCATCGCTTAATAGTGCGGTTAGAGTCCATCTAGCCTCTAAAAACAGTACTCCTGTTGTTTTGTTGGATTCCATAGATTTCTCAGGAACTAATTATCCTGATTTCAAAGCGCTAACATCCTTGCCCTTGGATAAAATTATTCTTGTAGTGGATGATTCCCACGGCATTGGCATTGTTGGTGAAAATGGGAAAGGGGTGTTCAAAAAGTTGCTAGCGCTATGTCCCAAAGAGCTCATTGTATGCTGTTCCTTAGGAAAAGGTTTTGGAATACAAGCAGGAGCCATATTTGGAACAAAAGAACGGATCAAAATTTTTAAAAACACACCATTGTTCGGTGGTGCAAGTCCGGCTACTCCTGCAGGTATCGCAACACTACTTTCCAGCGATAAAATATATGCTGAAAAAAGAAAGGTTTTGTTCCAAAACCTCAATTTATTTATTGAAAATCTGAACCCAATTGCTTCGTTTACTTTTATGGAAAGTCATCCCACCTTTAGTTATTCCAATGACGGGCTGACCAAACATTTGGAAGCTAAAAAAATTCTAGTAACCAATTTTAATTATCCAAGTGAAGAGACATCTTTAATGAGCAGAATTGTATTAAGTGCTGCACACCAACACCAAGACATTAAAAGAGTTACAACCTGCATAAACTCATTTTTATCAGTTTAAACAGCGCTTTTATCGCAATTCCATAATTTTTTAACCTAAAAATTGAATTATCTTCAATAATAGTTGTACCTTCTATGATGTTAAACTACTTAAAACAAACGACCATGAAAAAATTACTTGGATTGGTTTTCTTGATGTTATTTCTCGTCTCTACAACAGGAATGATTTCACCTAAACCGCACGATAAAAAGTCTTTAGAAGGCACTTGGAGGTTAGTAAGTCATTATAATTATGATGAAAATTTAATTACTGATACCATTCTTGCAGATGAGAACCATAGGCAGGTTAAAATGTTCTACAATGGTAAAGTAATGTGGACAAGATATGTGCCAAAAGATTCTGTTGAATGGTTTGGTTTTGGGTCTTATAAAACCACAGATACTTCCTTAATGGAAATTTTAGAATATGGTTCGGCTTCTATGATGGGTGTTATTGATACCATGAGAGTTTTTCGATTTAAACTAGAACTTGAAGAAAACACCTATAGTCAAATTAACTTGGACGAAGAAGGCAATAAGTTTTTTTCAGAAAATTATAAACGCATTGATTAAGTGAGACACCCCACAAAAAAAGGGCGCTATATCAACTATAGCGCCCTTTTTATATAGTATTATTTATATCATGCCGAAACGGAAGCTTTTGTCTCAACAGTTGCCAAATAACGTTCTGCATCCAAAGCGGCCATACATCCTGTTCCTGCAGCCGTTACCGCTTGCCTATATTCTTTATCCTGGACATCACCACATGCAAAAACTCCAGGTAAACTTGTTTTGGTAGACTTTCCTTGGGTAATAATATAGCCAGTATCATCCATTTTCAACTGTCCTTTAAAGATATCGGTATTAGGTTTGTGCCCAATAGCAACGAAATATCCAGTGACAGCAATTTCTTCTTTCTCACCCGTTACATTGTTTACGATACGAATGCCTTCCACAACCTGATCTCCCAATAATTCATCAACTTCAGTATTGTAACGAATGTCAATATTTGGCAAATTGGTTACACGATGTTGCATCGCCTTTGAAGCTCTCATATAATCCTTACGAATCAGCATAGTCACTTTACGACAGATATTAGCTAAATAAGAAGCTTCTTCTGCAGCCGTATCCCCTGCACCAACAATAACAACATCTTGGCCTTTATAGAAAAACCCGTCACAAACTGCACAGGCAGATACTCCTCCACCTCTTAAACGCTGTTCACTGGGAATACCCAAATACTTAGCGGTTGCTCCTGTTGAAATGATCACAGTCTCAGCTTCTATCACTTTATCGTTATCTACAGTTATTTTATGGATGCCGCCAACCTCTTTACTAAAATCTACTGAGGTAGCCATTCCTATGCGAACTTCTGTACCAAAACGCTCAGCTTGCTGTTGTAACTGCACCATCATGGTAGGGCCATCTATTCCTTCTGGGTAGCCTGGGAAATTATCCACTTCCGTAGTGGTAGTCAATTGTCCTCCCGGTTCCATCCCAGTATACAATACAGGTTTTAAGTCTGCCCTTGCAGCATAAATAGCTGCTGTATATCCGGCGGGACCCGACCCTATAATCAATGTTTTCAAACGTTCTATATTTTCTGACATAATCTTAATTCTACATTATAAATCTATCTAACAAAAGTAGGGTTTTTGATAAAAAACTTACTTTAAAAGTTATAAAAAGTTGTTATACTAGGATAGACAAACCTTTAATACATCTTGATTTTTATTTTTTCATAAATTAGTAATTAAATTAAACCACAAATAAAATGAAAACCTGCTTCAACTATTTATCTTTAGGCATCGTTGTAGTATCTTTAGTGACTTGCAATACCAAGAAAAAAGAAACAGTGGAAAGCCCTACAACGGAAATAAGCACACCTATAAAAATTGAACTCTTAGTTGGCACCTATACAGACCAAACTAGCAAAGGAATTTATAAACTTCATTTTAATCCTGCAGACGGATCCCTAAGTAAGGCCCAACTGATTGCTGAAACCGTTAGCCCTTCCTATTTAACCATAAGTAAAAACAAGGAATATGTCTATGCAACAAATGAAACCAAAGATGGAGGAGTGTCCTCCTTTAAATGGAATGCCGAAAGAACAAAACTAAATTTAGTCAGCTCGCTTTCTAGTGAAGGGGCTCACCCCTGTTATACTGAATTGAGTGAAGATGAAAGCATATTCGCTATAGCCAATTACAGCTCTGGGAATTTTGCAGTGTACAAAACTGCTGCTGCAGGAAAAATACAGGAAATACCTCAAACACGTCAACACGCGGGGAGCAGTATTGTAATCCCTAATCAAGAGACACCAAAAGCACATTGCATTAAATTCAGCAAGGATAATACCTTGTTGTATGTGGCTGATTTAGGGATTGATGAAATTGTAATGTATCCTGTTGATGCAAACGGAACGCTGGGAGACAAACAACTTGCTTTAAAAATGGATGCTGGTGACGGACCTCGTCATTTTATTTACCATCCTACAAAAAACATAGTCTTTATGGTCAATGAGTTGTCCAGTTCAGTTACGGCTGCCGCCATCAATGCTACAACAGGAGTGTTTGAAAAAATAGACAAGCAAAGTACGCTACCAGATGGATTTAATGAAAGGAATGCCTGTGCTGATATACACATCACCAAGAATGGTAAATTTTTATATGCATCCAATCGTGGACATAATTCCATTGCTGTGTTTTCAGTTGCCGAAAATGGCACTTTAAAACGATTGGAAACAACACATGTTGAAGGAGATTGGCCTCGTAGTTTTGCGCTCTCTCCAGATGAAAAATTCCTATTAGTAGCCAATAAAAACACAGATAATATTACCGTATTCAGCATAAATCAAGAAACAGGCTTATTAACTTTTACAGGTAATGAAGCCACAGTTTCCCGCCCAGTACGACTATCATTTTAATTTAAAAAGACCAAAAACAATATATGAAAACCAGACGTAATTTTATTAAAAAATCTTTTAGTTCAGCTGCGGTAATAACTGCTGCAACCATGTTACCCACCCATTTATTTGGCGGTGACCTACATAGTACTTCCCAGCCTGAAGAAATTTTATTACAACCCGAAAAACGTTCCAAACCCAAAGAAGCCATCAGGTTTTCAGTAATTGGTTTAAATCATGGTCATATATACGGCATGGCAGATTCACTCATTAAAGGTGGTGGAGAACTTGTAGCTGTTTATTCTAGGGAACCAGAACTATTGCCTGGGTTCCTTAAGCGGTATCCCAATGTTAAAGTAGCCAAGAGCGAGAATGAAATTATTGAGGATACTAGCATTCAGATGGTAGCCAGTGCTACTATACCTGTAGAACGCGCACCACTTGGGGTTCGTGTTATGGAATCTGGTAAAGATTATAYGACTGACAAACCCGGTATTCTCACTTTTGAGCAATTTCATGCTGTGAAAAAGGTGCAGAAAAACACAAACCGCATTTACTCTATTATGTACAGTGAGCGCTTACGAAATCCTGCTTCTGTAAAAGCAGRCGAATTGGTACAGGCTGGTGCTATTGGAAAAGTGGTGCAAACCATTGGACTTGGCCCGCACAGAATGCGACCAGATTCTCGTCCCGACTGGTTTTTTGAACCTAATAAAGCAGGTGGCATTTTATGTGATATAGGCTCCCACCAATGTGATCAGTTTCTTTTTTATACGAATTCCCAACAGGCAGAAGTCAGCTTTTCCCAAATAGGGAATTTTAAAACTACTGATTATCCAAATTATCAAGATTTTGGTGACATGAGTATTCGTAGTAAACATGCCACGGGTTATATCCGGATTGACTGGTTTACACCTGAGGGCCTAGGTACTTGGGGAGATGGCAGAACCTTTATCTTAGGAACGGAAGGCTATATAGAAATGCGAAAGTATGTTGATATAGGAGGTCATGAAGGCGGTAACCATTTATTCCTAGTGAACCAAAAAGAAACCAAATATTACAATTGCACCAATGTACATATGCCTTATGGGGAACAATTGGTGAGCGATGTAGTGAACCGTACTGAAACTGCGATGACCCAAGACCATTGTTTTTTGGCTACAGAATTGGCGTTGTCTGGTCAAGAAAAAGCGTTTCAACTTAATATTTAATGAGAAAGTCATTTAACCAACAAGGCCCCGATTTTTAAAGACCAACATAAATTTCTCAAACCATAGGCAACCATTATTAATTTCTCTGCGTCTTAATAAGTAGATACGTAATCGGATAACCAATTAAAAACCATTGTAAAATGTTGGAAAATCAAGAAGTGAATATCAAAATCAAACTTGCGGCATTATGGACCTCTGTCTTATTTTGTTATATTTACGGGGATTATTTTGAATTATATACTCCTCAAAAAGTAGAGGGACTTATTAGTGGAGCTAATATCTTAGATAGTCCAACTAAATTGTTCATAGCCTCCATAGTTCTGGCAATTCCGTCGGTAATGATTTTCTTATCTATTCTTTTAAAACCTGCAATTAGCAGGTGGCTTAATATTAGTGTTGGACTATTGTTTACTATAATGATGTTGTTGATTGCGGTAACTTCTTGGACGAATTGGTATACATTTTATGTGTTTCTGGCTATTTTGGAGAGTTTCATTACCGCAATGATTGTATGGCATGCATGGAAATGGCCAAAAAAACTAACAATTTAAAATTCTATAAATGACAGCACAAAATAAAACAGCAAGGTTAGCAGGGCTAACCTATCTAATTCTTGTTATATGCGGCATTCTGAGCCTTTTGTACATCCCTTCAAAATTAATAGTTTGGGAAAGCGCATCCAAAACACTTGAAAACATCACAAATTTTCAACAAATGTTCCGACTTGGCATTGTGAGCAGTATAATCACTTTTCTGGCTTTTTTAATGTTACCCTTAATTTTATACAAACTCTTACATAAAGTAAGTGAAGTACATGCTAGACTCATGGTCATTTTTGCCTTGGTAAGCATCCCCCTTTCATTTGTAAACATTTTGCATAAGTTTTCTATACTTTCCTTAATCGAAAAGCCTGAATACGGACAACAGATGGGGGCTACTGAGTTACAAACACAAGTGATGTTACAGCTTGAATACTATAATAACGGCATTCAACTCTCTCAAATATTTTGGGGCCTTTGGTTGCTTCCTTTTGGGTATTTAATATATAAATCAGGTTTCCTCCCAAAAGTATTGGGAATACTAGTGATGCTTGGTTGCTTTGGTTATTTAATTACATTTTTTGGAGGATTTTTAGATTCCAATTTCCATGATACCATTTTATCAGATATTGTTGGGATACCAGCTTCCGTAGGCGAAATTGGAATTTGTTTGTGGCTTTTAATAATGGGAACGAATAAAATGAGCTTTAGAAAAAAAGTGGTTAAAAACGCCTGAAAACCGTAAGCCGTATGTGCTAACCCGAAATGAAATAAATAAAAAACTCCCAAGAAAATTCCTGGGAGTTTTTTTATGTGCTTATTTTATTGGATTTTATCAGCCTCTAAAATAAAATAAAACCCCAATCACAATTACAACTAATAAAACAGAGAAAACAACATCCAATGTTGTGTATGTTCCTTTAGACATTTGCCTGTCTTCTTTGGTAAGTGTTCCAAAAGACAATCCACTGATGGTGGCATAATTTGGTGGATTTGTGGTTAAAGTTATTGCTGTACACAAAGCTACGGAGAAAATAAACATAAATATTGCCATATGAGAGAAGTTAATTGTAGCAAAAGCGTACAATATATTGCCTACATCTTGTCCTGCTGCAATTTGTGGTTGATAATAAATTTCGGAACCTAAACGTAAAACCAACAACCCTAAGCCTGCTAATAAGGTAGTAATTGATGCTTGTGCATTCACACGTTTCCAAATGATACCCATTAAGAAAACCGTAGTTACTGGTGGTGCAATATATGACTGTACATTTTGTAAATATTGATACATTACCCCTCCTCCAATTTTTTCCATAATCGGAATCCAAAGTATCCCTAAAACAACAATGATTCCTGTAGCAATTTTTCCAACTGTCAACAGTTCTTTCTCACTTTTTTCAGGTCTTAATTTTTTATAAATATCTATGGTAAAAATTGTTGAACAAGAGTTAAACACTGATGCTAAGGAGCTCATTAAGGCCGCCATTAAGCCGCCCGCTACCAAGCCTTTTAACCCAACGGGTAATAAAGTTTTTACCAACATTGGAAATGCTCTATCTGCCTTTTCTATACCAAAAACTTCAGGGTTTTGAATGCTTAAAGCAAAAGCTATAATTCCTGGGATTAAAAAGATAAGTATTGGTAATAATTTAAGGTAAGCCCCAAAAATAGCCCCTCTACGACCAATTTTTATATTATTTGCAGCAAGTGTTCGCTGCACAATATATTGGTCTGTACACCAATACCAAACACCAACAATAGTACCTCCAAACAATAAGCCTGTCCAAGGGAAATCAGGGTCATTCATAGGCCGCCACATATTAAAATGGTCAGGACTTACTGCCCTCACAGTTTCTTGTAGTTGTGTCCATCCACCAACTTCTTGTAATCCTAAATAGGTTATAGTTATAGATCCAAAAATAAGAATAATTGTTTGTAGGGTTTCTGTATAAATTACTGCTTTCATACCTCCAATAACGGTGTATGCTCCAGTAAAAATTACAATACCTATTGCACCGTACCAAAAAGGTATTCCTAATAATTCTGACACCACAATACCACCTGCATATATAGTCACCGATACTTTGGTCAATACATACGCTACTAAAGAGAAAAGCGATAAAAACCAGCGTGAGCGACTATCAAATCGTTTTTCTAAAAACTCTGGCATTGTAAACGCACCGCTTCGCATATAAAAAGGTAAAAAGAGCCAACCCAAAAGAAGTACAATCCATGCATGCAGTTCATAATGCGCCATAGGAGTTCCTGATGCAAACCCTGTTCCTGCAAGTCCCACTACGTGTTCAGATCCAATGTTGGAAGCAAAAATGGATGCCCCAATTACGAACCAACCTACATTCCTTCCCGCGAGAAAATAATCTTCGGTGTTTTTATTTTTTTGGAGAACAACCCAAACTGCAATACCTATAAGCACAATAAAGTAAACTGCTAGTACCCACCAATCGGCGGTTTCTAAAACTGAT
Organism: Flavobacteriaceae bacterium; assembly: GCA_002746415.1. GTDB lineage: Bacteria > Bacteroidota > Bacteroidia > Flavobacteriales > Flavobacteriaceae > Saonia. Next base: position 49,015 of record NVXD01000008.1, on the reverse strand, counting down.
TTCATAATTTAATTATTTGATTGAAAATTTAAAGGATGTTGTGGTTGTATATTTTTCACCTGGTCTCAATTCCGTAGATGGGAAATTTGGTTTGTTGGGTGAATCTGGATAATGCTGTGTTTCCATACAAAGTCCACTTCTTTTATCATAAGTACCTCCATTTTTACCTGGAAGCGTAGCATCTAAAAAGTTTCCTGTGTAAAATTGAATACCTGGCTCGCTAGAAAAAACTTCCAACAACCTGCCCGAAGTTGGGTGATATGCAGAAGCAACCAATCTAATTCCATCGTTTTGGTTTGTCAATACCCAATTATGGTCATAGCCCCCACCATTTTTAATTTGTTCATTATCTGCGTTTATTTCCTTTCCAACAGCTTTGGGAGTTCTAAAATCAAAAGGTGTGCCTTCAACCATTGCTATTTCCCCTGTTGGTATCAATCCAGTATCTACTGGTGTATATGTATCAGCATTGATCATTACCTCATGATCCAAAATATCCTTCGAAAAATCTCCTGACAAGTTAAAATAGGAGTGTTGGGTTAAATTCACCACAGTCTTTTTATCTGTTGTGGCTTCATACTGCACTTGTACCGTATCTTCATCATCTAAGGTGTAGGTTACAATACTTTCTAATTTTCCTGGATATCCTTCTTCTCCATCCTTACTTATATATTTCAATTTTAGTGTAGCAACACCATCAATAACGGCAGCGTTTAATACGGTCCACACAGCTTTATCAAAACCTACACGTCCGCCATGTAACTGAGTGCTTCCATCAGAAGTTAGTTTATATTCAACTCCGTCTAAGGCAAATTTTCCGTTTGCAATTCTATTTCCATAACGTCCAATTAATGCTCCAAAATAGGGATGTGCTTCTAAATATGGCTCCAGCACATCAAAACCAAGGACAACATCGGCATAGGTTCCGTTTTTATCAGGAGCGGTTAAGGAAGTAATGATACCGCCAAGCGTCATAATTTCCACCTTCATTCCATTGTCATTGGTAAGGGTATATAGGCTTACTTTTTCATCATTATTGGTGGTACCAAATTCTTTCTTCTCTATTGTTGACATTTCCTTACTTTCAATAATTTCGTTAGTATCTTTCTTCTGATTCTTACAAGAAACTGCTGTAAAAATGAGGCTAAAAATAAGAAAGCCGTTGGTAATAGACTTCAATTGGTTCATTTTATTTGTTTTAGTTTATAGGTTATTTTGAAACAAATGATAGTACACTTCATTTGCATTTAGTTTGTCCTTAAAATCTCTGATGGAGGTATCTTTATCGATTACCAATAATTCTATACCAGCTACATCTGCAAAATCTTCCATATGCGCAGTTGTAATTGCCTGACTATAAACCGAGTGATGTGCGCCACCCGCTAAAATCCATGCAGTGGCCGCTGTTTCCAAATCTGGCTTGGCATCCCACAAAACTCTTGCAACTGGTAATTTAGGCAATTTTTCTTTTGGGCTTATTGCTTCTACCTCATTTACTATCAATCGAAATCTATTTCCCATATCCACTAAAGAGACATTGATGGCATTACCCGCTGGTGAGTTAAAAACCAAACGAACTGGATCGTCTTTTCCTCCAATTCCCAACGGATGTACTTCACAGGATGGTTTTCCATCTGCTATAGACGGGCAAATTTCTAACATATGAGAGCCCAAAACATAGGATTTTTCCGGCGTGAAATGATAGGTATAATCCTCCATAAATGAAGTGCCCTTATTCGAATCAAAATTCATCACTTTTAAAGCCCTCACCATAGCTGCCGTTTTCCAATCCCCTTCCCCACCAAAGCCATAACCATCGGCCATAAGACGTTGCACCGCCAATCCTGGCAGCTGCTTTAATCCTTCCAAGTTTTCAAACGTATCTGTAAAAGCTTTAAATCCGCCTTTGTCCAAGAATGCCCGTAATCCCAATTCTATTCTGGCGGCATCCCTTAACGAAGCTCTTTGCTTACCATTTTCCTGTAATGAAGGGGTTAAATCATAGTCGGACGCATATACTTCCACTAATTCATCAATTTCTCTTTCAGTGACCGCATTTACAAGTTTTACCACATCTGCAATACTATAACCATTGACTGAAAAGCCAAAACGTATTTGGGCTTCTACCTTATCCCCATCAGTAACTGCAACTTCCCTCATATTATCCCCAATACGGGCAATTTTAAGGTTTTGAAGGTCATTCCAGCCTAGTACCACTCGTGCCCATATTCCTAGTTTTTTCTGCACCTTATTGTCTTGCCAATGACCGACTACAATTTTTCTTTTTTTACGCATTCTAGTGACCATATACCCAAATTCCCTGTCCCCATGTGCAGACTGATTTAGGTTCATGAAATCCATATCTATTGTTTTCCACGGGATTTCTGCATTGAATTGCGTGTGTAATTGACACATTGGTTTTTGAAGAAGGCTTAGGCCCTTAATCCACATTTTAGCCGGGGAAAAGGTATGCATCCACGTAATTATTCCAATGCAATTTTCATTGCTGTTTGCAGCGATACACAGATTTGTAATTTCATCTGGTGTTTTTACAATAGGCTTAAAAACAATTTTTATTGGAATATGTTTGGAGGCGTTTAGTCCTTTTGTAATTTCTTCTGAATTGCTAGCAACTTGCCTTAACGTTTCTTCACCATAAAGGTGTTGACTACCCGTTACAAACCAAATCTCGTAAATTGAACTATCTATTATCATTAATTTTCTTTATTTAATTTTTCTGATACCTTATTTATATCATTTCCACTACTGACCGTAATAGGAATCTTTTCCATGCTTACGATTGTAATGCTTTTTTATCAATGCATCTTTAAGCCTTGGTGCTGTAGGGCTTATTTGCAAGGTCTTATAGGCCATTTTCGCAACTTCTTCTAACACTTTACTGTTGTATACTGCTTTTGCAGCATCTTTCCCCCATGTGAATGGTCCGTGATTACCAATCAATATCATTTGAACTTCAGCATAAGACAGTTCTTTTTCCTTAAAACAATCTAAAATTTGGATGCCTGTATTATGCTCATAATTCCCCTGAATCAATTCATCCTTCATTGGGGCGGCACACGGAATATCATTGGTTAAATGATCCGCATGAGTGGTTCCAAAAACAGGGATATCTTTTTGTGCTTGTGCCCAAGCAACCGAATAAGTTGCATGCGTATGAGCAATACCTCCTATATCTTTCCAATTCTTGTACAGAAAGGCATGAGTTTTAGTGTCTGATGATGGCTTCATTACCCCTTCAACGATATTATTATCAAAATCTACGATCACAATATCTTCTGGTTGCAGCGTTTCATATGGAACACCACTTGGTTTTATGGCGAACACTTTGTTTTTTCTATCCACAGCACTCACGTTCCCAAAAGTATACACTACTAAACCAAGGTCGTTCAGCTGCATATTAGCCTCATAACATGCTTCTTTTAAAGCCTTATATTTTGATGCAATAGTGCTTGTTTCTATACCTGTTCTTTGTTCAACAAAACTTCCCAAGGCCTCATATTCCATATATAGTTGTTGATATACTGCTACTTTTTCCGTTTGGGGATGAAAGGTGGTTTCAAAACCATTTCCCATCGCATTAATGGCACCTTCAACTGTTTGATGAATTCCAACAGCAACTGCTGCGTACATGGCTGCTCCCAAGGCAGGTGCTTGTTCCGACACTGCAATTTTTATAGGCCTATTCAAAACATTTGCCAAGGTTTGCATTACAAAGGGTGATTTTTTAGCCACTCCTCCTATACCTACAATTTCATCAATTTTTACCCCTTCACTTTCAAAACGATCTACAATTTTTTTGGAGCCAAAACATATGGACTCCACTAGGGCCTTAAATATATGTGGTGCTTTAGTCCCTAAATTCAGGTTCATGATGGCCGATTTTAATGCTTGATTTGCATCAGGGGTTCGCCTACCATTAATCCAATCTAAAGCCACAGGAATACTTTCATCCAAGGGAAGTTGTTCCGCTTTTGAGGTAAGTTCAGCAATAAGATTGTCTTGAAGTTCTTCAATTAATAGTTGTTTTTGGTTTGCATCAATGGTTGATGATTTTTCAATCAAATTCATAGTGGGTTCTACCAAAACATCTCTAAACCATGCCAAAACATCCCCAAAGGCAGATTGTCCTGCTTCCAAGCCTATTTTATTAGGAATTACAGAACCATCTACTTGACCACAGATTCCTTTTACAGCTTTATCCTCAATTGCACTATTTGAAGCTATAATGATATCGCAGGTAGAAGTTCCCATGATTCGTACCAATGTATTTTCCTTTGCTTCCGCACCAATTGCACCTGCATGGGCATCAAAAGTACCAACGGCAACTACCGTATCTGTAGTAAGGCCTAACTTATTTGCCCATGCACTGGATAGTTTTCCAGCAATTTCATTTGATGTATGGGTATCAACATATAAGTTGTCTTTTAAATCGGCCAAATAAGGATCTAACAGTGATAGAAATTTCTTGTCTGGCAAACCATTCCAACTTTTGTGCCACATAGCTTTATGACCTGCGGCACAACGACTTCGTTTAAAAGATTTTAAATCACCTCCAGTTAAGATAAATGTCATATAATCACAATGCTCCATCCAAGAATGCGCAGCTTGCTTCACCTTTTCATCTGCTCTGGATATATGTAATATTTTAGCCCAAAACCACTCAGAAGAATAAATTCCCCCTTCGTATGTAGTGAAATCTATTCCGCCCCAACTTCTAGCCTGTGCATTGATTTCATCAGCTTCTTTAATAGCAGTATGATCTTTCCAAAGGACCATCATTGCATTAGGGTTTTCTTCAAAACCTTTAGTTTCCGCCAAAGAAATACCGCCTTCTGTAACCGGGATTGGTGAAGAACCCGTTGTATCTATACAAATACCTTTTACCTGTGCCGGTTCCACCTTGCTTTGTGTTACAACTGCTTTTATGGTGGCTTCTAATCCTTCAATATGATCTAGTGGATGCTGTCTAAATTGGTTTTTTAGGGCATTGCAATATAAACCCTCTTTCCAACGCCTATAATAATGCACATTTGAGGCCAATTCTTTACCATCTTTCGTATCAATTAAAACAGCTCTAACAGAGTCTGTTCCATAATCGAGTCCTAAGACATACTTTTTCATTTATTTAGGGTATTGTTGTTAACTTATATTTTGAATGTATACCGGTTCTATTTAAAAACCCTATACCTTTTAACCTTATTGGGTTTATCAGCAAATACAAATACTAAAAGCGTTTTGGTCATGATGTTGGTTATTCTTAATTGCATTTTCATATCATAAATTGCTTTCAATTTCCATAGAACCGGCTATCTATCCAAAAGATGCATCTTTCAATACACCATATTTTTTATTATGTTCCTTGTAAAAAAATCACTTCCCTTCCAAAACCACTAAGGAATAAGGAGGTAACTTTACCGTAAGCATTCCTTTTTTAAGTTTAAAACCTTTAAAATCTGCTGGTTTCACTTTATCAGGGTTTTCAAAAGTGTTGTGATCTTGTAATTTATTTGAAGTTAAAACAGCTCCTGAAACATTTTTAATTCCCAAATCTGCCACACTTATTTCTATTGATATTTCTTTCTTAGGATCTATGTTTACTAAAGAAATATGATTGACTCCATTTGCGTCCTTAGAGGCTGATACTGAAATGGCAGGTAGTTCATTGTACAGTGAGTTATTTGTTATTTCTGTTGGCAATAACAAAGCATCTTGGTGCACCTTATACATATTCATTACATGATAGGTAGGGGTCAATATCATTTTTTCTTTATCCGTTAGAATCACTGCCTGCAGTACATTCACGACTTGGGCCAAATTTGCCATTTTTACTCGTCTGGCATGATTATTAAAGGTGTTCAATGTTAATCCTGCTAACACAACATCCCTTATAGTACTTTGCTGATAAAGCACTCCATTGGCAATTTCAGGTTCAGTATCATACCAACCGCCCCATTCATCAACAAATAAGGCTACTTTATTATCTGGATCATATTTGTCCATGATTTCAGAATGCTTGGTTACAAACTCTTCCATTTTTAAAGCTTCTTTGATGGTCTTGTAATAGATTTCCTCGTCAAAAGTTGCTGAAGGCCCTTTGTCACTCCAATCGAAAACCGAGTAGTGGTGTAATGCTACCGCTTCCATAAGTTTATGTGGTACATTTTTCATCAAGGTTTCTGTCCAATGATAATCTCCTCCAGATGCTCCAGATGCAATTCTAAACACTTTATTGTCACCAGACCAACCTGCCATGAATGTTGCGTACTTTCTATACAGATCAGCATAATACTCGGCTGTCATGTTTCCTCCACAACCCCAAGCCTCATTCCCTACACCCCAATATTTTACGTTCCAAGGTTCTTCACGTCCATTTTCACGTCTCCAATCGGCCATTGGACTTACTTTGTCATGGTTTGTATATTGCACCCAATCAATCAGCTCCTGTACTGTTCCGCTACCTACATTAGCCGATAAATAAGGTTCGGTTTCCAAAGTTTCGCATAAGTTTAAAAAATTATGGGTCCCAAAGCTGTTATCCTCAGTGACTCCACCCCACCATCTATTAACTATAGTTGGTCTATCTTCTTTTGGCCCTACCCCATCTTTCCAATGATACGTATCTGCAAAACAACCTCCAGGCCAACGAAGATTAGGAATGTTTAATTCTTTTAGGGCTTCAATTATATCATTACGCACTCCTTCTGTATTGGGAATGGTGGTGTTTTCTTCACCTACATAGATGCCTTCATAAATACAACGCCCTAAATGTTCTGCAAAATGTCCATAAATGTGTTTGCTAATGGTATCCTTTGCTTGTTCTGCGTTGATACTAATGACGACATTTGTCTGCTGTGCCTGCCCAATATGGAAGGCTAATAAAAGCATTAAAGCGGAAGTGATGGTTTTAAATTTCATGAGTATAAATTATAAGTGTTGATTTCACACTTATAAAATTACTAAAAATATGATTACCTTTTCCTTTTTTACTAAAATATGTTGCATAATTATCAAAAAGAGGACAAACTTATTGTTGCAGTAGACTGCATTATTTTTGGATTTGATACAGAAAATTTAAAAGTACTGCTTATTAAACGCGGGTTTGAGCCCAAAAAGGGTAACTGGTCCCTAATGGGTGGTTTTTTAAAGAAGGATGAAACCTTAAATGAAGCAGCACAGCGTGTTTTAATAAAACTAACTGGTTTAAACAATATCTATATGGAACAATTGGAGGCCTATAGTGAAGTTGATCGTGATCCAGTTGAAAGAACAATATCCGTTGCCTATTCCACCTTAATAAACATACAAAATCATGAAAAGGAACCACAACAACAATATTCTGCAAAATGGTTTGCTGTTGATGACCTTCCAAAATTGGTGTTTGACCATAATTCCATGTTGAAAAGGGCAATGAGGCGCCTGCGCCATAAAACAACTATACAACCCATTGGACTTGAGCTTTTGCCTGAAAAATTTACCATGTTGCAGCTACAAAAACTGTATGAAGCAATTCTAAATAAAAAGCTTGACAAAAGAAATTTTGTGAACAAAATAAACTCCTTAAAAATATTGATCAAGCTGAGTGAAAAGGACAAAAGGTCTTCAAGAAAAGGTTCCTTTTTATATCAATTTGATCAAAAAGTGTATCAAGAGAAAGTAACAAGTGGTTTTGACTTTAGATTATAAGGGTATATAATAAAGACTCTGAACTTTAGTTATTACTATAATCAACCCACTTAACTTGTTTCAGTTGGGAAACGAAATCATAATTGGGCCAATAAACCTTCAAGTTAGAATTGCGTCTAAGTATTGGAAAAACAAAAGCTACTATGAAAACACATTATCTTATTGCACTTGTACTCCTTGCTATGTTTTCTAGCTGCAAAAAGGATGATAATGCAATTCTAATATCGGATGATGACGAAATTATCACTTCTAATGATGATGAAACCATTCCATCAAACGATGCTCCGAACATTCTTTTGATTATCGCAGATGATCTGGGAAAGGATGCTATTTCAGGCTATTCAGAAGGAAGCATTAAACCAAATACTCCAAACATTGACGCCATAAGAAATACCGGCCTCAGTTTTAATAATTTATGGGTTTATCCCACTTGTTCTCCTACCAGAGCCGCAATTATTACTGGAAAATATGGGTACAGAACTGGCGTAAAATGGGCTGGCGATACTATGAGCAATTCTGAAGATGTTTTGCATAACTATATAAAATCGCAAACCAATAACGAATATGCAACCGCTGCAATAGGCAAATGGCATTTGGCTGGTGAAGGGATTTCAACATTTAACCCTGAGACATTGGGCATGGATTACTACTCTGGATTGTTGTCAGGAGGCAGTGGTTATACGCAATGGACGCTAAGTGAAGATGGCGTAAATACAAATCAGAACGAGTACATCACAGCGAAATTTACAGATTTATCCATTGACTGGATCAATGGACAAGAAAAACCCTGGTTTTTGTGGTTGGCCTATACTGCCCCACATACCCCTTTTCATGTGCCGCCAACTGAAATGCATTCACAGGGAAATTTACCAGAGTACAGTTTAGGTATGGATCCAATTCCTTATTATATGGCCGCTATTGAGGCAATGGATTATCAAATTGGAGTTTTATTAGATGGCATTCCCGAAGCTGAAAGAGAAAATACTACAATCATCATTGTAGGAGACAATGGCACTCCAAATCAGGTGGCGCAATCTCCTTATAGCAATGCTACAGCAAAAGGTTCCTTGTATCAAGGAGGCATAAACACCCCAATGTTCATTTCCGGAGCGGCTGTCTCAAGAGTTGGAACTGATGATAATTTAATTTCTGGAACCGACCTTTTTGCCACCATTTCCGAATTAGCAGGTATAGAAGTGACTGAGATTAATGACAGCAAGAGTTTTAAATCTCTTTTATCATCAGCCAGTATTATCAGGGAGTTTCAATACTCAGAAATGAACAATGGGACAGATGATTTATGGACCATAAAAAATAGCCAATTCAAATTGATCATCAATGCAAATGGTTATGAAGAATTATACGATTTGAATCAAGACCCGTACGAAACCGTAAACTTACTTGACGATACATTGACTAGTGCAGCATCACAAGCTAAAACGGCCTTAGAAACTGAACTATCAGAAATACGAAATTAACTGGCTAGAGTAAGCGTTAACTCCTCAAATTAAACCTTGTATGAATAAAATAGTCTTATTAAGCATGAAGAAAAGGACCAAAGTCAGTTTAATATCCCTATTCGCAATAATAAGTTGTAGTACAGATAAAATTGAAGAAGAAGGTGAGGATGTAACTCCAATTGCAAGCGAGTGCACTTCAGATATCATCTTAGATACTTCCGTTGGTCCCTGTACCCAAACATTGACCTTTACGCATCAATATAGTGAGTCAATTACTGGAACTACAAGAACTATTACGGCAAATAGTATTCCTGAGCACATGGTTGGTTTGTTTGGTGGTGGACAAGGGTCGCTAAATCCAAATGCAATTTCGGAGCAATCTGACACGTATAATATTACAACAAACCCCACCGTAGCAACAGCATTAACATCCCTTTCGGGAAACAATGGACCTGATTATTCTTTTGGAATTTTGTTTAGTGGTGTGGAGTTAGATCCAATTCCGGCTGAGCCTTTTCCACATAATGGCATGATGGACCCAAATGTGAATTGGGAATGGAATTTAGAACCACTTAATGTAAATATTGGGTTAGATTGTAATTATGCACATGTACAACCTAATGGTAAATATCATTATCATGGAAAACCAACTTTGTTTTTAGATGATATAGGTGTACCTACTGACGCTATGACTTTGATTGGTTATGCTGCAGATGGCTTTCCAATCTATTACAAATTCGCATATAGTACAGCGATGGATAATTCTTCAGATGTTATAGAAATGACATCCAGTTATCAATTAAAATCAGGAGACAGACCCGGAGATGGTGTTACAGCTCCTTGTGATATATATAACGGTGTTTACTCTAGCGACTATGAATATGTTATTAGTTTTGGCACCTTAGATGAAGCCAATGGTAGAACTGGTGTCACGCCAGAATACCCGGCAGGAACCTATTATTATGTTATTACTGATGATTTCCCAAGTATTCCAAGATACTTTAGAGGCAGTCCTTCTTCAGATTTTGAAATAGGTCAGTAATGAAATATGCAATACTCCTTAGTTTGGTATGTGTATTACATTCTTCTGGATTTGCGCACGAAGCAAATGAAGCTTTTTTTAAAATCGTCCAAAAAGAAAACACTGTAGAGATTCAGGCAGAATTTCCATGGACCATGAGAAATGCTTTGCTAAATTTTAATCCTTCATTAAAAAATTTTAGCAGTAAAAAAGATTTTGAAAATACTTTTATTGCATACCTTAAAGCCAACCTTATACTAACAAACACGCAGGGGAACAAGCTCAATTTTCAAAAGTTTGTAGCATTAGAAAACATGGGACACTCGCATCAAAATATCTATCTCATTATATTTAAAGGAAATGAGCTGCATAAAATCACCAATACTATAATGTTCAATGTTTTTGACAATCAGGTAAATTACAACACTTTAACCCTAAACTCAGAGCAAACAATTTTTAAAACAAGTAAAGGATTAGCTTATTTTGTTTTGAAAGAAAAAAAACACTCAAAATACTGGTTGTTCTCTTTTTTACTCCTTCCATTAATTTACTTTATAATCACCTATACCACCAAAAGTAAATAGCATCAACAAAACACATAAACACTTAATTTATAGCGTATTATATTGAGCTATTACTTCTTGCAGCAACTTACATGTATGATCAAAGGTTTCTGATTGATGTATCGGAAATCACCTTTTTATATTACATCATTGATTTATAAATCCCTTCCTCAAGCCCCCTTAACTCTGCCAAACCTCTCAACCTACCAATACCAGAATAACCGGGATTGGTTTTTTTTGAAAGATCATCGAGCATTTGGTGACCATGATCGGGTCGCATAGGAATAACAGCATCTGCCCTACCCTCTGTAGTTCTTCTTTTTTGTTCTAGCAATACTTCTTTTACAACACCAAACATATCTACATCACCCTCTAAGTGATTGGCTTCATGAAAATTTCCTTCAGCATCTCGTTTTGTGCTTCGTAAATGTAAAAAATGCACCCTATCAGCAAATCTCTTAAATATTTGCACCAAATCATTGTCCGCCCTAACGCCTAAGGAACCTGTACAAAAGGTAATCCCATTAGAACGGTCTGGGACCTGCTCAAACAAATAGGCATAATCTTCCTCAGTACTTACCACTCTGGGCAATCCTAATATTGGATATGGAGGGTCATCTGGATGAATACACATCAACACCTCACTCTGAGAAGCAATTGGAATAATTTCTTTTAAAAATAATACTAAGTTTTCTTGAAGCTTTTGAGCATCAATAGCTGCATAGGTATTAAGAATTTGTTGAAATTGTGCTAAGGTATATCCCTCTTCGGCACCTGGCAATCCTGCAATTATGTTTTTTACGAGTTTCTGTTTTTCTTCCTCGGGTAAGGAATCTAAGTACTCTTTGGCCTGACTTTGTTGCGCATCAGAATACACCTTTTCAGCTCCCGGTCTTTTAAGAAGGTACAATTCAAAAGCAGCAAAGGCAACAACATCAAACCTAAGAGCTTTTGAGCCATCTTCAACAACATAATCCAATGAAGTTCTTGTCCAGTCTAAAACCGGCATAAAATTGTAGCACACCGTGTTGACACCGCAGCTCGCCAAATTATGAATGCTATTTTTATAATTATCTATATATAATTGAAAATCTCCAGAGCGAGTTTTTATATTTTCATGGACGGGAATACTCTCTACCACTGCCCAGACAAGACCTGCATCTTCAATTAATTTTTTACGTTCTTTTATTGCTTCAACGGTCCAAACCTGACCATTGGGAATTTGATGCAATGCGGAAACAATGCCAGTTGCTCCGGCCTGTTTAATATCATTTAAAGAAACTGGGTCATTGGGGCCGTACCACCTCCATGTTTGTTGCATTTTCATTTTCATCTGGGTATTTATGATTTATTTGTTATACACCGCTAAAAGCACTAAATCCACCATCTATAGGAATAATGGTCCCGGTAACAAAGGAGGCTGCATCACTAATGAGCCAGTGTATGGCACCATTTAGTTCATCTGGATTTCCAAACCGTTTCATTGGCGTATTTTTTATGATGGTATGTCCTCGTTCTGTATAGCTACCATCCGAATTGGTTAAAAGAGCGCGATTTTGGTTTCCAATAAAAAAACCAGGAGCAATTGCATTTACGCGTACGCTACCTTCAAATTTAAGCGCCAGTTCAGTAGCCATCCATTTGGTAAAAATATCAATGGCAGCTTTGGAAGCTGAGTATCCAACAACCCTAGTAACCGCTTGGGTTGCAGTCATGGACGAAATATTGACAATACTCCCAAATAATTGTTTTGCCATTACTTCACCAAAAACCATTGAGGGCAATACAGAACCATTAAGATTCAATTCAGACACTTTCTTAAAATCTTCTATATTTAGATCAAAAATGGTTTGATCTTCTCCAATTGTTGCTCCTGGCATATTTCCACCAGCAGCATTGATCAATACATCAATTTTACTCCACTTTTCTAGTACCTCCGTTTTTGCTTTCTTAAGATGCTTTTCATCCAAAACACTTCCAGAAATCCCAATGACATTAGGACTTAATTTTTTTAATTCGGCTACTCTTTCCTCGACGTTCTTGGGAAATAGGTCTAGTATAACAATTTTAGCCCCTAGTTCAATTAAATAGGCGGCCATACTACCACCTAAAGCTCCTGCACCACCTGTTATAATAATAACTTTTCCTGAAATATCAAATAAATCGACTTTCTTCATTCATCTTAAAATTTACAATAATAATTTTATTCTAATTCTTCATTACCCTAGCAAGTGGTTTTCTCTATAAGATGGGTTCCCAACCTGGTTCGTAAGTACGAGACCATAATTTCATGGCATCTCTATCAAATATGCGACCGGTAGTCTGATCAACATCAAATGACTTTCCAATTCTTGAAGAAATATTTGCATAATGTGTCAAGGATTGACTTAGAGCTCCTTGTTCAATTGGAGAAGTAAGCGCTTCTTTTCCTCTAATAGCTCCAAAGAAGTTAACGGCATGCCTGGTAGATAAGTTACCACCACCACCTAATGCAACACCACCTTCTTGACTGGCAGATTTACTATCCTTTATTAATTTTCCGGAGAGATCAAACATTTCATATCCTCCACGATCAACCATTACAGAGCCCAAAGAGCCATAAATTAAAGTTCCTCTTCCCTTACCGTATTTATTATAATTACTTCTACTGCTTCCATCCCATTGTATCACACGATTATTAGAATACCTAAAAGTAGCCTCCATGGTATCATACATTTCCCAACCGTCATTTACAAAATGGTGTTTTCCAGAAATCACATCAACATGTTCTGGATATTCTACATCCATTGCCCAACGTGCTATATCCAATTCATGGGTTGCATTATTCCCCATTTCAGCAGTACCATAATCCCAACCGTACCAATGCCAATTATAATTCCACGTATTGTGCATATAATCCTTTCTTGGGGCTGGACCTTGAAACAAATCCCAATCCAATCCTTCCGGAGGTGCAGCTTTTGTAGGAACGGGGACTTCACCTCTTCCATTTGTATAAAAGGCAATAGCTTTATATACCTCACCAATTGCACCATTATGGATATCTTTCATGAGCGAAGTGGTTTCCACAGAAGACCTCTGCTGGTTACCCATTTGAACCATCTTATTGTATTTTTGTTGGAACGCAACAACCAATTCATTTTCTCTCCCGTTATGGCTACACGGTTTTTCTAAATACACATGTTTCCCAGCTTTCATGGCCATACACGCACCCGGAGTATGCCAGTGATCTGGTGTAGCCATGAATATTGCATCAACATCTTTATCATCAAAAATCTTATGAATATCATTTTCGAGTTGGGGTTTATAGTTGATTGCTTTACCAAAGTTTGCAGCCGCCTTATCTCTTTGACTTTTTAAAACATCGCATAAATAAAGTAGACGAACATTATTCTTCTTATTGGCAATAGCTCCAATATAAGCTGAATAACGTCTTCCTAATCCTTGAATGGCCAAATTGATCCGATCATTAGACCCAATAATGTTTGAATAACTGCTTGCAGACATTGCATTAACACTACTGCTTAAACCAATCCCTACTGCCCCTGCTGTGGCTTTTTTTAGAAACCCTCTCCTGTTTGAATCCATATAATTTTATTTAATACTATTATTAGAAACTAATTACCGCAATTTAAAAATTATTTTTATATTTCGTTAACGTTAACGTAATATTTTTTTATATTTGGTAAAGTTAACATGCAACTATTTATCAATTGTTAAAAAATAAAATCATTTAAAGAATTATAAGTACTTATGGGAAAAATAAAAATTCAAATTTTGATCATTATTTTCATGTCCTGTTTATCCGTATCAGCACAAGAAAATTGGAAAAAGCTGTTCAACGGAAAGGACTTATCTAACTTTCAACAACTAAATGGAGATGCACAATATGAAATAAAAAATCAAGAATTAATAGGCACTTCCAAACTTGGGATTCCAAATAGTTTCATGGCCACAAAAAAAACCTATGGGGACTTTATTTTAGAGTTTGAAGTGTTTGTAGAAAACGGTCTAAATTCGGGCGTACAGTTTAGGAGTAATAGCATCCCTAGTTATAAGAAAGGTAGGGTACACGGGTACCAATGTGAAATAGAGACAAGCTCCAGAAAATGGGCTGGTGGCATATACGATGAAGCACGTTCTGGTTGGCTTTATCCACTTTCTCGTAATCCAAAAGGGCAACAGGCCTTTATTAATGGACAATGGAATCATTATAGAATTGAAGCCATAGGTCATACTATAAGAACTTGGATAAATGATGTACAATGTGCCAATTTAGTGGATGACCAAACAGCAGAAGGTTTTATTGCATTCCAAGTACATAGTATACATGACAAAGAGCATGAAGGAAAAATTGTTAAATGGAAAAACATTAAAATTAAAACCACTGATTTAGAAAATTCTAGAAATAAAGTAGATGCTGATGTACCCGAGATCAGTTACTTGACCAATCACCTTACCGAAAACGAAACACGAAAGGGATGGCGCTTATTGTGGGATGGAAAGACCACAAATGGATGGAGAGGTGCCAAATTGGACAATTTTCCGGAAAAAGGATGGGAAATAAAAGATGGTATACTAAAGGTGTTGTCTTCTGGTGGACAAGAATCTACAAATGGTGGCGATATTGTCACCACTGATGTGTTCAGCAACTTTGAGCTTAGTGTTGACTTTAAATTGTCTGAAGGTGCCAATAGTGGTGTTAAATATTTTGTAGATTCTGAATTAAACAAAGGAGAAGGTTCAGCCATTGGACTTGAATACCAAATATTAGATGACAAAAAACACCCAGATGCCAAACAGGGGAAAAACGGAAATAGAACTATAGGCTCCTTGTATGATTTGATCAGAGCAGAAAATAATGACAGTTCTAGAGGTAAGAACTTTAAAGGGATAAATGTGTGGAACAATGCTCGGATCATTGTGAAGGATGGACATGTTGAGCATTGGTTAAATCAAGTAAAAGTAGTTGAATTTGATAGATTCAGTCAAGTTTTTAAGGCACTTGTGGAAAAAAGCAAATATGAAAAATGGGAAGATTTTGGAAGAATTCCAGAAGGCTTGATTCTTTTGCAAGATCATGGAGATGCAGTTTCCTTTAAAAATATTAAAATAAGAGAATTTTAATCACAATATAAATCAATTCAAAAAAACATAAAATATGGAGAATTCAAGAAGAGATTTTATTAAAAAAACAACTTTGGCTTCTAGTGGTATTGTCTTTGGCATAAACTCCATGAGTGCTAAAAGCTACAATAGAATTATTGGAGCAAATGACCGCATACAAATAGGTATTGCTGGTTTTTCCAATAGGGCTAAAGGGGCACTTATCCCGGCATTTAATGGTCATAGTAAAGCTCAAAACTTTGAAATTGTTGGTGTTTCTGATATTTGGAATAGACGTAGGGATGAAGGACAAGCCTTTGTTAAGAACCTTACAGGAAATAAAATAAAACAATGGCGTAATAATGAGGAGATGTACGACAAAAATGAAATTGATGCTGTTATCATCTCAACAGCAGATTTTCAACATGCCCTACACACCGTTCAAGCTGCAAACGCTAAGAAAGATGCTTATGTGGAAAAGCCATTCGCAGAAACAATGGCAGATGCAAGAGTTGGAATGAAAGCAGTTAAGGAATCCGGTATTGTCTTCCAGATTGGTTCTCAAAGGCGTAGTGGTGCTAACTATCATGCAGCTGAAGATTATATTAAGTCTGGTAAGTTTGGAGATATTGTAATGGTAGAAATGAGTTGGAATGTGAACCAACCTGGCAGATGGCGATTGCCCCAATTAGTTAAAGAAATCCGTGAATCTGATACGGATTGGGCTAGGTACCAAATGAACCGTCCTAAAGCAGATTGGGATCCAAGAAAATATTTAGAATACAGATTATTTTGGCCGTATTCATCTGGTATTCCCGGACAATGGATGTCGCATCAAATAGATACTGTACACTGGTTCTCTGGTTATAACCACCCAAGAAGTGTGGCTGCAAATGGCGGCATTTACTTATGGAAGGATGGAAGAAAAAATTACGATACCATGTCCGCAGTATTTGATTATGGACCAGAAAATGACCCAACAACAGGGTTCCAAGTTACGTACTCCTCTAGATTTACTAACTCTGCTGGTGGCACTAAAGAGATTTACTATTCTAATGGTGGCGAACTAAATTTAGACACGAACAAAGTAAGTGACAATGGAGGATTAGCAAAAAGGCATGCTAGTGCTATGGATATGCAACCTAACAAACTAGCTGCATATAACTTATCTGAAAATGCGGTTAAAGTAGTTACTTCGGCCAATACTGGTGCAGATAATATGACTTCTGTACACATGTTAAACTGGATGGAAAGCGTACGTAATCGAAATGTAAACACTAATGGTCCTGTGGAAGCGGCTTACAACCACTCTATTGCTAATATTATGACCACAGCAGCCCTAAGAACTGGCTTAAAAGCCACCTTTGATGAGAAAACCCAGGATGTACTTGCTGGAGGTAACATATTTCAATATTAATAGTATGAGCACTAAAAAAACAGCAGTTAGTTTAGTAGTTTGTTTGGGCCTTATTTCTTTGAGTTGTAAGGATGCAAAAAAAACTGATACAGCAGAAAAAATAGTTGCCGTGAGTGAAATGAACCTTCCTAAAATTACTTTTGCTCATGATACGATAAACAAAAAAGTTGCCGTTAAAATTGATGGTGAATTGTTTACTAGTTACCTATATGATGGGCAAACCCCTAAACCAATATTATATCCTATTATAGCAAAAAATGGCGCCACAATAACTAGGGGGTTTCCCTATAGTCCAAGACCAAACGAACGTGTGGATCATCCCCATCATGCAGGCCTGTGGTTTAATTATGGTGACGTAAATGGTTTGGATTTTTGGAACAATTCCTATGCTATTTCGGAAGAGGATAAGCATAAATATGGGACCATATTACATTCAGAATTAGTGAATACTAATGAAGAGGAAGGTACCTTAACCATTAAAGCATTATGGCGCGCACCTGATCAAACAGATTTATTAGAAGAGACTACCATATTCACTTTTAGCGAAGATGAAAACACAAGAATCATAGACCGTAATAGCATCTTAAAAGCTTTAGAAGATGTTTCTTTTAAAGATAACAAAGAGGGTATGTTAGGATTAAGAACAGCACGTGAGCTTGAACTTCCGTCAGACAAACCAGCAGTTTTCACTGATACCCAAGGTATTGTAACCGAAGTTAAAGCCCTGAATAATGATGGTGTAAGTGGAGATTATTTGGCAAGTGATGGCACAACTGGCTTAGATGTTTGGGGTACAAGAAATAATTGGGTACAACTGCATGGTACCATTGCCGATGAAGCTGTTTCTATAACCATAATGGATAATAAAAACAATGTAGGCTTCCCAACCTATTGGCACGCTAGAGGTTATGGTTTATTTGCTGCCAACCCCTTGGGACAAGAGGTGTTCTCTGAAGGCAAAGAGGTTCTAAATTTTGAATTAAACAAAACTGCTTCGGCCACTTTTAATTATAGAATTGTTATCCATAGTGGATCTGTTTTATCTGAGGAAAAAATAACTCAGCTATATCAAGACTTTAATCAATAATAACTCAGCAATATGAAAAATCTATTCACTTTACTAATCTGTATTTTGGTTTCTGTTTCCTATGCGCAAACCAATGACCAAAAAATGACAGTTGCTTTTAATGGAGACAACTTAACGCAATGGCAAGTACCAGATGATAATATTTGGTGGTCCATTGAAGGGGAATCATTATGGGCAAAAAGTGATGAAGCTAAAATAGGGTCTATTTTGTGGACAAAGAAGACCTATACAGATTTTGTGATTCAATTAGATTTTAAATTTGGAGAAGGAACTATTGACTCAGGAATTTTTATGAGAGGAGATGACCCTACATCCCCACAAATACAAATTGGAGAGTCTGGTTCTTTAAAAAGAGATATGACAGGATCCCCATATGTTATGAAAATGGGGTATCCTGTTGAAGGAGAAGGAGTAAAAGAATTACTGAAATTGGAAAGCTGGAATACTATTAAAACCATTGCAATTGGCACGACTTATACCGTTTGGTTAAACGGAAAAAAGGTTTCTACCTATACGCATGAGGGGGCCAAATTAATGGGCCCAATCGGACTACAATTACATCCTGGAAGGGATATGAGCATTCAGTTTAGAAAGATCTTAATAGGCGAATTATAAGGCATAAAAAACAAGTTTTTATTTTATTACAAAAACATTGTAATTTTGTCAAAAAAAAATCCAAACCTAATTGATTATGGGAATCAAACAAATAGCAAAACTCGCAAATGTTTCTATTGGTACCGTTGACCGGGTACTACATAAGAGAGCAGGAGTATCCAAGAACACAGAAAAAAAAGTCCTGCAAATCATTAAGGAAGTAGGCTATACAAAAAACACCACTGCAAGTAGGCTTAAATTGGCCTCGATTAAAAAAATAGAAATTGCCATATTAATTCCCAAAGGAAAAAGTAAATGGAGTTATTGGAAGCTTCCAAAAAAAGGAATTACCCAAGCCATTGAAGAGCTTACCGAATTAGGGGTGAAAGTCGATTTTTACAATTTCTTTGATTCTTCCTCTTTCATTGAACAAAGTGAAAAAATCTTTCAACAAAAATATGATGGTATTGTTACAGTACCTTTTTTTAGGAATGAAAGTAATACATTATTGAGTCTTGCAAAGGAGAAAAATATTCCCGTTGTCTTTTTGGATACTGAAATAGAATTGGATAGTCCTGCCTATTTTATTCGTCAAAATTCTCATGTTTCAGGAATGGTTGCTGGAAGGTTACTTCATGGGCTGGTAGGAAATGAAGGCCAATACATTATTGTGAACATTATCAATGACAAGGGAATTCATGCTAACGGTAGGCAAAGAGAAAACGGCTTTAGGGAGTTCTTCAAAACCATTGGTGAGAATGTAAGTATCCGAACCATAAA
The DNA here is from genome assembly GCA_002746415.1 of Flavobacteriaceae bacterium. Classification (GTDB taxonomy): domain Bacteria; phylum Bacteroidota; class Bacteroidia; order Flavobacteriales; family Flavobacteriaceae; genus Saonia. Next base: position 29,286 of record NVXD01000008.1, on the reverse strand, counting down.
TTACCCCATTAATGATGAGTTTACAGTTACCTTAGAAATGCAAGATTGGCTTAAAAAAAACAGTCTTAAAGGAATCTTCGTAACCAACTCTAGATCACATATCATTCCTCAGTTGCTTAAAAAGCATAACATAAAGAATACATTTGTTGTTGGATTTGATATGAACAAAAAAAATATAAAATCTTTAAAAAAGAACGAAATCAATTTCCTTATCAATCAAAAACCTAAATATCAAGGGTATGTTGCCATTAAAGGGTTATTTAATTTATTGACCAAACAAGATGCGTCTGAACTAAATCTTGATATTCCAGTAGATATCGTAGTCAAAGAAAATATAACCACCTCTTAACCCTTCATTTACCCCAAATCAGTGTTGCACCAATGCATCATCTTTTGCATTAATTCGAATTACCTCTATCGCTTTATTATTCTTTGCTACAACCAACATCCTTGTTCCTTGCACTTTGATTATTGCTAGGTCCTTTACATCACCCCCAATATATAAGCCACTTTCAAAAGGAGATTGGGGTACAAATTTACCTTTCCCATCTCCTGCCATAAACACACCATAACTGGCATCATTTCTTGGTGTCTCAATTTCGGATGCGTACAAGTTTCCTCCCAATATCATGTCTAAGTTGCCATCCAAATTAAAATCGGAAATCTGAATATCATTAACCGATGAAAATTGAGCTAAATTAGGTAAGGGTTGCGAGTTAAAACTCCCACTCCCGTTATTCTCAAAATAAGTAGATGCGAAGGTATTAGCAACAAAATGAAGTGCCCCTTCTAGCTCCTTTTCACCAACCATATCTGCAATAGTTGCGAGACTAAATTCCTTGTAACTCTTAAATTTTCCATTCAGATATGGCATTTGCTGTGATGAACATTCTTTGCCCCTTAATGGATAAACTGCTCCATCTTCTTTATAGCCTAAAATAATATCATTGCGGCCATTCTTATCAAAATCAGAACCAAATACTTCAAATGGAATTTCCACAGATGCGTGGTACTTATAATTCAATCCTAAATTCCCTGCAACAATGTCCATATCACCGTCACCATCAAAATCTCCTGCGCTGATAGAATACCACCATCCTTCAGTATTTTTTAATCCCACCTTCTCTGGAGCCATTTTTTCAAAACCTGTAGCGCTTTTCTCGAACACGGTCACGGGCATCCATTCACCTACAACAATCAAATCCTGATCTCCGTCGTTATCATAATCTATCCAAAGTGCATCCGTTATTAATCCCAAATCTTTTAGACCAGGTCCTTTTTCATTTGTCACATCTTTAAAAACACCATTATTATTCTCGTATAGGTATCCTGAAGCTGGTTTAGGGTAGTTCTGTGGAATAAGGCGCTCACCCACAAAAAGATCCAGATCGCCATCCCCATCAAAATCATTGGACGTTACCTTAGAACCACTAAAGGCCTTATTGGGCAACTGTTGACTAGCATCTTTAAAAACACCTCCTCTATTAAGGTATAGCTTGTCCCTAAGCAATGGATTTCCTTTTTTAAACTCATTACCTCCACATACAATGTACAGGTCTTGATTGCCATCACCATCGGCATCAAAAAAATGGGCAGAAATTTCCTCACTATTTCCATTTGCTTGCCATGGGCCTCTTTTTAATTTAAACTTACCATTTTTCGTTTGAATGTACATGGCTCCACTCTGTCCAATAGCTCCACAAATATAGATATCCTCTAGCCCATCATTATTTATATCAGCTGTTGTAATACCTGGACCAAATTGGGAATATTTGTGTGGCAAAAGCAATTCTTGGTCATAATCATTGTAGTCATTCTCCTGATGCTCAAAGACAACACCCAATTTATCTACTACGCTCGAAAACAACTTCTTATTCAAATCTGTATTGAAATCGCCAGTATCTGAAGCCTCATCATAGTTTAAGGTCAGTATTTGGTTGGTTTGAATGTTCTTAATAGACTGTTTTTTTCCATCGGGCCATGTTATTGTTAAAGCATCTACTTTTAAGGCAGCACCAAAACCGAAATGCATGATGGGTTCCATGGAAGACAAATAACCTCTGACCATCTTAAATTCCTGGTATTGTATCTCATCCCCTAATCGTATTTCTACCTTAGCCCCTAGCCCTAGCAAGTTTTTACCAGGCCCTTTTAAATTAATTCTTAAATACGTATTGGCTTCAATACCTGTATTTTCAAATATAAAGGCCTTATCATCTAAATTGTTGATTACTATGTCCAAATCCCCATCATTGTCAAGATCTCCTACGGCTGCACCATTTGAAAAACTTTCTTCTTTAAAGCCCCACGCTTCAGAGACGTCTTCAAAAGCTATATCTCCAGTATTTTTGAACAAATAATTTCGCTCTTTTATAGGCTTGTATAAATTAATAATTTCATCACTCTTGTCTGCGATTAATGCTCGGGCAGACCTGTATTTTGACCTATTTGCTCTAAAAAATTCTTGAAGCCTGAGCCCCACGTCATTATCAAAAATATCCCTTCTATAGCCATTGGTGACTAAGAGGTCCTTCTTTCCATCATTATCAAAATCAGACGCTAGGCCCGCCCAGCTCCAATCTGTCTTGTCCAGTCCTCCCAATTTACTAACTTCACTGAACTGATTGTTACCTTGGTTTACTTGTAGCATGTTGTGCATGTACTGGTAATAAAACCCCATGTCCAATAGCGTATTAAATCCTTCAACGTCCATGGAAGGCATGGATACCTTAGCCCGTTTACGATCTGATGGCAACATCTCCGTAACGTATATGTCTTCTAAACCATCATTATTAATGTCCATCACATCTACTCCCATAGAGTAAAGTGAAATATGATTGGTTGTTGATTTTATCTGCTCCTTAAATCCTTTTCCTCCTTGATTGACATAATAATAATCATGCTCATCAAAATCATTTCCCACATAAATATCAACATATCCATCTTTGTTTAGGTCTGCTGTGACCACGCCAAGACCGTACCCAAAATTACGGGTGATTCCCATTTCTTTGCCTACTTCAACAAAAACCCCATTATCATTTCTATACAGTTTATCTCTATGAATGTCTTGTGGGTTTTCTTTATTTTTTAAAATCTCGGCTATGGGTAACATAAATTCACTGGGCCTGTTCACTAGATACATATCCAGGTCATTATCATTATCAAAATCAAAAAAAGAGGCCTGAGTAGAATAGCCATGGTCATCCAATCCATAGCTTTCAGCCATCTCTTTAAAAGTGCTGTTTCCCTGATTAATGTACAGCACATTTTTTCGTGCCTTATCAGTGTCATTCCACCCTCCCCTGCATACATAAATATCTAAAAGACCATCAGCATTAAGGTCTACCATGGAGACACCATTATTCCATCCGTCCATACCCGTTATATGAGCTTCCTCTGAAATATCTTCGAATTTTAAATTTCCCTTGTTTAAATATAGCCTGTTCCCTACCTCATTACCAGTAAAGAAAATATCTTGTAAGCCATCATTGTTTATATCGCCTATGGCTGTTCCGCCACCATTATACGCGTAACTAAAATTTTCAAAATACTCAAATCGCTCTTTGATATGATTCACAAAATGAACCCCTGAAGATTGGGGTGCTACTTTTCTAAATAATGCAGTTGTTTCCGTAGTGGAAGTCTCTTTTTCAGAAGATGTACAATTCCAAAAAAGCATTCCAAACAAACAAACAATTATCCAATTGCACAGACTTTCTTTCATAGCAGCCAATTTAAGAAAAAAACCCTTCCCATTTTATATTACAAAATGGAAAGGGTTACAATTAAAACTAACTCAAAAACTAAACTTTAATACCCAGGATTTTGAGCAAAATCCGTAGATGTACGATCTATTTGATCAAGTGGAATAGGTCGTAATGTGTGATACGGTTGTATGCTGGCCGCTCCTGCAGGATTGTGCATTTGCACACGTTCTACAAGCTTTCCTGTACGTACAAGATCAAACCATCTTTTACCTTCTTGCGCATGTTCTTTGGCACGTTCTTCCAAAACAACATCAATATCCACAGCAGCAATTACAGGTAATGTTCCTATATCTGTAACCCCATAAGCTCTCATCCTTACCTCATTTAAATACTCCAAGGCCTTTGTTTGGTCTGGTGATGATTTAAGTGCATTGGCTTCTGAGGCAAATAGGTATATTTCTGCCAATCTATAGGCAATAAAATCCCTTCCTGCAGCTGGTTCATTGGTAGACGCTCTATTTGGCTGTACCCATTTTTTGGATGCTGGAAATACTTTCTCCGTAAGTTCATCTCTATTATAGATACTCGCCCCATAAGGTTTGGCATCTTTTTCTCCTTGCGTAAACGCTACTCTAGGAAGATACACAGCGGTATCGCCAGGCATTACCCCTGCTGGAGCAGAATCTGGGTTGTTAGAAAACCAAGCTGATGTAAAACTTGCCTCATACCTTTCATCTTCCATCTCATACAACTCCAAAAGATAGCTGGTTGGCTTAAACCTTTTCCAAGGTCTACCATTCTCAACACTTCTTTTCATTCCTGGTAATTTATCATACTCCATCAAGAAGAATAAGTGCGCTGGGTTTCCACCATTATCTAGCTCCAAATCATCAGAGAATTGTGTTGAAAAGATTACTTCACTATTTTCCTCATTAGTCAAACTCCATAAATCCGCCACAGGTGTTACTAGTGAAAAGCCACCATTATTAATGATATCTTCAGACAAAGCAGCAGCCTCATCGTAATTATTTCTATGAAGATGTACATCAGCTAAGGTAGCTTTTGCTGCCCAAGAAGTTGCTCTACCAAAGTCAGCTTGTGATGTTGGCAGGTTCTGCGCTGCAAAATCCAAATCCTCTATAATTTTCGCATACAACTGATCCAAAGGCATTCTGGTAGCTTCGCTTTCTGCACCAATGGTTTCCTCGTCCGTATAATGAACAGGGCCATATATTTTGGCCAACCAAAAGTAATAGTACCCTCTTAAAAATCGAGCTTGTGCAATAACACTGCTCAACTTTTCTGGATTATCAGCAAGGGCTTCTGGAGCTCTTCCAATTACTCCATTTGTTGCATTGATTCCTCTGTAAAACACATTCCAAGGACGTCTAACAATGTCGGAACTTGCATTTAAATCAGAATTATAGGAATTAAAATGTTTGTTTCCTCCATCTGCTCCATTGGTATACGTATCTGTACCCATTGTTATGATGGTCCATCCCGCTTCTCTATTTTCATTATTCCCTATAAATGTACCTAAAGTCGAGTAGGCCCCATTTAAGGCGAAATCTATACCAACTTCATCGGTAAATACACCATCCGCGGTAAGATCTCCGGTCAATTCTTCTTCCAAAATGTCTTCACAAGAAGAAAAAGCAACTAGTGCTATTAGAATTAAACTTATTTTTTTCATGTTCAAATCTTTAAAAATTAAATTAAAATGATACATTAAGACCAAACAAAATGGTTCTTGGTGTTGCCGTATAATCGTTGGATAAATTCAAAATACCATCATCCAAATTACCTCTACCAGTTTCAGGATCATATCCTTTCAAATCTGCAGAAGTAAATAGGAATGGGTTTTGTGCAGTAGCATACAATCTAAACTTTTCAAGTCCAAGGTATTCTGCAACTTTAGCGTCAAAATTATATCCAAGTGTAATGTTACGAATCCTTACAAAAGAACCATCAACATAACTTAAAACATTACGATCTAGAGGTCTTTCCCTATCGGCGTTAGCTCTAGGAAATGTGTTACTAGGATTCTCAGGAGTCCAATAATCTAAATCCAGGTCATTGTACCTTCCAAAAATACTAATATCGCTTAGTGCTCTAGAACGTGTAATATTTCCTTGACGCGTATAAAGTGCTACTGTAAAATCTAAGCCTTTGTACTCAATTTTACTGGTTAAACCACCAATCCATTTTGGATCTCTCTGACCAATAATTTGTCGGTCATCATCATTAAGAACTCCATCACCATTGACATCCTTCAATTTAATATCTCCAGGTCTTCTTCCGAAACTATCTGCCAGAGCTTCTTCCTCCAATTGCCAAATACCATCAAAAACACGATCATAATCAACACTTAAAGATTCTCCAATAAACCAACCGTTTCCTATATCATCAGATGTGCTATCTAATAGACTTACAATTTCACTTTTATTGGTTGAAAAATTAAAATTAGTAGTCCATTTGAAGTCTTCTGTATTAATATTTACTGTGCTCAAAACAACTTCAAATCCTGAGTTCTTTGTCTCACCAACATTTTGAAGGATAGATTCAAAACCAGAAGTAGCAGGAAGTACTCTGTTTAACAATAAATCATTAGTATTACCAGTATAGTAATCAATAGCACCAGAAATTCTATTGTTTGCAAAAGCAAAATCAATTCCTATATCAAAGGTAGTAGTGGTTTCCCATTTCAAATCTGGGTTTGCAATATCTTCTGGCTGAAAACCAAAAGCAGGATTGCTCCCAAAAGAACCTTCAAAACGTTCAATACCTCCTAAGGTTGCATAAGGACTAATAGGGTTACGACCTACCTGTCCATATCCAGTTCTTAATTTAAGATCACTAAAAACTGTTTGATCACTTAAAAAATCTTCCTCTAGGATTCTCCATGCAAAAGATGCAGAAGGAAAAAAGCCCCATTTATTGCCCTCGGACAATTTGGATGACCCATCATACCTACCGGTAAGCGTTAGTAAGTATTTGCTTTTATAACCATAGTTAAATCTACCCATATAGGATGTCCATCCTTCTGTTTCCAAGGAACTATCCCTTGAATCTACTTGAGAGGCATCGCTTAAGTTATTAAACAATTGGCTATCTGAAGCTGGTCCTGAAGTCCTAAGTCTTAAGAAGTCTCTTTTTGTTTCCTGAAAACTATATAGGAAAGTTGCATCTAAAGAATGGTCATCCTTAAAAACTTTGGAATAGTTTAAAATATTCTCAATAGTATAGGCGGTATTTTCTCGTTTGTCTTTATTTGCCTGTGAAAGGGCTCCAGTACGATTAGCAGACTGGGAAGCACGGTAATCATTGTCAGCGATAGACTCAAACTGTGGTTGCAAGTTTAACGTAAACTTTAATTCATCCAAAATTTGATAGCTAGCAAAAATGTTGGCTAAATATCTATAATTTACACGCTCATCAACATAGTTCCCTGGCGTTTCATTACTTAAAAAGTTCCATCTTAATCCATCACTTATTGGATCTAAAGTCGCTACACCATTTTCGTCATAAGGCGTCACCAAAGGAGAGTTTCTCATGATACCCCCTAAGGCATCATAACTATTCCTTTTAGAAAAATTAATTTGTTGAGACAAACCAAATTTTAGCTTATCCGTAGCATTTACGTCAATATTAGATCTAAACGTATATCGCTTATAATCTGCTAGTTTATAAACACCTTCTTGTTCAAAATAACTTAAGGAAAGCGCGTATCTCACTTTTTCTGAACCTCCAGAAACTCCTAACTGATGACTTACTTGTTTACCATTATGCAATCCTAAGTCAAAGAAATCTGTATTTATACCTGCATTGTAAGCAGCCAATTGTAGTGGCTCCAATACATCTGCAGCAGATGGAAGTGTGTATGTGCCTGGAGTAACACCATCTGCTTGTTCGTCTGCAGATCTGTTTGCTTCTCTTCTGTTGTTCACATATTGATCAGCATCCCATACATCATATGTTTCAGCTACTTCTGAAAAACCATAATAGGTATCATAGGTAAATCTAGCTTTCCCTACTTTACCTCTCTTAGTGGTTATCAAAATTACACCATTTGCACCTCTGGCACCATAAATGGCAGCGGAAGAAGCATCTTTAAGTACTTGCACAGAAGCAATGTCTGCTGAGTTAATATCACTTAGATTACCTTCCAAAGGAATTCCATCCAAAACAATTAGAGGTTCGTTAGAGAAGTTTAATGAACTTCTACCACGAATCAATAGATTTGGGGAACTTCCTGGTGCTGTACTAGAAATACCTACATCCAAACCGGCTACTTTCCCAGCCAGTGCATTTAGGGCATTACTTTCACGGGTAATATTCAAATCATCCCCTGAAACTGAAGTAATGGCACCGGTAATATCCTTTTTACGTTGCGTACCATAACCTACTACTATTACTTCGTCTAACTGACTAGCATCGGTCTCAAGACTAGCATTAACAGTAGCTTGTCCATCAACAGCAACTTCAATAGCTTTATAACCAATATAGCTAAATATTAAGGTTGCATCTCCAGCTGCCTCAATGGAATAATTTCCATCAAAGTCTGTAACGGTACCATTAGTTGTACCTTTTTCTACAACGCTGGCCCCTGGTAACGGCACCCCATTCTCATCTGTTACAACACCTGTAACAGTAGATTGTATACCATCACCCAAATTGACGGTATCATCTAATTTCGCACTTGCATTAACGGAAACTACTCCCATCACACACAAAGCACCAAAAAGCAAAAAGCTCCTCGCTTTTGGTATTAGCTTTTTAATAAGCATTCTTTTCATATTATATTCAGTTTAGTTAGTTAATAAAATTTTTCTGAAAATTTTAAGTATTTAGTATTGAATAAACAGCAAAAACTACTTCGAGTTTTGAAACGAGGTAGCTTTTTAATACTAGTATGTTTTTATGTCCTCTAGCATACCGTTTTTCAGGGGCTCTTATTTGCATGTATCATAGCAGGTTTTTTTAGGATTAATTCATCATTTATGTTGGTTAAAAGGTCATTTAATATTAAATAGGAACTTAATTTGCCACAATGTAGTTTCTTGAGCTCCAGAAAAATGCAATCGATTACAATTTATCGTTAACGTACACAAAAAAACTGTTAACGTTCACGAATGTATCATTTTCTTTTCACCTATCCAAAAAGAAATTTGTTGCTTTTTAAAAAATAGGAAATTTTGTAAGTGACTTCCTGTTAAGTAAATAATGTCCAAATCAACAAAAAAAATAGAAAAAATGAGCAAAATAAAGCCTTAGAAAGACAGCTACGTATCCAAATAACACACCTCCCATAAGTGGTCCTAATTAAGAAGAAAATCAACAAAATGAAATCGATTGCGCTCCTCCATTAACTAAGCAACCTACAAGCCCCCTAATTTCTATTCCGTTATTCCCCCATTTTCGGTTAAACGCAATAATTTTAAAACTGACTGCCTTCAAATCAAAAACCAACGTATTTTGAGCCTTCTGTTTTCCTCACTTTCCTAATAGCAGAAGAGGTCTCAGCTTTGTATAGAACAGATTTTAAACTACTTTTGAGTGGAGTCCAACTTATTGTCAACATTATAAAGTACTGCAGACATTTCATCCAAATTTCAATTTTTAAACTGCATCATCATGTTTTATTCCTTAAAAATTAACCTCCTACTTTTCTTATTACTGCTGTTGGTTCCTTTTTTTGGATACTGCCAAACTCCACAAGGAGCCATATTTGCCTCCATACAACTTAAAGATGGTAAGACCCTTAAAGGACAAATTATCTGGGATAATGAACAGGGCCTATGGGAAGATATTTTCTATGCAGTACGAGCAAAAAGCCCTGTGTACTATTTCTTAGGCAAGAAAAAACCAAAAGACCTTAAGAAAAAAAGTAAGGATTTGGACCTAGGATTCATGCAATTATGGGAGGATAAAATACCCGATTCATCTCCCAGTTTTAGCTCCAGCTTTGGAGATATCGCCTATCTAAAACCAGTAGGAAACAATAAAGTACTGCTTGGATTAAAAGATGGAAAGACTGTGGAATTAGACATGAGCAAAAACGGTGATCTAGATGATCGGATTTTTCTATATGATAAAAGCAGAAAAAGGCATACGCTATATTTAAAAAATATAAAAAAAATCACTTTTCAATCTTTTGACCCCGCATATAGATTAATACGAGGCAAACCCATGTATGGCAGTTTTTTAACATCTATTGGAAGTTATTCTGGATATGTTTCCTGGGATGATGAAGAGAGTTTTCAATATGACAATATACAAGGTAGAAGAAAGGACAAAAAAGTAGACTTAAAGTTTAAGGATATATACGAAATTAAAGCCCAAGACGATGGTGCTTTAATTACACTTGTCAATGGTAAACGTATGTTTTTAAACAATCATGACGATGTAGATGATGGCAATCATGGTATTATGATCATGGGCTTGGATTTTGGCGCCATAGAGCTGGAATGGGAACATTTAATCTCAGCGAGGTTTATGCCTTCCCCAACAAAACCTAAAGGATTTAAGGCTTTTAAAAAAACAGGTGTTTTAAAAGGTGTAGTCACCACCAATAATGGAAAAAAGTATAAAGGACAATTGGTTTATAATCTCAACCAAATGTACCGGGTGGAGGTTTTAACTGGTGAAAACAACAATTATGAATATGACATTCCCTTCTACAGGATAGCACAAATAGCTCCACAGAATGACAAATACGCCTTGGTCCTCTTAAAAAATGGTACCCAATTGTTGTTGGGAGACGATGATAATGTTACCGAGGAGAATGAGGGAGTAATTGTTAGAACCCGCCAAGGGAAGACTGACTACATCGCATGGGAAAATATTAAAACTATAGCTTTTGAGTAAGTTTCCTCACATTTCAGAATCTTGGTTTAAGGGGCAAAAAATCTTGCTGATACTCCTTGCTATCATTATTCTGGTGTTTGGAATATATGTGGAGCAGGCACAAGAAGAAGGGAATTACCCCCTATACCAAGTAATTATCTTATGGCTGTTGCTGCTATTTTTCTGGTTATGGTTTGGTAATGTCTTGCTATTCAGGGCTGTTGAACGCAGTTTTCCTAAGGCCCTTACAGCAGATAAACGTTTTGGTCTACAGCTGCTCCTGAGCTTACTGTTTACCATGCTTTATATTAATGTGTCCTACTGGTTTTTTAAAAACCGTTATACCGCCCTACCGCCCAATGACGATCAATTCATGCTCTTAAATATTTATGGCCTTTTATTTTTAATACCGGTGTTCTCTGTGCAATTTGGTTATGTGTTTTTAAAAAAATGGAAAAAGGCCAATCTGGAACAGGAACAAATGAAAAAAGAGCAGATTAGCTCGGAGCTTATTACCTTAAAATCGCATCTTTCTCCACATTTTATGTTTAACAACCTAAACATACTCTCTTCCTTAATAGCCCCTAAAAATATGAAGGCGCTACGTTTTCTAGACGGATTCTCAGAGGTATACCGCTATGTATTGCAAAATAACAATGCAGAATTGGTAGTGCTCCAAGAGGAGTTGGAGTTTTTAAATTACTATGTTTTTTTATTACGTCAACGCTTTCAGGAAGAATTACAAATAAAATTTGAGGTGGCAGACGCCTATCATAATCATTTAATTCCGCCCCTAGCCTTGCAAATGTTATTGGAGAATGCCTTGAAACATAATATTATGTCGCCCGAAAAACCTTTGGTCATCAAGATATATACAACAGATGCCCCTAGTATAACAGTGACCAACAATATCGCTTTACGTGAGGTACCGGACTATGAGAAAACAGGAATGGGCTTAGAAAATATAAAAAGGCGGTACCAATTAATTTCTAAACAAGAAATTAGCATTTTAAATGAGGGAAACACTTTTAAAGTTGATTTACCCCTACTATCACCCAAAAAGATATGAATATTGTAATTATAGAAGATGAAGTTTTGGCAGCAAATAAATTGGAGCAGCTGGTATTGCAATACAATCCTAACTTTAAAATATTGGCAAAGATCCGTTCCGTAAAAGAGGCTATAGCATGGTTTACCAACCAAGGCCTGCCAGACCTTTTGTTTATGGATATTCATTTATTGGATGGCAACAGTTTTGACATTCTTAAAAAAATAGAAATCAATTGTTTGGTGGTATTTACCACCGCCCATAACCGTTATGCCTTGGATGCTTTTAAGGTAAATAGCATTGACTACCTGCTAAAACCTATCAATTATGACAAGCTAGAAAAGGCTTTTCAAAAATTAGAGCAATTGCAAAAGAAATTGAACGGACAGTCATCAGACCAATTACAGCAATTAATGGCATCTCTTAGTCAACAAAACACAACCTATAAAGATCGTTTTTTGGTTAAATCTGGAACCAAGATGTTTTCCGTAGATGTGGGAGATATAAGCCAGTTTTACTCAGAGGAACGTATTAGCTTTTTGCACACTAGACAACAAAAACGTTTTATGATATCCCAATCTTTAGAAGAGCTAGAGTCCATACTAGATCCTAAGGATTTTTTTAGAATCAACAGGCAAATGATTGTGCATATCAATAGTATTATAGTCGTACACAAACATTTTAAGGGGCGCCTTAAGATTGAACTTAACACAGTCTCTCCTTTTAAGGAAATTATGGTAAGCAGTAGGCGGGCATCAGACTTCCAGACCTGGTTAGACCGTTAACTACAATCGGGTATTGATGATATTATTATAGGCAGAACCAAAGGTATATCCCAAGCCAACTCTAAAACCAAGTTTAAAATCTGTTGCTATTTGCCGCTGTTGCAACAGCACATCCTCTAAGGAGGCATCCCCTGCAGGCAGGCTTATCTGATCCCGAATAAGCTCTAGGTTAGAAGAAAAACGTACGGACAAACCCTTCAGAACTCTAACAGAAACATTACTTCTAAATTTGACACGATTCTTAGAAAAATCATGCAAATAAGATGAAGCAGCCAAATTGGCTGATAAATTGCCCCAATCTTGCCTAAACTGTAATTTTAAATTAAGGGTCTGCCCGTACAGAGATTCACTCATTAAACTATAAATTGTGGGTTCTTGGTATTCATTATAAAGGTATCCAATCCTATAGGCAAAGCTTATTTCGCGCATGAGCACTTCACTATAAGGAAAAATACTATATTCAATTGCTGGCTGTGCGGCAATGGATAATTTTAAGTTGTTATAACTATCATGTTGTATTCCTGTGAACATTCCTAAAGACCAGTGATCACATAAGCTTCTAACCACGCTACCATCAAATTCATATTCTTCTCTTTTGCTATGAAAGGTCTCCCCATCATTTTCAAATTTATCTACTGATCTGTTCAGTTCAATATCTGTACGAATCCGCCATTTTTCTGTTATTTTATCTCCTTCAAAACCAAATTCTAGGCGGTGTTTACTTTTACTTGTTTCTTTCTTAAATTCGCCTTCCCCATAAATTTCAAAAATCCAATTGGCCCAGGCATCCTCAGTGGTGGTTACTTCATGGGGGTTAGCGCTTGATGGTGTAACTATAAATACAATATCATCTGCCATTTCTGTTTCCATCAAATATCCTACTAAACCCAATTGTATTTTTTTAAGAAGGCCTTGGCGTACTTCAGAAGAAGTCATTGTGGGGGTGGTTTCATAAACCAGCTTTTTGTTGTTATCATCGAAAGCATTCTTACCTTTAAAGTCTAACGTATAAGAACGCCCTCCGCTACCCATTTTTATATCATAGATAAACAACTGTATATCTGCCAAACCTTGATCCCTAACATGGTTTACATAGGCTAGCTGTTGCCGTATAAACCGGTTATCGCAGTTACAGTCTATAAAGATAGCAATCGGACGCTCTTGTGCTGTTACCCAGAACCCCATTAATAGGAGCAAATGGATGAGTACTATTGTTTTATGTTTGATGACGTTTATTTTTTACAAAGAAAGAATGAACGGCCTTGTTGGAACAGAGAAATGGGTGTGGTGTCTTGAATACTGGACTGAACGTTATCACATGACGGTTGAATGTGCAGGGTGCCTAATGGAAAAAAACTGGGTTAAAAGAAGATGTATATTTAAACACTGTAATCAGAAGATAACAACAAAAGAACCCCAGGGTTCGTTCGTCTTAATTCGCATGGAGATGGATTCTCTTCATACATGTACAGCCCATTGTGGACAGTTTTGTTTTTGCTATCTTGCTGATAATCCATTTATTATACTTCAACGCTAATCCTTACAACATGAGCAAAAAAAGCATAAAAATTTACCAAATTATTGTATGTATCACCCTTTCCTTTTTAAACATTTCCTGTTCACAAACAGAAAAAACAGCAACGCAAATTGCATGGGATTCTTGGGGGGTACCACATATTACTGCAGACAATATTGAAGAATTATTTTATGCTCAGGGTTGGGCGCAAATGCACAATCATGCCAATATGATCTTGGAGCTATATGGCAGTTCTAGAGGGAAAGGGGCTGAATATTGGGGTAAAGCTAAACTTCAAAACGATATGCTCATCCATACGCTAGGGTTTGAGGACTTAGCAAATACTTGGGAAACCGAACAAGATTCAGAATCAAAGATAATTTTCAAGTCTTTTGTTGAAGGCTTAAATGCCTATGCAGAAGCGCATCCTGAAGCCATAGCTGAACAAAACAGAGTAGTTTTACCCTTAACGACCACCGATGTAAACATGCATGTGATGTATGTGGTCTTCACACGCTTTATTGGAGGCAACGATTTGGGCCGTGTACAACAATGGCCAGACATGGGCAGTAATACCTATGCTATTGCTCCAAAACGATCTGCCTCCGGAAATGCCATGTTGGTACAAAATCCACATTTACCATGGTGGCGAGAGTTTCTCTTTTTTGAATCGCACCTCAATCTAAATGGTAAAAACATGTATGGCAGCACCTTAGTAGGGCTCCCAGGAATTGCTATTGGTTTTAATGAACATTTAGGGTGGAGTCATACAGACAACACCATTGATAATGCAGATACCTATGAATTGGAATTAAAAGAAGATGGTTACTTGTTAGACGGTGAGGTGAAGGCTTTTGAACGTTCTAAAAAAACAATCAAAATAAAACAAGAAGACGGTTCTTTAGTGGAACAAGAAATACCCCTGCTTAAAACTGTTCATGGACCTGTCGTAAGTCAAAAAGAAGATAAGGCATTGGCTTTACGCATGGTGGGCTTAGATAGGCCCGACATGGTTTTACAATGGTGGAGAATGATCAATAGTAGTAGTTTTGATGAGTTTGAAACTGCCTTGAAAATGGCACAAATTCCATTTTGGAATGTCATGTATGCTGATAAAGCAGGAGAAATCTTCTATCTATTCAATGGTTTGGTACCAAAACGAACGGAAGATACCTGGGCCTATTGGGACCGTATCATTCCTGGTGGAAAATCTGCTGATGTATGGACAGAAGTTCACGATTATGCCGATTTGCCTAAAGTAAAAAATCCCGAAAATGGGTGGCTTCAAAATGCCAACGACCCACCATGGACAAGTACCATACCCATGACCTTGAATCCTGATAATTATCCTGGCTATATGGCTCCTCAAAGTATGGCATTTAGACCACAACGTTCTGCAAGAATGTTAATAGAAGACAACTCCATTACATTTGATGAATTAGTAGCTTACAAACTCTCCACACGCTTAGAATTTGCAGATAGAATTTTAGATGATTTGTTCGCAGCTGTAGATGCTTCCGATTCAGAAAAAGCAAAGGAGGCCAAACTAGTATTAGAAAATTGGGATCGTGAAGCCAATGCAGATAGTAAGGGAATGCTCTTATTTTATTATTGGGCAAGAAAATTTAATAGCAGGAATACCGCTAACTATGCTGAACAGTGGAGTATAGACAAACCGAATACCACGCCTGACGGTTTCTCAGACCCCAAACGAGCGGTGCAACTATTAGAAAAAGCAGCCCATGAGATGGAAGCCAAATTTGGCAGTTTAGAGACTCCTTGGGGTGATTATTATAGGATCAACTATAATGGTAAGAATTTACCAGCTAATGGTATTGATGGATCCATGGGTGTCTTCCGTGTTGCTTGGCCAGGTGGTGCTGATGACAACAACATGTACGTTGGTGGAGGAGATTCTTGGGTGGGTGTCATTGAATTTGGTGATCAAGTGAAAGCTAAGGTTTTACTGAGTTATGGTAACGCAACGCAAAAAGATTCCCCTCATTTTGGTGATCAATTAGAATTGTTCTCTAAAAAAGAACTACGTGATGCTTGGTTCACAAAAGAGGACGTTAAGGCCCATACAGTAAAAATAGAAACGTTTACTGAAAATGGGTTTTAAAGTCCACGATAAAATCTTATAAGCAACATAATGTTATTACTATTATGAATTTCAAAAAGGGTTGGGCACTCTTTTTTGCTATCTTGCTGTTACTCCTACTTTTATTATCCATAATTTGATAGGAGCAACGTAACTAGTGATAATATTCGTGTGTTGGCCGCCACAGGAAATGAATGACAGTGATTTGAGTTTAATCCAAAATATAGTAGTATTTCCTTTTGAAAATATATCCAATCACAAGGTTGATGCTTATTTATGCTCCGCGATACCTATAGAAATCACACATCTATTATCAAATTTTAAAGCTTTAAGAGTCACCTCCTTTAATTCTTCGGGCTACAAGACTAAAAATAGTGACTTTAAAATACCGAATTCCACCATTCTATTAAAAGGGTCCATCTTGAAATTGGATGGACAAATACGTACAACAATTCAACTTATTAATGGTGCAGACAATAGTTGCTTGTCCTCCATTAAACTAGAAGAAAGTGCTAATAATTTATTTGAATTAATTGACCAAATATCCTTTAAAATTGTTGAGCATGTTAAAGTAGAAATGAAGAATACGGAGCCCAAACCGCAGGTCGTTTCAGAAGCATATAATTTTTATTTAAAGGGAATTTATCACTGGAACTTGTGGGATGAAAAAAATATCCTTCAAGCCATTTCACTTTTTAATAAAGCGATAGCAATTGCACCCAATTTTGCGCTGGGGTATGCCAGACTCTCAAACTGTTGGTCGTTATTAGCAGGAATTCAAAAAGGCGCAATTCAAAAGAACTATAACTACGCAAAATCAAACGCGTTAAAGGCCATAGCCTTAAATCCCTTATTATTGGAAACACATCTTTCACTTGGGTTAATAAAGTTGGTCAATGACCTTGACATTTTAGGTGCATTTTATTCTTTCCAAAGGGCATTCTCGATTCATAAATTCTCACCAGAAGCCAACTATTATTACGCTTTTTACCTGCTTGCTATTGGTGCATATAAAAAGGCAATTGAGAAGCTAGAGTTTGCCTTGATGTATGATCCATTCAACGTGCAAATAAATAGTACCTACGGTTTTGCATTATCCTTAGATGGAAAATTTGAGGCTGCCGAAAAACAATTAAAAAAGACACTGGTTTTTGCTCCACAATCTGATGCAACGGTGGATGCCCTATTTTGGGTGTATGTACTCACAGAGAAGTATTCATTAGCAGAAGAGTTAATCGAAAAAAAACCATCAAGTATTATCCATTCACCAGCAGCTCAGGTCGTTTTATACCATAAAATGGGCCTGCAAAATAAAGTTGCCTTTTGGATGAAGGAATTAGAAGTCAAGATGAAAAATGACACCGTAAAAACCTACTATAGGGAAGCATCAATTGCTCATTTAGCACTTGGGAATATGGACAAAGGAAGCAAGTATTTTGAATTACTCTATCAAGAAAAAATTGGCTTTATCATGGCGTTAACACATCCTGCATGGCTTTCTTTTAGAAATAGCAGAAAATTCTACAAATACAAGAAAAGATTAAAACTCTTAAATCCACCTACATTGTCTGATGTAATACCTGAAGACAAAGAAGATATTATGGTCATAAACTCGTCTACTAAAGAAAAATTAGCCATTGGTATAACAGACCTACTTTATATAGAAACGCAGGGGGTATATTCCAAAATAGTGTGGACAAATGGCGGGGAAATGAAAGAGAAAATGTTACGAGTATCTCTGACAAAAATTGTGGATCAAGTCATCAATCCTAATTTATATAGATGCCATAACTCTTTTGCCATCAATACACTTTTACCTTTTCAGATAAGTGGAAATAGAAAAAACATGAAACTCACACTTCCAGGGCATGCTTTTGAAATTCCAATTTCCAGATCTCAAGCCCCTTTTATTCATGAATATCTGAAAATTAAATAAGCCGTTTCTGTAACATCTTATCCTTCCCATTCACAACATTTTATTCCTTACTAGAGCATATTTTTTTGTGCCTGATTGTATAATCGGAGGTTTGCTGGTATAAATTATTAAAGAAATAAAAGAATGAAAAAATTAAAATTATCAGTGCCCGTTCTTGCATTAGTAATGCTTACAGCATACTCTGTAAAATCACAAAACCAAATGGCTATGAACCATCAAATGAAACAAGAAAACATGGACCAAAAAAAAGAAACGATGTCTAATGAAATGACAAAAGGTCAAACCATCAAGTTAAAGAAAGGGGAACTATTTTTAGTGATTTCTTCCATTACAAAACCAGGTGCTCAAGATTTAATGAATGCTTATTTTGAAAAAGTTTTTCCAATTGCTCAAAAAAACGGGTTTAAACCTTTATCGTCATTACCTATTGATAAAATTGTTGCAGGAAGCTACAAACCCAACAATTTTGTTGGGCTATATTCTTGGCCAAATACCAAGGCTGTCAGTTCCTTCTTAAAAGAACTACCCAATTCAGAATTAACCCCAATGAGAATGAAGATTTGGGATGAATTAAAGCAAAGTGCTTGTAATGTAACTAAGGATTTTGAATTCACACTGAAAGAAGGTAAAGTGTACGAGGTACAAACCATTTGGAGTGATGCTGGTATGGGTGAAAAAAAAATGCACTCAATAATTAAAAAATATGATGGAAAAATTATTTTTAATTTCCCAGTACTTTCCTATGAAGATTTGCATAATGGAATGCCTCCATCTCAAATTGTACTGATAGAATGGCCTAACAAGGCTGCTGCAGAAATGTATAGAATGAATAAGAAATCATCTCATAAAGAGGAATCATTTTATACACATTTACAATTGCCAGCTCACTAAAGATTGCTTCAGTAGCGGTGATGAAATCATAAGATTAAAGTCAACCGGTATCAAAACTATTGCGGTTTGGGCTAGCTCCAAACCGCAATTTTATTTATCCCTAAATTGCAAGCATGAAATAATAGTTTTAGAAACTGTCACTTTAATATATTGCTTACAAGGCCTATTACGACTAAATTGCAACTAATACAGTGACCTTCTTTTACTTACAACGCAACGCATTGCAAAAATCACCATCTTAAAAAGAAAGCTTGGGATGACCAAAGGAACCATATATCGTGTTATACTATGTCTAGTATTATGCCTCTCTTCTTGTGATAAGAACGACTTAGACCATCAAAATGAATATGATCTTAGCTTACAAACCTGGCTAGATTTAAAAGCATTAAACCAGAATACGTATGAATATACTGTGACCTATTCTTCTTGGGTAGGCTTTAGCTGGGAGACCACTATTACAGTACAAAATGGCATTATAGTAAAACGAGAATTTGAATATGTGCAACTTCCAGCCGACTTTCCAGACACGGTACTTCAATGGACCAAATCTGAGAATGAGATTGGGACATATGAAAACGGAGCCGCTCCCCTAACCTTAGATCAGGTGTATGAAATAGCAGCACAAGAATGGCTCATCAACAGAAAGAATGCCAAAACCTATTTGGAAACGAACCACAATGGTCTAATTTCTAGCTGTGGTTATGTGGAAAATGGTTGTTCGGATGATTGTTTCGTAGGAATACATATTAAGAGCATTTTTTTCTGGGAATAAGATGGGGTTTCCTTTCAATTTGCTGATTCTTCACTCCTATTTTAAGTTCTAGTTTCAGAAACGAAGTTTAGATTTTATTTGCGTTAGGTACCTTGTAATCTATTGAGCATTGCATATATGAAAAACCATCCATAATCTAAGATTTCAATAAATAGTAGTATATTTAGAAGCAAACCAACCATTAAAATACTACACCTATGCAATTGGACATCAGGAATTTAAAAAATTGTTTTAACCTCTATGCAGCAGAGGCAAGTCTTAGGCAAAAAGCTCCCTAATGTTGAAAGCACCAAGAATTATTTTGATGGCAATGGGAAATTGTTGTCTACTGGTAATACCCCAAACTATATTGAAATTGGGATGTTTGATGAAGATACGGAGAACACACAGGGCATGACGGTAAAAGCACCATTGGTCTTAGAAAAAGTATGGACCAGCAGCAGCAGGGACCTCTACCTATACCTATAGCACTAAAAGGCGCCTGTAAAAGCAGGCATAGATCCTTATAATAAAATGATAGACCGTATTCCGGATGACAATGTCGTAAGTGTGGAAGAAATTGAGGAGTAGACAGCTACTAACTAAAACGTTAGCTCTAATTACCAAAAACAACCATAACATTGAAAATCTACAAGGCTTTTTTATTAACCCTATTACTTCTAATATTTAATTATATTCCTCAATTTGGGTTCATTGAATTATATATATATACCGACCTAATTGGAAAAAATTATTCTGAACACTTCTATCTTGGAGTTGTTCTAACCAGTGTAATTTCTTACTTAATTGTTTTTTATTACTATTGGAAACCTAGACCGAATTTAAAAGCTGTTTTCAATTATAAACAGTTAGATTTCTCATTGCTTCCATATTTATTGCTTATAGTATTTGGATTGGGTTTGGCAGAGCAACCATTGTTCGATTTTGATAAAATTGTAGCTTATTATAGGACTGCTGAAATAAAACTACATTCAAATGAATTTGTCGGATTTACTACTTCCATGATTTACTATAGGATTTATAGTTTATTAGTAGCACCACTTTTTGAAGAGTTATTTTTTAGAAAATTTTTGTTTCATCAACTTTTGAAAAACAATAAGGTTTGGGCAGCTATATTAATTTCGAGTGTATGCTTTTCTGCAATTCATTTTGAGACACCTAAAAACTTAATTCCGACTTTTATTTATGGAATTATTGCTTGCCTAATTTACCTGAAAACAAAAAACATAGTTTACCTAATTGCACTTCATTTTCTGTATAATTTGTGTACTCTGCTCTGTTTTATTTATGGTGAGCCCTTTTTTGATTGGGTCTATAGCCAGCATTATGGTTTTATGTATTGGGCGTTATTTATTTTTGGAATTTTGATAACAATACTTGGTGTAAAAAAAATGACTTCTGCCACGAAACCCCAACCAAATTCACCCTAATATGTTTCTCCTTCATTTGCACTTTGGCCTAGGCACTTTGTTGCCCACTACTGTTATGGATTTCATTAAGAAATACCTTGCTTTTTTTGTTATGTTGCTGATACTTCCCTGTTATAATTCATAAATGGAATATGGTTAGTGGTAACTATAATGCTACTTCGGGTCAGATATGTTCTTTGATTAAAGCGCACAATTTAGAAATTTTTGTGTGACAGGAAACCGGGTCTACTTATTCATGCAACTCAAATACAATAACTTTTTCTTTAAATAACACGAGAATATTTGCCGCTCTAGCCACGTTAACTTTTCAAACCGATGTACAGGGTTTTCAAAGGAAAGAGGAATCGCTCCAGATTACGAAATAGAACCAGAGATATCCGATTTGTTACATGGTAGAGATTTGGAAATGGAAAAAGTCATTAGCCTGATAAATAACTAATGCCAACACCAAGCATTTCAAAATGAGCGGGAAATTCATAAAAATTCACCTAATTATTGCCCACTTAAAGACGAAATTAAATCATTTCAATTCTTTCTGTTCATAAGCACAAGTCAAAAATGACTTGTATCATTGGAATCTACTTTTTGTGGTTTATTATAGCTTTAATAAAAGAATAGAGATAAGCAAAGATAAATCCAGCTGCAATTACAGGAGCAGTGTATGGAACCAACCAAGCCAAAATAAGGGATACATTAACGAAGGTTATTGCTGTGGCACTTTTAGTCATGCTTCTAATCAAATAAGGAAGGGGATAAGGCACAAACATCGTTATTGTGTTTATCAGAAATATAATTATTAACGTCAAAGTAGGATCAAAACTAAATAAATCAGCTAATAGAAGTGCAAAAAAAGTATGACGAATAAGTTCATTAGTAGCTGATCCTGCCGATTTGGTAAGAGCAGGGTCTAGCCTTGTTACTGATCGAATCAAAATTGCAGCAACAGCAATTAAAGCTATGATACCACAAATGGTACCATAGTGTAATCCAATAAACATAATAAGAATAGAATGAGATACTGCATCACAAACATTGTCCATCCTAGCACCAAATTCACTTTTAGCATCTAACTTTATAGCTAGAATACCATCAAGATCATCCATGATATTGTTGTAAATTATCAAAGGGATAATATAGAGGAAACCATTGTCTAAAAACAGTATTGCCAAAGGTAGAACACCAAGGATTGAGACAATGTTTGGGATATTTTTATAGAGTTTATTCAAAATATATATTCACTATACCACGATTGATAATGGTTGTTTTGTATGTAACATAAGCTTTTCACACTCGTGTAAATCTGCTATAGTATCAATTTCGTACCAGAAATCATTATCAAAGTATACACATTCAAAACTTTGACTACCATCTGCTACCATTTCTGAAAACACTGCCTCATAATAATCATTTACTTTACCTTTTGAAATCCAGGAGTCTAATCGATCACCAATCTGTCTCCATGATTTCAAAGAAAAACTATAAATATTAACTGTCTTAAAGTTGGTGTCATTTGTTGAGTGTCCACCAAGATTAATTGCGGTTACCTGTCTAGGTAATTGTTTATCAATTGTAATGGTTGTCCCATTCATCCAAGGTAATATATGAGAAACGGCGATTCTATTAGGTACGAGCATTTCTTCTAGTTGAGAAGGTTTAAAAATTAAATCACTTTCAATTAAGACGAACGATTCCTTCATTTTTTCTCTTGCCAACCATAGTGAGTAAATATTGTTTGTCGTTTTATATACTGGACTTACGATGTACTCTACTACAATGTTTTTGGATATATTTTTAAGATAATCTTTAATTTGTTGTTCAAATGGTCCAATAACAATAACTAAGCGTTTGAATTTATGGTGATGAAGGGTTTCTATAAGACGTCCTAGAATTTCAATTTCATTAACTCTTGTCAAACATTTTGGGGCATCATTGGTTAGGGGACTTAACCGGCTTCCAGTACCTGCTGCAAGAACAAGTGCTGTCGTGATTTTTTCTGGGCGCTCAGAGTTATTCAAATTGTAAATTTCCTTCATGTAAATAATAATTTTAAATTAAAAAATCGATTCATATAAGAAAAATCTTATACTTTTAGTCCCAGTAATTGGCTAGTGAGCATAGAAAATTAAGCGTAGAAAACAGTACTAGGGGAAGCTGGTAGTAACTCGTTTTTTCAGTATTCTTATGCAAGTTGAAACAAACTATAATTTATAATTCAGTGGTAGAATCAGTCAGTTCGTTTAGTTTTTTTCTGAGAAATATTGCTCAAAGTTAGTCTAAAATTTTGGAGTAAAGGACATGAATTTTTTATAGCCCCTTTCTTTACTAGTTTCTACGGCTATCTTAAGCTTACGCTGCTCTTCTGTTCTTTCCAATTTACAATTAAACTAATAGAATACAACCTTAGGATGCCAATAATTAATTGTTTGGTTTTGAGTCAGTCCTAAAACCCTACCGCCCGCCTGCCAACGAGACAGGAATTTTCTTCGGATGTTTATACTTGTTATGATTTGCGGCTTTGACGTGCAACTAATCATAACTAAACCGTTTGCAAACATTTGAGAATACCAATAATAAGCCAATTGACATTTCTAATTTTATTTGATGGGATCGAAACAGAATGTCAGAAATCGAAGAAACTGAAATAATGGACAAACAATCGAAAGTCGAATAACTAAAGGAATTTGATTCTAAAATGAATCCTGGTTCAGAATTTTCAGAAATGAACGCTAGTTTATTGGAAAGTACATTGTCCGCCCATTATACTAGTGACCTATTTTGACCTTATCTATAATTGAGCAGGTAGGTCTGTGGCTCATGTGATTTAACGAAATTTTGGTAAGACCATCGAATGCATGTTCCTATATGATAATTAATGCTATATATTTGAAATTCAATACCTAGCTATGATAAAAACGTATTTCATAATTTCTTTTTTCTTACTAGTTTTCTCAAATGTCTTTTCACAAAATTTCACCACACACCCTATTGATGATGATTTTGGATTTGCTAGAGGCATGCGAATAGTAAATTTGGACAACGATGATAATTTGGACATTGTCTCCTTGAGAATTGGAGACTTTGTTGAAATAAGCTGTTGGTTTGGGGATGGAAATGGAAACTTTGGTACTAAAGTAATAATACATCAATCACTTGATGAGCCAATCGCAAACTTAGCAGATGATTTGAATGTCCTTGATATAAATAATGACGGCTTTTTGGATGTAGTTGCTTCAACTCAAATTCGAAGTGACATTGGTGTCCCTGGTTCTAGAAACCACACACTTGCCTGGTGGCCTAATAACCAAGATGGTACTTTTGGGGATGCTGTAATAATTGAGGAGGGAGTTGGAAGATTATCCAACAATGTTTTAATTTTTGACGTCGACAATAATAATTTTGATGACATAGTTATAGGTGATGCACCAGCATCTTCTGAACCAAATTCAATTTCTTTTTGGGCAAATGACGGAATTGGCGGAATTGCTACAAGACAAATCATAAAAGAAGCTTCTACTTTTGGGATACATAACGCATTTATAAATGATGATAACTTTCAAGATATCGTTTATTCCTCTGGGGTGGTACAGTTAATAAATAATGGAGACGGAACTTTTGGAGATCCAATTACAATAGAAGACCTTAATGGTCAATTATTTTTAACTTCTGGAGATGTAAATGGTGATAGTCACACTGATCTTCTGGTTTCTGGTATTTCCTACGAATCATCTTTGGTTTGGTACGAAGGAGACGGAAATGGAAATTTTCAACCCAAGAAGGAAATATTATTCAATAAAGGTGAAAAGATTACACCTGCCGAACCTTTTCTTGCTGATTTGGATAATGATGGGGATCAGGATGTAGTGTTTACCACATTTACGCCTTATCAACTATTATGGTGGGCCAATGATGGAGATGGTAATTTTGGCGAACCAATACTTGTAGATGACGCTTTTAATATCGGCTATAGCGTTAAAGTAGCAGACCTCAATGAAAATGGTAATTTAGATATAATAGTGGCTAATGCTTCAGGTATTTATTGGTTTGAGAATAATGATGTAGACAACGACGGTGTATTGAACGATGCTGATAACTGTTCAAATACTCCTAACGGTGCTCCCGTAGATGCCGATGGATGCGAAATATTCACTTTACCAGTAAATAACTTTGCCATACTAGTTGCTTCGGAAAGCTGTAGGTCGAGCGACAATGGCTCCATTTCAGTTACTGCCCAACAAGCTCTTAATTATACTGCTACGCTTAGTGGAAATGGAGTAAATGATGCAGAAATCTTTAATGAAACCACAACCTTTGTAGATTTATCAGCAGGAGAATATAATCTCTGCATTACTATAGAAGCGCAAACTGGTTATGAACAATGTTTTAATCTTACTATTACTGAACCCGAAGATCTAGGTGTAAGTTCCAAAATTAACACCTCTTTTAATAAATTATCCCTAACCATGACTGGAGGCGAAAAATATACAGTGACTCTTAATAATCGGACATTTGAGACTACAGAAAGTGAGCTTGAACTAGATTTAACAGAAGAAACAAACCAATTAAGTGTAAAAACCGATAAAGAATGCCAAGGGTCTTATGAAGAGACTATTATGCTAATGATTGAGGCTTTGATTTATCCTAATCCAATACAAAATAACCAGTTATTTATCAACCTCGGTCAACATCATGAATCTTTGGTAAATATTGAGTTGTATTCCTTAGCGGGAAAGCACATCTCCTCAGTTGCTTATAGTGTTGAATACAACAGTGTACAAATGGATATGTCCACGCTGGCCAAAGGAATGTATATACTTAAAATCCATACGCCACAAAAGACGCTCCATTACAAAATCATAAAATAATGAATCCTTAAAAATATACATTTTCAGGCTTAACAATTGGCATATTAGTTGCGTGCAGAGGAAGTAATGAAAGTGATGGTGGAATGCCTCTGAAAATACAAATTCGAATACCGTAAATTTAAAAATCCGAATACAAATTCATCTCAAAATCTAAACTCAGATACTATTGAGCTTGAAATAGCAATTTTAGGAGGCACCCCTTATTTATCGTCTGTAACTTCTACATTCAATAGCACTACCCAAACTGTTGAAAGCATTTCCTGTAAATTTTAGAATGCCGGACCTGCCGTTGAATTAATTAGCTAAGCGGGAATTTTCTTCGGATGTTTATATTTGTCATGATTTGCGGCTTTGACGTGCAACTAATCATAACTAAACCCCCAGAATACATTTCCAAAAGCAACCAGATAATCCATACCAATAAAAATAATAAACCTGTAACCATTTCAAAATTGAAGTAGTCTAATGATGAAATCAATAGACCACAAATAGGGATGATTACAAAAACAACAAATCAAAAAGGGTTTTTATTTGACCTAATTATTTACATAGCAGTAATGTTTCTAATTAGAGAAATATATTTTCCAAAAGTTAGCTTTATCGTTAATGGGCTGTTTTGGTCATTATCAGCCTTACTCATTGCTACTTGGAGAATGAAAGTGCGAAATGTTACGTGGAAAGATTTAGGCTTACGTAAGCCCAAAAGCATCAAAACAATGGTATTCGTAACCATTGGAATTTTAATAGCAATACCGCTAACAATTATGCTATTTCAAATGACCAAAGACTACTTGCCTTTTTCTTTAGAACCAAAGAACTACTCTGAAAATTCTGTATCAAAATTTGGGGAGCTGAAAGAAAATTGGTTGTTATTTTTTGCCATTATGCCAGCAATACTGCTTGAATCAATGTTAGAGGAATTATTAGATAGGGCATTCTTAATAAATTGGTTCGAGAACTTATTTTCTAAAACTACAGTAGCCACCATTCTTGCCGTAGTTTTACAAGCAGTAATTTTTGGGTTTAGGCACTCTAACGATTTGTCAGAAAGGTCCATTAGGGTTGGACTTATCGGATTAATAATGGGAATAGCCTATGTGAAATTTGGAAGGAATTTATGGCCTATAATTATTGCTCATTGCCTATTGAATACCATGTCTATGGTAGATAGAGTATAATATTGCAAGGCATTTTCTGAAATAAAAACAAGAGGCCAACAAAGAACTGCGCTAACCCCCATCATAAAAGTCATCCTACTCCCTTATAAACACCACCACAATAAATTTGCAACATATTGTTACGGTTTTCTGTAAGAATTGCATTTCTTTTTTTGCTATCTTGCTGATACTTCCCCCTGTTATAAATTCTAATTTTATGAATGTTGTATAGTTACTTTTATCTATACTCCTTCGTTAGCCATAATAAAACTCACTCAACTGCAACAATCCGTAAAAAACTGATTCTTTAAAGAAAAACCAGCAATATGAATAGAATAGCATTTATTTTAAAATTATTATCATTTTGCCTACTTTCAAACCTTGCAAGTTCCCAAAATTTAGATTCTGAAATTGACAAATTATATCAAGTTAATGATAACGAACCCGGATTTTCAATTGCCGTTATGAAAGGAAATGATATCATTTTTGAAAAACAGTATGGAATTGCTAATCTTGAATACAATGTTCCAATAAGTAGTGAAACGGTATTTGATATTGCCTCAATTGGTAAACAATTTACAGCAGCAGCAATTCTCTTGTTTGAAGAACAAGGCAAATTATCAATAAAAGACCCAGCATATAAATACATTGAAAATCTTCCTCGCTATAAAAAAGGAAATCCAACTATTGAGAATTTACTTACTCAAACAAGCGGAATTAAAGAAGTTGACCCCTATTTGGATGTTTTGGACATAAGATGGCATGATTATTTATCACAGTCACAAGTGATTAATATTATTACAAACATCAAAGAGCTTAAATTTAAACCAGGTGAATATTATCATTACACAAATGCTAACTACATTCTACTTGCAAATATAATTGAGAATGTTTCAGGAAAATCCTTTACAGACTTCATACAAGAGCAAATCTTTTTGCCACTTGGGATGACAAATACGGTAAAGGAAAATACCACATCTTCTATCATTAAAAATAGAGCTATAGGGTATACTGAAGATGAAGGACAATATTATAAAACTCATATGCATTCTTTAATCTATAATGGAGACGGACAAGTTTTAACTACACCAAGAGATATGTTCAAATGGCATCAAGGTATCCAAAATTCAACTGTAGGCACATCAGAGTTATGGAATAAAATGCACACTAAAGCCAAATTAAATGATGGTAAAACCATTGATTTTGGTTTAGGTGTTGAATTTGAAACCCATAATGGATACAATGGAGTTGGATTTGATGGAATGAGTAGAGGTGGTTTTGTTTCTAAATACCTATACTTTCCTGAACTGGACTTGGCATTTTTTACAACCCAAAACTCATTTAATTGGGACTTTCGAGAGCGTTTTTTTAAGTTAATCGACCTGTTTATAAAACCAATCACATCATCTAAAGATAAAAATATACTAGAGCCAGTAAAGAGTACTGCTATTTCTAAAAATGAATTACAAAAATATGAAGGAACATATTTATTTTACAATAACGAAGATTATTCTATTCAAGAAATTAAACTTAAAGGAGATAGTCTAATATATCAAGATACGGATGGCGAAAAAATTGGAGAATTGCTTCCTTTAGGAAATCACAACTTTGCTTTTATAGGTGGTAGCTTCAACTCACGAATTAAATTCTTCATAGAGCAAGATGGCAAGCAGTTCACATTCGATGATAGAGATGGCGATATGCCTAGATTGTTTAAAGAACTCATAACACATGAATATTCAGCAAACGAATTAGAACAATTTGTTGGAACTTATTATAACAAAGAATTTCAAATAGGAAAAGAGCTTAGGTTAGAAAATGAAACCTTATTTTACTATTATAGAAATGGAGCTTGGAAAGCAGAAGTTTCAACATTATCAAAGGACTTATTAGAAATCCCCCCTTGTCCGATGGAATTTCTTAGAGATAATGAAAATGAAATCATAGGTTTTAAAATGATGGGAGTTTTATTTGAAAAAATATAATTACTATGGCTAACAATGTATATAAAAAATAGCGCGAGTATTTGCTAACACAGAGGTTTGGGCACTTTTGGAAAATCGCCAAATTTTTAAATTTGACTTGTGTATAATCCGAAAAATTATCGCTTATTTTAAGCGCTACTTTTCATATACGAGACCGTCAGACTGTCTAATTACCTCCATCGTTTTTCTGCATTTTTATAAGGTCACCTCATGTGTTTTTTGTATCTTATTGTATGAAATACATCATTGG
>NVXD01000007.1 GCA_002746415.1 Flavobacteriaceae bacterium | reverse complement strand
AGATTTCTTCCTGCTTCATATACTCTATAAACTAAATATCAATATTTTTTTAATGCTATACTATTATCTGTTGGATAAGAAATTGCTTCCATGGACTTCATTAAGGATTACCCTAAACTTTGGAGGCAATTTCCATTAGATAAGCACATAATAAAGCTCCACCCGTTCCAACTACATAGCCCAAAACGGCTAAAAGGACCCCAACTGAGGTCAAGGAAGGGTGAAATTCAGCAGCAACTACTGGTGCGGATGCCGCTCCACCTACGTTAGCCTGACTACCCACTGCTAAAAAGAAAAATGGCGCTTTTATAAGCTTTGCCATTAAAATCAATAACCCTGCATGTATGCTAATCCAAATAAATCCAATGGCAATTAAACCTGGGTTTTCCAATACTTTCCCCAAATCCATTTTCATGCCTATGGTGGCAACCAATATATAGATGAACATGCCTCCAATTTTACTAGCCCCTGCTCCTTCATAATTTTTGGCTTTGGTAAAAGAGAGTATAATGCCTATTGTGGTGGCCAAGACCACCATCCAAAAGAATCCAGAGCTCAAAAAAGATAAAAAGCTTGCTTTGTCACTAACAGCTTCAAAAGTGCTAATTAAAAAGCTACTGATTAGTCCACCAAAAAAATGTGAAATGCCTACCCCTGTAAATGCGAAGAAAAGCATCATCATATAATCTTTAATAGTAGGGACTCTCGTTATTTTTTCTGTAAATGCTGAAACTTTGATTTTTAAGGTTTCAATACTTGAAGTATCAGCCTTTAACCATTTGTCTATTCTCTTTGTTTTTCCTACACCTAAAAGTATAATGGCCATCCATATATTGGCTACTACAATATCAACAAGGACCATGGCGCCAAATTTATCTGGGTTGTATTCAAAAATTTCCAGCATGGCAGCTTGGTTTGCTCCACCGCCAATCCAACTTCCTGCAATGGTAGATAGACCTCTCCAGATAGCATCAAAATCATTTCCACCAACAGTTTCTGGAGAAAAAATAGATACAATTAATATGGCTATGGGTCCCCCTATGATAATGCCAAAGGAACCTGTTAAAAACATTATTAGGGCTTTGGAGCCAAGATTTTTTATCGCTTTTAAATCAATGCTTAACGTCATCAATATTAAAGCTGCTGGCAGTAAGTAGCGACTTGCAATAAAATAAAGCTGCGATGTTTCATCAGAAATTACACCTAAACTGGTCAAAATAGCAGGTAATAAATAGCACATTAGTACCGCGGGAACGATGGAATAGAATTTTTTCCAAAAGCCAGTTTTGATGGAAGACGTATAAAAAATAAAACCTAGGCATAGGGTCAATAGACCAAAAACTACGGTATCATCAGTAATAAAAGGTTGATTCATTCAATAAAAAAGTTCTGTCTTTTCCAAATATAATCAAATTACAAGATGTTCCTTGATAAAATGAGCTACGCCATGCTCAGTATTTTTTAAGGTTACATGATTTGCTATAGCTTTGAGTTCTTTTCTGCCATTTGCAACAGCAACTCCACTACCTGCAAATTTCAGCATTTCCATATCATTATAATTGTCACCAAAAGCAATGACCTTTTGTAGTGCTTCCTTGTTGGGTAATAGTGATTTTATGGCAGATAGTTTGGAAACGGATATGGGAGCAACTTCAATGAGAGTATCATTGGAGCGATATAAGTGTAAATATAATCCCAAAGATTTTTGAAGCAAGGGGAAGATATCATCAGCATCTTCTTTTGTTCCCATTAGCATAATTTTATGAGCTCCTATTTCTCTTTGCTTCCAATCTTTTATAGTGTCTTTTGTATTTCTAAACACCGGGGTGGCATGTGTGTAATTTATTTCTTTTTGAACCCTTTCAGAATCTATTTCCACATACCATTCATCATTATAATATAACCCGAGCTTTATATTGTGCTTTTCCGCTAATTGATAAACTTTTTCTACATATTCAATATCCATGAAAGTAGATGATAATTCTTTTTTTCCGTCTAGCACCAATGCTCCATTATAACATATAATAGGCTCATGTGCTATGCCTAATCTTTCTTGTAGATAGGTCATGGATTTTGGCATTCTTGCAGAAACCAAAACAATCTGCATAGCTTCTTTTATTCTAGAAACTTCAGAAATGGTAAAATCGGATACATCGTCTTTTGTAGACAATAAGGTTCCGTCCAAATCGGAACATAACATTTGGAACTTCATATTAAATATTTAACCAGTACGTTAATTTTAAGTTGATCGATCGGAATTTTGGACTAAAACTATTGACATAGTAATTGTCATTGTAAACAATGAAAAGATCCGATAAAGGCGCAAAACGCCATTGTAGTCTAGAGTTGAACCCTAAATTATCCCTTTGGTTACTATATTGCACCAAAGTTGTCCAGAAAATGGATTTACTAAAAGTTACATCTACTTTGGGACTTATTAGCCATATGTTGGCACTTGGATATGGGTCGGGAAGCTCAATTTTATCATAATTAAGGGCAAGGGAAAGCATCACTTTTGGTTGAAAACGCATACTAAACTCTCCTTCCATTGAATACCTGTTTCCATTGAAAAATTTTCCAAATGATGGGCTAAGTTCATAAGAAAATACTTGTCTACGATCTGATCTGTATTCTACACTAAAATTGGTATAATGATATCCCTGGTCTGCTGGTATGGAGATGGCATCATCCGTATTTGTAGGGTCAAATTCGTCCGTTAAAAAGGTGTATCTATTGGCCATTCCAATATTTATTCGAGACTGATTCTTAAACTCTGCACTCCATGTGCTCATGATATTATAGTCGGTATTTTTATAATCCATTTCAGGCTGCCAAATAAAAATTTTAAAAATTTGAAAACTGTGTTTATTTATCGTTCCTCTGCTTGGCCAAAAAATACGCTCTACACCTGTAACAAATTTTAAAATATCTGTCCTTCTAATAAAACCAAGATCCGACCTAAAGTCGTCTCCTACATATACTAAATCCGTTAAAATATTGTATTTGCGTGTGTTGTAATTTAGAAAAAGGCCGGATGAAAGATCTTTTCCACCGCTATTGGGTTGAAAAGATTTATGGGTGTAAATTCTACCATTCCAGATATTATTGGCAGACGCTAAATTGTAATCTATCCCTATTACCCTATTATAGGTATCTTCTTCGTCAATAAAATCATAATCTTTAAAAGATTCTCGATTGATAAAGAAAAAACCAATGTTAGATCTGGAAAATACTTTTCTCTGAAGGGCAAGCATTGTATTGTTATTGGAGGCAATCTCATTTTCAGTATCTTCTTCTGTCTGAATGCTCATAAAGCCTAATCGCCAGTCTTCTGTTAGTTTACCACTTAAGCGTACTCCACCAATGATTTTATTTTCTACGGAATTCCCAGCTGTATCCTTTGCAATTCCAATACGTCTAGAAAAAAACGGGTTAGCGTCCCTAGCCCCTCCAAAACTTGAGAATAAATCACTGTTATCAATAAAAAATTGTCTTTTTTCAGGTAAGGAAACTTCAAATCGGGTAAGGTTGGTGATTTGATCATCTACCTCAACTTGTGAAAAATCTGGATTTACAGTAATATCCAAATTCATGCTATTTCCTATTGCTATTTTTAAATCACCACCAACTTTAAAATTGGATTGATTTTGATCGGCATCAAAATCGCTATGACTGCTAGTGTTTATATATGGAATGAATGCCATTGGTGTTCGTGATTTACCAAGGGGTTTTTCAAAAACCATACTCCCCATAAAAGCAGTACCAAATATGAGTTGATTTTGTGGAATACGCACCCATGTACTACGTTCATTGGATTGCGTGTCAAACCGATAGGAGTTAAAACCCCATTTTGTCTCTCCTTCTTTAAATTTGAAGGAAGTAAGCGGGATGATTATTTCCGAAGTATAATAATCATCATATATTTTAGATTCGCCTTGCCATTTTACGTCCCATGTTATATTGAATCCCCTTCTATTTGTGCCTCCTCCAGAAACTTGGCCTTCTCTGCGAACACCGTATGGATTTATGCCGAATAAAAAGGCATTTGTTCCATCATTAAAAGTGTCGAACATTAGTGTAATGTTATCACTTCCGCCTGCTCTAAAGTCTCTTTTTAAAGAAGGAATGGTATAATTTTTGCCAGCAGCATTTATCTTAATTCCGATATAAAGATTTTCATCATCAATCAGCATTTTTATATCAGATTGTTGTTGGGCATGTTTGGAATCTTCAGGAAAATATTGCCAAAAGTCATGTGCGCTTTCAGCTGTTTCCCATATGGGTTCATCAAGAATTCCATCAGCAGTTATGTTTTCAGAGATGTATTTGACGGTAAAATTTTTGTCTTCGTTTTGTGCAAGAC
Organism: Flavobacteriaceae bacterium; assembly: GCA_002746415.1. Taxonomy (GTDB): domain Bacteria; phylum Bacteroidota; class Bacteroidia; order Flavobacteriales; family Flavobacteriaceae; genus Saonia. The sequence continues at coordinate 111,558 of NVXD01000007.1, read as the reverse complement.
AGGAGATGCTAAAGAATAAGAAGCAAAGGCAGTAAGAAAATTTTGCCATATTTTTTTTAAGTTTGGAAGATCAAATTTAAGCGATTAAAGCGTTAAAAAAATCCCAAATTTTTATTGGAAATGGTAATGTTTTCAGAGCCAGAAAGTAAATGCAAAAGATTGTGATTATTAACTATAGCTTATGCTCATGATTCTTTATTTTTGGATAAATCTCTTTGATATGAAAAAGGTATGTATTCTAATTTTGCTTTCAATTCAATTTTCTTTTAGCAATGATATGGCTTGGTCAAAAACCGGACATAGAGTTATAGGTGAAGTTGCACAAGAATATATAAGTGGAAAGACAAAAAGAGCGCTTAAGAATTTGTTGGGCACAGAAAGCTTGGCTTCAATAGCCAATTTCGCTGATGAAATTAAGGCAGATAGAAGTTTTTCCAAGTTTTTTGCTTGGCACTTTGTTAATTTTCCTGCCGATAAAAAATATACTGATGTTGAACCAGATGAATCTGGGGATATAATGGTTGGAATCCAAAAATGTATTGCTATAATAAAGGATGAAAAGAGTACAAAAGCGGACCAGATTTTTTATTTAAAAATGCTGGTTCATTTGATTGGAGATTTGCATCAACCCATGCATGCAGGACGTTTAGAAGATAGAGGAGGTAATGATATACAGGTTGAATGGTTTGGGAGGGCAAGTAATTTACATAGACTATGGGATTCTAATATGATTAATGATTATGGTTTGAGTTATACTGAATTGGCAAACAAACTCCCTAAACTGGCTAAAAAAGAACTTAAAATAATCCAAAGCGGAACTATTTATGACTGGGTTGAGGAATCTCAAGAATTAGCAAATGAATTGTATGATTCTGTTACTGTTGGAGAAAAATTGGGTTATAAATACAGTTATAAGTATTGGGGTACAGTAGAAAATCAATTACAAAAAGGAGGGGTACGGTTGGCCAAAGTATTAAATGACCTTTTTAAATAGGAACTCACATCAGGTTTTGAGATAAAAAAAGTCTCGAACTATGTATTTCATACTTTTAATACCATTGGTTTGCTAACGTTGGACTAGTTCCCTACTTGAGAAACTTTTTTAATCGCTCTCTTTTATATAATGGAAGTGCGGTATTATCAATTGCAAGTTGTAGTATATTCAAATCTTTCTGCCTAGTAAACAATAGTTCATAAAACTGCCTTACAGTGAGCTCATTCGGTGATTGCTCAACCATTTCTAATACATCACCTTTCTTTGCAGTACCTTCTTTTAATACCCTGACATAAGTCCCTGGATAGCCATGGTCTATAAATTGTTTTAAAATGTTTTGATTGTCAAAACGAATACCCAGTTTATAACAAGGTTCCCGCGGTTGTGAAACTTGTACCAAAGCAGTTCCTATTTGATATGTATCACCAATACGCATTTGAGATTCATCCATCCCTTCAATGGTTAGGTTCTCACCAAACATGCCCCAATTCCATTTTAAGTCTGGATATAATTTTTTCCAATAATCATAATGATCACTAGAAAAAAGATAGCACGCCTTGTTTATTCCTCCATGATGCACACGGTCTATAACGGTATCTTTGGAAACATTAGTTTTTCCAATAAATAATGGCTCGGAACATGGATATTTAAATATTCCGGTTTCTTCTTCTTTGCCATTCCACTGAATTGTAGTTGCTTTACCAATATTTGTTGAAATAATCTTCATGGGATAAAGATAAAAAAATGCCTTGTGTTAATTCAGTTTTTAACAAGGCAAACAATTATTTTTTACGATATTTTAGAATATTGATTTTTATATTCTGATGGAGTAGTGTTGGTATTTTTTTTAAAAGCGGAATAAAAGGCACTTTTACTATGAAAACCGACTTCAGATCCAATTCCTTCCACACTTAAATTATTGGTTTCTAGTTCTAGAATTAGTTTTTTGGCTTCATCAATACGAAATTTATTGATATAAGAATTGAAATTCTTTTTACTGATTTTATTTATGGCAGTTGAAACGCGCCTCGGGTGTACCTTTAATTCTTCAGCAATCTCAACTATGGTGAGCTCTTTACTTTTATAGGCTTCTGAAGAAATTATAAACTTCTCTGTTTGGGTAACAATGTCCTGTAGCACTTCTTCTGAAATACTTGCCTGTGTTTCCGAGGGGTTAGCTCTTTTTGGTAATATTGGAGGAATGTTTAATTGCATGCCCCCTTTAATGGTCACCCAATAGATTAGGGACACAGCAATACAAGCCGTGACGATTCGAAAATTGTATGTAGGGGCAATAAAATGGGATCTTAGTACCAGTAAGGCAGGCACAATTAAGCAAATGAGAAAAAAGTTTGCCCAACGCAAATCTTTATGTTCCATGGATGAATATTGGTTTTTCACCTCTTTATTATGTCTGCGAATATAGTTTATAGTATAAATAGCAAGACTAATCACGTATAAAAGGCCAAGGATAAAAAACATGTTTGTAAACGGACTGTTCTTTATTTCTAACTTGGTTTCAACGGGTAATAAAAAAACAACTAATTGAAATATATATACAAGGAGACCTGGATACAATACCCAGTATGGAGTTTTCTCTTGAGAGAAAATAGATATTTTATGGATGTAAATAAAAAATAAGGGTAGCGCTATCCATGTCGCATTAAATGGTGGTAAGGTTAATATGGGATAGTTTTTTATGATATGTAAATCTTCTAAAATAATGGGCACAAAATGGAAAGAAAAAGCCAGGATAAATAAGCTCAAAAAAATGGTTGTTTTCTGTTTTTTATAACTGATTATAAGAAGGATGAGTCCCAGGATAACTCCTTGGACAAACCCTAAGGTTTCAATTAAAGAGATGATATTATAATTAATATCCATAAAACGAAAGTAACCGGCTTAAACAATAATAAAGATAAGGTAAATTTTGATTTGTTCGACTTAAAAAGTGCTAACAATCAATTGGTTAAATCAAGTTTCTTTAGTTGGTTGAACTAGCTTAAACAGTAGTATTACTTGTTTGTATTTTGTATTTGGATATTTTCTTTTACAGGTTTATGCTCCATAATATTGATTTTTATGACCTCATCCCCAACGTTTTCCAAATCACATACTAATTGATTTTCTTTAAATTCCCAATAGCCAGTTTCTTCTTGATCTACTCTAATTAAACATATTTTTCCATCTGAAAAGCGTGAAATTGCAAGTCCGCCTGTTAAACAAATCCAGCTATAATCGGTTTTTTGAATACGGAAAGGGAGTCTTTCTTTTGGTTCTAATGAAATATCCCAAAGTTTAATAGTATCATTTTCAAACAAAAGATGCTGTCCCAAAGGTTCATTGGTGTTCATATTCTTTAATTCTTCAATTTTACTAGGCTCCCATGGGTCAAAATAACCAGACGGGTTTAATTCTACCAATTTCATGACCGCTTGTTTTTTTGATTCATAATGATGTAGGTCACATATAACGAAAGCAAAATAAGAATGGGTAGTATTATTACTAAGTCAGCTCTAAAAATAAATTCAGTTTCATAAGACAACCATTCCCTTACTTGTATTTCCCAAACTATAAATGTTGACCATATTATTAATAGAAATAAACATAAATATTTATTTGCTCCTTTTAACATATTGTAGGATTTAATGCACAAAGGTTGCTATTTTGGCTAGAGATGTAAAGAAGTTATTATAGCAAAAGGTATTGATTTCAGAAAATAGGACGAAACACCCTATTTTATAATATTTTTTATGAATTTTTCAAGAATCAGTACTACAGAAAAGTGTGTTTTTCAGGAATCGGGACTACTAAATTTTGGTCAATTTATATGGTTGTTCTTTAAGTTGCCTCTTTGTTAGGTGAGGCTGTGGTTCTAATATTATTTTAAAAGCGTAATTGAAAGTATTTTTACGATGAAAGCCATGATTCAATTGCAATAAGATATAATAGTGAACATTTTGTATGTCGTTAGCATTATAACACGGGATTTTCTTATGTTGTTAATCTTTTAAATAGGAATAGGCCCAGAATGCCAATAGAAATTGAAGGGGGATGCGTAACACTAGAATCCACTTTGGAATACCGGCTGATGCTTTTTCACCTGAAAGCATGTAAAAATGTACCAAAAGAAATACAGTCAACATGCCAATGATTCCATAGATGAAAAAATCTTTAAAAACAGGAATGCATATGCCAATTCCCAATACTATTTCAACAATACCACTCGCAACAACCAAAAGTCTAGGGTGCGGCAAATATCGAGGTAAAATTCTCAGGTACATTTTTGGTTTTATAAAATGCATGATTCCTGCAGCGATGTATAGTATTGCCATGCTATATAAGTGCCATGGATAATTCATGCTTTAAATATAGAAAATAAAAAACCCCAACATGAAATGTTGGACTATGAAAAATAAATGGTTATAATTATATCAATTCAAAGCTTCTCCTTAAAAGCCACAATTTTTTACATTAAATATGACCTAATTGGTGAATACACATTTTGAGGAATGGTAAAGAGAGACTTCTAAAATTGTTAAATTAAGACTTAAAGAGAGGGTAAGAGAGAAGATTTATAGTACTATGGGTTTAAAATGCAGGAAGGCTTCTTCTAGGTTGGCAAATATAGTGTCCGCACCTTGTAGTTTGTGGTGCAAGCTTGTATCACTTTGTATTCCAAAACAGGTTAAATTAGCAGCTTTTGCAGCGGCAATGCCGCCTTGTGTATCTTCTAATACCAAATAGTCTGTTTTCTTAAAACCCATAAGTTGCGCACATTTTAAGTAGCCTTCTGGGTTAGGTTTGCTCAAGTTAACATCATCTCTAGTAATCGTATGCTTAAAGTAATGACGTATGTTTTCGCTTGTTAAAAAAGGATCTAATTCTTTTCGCGAGCTACCAGTTACTATGGACATTGGAATATTCTTTTGATAAAGAAAATCAAGCAATTCTTTGGCATAAGGCATGAAACGAACCCTTTCTGTAGCCATAATTTTTGTGGTTGCCTGTTCCTTTAAGTCTACAAGTGTTGTTATATTTTGCTTAAGAGCATATTTTACTTTGACATAAGACGCATTTCCTAGTGTAGGAACCCCGGCCAGATTCTCAAAATAGTCCCTGGAACTCAATTCATAATGAAAAGATATTAGGACTGTATTCCAGCTTTGGTAATGGATGTTCTCAGAGTCAACTAAGGTGCCGTCAAAATCAAAAATAATAGCCTTTATTTTTCTCATTTTTTATTGAGGTCCAATAATTTATATGTCAATATGACGCCTGCCAGTAAAAATGTTAATACGTTTCCTACGATAATGGGAATTTGCCAGCTGTACACACCATATATAATCCAAAGAAATACACCAGAAATAAAAAGTATGTACATAGGTAATGATAAGCCTTTTGTGTTTTTGGTTTTTATGGTTTTTAATGCCTGAGGTAAAAAACTAATGGTAGTTAGCAATGCAGCAATATTTCCGATGATGTTTACAGTATTCATGAAGCAAAGATCTTGTATTAAATAAAGGATCACTATGCATATTTTCGCTATTTTTACTATTAGATTGTCTTATTAATATTAGTTAGTAAACAATTTAGTATGAAAAAACCATTTTTGCAGCATATTATTCCTCCAAAAAACACTTCTTTTTTAGTCGAGTATAGTAAGTCTGGAAACATTGAATATGATAACTTTTGGCATTTTCATCCTGAGTATGAGATTGCCTATGTCCCACATGGAAAAGGAAAACGATTTATTGGGCATAGAATAAGTATGTACAATGACGGTGATTTGGTGATGTTGGGACCTAAAATACCGCATAACACCTTATATTATGGGTATGAATCTTCAGATTATGAGCAGTATGTGATTTTGTTTGATGGGTCACATATTAGTGAAATGAAGACTTTTTTTCCAGAATTTGAACAAGTGGAGCAACTTTTAAAAAAATCGTCCACTGGATTATACATTCGTGGCAAGCAAAAGCATGAATTAGGGAATGAGATAAAAAAAATGTTTCAAATGAATACATTTGACCGATTAATGGCTCTTTTTACATTATTAAATAAAACAGCCAAGAATACTACAACAAGTTTACGGGCAAGTTCTTATTTAGTCGCAACTCCTGAAAGTACCTTTAGATTGCAAAAAGTATACGCTATAATAAGAGAAGACTTTATGCAAAAAATTACCACCCAAGAAGTGGCCAATAACATAGGCATGACAGAAAGTTCATTTTGCAGATTTTTTCTAAAAAATACAGGCAGGTCTTTTAAGCAAGCCTTAATAGATTATAGAATAAATGAAGCCTGTACTATGTTGGCCAATACAAATTTGCCAATAGGTATAGTAGCTATAGATTCAGGTTTTTCTAATGCCTCTATGTTTAGTAAATATTTTAAAAAAATAGTAGGAGAACGTCCTTTGGCGTATAGAAGTCGCTTTTATATGGAGATTAATGCATAAAAAAAACAGGTAAATACCACGAAAGTACTTACCTGTTTTGCGAATAAATAAGGCAATGCTTATTTTATCATTTCATAGCTTCTTTTAATAAAGCCTGTGAGTTCTTCACCTTTAAGTAATCCTTTTGATAAACGTGCCAAATCCAAAGATTGATTGATCAATCGTTCTCTCTTTTTGGCAGTTTTGGTATTTAGAATTTCACCTACCAATTCATGGTTGGTATTCACAATAAGGTTGTACATCTCTGGCATATTACTCATGCCAAACATTCCGCCACCGCCACCAGACTGCTGCATTTCTTTCATTCTTCGCATAAACTCTGGCTCTGTGATGATAAATGGTGATGCAGTACTGTCCATAGCTTCCAGCTGAATCGTATAGCCTTTACTTTGTATGGCTTCTTCTAAATTGACTTTCAGACTGTCTTTTTCCTCATCGGATAATTTAGAGATTTGTGTATCGTCTTTTTTAATAAGATTGTCTAAATGGTCCGCATCTACACGTGCAAAAGAAAGTTTCTCTTTAGAAGTCTCTATTTTTTGCATTAAGTGTGATATAATAGGAGAGTCTAATAACAATACTTCAAGCCCTTTTGCTTTTGCCGCTTCAATATAACTGTGCTGCGCTTCCTTGTCAGATGCGTAGAGCACTACCAATTTGTCATCCTTATCCGTATGATTGGCCTTTAATTTTTCCTGAAGCTCTTCAAATGTGTAGAAATTGCCATCTACAGTTGGGTAGAGTGCAAATTTGTCAGCTTTCTCAAAGAATTTATCATCAGAAAGCATTCCGTATTCAATCACAATTTTAATATCGTTCCATTTGGCTTCAAAATCTTCACGGTTGTTTTTAAAGGTTGATGCCAGCTTATCTGCAACTTTACGGCTTATGTAAGATGAGATTTTCTTAACTGCACCATCTGCCTGTAAATAGGAACGAGAAACGTTCAATGGAATATCAGGAGAATCTATGACCCCTCTTAACATAGTTAAGAATTCTGGAACAATACCTTCAACATTATCAGTTACGAAAACCTGATTTTGATACAATTGTATCCTATCCTTCTGAATGTTTAAATCATTCGATAATTTTGGAAAGTATAGAATACCTGTAAGGTTAAAAGGGTAATCCACATTAAGGTGAATATGGAACAAAGGCTCCTCAAATTGCATAGGATATAATTCCCTGTAAAACCCTTTGTAATCTTCTTCCTTAAGCTCTGCCGGTTGTTTTGTCCATGCAGGATTTGGATTGTTTACAAAATTATCCACTTCCTGGGTAGGAGCAGGGTCTTCTTCTTTTGCCCCTTCTGGCTTAGGTAAGGTTTCAGTTTTAGTGCCAAATTTTATGGGAATTGGCATAAACTTATTGTACTTGGTTAGCAATTCAGTGATTCTATTGTCTTCTAAAAACTCCGTAGAATCCTCTGCTATGTGTAGTACAATCTCTGTTCCTCTGGTTTCTTTTTTGGATTTTTTCAAAGTAAAGTTTGGCGAACCATCACATGTCCATTGGACTGCAGGTTCATCTTTATAACTTTTTGTTATAATATCTACCTTTTCTGCCACCATAAAGGAGGAGTAAAAACCAAGACCAAAATGTCCTATGATACCTGAATCCTTTGCAGAATCCTTGTATTTGTCCAAAAACTCTTCTGCTCCTGAAAAGGCAATTTCATTAATGTACTTTTTTACCTCATCCTCAGTCATTCCTAGACCTTGATCTGTAATGTGTATTTTTTTACCTTCTTTATCTACCTTTATTTCAATAATTGGATTGCCATATTCCACTTTAGCCTCTCCAGTAGATGCTATATGCTTTAATTTTAAGGTTGCATCAGTAGCATTAGAAATTAATTCCCTAAGGAATATTTCATGATCACTATAAAGGAACTTTTTAATTAGGGGAAATATATTATCAACAGAAACATTAATCTTACCTGTAGCCATATTTGCTTTTTTAATTGTTAACATAAGTACATAGTCAAAAAAAATACCATTTTGGTGTTTGATGACAAACTGACACTTTTCTATTTTTCGTACCTTAGAATATTATTCTTCTTATATTTCACATTCTTACAGATTTAAAAAACTAGATAATGTACAATTCAAAAATTTCGGGCTTAGGATATTACGTACCAGACAATGTGGTAACCAATGATGATTTATCCAAAGTAATGGATACTAATGATGCATGGATACAGGAACGAACTGGCATACAGGAGCGACGTCATGTTATAAAAGGAGGGGAAGATACAACCACTTCAATGGGTGTTAAAGCAGCTAAGATTGCTATAGAACGTTCTGGTATTGATAAAGATGACATAGATTTTATTGTTTTTGCTACGCTGAGTCCAGATTATTACTTTCCTGGTCCTGGAGTTTTGGTACAACGGGATTTGGGTATTAAAACAGTAGGGGCTTTAGATGTGCGGAACCAATGTTCTGGTTTTATATATGGTGTTTCTGTTGCAGATCAATATATTAAAAGCGGCATGTATAAAAATGTATTGGTTATAGGTTCTGAGCTACATTCGTATGGTATGGATATGACCACAAGAGGTAGAGGGGTTTCCGTGATTTTTGGTGATGGTGCAGGTGCTGCCATTTTAACCAGGGAAGAAGATACTAGTAAAGGAGTATTGTCCACACATTTACATTCTGAAGGACAACATGCAGAACAACTTGCCCTTATTGCACCAGGAATGGGGAAACGTTGGGTAACGGATATTCTGGAAGAAAACGACCCAAATGATGAATCGTATTACCCGGTTATGAACGGACAGTTTGTGTTTAAAAATGCTGTGGTACGCTTTAGCGAAGTAATCAATGAAGGTTTACAGGCCAATGATTTGGAAGTGAAGGATATTAATATGTTGATACCGCACCAAGCCAATTTGCGCATCTCACAGTTTATACAACGGAAGTTTGGCCTAAGTGATGACCAAGTGTTCAACAATATTATGAAATATGGGAATACTACAGCGGCATCCATACCTATTGCCTTGACCGAAGCTTGGGAGCAAGGAAAAATAAAAGAAGGTGATTTGGTGGTTTTGGCAGCCTTTGGCAGTGGATTTACATGGGGTAGTGCTATAATTAGGTGGTAAATCATACTTTAAAGAATTAAAAAACCCGGAAAGTATATTCCGGGTTTTTTTATTGACAAGTCAAAAATCTAGGCATAACCAACCAACCCCTAGAAATTTAACCTTATCAATCAATCATACATCTTTATAGAATTCCACCACCACCTTGTTTAGTGTTACTGTCTCTTCTTTTTCTTTGGCTTTTTCTGTTCTTTCCGCTACCAAATCGATAGGCCATTCCTAGATAAACATTTCTGCTTTCCCAGTTAAATTGTCCTTTTTGAGCATATGGACTTTCGGCGTCAAAGGCAAAGCGCATGGTGTTGAATACATCATTAAAGTTTAAACTAAGTGTTCCTTTTCCATCTGCAAAAGAGTACCTAGCACCTGTATTTATAAAGTACATTGGTTTTACATTAAATTGTAAATTTTGATTCTTTCCACGGTAAAATCCAAATACTTGTAGGTTCAACTTTTTGTTTACCTTAAAACTATTGTTCATCCTTAGATTCCAAGTAGTGTTATCTATTTCCGTTTCTTCAATAACAATGTCATCAATAGTAGCTGTGCTATTGTCTGCAACAAGTAAGCGCTCTGTAATACCTTTGTTGGTTTGGGAATATAAGTCAAAACTACCATTGATACTCCACCATTTTACAGGACGGTAATTGTAAGACACTTCCATTCCGAATGAGGTGGTATTGTCAAAATTATCAAAGGTTAAGATGGTTTTATTAAAATCCAATCGATCAATATAAACTGCTCTGTTTATAACATCAGTGATTCTTCTATAGAAAACACCAGAGGTAATACTTCCTTTTTCTAATCTTCTGGTGTAATTAAGCTCATAAGAATCTGTAAATTGTGGCAATAAGGTTTCATTTCCAAATGAGGAAATTAAAGGAGTAGACCATTGTCTTATTGGATTTACTTGTCCTAAACCAGGTCTATCTACTCTTTTACTATAGCTAAGTTGAAATTGATTTTTATCAGTGGCTGCATACGTTAAAAAAGCCGATGGATAGATTTGTGTGTATTTGTCCGTAAAGGAGCTCACTTGGTTTGTGTCTGCTTTTACGGTCACATTCTCTACTCTAATACCTGCTTGGTAGGATAATTTCCCCCTAGTTTGACCAAAAGTAGCATAGGCAGAAAAAATGTCCATGGCATATATAAAATCAGTGTCAGGAGTAGGTAATAAAAAGCCATTTTCATTAAAAGACAAACCTGTAGACTCGTAACCAACCGCAGTTTCAAAAACACGGGCTTCTACTCCTAATTCTAGTTTAGAAATAGAATCTATTGGGTTCACATAATCTAAGTTAGCTATGGTTTGTGTTCTTTCTGTATCCACAAAATCTTGATAATTTGGAAAAGGACTGGATCCAGAATAACTAAAATTGGCATCTTCATCACTAGTAAACTCGTTATAATCTACTTCCAGCTCAATATTATGGCCATCCTTTTTAAAATCGTGCTTATAATCAAAATTGTATTGTTCACTAAGATTGTCATTTATATTGGTGAAAAGTTGGGCTGTATTCCTGCTTAAATCATTGTAATAAAACACATCTGTATCTCCACTACCTTTTCCATCAAAAATATTCTGATTTGTAAAGAAAGAAACGGTGTTGTGGTCATCTAAATAATAATCTATTCCAATTTTAAATAAATGAGATTTATTGTTGTTATTGAACTCAAATAGTTGCTCAGAATTTTCATCCAACCTCCTAATAAAACCACGGTTAGTCTGTTTGCCAGTGTTGTTCCCATAATTTCCATAAAGGTTAAATTTTCCGTTTCGATAATTTAAGTCTACAGAACTGTTAAACTTGGCATTGTTTCCTTTTGTAAGTCCAAGGTTAAGGTTTCCATTAAAGCCAATATTGGCATTTTTATGGAGCACTATATTGATGATACCACTCATACCTTCAGGATTATACTTAGCAGAAGGGTTGGTGATTAATTCAATTGATTTTATAGAGGTAGAAGGAAGCTGCTTTAATAATTGTGCAACGGGTACATTAGATAATTTCCCATCTACCATAACCCTAACATTAGAGTTGCCACGTAGGGATAAAGCCCCAGTTTGGGAATCTACATTTACAGAAGGAATGTTGTTCATAATGTCTGCTGCTGTAGCTCCTGCGGTAGTAAGGTCCTTACCAACATTAATTACCTTTCGATCAATTTTTTGTTCAATAGTGGTGCGTTCTGCCACTACTTCTACACCAGAAAGCTCCTCTACGTTCTCCTCCAACACAACTACCCCTATATCCAATTTTCTTTTGTTTTTAGAAAAAGTAATAACTTGTGAATAGGTTTTATAGCCAATGTACTGTACTTCTAAAATTAAATTTCCTTCAGGAAGGTCTTTTATTTCAAATGCCCCATCACCGTTGGTTATGGCCCCAGTAATAGTTTCAGTACCATTTTCACTTTTAATGACTATGGTGGCATAGGCCACTGGTTCTTGGAGAAGATTGTCTATTACCGTGCCAGCAACTGTTCCTATTTTTAAGTCAGAGGGGTCTGGTAATTTGTTTGCTGAAATTATACTATAGCACAATAGTGTGCATAGAAGAAATGCTCTTTTCATTTGTTGTTCGTTTTATGATTGATTTTTAATTGATGTTGTTTACTAGACGATGAAAAATGGGGTTTGTTACCAATTTTAGTTTTTTTAACAATTATTAACATGATATGGACTTCCTTTAAGAAAGGAATTCATGTATTTGACAACAAATAGAAAAGAGAACCCTTAGGTTTCAATTTTATTGAGGAGTTTTATAAGTTCTTATAGGAATTAAAAAAAATAAAACCCGGAGTAAAACTCCGGGTTCGTTTGCCATTGAAATGCTATACTAAACACTAACCATTAACTATAAAAAAGATATAACATTACCAATGACTAAACATGTATTATTATGAATAGACGATTCTATTTAATATTAATTACAGTGCTTAACATAGTTTAACATGAATATTAACATATGAAAAAGACACTAGTTTTTGGGGCTTCATTGAAACCTCACCGCTATAGCAATCTTGTTATTAAGCGACTTGCGGACAATAAAATCGAAACCGAAGCCTATGGTGTGAAAGAAGGGGAAACTTTCTGTGTGCAAGTTAAGACTAAATTGGAACACTTTCAAAATATACATACCATAACTTTATATCTCAATCCTAAAAGACAAGCTGCATATTATGAAAGTATAATAAGGCTTCAACCAAAAAGAGTGATTTTTAATCCTGGTACGGAAAACCCTGAATTGTACAAATTGTTGAAAAACAATGGTATTGAAGTAGAAATAGCATGCACACTGGTTTTGTTGGCAACCGGGCAATATTAAGGATTTTTTGATTTACTATTTTTTGATTTCCAATATTGAATGATTCTATATTATGCGGATGCATTACAATGCAACTGTCTTGGGTGCTACCATAAATAATATTGAGGTTAAAAAAGCAATAAAAACGATGTTTCCTATTTGCGTTCCCTTATTAGCCAGAGACCAAAAAAGGTAAACAAACCATTTATAGGCAGTAATTCATAGCCTACTATATAGCCATTGAGCATTTCTGATGGTATTTTTCCAATGCTAAAAATGATTAGTACAGATAGCAAAGCAACTAACCAAGCATAGGTATCTTTAATTTTGTGTTTTGTGAAAATTCCAAAGGCAAAAAGACCAAGAAGAGGCCCATATGTGTAGGTTGCCACAGTTAGAAGTCCGTCTATGACATTTTTGTCTAAAACGTGCTTAAAAATAATGATGACAATTATCAGCAGCACACTCATGCCAATATGAGTCCTTTTTCTGATTTTTTTTCTTTGAGAAGCTTCTTTTTTTTCAATTTCAATAAAATCCACACAAAAAGAAGTGGTTAAAGCTGTTAAAGCACTATCTGCGCTACTGTAGGCCGCGGCAATGAGCCCCAACATAAATGTAATTGCAACAGTCATTCCCAGACCGCTATTCAAAGCAATTTCTGGAAACAAGAGGTCTGATTTTGGAGCACCATCCATTAATGGGGTTGCAATCTGGAATTTTTCTGCATAAATAAAAAGCAATGCACCTAGAAGTAAAAAAACAAAGTTGACTACTACGAGTACTAAGCCAAAAGAAACAACATTCTTTTGGGCATCTTTTAGGTTTTTGCATGTAAGGTTCTTTTGCATCATATCTTGATCCAAACCAGTCATGCAAATAGCAATGAAAAAACCTCCGATAAACGATTTTAGAAAATGGTTCTTGGCAAAGAAATTATCGGTAAACCAAACTTTGTTGTATTGTTTTAGCTCATCTGAAGCCAAGAAATCAGCAAAACTCCAATCCAATTTTTGGTTGATGAAATAGATGGACAATCCGACAGCCATTAACATGAAAAAAGTCTGTAGCGTGTCTGTCCATACAATTGTTTTTATGCCGCCTTTAAAAGTATAGATCCATATCAATAAAATGGAAAGTGTTACGGTAACCTCAAATGGAACATTCCATGCATCAAACACAAATTGTTGTAAAACAATTGCAACTAGAAAAAGCCTAAATGAAGCACCTAATACTCTAGAGATAAAGAAAAAGAAAGCACCGGTTTTATAACTTACCCTGCCAAAGCGCTGTTCTAAATATTCATAGATAGAAGTAACGTTCAGCCTGTAGTAAATGGGTAAGAGGAGATAGGCAATTACAAAATAGCCAAACAAGTAACCAAATACCACTTGCATATAGCTGAACTCTGAGTTTTCCACCCAGCCCGGAACAGATATAAAGGTGACTCCAGATAGGGAGGCACCAATCATACCAAAGGCTACTAAATACCATGGTGATTGCTTGCCAGCCTTAAAAAAATCTACATTAGAATCGTTTTTACCGGTAAAATAGGAAATCAATAAAAGCAGAAGAAAATACCCACCTATTAATAATAGAATGTGCGATGCGGTCATAAAAATAAATTTCAGATGCAAAGTACAAAAACTTAATACATAAATCTAAAATCGTAATTTTGCACTTATGGAATTTTCATCCAAACTATTGGAAAATGCAGTTTATGAAATGTCTCAGTTACCAGGTATTGGTAAACGGACAGCTTTGCGTTTGGTATTGCATTTATTGAAACAACCAAAGGAGCAGAGTGAAAGATTATCCAATGCCATACAGGTTTTGCGTAATGATATTAAATTTTGTACAAGCTGTCATAATATTTCTGATGTTGCCTTGTGTGAAATTTGCGCCAATCCTAAAAGGGACGATAGTTTAGTGTGTGTTGTAGAAGATATTAGAGATGTAATGGCCATAGAAAACACAGGACAATATAAAGGATTGTACCATGTGCTTGGAGGGAAAATATCTCCAATGGAAGGCATAGGGCCACATGATTTGACTATTGTTTCATTGGTGGAAAAAGTAAAAAGAGAAGAAATAAAAGAGTTGATCTTTGCGTTAAGTTCTACTATGGAGGGGGATACCACAAATTTCTATATTTATAAGCAATTGGAAGAAGTGAGCATTAAAACTTCTACCATAGCTAGAGGAATTGCCGTAGGTGATGAATTGGAATATGCGGATGAGATTACTTTGGGAAGAAGTATCATGAACAGAATTCCGTTTGAAAATTCGATTAAAGCATTATAAAAAGAATGACTTAGCCAAAGTTCAAAGTATTAGAAGAAGTATTAAATTTCAAGAGGAAATAAGAATATAAACAACAATATGTCAAAATTTGAATTGAAATTACCGCAAATGGGAGAAAGTGTTGCAGAGGCAACCTTAACTTCATGGCTAAAAGATGTTGGAGATGTCATTGAGGTGGATGAAGCTGTTTTTGAAATTGCTACAGATAAAGTGGATTCTGATGTCCCAAGTGAAGTAGAAGGTGTTTTGTTGGAGAAACTGTTCAATGAGGACGATGTTATTAAGGTAGGACAAACTGTTGCTATAATTGAAATAAGTGTTGGGGGAAAAGTAAGTGAGAAAGCTACTACAGTTGAAAAGGTAGTCGAGGATGTTTTAGAAGAAACAGTTGTAGCGCTTGAAACTACGGTGACGGAAGCAAAAGATACAGTAGTGTCCACTGTTCAAAATAACAATGGAACGGAAAGATTTTATTCGCCTTTGGTGAAAAATATTGCCAAACAAGAGGGAATTACAATTGAAGAGTTAGATAGTATTAGTGGGACAGGAAAAGAAGATAGGGTAACCAAAAATGATATTTTAGGGTACTTAGAAAATAGAAGTGCTAAAAAGGTGTTGCCAAAAGTTACTAGGGAACTGCCCGAAACGCCTGCGCCAATTGTTGAAACTGCAGCTAAAACTGCCTTTGTGCCACCGGTATATGCGAGTAAGAATGATGAGGTTATACCTATGACACGAATGGGTAAATTAATTGCTCAGCACATGACCAATAGTATATCCACTTCTGCTCATGTGCAGAGTTTTATAGAGGTAGATGTTACAAAGATTGTCAATTGGCGTAATAAAACCAAGGGCTCTTTTGAAACTCGGGAAGGTGAGAAACTTACTTTTACGCCCATTTTTATGGAGGCCATAGCCAAAGCATTGAAAACATTTCCCATGTTAAATGTTTCTGTAGATGGTACTACGGTCATAAAGAAAAAGAATATCAATATAGGGATGGCGGCAGCCTTACCAGACGGGAATTTAATAGTTCCAGTAATTAAGAACGCGGACCAACTCAATTTAGTGGGTATGGCAAAGGCAGTAAACGATTTAGCATATAGAGCAAAAAATAATGAGCTTAAACCAGATGAGGTAAAAGATGGCACCTATACTGTAACAAATGTTGGCTCTTTTGGTAGTGTTTTTGGAACACCAATCATCAACCAGCCGCAGGTAGGTATTTTGGCCCTAGGCGCCATTAGAAAAACACCATCAGTTATTGAAACCAATGAAGGCGACTTTATAGGAATTAGAAGTAAAATGTTCCTTTCTCATAGCTATGACCATAGAGTGGTGAATGGCGCAATGGGAGGAATGTTCATAAAAGCAATTAAAGATTATTTAGAAGCCTGGGACGAGAACCGGGAAATATAAATGGTCTTGATAAATAGGATAGGACTGTAAGTCAGAAATAAATTAAAAAAATGGAATTAAAACTCACAAGACCTATTTGTTTTTTTGATTTGGAAACAACGGGAATCAATGTGGCCAAAGACAGGATAGTGGAAATTGCCATTTTAAAGGTTTTTCCAAATGGAAATAAAGAAAGTAAAACGTGGTTGGTTAACCCAGAAATGCATATTCCTGATGAAGTTATAGCCATACATGGTATTTCTAATGAGAAGGTAGCCAACGAGCCAACATTCAAACAATTGTCTAAGGACATCCATGCAATGATAAAAGGAAGCGACCTCGGCGGGTATAATTCTGATAGATTCGATATTCCCCTATTGGCCGAAGAAATGCTACGTGCAGATGTAGATTTTGATATGAAGCATACGGTTTCAGTAGATGTGCAGACCATATTTCATAAAATGGAGAAACGTACTTTGGAGGCTGCTTATAAGTTTTATTGTGATAAGGATTTGACAAATGCGCATAGCGCAGCAGCAGATACCAAGGCAACTTATGAAGTCTTGTTGTCACAGCTAGATAAATATCCAGAGTTGGAGAACGATATTAAAAAACTTTCAGAATTTACCACAAGAAGGCGTTTTGTTGATTTTGCAGGATTCATAGCCATGGATAAAGATGATAATGAAGTCTTTGCTTTTGGAAAGCATAAAGGAAAAAAAGTGCTTGATGTATTGGATAAGGAGCCAGGATATTTTGGGTGGATTATAAATGCTGATTTTCCATTATACACAAAAAAGGTGCTAACGCAGATAAAATTGAGCAAACTAAACAATAAACTAGGCTAATTTATAATGAAAATAATCTGTATTGGTAGAAATTATGTGGACCATATCAATGAATTGGGTAATGAACGACCCAATGAACCTGTGGTCTTTATAAAGCCAGATTCTTCAGTGCTTCCAAAAGAGCAGGATTTTTATATTCCAGAATTTTCCAATGATGTGCAATATGAAGTGGAGGTTTTGGTGAAAATTAAGAAAGTAGGGAAACATATAGATGAAAAGTTTGCGCATACCTATTATGATGAGGTAGGTTTAGGAATAGACTTTACGGCAAGGGATTTACAGTCTCAGTTAAAAGCTAAAGGTCTACCGTGGGAGAAGGCCAAAGGATTTGATGGTGCAGCGGTCATTGGGAAATGGTTGCCGAAAACAAATTTTGAAGATTTAAATAAGTTGAATTTCTCTTTAAGGAAAAATGAGGAATTGGTGCAAGAAGGTAATACAAGTCTTATGCTTTGGAAAATAGATGAGTTGATTGCTCATGTGTCTAGCTACTTTATGTTAAAAAAAGGTGATGTAATTTTTACAGGAACTCCAGCGGGAGTTGGTAAAATAAGTACAAATGATTATCTTTCAGGAAAGTTGGGTAGCGAAGAAATGTTTACGGTTAAAATAAAGTAATGATATATAGTTTAGATAAAATAAATGAAATGGCAGATGGAGATACAGAATTCATCAGCTCTGTTATTTCTGTTTTTTTAGAAGAAGTACCCTCAGATATGGAAGCTTTAGAGACTGCCATTAATGAAAAAGACTATGAGAATGTATATAAATTGGCGCACAAAATAAAACCCAATGTAGATTTATTGGGTATGGAACAAACGCGAGCTACGGCCTTGGAAATAGAGACTTTAGGGAAAGATCCAAATAATGGGAAAGAAATAGAAGAAAAATTCCCAATTTTAAAACAAGATGTTCATCAAGTAATCTCTGAACTTAAAAAAGACTTTGGTTTTTAATGTTTGCAGAGATCATTACCATTGGGGATGAAATACTCATAGGTCAAATTATAGACACCAATTCTACTTTTATAGCAAAGGAACTTAACAAGATTGGGATATCGGTCTATCAAATCACATCTATACAAGACGATAGAGAGCATATTTTAAATGCTTTGAAGGAAGCGGAATCTAGAGTGGATATCGTTATAATCACTGGTGGATTGGGGCCTACTAAAGATGATATCACCAAGCATACACTATGTGAGTTTTTTGACGATACCTTGGTAGAGGATCCAATTGTTATGGCGCATATTGAGGAATTGTTTAAAAATCATTTTTCCACTCCAATTTCAGATTTAAATAGAAAACAGGCATTGGTGCCCAAAAAGGCAATTGCACTCCAAAATAATTTTGGTACCGCTCCAGGGATGTGGTTCAGGGATAATAATACTGTTTTTGTTTCCCTTCCAGGGGTTCCTTTTGAAATGAAGGGATTAATGCAGGATGTGGTTATACCAAAAATTCAAAAAACATTTAAACGCCCACATATACTTCATAAAACTATTATGACGTATGGTATGGGAGAGAGTAGTATTGCTGAAAAAATTGAATCATGGGAAGATGCACTACCTTCCTTTATAAGCCTGGCATATTTACCCAATTTAGGAAGAGTAAGACTGCGTTTAACGGCAAAGGGGGACAATGAAGCCTTGCTTGCTGATACCGTTGCAGAAGAGGTTAAAAAGCTTTATACCATCATTGGTGATATAATCTATGGAGAGCAAGAAGATGAGACCATTGAGGCTCTTGTCGCAAGACTATTGACCAACAAGGGAATGACATTGGCAACTGCGGAAAGTTTTACCGGAGGGAAAATAGCGGAAAGAATAACTGCAATGTCTGGAGCATCAAACTATTATAAGGGGAGTGTGGTGAGTTATGCAACAGAGATAAAAATTGCAGTTCTTAAAGTAGATGAAGATTTAGTACAGAAACATTCTGTTGTAAGTGCAGAAGTGGCAACAGCTATGGCAAAAAATGTAAAACAACTATTAAAAACAGATTTTGCAATTGCAACCACTGGAAATGCTGGACCAACAAAAGGTGACTCGGATATGGATGTGGGGACTGTATTTATTGCAATAGCCTCTCCTACAGCTGTTTTTTCGGAAAAGTTTGTCATGGGAAAACACAGGGAAAGGATAGTAGAAAAATCGGTAAATAAAGCATTTGAACTATTACAAAAAGAAATTTTAAAATTCTAAAAAAGAATTTTGCCTGTCCCATAAAAAAGGTATAAATTTGCACCCTGTTTAAAATCACGCAAAAAGTAGTGCAATGTCAAAAGTTTGTGAAATTACTGGAAAGAAAGCAATGTTTGGAAACAATGTATCTTTCTCAATGAATAAGACCAAAAGAAGATTTGATGTAAATCTTTCTAAAAAACGTTTCTATATTCCAGAAGAAGATCGTTGGATTACTTTAAAAGTTTCAACAAGAGCTTTAAAGAGTATCAACAAGAAAGGAATTTCTGCAGTTTTAAAAGAAGCAAAAGCAAAAGGATTTATCAAGTAATCCTGTTTATTATAGATAGCTATGGCAAAGAAAGGCAATAGAATTCAAGTTATATTGGAATGTACAGAACATAAAGAATCTGGTATGCCAGGTACTTCTAGGTATATTACAACCAAGAATAAGAAAAATACTCCAGATAGGATGGAAATAAAAAAATTCAATCCTATTTTGAAGAGAATGACAGTTCATAAAGAAATAAAATAAAGTAAGCCATGGCAAAGAAGACCGTAGCCTCGTTACAAACGAGTTCAAAAAGATTGACAAAAGCCATTAAAATGGTAAAATCACCAAAGAGTGGTGCATATACTTTTGTAGAATCAGTGATGACACCTGAATTGGTAAACGACTGGTTGAAAAAATAAGAATCTCCAATAAGTAATTGGTAGAAAAGCCACTTTCAAATGAAAGTGGCTTTTTTTTGTTTTTATATCTTTTATCTTTGTCTTCAATCAATTTAAAAAATGAGTTTATTTAAAAATATATTTTCTTCAAAGAAAAAAGAAACCCTAGACAAAGGTTTGGAGAAAACAAAATCTAGTTTTCTTTCCAAACTAGGGAAAGCAGTTGCGGGAAAATCTAAAGTAGATGATGATGTATTAGATAACCTTGAGGAAGTTCTGGTAACTTCTGATGTTGGAGTGGAAACTACTTTGAAAATTATTGATCGGATTGAAGCGCGAGTTTCCAAAAATAAATATATGGGGACAGACGAACTGCAAGTTATCCTTAGAGAGGAAATCGCTGGGTTGCTTTCTGAAACCAATATTGGTGAGGAAATAGAGTTTTCAATTCCCAAGGATAAAAAACCATATGTAATTATGGTGGTCGGAGTCAATGGAGCAGGGAAAACCACCACTATTGGTAAATTAGCACACCAGTTTAAAAATCAAGGACTAAAGGTGGTTTTAGGTGCAGCTGATACCTTTAGGGCCGCAGCAATAGACCAATTGCAAATTTGGGCAGATAGGGTAGATGTGCCTATGGTAAAACAAAATATGGGCAGTGACCCAGCCTCTGTGGCTTTTGATACGTTAAGTTCTGCCGTAACTACAAATGCGGATGTTGTAATTATTGATACTGCTGGTCGATTGCATAATAAGGTGAATTTAATGAACGAGCTGATTAAGATAAAACGGGTTATGGATAAGGTAGTAACTGATGCTCCACATGACGTATTATTGGTTTTGGATGGTTCTACGGGGCAGAATGCTTTTGAACAGGCCAAACAGTTTACAAAGGCTACAGAAGTAACTTCACTGGCTGTCACCAAATTGGATGGTACGGCAAAAGGAGGAGTGGTAATAGGTATTTCTGATCAGTTTCAGATTCCAGTAAAATATATTGGAGTAGGAGAGGGTATTGAAGATTTGCAGGTCTTTAATAAGTATGAGTTTGTGGATTCGTTTTTTAAAATATAGTGTTGTAGTCTCAATAATATAAATAGTTTAGTGCAATTTTAAAGTATGAAAAAAATCATATTTTTTACTTTATTTTTAATTTTTACAAACAGTTATGCTCAAGTAAACCACCCAAAAGCAAGTCCGTTTTCTAGGATAGAACAAGAGGTGGGACTTTCTAAGATTACAATTACTTATTCCAGACCTGCCGTAAGAGGACGTCAGATATTTGGAGATTCCTTAAATGGTCAGCCAGCTTTGGTTCCTTATGGTCGCATTTGGCGTGTTGGAGCCAATGAATCCACTAAGTTTAATGTGGACTCAGATATCGAAGTAATGGGTAATTTATTGCCTAAAGGAATATATGCCTTATATGCTTTTCCACAAGAAGATGCTTGGGAGGTGGTCTTTCATAAAAATATTGACCATTGGGGAGATGGAAGAAAAGCGTATGACTCCAAAGAAGACGCCTTTAGAATTACTATTGTTCCTGAGGTATTAGCGAATTTTCAAGAAAATTTCTTGATTATGATTGATGATATTGATTATAATTCGGCCAATATGGTATGGTTATGGGAGCATACCAAGATTACCATACCCATTACTGTAGACACAGAAACTTTAATGCAAGAGGAGATTGCCAAACAATTACGTGAAAATCCTACTGCCCAGACCTATTACGAGGTCGCACGGTATTTGCAAGAACAAGGAAAGGAATACTCAAGGGCTTTGGAATATTTAAATAAAGCCATTGAATTGGGTGGGGATACCTACTATTTTTATCGTGTAAAATCTTTAATAGAAGCCGCATTGGAGGACTATAATGGGGCTATTGGTTCTGCACAAAAATCTATGGCCCTTGCTGCTGTTGAGGATAAGGACGAGTTTGTACGGATGAATCAAAAGAACATCTACCTCTGGAGAAAATTAATGGATTAAGTCGTTTGTTTTATTTGTATTGATTTTTTATAGCAAATTATTAAAATGAGAATACTATTACTTGGAGCAACAGGAAGAACTGGGAAGCAAATCTTAGCGGCGGCCATTGAAAAAGGATATCGTATTAATTGTTTAGTGAGAGAGCCTAAAAAAATTGAGATGAACCATGAAAAGGTCGCAGTTTTTAAAGGATCGCCTAAACTCATCTCTGATTTAGAAAAAGCATTAGAGGGGTGTGAAGTAATCATCAGCGCCTTAAATATCTCTCGAAAATCTGATTTTCCTTGGTCTAAGTTAAGAACGCCACCCACTTTTCTTTCGGATGTAATGCAAAATATTATTTCTCTTTCGGAAAAACAATCTATTAAAAGAATTGTAGTTTGTTCTGCTTGGGGAGTATCCGAAACAAAAAAAGATATCCCATTCTGGTTTAAATGGTTTATTGATAACAGTAATATTGGTGTCACTTATAAGGACCATGAAAGACAGGAGAAAGTATTGAAATCATCTAATTTGGATTGGACCATTGTTAGGCCAACTGGGTTGGTAAATTCTAAAAAAGGAGGAAAAATTATTGAAAGCTATGGAAATGAACCAAAACCAAGACTAACTATCAGTAGATTTGGTTTGGCAAAATTCATGTTGGATTTAATTTTAGACAAAAAATTAATCCATTGCACCCTTGTGGTTTCTGAGGGTGAAAGAGTTACTTGATAAAAGCATTTATTTTTTGCCACAGCTCTTCGTCAAAAGTGGAAGAGGCTAATGTTGAATCATTAGCATTGGCACCCATACGAACAATTACCAATCCTTGGCTGGGTACTATGTATAATTTCTGATCATTTGCCCCTAAGCCAGCATATAAATCATCTGGAGCTGAAGGAATTAATTTCCCTGAATAAAGCGTTTCTGTACCAGGAAGTTTAAAACTTTCTTTTCCGTTTAACCACCACAAGTAGCCATAGGATTTATTATGGTCTTGGGAGGTTTTTTTCATGTCGTTTATATAGTTGGTATCCCCAAGTATGGTGACATCACCCCAAACGCTATTGTTTAGATTTAATAGTCCAAAACGCGCCATACTTCGGGCTGTACTGTAGTATAAGTTTAAATATCCAACCTTAACCCATAATCCTTGCATGCCAATTCTATCTCTGAGATTAGTATTAAAATAGGTTTTAAAATTTTGATTGGTTGCTCCAGTAATAAGCTCATCTAATACTGCATAAGTAGCATTGTGATAATACCAATAAGAACCAGGGTCATTTTTATAAATAAGACATTCTTTATCTGTGCAAAAGTCATCTTCAACCGTGTAATCCAAACCTGTGGTCATGGTTAAATGATGTTTTACTGTTATATTGTTTTCCTGTTCAAGAGTTAAGGAGCTCCAGCCTTCCCCAAGGTAGTCTGCGGAGGCATTATCAAGGGATAAATGCCCTTCTTCTTGTGCTATTCCAATTACTGAGGCTACTAATGTTTTTGCTGCTGAATTCCAAGTATGGTTGCTATCCATGTTAAAATCGCCAAAATACCATTCAACAGCTATTTTTCCGTCTTTTAATATCATAAAGGCATCCGTACCTTTTTCATCTAAATAAGCCTTCAGTGGTTGTTCGCTACTTAGGTCCCAACCTAATTCTGAGGGGATGCTGGCTTCCCAGTCATTGCTATTTATGGGTGGAAAATAAATAGAATTGACTTCTGTTGTAGTATCATCCTTTTCTACTAATGCATCTTTGGAGCAACTGAAACAACATAAAATGATTAAAAAGAATAGAACTTGGGTTTTCATGCAGACTTTTTTGATTTTTTCAGTGTTAAACTTCGTATTGTGTTCAAGGGATTAACGTTAATAAGTTAAAAATATGCGTAGATGTCGGTGTGTTGCAGCCTAAGTTGTACTTTTGCGCCACATTTATAGAGGCATGCGGACGAAATCACTTAAAAAGAATAAAATCAATGTAATAACCTTGGGCTGTTCCAAGAATGTGTACGACTCAGAAGTACTCATGGGGCAATTAAAAGCCAATAAAAAAGAGGTGGTACATGAAGGAGAAGGTAATGTGGTGGTCATCAATACCTGTGGTTTTATAGACAATGCCAAGGAAGAAAGCGTAAACACCATTTTAGAGTATGTAAAAAAGAAGGAAGCTGGCGATGTGGATAAGGTTTTTGTTACCGGTTGTTTAAGTGAGCGTTACAAGCCAGACTTGCAAAAAGAAATCCCTAATGTAGATGAATATTTTGGTACTAGTGAACTTCCCAGCCTTCTGAAAGCACTAGGGGCTGATTACAAGCATGAACTAATTGGTGAGCGTTTAACGACCACCCCAAAAAATTATGCCTATTTAAAAATTGCAGAAGGTTGTGATAGACCTTGTTCTTTTTGTGCGATTCCTCTCATGCGTGGTAAACACAAAAGCAAGCCAATTGAAGATTTGGTCATTGAATCAAAAAAGCTTGCTGCCAAAGGTGTTAAGGAGTTAATTTTAATTGCGCAGGATCTTACCTATTATGGGTTGGATTTGTATAAAAAACGAAATTTAGCAGAATTATTGCTGGAATTGGTAAAGGTAGAAGGTATTGAATGGATTCGTTTGCATTACGCATTTCCAACAGGTTTTCCTTTGGATGTATTGCAAGTGATGAAAGACGAGCCCAAGATTTGTAATTATTTGGATATTCCGCTTCAGCATATTTCTGATGCTATTTTAAAGAGTATGCGTAGAGGAACTACCCAAGAAAAGACGACAAAACTACTAAAGGACTTTAGGAGGATTGTTCCTAATATGACGATACGAACCACTTTAATCGTTGGGTATCCAGGGGAAACCGAAGAAGATTTTGAGACCCTTAAAAACTGGGTGTCGGAAATGCGTTTTGAACGTTTAGGCTGTTTTACCTATAGCCATGAAGAAAACACTCATGCTTATAATTTAGAAGATGATGTTCCGGAGGAAGTGAAGCAAGAACGTGCCAATGAAATTATGGAATTGCAATCACAAATTTCATGGGAACTGAATCAAGAAAAAATAGGGAAAACTTTTAAATGTGTTATTGACAGGAAAGAAGGGAATTACTTTGTAGGTCGGACCGAATTTGATTCACCCGATGTTGACAATGAAGTTCTCATAGATGCTACCAAGCATTATATAAAAACAGGGGAGTATATTCAGGTTAAAATCACAGAGGCTGCTGATTTTGATTTGTATGGAGAGCCTGTAAAATAACCTTATTCTTTAGTGGCAAAATAGGCTTCAGCATAACGTTTTCCCATTATTCTAAATCCTTCAGTGTTAAAATGAATTTTGTCGCCTTTATCTTTTAAATCTGATAATTTTATTACACTTGTATTTGCGTCAAAGGATGGAAATTCATTGATAATTTTAGTGATGGCACCCCATTCTTCAGGGTTTTTAGAATAAGCACCTAATTCTCCTAAAATTATAGGCAGCGAATCATTACCGATTGTGGTTCTAAAAGTATTGAAGAGGGCAGAAAGTTTGTCTTTGTATAGTGGAATGTCATGTGAATTGGCATCACTTTCTCCCTGATGCCATAAGATGGCTTTAATAGTGCCGTGTTTTTTACCAATGGCTACTTTCTTTTTAAAATTGGATAGTAATTGTACATTTCTATAAATGGAGTCGTTTGCCCATTGTGAAACAGAACTGCCGCCAATTGCCGTAGGTAATAACATAAGTGAAACACTGTCCGGTACATGCTCTAAAAGGGTTTTTCCAAAGGAATAACCACAATCTAACCCTATTAAATTTGATTCATAGAAGTGTAGCGGTTCTTTGGCTAATATCAATTCATCTTTAGAATTTATGGAAAAAATTCTTGGGTTTGGCAACGTGTCTTGTGGCGCTACTATGCCTCTTCCAGCCATATTAGATTGCCCAGCCATGATAAAAACCCATACATTTTCTTTGTTGGGGATGTTTTCTGCCATTTCTTGAA
Organism: Flavobacteriaceae bacterium; assembly: GCA_002746415.1. Classification (GTDB taxonomy): domain Bacteria; phylum Bacteroidota; class Bacteroidia; order Flavobacteriales; family Flavobacteriaceae; genus Saonia. The sequence continues at coordinate 85,315 of NVXD01000007.1, read as the reverse complement.
TTTTTGGAAAATTTACTTTAGAGTCTTCTCTTGTTTTGCCACAAGAAATTAAAAATAGGAGTGCAAGTATCGATATTATGTTTTTCATTTTCATAGTTTAAACAACTAACAACTAACAACTAACAACTAACAACTAACAACTAACAACTAACAACTAACAACTAACAACTAACAACTAACAACTAACAACTAACAACTAACTACTGGTTATTCAATTCATAATTATATAGTTCTCTGCCTAATTGTGCTAAAAAAGGAAGCCCAATTTCTTCAAACTCATAGGTGTTGTCATTAAAAATACCATTTTTGTTCACTAAAAGAGTAGCCGTTACCATAAATTCCACATTATTTTTTGAATCCACTATGTAGGCACAATCGGTTACGGTGCCATAAGCAAATCCTATTTTATTGTAAATTTTTATATAGTCCGGAATATTCTCTTTAGAATCCCCATAAATAAAAAACTTACCATAATTGTCATGATAAATTTCTGAATCATATCCTGCATCTTTGGGTAGGTTGGACATGGCTCTCAATAGAAACTCATACTGTGTCTCACTTATTTGAAATTGTTCTGTTTCATTAAATTGTTTCGGAAAAACAATGCGTTTTAAAACATTGTGTTGTGCAGCAATAGAGTAGTGATTTTTAAGGCTCATATCAAATGGTTCCTTTTGTAGTAAGCCATCTTCCATGAATCCCTTGCCCTTTAGTACGCCTTTAATTCCTAATGGAATAGCTGAGGTATTGATAATTGTGCTTGTTGTGCTTGTTGTGCTGTCATTAAGATATATTACCAAAGGTTTGGTAGTGATTTCATCTGCATTGGCTGTTGATAACCGATGTGAAATTCGTACCCCATCTATTCCCTTACTCTTTAGTTTATCATTAATCTCATTTTGGCCTAAAAACTCTACTAGCCTATTGTTAGAGGCGTTGTCACTGACTGCAAAAATTTTAATAATTTCATTTGCAAATGTAGTCTCTAGGGTATCTCCCTCAATATAAAAACGAGTGTTCTTGGTAAGTGTGTCAATGGTATTAAGTTTTTCTAATGTCAGCACGGCAGTAAGTAATTTTACTGTACTGGCAGGGTAAAAGTATGTTTTGTCATTTACCTGGTAATCATATTCGGTAAAAACTACACTATCGTTTTTTCGGTTGATTCGTGTATAACGTATTTGTACTTCATGCGATATTACGCTATCCATCACTTTTTTTATTTTTGGGTGATTGGAAGTTAAGACCAATTCCAATGGATTGATGGGGTTTCTGTTTTTGCAAGAAATCCAAAGCATACTACATCCAAAGAGGATAAAAAGGTATTTTTTCAAGTCGGTTTGGTTTTTTCTTTAATCTTCATATACTTCACCACGATGTGGTTTCAAGGCATCTCTTATACTGATCATTTGTGTTTCAGTGACCACCATATAAGCTATGCTGTGCATCTCACTTATGTCATGATGCCCCGTAATATTAAGTTCTAAATGATTTAAAACAATATATTCTTTAAGGTGTATCTCATGGTGCTGAGCAGTTTTACTGGCAGAAACCCCTCTAAAGTCCCAAATCAATTTAATTTTTCTATTCAATGTTGGTTTAGTTTATTTTTTTATTATTCCTGACGGAAATTCCGTTTTCTGCAAAGGCTTTAAAATCTTCAGCATATTTACGGGATTGTTTTTTAAATGCGTCAGGCATTAAAAACCCCATTATTTTCATCATAAGTCCAGAAAATTGGAATTCACTTTCTGAAACCCATTTGGTAGTATGTTCATCCACTTCTTTAAAATAGTTCTTTTGTATGTTGTGTACACCTTTGGCATCATATGTTGCGTGGAATTCATCAGGAAAATTTCTTTTTATAATAGTTTCAATCAAGAACATTTCTCGTTTTCCCAGTTTGTAATTTAAACTCATCCGAGCTCCTTCTTGTCCTAAAGTTCCGGATAGTAATTCATAATTGACAAGACCACGTTGCCAATGTTTCATATTCTCAAGGCTGTCCAGTTTTTCAATAAATTCCATTCTTGGGAGATTTATTATAATTTCTGTCGAATACTTCATTTTTTATAATTAAATTGGTATTGTTCCCCTACTAATTTAATGAATATTGCACCTTGCTTGTACTAAAAATGTGTTAATCAACCATTTTATAGCTTGTGCAAGATAATGTAATTGTTATTTTTGCGGGATGCAATTCTTAAAAAGAGATAGACATAGGTCAGTATTATTTTTTTTATCCATCTTTTTGATGGTGTGCTTGCTATCCTGTGATTCTTTTTTTAGAAAGAAAGAGGTTAGGGAGCCCTTGGCTCGTGTTGGGGATGTATACCTGTTCAAAGAAGATGTGCAATTGCTTTTAAATAATAATATGTCCAAAGGAGATAGTGCTTCATTTGTGACCAATTATATTAACACATGGGCGGTTAAACAATTGATGATGTCCAAGGCTAAAATAAATCTACCAGAAGATAAACTAGCCGAGTATGATCAGTTGGTCAATGATTATAGAAGTGACCTTTATACCCGAGCATATAAAGAAGCCTTAGTGCAACTTTCGCCGGATTCAGTTATCAATACAGCAGACTTGAATGGTTTTTATGAAAAGGAAAAAGAAAATTTTAAGCTAAAAGAAAAAATAGTTACCCTTCGTTTTATAGAATTGCCTTTACAGTTTATGAACAAAGGAGAGGTAATTAAAAGATTAAAAGATTTTAAAGAGGCTGATGTTGCCTATTTGGATTCTATAGGAGTGCAATTTAAGAAGCTTCACTTTAATGATTCTCTATGGATACCATCCTCTAGGGTAATTGATGAAATACCATCTTTGACCTATGAAAATGAGCGTAGATACTTAAAAAAATCACAATTTTTTGAATTGCAGGATTCATTAGGGGTATATTTGGCGATGGTTACCGATATTTTAGAGGTTAATGATATTGCACCTCTACAATATATAGAACCTACGATTAGACAAGTTCTTTCGAATAGAAGGAAATTGCAATACGGCAGAAAATTGGAAACTGAAATTATTGATGAAGCCATTAAAAAGAATGAATTTGAGGTTTATGAAAAAAACAAATAAAACAATCATGTTTATTTTGGGATTATTTTTCTCGGTAATTGGATTTGCCCAAGAAACCGATGAGAAACCAGATACGCAAGTAGAACCACAAGATGTAGTAGTAGAGGAAGCTGGGGATATTAAGAAAGATTCCACAAACAATTTCAAAAAAATAAAATTGGATGGGATTGCATCTGTTGTTGGAGACTATGTAATATTGGATTCTGATGTAGAAAAAACCTTGATAGATCTTCGAAGTCAAGGCGTGTCTACAGAAGATGTTACGCGTTGCAGCCTTTTGGGGAAATTAATGGAGGATCGTTTGTATGCACATCAGGCGGTACAGGATAGTATATTGGTATCGGACGATGAAGTAAATGCAACGAGTGATAGGCAGATACAATCCTTGGTACAACAGATAGGCTCAATGGAAAAGGTGCTTAAATTTTATAAAAAAGAGGATGCTGAAAGCTTCAGAGAAGAGCTTTATAAAATTAATAAGCTAAGAATGCTTTCTGAAAAAATGCAATCTAATATTGTAAATGAAATAGAAGTGACGCCAGAAGAGATTCGTCAATTTTTTAATAGAATCCCAGAAAAGGACAGGCCAGTTTTTGGTGCGGAACTAGAAATTTCTCAAATAGTTAAAGAGCCTAAGGCTACAGATGAAGAGAAACAAAAGGTGATAGATAGACTGAATACTATTAGAGCGGATGTTTTGGATAATGGTTCTAGTTTTAAGGTTAAAGCTATCTTATACACTCAAGATACAGGATCAAAATCTACTGGAGGTTTTTATAGTATTACAAAAGAAACAGGATTTGTAAAAGAATTTAAGGATGTTGCTTTTAGCTTGCAAGAAGGTGAAATCTCTGAACCTTTTGAAACTATGTTTGGCTATCACATTATCTATATTGAAAAAATAAGAGGACAAGAGCTGGATTTACGTCATATTTTAATGTCTCCTGAGGTGCCTCAGGAAGCTATTAATGTCGTAAAAATGGAATTGGACAGTATTCGTCAGGGTATTTTGGACGGACAATTTACGTTTGCCGAAGCTGCGCTTAATTTTTCTGATGAAAAAGAAACGAAGTATGATGGTGGTGTGTTGCGAAACCCCATAGATTATAGTGCTCGTTTTGAGTTGACTAATATGGATCCATCATTGTACAATCAAGTTAGAAATTTAAAGGATGATGAGATTTCCAGACCAATTATGGAAGAGGATGAAAGAGGTGGAGGGGTAAAATATAAAATATATAAGATTTCTAATAGGTATGATGAACATGTTGCTGATTTTGCCCAAGATTATCTTAAAATCCAAGAATTGGCACTTAGAGAAAAACAGTTCAATGCTATTAAGGAATGGATGGATGAGCATATAAAAGATACTTATATTAGTGTAAATGAAGCAAACAAGAGTTGTGAATTTGCTAATAATTGGGTAAAAGAATAAAATGCATGTCAGACGTTACCGCTATTAAAAACTTGGTTGAAAAACATAAAGCCCTTAGGCAAGAAATAGCTAAGGTTATTGTTGGTCAAACAGAGGTAGTGGATCAAATACTATTATCCATTTACACAGGAGGGCATTCCCTGCTTATTGGGGTGCCGGGTTTGGCAAAAACATTGATGGTAAATACCATTGCCCAAACTTTGGGATTAAATTTTAAACGCATCCAGTTTACGCCAGATTTAATGCCCAGTGACATATTGGGAAGTGAGATTTTGGATGAGAAGAGAAACTTTAAGTTTATTAAAGGGCCTATTTTTTCCAATATTATTTTAGCGGATGAAATAAACCGTACACCGCCAAAAACACAGGCTGCTTTACTAGAAGCCATGCAGGAACGTTCTGTTACCATTGCTGGTCAACAATATAAATTAGAGTTGCCTTTTTTTGTTTTGGCAACCCAAAACCCAATAGAACAAGAGGGAACATACCCGTTACCAGAAGCACAATTGGATCGTTTTATGTTTGCGATTGAATTGAAATACCCCTCCGTTGAAGAAGAAATTGAAATAGTAAAAAAAACCACTTCAGATGATACTGTTCAAATAAATTCAATGTTCAGTCCAGCCGAAATTATTGAAGTACAACATCTGGTGCGTAGAATCCCTGTTCCGGACAATGTAGTGTCCTATGCAGTTAATTTAGTGAACCGTACACGTCCTAATTTAGAATCATCTTCAGATTACGTAAAACAATATATTGATTGGGGTGCAGGACCAAGAGCTTCCCAGAACCTTATTTTGGGAGCAAAAGCACATGCCGCAATAAACGGAAAGTTCTCTCCGGATATAGAAGATGTACAAGCAGTTACCATGGGAATATTACGGCATAGAATTATTAAAAACTATAAGGCAGAGGCAGAAGGAGTATCAGAAGAAGATATTATTCTTAAATTGCTTTAGGATTTTCTTAAATTACATCTTAAAAATTACCATATTCCTACATCAAAAAATTTTATTCCCACTGCGGATTTTCTTAATTTTGTGTAATTACCAATTTTAAAATAGACTTCATATGGCTTTTGATATTGATATGATTAAAAAGGTTTACGCCAACATGGCAGAACGTGTAGATAAAGCACGGGAAATTGTTGGTAAACCTTTAACTCTTTCAGAGAAAATTTTATATTCTCATTTATGGGATGGTACACCTTCCAAAGCATTTGGGAGAGGAAAGGATTATGTAAATTTTGCACCAGACCGTATTGCATGTCAAGATGCAACGGCACAAATGGCTTTATTGCAATTCATGCAAGCTGGTAAACCAAAAGTAGCAGTTCCTACCACAGTGCATTGTGATCACCTGATTCAAGCAAAAATAGGTGCTGACAAGGATTTGCAAAATGCGTTGAATACAAGTAGTGAGGTGTTTAATTTTTTGGCATCGGTATCGGATAAGTATGGTATTGGTTTTTGGAAACCAGGAGCAGGAATTATTCATCAAGTAGTATTGGAAAATTATGCATTCCCTGGTGGAATGATGATAGGAACAGATTCTCATACAGTAAATGCTGGTGGATTGGGAATGATTGCGATAGGTGTTGGTGGTGCAGATGCAGTAGATGTAATGGCAGGGATGCCTTGGGAATTAAAATTCCCTAAATTAATAGGTGTAAAATTAACTGGAAAATTATCTGGATGGACAGCATCTAAAGATGTGATTTTAAAAGTTGCTGGAATTTTAACTACAAAAGGAGGAACTGGAGCCATCGTAGAATATTTTGGTGAAGGAGCAATAGCGATGTCAGCAACAGGGAAAGGCACTATTTGTAATATGGGTGCTGAAATTGGGGCAACAACATCAACTTTTGGATATGATGCTTCTATTGAGCGCTATTTACGCGCTACAGAACGTGACGGAGTTGCAGATGCAGCAAATGAAGTTGCAGCTTATTTAACAGGTGACGATGAAGTATATGCAAATCCAGAAAACTATTTTGACCAAGTAATTGAAATTAATTTAGATGAATTAAAACCTCATATAAATGGTCCCTTTACACCAGATTTGGCTACGCCTGTTGGTGAAATGACAGAAAAAGCAACCAAGAATGATTGGCCTTTAAAAGTTGAATGGGGACTTATAGGTTCATGTACAAACTCCTCTTATGAGGATTTATCAAGAGCCGCATCTGTTGCTAAACAAGCCGTAGATAACCGTATTGTTGCCAAAGCGGAATTTGGCATCAATCCAGGTTCCGAACAAGTACGTTATACTGCAGAACGTGATGGTCTGTTAGAAATTTTTGAGGACTTAAATGCAAAAATATTCACCAATGCTTGTGGCCCTTGTATTGGTCAATGGGCAAGAGAAGGAGCGGATAAGCAAGAAAAAAATACTATTATACATTCATTCAACCGTAATTTCTCTAAAAGAGCAGATGGAAATCCAAATACGCATGCGTTTGTAGCATCGCCATCAATGGTTGCGGCTGTTGCAATTTCGGGACGCTTGGATTTTAATCCATTAACAGATACCTTGATCAACCAAGATGGAGAAGAAGTGCTGTTGAAGGAACCAACGGGGATTGAGTTGCCACCAAAAGGATTTGCTGTTGAAGATGCAGGGTTTGTTGCGCCAATAGCTGATGGTAGCGGAATAGAAGTTGTAGTTTCTCCAACATCAGAAAGATTGCAATTACTTACTCCTTTTGAGCCATTGGGCAATGAAATAAATGGAGCAAAATTATTAATTAAAGCATTTGGAAAATGTACAACAGATCATATCTCTATGGCCGGACCTTGGTTGCGTTTTCGTGGGCATTTAGACAATATCTCTAACAACTGCTTAATAGGTGCAGTAAATGCATATGGACAGGCGACGAATAAGGTGAAAAACCAACTAACAGGAGAATTTGCTCCAGTACCAGATACTGCACGTGCTTATAAAGCGGCTGGTATTAAATCTATAGTTGTGGGAGATCACAATTATGGAGAAGGTTCTTCTCGTGAGCATGCAGCTATGGAGCCACGCCATTTAGGTGTTGCTGCGGTCATTGTAAAATCATTTGCTCGTATCCATGAAACAAACCTTAAAAAACAAGGGATGTTGGGATTAACTTTTGTCAATGAAGCGGATTATGATTTGATTCTAGAAGATGATACATTCAACTTTACAGATTTAAACGAATTTGCACCAGGAAAACAATTGACGTTGGAAGCAGTACATGCAGATGGTACTGTAGATGCAATCATGTTGAATCATACTTATAACCAATCACAAATTGAATGGTACAATGAGGGGTCTGCATTGAATGTAATAAAAAGGGAAAATGCCGTATAAGGATTAAATCTTAACAAATTGTTAACAAAACTCCTGAACCGATAGCTATCGGTATTCAGGAGTTTTTTAGTTTTGAGGAAACCTACACTAAATGAAGAATAGTAAAAAGAAAACAGTTTTAAATGTATTGCTAATAGCATTTGTAGTTTCCTTTTTTGTTACTCCAATGGGGTATTATGGAAAGGTTTGGTTACATAGATTGTTTGCGTCGAGCCCCAAAATAATTGTTGAAGCTGAAAGAACCCGTATTGTAGATTATGATTGGAAATTGAAAGATGCTGATTGGGGTTTCTTTAATTTTGAAAAGTCTAGAGAAAATGTAATTTTCATAAGTATTTGGGCATCATGGAAGCTTCCTTGCCATGCCGAGTTAAGGGGAATCCAAAAATTATATGATATTTATGGAAATAAAGTAGATTTTTACATTATTACCAATGAAGAAAAACCACCAGTTGAAGAATTCATGGAAAAAAATAAATATACTTTTCCTGTTACATATCTTATCATTGGGGAGAAAATGCCAATAAACTCTAAAAAAGTGCCATCTTCCTATCTTATTGATCAAAAGGGGAATATTGTAATCTATGAAGATGATATTACCAGTTGGAATAGTGGAAAGGTGCATAAAGTTATAGATGCCCTTCTTGCAAATTAGTGTAATCTAAGCCTATGAAGTTAGAAAGAAAACAAATTGTAAATGCCTTAATTTTAATAGGGCTCTTGCTGTTCATATTTACACCAATAGGATTTCGTGTTAAAGTATTTGCGAGCAGACTCCTTGCAAGCAGTGCGGCAATAATCAAAGAAGAAATGCAAATGCCATTAGATACGTATCAATGGGAACTGGTGAACGTAAATGGAAACCCCTTTGATTTTGAAAATGAAAAGGGAGAAGTGATTTTCGTGAATTTCTGGGCTACATGGTGTCCACCTTGTGTTGCAGAAATGCCAAGTATACAAGAACTTTATAATGATTATGGTGATAAGGTCACTTTTGTTATGGTTGCTCAAGATGATGTGGAGAAAGTCAAAAATTTCCTAACAAAAAAGGAATATAACTTCCCTGTTTATTTTTCTCGTAGTAAAGCCCCCGATGTTTTGGACTCCAAAGTGATACCAACAACCTACGTCATCAATAAAGAAGGGCATATTATTATTGCAGAAACTGGGGCAGCAGACTGGAATAGCTCTAAGATTAGATTGTTGCTTGATGGTCTTCTAAAATAAAGTTTTTTATCTGATTAGGTGAGCTCATTTTTTTTGAATAAATTGATATGGCTATGGCAGCTATATTTTGGAATGGAATGATTAAATAAATTCATCATAAATGAGAAAAATAATTGTGATTTTTGGTTTGGGTCTAATGGTATTGGCTTGCAAAGAAGAAAAGAAGAAAGATATAGAGGTTGTCGTGACTGAAGTAGTCCCTGAGTCATTCAACGAATGGATTTCTTTAATGAATGTCAAACACTGGCGAGGTTACAATCAGGAATCATTGCCAGGTAATTGGAAAATTGCAGATGGTGTTATTGAATGTTTTGGAGAGGCCGGGGATGTGGGCGGTGATATTATCTCAATGAAGCAATATGATAATTTTGAGCTTAGTTTGGAATGGAAAATAAGTGAAGGAGGCAATAGTGGTGTTTTTTACCATGTAGTTGAAGATACCATATACCATTCACCATATCAAACAGCACCTGAGTATCAAATTTTAGATGATGTAGGTTTTCCTCACCCATTAGAAGATTGGCAAAAAACTGGTGCCAATTATGCAATGCATTTGGCAAATGATAAGAAAGTACTAAAACCCGTTGGAGAATGGAACACTACTAAAATTATTTTTGACAATGGAAAAGTAGAACACTGGCTCAATGGAGAAAAAATTGTGGCCTTTGATAAGTATACCGATGATTGGAAAGCCAAAAGAAATAGTGGAAAATGGAATGATTATCCTGATTATGGTAATACAAACTCAGGCTATTTAGCATTACAAGATCATGGTGCAGGTGTGTGGTTCAGGGATGTGAAAGTGAGAGAATTAGAATAGGCACACTTCTTAAAAGCAAATACACGATACTAGAACTTACGTTCTGGATGAAAACCATCTATGCGCATAGATGGTTTTTTATTTGTTATAATTTCTGAAATCAATTTGCCCGTAGCCGGACCCAAGCTCCAACCCATCATGGCATGTCCAGTTGCTATGCTTAGGTTTTTATATTTTGAGGTTCTCCCAATATACGGTAGCCCATCTGGCGAAACAGGTCTATACCCAAATTGGGCGGCTGCTTTTTCTTGAGGGGTAATTTTAAAATCTTCATAGTAAGCGCTGGCAGCATTGCCTATAGCTGCCACTCTTTCTTTTCTAATGGTATTATCTATGCCCGAAAATTCCATAGTTCCAGCAAAGCGTGTAAAGCCTTTCATGGGGGTAACAGCAACTTTCGCTTCCAGCAGAACTGCCGGTAACTTTATGGGAGTAGTTCTATTTACATTGATACGGTATCCTTTTCCTGCTTGTACAGAAATAGTAAGGCTTAATTTTTTAGCTAATTTTTGACTCCATGAACCAGATGCCAAGACCAATTCTTCAAGAGGATACGTTCCTTTGTTAGTGACTACTTCTTTAACAGATTCATTACTTAAATTAAAATCAAGTACTTCTTCATTCGTTTTAAATAGGACGCCTTGTTCTCTTAAATATGTTTCCAATTTTCCCATGAATTCTGGAGGTGTGGTATGGGCATCACATTGGTAATGCACTGCCCCTAATAGCTCCTTGCTTAAGTTGGGTTGTAGGATATTGAGTTCGTTCAAAGTAAGTTCTTTGACTTCCAAGCCAATGTTTTTTGCCCTTTTGGCTACTTCTTTTTCATGTTTGCCCTCTTTTTTTGTTTTGTAGAGCATTAAGAGGCCTTTTTTATCAAAATGAAAATCACCCAAATCTTTAGAATTGTATAAATCAGTATACAGTTCTTTACTCAATAGGTTGATGTCTTTAATTAATGGAATTGCCTTTTCTACATTGGCTTTGGTAGATGATTTATTGAAGTTCCAAGCCCATTTTATAAAATCCATATCCAAACGGGGTTTCATATAAAAAGGACTACTGCTATTGAACATCCATTTAATGCCTTTTGCCATCATGCCGGGTGAAGCCAAGGGTATAATATGACTAGGTGTTAAATACCCTGCATTGATATAAGATGCACCGCCTTTAAGGTCAGATTTATCTATAACGGTAATTTGATGCCCCTCCTTTAATAGGTAATAGGCACAGCTTAGCCCAATAATTCCTCCTCCTATAACAGTAACATTTTTACTCACGTAGTTTACATTTAATGAGATATTGAAACAAGTTCAGTATAATTTGGTGCAAAACAGCATCAAATTACCTGAAAACCCTCTGCGTAAGGATCTTCATCATCTATGATAATCGTATTATAGCCGTAAATTCTTGCCCAACCTTCTATGCTGGGAACAATGGCTTTCTTATCGCCAATAACCGTTTCTTCTTCAATCCGTCCTATAAATTGACTGCCAATAATACTTTCATGTATGAATTCCTCTCCTATTTTCAGCTTTCCTTTGGCGTGCCACTGTGCCATACGGGCAGATGTACCAGTGCCGCAAGGGGAACGGTCAATAGCTTTATCTCCATAAAAAACAGCGTTCCTTGCAGTTGCTTTAGATGAAATGGTTTTTCCTGTCCATAGAATGTGGCTTAATCCTTTGATGGAATTATCCTCTGGGTGAATAAAAGTATGGGCAGTATTTATGTTGTCCCTTAAAACCCTACTCCATTTAATCAATTGTTCTGCATTGTAATGCTCTAATCCTTGAAAATTTTTCTGTACATCTATAATGGCATAAAAATTACCCCCATAAGAAACATCTATGGAAAGGTTTCCTAAATCAGGACATACAACGTTAATATTTTCTTCAGCTAAATACGATTTTACATTGGTCAGCCTTACTGAAGTGACTTTATTTTTTTTCTGAGTATAATTTATTTTCACCAGTCCGGCGGGTGTTTCCATTCTCAATAAACCTGGTTTTTTTGGGAGTATTAGCCCTTCTTCTATGGCAATGGTAACGGTGCCAATAGTTCCATGTCCACACATGGGCAAGCAGCCACTTGTTTCAATAAACAGTACGCCAAAATCGTTTTCTGGATTGCTGGGAGGGTAAAGTATGCTACCGCTCATCATATCATGGCCACGTGGCTCAAACATCAACCCTTTTCTAATCCAATCAAACTCTTTTAAAAAATGTTGTCGCTTTTCACTCATGGATCTCCCATTGAGTTTTGGGCCTCCCATTTTCACCAAGCGTACTGGGTTTCCACAAGTATGGGCATCAATACAACTAAAAGTGTAGCTATTCATTTTTTGTTTGGGATATATAGGTGTTGACTCTTTTCTCCAAGGTAGAAAGAGTTACTGTGCCTTGTTCTAAGATTATTTCATGAAATTCTCTTATGTTGAACTTGTTTCCAAGTTCATTTTCAGCTTTTTTGCGTAATTCCCTAATTTTTATTTCTCCCATTTTATAGGATAAGGCCTGACCTGGCCATGAAATGTATCGATCCGTTTCCGTATTTATTTCATGAAGTGATAAAGCGGTGTTGCTTGCCATGTAGTCTACCACTTGTTCTCTTGACCATCCTTTTGCATGTATTCCAGTATCCACTACTAATCTACAGGCGCGCCACATTTCATAGGTCAGTTTTCCAAAATGCTCGTAAGGGGTGGTATACATACCCATTTCTTCAGCTAAGAATTCTGAGTAAAGACCCCATCCTTCACCATAGGCAGATAGGTATAAGTTTTTTCTAAATTGTGGGATGCTGTCCCCTAACTCGGAATTTAGTGCCCCTTGTAAATGATGTCCAGGAACCGCTTCATGAACGGTAAGCGAAGGAAGCGTGTACAATGGTCTACTAGGGAGATTATAGGTATTTACCCAATAATATCCCGGTTCTGTACTGGTAGCAGAAGTTCCTACATAACGTCCTCCGGTATATTTTGGTGCAATAGCGTCTGGAACGGGGGCAATCCCATACGGCTTACGTGGTAAGGTTTTAAAAAACTTAGGAAGTTGCCCATCTACTCTTTTTGCCATATCCCTGGCAATCATTAAGAGTTCTTTTGGCGTTTTGGCATAGAATTGCTCATCCGTTCGTAAGAATTTTAAAAAATCAGTAAAAGTTCCATCAAAATTTAATTCTTGGATAATTTTTTCCATTTCCGACCTAATTCGGGCTACTTCGGCAAGACCAATATTATGAATGTCCTCTGCAGTATAGTCGGTACTGGTCGTATAGAAATTAATTTTATGTTGATAATATGCAGCTCCGTTGGGAGTTTCAGAAACGCCAATGGTAGTTCTTGTATTGGGTAGATATTCTTCTTCAAAAAATGTTTTGATTCGCTTAAATTGAGGAATTACCTTAGTTTCAATAGCTAATTTAGCTGCTGTTAGAACCGAATCTTGTTGTGCTGTAGTTAATTGTTCGGGTAGATTTTTAAAGGGCGAATAGAAAAAACTTTCCTCATAATTCTTGACGATATGAGCATTATAAGAAGACTCATACCCTTTGAAAATTACTTTGGGTTGAGAAACACCTTTTTGTAATCCTTCAGAAATATTTTGCAATTGTTGGTCTACGAGTAGAGGAAGGGCATTTAATTTGTTTAAATATTCCTTAGTTTTTTCATAGTTGGTCAATGGTTTTACCATATACGGAAAGCTCACATGAAAACCAGAATCTGAAAGCAGTGGATTTAAATACTCCTTAAACTCAAAGTTATCAATCTGATTTTGAAGAACAAATTTTAAAAGTTCTGCAGATATATTGTCAGTTTCACTTAGGTCATCAACATTAATATCTGAAAGTTTTTTTAGTATGCTTTTTGCAAAATCCGCTCTTTTTTTATGATGGTCCTTTGTGAAAAGACCCAAAGGATATTCTTTTTCATCATACCCTTTGTGGTCTTGGTATTTTTCAATTATATGCTTTAACGCTGTACCTGTATTATATTGATTTGAATGCCTTTCTTTACAAGCGACAGACATAATCAATACGAATAACAGGATTCTTTTCATATTTAAATAGTGTCTTGTGAAAATGTACCATTCACTAATCTAAAAATACCCAATGAATTGTCATTCTTTAATTCTTCAGGCAGCAGGTCCTGAGGCCAATTTTGATAGCTCAACGGCCTTACAAAACGTTTAATAGCGCCAGTTCCTACTGAAGTAAACCTACCGTCTGTTGTAGAAGGGTAAGGTCCTCCATGTTGCATGGATGGACAAACTTCTACACCTGTAGGCATGCCGTTATGAATCAATCGACCTACTTTTTCCAACAAATGGTTAATGAGTTCTGGATATTTTGATAATTCCTTGTCCTCTGCCATTAAAGTAGCTGTTAATTGCCCTTCTAAAGAAGAAACAACTTCAAGAAGTTCTTGCTCATCTTTGCACTGAACAATTAAGGAGAAAGGACCAAATACTTCTTTGTGTAAGGTGGGATTCTTTATGAACTCACTGCCTTGTACAGTTGCCAATTGAGGTTCAACAAAATTCACTGCTACGCCATTGGATGAATTGGTCAACACTGAAATATGATCTTGTGAAGTTACATCGGAATGGTTTTTTGTAAAGGTTCGTTTTATGTTGGGATGCAACATACATGAAGCATCCATATCTTGAAGCAACTTTGCTAGATTTTGGGTTAAATTATTAAGTGCATCACTTTTAATACTTAGAATTAAACCAGGGCTAGTACAAAACTGTCCGGCTCCTAAAGCGATGGAGCCTGCTAAGTTTTGAGCGAGACCTTCAGAATTATTTGCGATTGCTTCAGGTAAAAGGACGACTGGGTTTATGCTTCCCATTTCTGCAAATACAGGGATGGGTTCTGGTCGGTTGTTTGCAATATCAAATAAGGCTTTTCCACCATTGAAACTTCCTGTGAAGACGATACATTTAACAGATGGATGTTTGGTTAATTCCACGCCGACTTCTATACCGCTGCTGTTTAGATTGGAAAAAACGCCCTCTGGCATTCCTGTTTTTTGGGCAGCTTTTATGATAGCTCCAGAAACCAATTCGCCAGTTCCTGCATGCATTGGGTGTGATTTTACAATGACTGGACATCCAGATGCCAAGGCAGATGCTGTATCTCCCCCAGCAGTTGAAAATGCTAATGGAAAATTACTTGCCCCAAAAACAACTACAGGACCAGTGGGTACTAACATTTTTCGAATATCAGCTTTAGGTAAAGGCTCTCTATTGGGTTGGGCAGTATCAATTGAAGCTTCTAGCCAGGAACCGTCTGCAACTAAATTTGCAAAAAGACGCAATTGCCCCATGGTTCTACCACGTTCGCCAATAGCCCTTCCTTCTGGTAAACCAGATTCTTGCGTGTACATTGAAATTAATTCATCCCCAAGAGCTAAAATTTCGTCAGCTATTGCATTTAGGAAATTACTCTTTTGAGCTCCGCTTGTATTTTTATAGGTATAATAAGCTTGAGATGCTAAGGCAACTGTTTTATTGATATCCTCAGATGAAGGTTCGAAAAACTCACTGGGATTTTCAGTATTATTTTTTGGATTAAAAGTTTTAAACGTTTTTTTGGAACTTACTAGTTGGTTGCCAATATAATTTTTTCCTGTAATCATTTTTTAATTGTGGTTAGAGATATAAAAATAACGTCTTTTTATATTTTATTCAGTTACGAATATGTTAGATGGAGTGGTAATTAGGAAGCTTAGGTCTCGTCTCCAATCCTTTTTTGAGAATAGACAATACGCTTTCTTTTTCTTTTCCTGCTAAAGGCAATCTGGGAGGTCTTACATTCTCTGTGCCTATACCAGTGTGTACTTCTGCTAATTTAATATTTTGGACCAGTTTGGTACTTACATCTAACTCTAACAATGGCAAGAACCATTGGTATATTTCTAAAGCTTCTTCAAGCCTACCAGCTTTTACCAATTTGTAAATGGCCACTGTTTCTTTAGGAAATGCACAGACAAGACCAGCAACCCAACCATCAGCACCCATGACCAAGCTTTCCATGCCAAGTGTATCCACACCAGTAAGAATACTATATCTGTTTCCAAAGCGTTTCCGTATTCTTGTTATATTGGAAATGTCTCTAGTGGACTCTTTTACGGCCTGGATGTTATTGTGCTCTGATAAATCCTCAAGCATGTCTAAGGTTATCTCAATGCCATAATCAATGGGATTGTTGTAAAGCATTATGGGCAGGTTCGTATTTCTGGCAATTTCAGAGAAATAAGTCACAGTTTCTTTGTCATCTGCTTTATATCTCATTGGCGGTAGCAACATCAAGCCTTGAACGCCATCTTTCTCTGCTGAATGGGCTGCGGCAATAGCTCCTTTGGTAGTTTGTTCTGCAATATTCATAATTGTAGGAACCCTATTTTTTGTCAACTCTAGGGTTTCTCTAATGAGGGTGCTTTTTTCTTCGGGAGCAAGTGTACTTGCTTCTCCTAAAGTACCTCCAAGAATGATACCTTCCACGCCTGCATCCAGTTGTGCTTTTATGTTTGTTTGGAACATTTCCAAATCTAGCTCGTCATTGTTGTCGAACTTAGTTGTTACTGCTGGCATTACGCCTTTCCATTCTAGACCCATACTGATTATTAAAATTGAAATCTAAAGGTAAAGATTTAACTATAACTTGGAGTGGTAATAGATGGATTTAAATAAGAAAGAAAGATTTTGTGAAAAAGTAAAAAAATGTGCCCACGACTGGATTCGAACCAGCACGTCCTTGCGAACACCACCCCCTCAAGGTGGCATGTCTACCAATTTCACCACGTGGGCAATTTCCAAAGTAATATAAACAAAAAAAGTTAAGTGCTAGACTTAACTTTTAGTGACCTGGCTGGGGCTCGAACCCAGGACCCTCTCCTTAAAAGGGAGATGCTCTACCAACTGAGCTACCAGGTCTAATTATTCTCCTGTTGCGGTTAGCGGGTGCAAATATAATATCAATAATTTATTTTACAATGCGTTTTGTGTATAATTTTTTTTTTTTTTGAATTAAGATAGATTTACATCATTTTTGTGAAAAAGAAATTGAATATGCGTATTGTTCTGATAGGATATATGGGAAGTGGTAAATCTACTGTGGGTACCCTTTTATCCAAAGAGTTAGGTTACGATTTTTTGGATTTGGATGCCTACATTGAAGAGGCTATGGGAACTACCATTTCTAATATGTTTGTTGAAAAAGGAGAAATTTTTTTTAGAAAGAAAGAACACTTTTTTTTAAAGAAAATTTTTGAAGAGAAAAACGACTTTATCCTCTCAACTGGTGGTGGCACACCATGTTATAGCGGAAATATGGAAACTATGGTAGCAGAAACAAAAGAGGTGTTCTACCTAAAGGTGTCTATAGCTGGGTTGGTGGATAGGTTATATAAAGAGAAAGATGACCGCCCTTTAATTAAGGATTTGTCTCCTTCAGAACTTCCAGAGTTTATAGGAAAGCATTTATTTGAAAGAAATCATTTTTATGCTCAGGCCCATCATACTATCATATGTGATGCTAAATCACCACAAGAGATTGTTGAAGAAATAAAAAAGAAATTAGCCTAAGAATACAGAATCGTTCTTTGGTTTAAACGCAACAGTTATATGCTCTTGTAGCGACGTGGATAATGATATTCCTTTGTAATCAGCTTTGACAGGATACTTTTTATGGTTTCTATTGACCAAAACGGCGGTTTTTAATTGTTTAAGAGGTGTTTTTAAAAAATGATGCACCCCATAAATCAATGTAGTTCCAGAGTTAAGGACATCATCAACCAAGACAATAGACTTGTCCTTGTAATCTTTTTCAGGAATTGAAGTAGTAACTCCACTGTCCAAGGGATTACGTTTATTCATCATTACTTTGCAAAGCGTAATTTCGGCATCAGTAATTTTTTTAAGAATGGATTGTATTTTTTTTGCAAAGTTCAGTCCGCCACCATCAATTCCTGCAATGACAATTTCAGATGCATCTACATTGGCTTCATAAATTTGATACGCTATGCGCTTGGCTTTATGTTGAATTTCTTCGTGGTTTAGTATTTTGTTTTCCATGAACATCCTTATTTCAACTCAAAGATAAAGAAACAGTTGTTATTCTGACTCATCTGTATAATCATCTATATCCCTACGATCTTTTTTAGTTGGTCTTCCCATGCCTTTTTTTCTGTAATAATCTTTAGATAATTTTAAAAGTTCATTATGCTCAAAAGCCTCTTTGGGAGTAGTAATTTTTCTATAGATATCGACTAATTTGGCGCCCATTCTACTTTTGGGGATGTCCAATACAGTAAGCTCATGGTTTATTTGGTTTTTTCTAACCACTATTTTGTCCGTTGGAAAGACTTCTCTTGAGGGTTTTACAATTTGTCCATTTATTTTTATATGCCCTTTTTTACATGCTGTGGTACTTATATTTCTGGTCTTAAAATAACGAGTGCTCCATAAGTATTTATCAATGCGCATATATAATGTAAATCTTTGTTAACCTTTTCTGCAAAAATAGGGGAAAATTGTATCTTGCGCCCTTGTAAAAGAAAGTGCATGAAAACAAAACAGATATTTTATTCATTTATACTATTAGGAACTTTAGTTTGGTCTTGTAAGAAAGATGATGGGTCGACCGTAACAGTTGTTCCACCAAAAATGTTGACAGAAGTGGTTACTGATAATGCTGATGAAATTGAAGCCTATATAAATACTCATTTTTATAATTATGAGGAATTCTTAAACCCACCTGCCAATTTTGATTATATAATTGATTTGGATACCATTGCTGGTGATAATAGTGACAAAACCCCATTGAAAGAGCAAATGGAGTCTCTAATTATTAATGTTTCATCCAGTACTTTTTCTGGTTTGGAAGAAGAAGATAATATTCCTCATACCATGTATTACCTTTCTGTAAGAGATGGAGTAGAGGGTAATAGTCCCACGGTTGCTGATTCTACTCTTTTAAAATATGAGGGTTCTTTGTTGAATGGAGATGTTTTTGATGGAACGGGAACCTATCAATGGCAGTACCTTCCTTTTTTTCTTAGGGGTTATTCAAACGCAATTTCTATGTTAGAAGCTGGAGATGATATAGTCGTGAACAATGATGGCACATCTACAATTTCCAATTCTGGAATAGGACTCATGATTTTTCCATCTGGTCTTGCGTATTTTAATGGCTCACCAAGTGGTAGTATACCTCAATATTCAAGTTTAATTTTTAAGGTAAATTTGGGCTTGTATGTCGAAGATACAGATTATGATAATGATGGTATCCCTTCTATTATGGAAGATTTAAATGGAGATGGTAATCTGAATAATGATAATACGGACGTAGAGAGTGAAGAAGATTTGTTTTCTCCAGCTTTTCCAAATCATAGAGATCCAGATGATGATAATGATGGAACGCTAACAAGGGATGAAATTATTATAGATGGCAATGGAAATATCACTTTTCCCGATACAGATGGAGATGGTATTCCTGATTATTTAGACCCGGATAATTCATAAGAAAAATAATTTATAGCATAATAAAAGCCGTATAAATAGTATTATTTATACGGCTTTTTAGGTGTTATACTTTACATCAGTTTGATGTGAGAGAAATAATATTATAGTTTTAAAGACAATCCAACAATGATTTGAGAAGGTCTAGAGTCTACTCTTCCTTCGATATCGGTGCCAGTAACATTTTCTCCAATAAAATCTGCTTCGTTATCAGAGAAACCTCGTTCATAACGTACATCTACACCAATATTCCCCAAGTTTACTGCAAGACCCATGTGCAGCCCCACGGTAAAATCTTTTTTAACATCTTCTACCTGCAAATCCTTTAAATCATTGTTTAAAGTATATTGAAATGCTGGACCAGCAAATACATTTAAAGGGCCAATGATTTTGTACCCCAAAAGTACTGGAATATCTAATTTAGAAATATCATACTCACTACTAATACCATTAGAATTGTAATCACTCTTTGTCTTGGTGTAAATAACTTCTGGTCTAAGGTATAGTTTTGAAAAATCAAGTTTTCCAAAGAAACCAATATGGTATCCTATTTTACCATCTGAACCAGAAATAATGTCCTCTCCTGTTGCCTGTAGTTGTTTAAAGCTTAAATCTCCATTTTGATTGTAATTGAGGCCGGCTTTAATACCAAAACCAGAACCTGATTGTGCAAATGCAGTAATGCTTACTAAAGCACATACTGCTACTAGAAGTGTTTTTTTCATAATAAATGTGTTCTTTAATTGATTAAAAACAGAGGTATCACAAAAATGATACCACTATTTTCTCTTTAACACACTTAAAACGGCCTGTTCTATTGCTTTATTGTTTAACCCGTATTTCTCCATTAATTGAGCTGGTGTTCCACTTTCACCAAAAGTATCATTGGTAGCAACAAACTCTTGTGGTGTTGGGTGTTTGGTAGCAAGAACTCGTGCAACACTTTCTCCAAGACCTCCCAGATGGTTATGTTCTTCAGCGGTAACGATACAACCTGTTTTTCTAACAGACTTTAGTATAGCTTCATCATCTAAAGGTTTAATAGTGTGAATATTGATTACTTCAGCAGATATCCCTTGGTTTTCCAAGTTTTCAGCGGCAACCAAAGCTTCCCAAACTAAATGTCCTGTTGCTATAATAGTAACATCTGTTCCTTCACTAAGCATTAAAGCCTTTCCTATTTCAAATTTTTGGTCAACAGGAGTAAAGTTTGCTACTTTGGGTCTCCCAAAACGCAAATAAACAGGTCCTTCATACTCGGCAATAGCAATGGTAGCTGCTTTGGTCTGGTTAAAGTCACACGGGTTGATAACTGTCATACCTGGTAACATTTTCATCAAGCCAATGTCTTCCAATATTTGGTGTGTTGCACCATCTTCACCCAATGTTAAGCCTGCATGTGAAGCACATATTTTTACATTTTTATTAGAGTAGGCAATAGACTGTCTTATTTGGTCATAAACCCTTCCAGTGGAAAAATTTGCAAAAGTACCTGTAAATGGAATTTTTCCTCCAATGGTAAGACCTGCTGCAATACCCATCATATTGGCTTCTGCAATTCCTATTTGAAAGAAACGCTCTGGATTTTCATTAATGAATTCTTGTATTTTTAAAGAACCTACTAAATCCGCGCATAATGCAACAACATTTGGGTTTGTTCTTCCCAATTCTGTCATTCCCTCTCCGTATCCACTTCTTGTATCGTTCTTACCTTGATCAATATATTTTTTCATGTTTTCTTGTCTTAAATGATGTAAATTGAGGAATTTAGTAGTCTCCTAAAGTTTCTGGGTTTTGACTTAATGCATTTTCTAATTGCTCATCGCTGGGAGCTTTACCGTGCCACGCATGCGTGTGCATCATAAAGTCTACCCCATTACCCATCATTGTATATAAAAGAACACATACTGGCTTTCCTTTTCCAGTTCTGCTTTTTGCTTCTTTATATCCATTTAAGATAGCGTCTAAATCGTTACCGTCTTTAATTTCTAGAACATCCCATCCAAACGCTTCAAATTTTGCTTTTATACTCCCCATAGGTAGTACATCATCAGTTGAACCATCAATTTGCTGCCCGTTTAAGTCTATAGTAGAAATTAAGTTATCTACTTTTTTACCAGCTGCATACATAATAGCTTCCCAGTTCTGTCCTTCTTGTAGCTCACCATCCCCATGTAAGGTATATACCAAGTTGCTATCTTTATTCAATTTTTTTGCTTGCGCAGCACCAATAGCTACAGACATTCCTTGTCCTAAGGAACCAGAAGCTATGCGAACTCCAGGCAAGCCTTCATGAGTTGTTGGATGGCCTTGTAAACGAGAATTTAACAATCTAAAGGTATTTAATTCATCAACAGGAAAGTAACCTCTTCTTGCCAACACGCTATAAAATACTGGAGAGATATGACCATTGGATAAGAAGAACAAATCTTCATCTTTTCCATCCATATCAAAACCTTCTTTTAATTCCATCACTTCATTGTAGAGGGCAACAATAAATTCAGTACACCCCAATGAGCCTCCTGGGTGACCAGAATTCACTTTGTGTACCATTCTTAAAATATCCCTACGCACCTGTGTGGTTATCTCTTGTAACTCGCTTACTTTTGGCATTTTAGTCTTTAGTTTTAATTATGCGCAAAAATAGTAGCAATCTTCTGGGAAAGCAAATATGAATTCCACTATTTTAAATAAGTTAAAAGTATTCACATAACTTTATTTTTTTGTTAAGGAAGTTATGGGCTCCAGTTGATTATCTTTGCCTTCTTAAATAAGAATTTGAAATTTACCTTACATCACACCGATCCAAAAAGTAAAGCCAGAGCTGGTGAAATCCTCACTGATCATGGAAAGATAGAGACTCCTATTTTTATGCCAGTAGGTACTGTGGCCTCTGTAAAGGGAGTACACCAAAGGGAACTTAAAGATGAGATTAACCCAGATGTTATTCTTGGGAATACCTATCACCTTTATTTAAGACCCCAAACTAAGATTATTGAACAAGCCGGTGGTTTGCATAAATTTATGGGTTGGGACAGGAATATATTGACAGATAGTGGTGGTTACCAGGTATATTCACTTTCTGCCAATAGAAAAATTAAGGAAGAAGGAGTGAAGTTTAAATCCCATATTGATGGTTCCTATCATTTCTTTACTCCAGAAAAGGTAATGGAAATTCAACGTGTAATAGGTGCCGATATTATTATGGCTTTTGATGAATGCACGCCCTACCCATGTGATTATAATTATGCGAAACGTTCCATGCACATGACACATAGGTGGTTAGATAGATGTATATCTCATCTGGACAAAGTGCCTTACGCCTATGATTATGAGCAAACTTTTTTTCCAATTGTACAGGGTTCTACCTACAAAGATTTAAGGAGACAATCTGCTGAATATATTGCCAATGCCGGTGCTGAAGGGAACGCTATTGGGGGACTATCTGTTGGGGAGCCAGCAGAAGAAATGTATGCCATGACTGAAGTTGTATGCGAAATCCTTCCTGAGGATAAGCCTAGATATTTAATGGGAGTGGGAACACCCATCAATATTTTAGAAAATATAGCTTTGGGAATTGATATGTTTGATTGTGTGATGCCAACCAGAAATGCCAGAAACGGGATGTTATTTACCGCACATGGCACCATAAACATAAAGAATAAAAAATGGGAAGATGATTTTTCTCCTATTGATGAAATGAATATCACATTTGTCGATACAGAATATTCAAAAGCCTATTTAAGACACTTGTTCGCGGCCAATGAATATTTGGGCAAACAAATTGCTACCATACACAATCTAGGTTTTTATTTATGGTTGGTTCGTGAAGCCAGAAAGCATATTTTAGCAGGTGATTTTTACGAGTGGAAAAATATCATGGTAAAACAAATGGATAAAAGATTGTAGCCTTGACCATTATTGATAAATACATATTAAAACGGTACATGCTCACTTTTGGAGTAATGCTGTTGTTATTCATACCTATAGGGATTATGGCTAATTTGGCCGAACAAATAGGTAAAATGCTGGATAATGAGGCTCCTTTGAATGAGATAGTCATGTACTATGTAAATTTCACCATTGTCATTGGGAATTTGTTATTTCCTATTTTTCTTTTTCTTTCCATTATTTTCTTCACCTCTAAATTAGCTGGAAATACAGAAATTGTTGCCATTTTAAGCTCTGGAGTCTCCTTTGGGAGGTTTTTAAGACCATACCTTATCGGAGCATCGATCATTGCCGCTCTAATGTTCTTCATGGGAATGTTCTTAGTGCCAAGAGCAAGTGAAGGCTTTAACGAGTTTGTATATACTTATTTAAAGAAAGGAAAGCAGGATAGGGAAACCCTTAATATTTTTAATCAGTTAAATGAGAACGATTTTATCTATGTGAGTAGTTTTGACCCTGCAAGGCAAATAGGATACAATTTTACCTTTGAGCATTTTAATGAAGAAAATCAATTGGAGTATAAAATTACGGCCGCCAATATTCGTTGGGTTCCAAAAGACACTTTGTATCGATTGACATCTTATAAAAAACGAAATTTGATAAATGATATTGAAAAAATACAAACCAAAAGGAGGTTGGACACGCTTTTTCAATTTAAGATCAATGACCTTACACCGGTATCTTATATAGCAGAAACCAAAAACCTTTTTGAGTTGAATGCCTTTATAGAAGATCAAAAGAGTAAGGGAGCATCAAATATTAATACGTATATAATGGTAAAGTATAAGCGTTGGGCACTACCCATTTCAGCTTTTATCCTTACTATAATTGCTGTTGCAGTATCTTCAGTAAAACGAAGAGGAGGTATGGGGGTCAACTTGGCCTTTGGAATAGGGGTGGCTTTTATTTTTATATTTTTTGATAAAGTTTTTGGTACATTAGCAGAACAGGCTGGTTTTCCACCTATTTGGGCCATTATTATTCCTAATCTAATTTTTGGTGTCTTGGCTTTTTACCTTCTAAATAATGCCAAACGATAAATTAAGAAACTACCTTCATTTACATTTTATCATTTTTATATGGGGTTTTACGGCTGTTTTAGGAGCCTTGATAAGTATAGATGCTATTCCACTGGTTTGGTATAGAATGCTTCTTGCTGTTGTTTTTGTGGTGCTTTATATAAAGATTAAAGGATTTTCAATAAAAGTTCCCAGACGAGTATTGTTGGGTTTAGTGATTACAGGAATTATCATTGCGCTACATTGGATTACCTTTTTTATGGCAATAAAAGTGTCCAATGTTTCAGTGACCCTTGCAATTATGTCTACAGGAGCTTTGTTCACAGCAATTTTAGAACCTTTTTGGTATAAACGTAAAATGATTTGGTATGAGGTTTTACTTGGAGGTATTGTCATTGTTGGGCTCTACATAATTTTTAAAATTGAAACAGAATATGTCTTTGGAATAGTACTGGCATTGACTGCATCTTTTTTGGCATCCGTATTTGCCTTGATAAATGGGAAGTATGTTAAACAGTATAGAGCATCCATTATTTCATTCTATGAATTGTTGAGCGGTATGGTTTTTGTAAGTTGCTACCTTTTGTTTTCAGGAACAATTGATATGGATTTTTTTGTATTGACAATCAATGATTGGTTCTACTTGGTGCTGTTAGCATCCATCTGTACTGCATACGCTTTTATAGCAGGGGTTCATGTTATGAGACATATAAGCCCATATACTGTAATGCTTTCAGTAAACATGGAACCTGTTTATGGAATAATTCTAGCTTTTTTGATATTAGGGGACAAAGAAAAAATGAGTCCACAGTTTTATGTTGGTGCTCTAATTATTTTTGCCACGGTGATAGCGAATGGTATCATAAAGAATTTCATAAAAAAGAGTGCTTCATATGGGAATGCTTATTAAAATTTTATATTTGTCATCTCAAACTAATTAACAAAATACACATTCATGGAGTATTTAGATTTTGAACTTCCAATTAAAGAGTTGGAAGAACAATTGGATAAATGCGTGATCATTGGCGAGGAAAGCGATGTTGA
This sequence comes from Flavobacteriaceae bacterium, assembly GCA_002746415.1. Taxonomy (GTDB): domain Bacteria; phylum Bacteroidota; class Bacteroidia; order Flavobacteriales; family Flavobacteriaceae; genus Saonia. The sequence continues at coordinate 59,868 of NVXD01000007.1, read as the reverse complement.
TGTAACGGAAACCTGCAAGCAAATAGAAAAAAAATTGACCGAGACGCGGAAAGATATATATAAGAATCTTTCTGCATGGCAAAGGGTACAATTGTCTAGGCACCCTAGTAGACCTTATACAATGGATTATATACATGCCATCTGCGGAGATACTTTCTTAGAACTGCATGGTGATAGAAATGTAAAGGATGATAAGGCTATGGTTGGAGGTCTTGGTAAAATTGGAGATCAAACCTATATGTTCATAGGGCAACAAAAAGGATACAATACCAAAACCAGACAATACAGGAATTTTGGAATGGCAAATCCAGAAGGGTATAGAAAAGCCTTAAGGTTGATGAAATCTGCTGAAAAATTTGGAGTCCCTGTAGTTACCTTAATAGATACGCCAGGTGCATATCCAGGTTTAGAAGCAGAAGAACGTGGGCAAGGGGAAGCCATTGCTAGAAATATTTTGGAAATGACACGTTTAAAAGTACCCATTATTTGTGTTGTCATTGGGGAAGGTGCTTCTGGTGGAGCTCTAGGTATTGGAGTAGGAGATAAGATGCTTATGTTGGAGAATTCTTGGTACTCTGTTATATCCCCAGAAAATTGTTCCTCTATTTTATGGAGAAGTTGGGAGTTTAAAGAAAAAGCAGCCGAAGCATTAAAATTAACGGCTACAGATAGTAAAAAACTCAAGGTAATAGACGAAATAATAAAAGAACCGATTGGTGGAGCACATAGCAATAGAGAAAAGATTTTTAAGACTGTTAGCAATGCTATTGCAAAAACATATGAAGAGTTTAAAAACTTATCACCAAAAGAATTGGTGAAAAACAGAATGGATAAATATGCCCAAATGGGAGTCTTTAACGGCTAAGTATAGGGCATATCAAAGTTTTAAAAAAACCGTAAGAATTATTTTACGGTTTTTTTATGTTATGAACATAAATTTGTAACTTATCAACACCTAAATTGTTGACCACTTGTTAATATTGAATAATCCAGTATATAACTTAACTCAACGTTAATTCCATACATTCGTATTCATGGACAAACCTAACCCTATTATTGGTCATAGAATTGACAAATCCTCCGTAATTAACCTGGAAAGAGGCAAGATACCTCCTCAAGCCACTGATTTAGAGGAAGTTGTGCTTGGAGCTATGATGATAGATAAGAAGGGTGTTGATGAGGTTATAGACATTTTAAGCCCGGATGCCTTTTATAAAGAGAACCACAAGCATATTTATGAAGCCATCTTTAAATTGTTTGAAAGCTCTGAACCTGTTGATTTATTAACCGTTTCTTCCCAACTTAGGAAAGACGGGCATTTAGAAGCCATAGGAGGTGATTTTTACCTGATTAAATTGACTCAAAAGGTAGCATCTTCGGCTCATATAGAGTTCCATGCAAGGATAATTCTTCAGAAATTTATTCAACGAAGCTTGATTAAAATTTCCAATGAAATTATAGAAGAAGCATACAGTGATTCCACTGATGTATTTGAGTTGTTGGATGGAGCAGAATCGAAATTATATGATGTTAGTCAGGGCAATTTAAAACGTTCGGCAGAGACTGCACAGAATCTAGTGATTCAGGCTAAAAAAAGAATTGAAGATATCGCCAATACAGAAGGAATGAGTGGTATTCCTTCTGGTTTTAATAAATTGGATAAGTTGACATCAGGATGGCAACCAAGTGATTTGATCATTATTGCGGCCCGTCCTGGTATGGGTAAAACGGCATTGACGTTGTCTATGGCAAGGAACATTGCCGTCAACTCTAATATTCCGGTTGCTTTTTTCTCTTTGGAAATGTCATCTGTACAATTAATAACCAGGCTTATTTCTTCAGAAACAGGTCTGTCCTCAGAAAAATTACGTACGGGTAGATTGGAAAAGCATGAATGGGAGCAATTAAATGTAAAAGTAAAAACATTGGAGAGTGCTCCTTTGTTTATAGATGATACACCGTCATTGTCCATTTTTGACCTTAGGGCAAAAGCTAGACGTTTAGCCTCACAGCACGGAATAAAGATGATTATTGTGGATTACTTGCAATTAATGACTGCAGGCGGAAGCCAAAAAGGAGGGGGAAATAGAGAGCAAGAAATATCAACTATTTCTAGAAACCTTAAAGCCTTGGCTAAAGAATTGGAAGTGCCAGTAATTGCACTTTCTCAATTATCAAGGGCCGTTGAAACCAGGGGAGGTAGTAAAAGACCTATTTTATCTGACCTTAGGGAATCTGGTGCAATTGAGCAAGATGCGGATATTGTATCTTTTATTTACAGACCAGAATATTATAAGATAGATGAATGGGATGATGAAGAGCATTCACCCACTCAAGGGCAAGCAGAATTAATTGTGGCAAAGCATAGAAATGGTGGACTAGAAAATATTAGGCTTAAATTTATTGGGAATTTGGGTAAATTTGATAATTTAGATGATTTTGATTCTCCTTTTGAGTTTCAATCTAAAATGAACGCCAATGATGAAAATCCGTTCATAACAAAGAATTTACCAGATACCAATGAAGCTTTTGGTAGTTCCATGAACGATGGTCTAGAACCAGATGATAATGATATTCCTTTTTAAAGCCATAATTAGATTGCCATTTCAAAATTTTACACTCTTTTTTTTAAAGTGTAAAAAGAAAAATCTCATTTTAATTTTCACCATACTATTATCAGTTCAGGCTTTTGCATCTAATATTCTAATTCCGATGGATGCCGAAAGTCAAAAAAATCATTTAAAAGCATATGGTATCACCTATTGGATACTTTCTAAGCAGCAGAAAGTACAGTGGCTTTTAAATTATAGGGGAGGATCTTTTTTATTGCCAGATGGTGAAAACATTAGAAAAGAATGCCAAATAAGAGGTGTTTCATTTGAAATTTTGTCCACTGCACAGGCCAATGCTATTTTAGATGAAATTAGTAGTCCGTCCAAAAATCAAGAAGCGGTAGTATTAGAAAAAGCCCCAAAAATAGCCGTTTACTCCCCAAAAGGCAATCAACCTTGGGATGATGCTGTTACCATGGTATTGAGTTATGCAGAGATTCCCTATGTTACCGTTTATGATGAGGAGGTTCTAGATGATAAGTTGGCATTGTATGATTGGTTGCATTTGCATCATGAAGATTTTACAGGTCAGTTTGGAAAATTCTATGGTGCATATAGAGCGGCTCCATGGTATATTGAAAGTAAACAAAATGCTGAAAGTTTGGCTTCTGAGTTAGGGTATGCAAAAGTGTCTCAGGAAAAAGGTGCCGTGGCCCAAAAGATTAGAAATTATGTGATTGGAGGTGGGTTTATGTTTGCTATGTGTTCTGCCACTGATAGTTTTGATATTGCCTTGGCAGCTGAAGGAGTGGATATATGTGAGCCTATGTTTGATAATGATCCATCGGATGCCAATTACCAAAAAATGCTTGATTATTCCAAAACTTTTGCCTTTACCAATTTTATCTTGGAAAGAAATCCTTTGAGATATGAATTTTCATCAATTGATATGACCAATAAAAGAAAGCTTCAGAAAGAATCTGATTACTTTTCTTTAATGGATTTTTCTGCGAAGTGGGACCCAGTACCAACTATGTTATGTCAAAACCATACCTCTTTGGTAAAAGGATTTATGGGGCAGACCACCTCATTTACAAGAAATGAAATTAAAGCCAATGTATTGATATTGGGGGAAAATAAAATCAATAACGAAGCCCGTTATATCCATGGTATAAAAGGAAAAGGCTTTTTTACTTTTTATGGAGGGCATGACCCAGAAGATTACCAACATAGGGTAGGGGATCCAAAAACTGAGCTGGAATTACATCCTACTTCACCAGGGTATCGGCTTATATTAAATAATGTACTGTTTCCGGCAGCTAGAAAAAAGAAGCAAAAGACCTAAGTGTAATGTTGATACAGGAGGAGTTGAGTCAACTGAGTTAGGAAGTTTAAAGAAAGTTTTATTTTAAACCCAATACGTGTTCTAAAATATATTCTACACCATTCTCGTCATTGCTCAATGTTTTATAATTGGCAACTTTTAAAACATTAGGATGCGCATTTGCCATGGCAAAACTATAATCAGCACATGCCAACATTTCTAAGTCATTGTTATAGTCTCCAAAGACTAAAGTTTCGTTTGGAGCAATGTCATACTTGTGCTGTAATTTTTGCAAGGCATATCCTTTATTGGCATTTTCTGAGGATAAGTCTACCCAATTGGGTCCTGAAACCTTTACTTTAAGTTGGTCCTCAAGATGCTGTACTTTGGGATAAATATATTTCTCAGAACTCTCAAAATGGTATACCGCAATTTTTAGTATTTCAGTATCAACTTGAGATAGGTCATCCACAATTTCAAATTCTGAATAGAATTGTTTGAGCATTTGAATAAATTCATCAGAATCACCTTTTATATATGCATTTCTCTTTCCGCAAAGAACAGTGTGTATATTTTCTACTGGATCTAAGATTTGTAACACCTCATTTCTTACCCCTCTGTCTAATGGTGTAGATATCAATTCCACATCCTTATGCATGGCAAAACCACCATTTTCTGCTATAACGATGATATCATCTTTAATAGGGTGTAATTTTTCTATAATACTGCCGTATTGTCTACCGCTTGCTGCAACAAAAATGATATCTCTTTTTTTGAGTTCTTCAAATAAAGTATAAAATTTAGAACTTACTTCATGGTTGGAATTTAACAATGTTCCATCCATATCCGTAACCACCATTTTAATCTTTGATAAATCCATCTTTTGGTATTAAGTGGAGCCAAAGGTATTTCTTATATGCTAATAAAACGGTGGATTTTGATGAAGTTTATATTAATTTAGTAATCAAATTTTAATTATGGATTTCCATCAAAAAGAAATACGATTAGCTCCACATAAGAGAGGCTTTCACTTAATTACTGATGAAATTGTTACCGCTATTCCGGAAATAAATAACATAAGGATAGGGATGTTGCATGTCTTTATTAAGCATACATCAGCCAGTTTAACTATTAATGAAAATGCAGATCCAACTGTTAGATTGGATTTTGAAAGTCATATGAATATAATGGTGCCAGAAAACGCACCCTATTATATACATACCTATGAGGGGCCAGATGATATGCCAGCACATATAAAAGCCTCTTTGATGGGTGCTTCTGTTGAAATACCCATTACAAATGGGAAACTTAATCTTGGTATTTGGCAAGGAATTTATTTATGTGAACATAGAGACTCGGCTTCTGGAAGAAATTTGGTGATTACTGCCAATGGAACGGCATAAAAAAACCCGCTTCAACGAAGCGGGTTTTTAATAAGTGAGAGTATGTTATTATCTATTTTACTTTGTCTACAACTGCTTTAAAAGCATCTGGGTGGTTCATGGCCAAATCTGCTAAAACTTTACGATTAAGTTCTATATTGTTGGTTTTTACTTTACCCATAAATTGCGAATAGGACAATCCGTGTAATCTAGCTCCTGCATTTATACGTGTAATCCAAAGGGCACGGAAAGTTCTTTTCTTGTTTCTACGGTCTCTGTAAGCATATAACATTGCTTTTTCAACCGCATTTTTGGCTACTGTCCAAACGTTTTTACGTCTTCCAAAGTAACCTTTGGCTTGCTTCATCACCTTTTTTCTTCTGGCTCTGGAAGCTACTGAATTTACTGATCTTGGCATTTTTTTTATTTTTTTTTGTAGTAGGCGTCCTAAATTTATTTCAGGAACTTTTATGGCCTAACTCCATGGTTAATATTAATTACCTTAGGATAATTACTTTAAACGTAATTGCTCCTTAATATTGTTAACATCCGCTTTGTGTACTAATGTAGCGTGTGTCAACTTTAGCTTGCGCTTTTTGCTCTTCTTTGTAAGAATGTGGCTTTTAAAAGCGTGCTTTCTTTTAATTTTACCAGAACCGGTAAGCTTGAAACGCTTCTTGGCACTGGATTTTGTTTTCATTTTAGGCATTTGTTCCTATTTATGGTTATCTCACTTATTATTTTATGCGCTGAAACAAGTTCAGCATCTTTGCTATTTCTTGGCTTTTACTTTTACTTTAGGAGCTAGAAACATGGTCATTCTTTTGCCTTCCAATTTAGGCATTTGTTCAACTTTTCCTATATCCTCCAATTCTTGGGCAAGCCTTAATAATAAAATCTCTCCCTGATCTTTGTACACTATGGAACGTCCTTTAAAGAAAACATATGCTTTTAATTTAGCACCTTCTTTAAGAAACTTTTCCGCATGTTTCTTTTTAAAATTATAATCATGGTCATCCGTTTGGGGACCAAATCTAATCTCCTTTATAACAACTTTAGAGGCTTTGGCCTTCATGACCTTTTCTCTCTTTTTTTGCTCGTATAGAAATTTTTTATAATCTATAATTTTACAAACAGGTGGGTCGGCTTTTGGTGATATTTCAACCAAATCCAATTCTAACTCATCTGATTTTGCTAATGCATCAGATAATGTATACACACCTACTTCAATGTTATCACCCACCAACCTTACATTGGGAGTAGTGATTTTCTCATTGATGTTGTGGGGATTTTTATTCTCCCTCCTAGGCTGGGGCCTAAATCTTTTTCTTATTGCTATGGCTTAAATATTTTAATTAAACATAAAACTTAAAACGACTTTAAGGTACTATTTATTTCCCTATCGACCAAGTCAGCAAAATCGTTTACAGAAAGCGTGCCAAAATCTTCTCCTCCATGCCTACGAATAGATACGGTATTGGTTTCTTCTTCTTTTTCCCCTACGATAAGCATAAATGGAATTTTATTCATTTCTGCCTCACGTATCTTCTTGCCTACAGTTTCGTTTCTCTTGTCTACGAGGGCGCGAATTTCGTGATTTTCTAAGGAATCTAAAACTTTTTTCGCATATTTTTCATACTTTTCGCTGATTGGTAATATTATGGCTTGGTCAGGAATCAACCATAAAGGGAAATTCCCACCCGTATGTTCCAGTAATAGAGCAATAAAGCGCTCCATACTACCAAAGGGTGCACGGTGAATCATAACAGGTCTGTGCGACTCATTATCACTTCCTTTATATGTAAGATCAAAGCGTTCAGGAAGATTGTAATCTACTTGGATTGTTCCCAATTGCCAGCTTCTTCCCAAAGCATCTTGTACCATAAAGTCCAATTTTGGGCCGTAAAAGGCTGCTTCTCCAGTTTCAATTGTAAAATCCAGCCCTTTTTCTTTGGCCGCACTAATGATTGCATTTTCTGCTTTTTCCCAATTTTCAACTGAACCTATATATTTTTCTGGTTTTTCTAAATCCCGTACAGAAACCTGTGCTGTGAAGTTTTCAAACCCTAAACAACCTAAAACATAAAGGCTTAAATCAATTACGTTTTTAAATTCTTGATCCAATTGTTCGGGAGTACAGAAAATATGAGCATCATCTTGTGTAAACCCTCGTACACGTGTTAACCCATGTAGTTCGCCACTTTGTTCGTAGCGGTACACTGTGCCAAATTCGGCAAAACGCTGAGGTAAATCTTTATAACTCCATGGTTTAGAATTGAATATCTCACAGTGATGTGGGCAGTTCATGGGTTTTAATAAAAATTCTTCACCATCTTTAGGTGTTTTTATGGGCTGAAAACTATCGGCTCCATATTTTTCATAATGACCAGAGGTCACATACAATTCTTTCTGTCCAATATGTGGAGTAACCACCATTTGATAACCCGCTTTTTTCTGGGCTTTTTTAAGAAACTGCTCTAATCTATCACGTAAGGCAGCTCCTTTTGGCAGCCATAACGGAAGTCCTTGACCTACTTTTTGGGAAAAAGTAAAGAGCTCCAACTCTTTTCCGAGTTTTCTATGATCTCTTTTTTTCGCCTCTTCCAACAACTCTAAATATTCAGTAAGTTCTTTTTGTTTTGGAAAAGAGATGCCATATACGCGGGTCAATTGCTTGTTTTTTTCATCACCACGCCAATACGCACCAGCAACACTCAATACTTTAATAGCTTTTATGATTCCTGTTTGGGGAATATGACCTCCACGACATAAATCTGTAAAAGTATCATGATCACAAAATGTAATAGTACCATCCTCAAGGTTTTCTATAAGCTCTATTTTGTACTCATTACCTTGTGATTTATATAAGTTTAACGCATCAGCCTTAGAAACAGGACGAAGTTTAAAATGATGTTTTCCACGAGCAATCTCAATCGCTCTTTTTTCAATCTGTGGAAAATCTTTCTCAGAAATCGTTTGTTCTCCTAGGTCAACATCATAATAAAACCCATTATCAATAGCGGGGCCAATAGTCAATTTTACGCCAGGATACAATTCTTCTATGGCTTGTGCCACAACATGAGAAGTTGAATGCCAAAAGGCAGTTTTACCTTCTTTGTTGTTCCAGGTAAAGAGCGTTAAAGAGCCATCTGTGGTCAATGGGGTGACTGTTTCTACAATCGTATCATTGAATTTGGCAGAAATAACATTTCTAGCCAAACCTTCACTAATGCCTTTAGCAATGTCCATAGGAGTACTTCCTTTGGCATGTTCTTTAATGGTACCGTCTGGTAAGGTAATTTTTATCATGGATTTTCTACATCAATAAGTGAGCAAAGATAACATCTTGGATTGATGCGGACAATAGTAACTTGATATGTCTTTTTTGAAAAAAGCTTTAGATTCATTAATCCGTTATTCTTTTTTTGAAAAAAGGGCATCCATAATCACTTTTATACCATAAAATCCCATGGCAATAGCCGAAATGCCTAATATGAGTCCAATGATAAGCACCACCCAATAAGCAGGATGGTCTTGGTTTTTGAATGCCTCATAAATAACTATGGGAGCTAAAATTAGTAACGCCACAGTATATCCTAAAAATTTTAAGCCTTTCACTAGTAAATCTTTGTCTGTCCTCATAATGTGTCAAAATTAATAAGAATGATTATATTTATTTCAATTGTTTAAAAAAAGGTTTTGAAAGTACTATTGATTCCAGATAAATTTAAAGGCTCTGCTACTGCAAATGAAGTAGTAAATGCAGTGACTAAAGGTATAAAAAGGGCAAGACCCAGTACAGAAATACATAGTTTTTTGGCATCTGATGGTGGCGATGGGTTTTTGGAGGCTGTTTGCAACTATTTAAATATAAAAAAAATTAAAGTTAAAACACGTGATCCTTTGGGAAGGGCGCTTACTACATTTTATTTGTTAGACAAGGATAATGATACGGCATACGTAGAAATGGCAAAAGCTTCTGGAATGGAATTGTTGACTGTATCAGAGCAGAATCCCATGGCAACATCAACTTATGGAACAGGATTGTTGCTTAAGGATGCTATTTTAAAAGGTGCAAAGACAATTTATATTGGATTGGGTGGAAGTGCGACCAATGATGGTGGAATTGGAATAGCAAAGGCGTTGGGATATGTATTTAAGGATGATAGTAATAAAATGATTGATGCAATTGGAGAAAACCTAAGCAGTATTCAAAAAATATCCCTTGAAAATTCAGATTTGATTAAAAATGTTTCGTTTTTTGCTGTAAACGATGTGCAAAACCCATTGTTTGGACCAGATGGTGCCGCGCATGTCTACGGTAAGCAAAAGGGGGCTACAGAAAATGAGATAAGCATCTTGGATGCTGGCCTGAAGCATTTGGATAAAATTGTTCAAAAGCAATTACACATAAAAAATGCCAATGTACCTGGGGCAGGAGCTGCTGGAGGTACTGCATATGGCTTAAAAACATTTTTGAATGCCGAGTTTGTTGTTGGAATCGACTTTCTCCTAGAACTTGCCAAAATACCTGAGCTTTTGACAAGAACAAGCTTTGATTTTATCATAACGGGAGAAGGAAAAATTGATAGTCAAACCCTACATGGGAAACTCATAAATGGGGTGGTGCAAATGGGAAAACGATTTCATATTCCTGTAATAGGAATTTGTGGAAAATTAGCGATTGATGCAGAACAACTGGTAGCTTTGGGAATGAAGGATACCTTGGAAATTAGTGATGCTACTAAGTCTTTGGAGTACAATATGAAACATGCACCTGAATTGATTGAGTTTATCGTTTACAATTACTTCAATAAAACTGAAAATTGAGGCTTTCATAGAATGCTATTAACCAGATTACTAAACTTCAAACCTAAATAGGAAATTTATTCAATCACAAGAGATTGTTTTTGTTCTTGCACAATGGCAAAATACCCCAAAGGAAAGACATTGGGTTGTTCTACATTATCAAAAAGGTCAATGTTGTCTAAACCCGTTACGTCAAAAATATTGCCTCGTATGGTGGCTACAGGAGTGCTAAAGACATTGAAATCTCCTCTACTCACTTCAATCAGCTGACTCATATAATTATAGAAAGTACGGTCTGCTCCTAAAATACTGATTTCAATTTCACGTCCTGGTTCTAAGTCTTCATCATAGAAGTAGGAAAATTGAAACTCTTGACCCTGATAAAAGGTGTCTTCGGTTACTTCAAAATTATTAAAACCAAAATCAAACAAGTAAAAATCTTCCCGATCGGGGGCATCCGTATAGGTTACAATAACCTCTGTGTCATCCTTGTCAAAAAGCGTGGCTTCTCCCTGCTCCAAATTTTCTATCGGGACTACTGGAACATACCTTGTCTTGGCAATATAAATTTTTCCCTCATGGGTTAATTGTAGGTAGAAATCAATATTATTATCTAAGATGCTTGTATGAATTCTTTGGTCGTTAGAAAAGCTGGGATCCGGATAATAGATTCCTGATGCTGGTGTTTCTTCTGTTAAGTGGGAAACAAAAACATTTGCAACTTCATCATCATCATCAAGGGTATAGATTAGTATAACAATGTTCTCTAGTTGCGTCACCGGAATTTTCTCAAAAAAGTTGTTGGTCAAGGAGACTTTTATTCTGACTGGGACAATGGGTTCATTAATGTCTACTCTTAAGAGGGCTTCAACCAGTAGTCTTGGGTCTTCAGTTGGGACATCCACTTCTATGACGTCTTCGCATCCTATTGAAACGAATAAAAACAAACAAATAGGGAGTATATATTTTCTCATTGCCTAGAATTTAAAATTATAGGTGATTGCTGGGACAATTCCAAAAATGGAAGTTCGTATCGCTTCATTTGTTCCTGTATCCTGATTACGCCTAAAATTAATAGATGCCGCGTTTTTCCTGTTATAGATATTATAGACACTAAATATCCATTCCGATTCCATTTTTCTTTTCTTGCTTTTCTTTGGTTTTAAAGAAGCTGAAACATCCATTCGGTGATAATTAGGCAATCGTTCTTGATTTCTTAGCCCATAATATGGAATGGTTAACCCCTCGAATACAAATTGGCCAATTGGATAATTTGTGGGTTGTCCCGTTTGAAAAATAAAGTTTGCGTTAAAACTCCATTTTTTATTTAACTCATAATTGCCGTAAAGGGCAATGTCGTGCGTTTTGTCATAGGGTGTATTGTACCAATTTCCTTGATTGATACCTGTCTCTAAATTTGACCTGCCATTATCTGCTGCTGCACCAATTCTGCCTGGTGTTCGCTGTTCAGATTTAGCCAATGTATACGCTAACCAACCTGTTAGTTTCCCTTCATTTTTTCTAAAAAGAAGTTCAAGCCCATAGGCTCTTGCTTCTCCATTTAAAATGACCTGTTCTATGGCATCGTTGGCAATGAGGTTGGCTCCATCAATATAATCAATCCTATTTTCCACATCCTTATAAAAAATTTCTGTTTCTAGGGAATACCTACCGTTTTTTATTTCTTTAAAATATCCCATTGCATATTGGTTGAGCAATTGTGGTTTTACAAAAGGACCACTGGGTGTCCAAACATCCAAGGGAGTAGGGGAAGAGGTGTTGGAAAGCAAATGAAGGTATTGTGCCATACGGATGTAACTGGCCTTTATTGAGCTCTTGGCATTAAAGCTGTACGCCATCGAAATTCTAGGCTCTAAATTTGTAAAACTGGCAAGACTGCCTTTTCTTCCAGGTGCTGCTACCTCAATAGGGTCTGCCTCTTCATATATTAATAAAAATGGGTCAAAGTAGACGGGATTGTCATCTTCATAGATGTTTAATTCATCCTGTCCTAAACGATTAAAGTTGCTCAAACGTAATCCGTATTGCAAACTTAAATTGGTGGTAATACTGTGCTCAATGTCTATATATGCCGCAAATTCATTTGCATACTTTTTAATTAATTGTTCCTCGACAATACCAGAGACGTCTTTATTTGGTTCTATTTTTCCGGGATTAAAGGTGTAGTAGGTGTCATGTACCCCATAATTTATCTGCAGTTTATCACTTATATAATGTTTTAAGTCATATTTAAGGTTAAAGTTTTGAATGCCAGATTCCCAATTGAATCCAACAAAATCTAACTCAAGACCATAATAATAATCGGAATAGATAAAGGAAAGGTTGGAGAATAATTTATTGGAAAACAAATGGTTCCACCTAAAATTCATGACCGTATTGCCATATGTATTTACAAAGTTGTCACTTAGGCTAAACACATCTCGACCAAAATATCCAGACAGGAAAATATTATTGTTCTCATTTATTTTATGATTCAATTTGGCATTCAAATCAAAGAAATACGCTTTATTTTTAATATCAAATAAGGGAAGGAATAAATGGGCGTATGATGCTCTTCCGCCAATAAGAAAGGCCGATTTATCCTTAACAATTGGTCCTTCTGCCAATAGCCTACTAGCAACGGCTCCAATACCTCCGCTCATTTTAAATTCTTTACTATTGCCTTCTTTTTGAAAAATTTCCAAGACTGATGAAACTCGACCCCCATAGCGAGCAGGAATACCGCCTTTAAACAATTTTACATCTTTAATGGCATCTGGATTAAAGACCGAGAAAAAACCAAATAAATGGGAGGTATTAAAAATAGTGGCCTCATCTAATAAAATAAGATTTTGGTCTGCTGCACCACCCCTTACATTAAAACCAGATGATGCTTCGCCAGCGCTACTGACCCCTGGAAGTAGTATGATTGATTTAATGACATCTGCCTCTCCGAGAATTACAGGAATTTTCTTTATGGTCTGTATCTTCAAAGTATTGACACTCATTTGAGGTTTTCTGATGTTTATTCTTTCAACATCTTCTGTAACGATGACTTCATCTAACTGTTCGGCTTCTTCTATTAATTTGAAATTGATTTTTGTATGCTTATTGAGCGTTATTTTTTGATGGATATCATGAAAACCTAAATAGGAGATGATGAATGTATATTCACCTTCGGGAAGTGTGATGGAATAGAACCCATATTCATTAGTGGTGACTCCTGTCTGTAATTCTGGTATGACAATGGTCACTCCAATCAAGGTTTCATTACTAGAAGCTTCTATGATGCTTCCGCTTAGGGTATATTTTTGTTGGGCAATTGCAAGTAGGGGTAAGATGGTTGTCAACAAGAAGAGCAACCTCTGTAACAATTTCATTCAGAATATTTTACCTAAATGTAATTAGAAAATTTAAAGATAAAAAGCCTTCTTATTCATTTATGAGAAAACCCCTTTGCAATAGCTATTACAGAGGGATTTTTATAGGTTTATTGCCTTTTAAACTTGTGCTAAAATGGAATTAAATGTTTTACTAGGGCGCATAGCGCTTGCAGCTAATTCCGCATCTGGCAAATAATATCCACCAATATTGGTTTCAGAACCTTGTGCTTCATTTAGCTCTGTAACAATTTTTGCTTCGTTTTCTAACAAATCCTTAGCTATTTGACTGAAAGCCTCTTTTAGCGCTTTATTTTCACTTTGCGCAGCCAAAGCTTCTGCCCAGTATAGTGTTAAATAGAAGTGACTTCCTCTACTATCCAATTCATTTACCTTTCTAGAAGGAGACCTGTTATTGTCTAGTAATTTTTCAGTAGCACTATCTAATGTATTGGCCAAAACGAGTGCTTGGTCATTGTTATTTTTCTCTCCAAAATGCTCTAAAGAAACTCCTAAAGCTAAGAATTCGCCCAGAGAATCCCATCTAAGATGACCTTCCTCCAGAAATTGTTGTACATGTTTTGGAGCAGAGCCTCCGGCACCGGTTTCAAAAAGACCACCACCATTCATAAGTGGTACAATAGAAAGCATTTTGGCACTTGTGCCTACTTCTAATATTGGGAACAAATCTGTTAGGTAATCCCGTAATACATTTCCAGATACAGAAATGGTGTCTTCACCCTTTTTTATGCGCGCTAAAGTAAATAGTGTAGCTTTTAATGGGGATAATATTCTTATGTCCAATTCCGAGGTTTCATAAGTTGGAAGGTAGGTGTTTACCTTTTTAATTAATTCGGAATCATGTGCTCTATTCTCATCCAACCAAAAAACGGTGGGCGTTCCTGAAGCTGTAGCTCTTGATACTGCTAGTTTGATCCAATCTTGTATTGGAGCATCCTTTACTTGGCACATTCTCCAAATATCACCTTCTTCAACAGTATGCTCTATCAATACTCTGTTTGAATTGATAGCTACAACCTTTACACTTCCTGAAGCGGAAATTTCGAACGTTTTGTCATGAGACCCATATTCTTCAGCTTTTTGTGCCATGAGGCCAACATTAGGAACTGTTCCCATTGTTGTTGGATCAAAAGCACCATGTTCTTTGCAAAAATCAATGGTAGCTTGATAAATATCAGCATAACTACTATCTGGTATAACGGCCTTGGTATCTTGTGCTTTACCATCTGCATTCCACATTTGACCAGAATTCCTAATCATTGCAGGCATTGAGGCATCTATGATGATATCACTTGGTACATGAAGGTTGGTAATGCCTTTGTCAGAATTTACCATGGCTAAATCTGGTCCGTTGGCAATTGCAAGGGCTATATCAGCTTCTACTTCTTTTCTTTTGTCTTCTGGAAGGTCTTTTACTTTATTCAAAAGACTCTCCAAGCCATTGTTTGGACTTATTCCCAAGTCATTAAAAACAGTTGCGTGCTTTTTAAAAACATCAGCAAAAAATGCTTCAACGGCATGGCCAAATATAATGGGGTCAGAAACCTTCATCATAGTCGCTTTCATATGTAATGAAAAAAGAACACCTTGTTTTTTGGCATCTTTTATTTGCTCTTTTAGAAAGTCTAGTAATGCTTTTTTGCTAAGTACGGTCGTATCAATAATTTCCCCATTCAACAAAGGGGTATTATTTTTTAAAACTTCAGTTTCACCATTTTCTTTTACAAGTTCAATGCGTACATCTGTAGCTTCTGAAATGGTAATGGATTTTTCATTGGCTTTAAAATCACCATGGCTCATTGTGGCCACATGAGTTTTAGAATCGGAACTCCACACGCCCATAGAATGTGGGTTCTTTTTCGCATAGTTTTTAACAGCTTTAGGAGCTCTACGGTCAGAATTCCCTTCTCTAAGCACAGGGTTTACAGCACTGCCCTTAAGGGTGTCGTAACTAGCTCTTATTTCTTTTTCTTCAGGAGTAATTGTCTCATCAGGATAACTGGGTACATTGTATCCTTTGTTTTGTAATTCTAGGATGGCTTCTTTTAGCTGAGGTATAGAAGCACTAATGTTTGGTAATTTTATGATGTTGGCCTCTGGAGTTTTTGCCAATTGCCCCAATGCATCTAAATCATTGGCAATTCTTTGTTCTTTTTTTAAAAAATCTGGAAATGTTGCAATGATTCTACCAGCAAGGGATATGTCTTTGGTTTCTATTTCAATACCAGACGATTTTGTGAAAGCTTTTACAATTGGTAAAAAAGAATGAGTGGCTAAAGCAGGTGCTTCATCCGTCTTGGTATAGTATATTTTCGGCATTGTACTTGGTTTAATTTTAGCGCAGCAAATATACAATTTAAAGCTAGTGAAAACGTATCGGAAATAGTAAACTTTAGACCTGTCACGAATTGATGATTTTTTGTAAAATAACAAAAGCCATATCATTGTACAAGTACAGCGATATGGCTTTTTAGAAATAGCTTAAAAATTTTTTGTTCCGCGCCTAGCACGAATCCGCAACCATTGATTGCATTCTTATCACTATTTCAACGTTTGAAACATTTTTCGTCCTTAATAATACAACCAAGTAACTACTAAATGTCTCTTTCTTTGTGGTTTTAGTCTTCATTATTTTAAGCATAAAAACCGAAGTTTAAATACTTAAAATAAATGGACACTCAAGAGACCATCAAGTCAGACTTTTTGGCTCTCGGTTCTTTCTTCTCTCTTCATGTACAGAATACATGAGATTTCAGAAAAGAACAACTACATAAAATAAAGAACGCTAACTCCATTTGGTTTTTAAGTTACCTGAAATACATCGGGTGAACTTTATAACCATGTTTAAATGTAATGATATATGATGGAAAAGTAAAATCTTATATGGAATTAATAATGAACAGGTTATGAACGTTTGATGTTAACAATTGTTCATAAAAAAAAGCCTATGAAATGTCATAGGCTTTTTAATATTTTTGATTCTTGTGTTAAGAACGAATTTCTTTAATTCTAGCTTTCTTACCAGTAAGACCTCTAAAGTAAAAAATACGTGCTCTCCGCACTTTACCTTTTTTATTGATTTCTACTTTCTGTAAAGCCGGTAAATTGACAGGGAATATACGTTCTACACCAACAGTACCTGACATTTTACGAATAGTAAAAGTTTCTGTGCTACCACTTCCTCTTCTTTGGATAACAACACCTTTAAAGTGCTGTGTACGGGTTTTATCCCCTTCCTTAATTTCATAGTAAACAGTGATTGTGTCACCAGCTGAAAATTTAGGAAAATCTTTTTTTGGAACAAATTCGTTTTCAACAAATTTTAATAATGATTCCATTTTATATTTTTTTATGGATTTATCAAAGTTAACATTCACGTATTTCGTCAGAGGTTAATTTTAATCGATTGCAAAAATAGTTTATAAATTATAATTTACAAGATATTTTGATGATTAATTAGTCAGTTAATTTAATATAACATGCCTATTCCAAGAGGTCTGGCCTAAGTTTTTCTGTTCGTTCCATTGCTTTTTCTTCTCTCCACTGCTCAATTTTGGGAAAATTACCCCCCAAAAGTATTTCAGGAACCTTTAATCCTTTGTAATCTGCAGGTCTCGTGTATACTGGTGGTGCTAAAAGATCATCCTGGAAAGTATCGGTTAAAGCTGAGGTTTCATTGTTTAAGACTCCTGGTATTAGTCGTATGATAGTATCACAGAGGACTGCAGCTCCTAATTCACCACCAGATAGCACATAATCACCAATAGAAATTTCTCGGGTAATCATGGTGTCTCTAACGCGTTGATCTATCCCTTTGTAATGTCCACATAGAATAATGATGTTTTCCTGTAAAGACATGGTATTTGCCATTTTTTGATTTAATGTTTCTCCATCTGGAGTCATGTAGATGATCTCATCATATGTTCTTTCTTTTTTTAAAGAAGAAATACATTTATCTATGGGTTCAATCATTAAAACCATACCGGCACCACCTCCAAATTGATAATCATCTACTTGATTGTAACTTTTATCTGTAAAGTCCCTTAAGTTGTGCATATGTACTTCAACATGCCCTTTTTCTACAGCCCTTTTTAATATGGACGCTTCAAATGGACTTTTTAACAATTCTGGAAGTACTGTAATAATATCAATGCGCATGCTTATATCTTGAGGAAAGAGAAATTAGATCCCTTTATTTGCGCTCCAAAAGTAATGAAAACAATGGGAATCTTTTTTCCAATCCAATTTTTCATATAGCTTTTGTGCAGGATTGTTCATATCTGTTTCCAATGCCAAACCTTTGTAATTTTTCTCAATACAATATTCTTTTGCTTTGTTCAACAGTGCTTCCCCAACACCTTTTTTTCTTTGGGAGGAATCCACAAATAAGTCATTAAGAATAAATGAAGGCTGCATGCTAACTGATGAAAAAGTTTTGTAAAGAAGTGTGAAGCCCACAGGGACATCTTTTATGTATGCCAAAAAAATAACAGCTTCACTTTGCTCAAGTCTTTTTTTTATAAAATCAAAGGAGGCTGCCATATCAGATTCCTGTTTGTAAAATACTCTGTAGCTGTTAAATAAAGGGCATATATCTTTACTATTTTTTTTTGTTGCCTTAACAATTGAAACCATGAATAATGAGGTATAAAAAAAGCCCCAAATGGAGCTTTTTACTAGTTAGATTTTTTTTGTTTGTTCCTTTCGTCCTGAAGTTCCCTATTTATTTTTTGCTCTCTTTCTAAGGCTCTTGTCCTGTGTTTTTCATATTCCAATTCTACTTCAGAAAGCGCACGTTTAGATTCTAATGTCAAAACATTACTATTCTTAAACTTAAAGATGAACATTACTAGAAGTACAAGAAGCCCTGTTATAATGGACCACAAAATAAAGTTATAGGTAACTTTGGATACTCCCATGCCAAAAAATGACATACTGTCTTTTTCTTCCGTAACACTTGTTAGCTGGGTAGATGTTTGACTTAATTTCTCATTAAGGGAGCTAATAGTAGTTTCATGAGTGCCAATTGTAGCCTTTAATTCTGTAGTTTTATTATTGACAACAGTAAGAGTGTCCAGAACATTAGATCTAAGCTTGTCTAAATGTATGACACGTACCACTTCATAACGTTTACCATCTGATCTATAATTTCCCGATCTTTTTGAAATGTAATCAAACTGGCTGCTGATTGATCCTTCATCTAAAGATAGGTTGCTATCACCTTCTTGGGCATATTGAAGGTTAAATGTAAGTAGGGCTATTACAACAAGTGCTATTTTATAAATTTTCATTTATGTAATTCTTAATGTTAGTTAAATTTAGGGTAGGACTAAAGTAATTTAATATTCTTTAAATATGAAAGAAAAATGAATTTTTAGACGTGTGCAAAATTAGAGCACTTTTCTTATTATTAGATATATGTACGTATGGTTTGGGAATAAAGTTTAGTTCATGTAAATAAAAAAAGCACCTTTTTTGAAGGTGCTTTTTTTAAATGTAAAGTTTCTTATTGAAAAATGAGCCGTTCCCGTTCACCATCTTTTGTAAGTATGGTTATGCTGGTGCGTCCATATTTGGATATATTTTTAAAAAGGGCTTTGGCATCCTGAATATCGTTGATACTCTCACCGTCAATAGAGATTAGAACTTTTTCTTCTAGTCCAAAACCGCGGTATTTTTCTGGAACATCAATTATTTTGACCCCTCTTTTTGTTTTAAAAACTTTCTTATCTTGATCAGATAGGTTTTTGATTTCCAGCCCCATTATTGGATCAATGTACGTTTGTTTTTTCTTCAAAGTTACAAGGAGAGTCATGTCTTTCCCATCTCTTTTAAAGCTTACATTCAATTTATTCCCTGGTCTTTTAGAAGAAATGTATCCAGTCAAGTCAGAGAATTTATGCACTTTAATATTGTCTATTTGTTTAATGATATCTCCTTCTTTTAGTCCAGCTTCGTGAGCACCAGAGTTTTCTACAATGGCACCAATAAGGACTCCATCAGCCTCATTTAAATCATTTTCAATGGCATATAGCGAGTTGAAGGGAGCAGCACTTATGCCTAGGATGCCTTTTTGTACCGTTCCATACTCCATAATGTCTTCCACTACTTTTTTTGCAATATTACTAGGGACGGCAAATGAGTACCCAACATAAGAACCAGTTTGTGATGTTATGGCGGTGTTTATACCAATAAGATCTCCATTAGTGTTCACCAAGGCACCACCGCTATTGCCTGGGTTTACTGCAGCATCTGTTTGTATGAAAGATTGTCCAGCTTTATTCAGGGCTCTTGATTTTGCGCTTACAATACCAGCGGTAACAGTAGATGTAAGGTTAAATGGATTGCCTACAGCCAATACCCATTCCCCTATTTTTGCATTATCAGAATCTCCAAATGCCAAATATGGTAGTCTTTCCTCAGCATCAATTTTAATTAAAGCTATATCAGAATTTGTATCTGTACCAATTAATTCTGCATCATAGGTTTTGTTATTGTTTAAAGTCACTTTTAGTTTGTTAGATTTATCAATAACATGATTATTGGTGACAATATATCCATCAGGAGAGATAATAACTCCGGATCCAGTACCTATTTGTGGTCTTTGTTTGGTCTCTTGTCCATAAAAGAATTGCATAAAATTGCTAGAACCACTACTGTTAAGGGTGACATTTTTAACATGGACCACGGCATTAACCGTATTTTGTGCGGCTATTGTAAAATCTACCTCATTAATTCCATTGTTATTGATAGAAACCGGTGTATAAGCTGCATTTACAAACGGAGTTTTAGCTTCCCCAGCAATGATACTTTCTTTTTCAAAAAACATTTTATAGCCCCCAAGTGTAATTGCTCCTGCAAAAATGGAAACTAATAATAAACTGCTTATCTTTTTCATACTATTCTACCTTATTTTATTTAACATTTAAAATTAGGGTATTTCTTTCTTTGTGAAATAGGCTTTAACTCCTTTTTAACTGCCAAAAAAACCTTAATAAAATTATATATTTGTATCTTATATCTGTTTTATGACACTTACTTTTTATAAATATCAAGGAACTGGGAATGATTTTGTCATGGTGGATAACCGTGAGGAATTTTTTCCAAAAAAGGACATCAAATTAATTGCATTTTTATGTGATAGAAAATTTGGTATTGGAGCTGATGGACTTATTCTATTGGAGAAGGATACTACTTCCGATTTTAAAATGGTGTATTATAATGCAGATGGTAACCCAAGTACCATGTGCGGTAATGGGGGGAGATGTTTAGTGGCTTTTGCCAAATTTATAGGTATGATAAAAGACGAAACTTCTTTTATGGCAATTGATGGTATTCATAAAGCATCAATTAACGGAGAAATTGTAAGCTTGCAAATGCAAGATGTGGAAAAGATTGATGAAAAGCCTAAATATTCCTTTTTGGATACGGGTTCGCCACATCATGTACAACTAGTAGAAGGGCTTGCTAATTTAAACGTTGCTAAAGAAGGTGCCAAACTACGTTACGGTATTTATGGGGAAACTGGAAGCAATATTAATTTTGTAGAGCAATCTGCACCTACGGTTTTTAATGTAAGAACTTACGAACGTGGTGTGGAAAATGAGACCTTATCCTGTGGTACCGGTGTAACTGCCGTCGCTTTGGCTATGTTCCAAATAGGTAAGGTTGCATCAAATAGTATTACGATTAATACCCCAGGGGGTAATCTGCATGTGGATTTTGAAAAAAATGGAACGGGCTTTAAAAAAATCATGTTGATTGGCCCTGCAAAACAGGTGTTTAAAGGAACAATTGAATGTTAAAGCTGCAAGGAGAGCATATTTATTTAAGGGCAATTGAGCCTAAAGATTTGGATTTTCTTTACGAGTTGGAAAACAATCCATCCGTTTGGGAAATTAGCGGGACAATAACACCTTATTCCAAGCATGTTTTAAAATCGTATTTGGATAATGCACATAGGGATGTATACGAGGTAAAACAATTACGATTGTGTATTTGTGATGATGGCGGTACCATGGGACTTATAGATTTGTTTGATTTTGATCCTAAAAATAGTAGGGCAGGTATAGGAGTTGTAATTATTGACAAAAAGAATAGAAATAAAGGAGTAGGGGCAGAAGTTATATCATTGGTATGTAATTATGCCTTTGAAAGTTTAAATTTAAGACAGCTTTACGCCAATGTAATTGAGGATAATGCTGGCAGTTTACATTTGTTCAAGAAGCTTGGATTTATTGAGGTTGGAGTAAAAAAAGATTGGATTTATTCAGAAGGGAAGTATAAGAATGAAATTTTACTTCAAAAAATAAACAAGAAATAATGTATATCAAGAAAATCTTATTGATTATAGTCGTAATAGGTTTGTTTGTAGGTGGTGCTTTTGCCTATATGGTCTATAATGCCGTTTTTATACCGAATACTACTTTTGCAAATAATGAGGCCTATATCTTTATTAGGTCTACTGATACTTTTGAAGAGGTAAAACAATCTTTGGAGCCACTTCTTGACGATATGGACACATTTGAAACTGTTGCAAATAAGAAATCCTATGTTTCCAATATTAAGGGAGGAAAATATGCCATAAAAAATGGAGCCAATAACAATGAAATCATAAATGTCCTTAGAAGCGGTAACATACCCGTAAAAGTTTCTTTTAACAATCAAGAAACCTTGACAAACCTTGCAGGAAGAATAGCTGCCCAAATAGAGGCGGATAGCCTAACCCTTCTTAATGTATTCAATGATGTTTCTTTTTTAAAGAAGAATGATTTTAATAAAGCCACAAAGTTGGGTATGTATATTCCTAATAGTTATGAATTTTTTTGGAACACAACTGCAGAGGACTTTAGAGGTAGAATGTTAAAAGAATATAATAGATTCTGGAATGCCGACCGAATGCGTAAAGCTGAGAAATTAGGATTAACACCAATGGAGATTATTTCACTGGCGGCCATTGTTCATAAAGAAACCGCTAAAGTGGATGAGCGCCCAAGGGTGGCAGGACTTTACCTAAACAGATTGCAAGAAAGAATGGCTTTGCAAGCCGATCCTACTGTTATTTATGCTTTAAAGCTTAAGAATGGAGATTTCTCTAAAGTGTATAAAAGGGTGTTGTACAAGGATTTAGAAATAGATTCGCCCTATAATACGTATAAATATGCAGGTTTGCCGCCTGGACCCATCACAATGCCAGATATTACTGCTATTGACGGGGTTTTAAACTCGGAAAGTCACGAGTATTACTATATGGTTGCTAACGTAGAGAACTTTGGGTATCATAAATTTGCCAAAACTTTGGCGCAGCACAACCGAAATAAAGTACAGTACATCCGATGGATAAATTCACAAAATATCAAGAGATAGGTAATTAATCCCATTTGCAAAGCCTATTAGCCAATTTATTCACTTTTAAGATAAAGTTATAAACTATTGTCATTTTTGTGCATAAAACGGTTATACCTTTGCAGTGTGTAATTTAAGCAAGTCTATTTTGTTGGACTATAAGTCTTAAGAAAAACAATTATATGAGAAAGTGGATAAATTATTTTTGTCCTCTTGTCATGATATTTATTTTAACGGGTTTTACTTTTGAACCAGCTGCATTAGTAGAGGTTCCAGAGGCTCTTAAAGTAAATGAACCTACTGAAGTTTTGTTTCCCCAAAACAAAACACATGACAGAATTTCTGTGGTAACCCCCCCATTTTTAGGAAATTCTTATGTTGGTTTTAAAGAAGCTTTAGCTTTTAGAGAATCGCAAGGAGATTATTTTGTTACTAATTCTTTGGGATATTTAGGAAAATATCAATTTGGAGTTGGGACATTACATTTGATGGGTGTTTACAATGCCAATAATTTTTTGAATGACCCTGTGTTACAAGAAAGGGTATTTCAAATTAATGTTGCCAGAAATAAGTGGATTCTAAGAAGGGATATTCTCCGGTTTTCAGGAAAATATGTTGGAGGAGTCCTTATTACGGAGTCTGGAATATTGGCTGGAGCACATTTGGCTGGGCCAGGAAATGTGAAGAAGTATCTTCGCTCCTATGGTAAAAAGGGGTTTAAGGATGCTTATGGTACAAGTATTGGGCATTATATAAAGAAGTTTTCAGGATATGATGTATCCTTGATTATGCCGGCGCGTAATCCAAAAATATAATAATACTATTTACATATGAAAATGATAAGGAGCCTTGGTGGAAACACCAAGGTTTTTTATTGCTGTATGATGAATATTGTAGGTCTTTTGTGCAGTGTAACAGCAACTCTTGGCCACTCACTAGCTTTTTTTGTTGCAATATATTCTGTAGCTAAAGTGATGTCGCAGGCTACACATAAATTGCAATTTTTAGACAATGTTTTGGATAATTCAACCAATAGTTTATCATTTCTATAGGGCGTTTCAATGAATATTTGAGCCTGATTCAATTCTTTAGACGTTCTTTCCAAGCGTTTTATGGCTTTCTTTCTTTCTACAGAATCAATAGGTAAATAGCCATTAAATGCAAAATTTTGTCCATTAAGCCCACTTGCCATCAATGCTAAAAGAATAGATGATGGTCCTACTAGTGGAACTACTTGTATGCCTTTGTCGTGTGCAATTTTCACAACATCTGCTCCTGGGTCAGCTATTCCAGGGCATCCTGCTTCGGACAATACGCCAACATCATGACCTTCAAAGCAAGGGTCTAAAAAAGTAGGGATAGTTTCTGGTTCTGTAAATTTGTTCAATAAATTTATTTGTAGACCGGGTTGTGACTTTTTAGAATCTATTTTTTTAATAAAATGCCTAGCTGTTTTTTCATTCTCTACAATATAATGATCAATATTTTCTACTGCTCTTTTTATGGATATGGGTAGTACCTCTAAAGGAGGAGTATCGCCTAAAGTAGTTGGAATTAAGATTAATTTTCCTTGAGCCATATGATATTTTCTAGTGTGTTTTCAGCTTCATCGCGATAGCAATGCAAGCTGTATCAATTAAATGAAAAACATGTTCAAACCCATCTGCGGCATCATAATATGGGTCCGGTACTTCTTTAATGTCTATATTGTTTTCTTCCAGAAGCAACATTACTTTATTGACGTCGCTTTCATTTCTAGCAAGAGACATAATGTGGTTATAATTATTAGTATCCATTACATAGATATAATCAAACTCCTCAAAATCCGAATATGAAAATTTTCTGCAACGCTGGTTCGATATGTCTATCCCATATTTTTTGGCTACGTCAATAGACCTGCTGTCCGGTTTGTTACCAATATGATATCCTCCAGTACCAGCGGAGTCCACGAATATTGATTTGGGGTTTACTTTGTTTTTAAGGATTCCTTCGGCTAATGGAGACCTGCATATGTTTCCAAGACACACCATTAAGACTTTAGTTTTCATTAAAGGTAATGGTTAAGAGAATTTCTTAGTAAGGTCTTCTATGTATTTTCTAAACTGCTTATCAGTTTCTGCCAAATTATCTACAGTTTTGCACGCATGTAATACCGTAGCGTGATCTCTTTTTCCTATTTGGGAGCCAATACTTGCTAAAGAAGCCTTTGTGAATTTTTTGGCAAAGAACATGGCCAATTGTCTTGCCTGTACAATATGTCTTTTTCTTGTTTTAGACTGTAAAGTGGCAACATCCATTTCAAAGTAGTCTGATACTACTTTTTGTATGTAATCTATTGAAACTTCTCTTTTGGTATTCTTTACAAACTTCTCAACTATTTGCTGAGCAAGTTCTATAGTGATTTCTTTTTTGTTGAAAGAAGATTGTGCAATCAATGATATGATAGCGCCTTCCAATTCCCTTACGTTTGTTTTTATGTGTTTTGCAACATAGTCAACAATATCTGCAGGCATTTCAACACCATCCCTATATAGTTTGTTTTTTAGAATGGATATTCTAGTCTCGTAATCGGGGTTTTGCAATTCAGCGGATAATCCCCATTTAAAACGGGAGAGTAAACGTTGTTCTATGTCTTGCATATCTACAGGCGCCTTGTCCGATGTAAGAATCACTTGTTTACCATTCTGGTGCAAATGATTGAAAATGTGAAAAAAGACATCTTGTGTGCCAGATTTGCCCGATAAGAATTGAACATCATCAATAATCAACACGTCTATCAATTGATAAAAATGAATAAAATCATTTCGGGTGTTCTTTTTGACTGACTCTATATATTGCTGTGTAAACTTTTCAGCTGAAATATAAAGCACAGTTCTTTCAGGGTATTTGTCTTTAATTTCAACACCAATAGCATGTGCTAAATGTGTTTTTCCTAATCCCACACCACCAAATATCAATAACGGATTAAAAGAGGTGCCCCCAGGCTTATTGGCAACTGCCATTCCAGCCGATCTGGCTAGACGATTGGAATCTCCTTCTAGGAAATTATCAAAACTATAATTGGGATTTAACTGGGATTCGATTTTTATATTTCTAATTCCTGGGATAACAAACGGGTTTTTTAACTCAGGATTTTTAGATTTGATGGGTACATCCAATTCTTGTGGGCCAACATTGACTCTATTTGCACTAGGAATTTTTTCGGTAAACGGTTCTCGATTGCCATAGGTGTTTTCCATCTTAATGACGTATACCAATTTGGCACTTTCACCGAGCTCTTTTGTAAGCGCTACTTTTAGAAGTTTAACGTAATGTTCTTCCAGCCACTCGTAAAAAAACTTACTGGGAACCTGAATACTCAATGCGTTGTCGGCTAATTTTACAGGTTTAATAGGTTCAAACCATGTCTTAAATGCCTGCGGCTGGATATTATCCTGGATAAAAGCCAAACAATTGTTCCATACGGAATTAGCAGTAACATTCATGTTTTAAATGACCTATTTATGTTGGTTAGTTAATTTGTTTAGATGTCTCTAATTTGTATGTGAAATACATACCTATCAGGGTAAGGCAAATATGTGAACAAAAAAGCTAATAAAAAAATGAATTTCTATTGATTTTTCCCTTTTTTTTCCTCATGTTGCGAAATCACAATTTCAAAACTTTTAAATATATAATTTTTCATCGAAAAAAAATGATATTAAACGAAATTTCTTTTAGGGTTCGATATGCGGAAACAGACCAAATGGGGGTTGTGTATCATGGAAACTATGCACAGTACTTGGAAATGGGCAGGGTAGAGTGGTTAAGGAACCTAGGTTTTTCATACAAAAGTATGGAAGAAAGCGGAGTAATGTTACCAGTTATCTCTTTGCAGCTGCAATTTAAAAAGTCTGCTGTTTATGACGACCTGATTACTGTAGAAACCAGACTTAAAAAAATACCTTCGGTGAAAATTGAATTTGACTTTATTATCTATAATGAAAATAAAGAAATCTTGGTAGAAGCCCATACCGTTTTGGTATTTATGGATATGAAAACTAAGAGACCTATAAAATGCCCAGATTATCTCTTGCGTAAAATTGAAATTTAATCCAATTCTGCTATTGATATGTGTTGCATTGCACTAAAAATCACATGAATTTGTTTGGCTTCTTGTTTTTGGACAGCTATAGTGTAGCTGCAATTTGTTTCCAATTTTTGAGCTATGATTTTAATTTTATGCTGTTTGATGACTCTCATAACAGTGTTCATTTCTTTATAATCAAAAAAAATCAAAAAGTTCTGCTGTAATGTTTTTGTAACAATTGTTGCGGACTCCAAAGCCATTTGAGCGGCAGATTTATATGCGGTAATCAATCCACCCACCCCAAGTTTTGTACCGCCGAAAACACGTGCTACAGCTACTAGGAGGTTGGTGACTTCAAAAGATTTTATTTGCCCGTATATGGGTTTTCCTGCAGAATTATTGGGCTCACCATCATCATTTGCCCTATATGTTATATTTTCCACACCCAACTGCCAAGCATAGCAGATATGATTTGCCGTATGGTGTTTGTTCTTTAATGCAGTAATTAGTGGTTTTATTTCATCTTCTGAAGCAATAGGAAAGGCATATCCATAGAATTTGCTTTTTTTGTCTTTATACAATACTTCAGGTGATGGGATTGTAATCGTTTTATAAATGTCTTTTTCTTCCACAAATTTTTGTTCACAAATGTAATGAGTGCATTATTGTATTTACTTCTGCATAATTAAGTTTGTACATACTCAATTTCACTCAATATAAGACAGTTCAAGGAATCCAATATGATTACTCCAAAATAAAGAATGATTTTTAAGCATATTTAACGTTAAAAGAAAGCGACCAACAAGATACTAACTACAGCTAGAGCAATACCTCCCCAGTTTTTTAAGCTAAGATGCTCCTTGAACAATAAAATGCCCAATATTGTAGAGAATAAAACTATGGCCACATTGTTTATGGTAAAGATAGAGGCACTATTAAAGGAGTCATTCTGTAGGGCACGTAATAAAAAGTAAATAGAGAAGTAGTTGAGAACTCCCAATAAGATACCAGCAATACTATTTTTTAAGTTGATTTTCAATGGCTCCTTAAATGCCTTTACTAAAATAAAAAGAATGCCTATGCATGCTGCTGACCCAAAAATAGTTGCAGAGAAAAAAGGTAATTCTTCCCTGCTTAACCTTGTTTCCTCCATGTATTTTAGAGAAGTGTCTATAGCACCAGACCCTAAAAATACTAAGAGCGGCAATACTAAAACCTTTTTGTTTAGCGCAACAGATTTTTCTTTTACAGATGCAAAATAGACAGCGACCAATGCTAATAGAATTCCAACAATTTTTAAGACACTCAGTTTTTCATTGTACAGCAACAAACCAAACACTACTGGTATGGCCAGGGACATTTTTGTGGCAACTGAGGCTACTGAAACACCAAGTCTTTGAGAAGTTTTTGCCATAACATTGAACGTCAGAATAAATAAAAGACCCATTGCTACAGCTCCCCAGAACCAATTTGTATTGGGAATTTGGGTTATGTTCTCGGGGCCATTGTACAGTAAAAGTCCGGTAATACATGCTATCACATAGTTCGTAACTATGGCAAAGAATGTTTGTACTTTATAAATGGAGAATAATTTGAAAATCACAAAGATGATGCTGGAAAAAATAATGCTTAGCGCTAAATCAATCATATTTATAATTTGAATTTTAAATCAATAATATCTTCTTTTCCAACTTTTAGATGCCAAACATTAATGCCTAATTTTAATGCGGAATCCGTATTTTCTTTGGTGTCATCAACGAAAATAGTTTCTGATGGATTTAATTTGTTTTCATCCAATACAAATTGATAAATGTCTGTATCTGGTTTTCTTAAAAATATTTCATACGATAGATAAAATTGTTCAAAACAATTTTTAAATCGATTATAGTTTTTAATTCCCATCTGTTTTTTAACTTGCTCAATATGAATAGCATTGGTGTTGCTTAAAAGAAACAGACGATACCTGTTTTCTGCTGCAAGGGCTTCAATAAACTCCAATCTGTTTTCAGGAAAATCTAAAAGAATGGCATTCCAAGCATTAATGAGTTGTTGTGGGTTTGCTTTTGGGAAAGTAGTGTTCACATCAGCTATAAATGCTGTGGAAGTAATTAATCCCTTTTCATACGTTTGGAACAAACTTTCTAAGGCTGGGGTAATCCCTTCAAATCCAAATTTCATCATTTCCCTAGCCGTGGCTTGTTTGTCCAGATTGATAAAAATATCACCAAAATCGAGTATGATGTTTTTAATCATTTCTATACGTGTTTAAGGTGTCGTTCATTATTTTTTTTGAATGCAACAATTTCCCATTTAAAACAGGAGCTTTAACACCTGAATTAAAAATAACAGTACTTTTAAAAACCCTGGCTTCATCCCATATATTAGCATCTATAAAAGTCTGTAGGGTTTTTGCGCCACCCTCAATTATAATGCTGGTAATTTGATGTTTGTAGAGCACATCACATATTTGTTCCGCACTATTTTTGGTAAAATCAATTGCTTCATAAATGATTCCATTAGTAGTGTAGCCTTTATTTCTTATACTGGTTATGACAATGGTTTTTATATTTTCATCCAGCACATGGAAATCCCCTTTTATTTTTAAATCCCTATCCAATACTATTCTAATAGGGTTTTTCCCTTTCCAGTTTCTTGTATTTAATTTGGGGTTGTCTTTTAAAACAGTTGTTGTACCCACAAGGATGGCTTGTTCTTCACTCCGCCATTTATGAACCAATTGTCTAGAATGGGGATTGGTAATCCAAAATGGTTCTGGTTTTTCATTTCTTTTAGAAGTATCCGGCGCAATAAACCCATCTAGGGTTTCAGCCCATTTTAGGATGATATAGGGGCGTCTTTTTTCTTGAAAACATAGAAAACGTTTATGAAGGGCCCTGCATTCCTGCTCTAAAACGCCAACAGTTACTTTGCACCCTGCGGTTTTTAGTTTTTCAATGCCTTTTCCAGCTACTTTTTCATGCGGGTCCAGAATGCCTATAACAACTCGTGGTATTTGATGTTTTAGAATTAAATCAGCACAGGGAGGTGTTTTTCCATGATGGGAACAGGGCTCCAAAGTAACATACAATGTAGCCTGCTTCAGTAGGTTTTTATTCTGAACGGATTGAATGGCATTTACCTCCGCATGATTGCCTCCATAGGCACTTGTATAACCTTCTCCAATAATTGTGTTGTTATGAACGATAACGGATCCAACCATTGGGTTTGGGGCTGTATACCCCAAGCCATTTTTACCCAATTGAATACAACGTGATATGTATTCTTTATCCGTTATTTTCATATTGCTTTTTTTAGGTCAGATGTAATGCACATTACATGATTTTGATACTGAAGGAATTTTACAGTTATGCTCATTTCATGTATCTTCACCACACAAAAATAGAACTTTCAAAAAGATATTGACTGATAAATATGGATACTGCAATTATCAGGGAAATTCAACAAAAAGATAATACCGAAGTGGCCAGTGTAGTCAGAGAGGTTTTAGTGGAAATGGGAGTCCCTAAGGTGGGTACTGCCTATGCAGACAAGGCTTTGGACGTGATGTTTGAAACCTACAATGTTCCCAAAGCCACCTATTTTGTTGTGGAGGATAAAAACAAAATTATAGGGTGTTGTGGTGTAGCACAATTAGAAAATTTTGTTGGCAATGTCTGTGAGTTGCAAAAAATGTATTTTCTTAAAGAAACTAGGGGAAGAGGATTGGGTGCAAAAATGATGGAGGTATGTTTAAAAAAAGCTCGTGATTATGGTTTTGAAAAATGCTATTTAGAGACCATGCCCTATATGAAAGCTGCACAAAAATTATATAAAAAAACAGGATTTGAATATATTGATGCTCCTATGGGAAATACAGGTCATTTTTCGTGCCCAGTTTGGATGTTGATACAACTTTAAAAGAAATGCTTTTAAAAGAAATTAAAAATATCTTTCATAAAGAACTGGATGATTTGTATCCGGTAGAAGAAGTGGACATCTTCTTTTATAGAATGGTGGAGCACTATTTGGGTTTGGAGCGCTTTATTTTGGCTTTAGAACCAAGCTTTACTGTTTCCAAACATGAAGAACAGCCATTGTTTGAAGGATTGGCTCAATTAAAGTTAGAACGACCCTTACAGTATATCTTAGGTGAAACCGAGTTCATGGATTTAAAGCTTGCTGTTAATGAACAGGTATTGATTCCGAGGCCAGAAACCGAAGAATTGGTTCGTTGGATATTAGAGACTGAGCGAAATCGAAGTGTCAATTCGGCTACGTTAAATGCTCCTAGAATATTAGACATTGGTACAGGTAGTGGATGTATAGCCATTTCATTGGCTAAAAACCTACCAAAAGCAACAGTGCATGCTTTGGATGTTTCTGAAAAAGCTTTGGAAATGGCTAAAAAGAATGCCCAGAAGAATAATGTAACCGTTAATTTTATACATGCTAATGCTTTAGAGTTAGAAAGCTTGGAGGAGCATTTTGATATCATTGTTTCCAATCCTCCTTATGTAAGAGAAATGGAAAAGAAAGAAATGGAGACCAATGTTTTGGAACATGAACCTGCATTGGCGCTTTTTGTGACCAATGAAAAACCATTACTGTTTTATGAAAAAATCGCTGCCTTTGCTAAGGCCAATTTAAACCAATGCGGCACTCTCTATTTTGAGGTCAATCAATATTTAGGAAAGGAAACAGAACAGCTTTTGAAAGAGCAGGATTTTTTAGAAATTGAACTACGAAAAGACATGTTTGGTAATGATAGGATGTTAAGGGGAGTCATAAACTAATAATAATGAAAAGTATTGTAGTTTTTTGTGGTAGCAGTGACGGGAATGATAAAAAAGTGACTGAAGTTGCATATGCTTTGGGAAAAACCTTGGCAAAAGAAAGCATTACATTGATATACGGTGCTGCAAAAATTGGTGTCATGGGAAAAGTTGCCCAGGGTGCTTTGGATAATAACGGTACTGTTGTGGGTATTATTCCAGAATTTTTAAAAAAGAAAGAAGTTGTCCATACCCATTTATCGGAATTGATTGTTACTAAAAATATGCATGAGCGCAAGTTGTTGATGCATGAACGTTCAGAAGGGGTTATTACACTTCCTGGAGGTTTTGGCACCTTGGAAGAGCTGTTTGAAATAATGACATGGGGGCAACTGGGACTGCATCAAAAACCTATCGGAATTTTAAATGTGAATGGATTTTATGATGACCTCTTAAAGATGTTGCAGAAGATGGTTACACAGGGGTTTTTAAAACAGGGTAATTATAATATGTTATTGGTGGACGAAACGATACCTGGGTTGTTGACTCAAATGAAGAATTACAAGCCAATATCACGACCAAAATGGATTAAAAAAGAACAGGTATAAATGAGCATCAAACAAACAATAGAAACACTTCGCGAGGAACTCAGAGTGCACAATCACAATTATTATGTGTTGGATAATGCTATGATATCAGATTTTGATTTTGATATGAGGCTAAAGGAGCTCCAGGTTTTAGAAGAAAAACATCCTGAGTTTTATGATGCTACCTCTCCAACGTTAAGGGTTGGCGGAGCCGTGACCAAAAACTTTGATACCATAGTTCACGAGCACAGAATGTACTCTTTGGAAAATTCCTATTCCAAGGAAGATTTGGACGATTGGGAGAAACGTATTCAAAAAAATTTAGGAGATGTTCCATTAGAGTTTACCTGTGAGCTAAAATATGATGGAGCGTCAATTAGCCTAACCTATGAAAACGGACAGTTAGTAAAAGCAGTGACTCGTGGTGATGGCTATCAAGGTGATGAGGTAACTACAAATATAAAAACAATTAAGTCGGTTCCCCTGAAGCTCAAAGGAGATTACCCACCTAAGTTTGATATTCGAGGAGAAATTATTCTTCCTTTTGAAGGATTTGCTCAAATGAACAAGGAACGTGTGGAAAATGGAGAGGATCCGTATATGAACCCTAGAAATACCGCATCTGGAAGCTTAAAGTTACAGGATAGTGCGTTGGTTGCACAACGGCCATTAGATTGTTTGTTGTACAGTATTGTTGGCTCTAAACTCAATATAGAATCACAATTTGAGGTGTTGGAAAAAGCCAGACAATGGGGTTTTAAAGTGCCAACTATCGCTAAACTATGTAAAACAACGGATGAGGTCATGGAGTTTGTAGCGCATTGGGACGTGCACAGGCATGATTTACCTTATGAAACAGATGGGGTTGTAATAAAAGTAAACAATCTGCAGCATCAAGAAGAATTGGGATATACTTCCAAATCTCCTCGCTGGGCCATGGCTTATAAGTTTAAGGCAGAGCAAGTAACAACCGTGTTAAATGAAATTACGTATCAGGTTGGGCGTACAGGAGCCATTACTCCAGTTGCTAATTTAGAGGCTGTTTTATTGGCTGGGACCACGGTAAAAAGAGCTTCCTTGCATAATGCCGACCAAATTGAAAAGCTAGATATTAGAGAAGGAGATACCGTTTTTGTAGAAAAAGGAGGAGAAATCATCCCTAAAATCATTGCAGTAGATTTTGACAAGCGTGCAGTAGATTCTCAGCCTACCAATTACATTACGCATTGCCCGGAATGTGAAACAGAGTTAGTACGAACTGATGGTGATGCCAAGCACTTTTGCACTAATTTTTACGGTTGCCCACCACAGATAACGGGAAGAATCCAACATTTTATTTCGCGAAAGGCTATGGATATAGAAGGTTTGGGAGGTGAAACCGTAGAATTGCTTTTTAAAGAAGGGCTGATTAAAAATTATGCCGATTTATTTACCTTGACAAAAGAACAACTAATGCCTTTGGAGCGTATGGCAGAAAAATCTGCAGAGAATTTGGTCAGTGGGGTAAAGAAGTCAACAGAAATCCCGTTTGAGCGCGTTTTGTTTGCTTTGGGGATTAGGTTTGTGGGGGAAACAGTAGCCAAAAAGCTTGCTAAAGCCTATAAGAATATTGATACACTCATGGTTGCAACCGAAGAAGAACTGGTTGCTGTTGATGAAATAGGAGAGCGAATAGCCAAAAGCGTGCTTGAGTTTTTTCAAAATGAAAAAAATGTAGAGGCAGTAAACCGACTTAAATCTTATGAGGTGCAATTCTCACTTTCAGAAGAACAATTGGAAAATCAGACGGATAAATTAAAAGGACAGACTTTTGTGGTGTCGGGTGTATTTGAAAAAGTAAGTCGTACAGAACTCAAAAAACTCATTGAAGACAATGGGGGGAAAGTAGCCTCGTCCATATCCTCAAAAACCACCTATGTGGTTGCGGGAGATAAGATGGGACCAAGTAAACGAACAAAAGCAGAAAGTTTAAATGTGTCCATTATTACAGAAGATGATTTTTTGATAATGATTTAAGATTATCTGTATAGCTTTTGAACAATATGGCCTCGTTATTCATATTAAAAGGAATACTGTAATTAAAGGCGCAATAGTTATTGTTTGCAATTTTCGCAATAAGTATCCCTTAAATAATCATCTTCCAATAATTGAAAAGTAACACCACCATCACCAAAAGGATTAAATAACCTGCAAAACCTATTTTTGTTCATATTAATGGCATTCAACATAATGGTCCTATATTCAGGGTCCTTCGTAAGCTCCTTATTTATCAGGGTAAGGTTGAGGTAATAAAATAAGAGATTTTCATTTACATTAATGCTCTTTACTTTATCCTGCAATATTTTTTCGGCCATTTTTATGTTAGAATAATATGATAAATATTGGGCCAGACTTAAGTAATCATAGTCGTTTAAGGGAATTTTTTTGTAATTGGAAAAGATGTAATCTACAGATTTATCTTTGTTGATATAATCTCCCTTGCGCATGAAAAGTTCACTTTTAATAATATGAAAATTGACCAACATTCTATTGATTAATTTCTGGTTGACGTCATAATTTTTTAGGGCCTGTATTTCTTTTTTAAAACTCTCCTCTTGTACTGGCTGCACATTATACCTCCAAATACGCATTTTTAGGGCCACAATATTATACCTTATTTTTTTATCTTTTGGCGCCAATTTCTCTAATCGCTGTAACTCATTATAGGCAATAAGAAGATTCCGCTCATTCATTAAATATCTAAAAGCAGAGTTTTTATTAAAGAACTGTACAAATTTAAGCTGTTCTGGAATTTCCATTTTGGATAAAAAATCCGGATGGATTTCTTTGTCTTTCAAGCGTTCAAATATTGAATTTTGCAGCTCTATGGCGGTAACAAGGTCGTCACTTCCAATAGCATCATTAAACAAACTAAGAATAATGTCTGTAGACATGTCTTTGTATTTGTCTTTCTTTTCCAACTCCAGAGTTATAACTGCTTTTCGGTGATTTTTTAAATATTTCTCTAGTTCTTGACTTTCAGCACCAATTACTTTAGCTTTAATTTCATTCTTTGTTAAGCTTTTATAGAAATCATATGATGTTCCTGAGATATCATTTAAGAACTCTACCCAATTTTCAGAAGAAGATACTTCCGTGGTGATGGTTGGTTTTTGAAAGGTTTGTAGTGCCATTACAATACTTTTGGCACGTTGTTCTTGCAGTTCTAGGTTACGCTCCAAGTTGCCTTCAATAGATGAATACGCTTTAATATTTATTTTTTTGATGTTAAAATCAGTCAGCCTAAGGGAATCATAAACAGGTTTAATGTCTTCTTTGGAATATTCAGACTTATTTTTTTTAAATGGAATAGTGAAAGACAAAGTTTTATATTTCAAGGTATAACTGTCCTCATCTACCTTGGCACTTAGTTTGGTTTTATAGGTCAATGAATCTAGGTACATTCCCATATCCAATAGGTCCCATTGATAGGCTTCCAGATTAAAAATGGTGTAGTATTGGCAAAGGTTTTTATTGCTTAAGAATAGAATATTGAATTCCAATTCCTTATTTCTATATGTTTCTGGCAACTTTCCTACACGGGTTCTAAATTTATTTTCTTCAAAGGGTTTTAATGTTTTCTTTAGGGAAACAGCATAAACAGGCCTTAATATTTCACCTCTAATCTGACCTTCTGGAATAATAATTTCTTCACAATCATATCTATTTTTAGCAACCACATCAATAGCAATGCCATCACTAGGGTTTTTAAAAAGTTTATAAAACCATTGCTTGTCATTGATTTCAAAAAATAAGTTATTGGCTTTATCACGCTTAATGGAAAAACCTACTTCTTTGGGTTTTTCACTAAAAATCTGCAAACACTTTCGGCATTTTTGGTCCCTATCCGCTCCTGGAATCTTTATGTCAAAAAAGTTTTGTGCAAACATATTGCTTGTAGTAAAAAATAGAATAATCAATAGGAATTGGTATTTATTTTTCATGAATAATTTTTATGGCTACTATGTTTGTATGCTATGACTTTTATAAGTTCATGAAAATTAAGAATATTTTTTATAGTAAATACAGATGCTATTTGCAATTGTTGCATTTTTGTCATTGATATAAAAAGAATTTATAAATGGATTATTTTTTTATAATAACTATTCTGGTATTTTTCTCTGCCTTTTTTGGGTATATTAATGTACGCTTTCTAAAATTACCCAATGCCATTGGGTTAATGGTCATCACCATTGTCTTTACATTAGGGGTGTTTGCACTTAGTTATTTTGATCCTACGCTGCTAAATGCAGAACGTTATATCATTTCACAGATAGATTTTAAAACAGTCCTTTTAGATATAATGCTAAGTTTTTTACTGTTTGCGGGTGCTTTACATACCAATTTTGAGCAGCTAAAAGTACAACGCTGGCCAATTCTAGTATTCTCTACTTTAGGTGTATTGGTATCTACTTTTTTGGTTGGAACAGCTACGTTTTACGTCTTACAGCTTTTTGGTTTTAATGTGGATTTTATTTATTGTTTACTTTTTGGAGCCTTAATATCACCTACCGATCCTATTGCCGTTTTGGGAATATTAAAGAAAGCGGGAGTGCCTAAAAAATTGGAAACAAAAATTGTTGGGGAATCTTTATTTAACGATGGTGTTGGGGTTGTTGTGTTTCTTACCATTTATCAATTTGCCGCATCTGGAAGCGATCATGTAACTGCATTGGAAGTAGTGGAGCTTTTTGGAGTGGAAGTAATAGGGGGCATAGTATTCGGAGGATTAATAGGGTGGCTTACATACCGACTTATGAGATCCATTGATGATTACGACATTGAGGTGATTATTACCCTAGCAACCGTAATGGTTGGGACAATAGTAGCCCAAAAACTTCATTTGTCCGCACCATTGGCTATGGTCACTGCAGGATTAGTTGTAGGTAACGACACCTTGAGAGATAGCTCCATGTCCAAAATAACAGAAACTTATGTGGATAAATTTTGGGAATTAATTGATATTTTATTGAACACAATTTTATTTGTTTTAATAGGAATGGAAATGTTAGTGCTTTCTTTTGAGTTCAATTACTTTATGGCAGGTGTAATTAGTATCCCCGTTGTACTTGCATGCAGGTATCTTTCGTTGTTATTGCCCATTAACTTTTTTAAGAAAAAATTGGATTTTGTTCCCAATACAAATATCATTATGACTTGGGGTGGGCTACGTGGTGGAATTTCCATTGCACTGGCCTTAGGTCTTACCCAGGAAATGCACCGCGACCTGTTTTTGGTTATGACGTATGTTGTGGTGGTATTTTCTATTATTGCACAAGGGTTAACTGTTGGCAAGTTGGTTAAAAAATTGACATGAAATATCCCAAAAACTATGCGGAATTCCTAGAGTCATTGAATGCTTTGTCTCCTGAAAAGGAATGGTCAGAACCCCTAAAATCCCTTTGGTTTGATGCAAAAGGGGATTGGGAAGCTTCACACAATATTGCACAGGACGATCACTCAGATATTGGAAGTTGGATACATGGGTATTTACACAGAAAGGAAGGGGATGAGTGGAATGCTGGGTATTGGTATCGAAGGGCCAACAGACCATTCTCTAAATTGACTTTAGATGAAGAACTGAAAGAATTGGTGGAATTTGTTTTGCGCTAGTTTAATATTGGAAGTATTTTTTATTTAATATCAATTGCTGTTGTATGCAATTCAGGACATTAGAATAAATATGCTGCT
Organism: Flavobacteriaceae bacterium; assembly: GCA_002746415.1. Taxonomy (GTDB): domain Bacteria; phylum Bacteroidota; class Bacteroidia; order Flavobacteriales; family Flavobacteriaceae; genus Saonia. The sequence continues at coordinate 21,897 of NVXD01000007.1, read as the reverse complement.
CCTTAGAACAGCATATTTATTAAAGGTTTTACGATACTTTGGATGTAAATTGAGCCGAATCCTCCATGTTTCTAAATACTTTCTTTATTTTCTTATACTTCTTTTTAGTAACGGTATCTCCCGTTTCCATATGGTATTTTAATCCTACAATGATACTTTCAAAACTATTTCCAAGCTTACCCTTCATGATTTGTCCCATTAAGGCAGGCTTAGTTCTATAATAAATATGCTGAACAACCTTGGTTTTACCCATCTCTAGGGCGGTAATTTGGTATTCAACATAAACACGATTAAAAGGTATTCCATGAGCTTCATCAATAACCAAGGCAAAACCTTTACCCTCTTCTACATTAATAATAGACTCCTTTACATACTTATTTTCGTTCACATTACATTGCCTTTGGGCACCTTCTGCTCCAATAGTATGGCCTTCAATAAAATTGGAATTGTCAATATTTGGATTAAAAAGAGCGACATTGCCAAAATCCTCATACAGGGTTTTCCAAACTTTCTCATGCGATTTTGTAATGACTACTTCAGAAGTCACATAGGTCAATTTTTTATCTGTTTTATAATCCAAATTAGATTAGGCATTTGTATTCGTAATCATTGCTGTTGCGATTATTAAAAAGGTATATATCCTTGTGTTGTTTCTATTTTTCATATGTATTTAATTTTAAGCGTTTATGTGATTTTCTATTCCGTCAATTCCCATTCCCCAAAGTCCTTTTAAGGCTTCACTTGCCATGTTGGCATTGTCATCGGTTGAATGAAAAGAACCAGACCATTCTATAATTGCATTGCCACTATCGGCTGTGGTTACTTTTAGAGCGGCAACTATATTTTCAATGGGTAGCATTTCTTGTTCTGGAATGTTGTACCTAAAAATTTTAGCGCTATTGTTTACTTCTAAGATGTTTTCAAAAAGTTGAAAGCCATCCTGTGTTTCACAGATACGGGTACTACCCTCCACTCTGCAAGTTTTTATAATGGAACTGAACCATTTGTCCACTCCACCAACGGCACCGATTACATCCCAGGCCTGTTCTGGTGTAGCATTAATTTCTTTTGATACTTTTTGATGTGTTGTTTTCATAGTCTTTACATTTTTTAATTAAATACTACTGCAAAGATGTTATGAAAAAGAGAGGAGGCGTTTTATGGTTGGTTCAAAGTTTTGCTAAAATGGTCCATTTTATACGAGGTTGGGGAAGAACCATATTTTTGTTTAAAAGATCTCGAGAAATGGGAGACATCATAGAACCCACAATCGAAGGCAATATCTGTAGTTCTTAAAGCTGAAGACATAAGAAGGTTCAGTGATTTTTTGAGTTTTTTGTTTCTAATATAAGTGGCAGGGGACTCCTTGTATACTTTGTTAAACTCTCTTTTAAATGAGGAGAGACTTGTATTGGTTAGCCCGGCTAAATCAGCTACAGTTATATTGGTATAGAGGTGAGATTCTATTATTTCTCTGAAGGAATATGTTGTTGGATTAAAGAGATTAGAAAGTATTTGTTTTATAACAGGAGCATTTTGCGTTTGGTTCAGCAAAAGAATAATTTCTTTTACTTTTAATACAAGAATTTCTTCATTGACAAGATTTGGGTTTTCAAAATAGAAAAGCACACTATCTATGTATTTTCGTATTAATTCATCACTTATGAATTTCACTATCCCTATAGAAGAAGCTTCCGGTTCTGTTAAAAACTTAGGAAGTTTGTCTTCATATATTTTTTGTAGCACTTCTGGATAAAAATGTACTGCTAGGGCATGATATTTTTCAGATTTAGAGGTGTCCACCCTTGCCAAATACTGTCCACATTTCATTAAAACAGCATCTTCTGCTTTAATTTTAATGGAACCATTTTCCGCAACAGAATTACTTTCTCCTTCAATAACATATAAGAAGCAAGCTTCGTTGTTCATCGGAATCAGCTTCTTGAATGGAGGGGTTATGATGGCTTTTTCAAAAACCATTTTTCCAAAGAGATCAATGGATTTATAATCTAGTATCATTTTTTGTTTCGATTAGCGCATTTTTTTGTTGGAAATAAGTGTCAACAAAGTACAACAACTTTCTTGGTTGGTCTTTGTGATATTAGCTCATTTTGTTGTATAAATGGTCCATATAAAATTGAAGCGATAGCATTTTAATCCAACAATTTTTTACTGATTTTCTTAAGTTAACCTTAAGGTATTGCTGGGGCATATTTTTTGATAATTATTAATTTCATGTGATTTCTATGTGTAATTGGTTGATTTTCCTGTTTATATGGTTATTTCCCTGGCTTTTAAATGTGAAACTTGTGAAACATATTTATATAAAATTCTAAACCAACCAAAAACATTTTGACTACCATGAAGAAATTAATACTACTATTAGCTTTATTCCTATGTGCTTCCAATACAAATGCGCAAACCGACAATTACGTAGATACTAATGGGGTGAAAATATATTATGAGGTTCATGGTGAAGGAGAACCATTATTAATGTTACATGGATTTGCTGTGAGTGGTAAATTATGGAGTGCTTGGATTGATGACCTTTCTAAAAAGTACAAATTAATTATTCCTGATTTAAGAGGGCACGGGAACTCTACCAACCCTTCTGAAGTATTTACGCATAAATTAGCGGCAAATGATATGTGTGGTTTAATGGATCATTTAAAAATAGATCGTTTTAAGGCAATTGGGTATAGCTCTGGAGCCATGACCTTAATTCATATGGCGACTATGGATACTACTCGAATTTCTTCTATGATATTTATTGGGGGCACGCCATATTTCACAGTAGAAGCTAATGCAGGTCAAGTTGCAGCATCTTATGAATATTGGAAGGGTTTTATGGAGCCATTACAACCAAGGGGTGAGCAGCAAATTAGAATGTTGATAAAGCAGTTTAATGATATGGCCACTAATGTTGATGATATGAATTTTACAGCACCATATTTAGCTACAATTACATGCCCAACATTGATTATACATGGGGATAGGGATGAATATTTTGATATTGATGTTCCAGTATCTATGTATAAAGCAATTCCTAATGCTTATTTATGGGTGATACCTAAAGGTGCTCATGACCCCATTGGGCTTTTTGATAAAAAATCAATTTGGTCGGATATGATGATCAAGGTTTTGGATGAATTTTATGATGGGAAGTGGAAATAACATTTCCTTTAATTTTTATTTTAATAGCTCTTCTTTGATCTTTTTTGGTAAACCTTTTACCACCAAGTCATAAGAAATATCTAACCAATTGAAAAGTATTTTATTGGGCAAACTATTGTCCATTACAACACTACTCCAATGTTTTTTGCTAAAATAGGAGGGCTCTTGTAATGCATCATATTGCGCCCTTAGTTCTTCAATGGTTTCTGGGAAACATTTTATGCTAAAACTGGCAAAAGTGTTGATGTCTGTAGCTGTAAACATTTTGCCCATTACTTTAAAAACAAGGACATTTGGTAATTTTGGAAACGGAATAGACTCGGTTACTCCTTTTTTAGAAAGACAATAGGTTCTATATTCTTCAATGTTCATCCTAAATCAGAAGTTAATTTACCATAAACAAAGCATTGGCAAAGAAAAGTTTTCCATTTTCCCAAAAACCTCTAAACAAAGGATTGTCTACCATATAGATTACTTGTCCTTGACCGTGATTCTCAACTCCGAAAATCAAAGTGTTTTCAACTTTTTTCTGAGCCTCGCTACCCGCAAAACCTGTTACAGGGACAGTGCTGTTCTCAAGATAAACCACTGTGCCCTTATCAAGGTAGTTGTAAGCGCTATTTCCTAACTTCAAGGTATGGTAATTATTTCCATACCCAAATGCCAAGGGATGGGTGTTATCTACCTTGGTTTTGAATATTGCTCCAGTAATAGCATCTTTAACCTGTTCACGTTGAATTTTCTCATAGGTCTGTACAAAAGATCCAGTGGAATCTTTTTCAATTTTTTTCTCTTTGATAGCAAATCCTTTTTCACCAGAAATACCAGATATAGCACTACCCATGGCAATAAGTTTTCCGCCATTATTTACCCATTCCTTTACATTTTTCATTGTTTTTGCATCAAAAAAACGCTCATAACCTCTTCCTTCAGGTAGAATCAATATATTGTATTTTGATAGGTCTATTCTCTTTATGTAATCAGCATTTAAAACAGCTAGTGGATAGTGTAATTGTTGTTCAAAGAAATGCCAGATTTCACCAAAACGAAGTGTAGATGTTGGCCCGCCAGAAAGTACAGCAATTTTTGCTTCAGGAACCATTTGTACTGAACTGGAACCAAAATCTTTACCAGAATCCACAAAACCAGTAGTTGTAGCCACCAATTCTTTTCGGTGCTTCTTTGCAATTACATTTAATTTTTTCTGAAAATCATGTTTGTTTTGGTTGTCACCATTAATAATGATTAAACTTCCTCTATTAAATTGACTTCCTTTAATAGCAAATGGAGCTGCGGCATATCGTACCCGTATTTTTTCTTGCAATAATGCTGCTAAAAAACGAGCATCCTTCATGCTGTTCCATGTAGAGACATGAGCATAAGCTTTAGGTTTTACAATGCCATACTCAGTATTGTCTTGCCAAGAAGCATCCTTATTAACCAAGTTTTCTGAGGCTATCGCATCCAATCCATAGGCATAAGGTAGTGACCAAGCTGTAATGTCATAGGTAAGGGAATCAGTCAATTTAGCATGGGGCTCAAACAATACCTTTACTAAAGTTCCTTTAGGCTGATTGGTGGACACCACCAATGTTTTGTCAGAGGTTCTTATGGAACCCGTTTTTCCTGTTTTATAATGAAACCCTTTAGCGGTTCCATTTGATGCCCTACCATAATCAATTTCATGTTTGTTCAATAAATTTTCTAGAGTACTTATTGCGCCTTTATTGCCATTTAGCACATAACTCTTATATTTATATGCTTTGTTTTGATAGAATTTTTTGAACTCAGTATTTAATTTAGCAGCATTATTGGCTGATACCTCTACTGTAGAAATACCTGTTGTAAAATGATGTGCAATTCGGTCTTTAAGGGTCAAAGTATCTCCAATGCGCGTTATAATCCCTAATCCGGCCCTACCACTGCCACCTTGCTCGTAAGTCATACCAATGGCACCATTGTATGTGGGGTAGGTATCTCCATAACTAGGATAGAATAGGTCAAAAACCTCTTTGGTAAAATAAAGCCACCCATTGGCATCAAAATATTTTGCATGATTTTTTCCAATGGTTACTTGAAAATCTCTTTGAAAATCCGTAATCACTTCATGAAAAGGTTCTGCAGCAGGGGCAAAGTAATAAGGACTATTTACGCCTTGTTCATGAAAATCTACATGTACATGAGGCAACCATTTATTATACACTTTTAGACGTTGTTCACTTTCAACTTGGGTCAACCATGCCCAATCGCGGTTAAGGTCAAACATATAATGATTGCTACGCCCGTTTAACCAACCTTCAACATGCTCCTTACTGTTTGGGTCTACATTGTTTGGGGTGTTTTTATATTGATTGTACCAATTTACATAACGATCACGTCCATCAGGGTTTATACATGGGTCTATAATGACAATTGTGTTTTCCAGATAACTGGATTTATTGGTTAATAATTCATAAATGGTCTTCATGGAAGCCTCTGTACTTACGCTTTCATTGCCATGGACATTATAGCTTAACCACACTATAGCTTTGGATGCATTGCTTTCCCCAGTAGTGCTTTTTAAATGTTCCTCACGAATGGATTCCAAGTTTTGCATATTAGAGGCAGAAGACACATAAGCCAATAGTAAGGGTCTACGTTCATTGGTTTTACCATATTCAACCAATTGTACTCTATCAGCAGAAGTTTTAGCAAGGTATTCATAATAATCTACCACCTCATGATGTCGCGTAAATTGGGTTCCTAATTCATAACCCAAAAATTCTGAAGGAGATTTAATTTCTTGTGAGATTCCAATAATGGTAAATAAGAAAATAAGAGAGCGTACTAAATGCTTCATATATTGGTTTTAATCTTTAATGGACAACCAAAATAACTATAATTAATTGATTAGTAAAAAAAAAGGGTTCTAGGAATAAGATTCTTTGTTTAGTTGTAATTAACTTATTTTTAGGAATTGAAAATTCTAAGTATTTTATCTTTACTCGGATTTTAAAATTTTCTATGGAAGTTGACTGTATACCGTTTAAAACTACTGGTTATTTTTCACAATTAATCTGTGATTATATTGATGAAAAGAAAGGTTTAGGGCCCTTTTATAACAGATTTCCTTCTCTGGAAAATTTTAAAGAACAAATTAAGGAAAAGCAGCAAAATTTTTCAATTGCCAATAGAGATGTGCTAAACAAATCTCTCTTAGTACAGTATAAAGGGATTGATGCTTCCGTAGACACTTTATCTAATATATCACTTTTAAAGAAGGATACGACATTTACAGTGGTCACGGGGCATCAGCTAAATCTGTTTACAGGGCCATTGTATTTTTTATATAAGATTATATCTACCATCAATTTAACGAAAGAGCTGCAAGAAGCCTATCCAAAGTACAATTTTGTGCCTATTTATTGGATGGCTACAGAAGACCATGATTTTGATGAAATCAACTACTTCAATTTTAAGGGAAAAAAACTGCAATGGAATAAAGAGACTTCTGGAGCTGTAGGAAATATTCATACGGAAGGTTTAGATGAAGTGTTTAATGCTTTTTCCCAAGAAATAGAGGATAATGCGAATGCAACAACCTTAAAAGAATGGTTTACTGAAGCCTATTTGGAGCATGATAACTTGACAGATGCTACTAAATTTCTCGCCAACAAGCTTTTTGGAGCATATGGTTTGGTCATAATTGATGGGGATGACCGTGACTTAAAAAAAGTATTGGTACCATTTATCAAGAAAGATATCTTTAAAAGCACTTCCTTTAATAAGGTGACCGAAACTATTTCGCACTTGGAAAATGTGTCCAAGAGTTATGGAATACAAGTAAATCCAAGGGAAATCAATTATTTTTATTTGGCAGATGGTGTTCGGGAAAGAATTATTGAGAAGGAAGGAAGGTATTATGTAAATGATACGGATTTAGAATTTTCCAAGGAAACGCTGGAAAAAGAAATGGAAGTTCATCCAGAACGATTTTCTCCCAACGTAATCGCCCGTCCTTTATACCAAGAAGTAATTTTACCCAATCTATGTTATATTGGCGGTGGTGGCGAAATTGCCTATTGGCTGGAGCTGAAATCTTCTTTTGAAACAATGAATGTTCCTTTCCCAATGTTGTTGGTGCGTAATTCCGCTTTGGTCATAACAGAAAAACAAAGTGATAAGCTTAAAAAATTGAATTTATCCCTCGAGGATATTTTCTTAAAACAAAGTAGTTTTATCAATAAAAAAATCCGCGAAATATCTAATATTGACATTGATTTTTCGACCCAGAAGAAGCATTTGCAGCAGCAGTTCAAGGAATTGTATGAATTGGCCCAACAAACAGATAAATCCTTTTTAGGAGCGGTACAGGCACAGGAATTAAAGCAAATAAAGGGTTTGAACGTTTTGGAAAAGCGATTACTTAAAGCTCAGAAGCAAAAATTAAAAGATCATGTGGTTCGCATGACCGATATACAGAATGAGCTTTTTCCTAATCAATCCTTACAAGAACGGCAACTAAATTTTTCTGAACTTTATTTGGAGTATGGTGATACACTTATTCCAAGATTAATGGGTGCTTTGCGTCCTTTAAATGGAAAATTCTGTATCTTGAAGATGTCATAATTATCTTTTTTTTTGAAAAATCACCCTGAAAAAGAAGTATTTTCTTTGGATGACTTTAGTTTGCCACAAGGGAAATTAGATTCAGTGAATACGGTATTTGTTTTTAAAGATGAAAAACCGGTAGCTGATAATTACAAAGTTGATAGTATTCAAAATTTCGGAAAAGATTAAGAACGTCTGTTCTTTGCTTATTTAAGGAACTAAATATTCTCCTACCCAATCATCGTTGTTTTTTGAAAACCTAACTCTAATATGGCTGGGGCTTTGTATTTTTAAATATTCGATTTTAAAGGGCTCTACCTTTATTTGGCAAAAATGATTATCATCGTCCAGATATTTTATATTTTCAGGTGCTTTTATTGTGCTGCCAGGAGCTAAGCTCGTGGAATAATTTTTTTTGGCATCTTCAGCTAATATGTTCCATAGGGTATGTTTACCCTCAAAGTTTGAATGAATAGTGGCAATACCCTCAATTTTTAGCTGTATAAATTTTTCAGGATGGTAAAAAAGGAGGCTTACTTTATTGTTTTCTTTAATATGGGTTACTTTTTTAGCTCTTTTGTCAGAATAAAAGACCAATTGCAAATCATCACCTACTGCCCTAAGCATTACCATTCTTAACCGGGCAAGACGATCCAAGCCCACTGTGCCTAAGGTAAAAAAACCAAAAGGATGTTTTTTTTGGTCAACTCCAGCTTGTAGTTCTTGCTTTATTTCGTTAAAAAAGGTAGTTGTCATTATTATATAAATATACATAAAGGTAAAAAAAATATAAAATCTAGGTAGGGTATTTTAGGAGTTGGTTGTTTTATATATGAAAGTTGCTATGAAAAAGGAAATAACTTTTATAAAAAAATATACATAATAAGTAAAGTGTTTAGGTTGGTTTTTGATTTTGATTTAAAAAGCTCGGGGTGGTTACCGAGCTTTTTTGTTGAAATTATATGAAAGACATCTTTTAACTTATTTCTGTTTTAAATTAAAATTCTTCAAAACCCTACCTTTACAAAAACAAATTTTCAGCATGCACAACATAGATATAGATTTGGTGGAAATGACCCTGGATGTCATGAAATATGCCATTCATAGAATAACCGCAACTTCACTGGAACTTGGCCAGCCAAAAAAGGAAGAAGAATTAAAGAGATTGGTTGGAGAAACGGTAACTTCTGAAGGCATTGGTGGTGAAAAAGCTTTTCAGTTGTTCCGGGATGTGTTGGTTAAGGCAACCGTGCCTATAGATCATCCTCGGCACTTGGCTTTTGTCCCCGCTGCACCTACAAGAGCCTCCATTATGTTCGATTTGGTTACTTCAGCCTCTAGTATTCATGGTGCTTATTGGATGGAAGGTGCTGGCGGTATTTTCTGTGAAAATGAAGCCATGAAGTGGTTGGTGTCATTGACTGGGTTGCCTAAAGGTGCTTTTGGTGTATTCACAAGTGGTGGTACGGCAGCAAATTTATCGGCCATGGTGACCGCTCGTGAAAACTGGAGAAAGGATAGTAAAAATATTGGAGTTAGGGGGTTGGTCATTACTTCTGTTGGGGCACATTCCTCAATCAAAGCCATGGCAAAAGTTATAGATGCCGATATAATACTTGTGGATTCTGAAAATGAAATGACTCATGACCACTTAGTAAAGGCAATGGACGCCTTATCAGATGAAAAAAGGAAAAGATTGTTTGCGGTTGTTGCAACTGGAGGAACCACAAATGCGGGTATTATAGATGACTTAGATGGGATAGCCACAGTGTGTGAAAATGAAAACCTTTGGTTTCATGTAGATGCTGCCTATGGAGGTGGTGCTTTGGCCGCTGATTCCGTTAGACATCTTTTTAATGGAATAGAAAAGGCAGACAGCATTACCATTGACCCTCATAAATGGTTGTTTTCCCCTTATGACTGCGGGGCAATTATTTATAAAAATCCTGAACTGGCAAAAGAAGCACATTCCCAAGAAGGGTCTTATTTGGATATTTTTAAAGACGAGGGCGCCATAGGTTTTAATCCGTCTGATTATCAAATACAGCTGACAAGAAGAGTCAGGGGCTTGCCACTATGGTTTTCATTGGCCATGCATGGTACCGATAAATATAAGTGGGCAGTTGAAGAAGGGATTAAACTGGCGCAACTAGCAGGTGAAATTATTACGCAATCACCAAATGTAGAATTAGTGAGAGCGCCGAGCTTGTCTTGTGTATTGTTTAGAAGAAAAAATTGGGAGCCGCAGGACTATACAGATTGGACCTACAAAAACCACAAAGCAGGTTTTGCATTGGTAACTCCTACGAAGTGGAGAAATGGAAAAACGTATGAAACTGTGGCAAGGTTTTGTTTTATTAATCCGGATACGAAGAAGAACGATATTATAGCTATTATCAATTCAATGAATTGATAAATTGGAGGTCTAAAATTAGCTATTGATAACTACTTGTTAAATATCGCTAAAAGATACTTTACGGAATAGTACAAATTGCTATTTTTGCGCATGCAAAACAAGGTTTTAATTTTAGATTTCGGATCACAATTCACACAACTTATTGGGCGTAGGGTAAGAGAGCTCAATATATATTCAGAAATACATCCATATAACAATCCACCAAAAGACATTTCCAGTTTTAATGCAGTGATTTTGTCTGGTAGTCCTTTATCAGTTAGAGGAAATGATGTTGCTCATCCTGAACTTTCAGAAATAAAAGGAAAAATCCCTTTATTGGGTGTGTGCTATGGTGCACAATATTTGGCACATTTTGGTGGTGGTAATGTTTCTCCTTCCAATACTAGGGAATATGGCAGGGCTAATTTGACCTATATTAATGAAAACGAATTGCTAAATAAAATTACTGTTGGCGCACAAGTTTGGATGAGTCATAGTGATACCATTAAAGAATTACCAGATAATTCAGTAAAATTAGCGAGTACGGATGATGTTGAGTTTGCTGCCTATAAGATTGAAGGTGAACAAACGTACGCTATACAGTTCCATCCAGAAGTCTACCATACCACTGACGGAAAACAATTATTGGAAAACTTCTTGGTACATATTGCTGGTTTGGAACAAACTTGGACACCCGATTCTTTTGTGGATACTACTGTAGCAGATTTAAAAGAGAAATTGGGTGATGATAGAGTCATTTTAGGACTTTCTGGAGGTGTTGACTCCAGTGTTGCTGCCATGCTTTTGCATAGGGCAATAGGAAAGAATTTGTACTGTATTTTTGTCAACAATGGTTTGCTAAGAAAGAATGAGTTTAGTGAAGTGCTGGAGCAGTATGAGGGAATGGGGCTTAATGTAAAAGGAGTAGATGCTTCGGCACGCTTTTTGGATGAATTGGCTGGAGAGAGTGATCCAGAAAAGAAACGTAAGATAATTGGTAGAGTGTTTATTGAGGTTTTTGACGATGAGTCACACTTGGTGGAAAATGCAAAATGGTTGGCACAAGGAACCATTTATCCAGATGTAATTGAATCTGTTTCGGTAACAGGAGGACCTTCCGCAACCATAAAAAGTCATCATAATGTAGGTGGGTTACCAGATTATATGAAATTAAAAGTAGTGGAGCCTTTAAAAATGTTGTTTAAGGATGAGGTGCGTAGAGTAGGTGCTAGCATGCATATGGCAAAATCTATTTTAGGAAGACATCCCTTTCCAGGACCGGGATTGGCTATTAGAATATTGGGTGATATTACAGCAGATAAAGTGAAAATTTTACAAGAAGTTGATGCTATTTTTATCAATGGATTAAAAGAATGGGGACTTTATGATAAGGTTTGGCAGGCCGGAGCCATGCTTTTACCCGTAAATAGTGTGGGAGTAATGGGAGATGAACGTACCTATGAAAAATGTGTAGCTTTACGAGCTGTGGAAAGTACAGATGGTATGACCGCTGATTGGGTAAACCTTCCATATGAGTTTTTGCAAAAAACGTCAAATGATATCATAAATAAAGTAAAAGGCGTTAATAGAGTAGTATATGATATAAGCTCTAAACCACCTGCTACAATAGAATGGGAATAATTATGAAGAAAACGTCTCTGAAATCGGTATTGTTAATTACAATGTTATTGTTGTTTAGCTTTAAAGCTTTGGCGCAGCAATTTGTTACCCATGCAGTTAAAGATGGGGAAACAATTGAGAGTATAGCCAAACAATACAAAGTTACGCCCTATAATATTCTTTCTTATAATAAGGAAATAAAACATGGAGATGTATTAAGAGCAAATACAATATTAGTTATCCCGTTGGCTGCCAACACATCAAATCCTGTAATTTCTTCAAATACAAATGAAGTTACTAGTGAAAAAGAAGAACCCATTGTTCAGCAAGAACCTATAGGTTTTTTAAAGCATAAAGTGCGAAAAAGAGAAACACTTTATGGAATTTCTCAACGCTATCATATCACACAAGAAGATATTAAAAGGTATAATAGAGATTTATATTCCGTTCAACTTAAAAAAGGAATGCGTTTAAAAATTCCAAAATATTTAAGAATAGACCCCAATGACGAAAATGCATTGAATGAAGATGATTATGAGACCTACGCTGTACAACCCAAGGAAACAAGATGGAGTATTGCCTATAGATACGGTATTACGATAGATAGTTTGTTGGTGTTAAACCCACAGCTTCCTAAAAACGATGATAGCTTGGCTGAGGGTCAGGAATTAAAATTACCAAAACCAAAGGGGAGTTCCTTGGAAGAGCAGGAAGTACAACTATATTTTTCATATACCGTTCCAAAGGCAATTGGTTTTTTCCGTCTTAAAGAAGAGTTTGGAGTTTCAGCAGAGGAGTTAATGAAATTGAATCCTGAAATTGTTGAAAGAGGAGGACTTAAAGAAGGAATGGTACTTCGTATACCACAAAAGAAAGTTGTCGCCCATGAAGTAAATACGGACAACTATATTTTTTATGTGGTAAAACCCAAGCAAACAGAATATTCATTAACGCGTAACATGGGAGTTACCTATAGGGAGCTTTTAGACCTTAATCCAGATTTAATCAATGGTCTTAAAGCGGGAATGGTTCTTAAATTGCCCAAAGATAAAATGGGAGATTTAGAAGTGAAAAATTCTTTGATATTAGATAAAATTAGTCTGTTGGATAGTATCAATACCATGAACAAGCCAAAATTATTGGTAATGCTACCTTTTCTATTGGATAGAATAGATATTAATGATACAGAAGAAATCAAGAAAATCATTCAAAAGCGGAATGATATAAAGTATGCCCTTGGATTATATTCAGGGACCTTGATTGCTTTGGATTCCATAAAAAAACTTGGAATATCAGTAGATGTAAAAACATATGACACTGGAAGAAGTCAAATAAAAGTAAAAGAAATTCTTCTAAGAGAGAATTTAATGAATGTCAGTGCTATTTTAGGTCCTTTAGATCCAAAATTATTGAAAGAGGTTGCTGTGCAGGCATCTAATTATGAAGTGCCAGTGATTGCGCCTAGTGCCTCATCCAGTGATTTAAGTCTTGACAATGTGTTTTTCTCCATGCCGTCCGATAGTATTCTAAGAGATAAAATGCTTTCTTTTGTAGAAAGAACATTTACCGGGGAGAATATTATTGTTATTGCTGACGAAAGTGGGAAAAAGGCCAAAGAGAAAATTATGGAGCGTTTTCCAGCAACACAAGTGCTAGCGTTAAAAAATAATATTTCCCTTGATATTGAAAATTTCAGAACAAAGTTGTCTGAAGAAAAAGAGAACTGGGTCTTTTTAGAAACTGATAATTTTAAGGTGGTCTCCAGTGTAAGTTCTATTTTGAATTCTGCGAAAAGCGATACTACCCTAGTAAGAATGTTCACTACAAATAAAAACAAGGGCTTTGAGCATGATGTGATATCTAGCAGTCATTTATCCAAACTTAATTTTACGTATCCTTCCTATAATAAAGACATTTCTAATAATTCTTTTATGAAGATGTATGAAAAACGTTTTGGTACAAAGCCTGATAGATATGCTATAAGAGGTTTTGATATTGCTTATGACCTATTATTGAAGCTTGCTTATAAGAATGATTTATTTGAAGTGTCCAAATTAATTGGAGAAACGGAATATACAGGGAGCAAGTTTAATTATGGTAGAGACATGATTTCAGGATATTCTAATAGTGCTTCCTACATTTTGAAATATGAAGAAATGAGGGTGATAGAAGTTACCCCAGAAAAACTTGAATAACAATTTGAAAACTTTTTTTTGATTCAAAAAAAATGAGTGTTATAAGAAACACATTGCTGCTTGCATTTATTTGTTCAATATGTTGTGTCTCTGCACAAGAGTATGTTACTATTCCTTGGACAAAAGAAAGAAAATTAAGTTGGAAAGATTTTAGGGGAAAACCTAAGCGAGGTTCTAAAGCAGCTGCAATTACCGCTAGTGGTATTAGTTATAATTTTTCTAGTTTGGCAAGGGGTAATGAGGTTGAGGTTGATTTTGTAATAAATACATATTTCTATCCAGACCAATCATGGTATAATGCAGCGTTTTGTGATGATATCATTTTGGGCCATGAGCAGCTTCACTTTGATATTTCCGAGTTATTTGCCAGAAAATTGCAAAAACGATTAGATGAACTAACCTTTAGTCTGAATATTAAAAAAGAGGTAAGGGCAATTTATAAAGACCTCTTAAAAGAGCTAAATGACTATCAAGAACGATACGATTTGGAGACCGATTTTTCTAGAAATATAGAAAAGCAATTTGATTGGAATAAAAAAATCAATGTTATTTTAGCCCAATAGCATTTTCTAAAAGGGAATGACTAAAACTTAATCTTCCAAACCTTATTGGAGCGTTCAAGGTATTCTGATAAAGCGGCAGAACCATACCATTCATATAGTTCTGCCTCTAAACCAGATTGAAAGCAATTTTTAATTTGTGATTTCTTGGCAACTAAATGCTGCGAAATTTATACATCACAAATAGTAACTCCTTGCTTTAAAGCGGCAATTTTATCTTCCCATGAAGGAACAAATTCTTGTGCTACGTGGCCTGTAAATCCAGTTTTTAGTATGGCTTTCATGATAGCAGGGTAGAACAGTTCTTGAGTATCATCAATTTCATTTCGACCAGGGTTTCCTCCCGTGTGATAATGACCTAAATATTGGTGATAATCTTGTATGTTTCTAATGATATCTCCTTCCATAATCTGCATATGGTAGATATCATATAACAATTTAAAGTTCTCAGAACCTAATCTTCTGCATAGTTCTACGCCCCAAAGTGTATTGTCGCACATGTAATCCTTGTGGTTTACTTTGGAGTTTAGGAGTTCCATTTGTAAAACAACACCATGTTTTTCTGCTAAGGGTATTAATTCTTTAAGACCATCTACACAGTTTTGTAGTCCCACCAAATCGTTCATTCCTTTTCTGTTGCCACTAAAACAGATAAGATTGGTATATCCGGCTTCTGCTACTTTAGGAATCATTTCTGTATAATTCTTAATCAATTGCTCATGGTGCTTCGGGTCATTAAAACCTTCTGTAAGGCCAAGCTCTGCGCCCCAACACATAGAAGCGTGGATGTTGTATTTTTTTAGTATCGGCCAATCTTCTGGACCTACTAAATCCATAGCTTTGATACCTATTTTATTAAAGTGTTGTGCAAGTTCTTCCAAAGGAAAACCCTTATAACACCACCGGCAAGCACTATGATTGATGTTGTTCTTTAATTCAGAAGCAATTGTTGCTGGGGCTTCTGCTGCAGAAGCGGTTTTAATGGTCATTGCCCCAACTGATGCTACAGCTGTGGCGGTAATAAATTTTCTACGTTTCATGTATTGGTATTATTTACCCTTTAAAGATATATTTTTATATTTAAATATGATTTATAGGTTGTAAATAAAAACCAAGCTCAAGATGTAATTACGCTGGTTAAAAGGACAGAATGAAGAACAAAAAGCTATCAATAAAATTTATGTTTAAAAACATGCATTCGCAAACAAGTCTTTTTGAACATGATTCTTTAAATTTGTGTTTTAACTTTTTAGAATGATAATTGAACCAGATAGGGAAAAACTTATTGAACTTGCCCATTATAGAATGCCATTTGGAAAATTTAAAGGAAGGTATTTGTTAGACTTGCCAGAACCTTATTTGATTTGGTTTAGGCGAGAAGGGTTTCCAGAAGGGAAATTGGGCAACTTGTTGAAAGGCATGTTAGAAATAAAGATTAATGGATTGGAGCCATTAATTAGAAAAGTTCAAAAAGATTTTCCCATGAATAAGCCCTGATATCTATTGGTAATTTATATCTTTACACCCCGTAATAGGATATAGGATTATGGGACAGACAAAGTACATTTTTGTTACGGGAGGCGTAACATCTTCATTAGGAAAAGGCATTATAGCGGCATCCTTAGCTAAATTACTACAGGGCAGAGGGTATAGAGTAACCATTCAAAAATTAGATCCATACATCAATGTAGATCCAGGCACTCTAAATCCATATGAGCATGGTGAATGTTATGTAACGGATGATGGTGCAGAAACCGATTTAGATTTAGGTCATTATGAGCGTTTTTTAAATGTAAGCACTTCACAGGCTAACAATGTAACTACCGGCAGAATATACCAAAGTGTTATAGAAAAAGAACGTAGGGGAGAGTTTTTGGGCAAAACGGTACAAGTAGTGCCTCATATTACAAATGAAATAAAAGAACGTATCCAAATACTTGGTAAAAGTGGGGATTATGATATTGTAATTACCGAAATAGGAGGTACTGTTGGTGATATAGAATCCTTGCCCTACATTGAAGCAATAAGGCAGTTGACATGGGAATTAGGCGATAATAATGGTATCGTCATACATCTTACATTGGTGCCATATCTTGCTGCTGCTGGGGAATTAAAGACAAAGCCTACACAACACTCGGTTAAAACTTTGATGGAAAGCGGTATTAAAGCAGATATTTTAGTGTGTAGAACAGAGCATCAGATATCAAATGAGATAAAAGATAAACTTGCACTTTTTTGTAATGTAAAGAGGGAGGCGGTAATCCAGTCCATTGATGCCTCCACTATTTATGATGTACCCATTTTAATGCAAGAAGAGGGCTTGGATACAGTAGCGCTAAAAAAGTTGAATTTGAAAGATTCACCACCAAACCTTTCGCATTGGAATCAATTTTTAAAACGACACAAAAATCCGAAAAATGAAGTAACTATTGGATTGATAGGAAAGTATGTGGAACTTCAAGATTCATATAAATCTATTTTGGAATCTTTCATACATGCAGGAGCAGCCAATGAGGTGAAAGTAAATGTGCGTTCTATCCATTCAGAGCATATCACGGACGCCAATTTTGATAAAAAGATGAGTGGCTTGAATGGGATTCTTGTAGCGCCAGGTTTTGGTGAAAGGGGAATAGAAGGGAAAATAAAGGCGGTACAATATGCTAGGGAAAATAACATTCCTTTTCTTGGTATTTGTTTAGGGATGCAAATGGCAGTGATAGAGAGTGCTAGGAATGTTCTTGGACTTGCTGGTGCAAACTCAACTGAAATGGATAGCAGCAGTCCACATCCAGTCATAAATTTAATGGAAGCGCAAAAGACCATTGTTAACAAAGGTGGTACCATGAGACTTGGTGCATGGGACTGCGAATTAATTGCCGGTAGTTTGGTGCAGGAGGTCTATAATGGAGCAACTGCCATATCTGAAAGACATCGCCATAGATATGAGTATAACAATGAATATAGAGACCAATTAGAAAAAGCTGGCCTTGTTCCTTCTGGAATAAATAAAGATACAGGTTTAGTGGAAATAGTAGAACTATCTACCCATCCATGGTTTATAGGTGTGCAGTATCATCCAGAGTATAAGAGTACAGTTGCCAGTCCACATCCGCTTTTTGTAGGGTTTGTAAAAGCTGCCTTAAAGCATAAAAAGCAATAAACTAGTGTCAGTTTGGCATAAAATGCACAATTGGATATATATTTGCAAACTGAAAAGTAGAAAACACCAAGAACAACTATAGCTTATTTTACATGGAAGAAAAGAAACTGGATATAAATTCGATAATTGGATTTGTACTGATTTTTGGAATACTGATTTTTATGTTTTACCAAAATCAGCCAACACCAGAAGAGATTGAGGCACAAAATATTGAAGCGGAGAAAGTTGCGGAAGAAGCAGCCAAGATAGAAGAGGTCCAAGTCCAACAGACTACTACACCTACTTCAATCAACCTTCAAGATTCTACAACTGTAGCAAATTATAAAAACGCTTTAGGAGCTTTTGGATTTACCAACCCATCAGAAGGTACCACTGTACTGGAGAATGATTTGGTGTATTTGGAGGTAAGTAACAAAGGAGGGCAGATTATTGAGGCCAAAATGAAGAATTTTGTCACTCATGATTCAGTACCTGTGTATCTGGTTAAAGATGGTAATGCTACTTTTGGACTTAACTTTTCTACAACAGATAATAGAGTACTGCACACCAAGGACATGCCTTTCGAACCATCCATGACAAAAAATGGCGACAACCAAGTCCTTTCAATGAAGACAAAAATATCTCCTACTCAATTTTTGGAATTTAGATATGAAATGAAACCAAATGATTATTTGGTAGATTTTACAATTCGTTCCCAAGGATTGAATGGGGTTATCAATAGTAGTCAACCTGTAAATTTAGAATGGGATTTAAAAGGAATACGCCATAATAAAAGTGTTCAATATGAAAACAGATATACACGTTTAACATATAACCACGAGGATGGTAAAATTAGCAAGCTATCTGAAAGTAGTGATGATGAAGAGACAGAGGAAGATATAAAGTGGTTGTCCTACAGGCAACATTTCTTTAGCTCTATTTTAGCGACAAAAACTCCGTTTGAAACTGCAGAACTAAGTTCTAAAAATCTTGTAGAAGAAGAAGATAAGACTTTGGCTTATACGAAGGAATACCATTCTAAAATGCCACTAAATATTGTTGGTGGTGAAATATCACAAAACATGAATTGGTATTATGGACCAACAGATGTTGCTGTGTTATCAGAATATAAAGAATTAGGCTTGGTAGATTCCATACCATTCGGATGGGGAATTTTTGGATGGATCAATCGGTATGCGTTTACCCCATTATATACCTTCTTAAGCTCATTTTTACCTTATGGTATTGCCATTGTAATCATGACTATTTTGATTCGTTTGGTCATGTCACCGCTTACATATAAGTCCTACTTGTCTCAAGCAAAAATGAAAGTGCTTAAGCCGGAGATTGCTGAAATCAATGAAAAGTATAAGGACAATGCAACCAAGAGACAGCAAGAAACTATGAAGCTGAACAGTAAGGCAGGTGTAAACCCAATGAGTGGATGTATGCCAGCGTTATTGCAAATGCCAATATTCTATGCCTTGTTTATGTTTTTCCCGACCTCATTTGCATTGCGTCAAAAAGCATTTTTATGGGCAGATGATCTTTCTTCCTTTGATACTGTTTATCAATTTCCTGATGGTTTTTCTATTCCGTTTTATGGAGATCATATAAGTTTATTTCCAATACTTGCTTCTATTGCCATCTTCTTTTATATGATGATGACCACAGGACAGAACATGCCTAGTCAACCGGGAATGCCTAATATGAAGTTCATCATGTATTTATCACCATTGATGATGCTTGTTTTCTTTAATAATTATGCTAGTGGATTGAGTTTATACTATTTTGTATCTAACCTAATTACCATTGGTATTATGTTGGTCATTAAAAAGTTTATACTGGATGATAACAAGATACATGCGCAAATCCAGGAGAATAAAAAGAAACCTAAGAAGGAAGGTAAGTTCCAAAAGAAGATGCGTGAAATGATGGAACAGGCAGAAGAACAGAAGAAAAAGGGAAAAAGATAAATCTTACGAAATAGATTATAAAATAAAAGCTCCCTCATCACTGAGGGAGCTTTTTGCATTAGTTAAGTTTAGTTTGGTAAGATTTGGGGACTGCAATATTCTAAATTTCCCAAGTAAAAAAAATTAATAGATGTCAAGGATTGATTTTTGTATGCTAACCATTCACATCTTGTTGTTTGATACTTTATCAGTACTATAAGTGTGAAAATAAATGTAGGATAATACCTTCAAATTTAACAAATTAGAGGAGCTTGCTTTTCTTTTTTGTAATTTTGCAAGGTCAATTTAGAACAAGATGAAAAAAGTAGTTGTAGGACTTTCAGGTGGAGTAGACTCCAGTGTTACAGCATATCTTCTTAAAGAAAAAGGATATGAGGTAATTGGGCTGTTTATGAAAAATTGGCACGATGATTCTGTGACAATTTCTGATGAATGCCCCTGGTTGGAGGACAGTCATGATGCATTGATTGTAGCTGAAAAATTAGGAATACCATTTCAAACGGTCGACTTAAGTTCTGAATACAAAGAACGTATCGTGGATTATATGTTCAATGAATATGAAAAGGGGAGGACTCCTAACCCTGATGTGCTTTGTAACCGAGAGATAAAGTTTGATGTTTTTATGAAAATCGCCCTGCAATTAGGGGCAGATTATGTTGCTACAGGACATTATTGTAGAAAGGGAATTATAAAAAATGATGATGGCACAGCAACCTATAAATTATTGGCTGGTGCAGATGGCAACAAAGACCAGTCCTATTTCTTATGTCAGCTTTCACAAGACCAATTGGCAAAAACTCTTTTTCCTATCGGGGAACTTACAAAACCAGAAGTGCGAAAAATTGCGGCTAACAAGGATTTAATCACAGCCGATAAAAAAGATTCCCAGGGACTTTGTTTTATAGGAAAGGTGCGCCTGCCAGATTTTTTACAGCAAAAATTGAAACCTAAAAAAGGAGTCATCGTTGAGGTTCCTTCAGATTTTGAGCAATACCAAAAAACAATCCCAGAATTTGCTACCAAGAATGCCGAGCTGGCTTTTTTTGCAGAGAAGCCAACATATCATTTGGAAGATGGTAAAGTAATGGGTAATCATCAAGGAGCTCATTATTTTACAAAAGGACAGCGAAAAGGGTTGCATGTGGGTGGTACCAAAGACCCTTTATATGTGATAGAAACAGATGTGGATGAGAACATTATTTATACAGGTCAGGGGAATAAACATCCTGGATTGTACCGTAGAACTTTATTTGTAACCAATGAAGAAGAGCATTGGGTACGTACAGATTTGGCCCTGAAAGTAGATGAAACTATGGAAGTCATGGCGCGTATTCGGTATCGACAAGCCTTGCAAAAGGCTACCTTGTATAAGGTTGATAATGGACTTTATGTAGATTTTGAAGAAAAACAGTCTGCCATTACGGAAGGCCAGTTTGTAGCTTGGTATGTAGGTGACGAATTGATTGGTTCTGGGGTAATATCGTAATTCAGAGCTATCAAGGGCGTTAGAATAGAAATAAAACAATGCATAATAGAATCACGCAACTTTTTGGAATCCAATACCCCATCATTCAAGCGGGGATGGTATGGAATAGTGGTTGGCGATTGGCGTCGGCTGTTTCCAATGCAGGCGGACTTGGACTCATTGGAGCAGGAAGCATGCACCCAGATGTACTGCTAGAACACATTCAAAAATGTCAACAAGCAACAGATCAACCTTTTGGAGTTAATGTTCCCATGCTTTATCCAGAGTTGGATAAAATCATGAATATTATTGTTGAGACAGGCGTAAAAATTGTGTTTACCTCCGCTGGAAATCCTAAGACGTGGACGGCTTACTTAAAAAAAAATGGAATCACCGTAGTGCATGTGGTCAGTAGTGTAAGCTTTGCATTAAAAGCGCAAGCAGCGGAAGTGGATGCAATTGTTGCAGAAGGTTTTGAAGCGGGTGGTCATAATGGAAGAGATGAAACGACGACCTTGACACTCATCCCAGCTGTAAAAGAAAAAATAACAATTCCTTTAATTGCTGCTGGTGGCATTGCAACAGGTAGCGCCATGTTGGCTGTGATGATTTTGGGTGCAGAAGGCGTACAAGTAGGAAGTCGGTTTGTAGCCAGTCATGAAGCTTCTTCCCATAAACTTTTTAAAGAAAAAGTGGTTGAAGCTAAAGAAGGTGGTACCAAACTGACTTTAAAAGAATTGACCCCAGTTCGTATGATGAAAAACAAATTTTACGAAGAAATTC
>NVXD01000012.1 GCA_002746415.1 Flavobacteriaceae bacterium | reverse complement strand
AATAGGTACCGCAAAATATACCCTTCTCCATGCTGATGCTTCGGCATCATATCTTGTTGCATTACTTATTATAGTATTACTGCCAATGGTCAACCAATCGTTCACCTTAAAATCTATTTTACTTCTAAGGTTAGAGCGTTCATATTCGTTTTTCATTTTTAGAATACCTTGTTGTCCAAAATAATTGACTCCAATAGCATATGTTGCATTCTCACTGCCACCTGTAACACCAACGCTATGGCTTGTAATTGTTGCAGGTTTTAGTATTTCATTGTACCAATCCGTATTTACATTCGGAACATTTGGATTTACTCTACTTCGGCCATAACGTTGCATGGCATTCCCAATAAATTGAGCATCAGGATCAGATCCAGATTCTAAAGCTATAGTTGTAAACTGTTCTGCATTAGCAAGTTTCAACACATTTTGTGCCACTTGATACCCCGTATATCCATTATAAGTGATTTCTGCTTTCTTATTATAAGAACCAGACTTGGTTTCTATTAATACTACTCCATTTGCTGCTCGAACACCATAAATTGCCGCAGCAGAAGCATCTTTTAAAATAGAAATGGAAGTAATATCAGAAGTATTGAGAAATTCTATACTATTAAAAAACATCCCGTCCACTACATAGAGGGGACCCGAGGCCCCAGTATCATATGACCCAATTCCTCTTACCCTAATGGTAGGTGCTGCGCCAGGTGCACCATTATTCACTACCTGAAGCCCAGCGACTTTTCCTTGCAATGCCTGCATGGCCTGACCTGCGGGAGTTTTTTCCAGTTCATCTGACCTTACTGTGGTTATAGAAGATGTTAAATCTTTGGATTTCATTTGGCCATAACCAATTACCACCACCTCATCCAATGCTTGAGCATCCTCTTCCAGGACAATAGTAAAGGTGGTCCTAGCTGCAACATCAATCTCTTGGGTAATAAAACCAAGATAGCTCACCTCCAGAATACCATCAGAAGCTACATTTTGCAATTGAAAATTGCCATCAAAATCTGTTTGAATACCTGTTGTAGTACCTTTAAGTAAAACATTGGCTCCTGGTAATGGTTGGCCATGGGTATCTTGCACCGTTCCAGTAACCGTGATATTGTTTTGCGCATATACCATCATTTGACATGCAAAAAATAATATCAATAATAAATTGCCTCTTATTTTCATAATCATTAAATAATTGAGTTAGAATATTGCCAAATTATTAAAATGACTCCACCATAGATATGATGTAGGGTACATATAAAGTACATCAGTTCTAAGATTGACTGAGAACCTATATTATATAGGGTTTTGTTGTACTATAAATTTAAGAGGTAATCCTTTTTTGGAAAGAATGATGTAGTAATGATGTATTTCAAATATGGCACATATAACCTTTTTTATCTCTTTTTTGAGATTTACAATCTCTATTTAAAGGTAATTAAGAAATTGGAGATGTTTTGAGCACTATCTATGTCTAATTTTTTTCTTAATCTGTAGCGATGTATTTCCACCCCCCTAAGTGTAATACCCATGAGAGGGGCTATTTCTTTTGAAGAGAGATTCATTTTTAAATAGGCACATAAGCGAAGGTCCTTAGGTGTTAAACTAGGATAGGTAGCCAACAATTTTTCAAAAAAGTCTTCATGAAGTTCTTTGAAGATAATTTCAAATCGTTTCCACTCTTCTTTATTTTTGATGGAATTGTCCAATTTTTTGACCAAGTTTCTATAACGTTGTTGGTTAGAGAATTCATCTTTATTTACAATCATCATATTCTTTAACTCAAGTATAAGCTCATTCTTTTTAGCCATATTCATTGCAGACCTTGTCAACTCTTTTTGCTTGAGTTTAATTTCCTTAGCCAGTTTTTCATTTTCCAATTGCGCCAAGGCATCTTCTTGTTCCCTTCGCATCTTTTCCTTTAGCTTACCATGTTTCCTATCCAATTTTAGTCTATTATACCATCTTATTGCATAAATGACCCCTAAGAAAAGTAAAAAATAAAAGAACATACTCACTTTGGACAAATACCATGGAGGGTTAATAGTGAACAAAATGGTATTTGGAATAGATTTTTTGTTATTCATGCTTACCGTAAAAACTTTTAACTCATAATCACCAAATGGTAAGTTTTGAAAATTAAGAAACCCATTATCTAAGTGTGCAGCATATTCCTTAGGTCCAATTAACTCATAAAAATATTGAGCATGCTGTAAACTTGGGGAAGCAACCTTTATGGAAATATCATGGGAATTCTTATACGCTACCTCATACATCTTATTGTTTCCTATTATTGGATAAGCAATACGCTCATCCTTAAAAGCTGTTACAAATGGTGTTGGTGGCTCAAAACCCTTTAATTCACGCTGCAATTTTGAAAGATTCATTTTACCAAACCCATCACTTAAAGTAAAATAGTAAAGAGAATCATTAACTGGAATAATTTGTTCATCAATAGGGATTAATCTTCTTCTAAGTTGAGGGTCAGCAATGACCAGGCTATCTTTTTTTAAATCTGTATATATGATTTCTCTGCTATCGGAAGCGTTCATAAACCAAAAGTGGTCGTTCCCATAATGAATTAAATTTTTATTCTCAAAAGGTTTAAATTCTTCAAAAGGAAGTATTCTATCTAGTATGGGGTCATACTTAAACCATTTATCTTCACTTCGGAATACAATCTGATTTTCTATATTATATAGCTTTACATTATAATTGCTTGGTAAATTATCCGTGAGGCTAAATTCTTTAATGTTTACTGCCCGCTTATATTCTTTATCCAACTCTATTCTATAAAGGCCCTTGTATGGGTGCGCCGCCCATATGGTGTTGGAGTTCTCATAACAAATCTGGTTCACTGGGAAATCTAAACCCAATACTCTGCTTGCGCTCCAATGATTATTTCCATCCATCTCAAACTTTGAGATGCCTGTATAGGTGCCTTGCAGAAAGGCATTAGGGTAATCAGGTATTTTCAAAATAAGATAGCCCCCTGAAATGTCAGACACCTTCTGCAACGTTCCATTCGTTAACTTAAAAGTACCTGTATTATGTCCGCAGAAAAGCTCCCCATTTAAAACCTGTAAATCCCATACATGGCCTTGGGAACCTTTCACAAATTTAAGTTCATCATTTTCAAAATAATAAACACCTGTATTACTGCCCAAAAATAAACGGTTATTAAAAAATACGATATCATAGACCGTACCTAGTTCTCCAGAAAAATCAGTATAATAGTTAATGGCATTGTTCAACCTAACCCTATCAATACCACTATCCAAACCAACCCATAATTGATTTTTATATTGAAGTATGGAATGCACCGTATTATTTTGTATGCCAGATTCCTTGTTTAAATTCAGTACTTTTTTAAGGCCTAAATCATATATATATATCCCATTTTTAATAGTGCCAAAAACTAATTTCCCATTAGTCAATGGCAAAATTTTATTTAACTGATGCACTTTAAGGTCCTCGTTTATCCTTTCATCCCAAATTGCAATTCCTGTATCGGACAACACATAGCAACCATTAAGTTTTGTTCCAATTAACAAAGAGCCTTCTTTGAATTCACTCATGGAATTGATAATCTTATTTTCTAAATGACCAAGGTCATCTATAGGCATCAGTTCTCCATTCTGCAACCAAAAAACCCCAGAACCTATGTTCCCACTTCCAGCAACCACCAACCTATCATTCAATATAGCAATGTCAGAAACTACTATTTCAGTATTTAATACCTCAATCTTATTATCCTGATATTTATAAATTTTGGAAAATGACCTAAAATATATGGCATCTTCATGCTTTAATATTTGCCAAAATTCCTCACTGGTAAAAGCATGACCTTTTATTAAGTGGGTAAGGGAAGTATACTCCAATTCTCCAAAATCATTGTTCTTCCAATAGCCAAATTCCTCATAAGAGCCAGTATATATTTTATTACCTATTGCAAGAACCGATCGTATTATAGTTTTATTTGGAAGCGCATTGAGTTTCCATTCCTCTCCATTAAAATGAAGTAAACCCATATTATTTGCAGAAAAAAGTTCTCCATTTTCATTTGCGGTAAGTGACCAATTTTTACTAGAGGCATTATAATCAAAAACCTCATAATTTTGGATTGGTGGTTGTAAATTTTGAGCAAGAATTGTAAAGGGGACAAAACATAAAATAATTAAATATTCCAATATTTTTTTCATGGACAAACCAATATTTTATGTAATATACAAAAACAACAATTACAGTGTTGTTTTCATAAAATTGTAGTATAATTAAATTGGAATAAGTATCTATTTTAAAAGTATAGAAAACTCTTTCTTTAAAAAATCCCATTGTTCACCAACCTAATATGGGTATATTTAAACATAAAGGTGTAGATACAATCCAATCATTTAGATTTTATTACCAAAAGAATAAAATGGAAGGGAAAAATTCATTTCAACGCATCCAAAAATATATAAAATGATGAGTCGGTTTAAATTCATATCATTACTTTTTATATGCTACTTTGCCTGTTATTGTTCCGGAAATCAGTCCGTTCCTTATGATGACGCTATAATTGTTACTGAAAACACTTCGGATACAAACAGTGAAAATTTCAACACTTCGGATGCAAACAATGAAAATTTCAGCACAACAGCTGAGAATGTAGAAGACCTTACAATTACAGGTTTAAATATTTTGTTCATTGGTAATAGTCTTACATATACCAATGACCTTCCAGGTCTTGTAAAAACTCGAGCAAAGCAAAAGGGGATAACTATTGGGACTAAAATGATTGCTTTACCTAACTATGCAATATTAGATCACTGGAGTGATGGTGAGGTTCAAAAGGAAATAAACAGCAAGAAATATCAATTCATAATTATTCAACAAGGCCCCTCATCTCAACCTTTCGGAAGACAGGTCCTTATTGAATATGGTCAAAAATATAGTGCTTTATGTAAAGTGAATAATGCCAAACTTGCATATTTTATGGTTTGGCCATCCTTAGCTAATTATGAAACATTTGATGGTGTTATCTTAAACCATAAGGAAGCAGCGCTAATCAATAAAGCCATTTTGTGTCCTGTTGGTGAAGTCTGGAAAACGCATTTTGACAACACCAACAATTTTGACTATTACGGACCTGATGGTTTTCACCCATCCTTTAAGGGAAGTCAAGTTGCTGCTAATGTAATTGTAGCCACCTTATTTCCATAAAAACTCAAAAAAACCACCCTAGTTTCCTTCCCTTCTCTTTGAGGACC
This sequence comes from Flavobacteriaceae bacterium, assembly GCA_002746415.1. Classification (GTDB taxonomy): domain Bacteria; phylum Bacteroidota; class Bacteroidia; order Flavobacteriales; family Flavobacteriaceae; genus Saonia. Next base: position 21,998 of record NVXD01000012.1, on the reverse strand, counting down.
TAGTTGTGCTTTCATATCAGCAAGTCATTTCTACAAATGACATTTTATTTGGTAATTAAAACCACACCACTTATTACTTTTATATCATTTGTAGTTCTTATCGCTCTTATATTTGTAAGTGAAGTACAAATAGGGTTGATTGTCAATCTTTTATAATCTTCTTTCAATCTGGTTTATGACCAAAAAAAATCAAAGGTAAAATTCATTCATGCATCTCTTAATTGATTATAAAATGAAAACTTATTTAAAAAACACATCTATTTTCCTATTACTATTCCTGCTTATTGGGTGTCAGCATGATACTTTTAAAAATGAAATTCTTAGCAATGAAACTGAAACTAAAAAAAATGAAGCAATACCTGAAGAAAATGAATTGTTAAAAGAAACTACACTTCTTCTGGGAGAAATTTTAAAAGATTATGATCTCCGTCATGAAGTACTCTCAAAAATGAAAGAGGTGGATCAGTATGATGAAATAGTGAGTTTGTCCTATCTCTTGAATGTACATCAATCCATAAGAAAGGACGAAGTAAAGGCTTTGGAAAACAAACAAGCTTCCTTTAAAAAAAACAATTCAAAATTTAAAAAGGCTTTGATTAATGAAGTAGTGAAAAACACAGATAAATATTCAGCCTTATCTGCACTATTGAAGAGTAAAAGCCCAAAAGTCACAAATCATGCTTCAAAATCTGGCAATACTGATTTTATAAACGATTTTTCTCAACTATTAAGTCAAAAAAAACTTCAAATTTACTACCCCTATGAAGACAAGTTTTTAGCCTCAAAAAAACAAGGAAATGAGTTTTATATTACCTATGCGCCAACGGCAGTCTGTCTAATAACCTACTGTTATTTTAATGTTTTTACTAAATTACATTTTTTTGTATTAGTGTTATGCTTGAATTTGATATTTTGAGTTTTGTTCACAGAATACCTCTAAATAACTCAGAAGAGATTGTATAAGCCCAACAAATGCCTTGCTAGCTTTAATAATTGATGTTTTAATATCTCCAAGGATATTCCAAATCCTTCTCAAGTTATAAGCGATGAACATAAAGCCTACATCTGCACTTGCTCTTTGCTTTGTTTTTTTAGTGGTGATGTGGTCAAAACTCCATTGACGTTTGATAGTTCCATAAGGATGTTCAACAATAGCTTGTCGCTTTTTATAAGCGTCAGGATTCTGTAATACTCTCTGTGCATTTTCTTCTATATATTGATGGAACTCGCTTCGTTGTATCACCTTTCCGTTTATCTTAGAAGTAGTACACAATGTCCTTACTGGACAGGTCTTACACTTGTTCGTTTTATATTGTTTGAAGCGATAGTTACGTCCTTTATATGTGCTGCCATTACTTTTAAGTGTGTTTGCTTGCGGACAAGTATATGTGTCGTCTTCTTTATTATATTTAAAATGTTCCGAGTTGTAGCTCGGGTCGGGAGCCTGTGATGCCCTTCCTATACCTGGTATAGCAACAAGTGTCTCTATACCTAGATTATTTGCTGTCTTAAATTCGCTACCTGTATGATATCCCTTGTCATAGAGTGCTGTAAATGTGTTTGTCCTCAAAATGACCTTTGCTCTGCGTAGCATCTGTCCCATTGCCTTGGAGTCATTCTTGTTGGTGACCAGATAATCAAATGGAATATTGTTATCTGCATCTACAGTAGTTTGTACGCAGTAAGCAACTTCCGTGATATTATTGCGAACAATCATATGTTTGCTGTCTGGATCTGATGTGGATATCTGGGGTTCTCCAGATTCTTTCAGTTGTTGTTCGTGTTTTTTATATTGGTCCCTACGACCTTGGTGCTTATCGATATCTTTCTTGATTTCCTCTTTTTCGTTTTCGCTGTCACTCTGCTCAAGTGCCTTGTTGTACTGTTCCAGTTTGTTATCGATGTAATCTAAGTGGCGCTGTATCTTCTTTTGGTTAAAATTGTTCTTCTTGCTGTTCTGTGCTCTAAACTTTGTACTGTCCCCCGCAATCAGCGTAGCGCCGATGAGCCCAAAATTACGTGCTATCTGTACGGTAGCAAAAAACACCTTTTTGATGGCCTTTGCATTATCTTTCCTAAAATTGCTAATGGTGTTGTGGTCAGGAGCCAGTGATTCCAGTAGCCACATCACTTCAATGTTTCGTCTGCATTCTTTTTCTAATTGCCGCGAAGAACGAATACGGTTCATGTAACCGTAGATATAAAGTTTAAGTAGGACAGATGGGTGATAGGCAGGAGGACCGTTTTCTGTGAAGTCTGAACGAAACCCAAGGGCAGCTAAATTAAGTGAATCTACAAATTGATTTATAGACCTTACGCTATTTTTAAACTCAATGGAGTCTTCAAGAGAAATAGGAAAAAGGTAGGTCTGTTTTCGGTCTTTTCCAATGATGTATTTCATACAATAAGATACAAAAAACACATGAGGTGACCTTATAAAAATGCAGAAAAACGATGGAGGTAATTAGACAGTCTGACGGAGTATGTAAAAACAAATGAGGCCTTTAAATATGTACTTAACAATTCGGGAGAGGAAACCAATGGCAACAATTATACGGTTACTAGAATAAAGAAGATTGATGATGATTTCCTTGACAACAATCGTGTTTTTGTAATTTCTAATATAGACCCTTGTGATATAAAAGGAAGTAAATGTAACTATGTTGATGTAACACCTGTGAAAGGTAAAAGTGATAAATCACCTCCACCCTATTCAGGAGGCCCCAAATTATTGACCTACAATGTCAATCATGGAGAAATAGATGAAGATGACATCATCAGTACTGTAATGCCTAGATTTAGAGTAAAGGGGAAAGATTGGCTTGGGTTTGGTCGCACACATCAGAAAATAGATGTTTATAGAGCTACACCGGATGGTAAGATTTCTGTCAAAAACGGAACAATAAAGGCTGAATCCAAGGCATACAACATTGGTTATTTTAGATTTAGGAAAAAGGGGGTAAAAAAAGGCTGGTGGCATAAGGTTGATAAGGAATTTGACTCTGACTGGAATATGTCTGAAAATGAGCAAGTTATTACAGTGTTTTCAAAACACCATTTCCAAGGAGAAACTTCAGTGGAACTCAACACTAAGGCAGGGTTTAAGTTGGATGAATCTAAAATAACAGTTACACCATCTGCAACCCTTTCATCTAAAGTTAAAATTACTGTTGGTAGTGCAAAGCAAAGAGTAAAAGCACAACTTTCTAGAAGACAGGTTTTATCAACTATTGTAGGCAAAGGTATTACCAACGAAACATATACAGATGGAGGAGTACAGTACAATGTTAAAAAAGTAGGAATCTTTTCTTTTTATTTTAAGCACTATTATACTGATCTATAAAACCAAAAAGTATGTGAACTCCTTTTGTTACATTTAAAACCCCAAGAATTATAATTCCTGGGGTTCCCTTTTAGTGTTCATGACTTTATATCATCAAGAATATGGATGCTCCCAATCTCCTCTATAGGGACGTTTCAATAAAGCCGTTGCTTCCTCATCATCTACAATGATTTTTTGAGTTGGATTGTATATCAAAGGCCTTTTAGTTTCCATAGCTATATTGGCCAAAATACAACTCGCGGTACTTATATGGCCTTCCATAATATCTGAAAATGGGAGTGTCCCCTTTTCTATAGCCGCAATAAAATCTAACATATGGCGTCTAGTTGCCGGGGCTGCGTTTAGCTCAATATCTTTTTCTGTAAGGTCCTCAGGATATTTTTCCCTTTCATAAATAACATCCTTATGTATGGCTTTTACATTTCCAGCGCTTCCGTGAGGAACAAAATCATATTGCATAGTACTGCCACTTAAAGTTCCTTTTTCACCATACAATTTAAACGACCATGGATATTCTGGATCGGCTGGAGTTCCCCATGTTCTATGTTGCCATACACAATTAAGTTCATCAAATTCAAATATGGCAGTCTGTGTATCAGAAATATTTGATTTACCTGAGGTGTCCATCAAAATCCCTCCTGTGGAACTGATACGGTTGGGCCAATCCAATTCAAGCATCCAACGTACAGTATCCAACATATGCACGCACATATCTCCAACTATACCATTACCATATTCCATAAATGCGCGCCACCATCGTTTATGTGGAATCCCATCATACGGTCTAAGAGGTGCTGGACCTGTCCACATTTCATAATCAAAATGATCTGGTACCGCTTGCAAAGGTGGATTAGCGTTATTTCGCATGTGGAAATAACAACACATTTCTACATGTGATATTTTTCCCAATAGGCCGGCATCCACAATGTTTTTCTTTGCTTCCATTAAATGTGGAGTACTTCTACGTTGCGTACCCACTTGTACCACTCTATTATATTTACGAGCGGCGGCAACCATAGCCTCCCCTTCCAATACATCAACACTTATGGGTTTTTGCACATACACATGCGCCCCAGATTTAACAGCTTCTATTGCTTGTAACGCATGCCAATGATCCGGAGAACCTATCAATACGATATCCAAGTCCTTTTCTGCAAGCATTTTTCTGTAATCCGAATATTCTCTTGGCTTTTTACCTGATTTTTGTCGTTGACTAATCAAAGTGGCCGCCTCTGCCATCATATGTGTATCTACATCACAAATGGAAATAACTTCAACATTGGTAACTTGTATCAATCTAAAAAGGTCACTTTTTCCATACCATCCAGTACCTATAAGTCCTACACGATAAGACTTATCTCTATTCATTAATTCAAAACCATAAGCTCCAAATGATGATAGTGCTAAGGATGCACTTGCTCCTTTAATAAAATTACGACGATTGATGTTGAATAATTTATTTTCCATAGGCAAAAGATACTAAATTTTAGCAATAAACAGGTATACGCTTTAAAGGGTTACAAGACATTTTTTATTATTTCTTCAACCACCTCTGGGTTCAATAAAGTAGAAGTATCCCCTAAATTATCAGTTTCATTACAGGCAATTTTCCTTAAAATACGTCTCATAATCTTACCACTACGTGTTTTGGGAAGACCAGGTACAAACTGAATTTTGTTCAATTTAGCAATGGGTCCAATATGCTCTGTAATCATCTGGTTTATTTCCTTACGCAAATTATCCTGGTTACGCGTTTCTCCAACTTCTTTTAAAATCACATAACCGTAAAGTGCATTTCCCTTAATATCATGTGGAAAACCTACTATGGCAGACTCCGCTACTGCAGGATGCTCGTTAATAGCATCTTCAATGGGTGCTGTTCCTAAATTATGACCAGAAACTATGATGACATCATCTACCCTACCCGTAATTCTATAATAACCAACCTCATCTCTTAATGCACCATCTCCAGTAAAATAATTATTTGGAAAAGCTGTAAAATAGGTGTCTTTATACCGTTGATGGTCTCCCCAAATGCTACGCGCAATTGCAGGCCACGGAAACTTAATACAAAGCCTACCGTCAACTTGGTTTCCTTTTATTTCTTTACCTTCCTCATCCATCAAGGCTGGTTGTATTCCTGGCATAGGCAAGGTTGCATATGTTGGCTTGGTGGGTGTTGAAAAAGGTATTGGAGAAATCATTATTCCACCTGTTTCCGTTTGCCACCATGTATCTACAATTGGGCATTTTTTCTTTCCAATATGGTCATCATACCAATGCCAAGCTTCTTCATTTATAGGCTCTCCCACTGTGCCCAAAACCTTTAAAGAAGAAAGGTCATACTTCGTCACAAAATCTATATTCTCTTTTGCTAGTGCTCTAATAGCCGTTGGTGCTGTGTAAAATTGAGAGACTTTATGCTTTTCTATTATTTCCCAAAACCGCCCATAATCCGGGTAAGAGGGAACACCTTCAAACATCACCGTAGTGGCGCCATTGGCTAGGGGTCCGTAAACAATATAAGAGTGCCCAGTAATCCAACCTATATCTGCGGTACACCAATACACATCATTTTCTTTGTATTGAAAAACATTTTTAAAGGTATAAGCTGTATATACCATATAACCTGCTGTTGTATGCAACATCCCTTTAGGCCTACCTGTAGAACCAGAGGTATATAAAATAAACAAAGGGTCTTCCGCATTCATGATTTCTGGTACACAATCACCATATGCCTCATCCAACAAAGGCTGTAACCATTTATCTCTACCTTCTTTCATGGGTATATCAGAATTGATGCGCTTTGCCACCAATACTGTTTCAATAGCCGGACATTGTTCCATTGCTTCATCAACAATTCCTTTAAGATCAATCGTTTTAGCTCCTCTGTACGAGCCATCTGAAGTAATCACCATTTTAGCCTCACAATCATTTACCCTCGTGGCCAAAGCTGTTGCTGAAAAGCCTGCAAAAATAACAGAATGAATAGCTCCAATTCTAGCGCATGCCAAAATAGAAATTGCCAATTCTGGAATCATAGGCAAATAAATACATACCCTATCCCCTTTTTTAATTCCATTCTCTTTGAGCACATTGGCAAACTTACATACTCGTTTATGCAAATCAGTATACGTTATATGCTCTGCTTCTTCATTTGGGTCATTGGGTTCAAATAAAATGGCTGTTTTATCTCCACGGGTATATAAATGTCGATCTATACAGTTTTCTGTGATATTTAGTTGAGCACCTTCAAACCATTTAATTTCTGGTTTAGAAAAATCCCATTCCAAAACAGTGTCCCATTTTCTTCGCCACATAAAATGTTCTTCTGCAATCTCTTCCCAAAAACTGTCTGGATTTCGGACAGATTTTCTATAAACTTGGTAATATTCTTCTAAATGCTTAATGTGATAATTACTCATTAAAATAATGCTTTTACTGTGAGGTTTAACCTAAAAAATAGTGAGTTAAATGTACGTATTGTTTAAGGGATTTAAAAATAAAAATAATAAACACCTCTGATAAAGAACGTAAAACTGAATAGTAAATATGATGTAAACGTTCCTTATTATCATATACAATAGACATAATAATGCATCGTTTATAATACATTAATAGCTTATTTAAGCATTAATGAATGATTTATCATTCACACAATACAACACATATAAATAATATTTCATATATTTGAATGATATTTAATACATTATTCACACAAATCATTACTTATGAATGATATTTCATACAATAATTGGGTAGAAATGAATGATAGTTCTTTAATAGAAGTCATAGGAACGTATGTACAACACCATCGCTTAAATCAAAATAAATCACAAAATAATGTGGCGAAAGCAGCTGGCATAAGTCGTTCTACCCTTAGTCTTTTAGAGCGGGGAGAAAAAATAACTTTGAATAGCTTAATACAGGTATTAAGAGCACTGAACTTATTACATATTATGGACGTTTTTAAAATCAAAAATGAGATCAGCCCTATTGCATATGCAAAACTTCAAAAAAACAAAAGACAGCGCGCTCGTAATAAAGACCGTAAACCAAACCCTAATGACACTTCAGAATGGTAGATGTTGCTGAAATAAAATTATGGGGAGAAATGGTAGGTGCCGTACGTTGGGATCAAGATGAACAATTGGCGAGCTTTGAGTATGACGAAAAATTTCTGACAAAAAAGCATGACCTATCACCCATAAAAATGCCGCTTAGAAATGGAAATCAGATTTATAGTTTTCCAGAGTTACGACCGGCAAGAAATAGTGAGTACGATACTTTTAAAGGATTGCCCGGACTACTAGCAGATGTATTGCCAGATAAGTATGGCAACCAATTAATGAACATCTGGCTAGCACAAAAAGGTCGGCCAAAAAATAGCATGAACCCCGTAGAGCAACTCTGTTTCATAGGCACAAGAGGTATGGGTGCTTTAGAATTTGAACCCACTCAACTTAAGCCAAGCAAAAAAACCTTCCAAGTTGAAGTAAATACCCTTGTGGATATTGCTCAAAAAATGCTGGTAAAGAGAGAAGATTTTACAACAAATTTAAACAAGGACGAAGAACGTGCGATGCTCGATATATTAAAAATAGGAACATCTGCCGGAGGTGCAAGACCCAAAGCGGTCATTGCTTACAATAAAAAAACAGGAGATGTCAGATCGGGGCAGACCAATGCTCCAAAAGGATATGAGCATTGGCTGTTAAAATTAGACGGTGTTAGTGATGCTCAATTTGGGCAAAGCAAAGGCTATGGGCGTGTTGAAATGGCCTATTACAATATGGCCAAGGATTGTGGTATTCATATGATGGAATCCCAATTACTGGAAGAAAATGACAGGGCACACTTCATGACAAAGCGGTATGATAGAGTTGGTGGATCTCAAAAACATCACATTCAGACCTTTTGCGCCATGCAACATTTTGACTTTAATGAGGTAAGAAGTTTTAGTTATGAACAATTATTCCAAACCATGCGAATACTTCGCTTGCCCTATCCACAGGCAGCACAAATGTATCGTAGAATGGTCTTTAATGTCATTGCCAGGAACTGCGATGACCATACCAAAAATTTTGCCTTTAGACTTAAACAAGGAGGTGATTGGGAATTAGCACCCGCATACGATATTTGTCACGCCTATAGACCAGACAGTATATGGGTCAGTCAACATGCATTAAGCCTCAATGGAAAGAGAAAAGGTTTTACTAGACCCGATTTAATAGCAATAGCTAAAGCAATGAACATTAAAAAGGCGGATAACATCATATCTGAAATCAATGCAACGGTGGCTCTTTGGGATACCTATGCAGAAGCAGTTGGCGTACAACCTAAGTTGAAAAAATCCATAAAGGCTACATTATTACTCTTGTAGCACAACTACAGATTTCTCAATCAAACTTCATTTCGAAAGGACATCATAGAACTCCCTAGTCATTTCGAAAGAACGTCATTGAACTTCTTTGTCATTTCGACAGCGCCCGAAGGAGCAACGAGAAAGCTATAAAACGCTAATGATCAATTGCTTCTCCAACTCCACTTGGGATACGAATATTCTCTACTATTTCTTGAACATCTTCAGGCGGTGCTGGTGTGAATTTTGAAACCAGCAATGACACTGCAAAATTAAGTATCATGGCAACCGTACCAAACCCTTCTGGAGAAATTCCAAACCACCAACCCTCTTCTGCTCCTCCACCAAACCATCCAAACTTAAACTTGGTCATATAAAACAGCATGGACAAAATACCAACTACCATTCCTGCAATAGCACCTTCTTTATTCATTCTCTTATTGAAAATTCCTAAAATAATTGCTGGAAAAAAAGATGCTGCTGCCAATCCAAATGCGAGTGCAACCGTGGCGGCGACAAATCCAGGAGGGTTAATTCCAAAATATCCTGCAACACAAACTGCTGCAACCGCTGATAAACGTGCTGCTATTAATTCTCCTTTTTCAGAAATATTTGGGTTGATCATTTTTTTAATCAAATCATGAGAAACAGATGCCGAAATCACTAATAGCAATCCTGCTGCCGTTGATAATGCAGCGGCCAATGCTCCTGCTGCAACCAATGCAATTACCCAATTAGGCAAATTAGCAATTTCAGGATTTGCCAATACCATAATATCTCTATCTACTGTCAATTCATTTAAAGTAGGGTCTTCTACATATTTAATTTTTCCATCAGCATTCTTATCCTCAAATTTTAAAAGTCCCGTATCTTCCCATGTCCCAAACCATTCTGGCATATCTGTATACTCTTTATTACTTACGGTCTCAATTAAATTTATTCTTGCAAAAACAGCAATTGCAGGTGCTGTTGTATATAGAATCGCAATAAACAATAATGCCAATCCCGCAGATTTACGTGCGTCTGATACCTTTTTTACTGTAAAAAATCGAACAATAACATGTGGTAGTCCGGCTGTTCCTGCCATTAACGCCGCGGTAATAAAAAACACATCAAATTTTGATTTACTTCCATCTGTATATGTAGCAAAACCTAATTCGCTGTGCAAACCATCTAATTTATCTAATAAATACACACCATTGGCGTCCATTCCTCCAAATCCTAATTGCGGAACTGGATTTCCCGTCATTTGAATAGAAATAAAAATTGCAGGCACCATAAAAGCAAAAATCAACACACAGTATTGTGCCACTTGCGTATAGGTAATACCCTTCATACCGCCGATAACAGCATAAAAAAGCACGATAACCATTCCGATTATAACACCTGTATTAATGGGAACTTCCAAAAATCTTGAAAATACCAATCCAACACCACGCATTTGTCCTGCTACATAAGTAAATGAGACTAACAGCGCACAAATTACTGCCACAAAACGAGCTATATTTGAATAATATCGATCTCCAATAAAATCGGGCACTGTAAATTTTCCGAATTTACGAAGGTATGGTGCCAGTAAAAGTGCCAATAACACATATCCACCTGTCCAACCCATTAAATAAACTGAAGCATCATACCCACTAAAAGAAATAAGTCCTGCCATGGAAATAAATGATGCGGCAGACATCCAATCTGCAGCAGTTGCCAATCCGTTTGCTAATGGAGATACACCACCACCAGCAACATAAAATTCTTTTGTTGATCCTGCTCTTGACCAAATTGCAATCCCTATATATAATGCAAATGTAATTCCGACGATAGTCCACGTCCAAAGTTGTAAAGTCATAGTAATTATTTATCGAGATTATATTTTTTATCCAATTTGTTCATCAATCGTATATAAACGAAAATTAGGATTACAAAAACATAAATGGATCCTTGTTGCGCAAACCAAAAGCCGAGTTTAAAACCACCAAGCCTTATTGTATTAAGCTGGTCTACTAACATAATGCCAAAACCAAAAGAAACCACAAACCAAATGGTAAGTAAAATGGCGAGGTATTTTAGATTCTCTTTCCAGTATTTTTTTCTTAATTCTTTGTCCATAAATGGAAGTTTGTTGGTTGATTAAGCATGTAAGATAAGTAAAACTCTATGGGAGTTACAAATTTTTAATTCCTGAATAAATAAACAAAACAAAAAAGACCTGTCAGGTTTTAAAAATCTGACAGGTCTCATACTTTAATGAAAGTAATAAAACTTATTTTTTTAAATATTGAAGCACATTCCCTTCTATCCGCTCCTGAATATTGGAAACATCAGCCTTCACAAAGGGTTCTCCAGTAATGTTTTCATATAGTTCTATATAGCGCTCAGAAACAGTTTCAACATATGCATCACTCATTTCTGGTACGGTTTGCCCTTCCAAACCTTGAAAATCCTTAGATATCAACCACTGACGTACAAATTCTTTGGACAATTGTTTTTGAGTCTCACCGGCGTCTTGCCTTTCCTGATAACCCTCCTTATAAAAATATCGGGAGGAGTCTGGAGTATGGATTTCATCAATTAAAACAATTTCACCAGTTTTGGTTTTTCCAAATTCATATTTGGTATCAACCAAAATAAGACCACGAGCATCTGCAATTTCAGAACCACGTTGAAACAATGCCTTGGTATATTTTTCCAAAACAACATAATCCTCTTCCAAAACAATCCCTCTTTTTAAAATATCCTCACGGGAAATATCCTCATCATGATCGCCCATTTCTGCTTTTGTGGCAGGCGTAATGATTGGTTCTGGAAATTTATCGTTTTCTTTCATTCCATCTGGCATAGAAACTCCACAAAGCATTCTTTTACCCACTTTATACTCACGAGCAGCATGACCAGACATATACCCTCTGATAACCATTTCAACTTTAAAAGGCTCACAAGCATGACCAACTGCTACATTTGGATCAGGCGTGGCAATAAGCCAGTTAGGAACTATATCCGCAGTATCTGCCATCATTTTGGTGGCAATCTGGTTTAAAATTTGACCTTTATATGGAATCCCTTTGGGCATGACCACATCAAAAGCAGAAAGCCTATCCGTAGCCACCATAACCAATAGGTCATTCTCTAATTGATAAACGGCTCTCACTTTGCCTTTGTATAGACTTTGTTGTCCTGGGAAATTAAAATTTGTATCTATAATTGTATTGCTCATGAAGCAGGCTTAATTTTGATGTTCAATATTCTTGTAAGCGTTTATGACCTTTTTTACTAATTTATGTCTGATGACATCTTTATCATCTAAATAAATAATTTCAATACCTCCAACATTTTTAAGTATTAATAAGGCTTCCTTTAATCCTGAAGTTACCCTACGAGGCAAATCTATTTGACCAGGATCACCAGTAATCAAGAACTTGGCACTTTTCCCCATTCGTGTCAAAAACATTTTCATTTGAGAATGTGTTGTATTCTGTGCTTCATCCAAAATCACAAATGCGTTGTCTAAGGTACGACCCCGCATAAATGCCAAAGGGGCTATTTGTATGGTTCCATTTTCTATATAATGAGACAGTTTTTCCGCTGGAATCATATCCCGTAATGCATCATAAAGCGGTTGCATATAGGGGTCTAATTTCTCCTTTAAATCCCCAGGCAAAAAACCTAAATTCTCTCCTGCCTCCACTGCAGGCCTGGTTAAGATGATTTTCTTCACCTCTTTACTTTTCAACGCCTTAACAGCCAATGCCACTCCCGTATAGGTTTTTCCTGTACCTGCTGGCCCAATAGCAAAAATCATATCCTTCTCTTTGGCTGCAGCTACTATTTTTCTTTGGTTAGCGGTTCTGGCTTTTATCAGTTTTCCATGGACACCGTGTACTAATACATCTCCGCTTCCTTTTGATGATTCATAATCCGCTTCACTAGTACTGCTCAGGATTCTTTCAATAATGTTCTCGTCCAAGGTATTGTATTTGGCAAAGTGATTTGTCAGCATTGCAAAGCGCTTATCAAACTCACTCAACATCGCCTCATCTCCATAGACTTTAATCTTACTTCCGCGAGCAACAATTTTTAATTTTGGATAGTACTTCTTTAATAAATCTATGTTTTCATTTCTATGCCCAAAGAACTCTCTTGGACTAATTTCGGTAAGTTCTATTATAAGTTCGTTCAAAGAATTTTTGTATTTAACTATTTTGCATAAAAGATATATTTCCTAACGCTATTTTTTTGTGTAATTTTGTTTAACAAACTTAAGTAAAAATCAGTTTGCACCAGTAAAAACATATCAACAGTGCTTGCATGGCAATTATTACACTAACTACTGATTTTGGACACAAAGACCATTTTGTTGGCGCTATAAAAGGCACTATTTATAAAGAACTGGCAGACGCAAAGATTGTTGATATTTCGCATTCTATAAGCCCCTTTAACATTCAGGAATGTGCTTACCTTCTTAAAAACTCTTACAAAGCATTTCCAGAGGGTTCTATTCATATTGTTGGAGTGGATTCTGAACCATCACCTGAAAACAAACATATTGCGGTCTTAGTAGACGGACATTACTTTATAATGGCAAATAATGGCGTGATTTGCCTAATTACATCTGAAGTTACCCCAGAGAAAATCGTAGAAATTAACATTCCCAATCCAATGCACGGTTCTTTTCCCGTATTGGATGTTTTTGTACAAGTGGCTTGCCATATTGCTAGGGGTGGCACTTTAGAGGTTGTGGGGAAACCATTTACAGCGTTAAAAGAAATCAGAGAATTTGCTCCCAGAGTTTCTGATAATGGAAATACCATTACAGGAAGTGTTATTTATATTGACAATTATGGCAATGTAATAACCAACATTCAAAAAAGCTTGTTTGAAGCCTATAGAAATGGAAGAGACTTTGAACTTAGTGCCCGAAACAAGAAAATTAAAACTATTTACCATAAGTATAGTGATATCATAAATTTTGACCTTGAAAAAAACAAACGCAAAGGTCCTGGGGATTTATTGGCGCTTTTTAATTCATCAGAATATATAGAACTTGCTATTTACAAAAGTGATTTAAACACGGTTGGTGGGGCTTCTACCCTACTTGGTCTTGATTATAGAGACACCATTACCATCAATTTTTTATGATATTTTAATTTAAAACAATCAATTACTGCTAATGTTTGCTATATACAAACGAGAAATACAATCCTTCTTTACCTCATCCATTGGGTATCTTATCATTTCCCTTTTCTTAGGTTTATGTGGCTTGTTCTTATGGGTTTTCAAAGGACAGTTCAATCTTTTTGAATATGGTTTTGCTGACCTCAGCAAATTTTTTCTTTTAGTACCCTGGGTGTTTCTTTTTCTAATCCCCGCCATTACCATGAAAAGTTTTTCCGAAGAAAAAAAACAAGGCACCCTAGAGTTGTTGTTTATAAAACCACTAAGCCTATGGGAAACCGTATTGGGAAAATTCTTTGGTACCACCACTTTAACTATTATAGCAATCATACCAACTTTTCTGTACGTCTATAGCATCTCCCAATTAGGCACTACTGTTGGGAATTTAGATATGGGGGTGATTTTTGGTTCCTATTTTGGACTGTTGTTCCTAATTACGAGTTTTACGGCAATGGGATTGTTTGCTTCTACCCTATCAGAAAATCAAATAGTTGCTTTTATTGTTGGAGCCTTATTGTGCTTCATTTTCTATTATGGCTTTGACGGACTTTCTACATTGTTTCAGAATGATACTGCTTGGTTAACGATTCAATACATGGGTATGAAATCCCATTTTGATAGTATTGCCCAGGGGGTTTTAGATACCAGAGACCTTATTTATTTTATTGGCCTGACGCTGTTTTTCCTTTATTTGACTGTTGTTCAACTTAAAAACCACAATAGATGATACAGAAAAATATAGTATCCATCCTAAAAGCTGTGGTTGTTCTTGTGGTCATCAATATTTTGGCAAGTTATGTGTATACTCGTTTTGACCTTACTGAAGACAAAAGGTATTCGCTCACCCAGCCTGCTATCAATTCCGTCGCTAATTTTACTTCTCCAGTTATTATAGATGTGTTGTTAGATGGCAATCTGCCTCCAGAATTTGCCAAACTTAAACTGGAGACAGCACATATTCTAGAAGAGTTTGTCTCTAAAAATAAGTACATAAAATATAGCTTTGTCAACCCCTTAGAGGATGCATCACAAATTGAAACTACAATTGCAGAATTACAGAATATAGGGCTTACACCTGCCAATATCACTGTAGAAAACAGCAACAAAGTATCTCAGGAAATTCTTTTTCCTTGGGCGATGGTGACGTATAAAAATACTACGGTAAAGGTTGCGCTGCTTAAAAACAAATTGGGAGCTACATCCGAAGAAAGAGTAAACATCTCTGTGCAGCATTTGGAATATTCTTTTGCTGATGCCTTTTCAAAAGTCAGTCTTACCGAAAAGAAACGAGTGGCTGTAATTAAAGGAAATGGGGAGTTGGACGACATCTACATGGCCGACTATTTGACTGCCATAAGGGAATATTACAATATTGGAGCCATTACATTAGATTCCGTTGCTAGTAACCCGGAGCGGGTTTTGAATCAGCTACAAAATTTTGATTTGGCAATTATAGCCAAACCCACAGAAGCTTTCACAGATGC
Organism: Flavobacteriaceae bacterium; assembly: GCA_002746415.1. Lineage (GTDB taxonomy): Bacteria > Bacteroidota > Bacteroidia > Flavobacteriales > Flavobacteriaceae > Saonia. The sequence goes on along the minus strand of NVXD01000012.1, from coordinate 6,640 downwards.
AGAAAAATATGTGCTGGATCAGTATCTAGTAAATGGCGGGAAATCAATGTGGTTAATAGATCAGGTCGCCATAGAATTAGACAGTCTTTTTAACGAAAACGGAAGCACTATGGCATTTCCAAGAGATTTAAACCTAACCGATTTCTTTTTTAAATACGGTGTCCGCATCAATCCCGTTTTAGTTAATGATATGTATGCTACCCAAATTGTACTAGCAACAGGGGAAGCCAACAATTCGCAGTACAATCCAGTTCCATGGAATTACAACCCTATGGTCTTCTCTAGAAACAATCATCCTATAAATATTAATTTGGAAGCCTTGCGCCTGCAATTTGCCAATACTATTGATACACTGCCCAACAGCAACAAGAAAACGGTGTTGTATTGGAGTTCTCCGCTATCAAAAGTGGATGGCGCACCCAAAGAAATAAACTTGAATGTCATCGGTGGGCAACAAGACAAAGAACAATACAACAATGGTAACAAGCCACTAGCCGTGTTGATTGAAGGTGAATTTAATTCAGCCTTCACCAATAGAGTAAAACCGTTTCAATTAAACAATGCGATAGAAAATGGACCTGCAAACAAAATGTTAGTGGTGGCAGATGGTGATATCATTAAAAACCAAACACGAAATGGGAGACCATTGGATTTGGGATATGACAAATGGACGAATAACTTTTATGGCAACAAAGAGTTCTTACTAAATAGCATTAATTACCTATTGGACGATGACGGACTTATAAACATTCGTAATAAAAAAGTATCCATTCCGCTGCTTGACCAAGAAAAAATAATAAATCAAAAAAGTAAGTGGCAGTTGATTAACATTGGTGTTCCAATACTCATAACGCTCCTTTTTGGCATGCTTTTTAGCTTTATCAGAAAGAAGAGATACGGCGCTTAAGTGTTGATAAGTTTGTTTCCTAAAAAAGGTCAATTCAAATATCTTTGTTTCTCGGACATCACAAGAAATATTGATCAAGTAAGAGAGAATATGTCCAATTTTTAATACTCATAAAAAAGAGCAACTAATGAAGTTTATAGTATCCAGCACTTATTTATTAAAGCAATTACAGGTTTTAGGTGGCGTTATCAATAACAGCAACACCTTACCTATTTTAGACAACTTTTTGTTTGATTTAAAGCAAAACAAACTAACGGTATCTGCTTCAGATTTAGAAACAACTATGAGTTCTGTTTTAGATGTTGATTCAGACAATGAAGGAGTCATTGCTGTACCAGCTAAATTGTTGTTGGAAACATTAAAAACTTTTCCTGAACAACCATTAACTTTTGTTGTTGAGGAAAACAATACAGTAGAAATAAGTTCCAATCATGGTAAATATGCATTGGCCTATGCAGATGGGGCAGAATTCCCAAAAGCCGTGGAGCTTTCAAACCCAAGTTCTACAACTATAATTGGAGATATTTTGGCAACGGCCATCAACAAGACCATATTCGCAGCAGGAAATGATGACTTAAGGCCTGTTATGAGTGGTGTTTTCTTTCAATTTTCAACTGAAAGTCTAACTTTTGTGGCCACAGATGCCCATAAATTGGTAAAATACCAACGTACTGATATTAGTGCATCCGAAGTTGCGGAATTCATAATGCCCAAGAAACCTTTAAATTTATTAAAAGGCATACTGTTAGGTAGTGAAGATGATGTGACCATAGAATATAATGAGAGCAATGCAAAATTCACCTATGGCAGTACAGAATTAGTATGTAGATTAATTGATGGTAAATATCCCAATTATGAGGCGGTGATTCCTAAAGAGAACCCTAATAAATTGAGTATTGCTAGAAATCAATTATTAGGTTCTGTAAGAAGGGTTTCTATCTTCTCTAATAAGACCACGCATCAAATCCGATTAAAGATTGCTGGCGCAGAATTAAATATTTCCGCAGAAGATGTTGATTATAGCAACAAAGCCGAAGAACGATTAACATGTTCTTATCAGGGAGATGATATGCAAATAGGCTTCAATTCCAGATTTCTTGTAGAAATGTTGGGTAACTTAACATCAGACGAAATTAGCTTAGAAATGAGCTTACCAAATAGGGCAGGTATATTAACTCCTGCTGATGGTTTAGATGAAGGTGAATTTGTGACCATGCTGGTAATGCCAGTGATGTTGAACAACTAGAAACATAGAAAAATTCATAACTAAAAAGTGGCAGTACGCTAAAGTATTGCCACTTTTTTTATGTTCCAAACCTAATATAACTTTATATCAAATGAATTTAATACTCAAAGGATAATAGGGTGATTCTCCTTTACTGGCTCTAATAGCACTTATAATTGGAAAAATAAATCCAATAATACCAATCCCTATTAAGGTTAATATTCCCAAACCTAGCAGTAATATTGCTGGGATACTTAGTATAATGTACAATAACATGCTCAATTGAAAATTGATGATGGCCCTACCATGTTCATCCATTTTATCAATAGACTCTTTAGATGTTGCCCATATAATTAAAGGGACTATAAGCCCTCCAAATCCTGTTATATAATCCAATAATTGTGTAAGATGTGCAATTGCTAAGGTTGTATTGTCAACCCGCATTGTTTTTTGATTGATGATTTCCATTTCTTGATTGTTTTAAGGGGTTACTACTTATAGGTAGCAATTTCATGTAAAATGTTACATTTTGTGCCAGTATACGTATGAATTTGTATTTTTGCAGCCATGAAATATGATGATGACATAGTAGCATTGGCAACCCCTTCTGGAGCAGGGGCTATTGCCGTAATTCGTATTTCTGGTGCTAAAGCCATATCGCTTACAGCTCCCCTATTTAAATCCATTAGAGGAAAGGATTTAAAAAAACAAAAAAGCCATACCGTTCACTTAGGGCATATTGTTGATGCAGAAAGAACATTAGATGAAGTTTTAGTCACCGTTTTTAAAGATCCACATTCGTATACCGGTGAAAATGTAATAGAAGTTTCATGTCATGGCTCTTTGTACATACAACAAGAAATCATTCAGTTGTTTATTAGAAACGGCTGTAGAATGGCTAACCCTGGGGAATTTACTTTAAGGGCTTTCTTGAATGGAAAATTAGATTTGAGTCAGGCTGAAGCAGTAGCAGATTTAATATCTAGTGATAATGAGGCAAACCACAAAATTGCCATGCAACAAATGCGTGGTGGTTTTAGCAATGAAATTAAAAAACTGCGTGAAGAACTGCTCAATTTTGCTTCTTTGATAGAATTAGAGCTCGATTTTTCAGAAGAAGATGTAGAATTTGCGGATAGAACTCAGTTCAAAGACTTATTGTCGAGGATTCAAGAAGTCCTAAAAAAATTAATCGACAGTTTTGCGATTGGAAACGTCATAAAAAAAGGGATTCCCATTGCTATTGTAGGAGAACCAAATGTTGGCAAATCCACACTATTAAATGCGTTACTGAATGAAGAGCGAGCAATAGTCAGTGAAATAGCAGGCACAACAAGAGATACAATAGAAGATGAGATTTCTATTGGGGGTATTGGTTTTCGCTTTATTGACACTGCTGGAATTAGGGAGACCACAGATGTTGTTGAAAGTATCGGTATTAAAAAAACTTTTGAGAAAATAGAGAACTCTGAAGTGGTTCTTTATTTGGTCGATGGCAATCAGCTAATGACCCAAGAACAAAACATTCCCCTTTTACAAACAGCAACAGAGAAGCTACAGGAGAAGCACCCATCAAAACCTTTGGTTATTGTCATAAATAAGATTGATGCGCTCCATGAAAAACAACTGGCAACCATTTCCGAGCAACTACCTGAAGCATTATTAATGTCTGCTAAAACAGGACTAGGAGTTGAGCAACTACAAAATAAACTCTTGGATTTTATCAATTTGGGAGCATTGCGAAACAATGAAACCATTGTGACCAATTCCCGACATTACAATTCTCTTTTAAAAGCCTTGGAAGAAGTGGAGAAAGTTCAACTTGGGTTAGACGAAGATCTTTCTGCGGATTTAATGGCGATTGATATCAGACAAGCCCTCTATCATTTTGGTGAAATTACTGGAGAAATTTCTAGTGATGATTTACTGGGGAATATTTTTGCTAATTTTTGTATTGGGAAGTAATTGCTCTTACAAAAATTTTAATAATCACACTGTTTTTTAAGACATAAACATGATGTGTATTTAGTTTGAGAGGCTCTATTGAAATAAAATTTTTACTTAAAACCTATTTCTCTTTTAAAAATACCGCTGATATTTGCATTTTATATCATTCAAATGGATTTAAAAGCCAAACAACGAATAGCATTAAGTGTCTATTTTTTTCTTTCAGGATTTTGTTTTTCAACATGGGCATCTCGTATTCCCACAATTAAAACATTTTTTAACTTTAATGAGGCGGAATTGGGAAGCATTCTTTTAGCCATGCCCATAAGTTCAATGATTGGGCTTCCAATTTCTGGCTGGTTGGTGTCTCGATTCAACAGTAGGACTCCCCTACTTGTTTCCTTTCTATTCTTTTCCGTGTCATTAATTTTTATTGGCTACGCCCAAACACCTTTTTTATTAGTTATTGCTATTGGTTTTTTCTCATTTTGCATGCGCATACTTAATATTGCAGTGAATACCCAATCCATTACGTTACAAAACAAATACAAAAAGAAAATAATTGGTGCTTTTCATGGAATATGGAGTACTGGAGGACTTGCTGGCGTAGGTTTTTCCACGCTTATGGTAAAATTGCATATCACAATAGGATTGCACTTGACGTATGTAGCAATTTTTACATTTATCACTGTTATCATTGCTTACTTCTTTTTAATAAAAAACGACCGAGCTACAACTGGCAATAAATTAATCTTTGGCAAACCCGATCCCTTCATTTTATACTTGGGCATCCTTGTTTTTTTTGCCGCAGTATGTGAAGGAGGAATGTATGACTGGAGTGGCGTATATTTTAGAGAAGTCATAGGAGAAGAAATATTCACATTTGGTTACCTAATTTTTATAAGTTGCATGGCATTATCAAGATTTTTTTCAGATAAACTAATCGAAAATATTGGGATGAAAAAAACATATATAATAAGCTCCTTATTTATAACTATTGGGATTGGCTTGGCAATAATTTTCCCTACATTCTGGGCATCGATGTTTGGTTTTTGTTTGGTTGGGTTTGGAACCGCATCTGTCTTTCCCATGACCTTTGCTTTAGCGGGTACTTCAAAAAAATACTCTCCAGGAATGGCCATATCCATAATTGCCACTTATGGCATACTTGGAATGTTAATTGGCCCTCCATTGATAGGCTATTTGGCACATGCTTTTAATTTAAGAATATCATTTATTATTTTTATTATTTCTGGATTGATGTTGATTCCTATTTCTCAATTATTTTTCCGACTTCAAAATAAAGGATCTGTCCACTAAAACAATAAAGAGTATTTTTGATTAATTATTTGTAATCTATGTTCCATATTTTTAGTAAGAAAACATTTCTAATTGATTATCTAGAGGGCTTTGTAGATATACATAACCATATACTTCCTGGAATAGATGACGGAGCCAAAACCGTTGAAGAATCTATCGCCCTCATAAAAGGATTTTCTGAATTTGGAGTTAAAAGTTTTGTTGCTACTCCACACATCATGCACAATTACTACCCTAATACTCCAGTGACCATTGAAGATTCATTGACTTTACTGAAGAATGAGCTTCTGAAAAATAACATGAAAGATATTTCAATTGACGCTGCTGCTGAGCATATGATAGATGACAACTTTGAGTCTATTTTAGAAAATAGAGCTATAATGCCTTTAAGAAAACAATATCTGCTAATAGAAATGTCCTATTTACAACCCTCTATAAACTTTGCAGATGCAATTCAACAAATTGCATCTGCAAGGTATTTTCCTATTTTTGCCCATCCAGAAAGATATGGGTATTTGCATAAAAGTTTTGGCAAATATTATAAATACAAAGAACAGGGGATATTATTTCAAATGAATTTATTGTCTCTTAGTGATTACTATGGTAAAGAGGTTCAAAAAACCGCTATTAGACTTTTGGACAAAGGTTTAATGGACTTTTGTTCTTCTGACGTTCACAATACTAGGCAACTATCAGCTTTAAAAAATGTAACCATTTCAAAAAAAACAGCGCAGTCGGTCTTACCAATTATTGACAAGACCATTAATTCTTTCTACTAAATATTTTGAGCGGCTTAATTATTTTTTAATAATTAATTTATAATCATAAACTTTATGGTTACCGGTCAATATATTCATTATATAAATCCCTTCTTCTAGTCCTAAAACATTAAACTTATATAAGCCATCGGACAGCCTTAATTTATTAGGGTCATACTTTCTAATTAAACGACCTGTGATATCATACAAATTTATTTCTACTATGTTTATTGCTGGTCCTTTCAATTTAATGCTAGCTTCAAAAACTATTGGATTAGGTGAAATTTGTATTTCTACATCCAAATTTTCTAAACTATCATTAAAAGTTTCTATGCCATAATCTTCATTAATTAAAGTATTCGTAGCGGATGTTTTTGCAGTTGAAGGCAAATTACTATTGTTGTTTCCAAAAATTTCTATTGCGGACAGTTTTGGCTGGTCAATACCTCCCACACCGGACAAGGCAGAAAAACCTAGGTTCAG
>NVXD01000011.1 GCA_002746415.1 Flavobacteriaceae bacterium | reverse complement strand
CTGTTAAATTTTTATTACATGTAAAACAGTGTGCGAACAATGCATAACTTTTCGGTGCGTCATCAGGAAATTCAATTCTGGCAGCCAACTCGTGTCCCAGAGCATTTTTAAACTTTATTTTTTCACTTTTCATTGTTGCTTTTTTCGGTTAGAAAATATGATTCTAGGTATTCTTTGAAACTAACTTATGATACTGAGAACTTCGTTCTCGATAATTGATAGTAGTGTCGTGATAAAAGGAAGAATCTTACTGTTTTACAATTTTAACTAAATATAGCATAAATTTTATACGTTGTTACCAACTGGCTATTTGTCTGTTCCATATATTTTATCCCATGCTTTTCTAGTCAATATTAGCAATTTTTTTTTGTCAAAATCCCAAAGTGATACATTCTTTTTGGATAGAACAACATGCTGTTTCCAATTTACATAGTCACCGTAAAGCATTAGTGTACATAGGTCAGTTGGCGTTATCAGGTTTCCCGTTGAATGGACGTGACTATGCATTGAAACCGCATCTTCTGTTTTTTCATTATATTCAAACGTTAAAATGTTTTTATGAAGGGGTTTCATGGTTTTTACAATATTGTTTTTGTCGAATGTTATTAAATAGTCATTTCCCAAAACAACAACTCCTGATAATTTTGAACCTGTTAGTATATATACTTTTTTAGATTTTTTTGTAATTATTGGTACAATATTAAAATTTGTGTTTTCAAACAATTTGAATAATGTATCTCGATTTATTTCAATTAGAGCCCGATTTTTGATATAGAATAAATCCATTTCCTTTTTATTCAATTTCCTTTTTAAAGTGTCAATTTCAACTTTGTCAAGGTCAAACTCTTTATTAAAAGTAATCTTTGCTAATAAATTTGGTTCTTCATTTTGGTCAAAAAACAAACAACTTCTAGTTTTATTTGTAGACATTGATATATAACCTCCAATTTGATTTTTTTTCGAAGGAAATTGTTCTAAAAAAATGTCTGTTCCGTGCCAAGATGCTTTTTCTGAATTATATAATAAATTCGCTTCTTCCAATATTTCATTTTCTTGTTGGGCAAGGGAAAAGTTTATAAAAAGAAACGTGAATACTAGGGTTATTGTAATTTTCATTTTAGCTTGTTGGTAACGTTACGCTATGATTAGTTGCGGTGATAAAGCCGCAAATCATAACAAGTATAAACATACAAAGAAAATCCGTTAGGATTTTCGGACTAGCTCAAAACCAAGCAATTAATTCATAGCATCGATGAAAAAGCAGTAAGTCGAGTATCTTTAAAATGAACTAAAAATTAAGGATATGGAATCTCAAATTACTGCATTACCGAAGTTATATATTGGAATTGACATTCACAAGCGAAACTGGAAAGTTCATTGTGCTACAGACCTTTTTGCAGGTAAATCTTTTAGTATGTCGTCGGATCCGGAACAATTACGAACCTATGTTTCAAAACATTTTCCTGACTATGCAGTTACAACGGCTTACGAAGCAGGTTGCTGCGGTTATTATGCCCACCGTTGTTTCGAGGGTTATGGCTGGCGAAGTTTGGTAGTTAACCCAGCGGACATTCATCGAAAAGGAAAAGAACGCCATACTAAGACCGATAAGATAGATGCGCAGTTAATTGCTAGGGAACTTAAAGATGGTCGTTTGGATAGTATCATAATTCCAGATAAGAAGCGAGAGGAACTTCGAAGTCTGTTCAGACGTAGGAATGACCTTGTAAAGGATTTTAGAAGGGTCAAGAGTTACATAAAGATGCAATTGTTGTATTTCGGTATCAAGGAGCCAGCGGAGTTTGATAATGATCATTGGAGCCATAAGTATCGTACGTGGTTGGATGATATGGTCTTTACACATCCAACAGCCAAGGCTACCTTGGATAGCCGAATGCGTTTTTTTCGTTTCGTGGACCAAGAGCTTCGCGATGTTTCTACACAACTTAGAAGATATTGCAAGACTAATTACAAGAAAGATTATTTGTTACTACGCAGTATTCCAGGTATCGGTGGCATAGTTGCCTGTGGAATCCTTTGTGAGCTTGGGGACCTTCGTAGATTCAACAATATAAAGCATTTGGCAGGTTATGTGGGTCTTGCTCCAAGCATGTATCAAAGTGGAGCCAATCAAAGAACAATGGGTATGACCCCACGAGCAAATCGTTTATTACGGAGTTATTTCGTAGAAGCCTCATGGCAAGCCATACGGGCAGACCCTGTGATGCAGGCCTACTATCGTAAACATCAAGGAAAGAACGTAAAAAGTATTATCATCAAAGTAGCTAGAAAGCTACTCAGTAGAACTTTGGCCGTAATTAAAACTGGAGTTCCCTATACCATCGGGGTGGTTGAATAATAAAAGAACACCGAACAAATAATAAGAAACATAACAAAGCTCTAAAATAGTGGTAAGAACTGTAGCACAAAACGAAACCCGTGACCTGTATTTTCAGGATTACATTTATAGCAAGTGACCAGTTCTATTATAGCTTATAATCATACTGATGCTGGTGACGTTTCAAGTTTAGAAATGATCACAAATAGGAGTGGGAGCAAGTTATATTAAAACAAAAAAAAGTGGTTTAAGGCAAAAAAGAAAATATTAATTAACTTTAGAGAACTGGACTAAGGCTTTTCATAGGAGGTATTGTTGTAACACGTACTTTTTTACACCTCAATTGAAATAGTAACTTTTCCGCCAAGTCCTTTTTCCACGATTTCGTATAAGGTTTTCAAAGTAAGGTTACTTCCGTTGTTTTCAACTCTTGAAATGTAAGTCCGCTTTTTGTCCACCAGTTCGCCAAGTTGTTCCTGTGTCAAGTTTTTTTCTTCCCGAGCGTTGCGTAATAGCAGACCAATTTTAAAGGATTCGAAGTCCCTTTCCAGTCCATCTCTACGTTCGGTTCCTTTTTTTCCATAAACCGTGTCCTTTATGTCTTTCCAGCTCTTAGTATCCATCTTATTTCTTTTTGTCTTCATAGTACGAGTTCATTAGTCCGACCGCTTTGTCGATTTCTTTTTTCGGTGTCTTTTGCGTTTTCTTGGTAAATCCATTAAGTAAGATTACCAATTTTCCCTTATCGAAAAAACAGAACACACGCCAAATGTTTGAGCCCAATTTTATTCGGGCCTCGTAAAGTCCTTTTGTTCCAACAAGCGCTTTTAGATAAGTGGAAGGAACTCTTTCATACGTTTCTATAATCTCGATAACTTTAAATATCTTATCCTGAACCTTTTTTGGTTGTTTGAGTAAGAAATCTTCGAAATAATTTTTGTATTGGATTACCTCCCTAACTTTATCCATTACTCAAAGGTAACTTAAAAGTTACTATTTTCAAAATATAAACGTTGAATACAGCTAGAATGTTGTACTTGAGTAGTATGTGTTACAACGCAGGGCTACACGTAGTGAAGCTCTGGATTTTATTATTTTTATGTGTCTGTAAGATACAATAAAGATAAAAAAATACAAAAGAGCTTTGCCAAATTACTTGTAGGTATTGATGTTGTACGTTTTCCCTCGAAGGGCGGCAAAAAGTCGTGTTTTATTGGTTAATCACGAATAAAGTAATTTGGTGTAGCCCTGCGAAGGAATACATATCCCAATGGGCGGGAGTTGGTAGCGTAGCGGACAACGTAGAACATTGGGTCGGCTTTTTTGCCGAATGTATTCCATCATCCAGATATGAGTCAGTTGAATAGTACATCATTGAATACGTTGAGAGTTATGAGCTATTTAAGAGAAGATAATATTATGATATTATCTATTGTCGTACGGATGGGGAATGAGGGGTCGATTACAGACAATTCTACTACGGGTGGTTTATCATGTGGTGTTAAAAAAGATGGTTCTTTAAACCAAATTGGTTTTCAAAATATTTCAGGGATAGCCCATACAGCTACGGATGGTGGAATAAAATTTATGAATATTACCATACCATGTATGGACAAAGTATACCAGGCAGTCACTAGGATGCACAAATGTCTACCACATTTTAAAATGGTGTCTTGGGATATTGCAATTGATAACAATAATGAGGTTGTATTAGTTGAATACAATGTAAAGGGGCAAGACATAAATTTGCATCAATTAAACAATGGCCCAGTACTAAAACAAGTACTCCATGATTTTACTGCAAACAAGATTTAATGAGGTAAACAAATGACTGAAAACGTTATTCAGGGTTCAGTTTTATTATTCTTAAGGTAAAAAATAATAAGAAAAGGTTCTTAAGGATGACGACTATAGTGGTACATATGGCTATACCCAATATACCAAAATAACGTATTAGAATATAATCCAAAACTATATTTAAGAGTACGGCACCTAAAGAAATATAGGCCATGATAGCATTTTTGTTCATACTGGTCAGAAAACTTACAATCACCATACCACAAATAGTAAATGGTGTATATATTAAAAATATTTTCTGAATACTTGATACTATTTGGGTGTCTTCAGATGTAAATTGTTTGCGTTGAAAAAAGAGTTCGACCAAAAAATCTGATAGAAATACTCCACTTAGAGCGAAAAAAGTTGCTCCTAGAAATAGAATTTTCAAGATTTTAAAAAACATGCGATATGCCTTTTTTTTATTCTCTATAATGAGACTAGAAAATTCAGGCAATAAGACATTAGTCAGTGCAATCACTAAAATGCCAATAAGAAATGCTGGCATTTTTAATCCATAATTAATAGCTGCTACGGAACCTACAACCAATTGCGCAGCAAAAAATTGATCTACAATACCGTTCATACCTGTTAAAAAGCCTGAGGAGACCTTGGCCGGCACCTGCTTTAGCATTAATTGTACATTTTTGTTTTTAAAATCGGGATATGATATTGATATGATTTTTTTACGTGAGGCTGTAATTAATAATGATAGAAATGCCAGAATGGACCCTATAAGTGTTCCAATTGCTAGCAGGTTATTCCCAAGATTTTCTTTAAAGAAAAAAAGGCATACTACTATAACAATAGGGACAAAAATGGCTGGCAAAGAAGAATATTTAAATTCTCCACTAATATTAAGGAGACCACTTAATAATGAGGAAAAGCCCCAGAAAAATATACAAGGTGCTAGATAGTAGAATTGAGATTTGATTAATTCATAATACTCTTCTGTATGCCCTGAAAAAAAAACGTCCAAATACACATCTGTAAAGAGGTAGGCAATGATGACAAAAATAAAGGAAATGAATCCTGTAATTAAAAATCCTGTAGCTTGAAAAGAAGAAATTTTTCTTCCAGTCTTCAATTCCGCAATATAGTTAGGTATAAAAACATTTTTAAAAGCTCCTAAAAATACACTTTGGATAAACCCCGGTATTAACACAGCAATAAAAAAGGTGTCTAATACATTAGAAAGCCCAAAACTTGATGCTACCAATGTCTCTTTATAAAACCCAAAGAATTTTATAACCAATGTGATACCACCAACAAGTAATAAATTCTTGACTATTTTATTATGTCGTAAATCACTTAACTGATTGAATAAATTTTTAACCAAATTTGTACGATTAATCTAACTGTATTAATATTCAAATATAAAGCTTACCCCTAAAGTGTGTGCCTATTTTATTAATTATTCAATACTTGCTTCTATGAGAAGTCTCCATTCCTTAACAACCTTATCTGTGTTAAACTTTTCTACACTTTTCATAGCTCGGGTACCGAACAAATCTCGTTTTTTGCCATCATGCATTAAAAGTTTTAGTTTTTCGGCCAGTTCCCTTGCATCATTTAAAGGTGTAAGATACCCATTAACTTCATTCTCAATCAATTCTGAAGGTCCTGTTGGACAATCGGTAGAAATGCATGGCAAACCAAAATACATGGCCTCTATTAAGGCATTGGGAAAACCTTCGTACAATGAGCTGAAGGCAAATATTTTAGAGGTGTTGTACATTTTGTGCACCTCCTTGATTCGACCGAGTAATGTAACATTTTTCTCTATCCCCAATTCTTTAATTAAAATTTCAAGTTTTTCACGTTTTGGCCCTTCCCCGACAATAACTAACTGCCAATCATCAATGTTTGTTAATGCAAAGGCCTTAATTAGAATATCTTGACCCTTCTGCTCGGTTAAACTACCAACATTTAAAAGGATATTTTGTTTTATTGCTTTTATATCCCTGTTTAATGTAAGCTCCGAAGAAATTGGATTTGGTAAAATAAGTAATCGGTCTTTCCGAATTTTCTTGGCAAAATAATGTTGAATTTGAGATGTCTGAACTACCAAATAATTAGCAAATGGATAGGTTATATTCCTTAATAATTTCCAAAATTTAGGAATCGATTGTTTCTTTGGATTGTTACGCTCACTAATAATTACAGGTATGTTATTTAGTTTAGCAACAACTGTTGCCAAAACATTGGCTGTTGTCATGAAACCAATCAAAACATTAATCTTGTTGGTTTTTATTATGAATTTAATTTGTCTTAATAATAGATAATTGCTTTTAATTGCTTCTATAAAATTTTCACTCGATTTTATTTGTTTGAAGCAGGGTATAACCTGGATTTCCTTTTTTAATCTATAAAAGGGTTCGTTTTTAGAAAAAGTGATGATATAAACGGTAAAGTATTCACTTAATTTATTTGCTAAAGTTGTTACCACCCTTTCTGCTCCTCCAGCCCCAAGTTTATTAATTAAAAATGCGATTTTTAGTTTTTTCATTTTATTATAAAAGAAGACTTATTTCATGTAAAATAAACAGCACTTATTCTACAAGAGATTTATGACAAAATCATGATTACTAATTTAAGACCCAAAGATTGAAATTTATCTTTAAATAAAATAATTTAATATTTGATTGGTATAAGAAAACAGTTTTATTTAAACGTATCCACACTTATAATGTTGTCCTAGACCTTATCGGTATTACATAATTGGTTAATGTACATACTCAATAATATAAACTCCATGTATTTACGCTTCAATATTGTGATTGCCTATTTCATATATTAGATGCACATGCATTTTTGAGAGCGATTATTAGGTTAAAGGAGGCATTCTATATGAACCTGTTTTTTGAATCACAAAAAGGAGGTATGCATATGCTGTTAGAATACCCATTACGGGTATTGTCAGCATAGGATTTTAGATACTTGCCTTAATTTAGATGACTCTCAAATTCTCTTTTCAACATCTTATGATGCAATGTTGAAACTCATATAAAAACCACTGAGATTGTCAAGGGAATTGAATTGATGAAATCCATTGTTAAATAGTACTTCTTTTCTTATAAAGAGGGAATATTTAAGATTGTAAAAAAAAATATAGGGGGTCATGATGACCCCCTATATTTTTATACATCCAAATTATATGTGATAGTCTTACAGAAAATTATTTACTTTAGTAAAAGCCCATGGCTTTAGTTATCAGCTTTATTGAAAGTCCACTTGACTCATATATTCCTCAATATTTTCATATCCATCACCGTTATAATCGCCCCTATAGCTTTGCTTTAAATCCCCAAATTGTTGCATTTCCCATGCATCCGCCATTCCGTCATTGTCGGTGTCATATGATTCCGGTCTGTTATTATTTGGAATTGTGGGGAGTATCCAATTTGAAACAACTTGGCTTGTGTAATTTTGATTGTTTTCAACTATTGATAGTTGAGAAGTATCAAATGAATCCCTAAATACTTTTACGATTCCGTCATTATTAAAATACTTATAAGCACCAACATCTCCATTAGTAACTAAATTGGTAAAGGCCTTCTGAGGTGTTATAGAAGTTATTGGGTTAGGAAATCCTGAAAACGCATTACTTTGAAAATAACTTGTTTCGGCTAGGGTTGTCCCATCATGTAATGTCCATATTTGGCTATTATTTTCAGACGATTTACCTGTCAAAACTCCTTCAAAATAATTGTCCTTGGTATATATTAAAGGCATGCCACTAACTGCACTTATATCTTCTCGGATTTTATTTTTAGACTCGGAGCCTCTATAGTAATTACCTATTTCATTCAACTGCAAAGCATGATATGCACTTGTTTGTTTGCCAGGTATATTGTGTAGTATATTATTTATTTTTTCAGCATTTCCATTAAAAGCTAAATTTGGTGTTCTATTTACGGATACTATTACATTTTGGTTATATGAAATATAATCCACATTATTCTCGGGATTTCCATCCCGACCTGGATTAATAGCTGTATATGCCCCTGTTCCTGAATCACATATCAGGTTATTACTAAAGGTTATGTTCTCTAGTCGTTCTGTATTTTTACTTATAAACCCTCCTATTGCTTTATCTTGAGCAAACGAAGTAGAGCAATGATCAACGATTATATCGTTTCCTCCATAAAATAAAAAACTCCATGTATAAGCATCATCTTCGGTGGTTAAAGCACCATCTCTATTTATTATTGGCCTGCTTCTGAGGTAGCGAAAAATCAAATTTTGATTATCACCATCAGACCCATCTAAGCGAAATGTGCCGCCTGTCAAGGTTATGCCTCCTTCAGGAGCTGATTGGCCGAATATTGTTTTGTTGTTAACACCAGGCATACCTGAAAATCCATATTGTGCTCCTGTACCACCAACTCCAAGTTGGATATTCCCTGAAACGTTAAAAATAATATAGCCAACGTTTTTATTTTGCATTGCGGTAAATAGCCCCCCAGTATAATATTCATCCTGATTTCCTGAAGCTGCATGATAAGTTAGTGCTTCATTACGGTTAAGTGAGGTGATAATTGCTAAAATCTTGCCCCTTCCACCAGATGCATTCGACCCCCCACCATAGGCCGTAGGAAATGCTTTTAATTCACCCAATTGCACATCAATGATGGTTTCATCATCTGGGTCTGGTTGTTGTTCCTCCTCTTCATTCGAAATATTTTCAATGGGGTTTACCGATTCATCAAGAATATATTCTGCAAATAAATCAGAATCCTTACTGCAGGCAAATTGTAAAAAAAGGACAAAAACTAGTGCAATCAAATTAATGAATTTAGTGGGGCATTTTCTCATAGGTCAACTAAGCTTTTATAATATGATAATAGATTTGGTTATGATAAAATTATTTAAAAAATGAACACCATCGTTAAAAACTATTATTTTTTCGATGAACTACATGGTTTAATAAAAAATGTATGTTTTTTAACGATGATAATTTTAAAAATCGTAAAAATCATCAACATTTTTATCAATAATAAAATGGATTTGACAATTATTAGATTTGCATTGGAAGGTATACGCAGGTCACCCGATTTTTGGATTACTTCTTCGATAGATTTAACATAATTATACAGTATAATCGATGAACTGCAGTTTTTTTTAAGATTTTCTTCTATTAATTGGTATTTTGAGTTTCATGCAATGTATTTATGTATAAAGAAGAAAGGAAAGAACAATGTATTTAATATATCACCGTGATGCCCTTTTTATTTTGAATTGGAATTAGAAGATAATAGTTTGTTTAGAAGTTATAGACAAAGATTATTTTGGTGAATTATTTAGGAGTATTTTTTTTTACGCACCAAATGATATAATCAAATGGCATTATCAAATTCATATAGATGGAGAACAGAAAAAATGCAATATAAATATGGTGTATACAACCTTGAATAAATTACATAAAATTATATAAGTAACAATTAATTGGTTTTAAAAAAACTAAACATTTAATACAAAGCCTTGCGTTTGATTTGTATTTAGAGCCTTCCTTCGACTTTACATTTTAGGATACCTTTCACATCATACAATACTCCATTTTCTGACAGCATTGATCTTAGGTCTAAGTCGAGAAATCCCTTGTGGGCAACAGTCAAAACTATAGCATCGTATTTTTCGTTAGGTTGTTCATTTGTTGTCTGTAATTTGTATTCATGCTTAACTTCATCAGCAGAGGCCCATGGGTCATATATGGTAACATTGGCGCCATAACTTTGTAAATTATAAATTACGTCTACCGCCTTCGTGTTTCGGACATCTGGGCAGTTTTCTTTAAAAGTTATTCCCAAAACCAAAATTTTTGAGCTTTTAATTTTAATATCATTTTGAACCATTAATTTTACAACCTCTGAAGCCACATAGTTTCCCATGCCATCATTCATTCGTCGACCTGTTAAGATTATTTCCGGGTGATACCCGTATTCCTGAGCTTTTTGAGCTAAATAGTAAGGGTCAACACCAATGCAGTGCCCTCCTACCAAACCTGGTTTAAATGGCAGAAAATTCCATTTGGTTCCTGCGGCTTCCAAAACGTCATGTGTATCAATATCCATTAAGTTGAATATTTTGGCCAATTCATTCACAAATGCAATATTTATGTCACGTTGCGAATTTTCAATCACTTTAGCGGCCTCCGCAACTTTAATGGTAGGGGCCAGATGAGTTCCAGCTATTATTACCGAGGCATATAGCTCGTCAACTTGTTTTCCTATTTCAGGTGTGGAGCCTGAGGTCACTTTAAGGATTTTCTCTACGGTATGTTCCTTGTCCCCTGGGTTAATACGTTCTGGGGAATACCCTACAAAAAAGTCCTTGTTAAAGGTGAGGCCGCTAACTCTCTCCAACACTGGCACACATTCGTCCTCTGTAACTCCAGGATACACGGTAGATTCATAAATTACAATGTCTCCTTTTTTTAAAACGGCACCCACAGTTTCACTGGATTTGTAAAGAGGAGTCAAAATAGGTCTATTGGTGTGGTCAACTGGTGTAGGGACCGTGATAATATAATAGTTGCAATCTGCAATGTCTTTAATATTATTTGTACAGAACAAGCCTGTAGTCATCTTTGAGTTTTTTTGTAATACCTTTTTTAGTACATCGTCTTCTACCTCTAGAGTCCTGTCAGTTCCCGACTGTAATTCTTTGATTCTCTTTTCGTTAATATCAAAACCAATAACGGGGTATTTGTTGGCGAATAAACGTGCTAAGGGTAGGCCCACATATCCAAGACCAATAACTGCTATTTTTTTATTCATTTTTCTATATTAAATTGAGAGATATAAATGTTTAAGATTTGTTATTTTAAATTTCCCCAATACCATTTGACTGCTTCTTTAAGACCAACTTTGATATCGAATTGGGGGTCATACCCCAATAATTTTTTTGCTTTTTCAATGGAGGCCAATGAATGTGGGACATCCCCTTTTCTTACTTGGCCATAGGTGGCATTGATTGTTTTGATTTTAGAATCAAATTCGCCTAAATATTCTTTAAGAAGACTTATCAATTTATTTAAATCGATTCGCTCTCCGTATGCAACATTGTATACGGTATTTATGGCATCGGTATTTTTGGTGAGCATACTTTTCACATTCATCTCGATGACATTTTCAATGTAAGTGAAATCACGAGAAAAACTTCCGTCCCCGTTGATGACAGGGGATTCATGTCTCATTAATTGCATCACGAATTTAGGGATTACGGCAGCATAGGCCCCGTTGGGGTCTTGCCTACGTCCAAAAACATTAAAATACCGGAGGCCGATAGTCTCTAACCCATAGACTTTGTTAAAAATATCGGCATATAACTCATTCACATATTTGGTAATGGCATATGGTGAAAGTGGTTTGCCAATAACCTCCTCAACTTTGGGCATGTTTTTAGAATCTCCATAGGTAGAGGAACTTGCGGCATATGTAAAACGCTTTACGTTTGCATCTCGCGCCGCTACTAACATATTTAAAAAACCGGAGACATTGACCGCATTACTTGTAATTGGATCATTGATTGACCTTGGAACAGACCCCAAGGCAGCTTGATGTAAAATATAATCCACACCTTCACATGCCTTATGACAATTCTCTAGGTTTCGAATATCTCCTTCTATTAATTTGAAATTTTTATTGAAAAAAAAAGGTGCTATATTTTCTCTTTTCCCTGTGGAAAAATTGTCGAAGCATCTTACTTTATTACCGTTTTCTAAGAGGGTCTCACAAAGATTTGACCCTATGAAACCCGCACCACCAGTAACTAATATATTGTGGTCAGGATTTAGATGTATTTCTTGCATATTTATTAGTGCTTTTCTCAGCAGTAAAGATGTAAAAACTTAAATTGAAAACGTTATATTACTTGTAAAAAGAACAAATTTACGATGAATAACCAAATGGGAGATGATAGGCAGGTATATTATACATTGAATTTCTTTTTTTTTAAACCAGAAAGCAACATGTATAAGTCTCTTTAACAACTCTTTAATCACCATTCAACATTTTTATAATTTTTTTCTTTTACTATTTTCAGGATTGTTATACTCTTCGTTAATGATTCATAGCCGGGTTTCAATCAAGGATTTGCTAATAATGGTATTGGCATCGATGTCAGCCTCCATTAAAGAGGAATTAATATCCTTTACTTATATGCCAAAACTGGGTTCGTTATATATTTCCATAAATGCTAAAATTGGTTGATTGGGTTCATCGATAATGAGTTCTAATATGTTATAAATTACGATCATTGCTTAGATAGTTTAATTTTGTATTACTTTTAAAATGTTTTTTTTAAATAATCTGGAGTTCAATACATATGATTTTCACTTTATCAACAATAACCAACTAATTATGCGAGTTAAATATTATCTTGCTATAACACTTCAGTTAGTTTTGTGAAGCAAGGGTATCGTTAACAATACGTTGTTTAAACTTATTTTGTTTTAAAAACTCTGAATATTCATGTGCACCCTTGAAATTTAAATGGTTTAAATCTGCATAAAATGATTCTGGAAGTTTTAAATTTGAATCATTAACTAAAATCGCTTTTGGTAATTTTTGAGATGCAAATTTGTAATAATTAGTTTTTAAATTTTTCCGATATTCCTCTCCTAATGGATGAATTGGGGTATTTAACAATATTAAAACTATATTATTTTTATTACAATATGTATATATCTTTTGAAGATATATACTCTGGTATTTTGAAACTTCCGAATTTGATTCTAAAATTTGTTGATTTTCTAATCTCCTTTTGGCTTCTTCTAATTTATTCCTTTTTAAATAATTAAAACCACCAAGATATGTATAACCTTTATAACTCATATATAAATTATACCCAATAGCTTGAGGTGTTTGGCTGAGAACATCCAAGGGGTTGGCTTTTAACAAAGCCAGATAATCATTAAAATTAAAAAGGAAAAAATAATTTCTGAGCTTAAATTTAATTTTTTCCTTACCGTCAAACCAGGAGTCCATTTCTTTAGCCATGTCTCCGTATGTGTATCCAATTATAACTGTATCTATTTGTGAATTTTCAGCAATAACTTCTCGTGCTTTAACGTAGTCATAAAAATATCCAGTACCACTTTGAGCTAAATTAAAGACATTTGGTAAGATAGAGTCATTAATCGCACATTCCGGATGAGAATTTCCTAAGACCAGTATGTTTTTCTGTTTTGGAATACTAAAATCAAAGAGATTCTTGCTTATTAATGAGGTAGCAATAAGTAAAACAATAATGCAGCTAGTCAGGGTGATTATAAATCGGGTAATATTTAACATAAACTTTTTCATATCATTAGAATTGAAAATAAATAAATTCTTGTTTAGAGCCTCCAAAGGAAAAAATCAAGATAATTATTCCACCATATATAGCCCACCTAATCGGTCTTGAAAAATATATTCTACCTATTTTTATTTCCAACCCATGAGCCCGTTCTCGCTGAATCCATTCTACCATTGTAAACATTAGTAACAGACTTATTGTAATTAATGGAAAAACATCGGGCTTTGTAAATAACGACATCGAAAAAATATTTTTGATATAGTTAAGGGCATCCGAAACATTTTCTGCTCTAAAGAAAATCCAGGCTAAAAGTGTTAAGCCGAACGTTATTATTATATTTAAAAATTCTTTTAAAGTAGGTAGATATTTGCCCTTTGCCACAACATTTGTATTTACCCTATTTTTATTAAGGAGTAACAAGGGTAAAAAATACAATGCGTTTAAAGCTCCCCAAATAATAAATGTCCAGTTAGCACCATGCCAAAACCCACTAACAATAAAAATAATGAAGGTATTTCTAACTTTCATCCATGTACCCCCACGACTACCGCCCAAAGGTATATACAGATAATCTCTAAACCAGGTCGATAATGAAATATGCCAACGTCTCCAAAATTCTGCTATGTCTCTTGAAAAGTAAGGAAATGCAAAATTTTTCATTAAATCAAACCCAAAAAGTCTTGACGTTCCAATCGCTATATCGGAGTAACCAGAAAAATCACCATAGATTTGAAAGGCAAAAAACAGGGCTCCCAATACCAAAGTACTTCCAGAATATTCAGATGAATTGTCAAAAATAATATTAGCATATTTGGCACAATTATCAGCTATGACAACTTTCTTGAAGAGCCCCCAAAGAATTTGCCTTAATCCATCAACAGCCCTATTATAATCAAATTTACGTTGTTTATAAAACTGGGGGAGAAGATTGGTTGCTCGCTCAATGGGTCCCGCAACCAATTGAGGAAAGAAGCTTACAAACGCAGAAAAGGCAATGAAGTTTTTTGTTGGTTCAAGTTTCCTCTTATAAACGTCAATAGTATAACTCAAAGTTTGAAAGGTATAAAAGCTAATGCCGACAGGTAAGATTATATTTAGTGAATTGCTCTGTATTTCTGCACCAAAAAATGAAAATGCCGTTATGAAATTGTCAAGAAAGAAATTATAGTATTTAAAAAACCCTAGAAACCCTAAATTAACAAGGATACTTGTCCAAAGTAAAATTTTACGCTTTAATTTGTTTTTCTCGTTGGATAACCATACTCCAACAGAATAATCAATTATAGTGCTGAACAAGATTAAAGATAAAAACCTCCAATCCCACCAACCATAAAATATGTAGCTGGCAATGACTATTAAAAGGTTCTGAAGATTAAGGTTCTTGCCTATTACAAACCAATAGAGCACAAAAACTATGGGCAAGAATATTGCAAAATCTAAAGAGTTAAAAAGCATAGATATATATTAGGACAAAACAGAGATATTTTGTTTTAATGCACAAATTTTTATTTATTTTAATCTAATTTAAAATAATACCGGGTGTAAAACTCAATACCTTGATTTTCTAAATTAATCTTTATGATATAACACATCTATAAAATATTAAACATTATAATATTCTTTAAACCAATCCACAAATTGACCAACCCCTTTTTTTATTGGCGTGTTGGGACGATAATGATAATCCTGTATCAAATCACCCACATCTGCCCAAGTTTTGACAACATCACCTGGCTGCATAGGCATCATGTTCTTTTCTGCCTTTTTACCTAAACTATTTTCTATAGACACAATGAAATCATTAAGTTTTACAGCACTATTGTTGCCAATGTTATATAGTTTATATAAATCCTTGGAAGGAATTCTGTCTGTTACAGGAGCTTTTAATATACGAGAAACACCTTCGACAATGTCATCAATATAGGTGAAATCTCGCTCCATCTTTCCATGGTTGAAAACATTGATTGGTCTATTTTCTGTAATTGCTTTAGTAAATAGGAAAATGGCCATATCTGGTCTTCCCCAAGGTCCATATACGGTAAAAAAGCGAAGCCCCGTTGTAGGGATATCGTATAAATGGCTATATGTGTACGCCATTAGCTCATTACTTTTTTTGCTAGCTGCATATAAGCTTATGGGGCGATCCACATTATCATTTGTGGAAAAAGGGATCTTATCATTTAGCCCATAAACACTTGAACTACTGGCATATACCAAATGTTTTATGACATAATTCCGACAACATTCCAATAAATTAAGAAAGCCCACAATATTGCTGTCAATATAAACTTCCGGATTTTCTATACTATAACGTACTCCAGCCTGGGCCGCTAAATTACAGACCACATCAAATTTTTCACTTTCAAACAATTTAGGAAGCGCTTCTCTATCTTCTAAATTCATGCGTACAAAAGAAAACTTGTGGTGCTTTGGGGAGCTGCACTTTTTTAAAAATTGCGTAGCATCATCTCTATTGATTCCTAATTGTTTTAAACGATCGTATTTTAGGGTAACCTCATAATAGTCATTAATATTGTCCAAGCCCACTACATTGAAGCCTTGTTTTATTAAAACTTCGCATAAATGATAGCCGATAAAACCGGCTGCTCCGGTTACAAGAATTTTCATGATTGACCAATTTTATAGTATTTAAACCCTTTGGTTTCCATACTTTCTTTATCTAATAAACGTCTACCGTCAAAAACAAACGCTGGTTTTAACATATTACTGTAAATGTCGGTCCAGTTATACTCTTTAAACTCATCCCACTCGGTCATAATTGCAACAGCATGTGCATCCTTTGTAGCCTCAATTGGATCAGTTACTACCGTTAATAACTTCCTGTTTTCTTCTGGTGTTCTTGTGTTTAGATAATCTAAATCACCATAGATTGTTTTTGCTTTTACTTTTGGGTCATATACTACAATTTCTGCCTTTTCCTCCAATAGAGCATCAGCTACATAAATAGCTGCAGATTCTCTGGTATCATTGGTGTCTTTTTTAAATGCCCAACCATAAAATACTATTTTCTTTCCAGACACTGTATTATATAATGTAGAGACAATGTTCTCAGCAAAACGCCTTTTTTGATAATCATTCATTATAATGACCTGTTCCCAATAATCAGCAACTTCTTGTAAGCCAAAACTTCTAGAAATATAGACTAAGTTAAGAATGTCTTTTTGAAAACATGAACCTCCAAATCCGACTGATGAATTTAGGAATTTGGAACCAATTCTACTGTCAAAACCAATGGCCCTAGAAACTTCAGCTACATTGGCGTCTGTTTTTTCGCAAAGCGCGGATATAGAATTAATAGAAGAAACACGTTGTGCCAGAAATGCATTTGCTACCAGTTTAGAGAGTTCAGAAGACCAAACATTTGTCTGTAAAATTCTATCTTTAGGTAACCAGTGTGCGTAAATGGCGCTTAGGGCATCTTTTGCTTCTTTTCCGCTTGGAGTATCGTCACCACCTATCAATACCCTATCTGCATTAATTAAATCGTCAATTGCAGTACCTTCTGCTAAAAATTCTGGATTAGAAAGAATCTCAAAATTTACTCCATTACCAGTGTTGTCCAAAATACTTTTAATAGCCTCAGCTGTTCTTACAGGTAGTGTGGATTTTTCAACAACAATTTTGTCGGTTTTTGCAACTTTGGCAATGTTTCTGGCACACAATTCTACAAACTTTAAATCTGCTGCTTGTCCCTTTCCTTTACCATAAGTTTTGGTTGGGGTATTAACAGAAATAAAAATCAAGTCAGATTCATCAATAGCCTGATCGACTTCAGTGGTGAAAAAAAGATTTTTCCCTCTTGTGCTCTGGATTATTTCTTTTAGTCCAGGTTCGTAAATAGGCAAATTATCCAAATTGGTTTCATTCCATTGGTCAATCCTATCTTGGTTGATATCTACTACTGTAACCTTTATTTCTGGACATTGATTTGCGATGACAGACATAGTTGGCCCTCCAACATAACCTGCTCCAATACAACATATTTTATTAACTTTTTTCATTGACTTTTACGATTTAAAAATGCAAATATTACAAATTAACTCATCATTACAAGAAATATTGTCGTTGAAAGGTTATAATTTTAGGTAAGGTTAAATATATATAAAGTTTAGATGAAATAGCGGTTGTTTTAATGAGAAAAGTCACTTGACCGATAAATTTGAAATCTTAATCGAATTATGTTACACAATTATCATTTAGAATAAAAGTATGGCTACTTTTGATATACGAACTTATGTAAACCCATTTTACCTTTGATAACTAAAACAAAAATATGGCTTTCTTCCCCTCATATGGGAAACAATGAAGAAAATTATGTGCAAGAAGCATTTGATTCCAATTGGATTGCACCACTTGGACCCAATGTGGACCTCTTTGAGCAAGCAATTGAAGATTATTATAGTGATGAAATGCATGTTGCAGCCTTAAGTTCTGGTACGGCGGCCATACATTTGGCTTTAGAGCTTTTAGGAGTGTCAGCAGGAGATGAGGTAATTTGCCAGAGCTTTACTTTTTCAGCTTCGGCAAATCCAATTGTTTATTTAGGGGCCACCCCTGTTTTTGTAGATAGCGAAAAAGATACTTGGAATATATCTCCTTTATTATTAGAAAAAGCAATTTTAGATCGAATTGCAAATGGAAGAAAACCCAAGGCAATAATAGCGGTTCATTTATATGGAATGCCATATAAAGTCAATGAAATTGAAAAAATTGCTCAACATTATAATATTCCTGTTGTTGAGGACAGTGCTGAGGCATTGGGAAGTTCTTATAAAAGTAAAAAATGCGGAAGTTTTGGCGACATAAGCATTCTTTCATTCAATGGAAATAAAATCATTACTACTTCAGGTGGTGGTGCCCTACTTTCTAAGAATAAAGAAATACAGAAAAAAGCAATCTTTTTAGCAACCCAAGCAAGAGATAATGCACCACATTACCAACATTCTTCCATAGGTTATAATTATAGAATGAGCAATGTATTGGCAGGAATTGGTAGAGGCCAAATGGAGGTGTTGGATAAACGGGTTGCAGCAAGAAGAGAAAATTATAAATTCTATAAGGAGTGTTTGGGTGAAATAACTCAAATTACTTTTTTAGAAGAACCTAAGAATTTTTATTCTAACCGATGGTTAAGTTGCATACTAACCCCATCTTTTGAGGTTAGGGAAAAAATACGTCTTTCTTTATTAGAAGATGATATAGAAGCAAGACCCTTATGGAAACCAATGCACCAACAACCTATATTTTTAGATTGTCCAAGTTATACAGATGGCACTTCTGAAAATTTATTTGATAGAGGCTTGTGCTTACCGAGTGGGTCAAACCTTGAAAAAGAAGACTTGGAACGTAT
Source organism: Flavobacteriaceae bacterium (assembly GCA_002746415.1). GTDB lineage: Bacteria > Bacteroidota > Bacteroidia > Flavobacteriales > Flavobacteriaceae > Saonia. Next base: position 12,873 of record NVXD01000011.1, on the reverse strand, counting down.
CGTTTCTTTGATTATTAATAATATTCCCAAACAATGATAAAAAACTACTTAATTAGGAACGCACATAGGTATGCCTCTAAATGGCTTGTATTAGGGATAGATGTTTTGATTATATCACTGTCTTTTATAATATCATACTTGATACGATTTAATTTAACATTCAATTTTGAAATTGACAAACTGTTTATACAATTACCTCTCGTAATTGTTGTTGCAATTGTATCTTTTATGTTTACTGGCTCTTTTAAAGGAGTGGTTAGGCATACAGGAGTTCGTGATGTATATAATATTTTTAATGCGATCTGCCTGTCTAGTATTCTTACTATTTTTATTGTCATTGTCAATAGGCAATTTGTCTTAGTAGATGGTTTTACTATTCCCTTGTCAATTATTATCATTCATAGTTTAATGAGTTTTATAGCCTTGACTGCTTCCAGGTACGTCTTCAAAACAATTTATTATAATCTAGTCAAGAAGTTTAAGATCACCAAAAAAGTGCTTATTTATGGAGCAGGTGAATCAGGAATCATTACCTATAACACTCTTGAGAGACATATGGGAAGTAGCTCAAAAGTAGTGGGTTATATAGATGATGACATTAACAAGATAGGCAAGGTCATAAATGGAGTTAAAGTATATAGTAGGCATGATTTAACGGATTACTTTTTGAACAAGAAAGATATTTCTGAAATAATCTTTGCCATACATAATATAGAGAATATTAAGCTCAGAGAGCTTGTTGAGAGTTTGGTAGATTGTCCTGTACAAGTTAAAATTGTTCCTCCTGTGGATGATTGGATTAATGGGGAATTAAAGGTTTCTCAGATAAAGCAGGTTCAAATTGAGGATTTACTTAATAGAGTCCCAATACACATAAAAAAATCAAAAGTATTAAAAGAACTACAGGGAAAAACAATTTTTGTTACAGGTGGTGCAGGTTCCATTGGAAGTGAAATTGTTAGACAAATAGTACATTATGATTACAAAGCACTGATTATCATTGATCAAGCGGAGTCAGCTTTATATGATCTACAGCAAGAGTTAAAGCAAAATGGGTTCCATAATTATGTGGCCATTGTGGCAGATATTAGGGATAAAAACAGAATGAACAGCTTGTTCCAAGAATTTAAACCGAACAAAGTATTCCATACCGCGGCGTACAAGCATGTTCCATTAATGGAGTACAATGCCTATGAAGCTATAAAAATCAATGTGGCCGGCACAAAAATGATGGTCGATCTTTCTTTGATTCATAAGGTAAACAAATTTGTTTTTGTATCCACGGATAAGGCCGTTAACCCAACTAATGTAATGGGGGCCACCAAAAGAATTGCTGAAATGTACATAAGCAGCATGCAGCAAGAAAACAAGACCAAATTTATCACGACCAGATTTGGCAACGTTTTGGGATCCAATGGTTCTGTTATTCCTTTGTTTAAAAAACAAATGGAGAAAGGGGGGCCATTAACAGTGACCCATAAGGATATAACAAGATATTTTATGACCATACCAGAGGCTTCACAATTGGTTCTGGAAGCGGCTGCGATGGGACAAGGAGGTGAAATATTTATATTTGATATGGGCAAATCCATTAAGATATTTGATTTGGCCAAAAACATGATCAAACTGTCAGGTTTAAAGTATCCAGAAGATATTGATATAAAAATTACAGGTCTCCGACCAGGGGAAAAACTCTATGAAGAATTACTGGCAGATGGTGAAAATACACTTCCAACCTATCACAGAAAAATTATGATTAGTAAGGTCAGGGAACTGGATTATGTCAGCGTTAAGTCTAAAATAAATGAACTTTGTGTGTCAAATATGTTTTTTAATACAGATGTCGTAAAGTTGATGAAGGAGATAGTTCCCGAATATGTCTCGCAGAATTCCAGGTTGTGCGAATTGGACAAGAAGGCAAAATCAACTGTTAAGGATGATGAGAAGAATAAAATTCTACATTCCTAAATTTATCTGTATACTTGTGTTAAATTCACTAAACTTATATATAACTATGTACAACAAAAAAAAGTCAACTGGTTTTTTGTTAATGTCTTTGGTATTGTCGTTTGCACTACTATCTTCATGCGCATCAAAAAAAGAAGTAGTATACTTTCAAGATGCTAGTAATTTTGAAACCTTGGTCAATGATTATTCATTTGTTCCAAAATTTAAAATAGATGATGTTGTCAGTATATTTGTTTCTACATTGGATGCTGAGGCCAGTGCACCATTTAATTTGTTCAGAGGTGTTCAAGAAGGAGGTGTAAGACCGGAACAAGTTGATTATTTGATAGATAAAGATGGCGAAATAGATTTTCCAGTTATAGGTAAAATTAAAATTTCCGGATTATCCCCAGAAGAATTACGAGTAATGTTAAGGGAGGAATTATCAGAATATTTAAAAAACCCAATTATTAATATCCGACTCAAGAATTTTTCTGTCACTATATTGGGAGAAGTAAATAGACCGGGTACATATGAAGTCAATGGAGAGCAAATCACGATCTTGGAAGCCTTGGGACTTGCCAATGATTTAACCATAAAAGGAATGAGAGACAATATATTGGTCATTCGGGATTTTGATGGGACCAAGGTGTATACTAGAATAGACTTGACAAGTAAGCAGGCGGTGAATTCACAGGTGTATTATTTAACGCAGAACGATGTGGTATACGTTGAGCCTAACCAGTCAGCGATTACGTCCTCAAGTCTGGACAACAGGGCTACAATTGCCATTTCAATAGCTTCCATATTAATAACGTCTACAGTTATAATAATAACCAGAAACTAGCCCAATTTTATTTATTTAAAATGCATCAAAACACTAAAAACTTTTCCGATAGTACAATTGATTTAAAAGAACTATTAAATACGTACACCAAACATTGGAAATGGTTTGTCTTATCCGTGGTTGTAGCTTTAAGTTTGGCATATGTTTTTATTCGATATTCTACACCTGAATATGCGGCTCAGGCAAAAATTCAAATTCTTGAGAATAAAGGCGCCTCACCAGAACTAGGTGTATTTCAGGACCTGAATGTTTTTTCATCGGGATCCAGTATAGTAGAAGATGAAATAGAAATAATAAATTCAAGGGCTAACCTTATTGAGGTTGTGCAAGATTTGCAACTTAATATCAAAATTATTGCCTTAGGAAATATTATTGATTCTGAAGTTTATAACAATCCGCCTTTTAAAATTAATTTTATAGCTCCGGATTCTATAGTTAATAACTCATATTTGGAGTTTTTTATTGATTTATCTACGGAAACTACTTTTGGGTATTCCCCTCAAAATGATATGCCGGCAAAAGCATATTCTTATGGAAAAAACATTTCTTTGCCACTAGGCGATATTGTTATCACACCTAACATCCGCGAAGGTGATATTTTTGAAAATTATAAAGGGAGAAAGTATAAAGTAGCTATTACGCCTGTGGCAACAGTGGCTCAAATATATAAAACGAAAATTATAATTGCACCAGCAGCTGAGTATTCCAATATTGTAAATATTTCATTGAACGACCCCGTTTATAAAAAGGCGATTGACATATTAAATGCGTTAATAAGTGTCTATAATAAAAATGCTGTTGCGGATAAAAAAGCCATAGCAGATAAAACTTCCGATTTTATCAATGATAGAATTGCAGATATATCTTCTAACCTTTCCTCAGTTGATCAAACAGCTGAAGATTTCAAAACAGGTAGAGGGCTTACTGATATTGCTTCTGAAGCTAATTTGAATTTAAATATAGGGGCTGCAAATCAACAAGAATTACGGAACGTCAATACTCAGCTTAGTATTGCCACATCTATGAAGGATTTGGTGGATAATCAGGAAGGATATGAGGTGCTTCCCTCAAATATTGGTTTATCGGACGGTTCTATTGCTAATACCACTGCTACATATAACCAATTGGTGCTGGAACGTAAAAGGTTGTTGAAAAGTTCAAATGAAAAAAATCCAATAATTGTAAATTTAGATGAACGAATAGATGGTCTTAAGCGGAACATGCAAAGTAGTTTAAATAGCATGACCAACAATTTGGGACTGCAGGTAAATAGCATAAGTCAACAATTGTCATTAATTAATTCTAAAATTTATTCAGCTCCAAAAAATGAGAGAGCATTCCGGGATATTACCCGACAGCAGCAAACAACAGAATCGCTTTATCTTTATTTGCTACAAAAACGTGAGGAGTCTCAAATAGCCTTTGCCTCTGCAGAACCAAAATCTAAAATAGTTGATGCAGCATATAGGTCTAGTCCGTTTCCAGTTTCACCAAAGAAATCTATAATTTTTTTAGCATTCTTTATTTTGGGTTGCTTGCTGCCTTTTTCAATCATATATGTGTATGATCTCTTGGACAATAAAATACATAATATGCATTCTTTGGAAAAACTGACTCAGGAACCTGTACTGGGAGAATTGCCAAAATTATCTAAGAAAGAACAGAAACTGGTAATGAAAGAAGATCGCTCAGTATTATCAGAGTCTTTACGAATACTTAGAACAAACCTAGATTACATTATAAAAACTAAAAAATTGGGAGGAGTGAAGAATAACATTATTTTTGTTACTTCTAGTGTTCCTGGTGAAGGCAAGACATTTTTGTCTACTAATTTGGCCATGATTTTAGCCAGTACCAATAAAAAAGTATTACTTCTAGGAGCTGATATTAGAAACCCAAAACTATATACATTTTTTACAGCAGACGAAATTGATAAAATGACCAATCCAGTAAGAAATAAAGATGCTGGTTTAACAGAATACTTATATGATGATGATTTGAATATCAATGATGTAGTTAACCCTATGTTAGTTTATCAGAACACCATAGATGTTATATATTCGGGAAGAATACCTCCTAATCCTGCTGAACTTTTAATGAGTGACCGATTAAAAGACTTGTTTCATGAAGTTTCTGAGACCTATGATTATGTTATTGTAGATACAGCACCTTTAATGGTGGTAACAGATACCCTATTGATTAGTAATTATGCAAGCCATACGATTTATGTTACTAGGGCTCACGTAACAGAGAAAAGGGCTATAGAGTTTCCATTAAAACTTCAACAAGAGGGTAAGATTAAAGGCCTTGCTTTTGTGGTAAACGATGTTAAAGAGTCTAATTTGGGCTATGGCGGTAAGTATGGTTATGGTTATGGTCAGTCATTGAAAAAGTGGTGGAAATTCTAACACGCCGTATGCAAATGTTACTGTACTGGGCATTTTTCATCTGCCTCGAAATGCCCAATAAGTAGTATTAAAAGTCTTTCGGCCGCTTAAATGGGACTTTTTGACAAGATTACTACAGTATATCTTTGTCAAAAATATCACTAGGGAGACCAAAGTGACCGCAGATAAATGGAAAAGATACCGACCCATCGTAAAAGCTTACAATATAAATCAAATAGAAAGCAACAACTTAGCGAATGTCAAGGTTGCGCTCTATGATTCATAAGATTAAGACTGCTCATTCTTGGGTAGGCGACTTTCACAACATTAGGTATTTCAACAAGTTCTGTTTCAGGATAAACCGTTCCCAGAGCAAAGCCAACATATTTAGTAACCTAATAACGAAGATGAGTTGATTAAGTAAATCAGCAACAAATTAAATGTGGGTAACTACTGATCTCTAAAATTTTATATCAGTTTCTTTAATTAAAAGGGAATATTGGAAAATAACCTGTATTTTAATTACAATTAAGTAATAATACTATTATGAGTTACGTTATGTTTTTTGAACTAAATTGAGCCAATGAAAACAGTAATGATTTTAGGAGGAACCAAAGGTGTAGGTAAAGAGGTGCTTAAGTCTTGCCTAAATAAGGGTTATAACGTTTCTTTTTGTGGTAGAAATAGCGATGAAGGGAATGAAATTATCAGCTCTTCTAAATCTGAAAACAAGTTATATTTTCATAAAATTGACCTAAATAATATCAACGAGATTGAGAACTTTTTCATTCAAACTATAAATAGATTTGGAAGGATAGATGCTTTAGTTTTGTATGCCGGAATAACTCCTGTAGCTTCATTAATTGATACTGAAGAAGAAGATTTTGATAGCGTTTTTAATGTGAACCTTAAAGCTCCATATTTTTTAATCAAACATGTATTAAAATCTATGATAAAATTTAAAACAGGTTCCATTGTGTTTTTTGGTTCTGCTCATATGGATTATGGTATGAAAAACAGAACAGCATATGCACTTTCAAAAAGTACTCTTTATACTTTGTCTACTCATATTGCACATCATTATGCCGAATATGGAATTAGATCCAATTACGTGGTAATGGGCTGGACAAATACAGAAGGTGAAATTGAATTAAGAGCTACTGAAGGAATGAGTGAAGAAGAATTAAAGAATAAAGCCGCTAATATTCTTCCAATGGGTCGCATGTTGAATAATACTGATCCAGTTCCAGCAGTTATGTATTTTATTTCGGATGATTCAGCTATGACCACTGGTTCATTAATTAGAATAACCGCCGGACAGTATATTTAATTAAAAAATGATGAATCAATCATTCGTGTTTCATTCTAATTCAGAACTTTTAGAAGGACCAGTATTTGATAAAAAAAATAACCATCTATATTTTGTATCTATTTTAGATTGTTTGGTATATTGTTACAATCCTAAAACAAAAGAAATTTCTAGTGTTAAACTAGATTCCCCCGTTAGTTGTGTTTATCTTCTAAGAAGAAAAGTGATTTTGGCAGCTTCTAAAAATGGATTTTTCGAAATTGACTTTAATTCCTTACAAAAGCAATTTGTTTTTCAAATTGATACAGATAAATTAGTTAGGTATAATGATGGAATCGAAGATTCCATAGGAAGGATTATTATAGGAACCATGGGGTTTCCCGAGGTAAAGGAAAAAATAGGAAAGGTGTTTTCATATCATGAGGGACAATTCAAAACGATTATTGACAATACAACCATTTCTAATGGTTTAGCATTCTCCCTAGATAATACTTTACTTTACTTTATTGATACACCAACAAAAAAAGTAGCAAGATATTCTTATGATTTAAGGACTGGAGAAGTGGAATTTGAATCAAACGTCATAGAATTTAAGGGAGCAGGAAGTCCTGATGGAATGTGTATTGATAACAAGGGTATGTTATGGATAGCGGAATGGGGAGGTGGATGTGTCTCTCAATGGAATCCTTTAAATGGTTCCAAATTAAGAGAACTAAAATTACCATGTATTAATGTTACATCTTGCTGTTTTGATAATCATTCGAACCTATATGTCACTACTGCAAAGTCCGAATCTAAAAATGATATTTACGGTGGTGGGTTGTTTTATATTGAATTAAATAAAAATTGAATCTATGAATACTGTTAAAATTAGCGTAATTGTTCCTATTTTTCGAATAGAAAAATATTTACCTAAATGTATTGACAGCCTTTTAGATCAGTCCTTTTTGGACTTCGAGTTGATTTTGGTAGACGATGGTAGTCCAGATAATTGTCCCAAAATCTGTGACGATTATGCAAAAATAGACAATCGAATAAAAGTCATTCATAAAAAAAACGGAGGACTTTTAAGTGCAAGGAAAGAGGGATTAAATAATGCTGAAGGCAAATATATTTCTTATGTCGACGGTGATGATTGGGTAGATAAATATTATCTGGATACCTTATTCAAACTTGCTGAAGCAAATGACTCTGACCTTGTAGTGACCGGTCATTTTAGGGAATTTGATGGAAAAATTGAAACGATTAAACCAAAAATGGTGGGGATTTATAATGAGAGAGAACTTAAATCTTCAATAATTCCTAATGCCATTTATAACGGCGAGTTTTGTGAACATGGGATATCGACATATGTATGGAATAAACTTTTCAAAAGAGAATTACTTTGTGATGTTCTTTTTGACGTGCCGAACGAAATTGTTATGGGAGAGGATGCGGCAATTACCTTTGGGTACCTAGCCATCTCTAAAAGTCTAGTGATAAGTAGAATTCCACTTTATTATTATAGGCAGAGACATGACTCAATTGTGAAATCTATTGAAAATCCGAAAACTGAATATTACAGATTAGGATTATTGATGAATTTTTTAAAATTAAAACTGAATCATGTACTCGATGCACATACTTTAAGTAAACAGATTAGATATTATTTATACTCACAAATTTTGGTTAGATCTGGCGGATTGATTCTAAGTGAATCTGGAGGTATTTTTTTTAATCCATTTTTAAGAGTTAAGCAGAACTCAAAAGTAGTAGTCTATAGCTCTGGTTCTTTTGGGCAACATATTTTATCGACAAATTTTAAAGCTGATTTTTTTCAAATTATTAAATGGATTGACGTTGATTTTCACGATTTAAAAATAGGTGGAAATTCTGTGCAACCAATAAGTTCCATTACAAACTCTGAATTTGATTTTTTAATAATCGGCACAATTAATCCATCTATTTATGAATCAATTAAAATAGAATTGGGACTTATGGGTATCGATGAAAATAAGATTGTAAAAATTAATACAGACGAAAAAGAGATTAAGACCCTATTAATTGATTTAGGGTTTGATGAAGATTTTCTGTTTAAAGAAAATTAAATTTCACTAAATTATAAGAATCGTATTTAAAGATATAAATAACCTTGACATCTTTTATGTTGTCAAAAAAAATAATAAACAGTTCAAGTTATGTCAAAAAAAATCATAATACTAGGAGGGAATCCTGAGACAGCAATTTTGGTTGATACTGCAGTTTCAATGGGTATTTATACCATCGTTGTTGATCCAAATCCCGATGCTCCAGCGAAAAAGAATGCATCTGAGGCGCACGATATAGATGGTTTTGAGGTTGATAAAATTGTTCAGTTGGCCAAAGACCTTAAAGTTGATGCTGTTTTGGTTGGTGTCGCAGATGTTCTGGTAAAGCCTTACCAGGAAATTTGCGAAAAACTTAACATTCATTGTTATGCTACTAAAGAAGCTGTTGAAGCCTTTTGCAGTAAGGATGGTTTTAAAAGATATTGCGATGAATTTAACATACAAGACATACCAGGCATCTATTTAGAAGAGTCATCAAGTATTGACAAGCCAGAGCATATGAATTACCCTTTAATGATTAAACCCGTTGATACAGGTGGAGGCGTGGGTATGAAAATATGTAGAGATGATAGAGATTACCAAGCATCTATTAAAACGGCCTTAAAGTTTTCAAAAAAAGGCGTGGTCTTGGTTGAAAAATATATGGATTGTGATGATATGGCCGCTTATTATACTTTTAGAAATGGTGTACCTTATATTTCTGCAATATCAGATAGAGTCACCACCAAAAAACAAGGAGATGCCAGCCCTGTCTGTATAGGGGCAGTTTATCCATCCAAATATTCTGATTTATTTGTAAAGGATGTGCATCCAAAATTATGTGAACTATTCAAAGCATTAAAAATCAAAAACGGTATCCTTAATATTCAATTTTTTGTTGAAGATAATGTTGTGTATGCATATGACCCAGGATTCAGGTTGCAAGGCGAAGCGCCTCATATTCATATTGCCAATTTCAACGGTTTTGACCATCGGGAAATGCTCGTAAATTATGCATTTACTGGTGTTCTTGGAGAGGATGATTTTGCCGAGAAGAATGATTATATGTTCAAAGGTAAGGTTGCCTGTACAATTTGGATACTATTGACAGATGGAATTATAGGTTCAATTAAAGGTATGAATGAGATAAATGCAGATGAAAATGTTGTATTTGTTTTAGAACGATTTAAAAAAGGAGATACCGTTCAAAAAGAATGGTTAGGGACAGAAAAACAGGTTTATGCTAGAATTTATCTTGGCGCAAATTCAATTACGGAGGTCAATAGCAAAATAAGCGAATTTCAAGATCTTTTGGAAGTTACGGATGTCAATGGAGAAAACATGATTCTGGAATGGCTAAAACCCTTTAATGAAGACGATTACTAATAAGGCAGGACACTATTTTTATTCCGAATTATTATAACGATACTTGGCGACAAGTGATATGAAGTATTTTGACCTATAAATTTGCAGTACAAATTGTTTTGTTTGTTGCTGTACTCTGTTTAAGTAATTTTACTAAGATAATGCCGTTATAATGAAGATTCAGGCAGTAGAACCCCGATTATTATAGCCTTTGATACCGTTCAATCCATATGGTTTTGGGGTAAAAATATTCAAAATTTCACCTTAGAAGTTAACAAATATAGCAATGAAATTAAGCATACTAATTCCTTTGTATAACAAGGAAAAATATATTGAGCGCTGCATGGAAAGTCTACTCGCTCAAGACCTAGCCACAAGTGAATACGAAATCATAATTGTTGATGATGGTTCAAAAGATTCTGGTCCAATAATCGCTCAGAAGTATGTAGAGAATAATGCAAATATTCAATTGATAAGGCAAAAAAACCAAGGGCCAAGTGTTGCCCGAAATAGGTGTCTAGAAGCCGCAAAAGGAGATTACTTATACTTTCTAGATGCTGATGATTACCTCGTTGCCAATGTTTTGAAAACACTCCTTGAATTAGGTACTCAGCATGACCTTGAAATATTGGAATTCAATACAAAGGAAATAACAGAAGACACAATACTTGAATCTACACCTCAAAACCCTCAAGATGTGTCCGTAGATATTATGGAAGGTATCACCTATGTTGCCGAAAAAGGTTTCAGAAATGAGGCATGGCGATACTTCGTTAAAAGAAGTCTTTTGACGGATACCGGAATAAAATTTATTGAGGGCACCTTATATGAAGATGCCATTTTTACAGCCAGTTTATTTTTAAAAGCCAACAGAATGGCCAAATTGGATATGGACGTTCATAGATACGCCATTGTTGAAAATTCCATTGTGACAAGCAAGGACCGCTCACATAACCTAAAATTCATTCATGGAATGGTGTATGCGATTGAGCATTTTCATGGATTGATTAAAGGTTTAAACAGTTCACATTTGGATTATAATAAAGTCGTAAACCAATTGAGGGGAAGACAACAAGCCTTTGTTTTTGCACTAATAATAAGAAATATAAAATATAAACTACTCAGTTTTAAGGAACTAAAAGAAATATTGACCAAGTTGAATACGTTTGAAGCCTACCCTATTGATAACAAGATAGGAGGAATAGGCAAGGGTAAGGCCAATTTTATGTATAAAATGATATTTGTACCAATATTTAATAGTAAAACTTTACTTCATTTAGGTATGGCAATTAGGGGGTTAATCCCCACTCGTTAAGCTTAAATTGAGAGCCTATTCTTACTTTTATTAAGTTTATTTCACATCATTACATTCTCTTTTTCCGATTATGGAAGGTAAATTGCTTTTACAAATATGAAGTAAAAAATTATCTTTCAATTGGGATTTATGTGCCAATTTTATAAATATTGTTATCTTAAATTCATAAATAGCAAATAGACATGAACTTTCAAACGGCTATGCAAAGCGAATAGATTCTTTCTACCCGTTTAAAGTTGAATCTCATAACGGCATAAGAAGTCATATTCACTGATGGTCAATGAATAATCCGATGAAATAAGACCATTACTTTGGGGTGTTCAAAACACCTCTATTTTACGGTTGTCTCTGGAGAATTTGCCACATAAAAGTTCTATGAATCCAACCACCGAGATATTGTGCAGAACTTGGACAATGCTTCTTATTGCTACATGGTATTATAAAACCTTAAGTAATATAATGCCAAGTATTTATCGATTATTAGTCGATAAAATAAAGGCTTTTGCCTCTACATTGTAATTTACCGATAAACATTCTTATTTAAACGAATATTAAATCTGTATTTCGGTAAGCGTTTTCATTTACAATATCTTTGAAGCTGGTGTCAAATTGATATCTAAATAGTACCCTAAATTTAAGATTACTTTAAAATAATACTATGAAAAAATTTTACCCCCTACACTTACGATTTACTCATGTAGTATCCCTGGTTTTTTTATTGGGATTATTTAGCATGCACACACTTTCCGCGCAGATTAATTTTTCGCAGAGCGTTTTAGATTTCAACGGAAACGGGAATGTTGATAGTGGCGTAACTTCCTTGATGTACGGCCCGGATGGGCGTTTGTATGTTGCGGAATATCCAGGAACAATAAAAGTGTTGACAATCCTGAGAAATAATTCCACGGATTATGTAGTTACAAATTTAGAGTCGCTTTCTGGAGTGACGGATATTGTAAACCATGATGATGATGGTGCAGTAAATAACGGACAAACCCAGCGGGAAACCACTGGTCTAACAGTAGCGGGAACTGCATCGAATCCCGTAATTTACGTTTCGTCCAGTGATTTCCGTATCGGTGCTGGTTCTAGTGGCGGAGATGTTGGGCTAGATACAAATTCGGGGATTATCACACGTTTTACATGGAACGGCAGTTCTTGGGATGTTGTGGATCTTGTACGAGGACTTCCTCGATCAGAGGAGAACCATGCGACCAATGGATTGGAACTGGTGAATATTAATGGCACCAACTACCTAATTGTAGCCTCTGGGGGTATTACAAATGGCGGAAGTCCTTCCAAAAATTTTGTATACACCTGTGAATATGCGCTTTCAGGTGCGATATTGTCCATTAACTTAGATTTGTTGGACGGAATTGGGGTACAAACGGACGGAAATGGACGGGATTACATCTATGACATCCCAACCTTAGACGACCCAACTCGAAACAATGTCAATGGAATAACAGATCCAGATACTGCAGGATATAATGGAGTAGATATCAATGATCCCTTTGGTGGTAACGATGGACTGAACCAAGCCAAGGTTGTCCCGGGAGGACCTGTGCAAATATATTCTCCTGGCTACCGTAATGCCTTTGACCTAGTAGTGACCGAGAGTGGAGCACTGTACGTTA
>NVXD01000036.1 GCA_002746415.1 Flavobacteriaceae bacterium | reverse complement strand
TGAACCTGCAAGCATGTGCGCCACAGTTAATCGTAGGGCGATATTTGGGTTGTCTAGCAATGCCGCTCGTGCCGCCGCGTGGCGGTGCAAGCCAATATAGCTATTGAGTGGGCCAGACATTTCAGGTCTTGAGGTCTTGGGTTTGCCCCCATTATCTTTATCACCGCTTAATATAGCGTCGATTTTCTTGGCATCATCATTGGTTAAATATCCAAGATGGGCTTCCACTTCGCCGTTATGGGAAGTTTCAACAAACACTTTGCCGCCCGCTTCCAGTGGACGTTTGCTATATTGCCACGCATGGAAACTCTCGCCCCTGTCCATGATTATAACTTCGCTCCATCCTTTCTCCCGTAGTTCTTTTACGGCTGTAGCAATGGCCTTGTTTTGATATTCCCAAAACGTATCGGGGTCACGGAAATAACACTCCTCATCAAAAAGGTCGGTGATGATAGTCCCCGCGTAGTCCTTTAAATCAAACAATGCGGTTTTTGTGGATATATATTGCCACCCGTTAGCCATGCTTTTAACTCATCCCCGTGCGGTTCGTATTGTTCCTCGTCATTGAACAGTTCAAGCCAATCGGCTTGCTGTTCTAGCGTTGCTAGTGTCAAAGCGCGGATAGTAGAAACGCGGATTTTCTCATTGGCGTAAAGGTCGCGGATTTCAGGCGTGAGTTCTGATAGTGCTAGAATGCGTTTGACCTTAATTTCGGTTACGCCAAAATAGGCGGCTATATCTTCTACGCTACGGCCTGATTTCTTCAATCGGCCAAAGGCTTCATATTGCTCCATTTCGGTTGCGGGTAGTCGGGCAATGTTTTCAATAATCGACGCTTCTATGGCCGCCGAATTATCGCCATCTTCCAAAATACCGCACGGGGCTTTGAGATTCTTGCCCGTTTCCTTAGCTACAATACGAAACGCAAACAATCGTCTTCGCCCTGCTACTACGCCGTAGCCTTTGCCCTCCTTACGCACGAGCATGCTTTGTTGAACGCCATTTTCTCGAATGCTCGGCAATATATCCGACACATCGGGGGCTTTGCCGCCGCACCGCATATTTGAACGTGATATTTTTAATTGCCCGATTGGGATTTCTTTGAGTTTCATTTTAGTCTCCATTTGAGTTAGCGATGAAGTCTAAAAGGTCGATTTGCGCAAGGCCGACTTCCTCAAAAAGGCCAAGGTCACAAGGTTTTTGCACCGCGAACGGATTGCGTTTGGGTGTCATAGGATGGGTGGTTCGGGCGGTAAGTTTCTCGCCAAGGGTAACGGGTCGCACACCATCAATTAGAGTTTGCGCACCGCAGGAAGTGCCCTTGGGGTGCGCTCCGACTTCCGTTTCTTCGGTTTGGAGTTTGGCACTCATGCCTCAATCTCCAAGTTTTTGGAAATTGCGGGGTCTGTCGTCTGGTTTGCTAGAATGTAATCAGCCGCTTTTGACGCGAGAGACGCGGCGCGAAATATCGCCCGTTTGTCGTCTTTAAGCACTCGAAGCCATGAACCAAGATAATCCGTATGGCGCACGGTTGGAACAATCGACAGCGCGGCGCAAACAAATGAAGAGGTCATTTCCGCAACAAGTTCTTCTTTGGCATAGACTCCCCGTGCTTGGGGCTTGGCTCGGTGTCTCGGTTCTAGGTGCGGTCTCATGAGCTAGTCTCCTCTTTTTTCCTGCACCAGCGTCCGCCCATCCCCGCAGTTTCGAAGGAGGCGTTCATGATATAGGGATATACAGATCGGTACAAAATTTACTTCTGCACACGTATCTAGTTCTCTTAAACTGACTTTTGCCTTGAGACCGATTTAACTAAATTTAGCTCTGTCACGAATTGCTTCATTGATAAAACTGTTACTATATTGTCAGACAGCCGCACCCAGGCTAAAAGGTTGTGGGCGTTACTTAAATCAGGATCTGCAATAACGGCAAAAACTTCAAAACCGATTTGTAGTGCTACAAGACACGTCGCTACCAAATCAGGATCTGATATCGCAGCAAATACAACAATTTGGGGTAACCTTGGCTCACCTAAGTATTTAAGCAGTTCTTCATCTGCCCAAGACGGTGAAGATTCAATATTTTTAATAAATACTGCAATACTATTATCATCCAATAAGGTAACTACTCGTTCATTGGCAGGAAATGATGGCAGTATCACGGCTTTGCATTCATTTAATGATATGAGATGTTTTGGGGGGTCACAAAAGTCAGCCATTATATATTCCAGATAACTAAAGAGAGAAGAGCATGACAGTTTGAGACTTCATGTGGGGTCAGTCTCGTCTCATTCCGCCATGCTCTCATTTTGCCCGTGATTTCACCTAATAAGATGGGGATGAGTTCAGGGCAAAAACTTTACTAATAGGGCGCTTATTACTCACAATACCAAGGACCGACTTCGCCATTGAAGCGAGGGGATGGAGGCACACCTTTGAGTTGCATGCAATGATTATGGCGTATCCCGCCGCCCCTCAACCTGCTCAGCTGTTGTAAGATCTTCAGCCCCCATCGTTTCATCTAACCAACGATCAATCTCGCGCCATACCTGACGGATGTTGGCGGGACTGAAAACCCCGTGTCCTTCTCCCCAGAACCGTATAAAGCGGGCTTTTTTCCTCTGGCGATACAGCGCGGTAAACATTTCTTCTGCTTGCTGGATGGGAACAAAATCAACATCGCCGTGGATAAACATCACCGGGGTCGTAATTTTATCGGCAAAAAACAGCGGACTGTTACGAATATATCTTTCCGGGGCCTGCCACGGGCTGGCATTAAATCTGCGGGAGGCTTCATATAAAGTTGCCGCAAACATACGGTGGGGCGCTCTGGATGTCCGACGATCCCGATTGGTAAAGGTACCATACTTACTTGTCACATTGTATATCCCACCACTGGCAATCGCTGTCTTAAACCGATCTGTCTGGGTTAATATTGACAGGGTCGTATATCCCCCATCACTATGCCCCATGATGGCCAGTCGATCAGGGTCCGCTATTCCCTGCTCAATCAACTGATCAAGGGCGGCATTCGTCATGTCAGCCAGTTGTTCAGGGAGATTGAGCGGTCTCTTCATCGTGTCCATGGGAAGGCTGGGATAGAGGACAATATAGCCCCGTGCCGCAAACATCTGACCATTCAGATAAAAAGTATTATCTATTGAACCTGTTTTATCAGGCATTTTCTGTCCGAAGACCCGGCCAGGATATACAAACGCCATTACGGGATAACGCCTGCCCGGTTGATAGTCGGGTGGGGTCAGAATCCATCCTGTCAGGGTCTTGTTTTTCTGGTCACCGGGGACATTGTACGAGAAGCTTTGCATCTCACCGGTTCTGATATTCTGTCTATGTTGATTGACGGAAAATATATTTTCAGGCTTGTTCGTTTTTTTCGTAATCAAGGTGAAGTGCGATCCACTCTGGTCTTTCGTTTTGTACAATAGTAAAGGGTTACGGGCCGATATTGCTGACAGGTGGATTTTGGCTAGTGGACCGGGAACAACTTTATAGGTTTTTTGTTCCCTATCGAGATAGACATGTACCGGCTTGCCATTTTTCGTTGCAACAAAGGGTAACAAAGCATTATCACCGACCGGACACTGACTGACGGACGATTTGTTGAAATGTAAATAGTCCACGTCAAATCCTGTCAAAGCCACAGAATTATCTGTTGTGACTTTCTCAAAGGATTTCAGGGAGTTTAGCTGCCATAACTCTCCGCCAGCGATGGCTAATAGCCGGTCTTCTTGCGGGCATAAGTGCGTGATTGGGTTCTTTATTTTGGATGCCACTTTTAGAGGGGCAGAATCTGAACTCACCTTCCACAGGTTTGAGGGGGCGCCATCTTTTCCATGTCTATAGTGATCGACAAGCCTATCGCTTAACTGGGGACGAAAAACAACCACGTCTTCTCCAAGCCAAAAGACGGTAGAGGCCCGGTAATTGATGTCTATGTCGTCAGCGCGTTGACGAATTAGATTTTTGTTTTCCACATCAAAGATATAGACACCCGTGTCATCCTGCCAGGCGCCTTCGACGTCACGGGCCATGAAGGCAACTTTTTTGCTGTTTGGTGACCACAGTACAGAGGCGTAAACCATATCCAGTTTATTTGTTAAACTGTTCGGAGGTTCTTGATTTTGCAAATCAAAATAGAGCAACGCATTTTGATTACGTAAGGTGGATCTTCCCCCGGGTTGAAAATCATATGGCTTGCCTTTTCCGGGCGTTATTATTGGACCCAGCGTTAAGACCATTAGTTTTTTCCGGTCTGGGGAGAGATAAAGGTTTGCAAAATTTCCCTTTGCCAGAATGCTCTTCTCATTCGTCCTGATATTATATCGAACAAGGTGGCCTATTTTACCCTCGTCATGCAGAAGGCGAGCACCACTGTCGAGAATATCATAGCTTGCTTCCTTACCTTTCCATGTCTTCTGAGAAGATTCCACGATGTGATTGACTTGTTTTCGTTGTGAATAAATAGCATCCGGTTTTGTTCCGGCGGGCAAAACCGGATAAACAATGGTTCTATTATCAACCCAAACATGACGAGGAATCCAGAAAGGATAGGTAATATCAGCAGAGAGTTCCGGCATGCCGGGTAATTTTGTAAAGTGACGTTTTTTCAAGTTCCAGATACCAATTTTGAGAGTTCTGTCTTTCAACGAAAAGACATTTAACACCAATTGGGTTCCATCTGGAGACCACGAACCGGCCCATACACTATCGGCACCCGGAATATTGACTTTGACCTTCTTGCTACTTTTTATATCAATAATCCATAACTCACGATTGGCTATGGAATGTGCAAGCGAAAAATTTTCGTAAGCGCCAGCTTCATTTAATGATTTTAATTTTTCCAGAGCCAGATACCTGCCGTCAGGAGAGGCAACGGCATTACCAAGACGTTCAGTCTTTAGCAATTGTTCCACTGAATATAGCTGTTCTTTGTCCGTTTTAGGTGCGCCGGCTAAAGCAGCTTGCGGACCCCAGTTCAGAAGGGCCAACAAAGCCAGAATTAGAATAATATTGATACGGATTTTAGTCATAGGAATAATACCAAATTGCAAAATGAATGGTCGTTGAACGTCCGACGTTTTCTTCCCTCCCCCGCTTGCGGGGGAGGGCTAGGGAGA
>NVXD01000001.1 GCA_002746415.1 Flavobacteriaceae bacterium | reverse complement strand
GCTATGATTTTTGTAGTGGTAGAAGAAGTAATTCCAGAAACACAACAGGACAAATACACTGATATTGCTGTGATGGGCTTTATATTGGGTTTCATTATTATGATGACTTTGGATGTAGGATTGGGGTAGTAGATAATCCTACATGTCAAGACAGTTATAGTTAATTATACTGATTTATCGTAAGCTTCTTTTATCCAACTCTTCAATTCATTGTCAATTTCTTTGGTCTCTGCTATTTGCACTCTATGGGTGCACATGGCACCAAATGGTCCTGAGTTTTCTAACCTTACATCTACCGGTTTGTCCTTCAACTTAAAACCTAAATCTATTCTTGTTTTGGTTGCAGGTTTAATCAAAACAAATTGTCTTTTTCTAATGATGTTTACACTTCCTTTTTTTGGTATGATTGTTATGTCTGTACCTAATGCTTTGATGGAGATGATGAGTTCATTGTAAATTGGAATCAAATTCTCTTTTCCCTTGTATTGATTTGCAATAAGATCTTCTGAGTCATTTTTTTCTTCCTTGGAAAGTGTCACTATTGTATTTGCAAATCCGTGGGTGACGTTGTGTTCTGATTTTAAACATGTTACGCCTTCAGAATGTTTTTCAAAGGCCTTTTCTTTTAATATTAATTTCCAATCATCTAGTGACTTCCCTGTTTTTTCAGGCATATTGTCAATCATTGTTTGAAGTGCTTTGTCCATAATTTTATTGCTTTATTTCTTCGTTTATTGGCTATAACCAATCTGTTATATGGTTAGTTGACGTTGTCAAAGCTCTTTTTATCAGGTTGCAATTTCTTGAATAATAAGTTCAAAACTTTTGCGGACCACTTTTTAGCGAATTAAATATATGCCATGTTGTGTATTCGTTTTATTTACTTCTTTTCCTTCCATTCAGATAATCTGGTTTCTTCCGAAACATCGGTGGCACTTTCAAAATTAATTTCATAACCATCAGGGTCATTAATAATAGTTAACCACATATTGTTGCTAACAAAGGGTTCTGTAGCATCTATTCCATTTTCTACCAGTTCTTCATAAATTTTCAGGGCATCTTGGCAAATAAAATAGATTGATATACCCAAATTTTCTTTTCGACTTGAGGTTTCTTTATTAGGCTTCATATTTTTTCCTTTCTGAAGCATCAAAGACCCTGCGCCTCTTTTCAGTTGGCACCATTGAATCTTTCCATCAGGTGTCCAGCTATGAAGAATTTCGAACCCTAGCCCTTTTATATAAAACTCAAGAGATATTTCCATGTCAGATATTTTAAGAAATGGTATTGTTTCTTTGATATTTTGTTTTTTATTCATTTCATATTATTTGAATAGTTCAGTAAGAAGGGTGTTACTCAAAATAATGCACAATAATGAAATATAGTCAAGGAACTATATCCAACCTATATCATACTATTATAAATTAACACCCCAACACATCAGCGGGGGTTTTTCTGTCCACACCAATTTAGACAAATAATTCAATAATATAAAATGAAATACCTTAAATCGGGAGAGTAAGCTATTCATCTTCAATCAAATAGATGAAAATTTTAACTTCCATCTGCAAGGAATTGAAGTTCTGATTAATTTATATAAACCTAGTTGAAGAACAAACTGATTAATAGTACCTGAAGCGTCTCACTTTAGCAATGTATTTAGATAGTCTTATAACTTGCCGGCAGTATCCATATTCATTATCATACCATATATACAGCACAATATTTTTGCCATCTTCTCTTACAATTGTTGCCTTACTATCATATATGGCCGGGGCAGAACACCCAACAATGTCACTGGAGACCAATTCATCACTGAATTCATATTTTATTTGTTCTACTAAATCACCTTCCAAAGCACTTTTTTTTAAGGCAAGATTTACATCCTGCAAACTTGTTTTAGAAGCTATTTCTAGGTTTAAAATAGCCAATGAACCACTTGGAATGGGTACTCGTATTGCATTAGAAGTAAGTTTCCCCTCCAAACTGGGTAGTGCTTTTGCTACTGCTTTCCCGGCTCCAGTTTCGGTAATGATCATATTTAAAGCAGCGGCTCTCCCTCGTCTGTATTTTTTATGAAAATTGTCCACTAAATTTTGATCGTTGGTATAGGCATGTATAGTTTCTAGATGTCCACTTTTTATGCCATAAGCATCATCAATAATTTTGAGCACTGGGGTAATTGCATTGGTAGTACAGGATGCCGCTGAAAATATATCTATATCATTTGGATTATTTTCAAGGTGATTTACGCCATATACAATATTAGGAACGTCTTTCCCTGGAGCGGTGAGCAATACCTTATCAACGCCGTTGCACTCTTTTATTCTAGTCAAAGCCTCTTTGTCTCTAAATGCGCCCGTATTGTCTATGACTAGCGCATTGAAAATACCATATGCTGTAAAGTCTATATCTTCTGGTTTATTGGCGGAAATTATTTTAATGGTAGTCCCATTTATATGAAGTGCCTCATTCTGGACATCTACATCTATGGTTCCTGGGAATACCCCATGTACTGAATCGTTCTTTAGTAAAGAGGCTCTTTTCAACAATATTTTTTCGTCAATGTTACCTCGAACAACAATTGCTCTTAATCGTAATTGACTTCCTTTTCCTAAGTTCGACATTAATTCTCTGGCAATTAAACGCCCAATTCTTCCAAAACCATATAGGACCACATCTCTAGGTTTAATAGAGTCTGTTCCATTGGATTTGTTGAGTACATTGGAAATAAACTGTTTGGCATCTTTGGATTTGTTTGAATCTAACCCATACTCATATGTTAATTTTCCAATGTCCAATTTGGCTGGAGGAATGTCTAATTCATGGATTGCAAGCGCAATTTTAATGGATTGAAAAATAGAAATAGGCTTTCCTACAAATTTTCCGGCATAATCATGGAGCGATAGTATTTCACTAACATTACAATCTATCAATTTATTCCTAAAAAGGACCAATTCAATAGCTTTGTCATACCACAATTCACTTACTATTTTAATAAATGCTACGGCAGATTTTCTATTCTTAGCCTGTAGAAATAGTTCGTCTTCATACATTTCGTCTAAACCCATATTTTTTATTTCCAATTATTCCCGTTACATAAATGATTCAACTTTGTCTACCATTTCAACGCTTCCACAAAAGAATGGAACTCGCTCATGCAATTCTTTTGGATCAATATCCAGTATTCTCGTGTGTCCATTACTGGCTTTTCCATTGGCCTGTTCTGCAATAAAAGCCATAGGATTACATTCATAAAGCAGTCTTAATTTACCATTGGAGGCTTTGCTGCTTTTAGGATACATATAAATCCCTCCTTTTATCATGTTTCTATGAAAATCAGAAACCAAAGAGCCAATATATCTTGAGGTATAGGGTCGGTCTTCTTCTTCTTTTTGACAATATTTTATATAATCTTTTACTCCTTGTGGAAAATGATTGTAGTTTCCTTCATTAATGGAATAGATGTTTCCTGCCTTAGGGAATTTCATGTTGGGATGAGAGAGATAAAAAGTGCCAATTGCTGGGTTAAGGGTAAATCCATTTACACCATCACCAGTAGTATACACCAACATGGTAGAAGTACCATAAATGACATATCCCGCAGCTACTTGGTTTTTTCCTGGTTGTAAAAAATCCTCTAAAGTTACCGGAGAGCCTATTGGCGTCACTCTTCTGTAAATGGAAAATATGGTACCTACAGATACATTGACATCAATATTTGAGGAGCCATCCAATGGGTCTATCAATACCACATAGCTATTCTGATGCTTTTCATCACTACTGTTGATAGAAATGAAATCCTCTTCTTCTTCAGAGGCAATTCCACAGACTATTTCTCTATTGGTTAAGGATTCAATAAATTTGTTGTGGGCATGGATATCCAACTTTTGTTGTGTTTCCCCTTGGATATTTACATCCCCTGAACTTCCTAAAATATCGACAAGACCTGCTTTATTTACTTCATGGTTGACCACTTTTGCCGCCAATCGAATGGCATTGATCAATTTTGAAAGCTCTCCAGAAGAATATTTAAATGAAGATTGATTTTCAATGATAAACTCACCTAATGTTTTAGTGCTGTTTCCTAGCATATTTATATTATTAATGTGCAAAGCGTTGTGGTCCTCCTCGTTGAATTTCCTCACTGGTAAAAGGCACGTATTGTTCAAAGTTTTTTCTAAAGGCATTAGTCAGCTTAAAGGCCATTTTATAATAGGCTTCATCATTGTTCCAAGTGGCTCTTGGGCTTAGAATCGTATCTGGAACACCAGGACACTTTCTAGGTTGTGCAACTCCAAAAACAGAATGAATATGATAATCATTATAACTATATGCTCCCAAATCCCCATTTAAGGCAGCATTAATCATTGCCCGCGTATATTCTAACTTAATTCTTGAACCCACTCCATATGGTCCGCCCACCCATCCAGTATTTATCAACCAAACATTCACCTTAGATTTTTTCATTTTCTCACTCAACATCTCAGCATATGCTGAAGGGTGTAAAGGCATAAACGGAGCGCCAAAACATGCAGAGAAAGAAGGTACTGGTGTGTTAATTCCTGCTTCAGTTCCAGCTACTTTGGCTGTATACCCAGATATAAAATGGTATGCTGCCTGACTGGGTAATAATTTTGACATTGGTGGCAAAACACCAAATGCATCAGCAGTTAAAAAGAAAATGTTTTTTGGATTCTTACCCATTGATGGGTTTTGAACATTGTCAATATGATGAATAGGATAACTTACCCTAGTGTTTTGCGTGATAGAAGTGTCCTTAAAATTAATTTCATTGGTTCCTTCCTTAAATACTACATTTTCTAGGAGTGCTCCCTTTTTTATAGCATTGTATATGCCAGGCTCATTTTCTTTTTTAAGATTGATTACTTTGGCGTAGCATCCTCCTTCAAAATTAAAAATCACGTCATCTTTTGTCCACCCATGCTCGTCATCGCCAATTAATTTACGATTTGGATCGGTGGAGAGAGTTGTTTTTCCGGTTCCGGACAGTCCGAAAAAAATTGCGGTGTCTCCGTCTTTCCCAACATTCGCAGAACAATGCATCGGTAGCGTTTCCTTTTCAGTGGGCAGAATAAAATTTAAGGCAGAAAATATTCCTTTTTTTACTTCTCCTGTATAACCAGAGCCGCCGATAAGAATAATTTTCTTTTTAAAATTTAGAATAGAAAAATTATGTTGTCTTGTTCCATCTTCAGAAGGAACAGCCATAAAACTTGGAGCCTGTAACACTGTCCATTCTGCAGTAAATTCATTCAATTCTTTTGTTGTGGGCCTTAAGAACATATTATTGGCAAAAAGAGAAACCCATGGTAGTTCCGTAATAATACGAATGTTCATTTTATATCTGGAATCTGCACAGGCATATGCATCTCTAACATATAATTCTTTAGTTGATAGATGAGCCGTTATTTTATGATATAGGGCTTCAAATTTTTCTTCCTTAAAGGGTATGTTGATATCCCCCCACCAAATCTTATCCTCGGTCAATTCATCTTTAACTATGAATCTGTCTTTGGGAGATCTACCTGTAAACTCTCCTGTATGAATTGCCAATGCTCCTAGATTAGACTCCTTGCCCAGATTTTTCTTTAAACAGATATCGTGTAAGACTTCTGTAGACAGGTTGTAGTTGACTTTTTTACTCTTGATTCCGTAGGTGTTCAATGAAGTTTCAGTAGCGCATATCATAAGCAGTATTTTAATGTCGTTGCTAAATTATAAATTATAAGTATTATAAATTACTTATTTGACATTTTTTCGTCCATTTGACGTATTTTTTTGACGAATGTGTAATTATTGTTCTTTTTCACGATTTTACTCAAATATAAAAATCAATATCAAATTATATTCGAGAGATTTTTTTACGGCTTGAATCTTCAAGCCTTTCGCCGTTTCATACCCCCTTTAATATGTTAACGTATATTTTTTTTTCTGATTGTGATAATAAGAAAAAGCTTACTTTATATATCGCTAATATAAATGTTAGTTTCGATTTTATGGAAGCTTGGAATCTCTAAACGGGGGTAAAAGTATAGTGTAAGCAGGCATAATAATGTCAATTGATTTTGGAGACCTATCACCCAGTCACGAAAAGGAGATGGGAATGGTTTTTTTAAAAGAATCTATACATCCATATTCTTGTAATACTCTAAGCAATTGTGTAAGTTTAGGTATTAATAAAAAGTGAAAAACTATGCGATTTAAGCACCTTCTTTCTACACTGCTGTTTCTGTTATTTTTAAATGTGAATGCGCAAAAAGATGTTTTTTCTTATCTGGATGTATTTGATTTGCAATACGTGGTAGATCCACAGATTTCACCAAATGGAGATTGGATAGTTTATCGCCGAATGGGTTTTGATATCATGGCAGATAGAACTACTGGGAATCTTTGGATGATAAAAGCTGATGGTTCACAGCATCAAAAAATAACGGCTAGAGAAGTAAGTGAATTCAGCCCAAGGTGGTCACCCAGTGGAGACCGATTGGCATTTTCAAGCAGCACCCCTGAAGGTTCAGAAATTTATATGTATTGGTTAGGCTCAGGAAAAATTGCCAGGATATCTCAATTGCCTTTTAGCCCAACTTCTTTAACATGGTCGCCAGATGGAAAACAGTTGGCCTTTTCCATGAATGTTGAGAAAGCAGCACCGGTTTTGGCTAAAATGCCAAAAAAACCAAAAGGCGCAAGATGGGCAGCAACACCACGTATTACAGATAGGGTATATCATGAAGCAGATGGTAGAGGATATATAAAACCAGGATTCAATCATGTTTTTGTAATCCCCTCAGATGGTGGTGCTCCTAGAAAAATAACATCTGGCGATTATCATCATAGAGGAACACTTTCATGGTCAGTTGATGGGAAAAAAATATATTTTTCAGGCAATAGAACCAAAAATTGGGAGTACGACTTTAGGAACAGTGAAATATATGCTGTTGGGGTATATGATACACTAATCAATACATTGACCGATAGAGATGGACCAGATTATAGCCCAATGGTTTCCCCAAACGGAAAACACATTGCGTATTTGGGATTTGGTGATAAAAGAGAAGCTTACCAAGTGCGAAAATTACAATTGATGAATGTGGATGGAAGCGGTAAAAGAACGGTTTCAGAAGCCTTGGATAGAGGAGTTTCCAACATAAAATGGGATACTAAAAGTGCTGGACTCTATTTTTCCTATGATGATAAAGGGAATAGTAAGATTGGTTATATGACCCTAGATGGCAAAATCACCAAACTGGCTGACAATATGGGCGGGACTACGCTTGGCAGACCTTATGCCAGTGGTTCTTACAGTATTTCTAAAAATGGAACAATTGCCTATACGCAAAGTACGCCTTATCATCCAGCGGAACTGACAGTGATTTCCCTAAAAAACAAAGTATCAAAAAAAATCACTTCCTTGAACAGTGCGTTGCTAGATTATAGAACCTTAGGGAAGGTGGAGGAAGTTTGGTACACCTCTACTTTTGATCAACGCAAAATTCAAGCATGGGTAGTGTATCCTCCAAACTATAACCCCAACAAAAAATATCCTTTTTTGGTTGAGAACCATGGAGGTCCCATTCTAAATTATGGAGATCGTTTCTCCATAGAAATGCAACTGTATGCGGCGGCAGACTATGTTGTTTTTTATCCAAATGCTAGGGGAAGTACTAGTTACGGTGAAGAATTTGGAAATCTTTTGTTGAACAATTATCCTGGAGAGGATTATAATGATGTGATGGATGGGGTGGATTTTTGTATTGCAAAAGGAATTGCATATGAAGATCAATTATATGTTACAGGAGGCAGTGCGGGTGGCATTATGGCCGCTTGGATGATTGGTAAAAACAATAGGTTTGAAGCTGCAG
Organism: Flavobacteriaceae bacterium; assembly: GCA_002746415.1. GTDB lineage: Bacteria > Bacteroidota > Bacteroidia > Flavobacteriales > Flavobacteriaceae > Saonia. The sequence goes on along the minus strand of NVXD01000001.1, from coordinate 365,388 downwards.
TGGTTGTTAAACCTGTAATGAATTGGATAAGTAAAACATTGGTGGCCGACAATTATTTTGGGTATGCCAATTCCAGATACCCAGGATACCCTTGGGAAAATTTTGAAAATTATTGGAAGTTTTCACCCATTTCTCTTGTTGGCAATGTAGAAACACCAACCATGGTTATGGTGGGCATGAATGATTTGCGTACTCCGCCAAGTGAGGCTAAACAATTGTACCATGCCTTAAAATTAAGGAAAATAGAAACAGTTTTTGTGGAGATTCCTGGCGCTAGTCATGGCATTGCAAATAGACCAAGTAATCTGATTACTAAGGTTGCCCATACATTGGCTTGGTTGGATAAGTACAGTAAACCAAAAGATAAATAATATGGCAGAAAAAAAAAGACATTGGTTTTGGAATTCCTTGTTGATAGTTACACTTATTGTTTGTTTATTTTCTTTTGTAGTTCATTATAAGAATTGGACCCGGGTAAAAAACGATAATTTTGAAATTTTGTCAGGCGTGTACCATCAAAAAATACCATTTTCTGAAATGAACAGTGTTTCTATGGAGGAAAGATTACCTAAAATGGAACGTATCAATGGTTTTTCTGTTTCAACAACAGAGAAAGGGGTTTTTAAGGATTCCATTACGAATAGCACGGTATATGTTTTTGTGGATGATTTAAGGCAAAGCAAAATAAAATTGCAGTATAAAGATTCCTTGCACTTGTTCCTTAATTTTTCTGATTCCATACAAACACAGGAACAACTTAATTTTTTTATAGATAAGATTAAAGAATAGCGTATGATTTTTAAGGTTCAAATAATAGGGGCATTGTATGGTTTGTTAGCAGTAATTTTTGGTGCCTTTGGTGCACATGCCTTAAAAAAAACGTTTACAGAGGACCAATTAAAGAGTTTTGAAACGGGTGTAAAATACCAAATGTACCATGCCATTTTGTTATTGGTTCTGGGTTATAACCTTTCATTCAATTCTCCATTGGAAACCTATATGGCTTATTGTTTTATAATAGGAACTTTTTTATTTTCTTTTAGTATCTATGGTCTCTGCCTTAGCGGATCAAAAGGAAGAAAATGGAAATTCTTGGGGCCTATTACTCCTTTAGGAGGCCTATTGCTTGTTATGGGCTGGGGGTTGTTGCTGTATTCTTATTTTAAGAATTTTATTTAATTTATAAGTACTTTATTTAGAATGGCTTCATCCGATTAAGGACTCACATGAAATGAAAAGCCAAAATGATGTTAAACTCTATGTGGAATGATTGTTTCAATATACATTTGCATTAGGATAGTTTAATTTATGCCAAGAATAGAAGAGTTTGATAAAGAGTTAGTATTGCAAAAGGCGATGAATGTTTTTTGGGAGAAGGGTTATAATGGTACCTCCATGCAAGATTTGGTAGACGCTACAGCTTTAAACAGGTCTAGTATTTATAATTCTTTTGGTTCTAAGTTATCGTTGTATCAAGCCACTTTACAACAGTATCAAAAGGGGGGCAATGCATATTTTCAAAGAGCCTTGTTAAAAGCAAAAAGTCCTTTGGAAGCCATACGATTAATTTTTGAGGGTTTCCTACCTGAAATGGTTAATGACAATGATGATATGGGTTGTTTTGTTATGAATTGTACGGCTGAAATGGGGAATCAGAATCTAGATGTTAGGAAGTGGTTGTTGAATATCCAAGCAAATACCTTATCTATGTTTCAAGGGTTAATTGAAGATGGTCAAGAACAAGGCATAATTAACAAGGAACAGGATAGCAAGAGTTATGCATATTATGTTTTTAATGCCTTTCAAGGATTTAGAATGACCGGAATATTGGTGAAGGATTTAATAGTGTTGCAGCCGCTTATAAATAATATCATTAAAGTATTGAAGTAAATTTTTTTAATCAATTCTGAAACGATTGTTTCAGAATATAATTTTATAGTAATGAATAAATTCGAAAATAAAGTAGTAGTAGTTTCTGGTGGAAATTCCGGAATAGGATTTGAAACCGTTAAAGGGTTTTTAAGTGAAGGAGCCAAAGTTGTATTCTCTGGCCGTAGGTCGGAAGCATTGAATGAGGCTTCAAAAGAACTGTCTGGTGATTTTAAGGCTGTTTTGGCAGACCAATCAAAACCAGCAGATAATGAAAAGCTTATTCAAGAGGCGGTGAACACTTATGGTAAAATTGATGTGTTATTTGTCAATGCTGGAGTGGCATATTTTGTTCCTGCGGATGAGATAGACGAAGACCATTTTGATTCACAATTTAATACCAATGTTAAAGGACCTGCTTTTTTGGTGAAACATGCCATTCCAAATTTAAATGATGGAGGGACAATTATTTTTAATACTTCTATTGTGCATCAAAAAGGGTTTGAGGGTGCTGCTGTATATAGCGCTACCAAAGGAGCGTTGAGGGCATATGCTCGTGTGTTGACAACTGAGTTGGCACCTCGTCAGATACGGGTTAATTCTATAGCCCCTGGACCAATAGCAACAGCAATCTATAGTAAAATGGGAATGCCAGAAGAAGCAGTTAGTGAAATGGGCCAACATTTTGCAGAGAGTGTACCCTTAAAACGTTTTGGAGACCCTAAAGAAATTGCAGACACCGTATTGTTTCTTGCCTCCGATGAAGCAAGTTATGTGAATGGAATTGAATTATCTGTTGATGGTGGCTTAAGTCAGATTTAATATAAGTAACCCCCGATTTAAAACCTCGGGGGTTACTCATAACACAATTCAACTAAGCATTGTTTAGACTATCTTAAATACATATTCCCATTGATGGTGTTTAATCGCAAACGGTTCGTAGCATTATCAAAACGCCCGCTAATTTTTTGCCCAACATGACGGTTAGTGGAGGTGAAATTCAATTTTTCGTCTGCATAAATATCTCCATGAATGGTCTCGGCGACCAAATCAGCATCTATCATTTTCAAATCTATTTCACCGTTAATGGTGCTCAAATCTAAATCTCCCTTATAACTTTTAATAGCAATATTTCCATTGATGAGGTCTGCGGTAAATTCACCTTCAATACGTTCAGCCTTTAGGTTTCCGTTAATACTGCTCACTTTAAAGGTGGCGTTTTTGGGTACATAGAGGGTGTAGTTGAAATCATAATCATCCCCTGATGAAAAATATCTTTTCTTTTTGCCTGGATGCGTTTTTTCATACTCGTCCCATATTTTTTTAAAAATAGGCTCAGCGTTTGATTCAATATGGATGGTTGAACTACTTTCGTCTATCTTTAATTCATATAGATCTAAATATTTACCATCCTCGGTAACAATATGGGCTTTAAAGTAAATAGTGGCTTTGTCCCAGGTCTTCACCTCAATTTCAGAAGCGAATTTTACATCTACATCAATGCTTTGATTTTTATAAGCAATGCTTTTTTCTATGATTTTTTGTGCGCTTGTAGTTAGGCAGATGAAACCTAATAAAAGCATAATGATACTTTTTTTCATGACTGTTTTGTTTTTTGATTAATTCTTTCTTAAATAAATACTCCCGTTAATAGAGCTTAAACTAATTTTTACTCCTCCATTATTAATGGAACTTTTTATCTTGCTCCTACCAATACTTTTTAGGCCATCCTTTTCAAGGGTAGGCAATTCAAAATTGGAATAAATATCTCCATTAAGGGAGCCAAGTGATAGATTAGCGGGAGTGTTTTCTGGTAAAGTAATGTCTATTGCTCCGTTGATGGTATTTATGGTTATGGGAGAACTTTGACTTACTTCGGCAAACAATACTTCTATTTGTCCATTTAAAGAATTTACAGTTATGGGACCACTGACATCTTCAATGCCGATACTTCCATTCAGTTCTGCACTGGCCTCAATTTCTCCCTTAAAACCAACTATTTTAATGTTGCCTTGCCAATTGGTTTTAACGGATATATTTTGAGAAGCTGGCAAATAAATTTCTGCAGCCTTAGATTTTCTAAGGTTCCTAACAATTAAGTTATTTCCTTCTTTGATGACGTAGAAACCAACATTAGTATTGTCCGAACCCCCTTCACCCACTAATTTTAGTCCTTTGGCTCTTTCGGGTGTCTTGTATGAACTGCCTACTTTAATTAATAATTCATTGCTACTATGTGTCTTTACAGTAACATTTGCATTTGATGCTATCTTTACCCATTCAATACCGCCTAAGGCTTTTGTATAATCTTCTTGGGCATTAATGGTTGCGCAAAAGAAGCATGTTAATACTGTAATTTTTAATAATTTCATGATTTTTCGTTTTTTGATGCTTCGACTTCTCTCAGCATGGATTGTTATATAATACTTGGTAATAATGATTCAATATGTTTTTTTACAAAAGGCTGAGTATCATCTTTCAGTAATAAATTCTGTAAAGGAGCCACTGCTTTTTTCTCTTGTATTTGCACTAAAATTTGAATTACTGCAATTTGAATCCCTGGGTCTTTCTCAGTTTTCAATGCCGATATGTACGCACTTATTACGGTTTCTGAAGCCGTAAAACCTAGCAACGCCTCTGCCGCAGTTAACCTTACATTGGTGTTTTCATCGTACAACATCCTATCAGCCAAAGCTGCCACAATAGTCTCATCAGGGTTTGTGAATTCTTCAATAAAGTTGACACCCTGTATGCGCCTACTGGCAGATTTGTTCTCCATCAATGATAACATGGCTGTTTGTTTTATGTGCAAACTTTCATCTATCAAGGCTGCGATTTCAGTAGTTGCTTTTTGTTCTTGCTGTTTTTTGCCTAGCATGAATGAACAAATCAATAAAGCAACACTGGCTGCTATTTTTAGCAAGTTCGGCATCCATGGATTTTTTCCTGATTGTATTTTGGAATTCAAAGCAATCACTTTAGAATGCTCTTGTTTTTCTTGCTCCAATGCCTCGTAGAAATTGCTTTTGAGTGCATCTGATGGCTCCAACTCTTTTTCAGCATCAAAAGAATTGAAAAGAACTATTAAACTTTCAAGTTCTTTTGTGCAAGCAGCACACTTTTTTAAATGCGTTTCTACTTGCTTCTTTTGAATGTCATCTAAGAGTCCATCCAGATAATCTGGCAACAAATCTGTAAAGTGCTTTTTTTTCATTTGTTATATATTTTCAAAATAGATGGTCTTTAATTTTTTTAAGGCCCTGCTGACTTTGGTTTTTACAGCTCCGTGGGTACTGCCTGTCATTTCAGCTAATTCTGCATATTTAACGCCTTGAAATCGATTTAAAACCAACAATTCTCTGTCTGATGCTTCCAATTTATTCAAGGCTCTTTGTAAATGAGAATAATCTTCATTTCTTTCCTCTTCCTTTTCAGCAAGCATGTATTTTACATCATCTAAACTCGTAAACTTCCCTTTTTCTTTGCTATAATGAGAGGACAAACTATTTCTTGCAATGGTAAATAACCAAGACACAAACTTGCCGTTGTTATAGGAAGTTCTATACTTCATTAATTTGTAAAACACCTCTTGTGTTACATCTTCACTCAACATTTTATCTCCAGACATTTTATATAAAAAGTTGAACACATGTTTGTGATGCCTTTCAAAAAGAATCCGGAGTATATCCAAATTGCCTTTTGCAACTTTTAACATGAGATCTTCGTCTGAAAGCTCTTTCAAAAGAGTTTTTTTAGTTGGTGTTCATTACTATATAGTCAGGAATTTACAAAAGGTTACGTTTGGAACTAAAAAAAATGCCACAATCTTGTTTTAGTAAGAAAACAAGATTGGGCAAATCGGAGGATATATGCGTTAAAAATAACGCGAGTCAATATATTTATTCTTCTACAGTGAATTCTCTAATAGCAGTGTTGGGTTCAATAATATTATACCCTTTCCAAAATTCGGGATCATATTGAGACATATAGGTAGGCAATATTTTATTGTTTTTTGGTAAAGCATCAAACTCTGAAGCCGCTATATTTTTCACATCAAAAACAACGATTTGGGATTTATTGGTGCTTGTAATCGCCATATCTAATTTAACGAATAGCTCATTCTGTTTGCGCCTACCTTTTACATGTTTGTTTTTTTCAATGATTTTTAGGGGCCTGCTTATACCAAATCGACTTCCTGTTTCCATTTCATAATAATGTAAATTATAAAGCCCGTCACTTCCTTTGGCAAAGAACTTCTTCCCTTTTTTTTGATATATATTTAGAGAAATCCCCATTAGATTAAATCGTTTTAAGGATTTAACATTTTCATAATCAATTCTAAGAATAGCATAATCATCGGCATTGATATACAACCTGCCTTTATTCTTTTCAGAACCACTAGGGGTAAAATCAACAATGTAAACGGGCTCATTGCCTAAAAAGGTAAAATCAATAACCTTAAAATCGTATCTGTTTGGTTTTTGAAGAAAGTTTAGATAGGGGTTTTCTGTGAAAAAATGACTTTGGAAAACGCGAGCCAAACTGGATCTTTTATGACCGGAGAAATTCTTTTTTCTTTCCTCCTCATGTTTTTTCTTTTCCTCCAGTTCTTTTTTCAAGGCTTCTTCATCTTTGGTGGTCTCCGAATCCTCCTCGTTCAGCATATCATCCATGTCTACTTTAGTACCAAATATGCCAGATTTTATCTTAAAATAGGAGTCGGGTTTTACATTTCGTTTTATAATGGTATTGAATTTCTCTTCCATACCTTTAAAACTTAACTCGGCATTCTTATCATAAAGTTGAGAGGCTTTTATGATATTTATTTTCTGATTTTCCTCTGAATGGTCACCATAAAAATCGCATAGAATTTCTGTATAGTAGGGTGCACTTTTGGGAAAAGACTGGAGTATGGAATCAATGAACTCTTTATTGAACTCTTTAATAGTGGATTTTTTAAAAGTATAATCCATTTTAGTAAAATTCTGGTAGTTAGATTCTCTATAGAACAGCCTTTTTTTAGAGGTGTTCCTATTGTAATTTTGGTTGATGTTATTCTTGACCAAAACAAGGAGCTCATCAGCTGTATACTCTTTGTTGGTTAGGATGACATGGTTCAATTCTATGGCCTTTGGTTGTAAATAAAGAATACTGTCTATGGATTGTTGTAGAGGCAACGCCATAGTCTCATAGCCCATGCAGGAAATAAATATGGAGTCCGTATTTTTTATAGCTTCTTGTATTTGAATACTAAACTGTCCTTCTTCATTGGTAATAACCCCACTGTCATCAGATAAAAGGATGGTTACATACGGAATAGGGTTTTTAGAGACGGAATCTATTACTTTGGAACTTAACACCTGGCCAAAGGTACAAGAGCAAAAGCATAACAAAAAAATACTAATAGAGGTAGTTGTTTTATTCATAAGCTGAATTTGTTGTTGACAAATAAAAGAAGACACTTTAGGGATTCAGGTGTTTTTTAGATTTTCTTAATACCTATTTATTCTTTTTTTAACAAGAAGACGAAAATTGGGTCCATTTGTTACGGTCAAAATCATCATTTCGCATGATTTCCTTTTTGTTAAGAATAATCAAGCACTTAATCTAAAGACGGAACAAATCTGTAAATGGTTGCCTGTAAAGAACTTTAATAAAAAGATTGATTGTAGGATACAATTTAATGGCAACCGCAATCATCCTCTCCACAAGATTTATTCTTGCTTTTTTTGGAGGAAAAAAGGGTTTTTGGGAGTACATATTTTTTGGCCAAATAGCCAATGGCTATGGCGACAATAACATAAACCAATATATTTTGAATATCATTCATATTATTTTAATATTTGATATGCCATTAAAGCAACAATATAAGCAAAACCGCTCATAAGCACTAATTGTAATACTGGCCATTTCCAGCTATTGGTTTCACGTTTTACAATGGCCAAGGTGCCCATACATTGCATAGCGAATGCATAAAATAACATGATTGAGATGCCAGATGCCAAATTAAATAATGGCTTTTTTGTATCGGCATTTACTTCTGCTGCCATTCTGTTTGTAATGGTTTCTTGTTCATCACTGCCCACACTGTAGATAGTGGCCAATGTGCCTACAAAAACTTCTCTTGCTGCAAAAGATGTGATTAGGGCTATGCCTATTTTCCAATCGTACCCCAAAGGTTTTACAATAGGCTCTATGGCTTTACCCATATAACCTATATATGAATTTTCTAATTTGTAACTCGCAATTTCTTCATTCTGTGCATTTTCAATAAGAGCAAGTTTTCGTTGGTCAAGAGAATCTGAAACAGCTTTGGTGTTTATAGCATATGCCTTCTTTGCCATACTATCTTGCAGGTTTTCTTTATATACCAATAACTTGTTTTCAATATTGGTTTTATTATAATCTGATAAGCCTTGTGTTTTGATCTTATTTTTCACAATGTTTTCTGCATCGTTAAACTCTTCAGAAAATCCATTAGAACCCAAAAACCATAAAACAATTGAAATGGCAAGAATGATTTTTCCTGCACCCCATACAAAGCTTTTTGTTTTTTCCAATACCGTAATAGCAACATTTTTAAACAAGGGTAATTTATAGTTGGGCATTTCAATAACAAAAAATGACTTGCTCCTGATTTTTAAAATTTTGTTCAAAATCATGGCAGAAACTATAGCAGCAGCAAAACCAATAAGGTACAATAGCATTAGAGTAAGTGCTTGGTAGCTTAATCCTAAAAATCGATCTTCTGGTATCACCAATTCAATTATAATGAGGTATACGGGCAACCTTGCTGAACAGGTGGTGAACGGAGTTACTAAGATGGTAATCAAGCGTTCTTTCCAATTCTCAATGGTCCGTGTTGCCATTATTGCGGGTATAGCACATGCTGTCCCAGAAATAAGGGGTACAACACTTTTACCGCTCAATCCCAAAGGACGCATTAATCGATCCATTAAAAACACTACCCTACTCATATACCCCGTTTCTTCTAAAAGCGCTATGAATAGGAATAAAAATGCTATTTGCGGAACAAAGATGACAATGCCGCCAATTCCAGCCAAAATCCCTTCAGCAATTAGATTGGTAAGTACCCCAGGAGGTAAAGTGTTTTTAACCCATTCTGTTGCAAATGCAAAAGATGCCTCAATAAAATCCATGGGATAACCGCTCCAATCATAAATAGCTTGGAACATGGTGAGCAATATCACAAAGAAAATAAGGTAACCAAAGATTTTGTGAGTAAGGATTTTGTCTAGTGATGCTCTAAAGCCTTTTGCAGCGTTGAGGTCTACCTCATACCCTTTCTTAAGAAAACTATTGATAAATTGATACCTCAGAACGGTTTCTTTATGTTGTAATTTTTTCAGCGCTACTTTCGATTTTGTTGTAATGGAAGATGCGTCATCTATTTGTTTTTTATCAATAGAGGTAAAATTAACATCTTGGGTAATGACCAACCATAGCTTATAAAGATCTTGATTGGGGAAGGTTTTTTTGAGTTGTTCAAAATATTCAGGTGCAATTACCGAAGTATCAATATTTGGAGTGACGGATAAATTTCTATAATCTGAAATAAGCGACTTAAGTTCAGCTATACCTGTTCCTTTTCTGGTACTGACTAATGCGATTTTTGTATCCAATTTTTTTTCCAAGAGGGGGATATCCAAGGTTATTCCTTTTTTGGACATCCTATCAGCCATGTTGATAACCAAAAGCGTGGGAATTCTTAAATCCTTTATCTGAGTAAAGAGGAGTAGATTACGTTTAAGATTTTCCACATCACTTATTACCACTGCAACATCGGGAAAATCTTTGTCGTTTTTGTTTAAAAGTAATTCTACCACTACACTTTCATCCAAGGAAGTGGTATTAAGACTGTAAGTGCCAGGCAGGTCAATAATATGTGCTTTTAAGCCTCTTGGTAATTTACAAACGCCCTGTTTTTTTTCTACTGTAATCCCAGGATAGTTCCCAACCTTTTGGTTAAGCCCAGTAAGTTTGTTGAAAACAGAAGTCTTTCCCGTATTTGGATTTCCGATAAGTGCAACATTGATTTGTTTGCTCATTTTTTTTGAGTTTCATCAATGATTTCTACTTCAATTTGCTCTGCAACAGATTTTCGTATGGCGATATGCGTACCACTCACGTTAATATAGATTGGATCTTTTAAAGGAGCTATTTGGACAAGTTCTACAACATTGCCAGGTAAACATCCCAATTCCAATAATTTAATTGGAAGAATGTCTTCGGTGAAATCGGTAATGATTCCTTTTTGACCTTTTTTTAAATGCGCTACAGTAGTCCTCAACACTTATTTAGATTGAATAAAAGTAAAGGCAAAAGTAAATGAAAAAACTGAATAAAATTGTGAAAAAACTGTGAAATTCATTGCCAAGAATCATTCATGGTACACCCCTTTTAAAATACTTAAATCTTCAAGTAACTTTTCAATTTCTTCTTCCTTGGTGCCATCATAAAATCCTCTAATTCTACGCTTTTTATCCACAAGGATGAAATTTTCAGTATGTATCATATCATAAGGACCTCCATCACCATCAGTTTTAACGGCTAAATACGATTTTCTGGCCAATTCATAGATTTGTTTTTTATCGCCGGTAACCAAGTTCCATTTGCTATCTATAACCCCTTTCTCTAGGGCATATTTTTTAAGTTGGGCAACAGAATCAATTTGCGGGGTAACAGAATGGGAAAGTAACAATACATCATCGTCGTTTAAAATATGTTCTTGTAAGGCCGCCATATTCTTGGTCATGATTGGGCATATGGTAGGGCAGGTAGTAAAGAAGAAGTCGGCGACATAGATTTTATCTTCATACTCTTTTTGGGTAATGGTTTTCCCATTTTGATTGGTTAAAGAAAAATCGGCTATGGTGTGGTATTTTTTAATATAACGCATTGTGCTGTCCACCAATTCTGAGTTGACCATAGCAGGGTTGTATATGAGCAAGGTTTTTTTTGGTTGCAATGCATTGTAGAACAAAGAAATAATGATTGCGGAGAGTAGGAGGAATCCAATTCCAAAAAACTTGTATTTGCTAAAAAAAGAAAGCATGTTTTTTATTGCAAAGGTACAGCAGCATTTAGGATTGTTAAAGAATTAACGGCATTTTGCTGCTAAATGTTTCTTAAAAAGAAGTGGAGTCCAATGGTTTTCTTTTTTAAGACCACCTAAAAGTGTACTTTTGGGCGTTTTAAAAAGAAAAAAATTATGGGTTTGTTTACGCAAATAGTGATGTTCCTACTTATTATCTCAATATTGGTAATTCTACATGAGTTGGGTCACTTTATTCCTGCTAAATACTTTAAAACTAAAGTTGAAAAATTTTACTTGTTTTTTGATGTTAAGTTTTCACTATTTAAGAAAAAAATTGGAGATACGGAGTATGGTATTGGCTGGTTACCTTTGGGAGGTTATGTAAAGATAGCTGGAATGATAGATGAGAGCATGGATACAGAAGCCATGAAAGAAGAACCCAAACCATGGGAATTTCGTAGTAAACCAGCTTGGCAACGATTGATTATTATGTTGGGAGGGGTTATTGTGAATTTTGTTCTGGCATGGGTTATATATTCTACAATGTTGTTTACTCAGGGCGACACTTATATACCTTCTGATAGTTTAAAATATGGTATAGTTGTAGATTCAATTGGAGAAAAATTAGGATTAAAAACAGGAGATAAGATTCTTGAGGTAGACGGGAAAAAATCTAAGAAATTTAAGGAAGCAGTTTTAGGCATTATTTTAGGAGATGAAATTACTGTTGAAAGAAATGGTCAAAGGCTAACAGTTCCTTTAAGTGATGAAGGGAAAAAGCAGGTATTTGAATCCCAGGGCAAGAATTTTATGGGATATAGGTCTAAAACAATTATTAAAAAAGTTGCTGAAAATTCAGTCGCTGAAAAAGCAGGCATTTTACCAGGGGATGAGATTGTTGAGGTAAATGGGGTAAAGACAATTTATTGGGATGAGTTTAGACAAAAAATTCAGTCATCACCAAATAATAAATTGGCCATAAAAATTATTAGAAACAACGAGCTTAAAGATGCAGAATTAGTGGTTCCGAACGAAGGAATTATAGGTATAGAGGTTGATATGGCCGATTTAAGAATTACGGACGAATTTACTTTTTTAGGTGCAATACCTGCTGGGTTTAATAAAACAATTGATGTTCTTACAAATCAAATACGACAGTTTAAAGTAATTTTCAACACAAAAACAGAAGCGTATAAGCAAGTAAAGGGACCAATAGGTATTGTTGATATGATGCCAACCACATGGGATTGGACTTTTTTCTGGTCATTTATGGCAATGTTTTCAGTTTGGCTGGCCTTTTTAAATATTTTGCCAATACCAGCATTGGATGGTGGGCATGTTATGTTTTTGTTATATGAGATGATTTCTGGAAGAATGCCAAGTGAGAAGGTTTTAGAGCGAGGTCAAATAGTTGGATTCGTTATTTTAATGGGTTTAATGGCTTTAGTTTTTGGTAATGATATCTGGAATATTATTAAAAAGTTTTTATAAATAATAAAACCCTCTTTTTTTGTTTGGGGTATTTGAAAAATACGTTTATATTTGCACCCGCCTAAGGATATTAGGCAGGTTATTTTCCTCCTTAGCTCAGTTGGTTAGAGCATCTGACTGTTAATCAGAGGGTCCTAGGTTCGAGCCCTAGAGGAGGAGCAAAAAACGAAATCCAATCTATTTATTTAGGTTGGATTTTTTGTTTTTAGTCAAGTAATATAGGGTGTTACTCGTATTATAGGTGCTAATTTCACTTTCCACGAAAAGTCAACTTGTCAAGTTATTACTTGAAATTAGGTACCCCATTAGGTACCCCATTCAAAATTTCAGGTACCCCACTTCCGAATTGTATGTCAATTGTTTAACATTAAAACCAATTGGTTATGAATCAAAAAAACTTATCAATCCTTTTTATATTAAAAAAGGAAAAAACGAATCAGAAAGGAATTTGCCCAATCTATTGTAGAATGACTTACTTGAAGAGGAGAAAACAATTCTCAACTGGAGAGTTTATTAATCCATTGGAATGGAACGCCAAAAAAACAAAAAGCTACCTCTAAAACTATTCTTAATCAACAAATCAGCCTCCAGCTCGATATAATTAAATGCAAACGACTACAAACGTTTGTAAACGAAAGTAACTATTTTTCAACCGAATGTTTTTTGCTTGCTGGGCTAGGTTTGCAGTGCCAAGTCATCGTGGCTTGGTAGTATTAACTGTTTAACATTCCTGAAATACAGTCAGGATTTAAAAATTATTTTATTATGAACGCACTTAGAAACAAAGTACAGTTGATTGGAAATTTAGGTAACGACCCAGAAATTGTTAACCTAGAAAGCGGAACCAAAGTGGCAAAATTCTCCATTGCTACAACTGAGAGCTATAAAAATGCTCAAGGTGAAAAAGTTGAAGATACGCAATGGCACAATATCGTTGCCTGGGGGAAGACTGCTGAAATTGTAGAGAATTTTTTGGTCAAGGGTAAACAAGTTGCCATAGACGGTAAGCTTACCTATCGCTCTTATGAAACCAAAGAAGGGGAGAAAAAATACATAACAGAAATTAAATGCAATGAATTGTTGATGTTGGGGAAATAACCAATGCTTAGGTTGTGCTCGAGCTAGAATTTAGCAAAATGCTAGCTTGAGTACAGTCGAAAGCAATCTTATTTTAACTATAGAATTCCGTCCATATGAATTAAGTTATAGTGCTCACAAACTAACGCTAACAATCGTTTATTCTTCACTGGTCTTTCCAGACAGGTTTTCCGTCGAAAAAGATGTAAGTAGAAACGGGTATTTTGTATATTTTCATAGAGTTATATAATCAAACCAGTTCAATAATGAAAAATCCCCAAAAACATGAAGGTAATTTTACGGTATTGTAAATTTGTGCATGCCTTTTGTCTGCTGGTAGTAGTCCTTTTAGTTGGATGTAAACAAGACAAGACCCATTCAATTGCAGGTGATTTAATTTTTTCAGAAGATATACCTGAAAAGGTGGACTTTGTCTTTGATATAAAACCAATACTTTCTGATCGATGTTTTGCCTGTCATGGCCCTGATGAAAATGCGATTGAAGGAGGATTGTCTCTACACTCGGCTGAAAAGGCCTACGAAGCCTTGGGGAAAGAAAAAAACCATTTTGCTGTTGTCCCTGGATCTCCGGAAAAAAGTACAATGATAGAACGTATTTTTTCACCAGACCCGAACAATCAAATGCCGCCCCAGGAGTCTAACTTATTCTTGACAGAACGAGAGAAATTATTGTTGCGTAAATGGATAGAACAAGGAGCTGAATACCAACCACATTGGGCTTTTGTTCCACCACAACCACAAGACACACCCAGTTCCAAAGACAATAACTGGGAGCAAAACAAGATAGATGCTTTTGTTTTAGCTACCCTTCATGAAAAGGGTTTGCAACCTTCTGAAAAAGCCACTAAGGAAAAATTAATTCGTAGGGTAAGTTTTGATTTAGCAGGAATACCACCAACATTAGAACAAATAAATAACTTTGTAAATGATGATGCGACTAATGCCTATGAAAAGGTAATTGATCATCTTTTGTCAACCGATGATTATGCAGAACATATGGCTTCCGATTGGATGGATGTTTCCCGTTATGCAGACACCCACGGTTATCAGGATGATTTTGAACGTACCATGTGGCCATGGAGAGATTGGGTAATCCATGCCTTTAAAAAGAATATGTCCTACAAAGATTTTGTGACCTATCAGTTGGCTGGTGATTTACTTCCCAATGCCAATTTAGAACAAATTCTTGCTACAGGTTTTAATAGAAATCATAAAATTACCGCCGAAGGAGGGGTCATTCCTGAGGAGTATCGCATTGAATACGTTGAAGACCGCACCAATACCTTTAGCACTGCTTTTATGGGCCTTACCATGGAGTGTGCGCGTTGCCATGATCATAAATATGATCCCTTAAGTCAAAAAGAACATTTTCAATTGTTTAGTTTTTTCAACAATATTCCGGAAAAAGGATTACTAGTTGGTGCGGAAGACATTCCTAACCCTGTAATCATGCTGAGCAAAAAGGAAGTCGAGGGGGTGTTAAACTTTATCAACTTTTCTAAAAGTAAATCAGACAAAATACCTGTTATGGTTATGAAAGATATGAGTCAAGCTCGCGAGACTCATATTCTCAAAAGAGGTGTCTATGATCAATTGGGTGAGGTTGTTGAAGTAGGTACACCAACTGCCTTACTTCCCTTTTCTGACACTTTTCCAAAGAACCGCTTAGGACTTGCACAGTGGCTTTTTGATGACAAGCACCCACTAACGGCACGTGTGGCAGTAAACCGAATGTGGCAGCGTATGTTTGGGAAGGGTTTGGTAGAAAGTTCCTATGATTTTGGGAATCAGGGAGCCTTACCAACTCATCCAGAGCTTTTGGATTTCTTGGCACTTAAGTTTCAGAACGAAGGATGGGATATGCAGCAAATGTTAAAATATATAGCCTTGTCGGCTACCTACCAACAATCTACAAAGACCAACGCAAACCTCTTAGAGCGAGATCCAGAAAACCAATGGTTGGCTAGAGCTTCCAGATTACGACTGCCAGCCGAGACTATTCGCGATCAGGCGCTTATGGTTAGTGGTTTGCTACATAAAGAAATAGGAGGCCCTAGTGTAAAACCATATCAGCCCGAGGGCATTTGGGAAGAAACGACTGGCGGCGGTGGAGGAACTACCGCCACATACATTGAGAGCACAGGACATGACCTATACAGAAAGAGTTTGTATACGTTCTGGAAACGTACCGTTCCCCCTCCTAGTATGATGACATTTGATGCATCTTCAAGAGATGTTTGTTCCGTAAAACGGCAGGAAACCAATACACCTTTACAAGCATTAGTGCTCCTGAACGACCCTCAACTTATTGAAGCATCTAGGGTTTTGGCACAAAATGCCATGAGCAACAAAAAAGGCCTTCAAAATCAAATTAGTGAGTTGTTTGAAAAGGCAACCTCACGACGTCCCGATGAGATAGAACTAAAGGAGCTAAGCGATTTTTATGAAAGCTCATTGCTGAAGATTAAAACAGGCGAGATTGATTCCGATGCTTTTTTAGCTATTGGAAACGCTCCCTTAACTGTTAATATTGCAAAGGAACCTTTAACAGCACTAGCCTTAACGGCCCACATTATTTTAAATTTAGACGAGACCATATCAAGAGGATAATATGAGTGAGAAGAAAATATTAGAGGATCGATCACTGCTGTTAAACCGGCGTTCTTTTCTAGGTAAAACAGCTTTAGGAATTGGTGGTGCGGCATTAGCTTCTACCTTGGGATACCAATATTTCAGCAAAAATGAAAAGGGTAAATTAATTACTACTACTGGATACGGAACTAAGGGCGAGTTAGATTCGTTACACTTTCCAGCAAAAGCGAAGCGAGTCATATATTTATTTCAGAGTGGGGGACCTTCTCAGTTAGAACTTTTTGATTATAAACCCTTATTAAATCTACGTAGAGGACAAGATTTGCCCGAATCCATTCGTAATGGGCAACGACTAACAGGTATGACTTCCAACCAGGATAATTTTCCTATGGTGGGTTCTTTATATGATTTTAAACGGTATGGAAAAAGTGGTGCATGGATCAGTGACCTGTTGCCTTATACGGCTAAAATGGCAGACGATATTTGTATTATTAATTCCATGTACACTGAAGCTATTAATCATGATCCAGCTGTGACCTTTTTTCAAACAGGCTCACAGCAACCCGGTAGGCCTAGCATGGGTTCTTGGCTAAGTTATGGGCTAGGAAGTGAGAATGATAATCTTCCAGCATTTACCGTTTTGTTATCTAGGGGAACAGGACGTCCTAATGGGCAACCCTTATATACCAGACTTTGGGGTAATGGCTTTTTACATTCCTTGCACCAAGGCGTACAGTTTCGTGCCGCTAAAGATCCGGTACTTTATTTGAATGACCCTGATGGATTATCCAAAAATGGAAAACGTGAAATGTTGGATCACATTGCATCTTTGAACGATAAACAGTATCAAGAATTTGGAGATCCAGAGATTCAAAGTCGAATCGCCCAATATGAAATGGCCTATCGCATGCAAACCTCTGTGCCAGAAGTGATGGACATTTCTAAGGAACCCGATTACATTTATAAAATGTATGGTTCTGATGCCAGGAAACCCGGCACTTTTGCTGCCAATTGCCTGTTGGCTAGAAGGTTGGCTGAACAAGATGTGCGGTTTATCCAATTATATCATATGGGATGGGATCAGCATTTTAATTTACCATCGGCAATCGAAAAACAAGCCAAGGATGTGGATCAGGCATCAGCAGCATTAATAGCAGACCTTAAACAACGAGGCCTATTAGAAGATACGCTTGTGATATGGGGAGGTGAATTTGGTAGAACTAATTATTCTCAAGGACTTTTAACGGACACCAATTATGGTCGTGATCATCACCCAAGATGTTTTAGTATGTGGATGGCCGGGGGTGGTATAAAACCTGGAATGGTTCACGGGGAAACAGATGAATTTGGGTATAATATTACAAAAGACCCCGTTCATGTCCATGATTTCCAGGCAACCATGCTACATTTATTGGGCATCAATCATGAAAAATTAACCTATAAATATCAAGGAAGAAGGTTTCGATTAACGGATGTAGAAGGGGAATTGATAAAAGATATACTCGCTTAATGAAGAGACGCAAATTTTCTAAACAAACTTTTTTGGGAGCTATGGGATGCTTAACGACACCCTCCTTGTTAGCCGCAATAGCTCCATATAAGGATGCCATTATTGGGCATAATAATTATACATATAAAATTGACCTTAATTGGGGCGCTTTGAATCCTGCTTACCATCCAGTGAACGATTGTCATGAAATGGTGCAAGATTCAAAGGGGCGTATTTTATTGTTAACCAATAACATCAAAAATAATATTATTGTTTACGATACTTCTGGGCGTCTTATTGAAACTTGGGGTACGGACTACCCGGGAGCTCATGGACTTACCTTAAACATTGAAAACGGTGAGGATTTTTTATATATCAGTGATAATAATCGAAATGAGGTCATCAAGACCACTATTGATGGTAAGGTGGTGCAAGTGTTTCCTTTTCCAAAAGAGTCTGGTAAATACCAGTCAAAGGGACAATATATTCCTACCGAAACCACTGTAGCGCCTAATGGTGATGTGTACGTGGCAGATGGTTATGGTGAACAATATATCTTACACTATAATGAAAAAGGGGAGTTGTTAAATGTCTTTGGCGGTAGAGGTAATGAAGACCACCTGTTTAACAATGCTCATGGTATCTGCATAGACCATAGAGATCGACATAATCCAACATTGTTGATTACCGCTAGACAACAGAATTCTTTGAAACGATTTAGTTTAGAAGGAGAGTTTTTGGAACGATACGACCTCCCTGGAGCCTACATTTGTAGACCAGTAATACATGGTACTAATGTATATTTGGCTACTATTTGGAGTGGTGATGGTTCTGACGGAACAGGTTTTGTCTCCATACTAGATGCTAATAACAAATTAATTTCCGCTCCTGGTGGGTGCACACCAATTTATAAAGATGGTCAATTGCAACCGATGTACCAAGCCTTAAAAGTGTTCCATCATCCCCATGATGTTTGTGTAGATGCCGATGAAAATTTATATGTAGCGCAATGGAATTCGGGTAAAACCTATCCGATAAAACTGTACAGAGTATGATTATGTCGTTAAGGAAAATGCTGTTAATTGTCTTGTGTATTTTTATGGCTAAGGGCGAAATAAGTGCGCAACAACCATCCTTTGCTGCAAGCGAATTGTTTGAGATGGCTCCACCTAACATAGCTGTTAGTGCTCCTCTTTTTAAAGATACCACAGTCGTTACGCTAGGCATGAAATTTCCAAATAGCGAGATACGGTATACCTTAGATGGAACTATTGTAACGTCTAAGGCTAAGCTTTATTCAGAACCCATAACATTAACTGAATCTGCACAATTAAAAGCCAAAGTTTTCCATCCCAATTTTAAGAATAGTACCGTTAGAAAGGCAGCAGTCATTAAGATAAGACATGATATTTCAGGGGCTAGCGTCTCCCTATATCAAGAGCCTCATTCAGCATACCTAGGAGCCGGTTCGAGTGGATTAGTTGACCTACAAAAAGGAGGTCTGGCATTTAAGGACAATTCACAATGGATGGGTTTTAAAACGGATAGTTTAACCATTAGGCTCGATTTTGAACGGCCTTTGGAATTATCAAGTTTAAGAGTGGGTTGTTTGATCAACCAGGGAGCATGGATTTTTGCACCTTATCGCATAACCGTTTTCTCAGGAAAGACGAAAATTGGGGATTTTAGAAATAAAAAAGCTGGAATTGGTCAGGACAATAGGGAAGAATTCTTAAAAGTAAGCTTTCCAAAAAGCAGCTATACCAAGCTAATAATCGTAATACATCCTTTAGTGGAAATACCCGAATGGCATCAGGGAGCATCCAGCAAACCTTGGTTGTTTTTAGATGAAATCTTAGTAAATTAAATGGCTTATATCAATATGTTAGAAATCGGTATCCAGATTGAAAAACTGCACCCCATATTTGTACACTTGCCTATAGGCACAATAGTTTTTGCTTTTTTATTGGAGCTATACGCTTTGAAAAAGCCGAGTGAGTCTATGGATGAAATTGGTAAGTTGGCATTATCCTTTTCATTGGTTTGCGCCATATTATCGTTTGCAAGCGGCTGGTTTTTAGGTAAAAGCGGGGATTATGAACCTGAGATGTTATCTGACCATAAGTGGATGGCGGCTTTTTTTGTATTGGCTAACTTTTTATTGCTGATTTTAAGGATAGGCAAAATACATTGGTTTAAAAAAGTTTATTTGCCTCTTTTTGGATTGACTCTTTTACTTGTAGGTGTAACGGGTCATTTAGGAGGTAATATGACCCATGGGACGGAATTTCTTTTCACGCCAGTCCAAGGCAATTATATCGTTATTACTGATATTGAAAAGGCAAAGGTATATGCTGATATCATTCAGCCCATTTTTGATTTTAAATGCAGTAGCTGTCATAATCAGAATAAGAAAAAGGGAGGATTGATTATTAATTCACAGAAAGGCATTTTAAATGGAGGTGATTCTGGCAATATACTCGATTCTTTTGAAGGTGGGCCACCACAATTATTAACTTCCCTTAGTCTACCAATAGCGCATGAGGATCATATGCCGCCTAAGGGTAAAATTCAACTGAGTTCAGAGGAAATTACACTTATTAATTGGTGGGTAGATCAGGGTTCTTGTTTTGATTGTTTTCCTAAAGATTTGAAAAGGTCTAAAAAAATTGCAGAGGTGTTAATAGGTCTTGAACAAGATACTACTGCTTTGGCTGTATTGGCAGGTGAAATGGATTTTGTGAGTGCCGATAAAATTAAAGAATTACAGGCTAGAGGCATTCCTACTTATCCGTTAGCAAAAGATAATCCTTTGTTGTCTGTGAACTTAAGTTATAATAAAAAGATAAGTAGTGAACAGCTAAATTTATTGAAAGGGGTAGCTGAGAATGTCGTAGAACTCAACCTAGGGTATTCAAACTTTAGTGACACTCTTTCACCTTATCTTAAAAAGTTTAAGAACCTGGTAAAACTGCAATTGCAACAAACACCAATTACCGATGAAACTATAGAAAAATTAAAAAAACACGAATGGTTAGAAAGTCTTAATGCCTACGGCACTGATATGAGTACGAGTAGTTTAGAGACGCTTAAGAAGTTAAAGAGGTTAAAAGTATTGTATGTATGGAATACTCAGATATCAGAAATAGCGCTGGAACAATTAGCTGCAGTCAACCCTAAATTGAATTTTGGAATTGTCGCTGATTCAGTTTTTGCAGCGACAACTGTTGAGGGGCCTATTTTTGTGGCAGATAATAATTTTTTCCAAGAGCAACTAAAAGTGAAAATCGAGAGTTATTTTGAAGGAGTATCTATTTACTATACGCTTGATGGTACTAAACCAGATACCACCTCTTTGAAATATCGTGAACCTTTGATATTGAATGAAAGTACGCAATTAAAGGCAGTAGCCCACAAAACGGGATGGGCATTGAGTGAGATAACCAAGGAGGATTATACACATGTAAAATTTAAGATTGCTGAGGTGGTACTTTCACCAGAGCCCCATGAAAAATACCCTGGTAAGGGAGCGGTAACATTGGCGGACCTAAAACGAGGCTCTACTAATTTTGTAGATGGTAACTGGTTGGGCTATGAGGCAACACATATGGAGACTGTTCTGGAGTTGAAAGAACAATCGGAGATTTCCAGTATTTCGGTTGGTGCCTTATCTGCACCCTCTAGTTGGATTTTCTTTCCTGTAGGGG
The DNA here is from genome assembly GCA_002746415.1 of Flavobacteriaceae bacterium. GTDB lineage: Bacteria > Bacteroidota > Bacteroidia > Flavobacteriales > Flavobacteriaceae > Saonia. The sequence goes on along the minus strand of NVXD01000001.1, from coordinate 344,084 downwards.
CAAAAGTGTGGACTTCATTAAATGGAGTACATTATAAGAAAATTGCCGAATCAAGTTTTCCGAAAGAAAAGCCTAGTACAGAAGTTAATACTGATTTTTTCTCCATTAATTTTCCAAAAACTGCCGCAAAATTTATAAAAGTAAGGGTGAATAGTCCATTAACAAACCCAGCCTGGCATCCAAACCCTGGAGGAAGTAGTTGGATGTTTATTGATGAAATTATTGTGAATTAAAATTAGCTTTAGAACCTTATTGCTAATGATTGTTTTTGTTCTGGCGATTTCAGTATAATCGAGTCAAAAGTATTTTTATCGTTCAATTATTATTGAAGGTTAAGATGTTTAGCAACACTTTAGGCTACCTTCATCAATAAATCAAAGCAAGGACAACGTGCGCAGCGTTTTGCCTCACACTTTTTAAACTTTTTGCAGCATTTAGTTTTACAACTTTCAGGAACCAGTTGTTTTAGTGCAATTTTCTTAAGTTCTTTTTTTGCCTTCTTGGCCAGTTTTTTCTTCTTACCCATAAATCCTTCTAAGTAGGAACCGGGCAAAGATAGTTATTTTAATTAAATCTAAATAAGAAATAAAAATTTATCCCAAAGGACCAGGAGCGGCAGCACTTGTAATCGTTATTTGCTGTACATCACGATCAAAAAGATAGAGTCCGCCTTTATCATTTCCAATAAGGTTTATTTTATCTAGAATAGTACGTGCAAGCGCTTCTTCTTCAATTTGCTCGGCCACATACCATTGTAAGAAATTATGCGTAGCATAATCTTTTTCCTGTAAGGTAACATGTACCAATTCATTGATGCTATTGCTCACAAAAATTTCATGGTCAAATAACTCCTGAAACATTTTCTGAAAACTCCCAAACTCGATTTTAGGTGCATTAAGCTCTGAGATTTGTGCATGCCCACCACGTTCGTTGACGAATTTTATTAGTTTAAGCATGTGCAAACGTTCTTCATCAGACTGCTTATACATAAATAAGGCAATGCCTTCCAACCCTTTAACTTCGGCCCATGAAGCCATGGATAAATATATTTGTGAAGATTCGGCTTCTATCCGAATTTGATTATTTAGGGCTTTTTCAACTTTTTTTGAAAGCATGACTCAATTTTTTTATAATAGTAAAGTTACAAAGGTTGCTGAATGGAACAAAACTAAATTATTTTAATAGTACAATTAATTTCCTTTGTGTAACCGCAGCTGTATGCGCTTACGTGGAACGTCCACATCCAAAACCTTAACAATTATTTGTTGGTGAAGGCTTACATGTGCATTTACGTCTTTTACAAAAGTATCCGATAGATTAGAAACATGGATAAGCCCACTTTCTTTTATACCGATATCCACAAAACAACCAAAATTGGTAATATTGTTTACAATGCCTGGTAATAACTGACCTTGACTAAGATCTGTAATGGTTTTAATATTTTGATTGAAGGTAAATACTTTGGCTTTTTCCCGTAAATCCAAACCTGGTTTTTCCATCTCAGTGATAATATCCTTTAGAGTTGGTAGACCAACCGTTGCAGTACAATAGTCTTCTAGAACTATTTTTTTAAGGACTTCTTTATTGCCGATGCAATCAGATAATGCCACACCTTGATCTTTCAACATTTTTTTTACCAAAGCATATTGTTCTGGATGTATTGCAGAATCGTCCAATGGGTTTTCGGCATTTTTGACACGGAGAAATGCTGCTCCTTGTTCAAAAGCTTTGCCTCCTAATCGTGCTACTTTTTTTATATCATTTCGACTAGTAAAGGCACCATTTTCATTTCTATGGTTCACAATGTTCTCCGCTAGTTTTGGGCCAATTCCTGAAACATAACTTAACAATGAGGTGCTAGCAGTATTGATGTTTACGCCCACAAAATTCACGCAACTTCCAACAGTAGTGTCTAATGATGTTTTTAATTTATGCTGATCTACATCATGCTGGTACTGTCCAACTCCAATGGATTTGGCATCAATTTTCACCAATTCTGCCAAGGGGTCTGCCAAACGCCTCCCTATGGAAACGGCCCCGCGTACCGTAACATCATAATTTGGAAATTCATCCCGAGCAATTTGGGAAGCTGAATATATAGAGGCTCCAGCTTCACTAACCACATACACTTCTATGCTATTTTTGAAGTGAATGCGTTTTATCAATTGTTCAGTTTCTCTAGATGCTGTACCATTCCCAATGGCAATCGCTTCAATTTTATAGGCATCTACCAATGAACTTATTTTTTTAATAGCTCCTGTACTATCGTTTTGTGGAGGGTGTGGGTAAATGGTCTCATTATGAAGTAAAGCGCCTTGTGCACTTAAACAAACTAGTTTACAGCCCGATTTAAACCCTGGGTCCAATGCCAAGATTCGTTTTTCTCCCAAAGGGGCACTTAGCAAAAGTTGTTTTAGGTTTTTAGTAAATACTGAAATAGCGTCATCATCTGCTTTTTCTTTTGCAGTACGTAAGCATTCGTTAGATAAGGAAGGAAGCAACAATCTTTTATAGGCGTCTTGTATAGCAATCGCTATTTGCTTGGAACAGCTATTGTTCGATTTTATAATCCTATTTTCAATATTGGTGATGGCTTTTTCATCATCTATTTCAATTTTAACGCGAATAAATTTTTCATTTTCCGCTCGTAAAATTGCTAACAATCGGTGAGACGGACACCTGTTTAACGATTCACTCCAATCAAAATAATCCCTAAACTTCTGTGCTTTTTCATCTTCTTTTTTGGTGCCGATTACTTTAGTGGTAATCTGTGCGAAGCGTTCTAATTGGCGACGAATTGAATTCCGAATATCGGAACGTTCATTAACCCATTCAGCAATGATATGGCGGGCACCTTCTAGGGCATCATCTTCATTTTGCACAATGTCGTTTAAATAGTCTGTAGCAATAAAATCAATGTTATTTTCCCTTTGTGCCATGATGATTTTGGCCAAAGGTTCTAATCCGTTTTTAATAGCGGTTTCTGCCTTTGTCTTTCTTTTTTTCTTGAAGGGAAGATAGAGGTCTTCCAGAGTAGTAAGGTCAGTGGTTTGATTGATTTTCTGCTCTAATTCTGTAGTAAGGACTTGTTGCTCTTCCATAGCTTTTAAAATAGAAATTTTTCTTTTTTGCAGCGTTTCAAATTGCGCTTTACTGGTTACAATGGCTCCAATCTGTACTTCATCTAGATCGCCTGTACGCTCTTTTCTATAACGTGAAATAAAAGGAATGGTGCAATCCTCATTAAGCAAGGCAACAGTGTTTTCTATGCTTTTTAAAGGGAGTTGTGTATGTTTTAGGATGTATTGGTTGAGTTGCATGGATGATTTTTGAGCAATATCCTCTAGAAAAAACATTTCAGACTAGAAGATCTATATATAATTCATTTAAGAGTTAATTAATGGTTTCTCCATTTCCAACACCATCTGAGCCTGTACTGAGCGAAGTCGAAGTATCAGGGTTTACAAAAACCAATTTTCCTTCTTCATTCTCTGTCATTAAAATCATGCCTTCACTATCCACCCCTCTCAGTGCACGTGGAGCAAGGTTAATTAAAACGGTTACTCTTATACCAAGGATTTCTTCTGCAGTGAAACTTTCTGCAATTCCAGAAACTATGGTGCGAGTGTCTAAACCTGTATCCACTTTGAGGACCATTAGTTTTTTTGTTTTTGGCATTTTTTCAGCTTCAACAATAGTGCCTACACGGATGTCCAATTTAGTAAAATCATCAAAGGTAATGGTGTCTTTTTGTGGCATAAGTTCTTTATTTGCGAATTCGTTGATTTTTTTAGTCGCTTCCAGTTTCGCCAGTTGGACTTCAATTTCCTTGTCTTCTACTTTTCTAAAAAGCAAGGTTGCTTTGTTAATAATATGCCCTGCTGGGAGTAGCGTTTCTTTGGAGGAGATGTCATTCCATTCAAGAGACCCTTCGGCTCCAGTCAAGGTGACATTTATGATATTCTTAAGTTTAGTAGAGGTAAATGGTAAAAAAGGTTCGCCCAAAACGGCCAAAGCTGTTGCAATTTGTAGGGCTACAAACATTACGGTTTTTACACGTTCTTCATCAGTTTTAATAAGCTTCCATGGTTCTTCATCAGCCAAATACTTGTTTCCTAAACGAGCCAAGTTCATTAATTCTTGCCCAGCTTCTCTAAAACGATACCGTTCTATGGAACTTGATATAATTTCTGGATATTTCCTTAACTGCTCAAGGGTATCCATATCCACTTGTGTAAATTTTCCAGCTACCGGAACTTGCCCATCATAATATTTATGGGTCAATACTGCTACTCGGTTTATAAAATTACCAAAAATAGCAACCAGTTCATTGTTGTTCCTTGCTTGAAAATCTTTCCAAGTAAAATCATTGTCTTTGGTTTCTGGGGCGTTTGCAGTCAAGGTATACCGCAATACATCTTGCATATCTGGAAATTCTTCCAAATACTCATGCAACCAAACGGCCCAATTTTTAGAGGTAGATAGTTTGTTACCCTCTAAATTTAAAAACTCATTTGCAGGAACATTCTCCGGTAAAATATAATCTCCTTGTGCTTTTAAAATTGCAGGGAAAATAATACAGTGGAATACGATATTGTCCTTGCCTATAAAATGTACCATTTTGGTGTCTGCTGCCTTCCAGTAGGGTTCCCAATCTTTTCCTTCACGCGCAGCCCATTCTTTAGTGGCCGATACGTATCCAATTGGAGCATCAAACCACACATAGAGTACTTTGCCTTCACCCCCTGGAACAGGAACGGGAATCCCCCAATCCAAATCCCTAGTAACAGCCCTTGGTTTTAGGCCATCATCTATCCAAGATTTACATTGTCCGTATACATTAGGTTTCCAATCTTTTTTATGCCCTTCTAAAATCCATTTCTTTAAAAAATCTTCATATCTATCTAAAGGAAGAAACCAATGCTTTGTTTCTTTAAGGGTTGGGACCGCCCCGCTTATGGTCGATTTTGGATCTATAAGATCCGTAGCATTCAAGGTAGAGCCACAATTTTCACATTGATCGCCGTATGCCTCTTTATGTGAGCAAATAGGGCAGGTGCCAATCACAAACCGATCGGCTAAAAATTGCTGCGCTTCTGCATCATATAACTGGCTGGTGGTTTCTTCAATGAAATCACCATTATGATGCATTTTTTCAAAAAATTCTGATGCAGTTTCATGATGGATTTTTGCCGATGTTCTAGAATAATTGTCAAAGGTTATCCCAAAATCCTGAAAAGATTTTTTAATGATGCCATGGTATTTGTCAATGATTTCTTGTGGAGAAACCCCTTCTTTTTTGGCTTTCATGGAAATAGCGACTCCATGCTCATCGCTTCCACAAACAAAAACAACATCATTATTGGTGAGGCGTAAATATCTGGTGTAGATATCCGCGGGAACATAAACACCTGCCAAATGCCCAATATGTATAGGGCCATTGGTATAGGGGAGTGCTGCCGTAATAGTGTACCTGCCTATTGACTTGGAAGGATTTTTTTGATTCTGAGACATCAAAATATAGATTTGGGCACAAAAATAAAGATTTTTATGAGGGAGTGGCTACCAAGTGTAAAAAGAAAAGCCCTTGAAATAGATTTCAAGGGCTTTTCTAGCATAAGTAAGTTAAGATTTATGTAATCATAATTGATTTACTCATTTTTTGGTCTTGAACATGTATTCTATAAATATATTTTCCGGTTGAAAGTGTATCTCTCAAACTTTCTCTAATATTTATATCTCTGGTACCTTCCATTACCATTTCATTGAAAATTGTCCCAATGTTTTGGCCTAAAATATTATACAACTGAATGTCTACGTGTGCACTAAATGGCATTTCCAAATAGATATGCGGTGTACTTTCTGTTGGATAATAAGGATTATGAACAATAGCATTCAATAAATCTGGATTTGGATCTTCGCCAGTTGGACTAGGGGGAGTGTCTGGTAACATAGGTTCACCATCACTGTAAACAATATCTGGAAAATCTACACCGCTACAATTGAACCCTAAATTAACAGGGGCATAGGGGTGATCTAATAAATGTTGTTCCACCAGTGGAATATCTACACATAACCATTCTGCCAATACTGTGGCATACAGGTCTCTAAAGTCCATGGTATATTCTAAGTTCCCTCTTCCGTTTGGACTGTCTAATGACGGATGTTCACCAACAAAGGCACTACCGTTTAGACCAGAACCAAAGAATAGTGTTGGAGCGGCCTTACCGTGATCCGTACCATTGGAACCATTTTCAAAAATTCGTCTACCAAATTCAGAGAAGGTCATGCTCAGCACTTGCTCATCTTGTGTGGTAAAAGCCAAATCTTCATAAAAGTCATTAATGGCTACAGAAAGATTGGTCATTAATCTTTCATGTGCTAATGGTTGATTACCATGAGTATCAAAACCACCCATAGAAATCATATATACTTTAGTCCCTAGATTACCTTTTATCAACCTAGCTAAAAGAGCTAATTGTCTTGCAAAACCATTATCTTGATATTCTACTTGGTTTGCTCCACGCTCATAAGCTTCATGTATTAAACCAGAATACTCATATGTTGTGTTGGCAACTCCTCTAAGGAATTTTAATTGATCACCGTACATACAATTGTTGAACAAACTGTCATCCAAACTATATTGTACACCAGTTTCTGCAATTTCTTCCAACTGATCAATATTGGATGTTACAAATGCATAGTTGGTTTCCTCGCCTTGAAAAACAAGACTTCCATATTGCCCAACCTGTATGGCTGCAGGGGCCTCTGGAGGGTTGATTAAATAATCTGGGTATATGTTTTCAAAATGCCTGCCCATCCAGCCAGTATTTAGGCCTTGAAAACCGGATGAGGTTAAATCGGTATTTGCAAAAATATCTGATCCTGTAAAGTGGGAAAGACTTTGTCCTTCATAGCCTACACCGTGTACAGCTTTAAATTGTCCATCACCCCACATAGGCTCAAGAGAATTCATATAGGAAGGCACACCAAATTCATTTGAAAGTTTTAAAACTTTACTTTCAGGAATATAGATGTTTGGCCTTGCATTGGCATATGCATCATATTGTTCAAGTGGAATAACAGTACTAAGACCATCATTACCTCCAGATAACCGTATCAATATTAGAATATTGTCAGTTTCCGCTGCGGCAATGGCTGCTGTCAATGGGGATGGTGCAGATGCAGTAAGTAAGTTACTGCCCAACATCATGGAGCCTGATCCAGCTATTCCCAGAGCTTGTAAAAAGGAACGTCTGTTCCAGTTTTTATGTTCTTCGTCATGGCCTTCATTGTGTAAGGCTTTATGAGGATGATTGTTATGGGTATCGCACATAATAGTAGGTTTTATTTTAGTTGAAACTCTGGTTGTCTAGATAGGTGTAATAATAACAAGTATACTTGTGAAGGAACTTCCATGCTTACTGTCAACATCCAAAGGGATAAACCTCCGGCGATATAATCTGGACCATAATACGTTTCAGGAACGTCCTCTATAGTAAATACTGAAAGGGCATTATCAAAATCAGCTGTTGTTAATAACCCTTTTGGAGTAAATTTGTTTACAATTGCTTCCACAACAATTCTAGGATTACTAGTATTACTGTTGGCTGCACCTACAGCATCCATAGCCAATGTTCTAAACTGTTCAGGATTGCTTTGATAGAAGTTTCCAATTAACACTTCTATTGTCAACCATCTACCAATCATAAAGTTGGTGTTGATCCACTGTCTGTTTCTTTGCCATCCCGCAACATCTTGTGGGTTAAATAGGATTTGCCCTAGAAGAGGGCAAGCATCTACAACCCCTACAACAGTACTATCATCATATGTGAAATTGGTTTCTTTGATGAAGTTAAAATAGTAGTCGAATGGACTTTTAATAATTACTCCTATAGCCTCATCGTCAAAAAAGTGCTCACTTTTAAACAGTTGGGACAATACAGGGGCAATTTCAAAATTGTTAGCCACAAAAGTACTGGTCATTCCAGAAATTATGGCTTGTGCATTGCCATCATCATCATCAGAATCTGGATGCACAAAGAACTCATATAGTTTTTTGCAGATAAAACCTGCTATTTCATTTGGGCGTTCATTAAAAAGGATATCAATGACATCATCATAGCCCCAATTTCCAGTCTGACCTAAAATAGTTTTACTGCCAGCATCATGTCTTGCTGGATCAAAAGTTACTTGCGAACAGCCTTCTTCACCTCTTTCCACATAACCGCTTAAAGCTCTGGCTGTTTCAATAATATCTTGTTCTGTATATGAATTTCCTTCGCCTAGGGCAAAAAGCTCATACAATTCTCTACCGTAATTCTCATTGGGATTGTTACCGTTGTTAAATACGCCATCCAAATAATACAGCATGGCACTTGTTAAACCTATTTCACTAACAAAGGTTTTAAAGTTTCCAATGGAGTTTCGTTGTAAACAATTTATATAGTAGTACAGAAAGGAATTACAATCATATACTCTTAATTCAGTCACAAGGTGATTGCTCCAGAAAAAACTCAATCTTTCCCTTAAGTTGTTGTTGAGCATGGCATTCCCATAAGCAATTGTCCACTCTTGCCTTTGATCACGTATCATTTGACCACGTAAATCGTCATCCGCAGGGTAATTGCTATTGTTCCAATCTGCCCATACAGGTGCAGGTATTGGAGGCATGGTTAACGCTTCATTGATAAGAGTATCTACAATTGCTGTTGCAGATTGTCCTACTGCTAGGTTAATGGTTTCAACTGATGCGCTAAAACCTAATCTTCTATACAAATGGGCAGCCCTTCGTTCATCTAAAGGAACTGCATAGGGCGCGAGTGTAGAAGTATTACAATTAATGAAATATTCCATAGTCATTTGGGCATTTAATAAGATGTAGGTCCATAGTTTTGGGGCAACTATTTAATCCTTATCGATAAATTACTTTTTTAACGTTCAACTACTCAGTTAAGTATGTTTAAAGTTACATTTTCGATGTTCTGCGGTGAAAATTACAATCTTATGTTTGATTATGACGATGAAGGGAGTATATTTTCGACCAAATACACAATAGCTTTAAGAAATTGCAATGAATAATGGGGAAACATAACGAATTTGGGAAAGAAGGAGAGCAAATAGCAGTTGATTTTTTAATAAAAAGTGGTTATTCCATTAAATGTCGTAATTATAGGTACCTAAAAGCAGAGATAGATATTATCGCTCAAAAGAATGATATTTTGGCAATTGTAGAAGTGAAATCTAGAAGTTCTACCTTTCAGGAACACATTGCAGAATCAGTTACACAAAAGAAAATAAAGCTTTTGGTTATGGCTGCAAATCACTATGTAATTGATAATGATTTAGATGTAGATGTTCGTTTTGATATTGTTACCATTCTAAGGACAAAAGACAATTTTAATTTAGAACATATAAAAACTGCGTTTTATTATTTTTAAAAATTTGTTTTATTTATAACAATTTGTTATTTTTGTATCAAATAAGAGATAATGAAGACGATATCCTCCGTAGTAGAACAGTACATTAAGAAAAAGCCTTTTTTGCAAAGTGCTTTAGGACAGGGAATTATAAATCTCACTTCGCTTTCTAGAATAGTGAAGCCTGAAATTGAAAATGAACTAGGAAAAGACATTAGAAACGGGGCTATTGTTATGGCGCTAAAACGTCTTTCTGATGATTTAGAATTTAGGGCCACTCACAAGATTATAAAAGTTTTAAAAAATATAGGGGAAATAACTGTAAGGTCTTCTTTAACAGATTATACTTTTTTGACGTCGAACACAATTCTGATGCAACAAGCAAAACTTTTGGAGGCTGTCAATACCAATCAAGATGTATTTTATACTTCCTCTAGAGGGGTCAATGAAATAAATATTGTGATAAGTAACATTTTGGATGACACTGTTGAAGAACTTTTTAGTTCAGAAAAATGTACTCAAAAGGCAAATAACCTTTCTTCTATTACAGTTAAACTACCAGCTGAAAATGTTTCGGTGCCAGGGATTTATTATTTTATTTTTCAGCGTTTGGCTTGGGAAGGCATCGTATTGTACGAAGTTATTTCTACAACGAACGAGTTTACCATTCTTGTTGATGATTCTCAGGTGGATGTTGCTTTTAAGACCATTAAAGATTTAAAACTTTTATAGGATTCAATTGTACAACAAGGGCAATGTAAATTTTTAAATGCCCTTATTGTTTAAACAGTTCTTTTTTATAAAATTGACCTATCTCGGTTGTTAACAATAAAATTTCTGGTTTATCTTTTCGTAGGCCAATGGTCCAATTTGCGAAAATTTCCCAATCCTCATTTATGTAATCCGCCTTGCCGTAAGTTTTAACCAATGCTTCTCGGATTCTTTCTTCCTCGGCTTTTGCGGTCAATATCCAAACAGTATTGAGTTGGTCATCACCAAAACGAGCTTCAAATTTTCTTGAGAACCCCAAATAGTTTACTCCAAAACAATTTATTTGTGTTTGTGCGTTTGGGTCTGATCCATCTAATTCCTCAACACTTGTAAATGCACTATTTGTTACAAGACCGGGTTTCAACTCGTTTAATGTACCGCCCATTTTTATGAATTCTGGAAGTTTTGCAGAAGGACTTTCTTGTGGTTCAGAATGATTCTTGTTCCGTAAATAGGGGTTTTCCCAAGTAAACAAATTAACATGTCTTGCCTCTGGGACCATAATCCAGGCTATGTCATTCTCCTTATCTACAAATAAGTTATCCTTGGAATAAACGACATAGTGCATATAGTTTCTGGAGGTATCTTTTCGTTTACTGATGAAGGTGTTAATCACATTTCCTCTAGCTTCAATATAACTTAGTTTGTTGTCAGAAAAAGTGAATACAGCCTTTTTAATAGTACCGTTACTAGTTTTTATAGTAGTACAAACAAGATGTTCTTCCTTTTGTTTTGCCAATGGAAACCGTGGATGATTTGGTGTGATTAGTTCTGATGATTCAGAAATAAGGCTGATTTTTTCTGAAACGGATTGTAGGGATTCGTTTAATTTAATGCCATTAAAAATAGATTCTGCCTGTGAAAAGATTAAAAAGGGTAGTAGATATAGTAAAAAAAATACCTGTTGCTTTTTTGATAATTTGGTCATGAATGCTTTTATTTACTATACAGACGATGAAAATCAAGAAGTGTTACAGTGGAAGCTAGCACATAATTTTATGGCTTTAGGTAGGTAATAACTCCTGTATAGTCTGAAGGTTTAGCTACGATTTTTTTATCCTTGTCTAGAATAAAGTAGGTTGGTGTTGTTTGAATGCCATAAATGCCTACATATTTGTTTTCCCATTTCCCTAAGGCCAATGCATGGTGGAATTCATTTAATTTTCCAATTTCTTTTTTCCATTTGGTGTCATTGTCTTCAAGCCCTATAGCGAGAACTTTTGTTGTGGGGATTTCTAAAAGACCTTTGTGTAATTGCGGGACCTCTTTAAGACAATGGGGGCAACCACTGCTCCAAAATACTAAAACGTAATGTTCCGCTGCCTCTAATTCACTTAGCTTTTTATCTGTATCACCATCTTTCCATATAATTTCAGGAGCTGTTGCACCTAATCGTAATCTATTATGGGTAACAATATTGTCGATTACTTTTTGGTTATTGGTTTTTATGGCCAGTTTTTCCAAATAGGTATTGTACATGAAATCTGTGGTTTCATTTAAATTCAGGATAGCTAATTTATTCCATAGGGTATAGAGAAAATGAGTGGCATAGCTAGCGTCCGCATTTTGTAGCAGACCATATACTGTGCTAATATTTTCTTGTCTTACCTTTTCCAGCTCATTATCTGTAAGTTGTTGCAGGGGCATGGCTGTTAACACATAATTTATGGTTTTGTCCATTAAGAAGTCTGAATTTTGCAAAACAATATTTTTAAAATTTACTTTCTTAAAGTAAGCTCCTTTTTTATTGCTTACATATTCTTGAGCCGATTCAGTTAAAGCAGGAACGTAGGGGTTGTTGGCGATAATATAATCATGACAAATTAAATCTGCTGATTTTTTTTCATAGTCCGACTGAATCTGTTCTAGACTTTGAACCAATTGCTGCAATTCTGATGTATTGAAATTGTTGGCGCTGAATAAAGAGATGATTTCTTGTTCACATATATTTACCTCTTTAAAGTAATTGGTGAATAGTTTATTTTCTTTTGAAGCAATGAAAGTAACTCCTTTTGTTTCATCAAAAATCAGCTGCACATCTTCTTTTCCATTGTAAATAACATCAAAATACAATTCCTCTTGTGGAATACCATAAACCAAGCGATAAGTGCCCGGTTCAGCAGCATCCTTAATATTAAGTTTAAAAACGCCATTTTTTACGGCTGCATCCGCAACATATGCCAAGCTCCCAGATTTAAGTTGGTAGGCAACCACCCATTTAAAATTTTGGGCAGGGGTAAAATTTCCTGAAATGGAGTGTTGTGCCTGTAATCCAAAACCAAATAGGGTAATAAAAATAAATGCGCCTTTTATTATTTTATGCATATGAAATAGAGCTTTATATCAAAGTGAAAAAACCGTAAAAATAAATTAATCTTTTATAATGGGTTGCAAAGTCATGAATGCAGGCATTGTTTCGCAACAATTTACATTTCCACCAGCTTTTATGATAGATGTTCCATGTACTGTGATGGTAGATTTGATAAAATCCTCGGCATTGGCCTCATAAATATTGTCCACATATTTTTGAGGGTTACGATCTATGTATGGAAACCAGGTACTGTGGATTTGAATCATTATTTTATGACCTTTTTTAAAGGTATGCAATACATCTTGCAATCTAAAGTTGACATCAGAAATCTCACCAGATACAAAAGGTTCAGGGGTATCAAAACCATTTCTAAACCTCCCTCTAAATACCTCTGACCTAACTAGTTGTTGGTATCCTCCCATTACAATGTTTTCTGGATTGTGCTCATAGCTTTCATGGTCTTGAGGATACACATCAATTAATTTCACAATGAAATCAGCATCAGTACCAGTCATACTAACTTTAAGCTGGGCAACTATTTCACCAGCAAGAGTTTGACTGTCAGTAAGCACTTCGGTTTCAAAAGTTAGTACGTCGGGTCGTCTAGATGCTTGGCGTTGATCATCACTCATAAATCGTCTTGGAGTAAAGCCGAGACCTTCAGTTTGGGAAGTATAGGGTATCGGTTTATTAGGGTCACTCACATAGTCAAATTTTGCCTTATCATCAATTGGTTCATTAATTCCCAATTGTCCGTTTTCTCCAAAATAAAAGGTAATAGGCGTAATCTCCTTTGGAGGCCAATAATCAAAACTTTTCCACTCTTTGATTCCCGTATCAAACATATACGCCTCAGGAAGTTTACCATTCCCTTCACCTTTTAAATTGTAATTAAAGAATTTGCGTTCTATCTCTTTTTGATAATGCGTTGAAATACTATCTCCAAAATAGATATGGTTGTGAGTAGTTTTTCCCTTTTCATGAGCCCAACCACCATGATCCCAAGGTCCCATGACAATGGTATTGTTGGCTTTTGGGTTGTTGGCTTCAATGCTTTTATATATGGATAATGGACCGTATAAATCTTCAGCATCAAACCACCCGCCAACTGTCATTACCGCATGATCTATACCTTTTAAATGAGGCAGGATGCTTCTTTTTTGCCAAAATTCATCATAATTAGGATGTTCTATAATTTGTTTCCAGAAAAAATTATCGTGATGGTATTTTTCGGTAATATTTTTAAGTGGTCCTAAATTCAAATAATAATCATACGCATCTTTGGCTGGGTTATCATAGAAACGCATAATCTTATCCATAAACCATGATTCACGGGTACGCTCTTCTTTTTGGTATCCAAAAACAGCAAATGCAGCTGAATAGCTTTGCAAATAGGCGCCTTGATGATGAAAATCATCAAAAAAGAAATCAGAAATAGGTGCTTGTGGAGATGAAGCCACTAAGGCTGGATGAGCATCTGGTAGAGCAGCTGCTGTATAAAATCCAGGATAGGAAACCCCATACATGCCTACCTTGCCATTATTGTTTGAAATGTTTTTAAGAAGCCATGCTATGGTATCATAGGTATCCGAACTTTCATCAATATCCGTTTTGTTCTTTATATTATTTCCTGGAATATTGGGAGTCATATTGTCAAAAATACCATCGCTCATGTATCTACCTCGAACATCTTGATAAACCAAAATATAGCCATCTTGAATAAGGTATTTGGAAGGATATGTTTTTGCTTTATAATCGGTATAACTGGATGCATTGTAACAGGTTCTGTTCATTAAAAAGGGATACTTTTTGCCTTTGTCTTTTGGCGTATAGACAATTGTAAAAAGCTCCACCCCATCACGCATGGGAATATGATATTCTTTAAGATCGTAATGAGATTTTAAATATGATGAATCGTTATCCTGTGAAATAGCGGTTGAGCATGACAAAAGGATTGCCATGACAAAAAAGGAACATAATTTCATAGTGCATTCGTTTGTTTAAAAGTACTACTAATTTCCTTATTCTATTGGTCCATAAACAGCGTCTCTAAAAGCTTTATGAAGTCCAACTTGGTCATAAGGAAAAAGTTGTACAAATAGCACTGCGGTAAGGTCGTTTATCGGGTCTACCCAAAACAATGTACTTGCTGCTCCATCCCAGAAAAATTCTCCAACAACTCCGTTGTTTTCTTCTTTTGTAGCTGGTGGACGTAAGCGCACTGCAAAATCAATTCCAAAACCTACTTGCCCTTTACTAGGCAACCACATGCGTTCAGTAATACTATCTGATAGATGGCTTGTGGCCATTAATTTTATCGTTTCAGGCTTCAAAATAGTAGTGCCTTCAAAGGTTCCTTCGTTGACTAACATACGAGCAAAACGTTGGTAGTTATCTATTGAAGCTGTTAAGCCAGATCCACCACGGGTCAATGGCCATTCTGTAAAATAGTTGGATTTTGAATCCTCGGCAGACAATTGTACTAGGCTGTCTAGACCTGCTCCCTCACGAAAGTATATGGCAGAAAAAAGACCACGGTCTTCTTCTGGAACAAAATAGCGTGTTTTGTCCATTTTTAATGGATCCAATACATGAGTTCTGACATATTCTTTATAAGGCATACCTGAAATTCTTTCCACCAAGAATGCTTGTATATCTACACATGGCCCATATTCCCATTGTGTTCCTGGATGAAAGTGTAATGGTGTACTTCCCAATTTTTCCGCCATTTGGACCAAAGTGTTTTCACGGTTCATGGCATCGGCCTCAGCTATTAATTTACCCAAGCCAGGAATATTGCCGTTGTTACCAAAGCCAGCTGTGTGCCGAGTAATATCTCTTATGGTAATCGCTCTATTGGCATCTTCAAGAATGGGTTTTCCTGCGGCATCCTCACCTACATAAACTTTCATGTTGGCAAATTCAGGAGCAAATTTTTCCAAAGGATCGTCCAAATCAAATTTACCTTCTTCATGCAGCGTCATTAGAGCAGTACCTGTAATTGGTTTTGTCATGGAATAAATCTGCACTATAGTATTGCGATCCATGGGTTTTTTTGCTTCCAAATCGGCATAGCCAAAAGCATTGTAATATACTTCTTTGTCTTTTTCAAAGATTAGTGCAGATACACCAGCTATATTACCAGAATCCACAATACTTTTTAAAGTGGAATCTATTCGAGCAACAGCAGATTCATTAACTACATAAGCAACGGTTTCAACTTCTTCATTGGCTTTAGGGGTGTCTTTGCAAGCACTCACAAAAAGAAGAATACCCATAAGAAGATAGAGGGTTGATTTTTTCATTTTAGGGTTGATTTTTAATTGGTTGTCGTTAAAATAAAGCATATTTGCCCCCGTTTTTTTAAGGTGTGTATTTTTTATATTTAATTTAACATTGTTGCTAACAGATAAGGATTTAAAAAAGTAATCTCGTTTGGATTTCTCAGTCGTGCCTTCTTCGAAATGACATTTTGGTGCTCATTGTCATTTCGAGCATAGGGAGAAATCTCTATTTTTGAACGTGGTTAATGTGAAGTCAAAGAAAGAATAGTAATCTGACTTAGATTTCTCAGTCGTTCCTTCTTCGAAAAGACATTTTGGTACTCATTGTCATTTCGAGCACAGCGAGAAATCTCAAGTTATCAAACAATAGATTAAGAACTAAAAGGCTGTAACGCTTTCAATGCTTTATTTACAGAAGTAATTTGTTCAAAGACCAATAGCAATCGCAAGCCATTACGGGTTTGTTTTTCTTTCATTTTGCAAAGACGTGGGTGATTATTTACGAATTGGAGCACTTTGGTAAATAAGGGACTTTGATAAAAGGCTGATTCTTGATCGGCAATAAAATAGCCTATTAATTTTCCTTTTTTCATGACTATTTTTTCTAAACCAATACTATTAGCAATCCATTTTATGCGAACTGAGTTTAACAAATCTTCCACCTGAGTTGGTAGTTCTCCAAAACGATCTATTAACTCTTTCTCATATTTTATTAAACCTTCCTCATCTTTCACCTGGTTTAATTGTGTGTACAGGTTTAATCGTTCCGTAGTATTATTGATGTAATCGTCAGGGAACAAGAGTTCAAAATCGGCATCTATTTGAGTTTCTTTTACAAAAACTTTTTTGGTTGCACCCTCTACCTCTTCATACAATTCTTTAAACTCGTTTTCCTTGAGTTCATCAATAGCTTCTGTTAGTATTTTTTGATAGGTATCAAACCCAATTTCATTGATAAAACCACTTTGTTCACCACCCAATATGTCACCAGCACCCCTAATTTCTAAATCTTTCATGGCGATTTTAAAACCACTTCCAAGTTCTGTAAATTGTTCCAAAGCTTGTATGCGTTTTCTGGCGTCATTACTCATCATATCGTAGGGAGGGGTAATAAAATAGCAAAATGCCTTTTTATTACTACGTCCAACTCGTCCACGCATTTGATGCAAGTCGCTCAACCCAAAATTATTGGCATTGTTGATAAAAATTGTGTTGGCATTGGGCACATCCAAACCGCTTTCCACAATGGTGGTAGAAACCAAAACATCAAACTCCCCATTTATAAAAGAAAGCATTAGGGATTCCAATTTTTTGCCATCCAATTGCCCATGACCAATCCCAATTTTGGCATCTGGGATCAAACGCTGCACCATCCCAGCTACTTCTTTAATGTTTTCTATGCGGTTATGGATAAAAAAGACTTGTCCGCCTCGTTGGATCTCATAGCTAATGGCATCCCTAATGATTTCTTCACTGAAACGTATTACATTACTTTCAATAGGATACCTATTGGGAGGTGCTGTATTTATGACAGATAAATCTCTGGCGGCCATTAGACTAAACTGCAAAGTTCTTGGGATTGGTGTGGCGGTCAAGGTTAACACGTCCACATTTTCTTTAATAGATTTAAGCTTATCCTTTACGGCAACGCCAAACTTTTGTTCTTCATCAACTATTAAAAGCCCAAGGTCTTTAAATTTGACATTTTTGTTGACCAGTTGATGTGTTCCAATAATGATGTCCACTTTCCCAGCTTCAAGACCTTCTAAGGTGTCTCTTTTCTCTTTTGTGGTTCTAAATCGGTTTACATAATCTACAGTAACAGGTAAGTCTTTTAGCCTTTCATTAAATGTTCTATTGTGTTGAAAAGCTAAAATGGTGGTAGGAACCAAAACAGCAACTTGTTTACCATTGTCTACTGCTTTAAAAGCGGCGCGGATAGCTACTTCAGTCTTTCCAAAACCAACATCACCACAGATTAAACGGTCCATAGGGCGTTCACTCTCCATGTCTTTTTTAATATCCGAAGTAGCAGTGCTTTGGTCTGGCGTATCCTCATATATAAAGGAGGCTTCTAGTTCATGTTGTAAATAACTGTCTGGCTCATATTGGTAACCTTTTTGTAATCTTCTCTTTGCATAGATTTTGATGAGGTTAAAGGCTATTTTCTTAACGCGTGACTTGGTTTTTTGTTTTAGATTTTTCCAAGCTGCGGAACCTAATTTGTATATTTTGGGTGGGGTGCCATCCTTGCCATTAAACTTGGAAATCTTGTGGAGCGAATGAATGCTTACATATAGAATATCCCGTTCTCCATACATGAGTTTAATGGCTTCTTGTTTTTTGCCTTCAACATCTATTTTTTGAAGTCCGCCAAATTTCCCAATGCCATGGTCTATATGGGTTACATAATCTCCAATTTCCAATTTAGTGAGTTCCTTTAGGGTAATGGCCTGCTTTTTGGCATAGCCGTTCTTAAGTTGGAATTTGTGATATCGCTCAAAAATTTGATGGTCTGTATAACATACCACTTTTAAATCATGGTCTATAAACCCTTGGTGAATAGGAAAAACAAGTGTTTTGTAATGTATTTGTTTGGTGATATCGTCGAAAATATCGTGAAATCGTTTTGCTTGTTGATTAGAGGAACAAAAAAGATAATTGGCATACCCTTTTCTATGGTTTTCATTAAGATCTTCTATCAATAAATCGAATTTCTTATTGAAGGAAGGCTGAGGTTTTGTGTTGAATGTTATAGTGAATGAAGTCGACATCTCCATCCCGATTGATGTGGTAGAAAATCCACCGAAATGAATCAACCGATACTCTTGAAACTGCCTTTTCAAAAAAGAAGAATTTACAAAAAGCTCTTCTGGAGTTTGATGCTTAATATCTGTGGATAGTTTAGTAAATGCATCTTCAGCTTTTACAAAAAGAGCGTCTATTCGGTCAGATATGTGTGCTATGTTTTTACAAAAAACCACGGTTTTAGAAGAAATATATTTGAGAAAACTTTCTCTAGTTTCATTCAAAAATTTGTTCTCCACATTGGGGATAATCGAAATTTTTGTGACCTGATTGGTAGATAATTGTGTTTCTACATCAAAGGTTCTGATGCTTTCTACATCATCCCCAAAAAATTCAATTCGGTAGGGTTCATCATGTGAAAAAGAAAAAACATCTACGATACCTCCACGAACAGAAAATTCTCCAGGTTCCGTAACAAAATCCACTCTCTTAAATTGATATTCGAACAATACTTCATTTAAAAACTCGAGAGAAAGGGTGTCCTCAATTTTAATTTTAAGGGTATTCTTATTCAACTCCTTTCTGGTGACCACTTTTTCAAATAGGGCATCAGGGTAGGTGACAATAATTGCTGGTTTTTTTCTAGAGTTTATTCTATTGAGTACCTCTGCCCTTAAAAGTACATTGGCATTGTCTGTTTCTTCAATTTGGTAGGGCCTTCTATAGCTTCCTGGATAGAAAAGCACGTCTTTTTCGCCAATTAATTGTTCCAGGTCATTAAGAATATAGGCTGCCTCTTCTTTATCGTTTAAAATAAGGAGAAAAGGGGTATCTGTATTTTTAAAAGATTCTGAAATTATAAAGGAAAGAGAGGAGCCAGTAATGCCTTTTAAAGTAATACTCTGTTCGTTATTGGCAATAGCATCTCCTAGTTTTTGCAATGGCAAAGACTGTACATATAATTCCGAAATAGGGGATTTTACCAATCCTAAAATTTTGTGCAAATATAGGAACTATTATATTCTCATAAAACAGGAAAATAGGTTTAAAAACATGATAAAAAGGCATCAAAATCTGCTTTTGTATTGTATAGATAAGGGGATACCCTAATTGCTTTTCCTCGATAGGATACAAAAATATTGTACTCAATTAGTTTCTGTTTTATGGTCTCCATATCTATTTTTTCAGGAAGGTATACTCCAAAAAGATGTTTGGCACGATAGCTGTCATTTTCTATAAAACAATCTTTTGCCCTCAACTGCTCAATTGCATTACTTGAAATATTCTCACAATATGCTTGTATGTTTTTAGGTTGCCATTCCAATAATTGTTCTATACCTTTTATAAGCATGGGCAACAATATAAAATTACTAGATTCTCCCATGGAATACCGATCTGCTTTTGGTTGGTAGTGATTATTGTACTGCGTTAGCTGCGTAAAATCTTCACTGTGCAGCCTACTTACCCAATTATTTTCAATAGGTTCCCCGTTATTAAAACTGTCGCTATAATAGGCCACACCTATAGAATAAGGACCCATTAACCATTTATAACCAGCACATATCAAGGCATCTGGCTGTATTTCTTCAATAGAAAAAGGTAATGCACCAACACTTTGGGTGCCATCTATAACCAAAAGAGATTGTACTTGTTTGGTTTTTTCTCTAATACGTACTAAGTCAAATAAAGTGCCATCTGCCCAATGAACATGTGGCATAGCAACTACAGCTGTTTTAGCAGTAATGGCTTTTAAAATAGCTTCATTCCAGCCTTCCCCACGGTTTTTGAAATCCATTGGTGGTTTTACAATTTTAATAGTTGCATGTTGTTTTTCTGCAATTCTTTTCCATTCATATATGTTGCTAGGAAACTGTTCATCCACTACTAAAATTTCATCCCCAATGTTCAGTTTTATGTTATTTGCCACATTGGCAATACCATAAGATACTGAAGGTATAATGGCTATATTTTGATAATCCGAAGCAGCTATTAATGTTGCAAAACGTTTCTTTAGGATTGTTCTTTGGGTGAAGAAGTCTTCAGAAGTAATGGAATATGGAGTGTTTTTCTTCTTTAAACATGCTATACCAATAGATGCAACGCTTTTTAGCTGTGCAGACATATAGGCCCCATTGATATAGGTAACGTAATCTGGAAGGCTAAACAAATGTTTTTGGGAATCTATCATCAGTATATTAAGATTAGAGCAAGCGCAATGAGATTAGGCAATCTTTGTGGTTTTGTTCATTTTTTTGAGCACTTATTTCACTTGTGAAAAAAGGCATAATCTAACTGCTATAAAAGTTGCTATTGGTTTCTTCATTTATAGAAATGTTTAGTTTATGGCCTTAGTGCCTTATCAAATATACCTTAAAAAGTTCTTTTTTAACTGCTTTCTTTTGAGCTTTAAAAAAATTACCTTTGTACCTAATAAAAGGAAAAAAATTATGTCTTTTAAAGATTTATATGGCAATAGCGAACATAGAACAAACTTGGCCCATTTCGCTTCTATTATAACATTGGCGGCAGTTGACGGAGAAATAAATCCTGAAGAATTAAAGCTATTGGATCGTTTTGCAACAAAATTGAATATTACCAAGGCTGAATATAAAGAAGTCATGAAAAAGGGTAATAAATATCCAATTGACCCGCCTATTAGTTCAAAAGTGCGGTTGGAGCGTTTATACGATCTTTTTAGAATCATTTATGTTGATCATGAAATTGATGAAGAGGAGTTTGATCTCGTAAATAAATATGCAATAGGATTGGGTTTTTCAAATGATAATGCTGATGCAATCATTAGAAGGTCAATACTTATTTTTAGTGGAAAAATAAATTTCGAAGACTATCTTTATTTAGTTGAGAAATAGCAAATTAATTACAAATGATAATATAGCGGGGCAATTTAGCCCCGTTTTTTATACTTGTTTTTTTTCTTACAAAGAACCTATATTTTGTTACACAGTAATTGGAATTTGCAAAATGTTTTTTTAAATTTATAACTTTGTGTTTTATTTATAACAATTATGAGTTTTAGTATTCGCACCGCCGTAGCTGATGACATGTTCCAAGTACTTGGATTGATTAAGGAATTGGCAAAATTTGAAAAAGAAGATAATGCAGTTGAAGTCACAGTAGACAACCTAATCAAGGATGGTTTTGGTGCCAATAAGCTTTTTCATTGCTTTGTAGGAGAATCCAATGGTGAAATAGTAGGTATCGCCTTAGTATATCCAAGATACTCAACTTGGAAGGGACCGGTAATACATTTAGAAGATTTAATTGTTACTAAAAAAATGCGAGGAAAAGGATTGGGAAATGCCTTATTGGGAGAAGTTATTAAATATGGTCATGGATTGGGTGTTAAAAGAATATGCTGGGAGGTATTAGACTGGAATGACCCTGCCATAGACTTCTACGAAAGTAAAGGAGCCAATGTGATGAGAGATTGGGACGTTGTGCATTTAAATGAAATGGGAATACAAAATTTCATGAATACAATATGAGGGTTTTTAAATTTGGAGGTGCATCTATAAAAGATGCAGACAGTGTAAGAAATGTGGTCGATGTGCTTAAAGAAGTGGGTCACGAGAATACATTGATTGTCGTGTCCGCCATGGGAAAGACTACTAATGCCATGGAAAATGTGGTTCAAGCCTTTTTTGATGATAATGACACATTGGTTTCTGCTATTCAGGATGTCGTTAAGTATCATGATGATGTCTTGGTGGATTTATTTCCCAATGAACAGCACCCAATTTTTAGTTTGGTTAAATCATTTTTTGAAGATGCTCAAGGTTTTTTATCAAGGACTAAATCGCCTAATTATAATTTTGTTTATGATCAGGTTGTGGGTTATGGTGAAATGGTTTCTACCGCAATATTGAATGCTTATTTTAATGAAGTTGGAATTTCTTGCAATTGGTTGGATGTGCGTGGTTTAATAAAAACGGATAGCAATCATAGAGAAGCTCATGTAAATTGGGAAAAGACGCAGCAAAATATATTAAGTACAGTAGATAAAAGTAAATTATATATTACTCAAGGTTTTTTAGGGAGTGATGATAATAATTTTACGACTACTTTAGGTAGGGAAGGGTCAGATTATACAGCAGCTATTTTGGGGTATTGCCTTAATGCCAATTCTGTAACCATCTGGAAAGATGTTCCAGGTGTTTTGAATGCCGACCCAAGGTATTTTGAGAACACACAATTATTGAATAAAATATCCTATAGAGAAGCTATTGAACTTGCTTTTTATGGCGCATCTGTAATACATCCAAAAACACTTCAACCACTACAACGTAAAGAAATTCCGTTGCATGTAAAATCTTTCCTGAACCCTATGGGAGCAGGTACAATTGTGGGAAAAGGAAATGGAATAGAGCCTAAAGTGCCTTGTTTTATTGTTAGAAAAGGCCAAGCTTTGGTAAAACTTTCCTCTTTGGATTTTTCTTTTATTGTAGAAGAAAGTATTAGTGAAATTTTTAAACTGTTTCATGAGTATAGAATAAAAGTGGATTTAATACAGAATTCCGCTATTAGTTTCTCTGTCTGCATAGATAATAAGTTTGGAAGGTTACATGAGCTTTTAGACCATTTAAAGGCCAAATTTAAAGTTGTGTGTCATGAGAATGTTTCACTGTATACCATACGTCATTTTGATGCCCATGCAATTGAATCCCTTCAAAACGGGAGAGAAGTACTATTGGAACAAAGAGGAAAAGAAACACTGCAACTGGTTGTTAAATAAGCAGTTCAATGCATTCCTTCACAATTTTCAATTTTCAATTTGAGATTTCCCTATATTTATAGGCACATAATTTTATAGATGCAATGGGATTAGTAACGGCAAAAGAGGTAGCCAAAGCCATAAACTTGGAAAAATATGGTGTTTTGGGTACTTTTTTGGGATGGGTTTTAATGAAGGTTACGCGTATTTCTAATCTAAATAAATTCTACAATAAATATAAGCACCTAGAAGGGAAGCCATTCTTGGATGCCATATTGAATCATTATAAGATAGATTTTGACATTCCTGAGGATGACTTTAAACGTCTTCCTAAAGATGGGGCATATATTACGATATCCAATCACCCACTTGGTGCAATAGATGGTGTAATTCTTTCAAAATTAATGTTGGCACAGCGGCCTGATTTTAAAATCATGACCAATTTTTTATTACAACGTTTTGAGCCCATGAGACCCTATATTTTACCTGTTAACCCTTTTGAAAACCATAAGGATGTGCGGAGTAGCCTTGTGGGATTTAAAAATGCAATTGGGCATATAAGAGATGGTCATCCATTGGGGGTATTCCCTGCAGGTGAAGTGTCAACCCAGAAAGATGGCAAATTAATAATAGATAAACCTTGGGAAGAAGCAGCCCTTAAATTAATTAGAAAGGCTCAAGTACCTGTAGTCCCTATATATTTTCATGCAAAGAATAGTCCTTTGTTTTATAGATTGGCTAAAATTGGTCCAAACTTTAGAACAGCAAAATTGCCTTCTGAGGTATTGTCACAAAAGCATAGGGTGATAAAAATAAGAATTGGTCACCCCATAACTGTAAAAACACAGAAAGAGCAAGAAACCTTAGAGGATTATACAGATTTGCTGAGGAAAAAAACCTATATTTTGGCCAATGCCTATGAGAAGGAAGGGCTTATGGACAAGGTTAAGGTACCCACAACTATAAAAATCCCAAAAGCTCCGAAGAAAATTGCCTTAGCCGTACGAACCGAAGTAGTTCAAGGTGAAATAGAAAAACTTAGGGAAAAAGAGTGTAGACTACTACAAAGCAAGAACTATGAAGTATTTCTTGCCCAAGAAAAAGATATGCCCTTTATCCTAAAAGAAATTGGTAGGCAAAGAGAAGTTACTTTTAGAGCTATTGGAGAAGGTACCAATAACGCTGTAGATTTGGATAGGTTTGATTCTTATTACCACCACCTATTTTTATGGGACAATATAGAAAAAACAATTGTTGGAGCCTATCGTATGGGATTGGGGTCTGAGATTTATGCCAATCATGGAATTAATGGGTTTTACCTGCAAGATCTTTTTAGGTTGGAGCCAGAGTTATATGATATGATGAGCAATTCCATAGAAATGGGACGTGCCTATATTGTAAAAGAGTACCAACAAAAACCCATGCCGCTTTTTCTATTATGGAAGGGGATTGTGCATACCACTCTAAGGTATCCAGAGTATAAATATTTAATTGGTGGTGTGAGCATAAGCAACCAATTTTCAAATTTCTCTAAATCTCTGATGATCGAGTTTATGAAATCCAATTACTGGGATCCCTATGTGGCCCAGTACATACGCCCTAAAAAAGAATTTAAGGTGAAATTGAAAGATGCTGACAAGGAATTTATTTTTGATGAAACTCAGGCCGATTTAAATAAGTTTGACCGACTTATCAATGAGCTAGAACCAGGGAACCTTAGGTTGCCAGTACTGATAAAGAAATACATTAAACAGAATGCAAAAGTAATTGCATTTAATGTGGATCCACTATTCAATAATTCTGTGGACGGCTTAATGTATATTAAAATATCTGATTTGCCTGAAAGTACGGTTAAGCCGGTAATGGAGGAATTCCAAGCCGAGTTGGAACGGAAACATAATGAAACAGAAAAGCTGAAAGTTTAAGTTTTTAGAACCCCTAAAAACCCATTTACAAAAGCCTTTATTTCATTTCTAGCGATTAAAAAGGCAGTATGTTTTTCTTCTTCAGTACCCCGTACTTTAGATGGGTCAAAAAAGTTATAATGAATTCGTTTTGCATTTTTTGATGGAATTAAGGGACAGTTTTCCTTGGCATGGTCACAAACTGTAATGATATAATCCCATTCAATATCCAGATATTCTGCTACGTTGTTTGATGTGTGATGAGTTATGTCTATACCATCTTCTTTCATTATGGCAACTGCACCAAGGTTTAATCCATGTGTCTCAATACCAGCGCTATAAATAGTAGCCACTCTATCTTGTAGGGCATTAAGATATCCGTGGGCCATTTGACTTCGGCAAGAGTTGCCAGTACATAACACCAAAACGTTTTTCATATATTTATTTTTGTCATTCCCACTTAGTTGGGGGTCTTTTGATTTTAAGCATCAAATTTAATTAGAAGTAAAACAAATCGAACAGCAAAGTGGATTAAATTTTTAAAGCCCCACCTTATCACTTCTTTTTTCAAATAGAAGGTTGTCTTTCCAAACACCTCTTAATTGACCAACACGTTCTTTTTTTCCAATATAACGAAAGCCAACTTTTTCATGAAGTTTAATGCTGGTGATATTGTCTGGGAAAATACCGGATTGCAATGTCCAAATGCCTTTGTCTTCACTTTTCTTGATTAATTCTTCCATTAAGAATCTACCAACGCCCAGGCCCCTGCTATTTTCACTAACATATACACTTACTTCAGCCACACCACCATAGACACATCTGCTGGAAACAGGGGACAAGGCCGCCCACCCCAAAATTGCGCCACTTTTTTTTGCCACAAATCTGCATTCTTCTAAATGCATATCATCCCAATGGGCATAAGTGGGTACTTTGGTTTCAAAAGTAGCAAAGCCGGTTTTTATTCCGTCTTCATAAATTTTTGAAACCAAAGGCCAATCATTAGGTTGCATTTCTTGTAGCATTGTATAATTATTCATTTTAGCAACAACTTAATTTGGTTCTATAGGTATTCCATATAGTTCGCGGTTTTGGCACTAATAACAACACATGGGTTAATGCGAGTATAATAGCACCAGGAATAATATTTACACTAATAAAATGAAATATTTCGTGTGCAGGAGTTACTATTGTTAAGGTTGCAAATTCTATTGTTGCAGTTGTGACATTAATTTTCAGTGCTAATACCAGAATAATTGTAGTAAAATGAAAGGCATTTGCAAACAAATGTACAATGTATTCCCATTGAGGAAGTCCGCCCATAAAACTCCTACTTTCTTTTTCTGAATAAGCATCGACTGCTAAAACAATCATGTCAATTGCGACTAAAGAAATGCCAATAATGAAGGTCATAAAACTTGTCTCATTTATGAATAGTAACCAAACAATGAATGGAAAAAGAATAGCTCTTAGGGTATGCATTTTGTGTTCAAAGAAGCTTTCTTCTCTATTAAAAAGGCCGTATTTCCAGATGTGAAGGTAAAAACCATCATAGGTTGCCAATACCATAAAGGCAATTAAGCAAAAGGAGGCTAAATAATATACAATTTCCATGAGTTATGTTTGTCAAGTTATATTAGCAACAGCCACCACCTGGTGCACAACAAGCTTCTTCTTCAATTGCAGCAGGTTCTGCAACACCACAACTGCCTTTAGCCTTACAATCTGTTTTTTCAATGGCCAATTTTATAATCAAGTTATCACTGTCTAGAGCATAATCATTAACAAATAGTTGCGCTGTATGAAACTTTGGATTGCTATATTCAAATTTTACTTCCGCTTCTTTCTCCAAAGGCCTCATCTGGTTTACTTTGTTAAGAATTCCAAGTGCTTTATCAACCAACAGATACGTTCTTTTGTCCTTTTCCTTTGGACTTTCCCAAAGTTGGATGATGGTTTCTTTCCAAGCGTCTGTTCCTGCACCACAATCAACAGATTCTATAGCGATGTTTTTTACTTCTGTTATATGATAGTTGGCGCCAACAAATTTGCCAGTGCTATATTCAAAAAGAAGACTTTTATTTTGATGCTCTTTTAGGATGTTTAAAAATTCTTGTGTTTTCATATTTTATGTATTTAATTAACAACAATTGGAATGGGTACTGACGAAAAAAGAGTTTAGGAGTTGCTGAATTTCTTTCCATTTTTTTAAGTTGATACAGTAACACACTTTTTTTCCTTCAATTTCACCGCTGATTAAATCTATATTTTTCAGTTCTTTTAGGTGTTGAGAAATAGTTGGCTGTGCCAAGCCAATTTCCGCAACAATGTCGTTACATATACAAGCTTTCTGCTTGCTTATGTATTCCAGAATTGCAATCCTAGCCGGATGCGCCAATACTTTTAATATAGTGGCCAGCTTATTTTGCTTTTCATTAAAAATCTGAGTCTTAGTGATTCCCATTTCATATTTATATATTGCAATATTACGATAATAACTAATATAAAAAAAGTCAGACCATAAAAATCTGACTTTTTTATATTTTTTAGAACCAAGGTTTTTTACCCACTTGGTAAGTGTTATAAAATTCCTCGTCCGATTTTGTGAGGTAAATGATACCTTCAATTAAACCAATTATACTAGGAATCCAAATAAATAACAACCCAATTGCAACACATGATAATATATAGGCAGCTATTGAAATACCTAATAAAATAAACCCTTCTTTTTGATATCCTAAAATGAATTTATGAACCCCAAGAGAGCCTAAAATAATAGCTAAAATCCCAGCCAACACCTTTTTATTATCCCCTGTGGCATTGTTAAAAGTTTCTTTTGCGCTTTCAGTAAATTCCTTG
This sequence comes from Flavobacteriaceae bacterium, assembly GCA_002746415.1. Lineage (GTDB taxonomy): Bacteria > Bacteroidota > Bacteroidia > Flavobacteriales > Flavobacteriaceae > Saonia. The sequence continues at coordinate 316,056 of NVXD01000001.1, read as the reverse complement.
GCGGTCTCCTTTGCCTCTCCGGCAAAATCACTGGCCGCTTCTTTGGCTTTATCTCCTAAATCTTTTTCTTCGTCTGACATAGTGTTTATCTGTTGGTTAATAATTACCTACAATGTAGTAATTATTTCAGTTTTAAAGAAATGCTTTATCAATTGGCTCCCAAAGTTCTATTTTATTGCCTTCTGGATCCAGGACCCATCCAAACTTTCCATAATCATACTCTTCCATTTTACCAACAATAGTTACTCCCTCTTTCTTAAGTACTTTCAATAACTCTACCAGATTCTCTACCCTAAAGTTCATCATAAATTGTTTTTCAGAGGGCTTAAAATAGGTAGTGTCATCCTTCATAGGGCTCCATTGTGTAGAGCAATCCTTTCCCTCTTTATCTTTCCACCAAAAGGTGCATCCATATGAATCTGTATGGAATCCCAAATGGTTTTTGTACCAATCTTTTACTTTATTGGGGTCTTTGGTTTTAAAGAAAAACCCGCCCAATCCTGTTACTCTATTCTTCATTTTTTTAATCTTTTCTCATAAAGTTTAACCCAATCTTCAGGCGTCATTTTTGTACATAGCTCTTTAATCAATTCATAGGGGATATCATCCAAGTATTTAAAACGTACACAACTTTTCCCCATATTTAATTTTCGTTTGCAATGTTTTGGATATTCTGACGTGAACCAATGAAATAATTTTCTGTCTGCGTATATGCCCGAGTGGTATAGTGCAACAAAATTTTTCTGTGATGCAATATTAATAAAGGGTAAGGGTAATTTAGGGTCAACATGATATCCAGCAGGAAAGATAGCGTGGGGAACCACAAACCCAATCATTTTATAGCTGATGCATTCCTCAAACCCTTTAGGGAGATTCGTTCTTATAATATCTCTTAATTTAGATATAACTGTCTTTCGTTCGTACGGAAGTTTGGCAACATATTCATCTGGTGTTTTGGCATCTGATGTCATAAAGAAATTATTTACGCTGTAATATAAAAGCTGAAAGTAATGAAATGATAAAACCGATAATGAAAACGGTAAAGGACATAAGGAGAAAGCTAACTGTAAGACTAGAGAAAAGTTCTTTTTCCGCTTCCAGTTCCGCTAGTTTTATTTTAAACGCCTCAGCCGACAAGGTAGTTCTCATTTGTTCAATAGCATGCTCGTAGTATTCTGTCATGAAATCTGGATTTAAATATTTAATATAAATCACATCAATCATCCCAAAAGCCAATGCTGTAATTAAACTTATAAGTACGCCTATTAGTAGGGCCTTTCCCAAAGTAACTTTCCCATTGTTTTCTTTATCCCTAAAATGCTTTATTCCAAAATAAACAAAAGACAAGGAAACAATCATGGAAACATACCCAATTATTTCTTGCGTAGAAAAATCAAAGGATTCTCCTATAAACCAACCTAGAATAAATAAGACACTGATTACAATTGCGCCGTAGCTGCCGTAGCGAAAAACTGTTTTTTTCATTTTTTTGTAATTTTATAGTTTGCCCAAAAATAGCCTTGAAGGGAGAAGGCTATCTCATACTAAAGTACCAAAATACTGCCATTTAAGATTTCAGATCTTAAAATGATATGATTTGAAGCGCTTTAGCCTTCTGTATGGCCTGTGTTCTACGCTTGGCGTCCAATTTTACTAAAATGTTGGAGACATGGGTTTTTATAGTGCTTTCAGAAATAAAAAGGACATCTGCAATTTCTTTGTTAGACAGCCCTTCTGAAATTTTCATCAAAACTTCATATTCTCTTGTGCTTATGCCTAAATCCTTAATTTTTTGATGGTCTATTTCATTTTTGAAAAGCTGTTTTTTATGCAGACTTTTTTTGTTGAGGTATATCCCAATGATGAAAAAGGCAATAGCAATAATTGCAATAAAAATTTCGTTGGAAGTATCACCTGAGGCATAGGAATATTTGCTTAATTGAAATAGTATAAGCAAGGCAATGATTAAAGCTGAAAAAATTAGAATTGTTTTCCTCACATGCTAAATTAGCAAAATTTGGCTTTAATCTTGTCCACAATGGTTTGCGCCAGTTTTATTTTGCTTTCCTCGGTCCATCCAGCGACATGTGGCGTTAAAAGTACATTCTCTGCCTGAGTTAGGTATTGGAAGGCTTTAGGCATATTATTTGAAGGCTTTTCACCTTCACCCGATCCGGCGGTAGGTTTAAAAAGATTTTCAAAGGATTTTTTTTCATATTCCAACACATCCAAACCCGCGCCTAATATTTTACCTGATTCTAGCGCGACCACTAAATCTTGAGTAATTACGGCAGTGCCACGGGCAGTATTTAATAACCAAAAAGGCTTGTGAAATGCATTGATAAAATCTGAATGTACCATTCCATTTGTTAGTGCTGTTTGCGGAATGTGAAGACTTACTACATCTACTTTTTGTTGAAATTCCATAATACCTACTTGTCTTGCATTTTCATCACCCACACCACCAAGAATATCATAGCAGATAACATCTACATCAAAACCACGAAGTTTTTTGGCAAAAGCTTTTCCCATATTACCATACCCAATAATCCCCACTGTTTTATCATCTAATTCAATGCCCCGGTTGCCCTCACGATTCCACTTTCCAGATCGAACTTCTTTATCCGCTATGTTCAATTTGTTGAAAAGAGAAAGCAACATGCCTAAGGTATGTTCGCCAACAGCGTTGCGATTTCCCTCAGGAGCTGAAGCCAGAAAAATGTTTTTTAGTTTGGCATGAAGGGTATCAATATTTTCCAATCCAGCACCAAGACGACCAATAAATTTTAGGTTAATGGCCTTATCTAAAAAAGTTTTATCAAGCGTAAAACGGCTGCGAATGATAACGCCATCATATTCATGTATTTTGGCTTCAACTTCTTCTTTATTTGAGGTATAATCTTCATGATTATCAAAACCAAATTCAGTAAACTGTTCTATAATTAATGGGTGATTGGTATCTAAATGGAGAACTTTCATTTTGCAAAGATATAAAGTACTTGTCATTCCTGCGAGGGCAGAAAAGTATTATTGTTAGTGTGATGGGATTCCTTGTTAAGTCGCTGAATAATAAATTTTTGGAATTATATTTTTGGATAGTTAGTCTGTGTTTTTTCGTGCTTTACATTTCCAGTATGTGCGGTAGATAATTTTTCAAACAGCAGCACTTGCACTTCTTCACCATTTTTGGTCTTGGGATTATGTTCTACGCCTTTTGGAACTACAATAATTTCACCTTCTTTAACAATTTCTGTACGGTCTCTGAATTGCATATAGAGCGTGCCTTTTATGATTTGAAAAAGCTCGTCCTCATGTTCATGGGCGTGCCAAACAAACTCTCCCTGTACCTTTGCCAATAATACTTGCATATCATCTACCACTGCTATTTGATGTGGATGCCATTGCTTGGTAAACTCGGCATGTTTTTGTTTTAGGTTGATGGGTTTCATAAGCTTAATGTAATTTTTATAGTTTTAATTTGGCCATTGCCCTAACTGGAAAAGTGCCCACACCCTTAAATTTGGGAGGAATGGCACTAAATGTAAAATCTTCTTGTGGTAAGGCCCCTAAATTGCAAAGATGTTCTACAATTAAAATTTCCGCACCTAAAAGAATGGTGTGCACTGGGCGTTTGTTTCCACGAGTGTCGTCTATATTATGAGAATCTATACCTACCAATTTCACATTGTTGTCTTTTAAATAGGTAGCGGCCTCAGCAGTTAGGAATGGGTTGTTTTCAAAATATTGGTCAGTGTTCCAATGTTTGTCCCATCCCGTATGGATTAGTACCGCTTTATTCCTAATTTCATAACCTTCTAAATCCTTTTCAGTGATTTCTATTTTTTCTTCAAATGGAATAGTTATGCATAGTGCATCTAAATCAACCAATGCATGAAGGCCAATTTCCGAAAGGTCTTTTCCATTTTCATATCTGTGAAACGGACAATCCAAGTAGGTGCCTGTATTGGAAACCATTTCAATTTTTCCTATTTGGAATGTTTCACCATCGCCATAAAATCCCTTTGATTTTTCTCTGCTTAAATAATCGCATATAATAGGGGCGGGGAGTCCTTTGTAGGTGATAAGACCATCTTCTATGGTATGACTTAAATCAATGAAATTTTTATTTGTTTTCATTTAGCAAGTGGATTTCCATTCTTGGAATCGTAATTTAAATTCCCAATATCAATTTAGCAATCCAAAAGTAGATTAGAATGCCAAAAATATCATTACTGGTTGTTATAAAAGGACCAGTGGCAATTGCGGGGTCTATATCTCTTTTATTCAGAAAAAGGGGCACAAAGGTGCCAATAACGCCAGCAACAACAATCACAGCGACTAATGAAGTGGAAATTGCAAGAGCAGTAGCAAAATTTCCCTTCCATGCCCATGTGAACAGCAATAACATGGCTGCTAAAATGAGTCCATTTAAAAGCGCTAATAGCATTTCTTTCCACAAACGGTTGCTAATGCTACCCTTTAAATCGTCATTAGCTAGACCTTGTACAATAATGGCACTGGATTGCACACCAACATTACCAGCCATGGCCGCAATCAATGGTGTAAACAGGAAAAGGATAGCGTGGTCTCGTATTATTTCTTCAAAGCTACCCATGATAACGGCTGCGCCAACACCACCAAAAAGGCCTAGAATTAGCCAAGGTAATCGGGCCCTTGTTAACTCCCAAATGGTATCATCTGCTTCTACATCCTGTGAAATACCCGCTGCCAATTGATAATCTTTCTCAGCTTCTTCTTTTATTACATCCACAATATCATCAATAGTAATACGGCCAACTAATGCTCCCATTTCATCAACAACCGGAATGGCCTCTAAATCATATTTGGACATGATTTTGGCAACTTCCTCAGCATCTTCGGTAACTTTTACGGCATCTACCTTAGAGATATAAATTTCTTTGATATAGGTTTCAGTGGATACGGTTAATAGATCTTTTAGGGAAAGACGCCCCTTAAGTTTTTCATCATTATCGACTACATAGATGGAATGTACACGAGTCACATTTTCTGCCTGCGCCCGCATTTCTCCAACGCACTTGGTTACTGTCCAATTTTCATAGACCTTGACAAGTTCTTTTGCCATGATTCCACCTGCGGAATCTTCAGGATACCTAAGCAAATCCACAATATCCTTGGCATGTTCTTTGTCCTCAATTTCTGAGATGACCTTCTGTACAATTTCTTTGGGCAGGTCACCAATGATATCAGCAGCATCATCGGTATCCAGTTCGTCAATTTCTTCAGCAATTTCTTTGGCTGAGAGATTGTTTAAAATGGCTTCACGAACGTCATCATCTACTTCGGTAAGGACATCGGATGTCTTTTCACTATCTAAAAGTTTAATAAGATAGGTAGCATTGTCCTCATTAAGTTCATCAATTATTTCTGCAATATCAGCATAATGAAACTCTTCCATAAAGGATGTTAGTTCCTTATCCTTTTGGTTTTCAATGTGCTGTTCAATATCAGCAACAAGTTCGTCTGTTAGTTTAAACGGTATCATGCCCTATCTTCTTAGTCAGCGCAATAAAATCAGCAACAGATAATTGTTCTGGGCGCTGGTCAAAGATAGTATCTTCTTTTAAAATATCAGATAAGGCAAAGGTTTTTAAGCTATTGCGAAGTGTTTTTCTTCGTTGGTTGAAGCCAGTTTTCACTACTTTAAAAAATAACTTTTCATCACAATCTAAAGTGTAATTTTCTTTTCTGACTAACCTTAGAACTCCAGAGTGCACTTTTGGAGGAGGGTTAAAGACTGATGGTGCAACTGTAAATAAATATTCAGCGGTATAAAAGGCCTGCACAAATACAGATAAAATACCATAGACCTTGCTGCCTTCTTTTTCGCAAATCCGTTGCGCCACTTCTTTTTGAAACATGCCGGAAAACTCTGGAATCTGCTCTCTCATTTCCAGCATTCTAAAAACTATTTGGGTGGATATGTTATAAGGAAAATTACCGGTTATAGCGAATTGATCCTCTCCAAAAAGAGCTCTAAGGTCATGCTTTAAAAAATCCGCTTGTAGCACTTCAAAAGTCCCTTTTCGATGCATGGTTTCTGGATGCTCTAATGAAAAACTGTGATTTAGATAAATGATGGATTCTTCATCCAGGTCCATTGCTACTAAATCTATATCATGTAACAATAAATATTTTGTAAGGACTCCTGTTCCTGGGCCAATTTCCAATACATTTCTATACCCTTTAAAAGAAAGCGTATCCGCAATATCTTTGGCAATTTTTTCGTCTTTCAAAAAATGTTGCCCCAAATATTTTTTGGCTTTTACAGGACTGTCATCCCGCCATTTTTTATTTCCTTTTTTAAAATTATAGGAACTGTTTTTTTTCTTTTTGGCCATGCTATTGTTCACTAATAATTTCCAATTCGGTTCTAAAAGATACAAATTTGTTGGGGAAATGTTTTGTTACTTCCCCTTGTAACCTATCCGCATCTTCTGCATAATATGCATTCAAAGTATTCCTGTCTGTAACAGCATATTGAACAGAATAAGTTGCACCACCCATATCTTCTTCCACTAAAACTTTGCACATTTTAGCATTTGTGAACTTCCCCGTGCCCAAGACATCTGGAATATGTGTTTCTTTCATCCATAGTACCCATTTTTCATGAACACTAGCTTCGATGTTTGTGGTTACATTGTAAATAATCATAAGTCCTTCTTTTTTTAAAGGCTAGAATGTATTCTAATTGATGAAATCCCCTCTTAATTGCCTAAAATTTTTCCTTGCTTGTGGAAAGTAATAACTATCCTGGTAATTGTATATTATTTTCTCGTAATGTTGTTTTGCTTTTTCCGGTTCACTTAGGATGTTTCTATACAGTTCTGCCAAGGCAAAATGAGCATCATCAGCCAAAATATCATTTCCGTAGAACTCCACTATTTTTTGATAATTGAATTTAGCAGCTTCATAATCTTTACTGTTTTCTAAAAGGGCAGCTTGTTTCATTAATGCTTCATCCTCAATTTTTTCACCCTTATGATTTTGTAGAATATCCTCTAGGACCGCAATGGCTTCTTTGGTTTTATTTTGATATCCCAATAAATCTGCCCGCGCGTATTTTTTGAGCGCTGTTTGGGTTGAATCTTCTAAAGAATTATCTGAAATCAATAAACTTAATTGCATAGCATCATTGGCTATAAGCTGTGATGTAGAGCTGCGTAATACTTTTAGTTGGGTAAGAGCCCAATCAAAATCCCCTTTGTAAAAACTGGTTTGTGCTACTTTGAAACGGGCATTTTGCCCCATGACATCGTTTTTTAATTTTTTCTGAATCTGAGAAAAATAAATAAGCGCTTCATTGAATTTTTTGTCAAAAACCAAAATATCGCCTAGGGCCATTTTCACATACCCCTCTCCAAAACGGTTTAAGGGCATTTCCAAACTGTTTTTTAAAATGATGATGGCTTTTTTTGGTTCTTCTTTTTTGAATGTAAGAAAATTGGCATATGCAATAGGTAATTGTAGCGTATTTGGTTGGTAACCATATTGCTCAATAAGCTTTTCAAATGTTTTTAGAACGGCATCATATTTTTTTTCATTGCCATCTAAAAGGTCAATATCTATAAGGTTTAATTGTGCGTTTAGTTTTATGACTTTATCCTGGCTGCTGTCAACAATATATTGATAAATATCCTCAGCATTCGTTATAGCATTGTTCTCTAATGCAATATTCCCTAAATTTTCCATACGCAACAAAGAACTTTGTTGTTCTCGTTTATAAATGGCTTTTTCTTGGGTAAAGGCACTTTTATACTGTTTTTGTTGCACAAAAAGCCAGCTTAATAGTTCGTTCCACAATACATCAGGATTTTTTTGAGCTCTTTGAAGTAGGATTTTTTTAAGCCTGATGTTATTTTCATTTTCACCATCTTCGGTAATAAAATCATCTATATTTCGGAGCACATTAGCTTTAGACGCTCTGCCTGTTATAATTAGTTCCAAATAACTATCATACATTTTGGAAACATTTCCTTGTTCTCCATATATACGCGCTAATTGAAAATTGAAATTCAGTTCTGGATTCAGTTCCATTGCTTTTGTATAGGCTTTTATGGCATAATCTAAAATGGCATATTTTTGAAACCGAAAGCCAACACCATACCCAAAATTTGGGTTTTCGTCTAGTATATCTAAAGCTTTGTCATAATAGATTATAGCCTTTTCTGGCATATCTTGTAAGGTGTGATTATAACCTAGTTCTACTAAAAAAACAGGGTGGACATTACCAGCTTTAATTTTTTTATGTAGTAAATCCTCAACTTCCTGGTAACGTTCTAATTGCTGATAACAGGTTATGAGCCCTTCGGTGTAATCTGTTCTACGCGGGTTTTGTGCCACTAATTTTTCATAGAAAATAACAGCCTTCTCATATGCTCCATCATTTAGGTACTGTTTCGCCAAAAAGTTGTCCTGTGAAAAGACAGATTGGAAACAACAAAATGCAAAAATGAAAAGAAGGGACTTCAAGAGTGTAGTTTTTTCAAAGATACGCAGAATGTGTAAAATTGGTGTTAAGGGAGTTATAAAGGGAGGGTTGCCTAGAAGACAATAGTTAGTTTTTTATAGAAGAATTTATCTAATACTAAAATCCTATGTTTATCAAACACTTGCTTTATTTGAATAATATTGACATCAAGTGGAGTATATTTTAAAAATCAATCAATTATGTTAAAATTGGTGTAAGGAATCAATACTTCAGGGATTTGAATGCCCTCAGGAGTTTGGTAGTTTTCCAGGATGCCTGCTAGAACCCTTGGCAAGGCCAAAGAGCTGCCATTTAGGGTATGTGCTAATTTACTTTTTCCATTTTCATCTTTATAGCGGAGTTTCAATCGGTTTGCTTGGTAGGTTTCAAAATTGGAAACAGAACTAATTTCCAACCAACGGTCTTGTGCTGTTGAAAACACTTCAAAGTCAAAGGTCAATGCTGCTGTAAAACCTAAATCACCACCACAAAGTCGTAAAACTCGATAGGGTAATTTTAGTTCACGCAATATATTTTTGATATGATCAACCATACCGTCTAAAGCCTCATAAGATTTTTCTGGATGCTCAACACGTACAATTTCTACTTTATCAAACTGGTGCAGACGGTTTAATCCACGAACGTGCGCCCCATAACTTCCTGCTTCTCTTCTAAAACATGGGGTATAAGCTGTATAACGAATGGGAAAGTCTTTTTCATTTACAATCTCATTTCTGAAAATATTGGTCACGGGAACTTCTCCTGTTGGGATGAGGTAAAGGTCATCTACTCCTACGTGGTACATTTGTCCTTCTTTATCCGGTAGCTGACCTGTGCCATAGCCGGAAGCTTCATTCACTAAATGAGGCACCTGAATTTCTGTATAACCAGCTTCAGTATTTTTATCTAAAAAATAAGCGATTAGAGCACGTTGCAATCTTGCTCCTTTACCTTTATAAACAGGAAAACCTGCTCCAGTAATTTTCACACCAAGCTCAAAATCTATGATATCGTATTTTTTCGCCAATTCCCAATGAGGCAAGGCATCACCTGCCAAAATAGGAATATCACCTTCTTTAAAAATTTCTACATTATCCTCTTCTGTATTCCCAGAAGGAACAGATGGATGGGGAATATTAGGGATTTGATATAATAAGGACTGCAATTCCTCAGCAGTATTGTTTAATTCTTCCCCTAGTTTTTTGGATTCCTCTTTTAATGTGCCAGTTTTTTCTTTTAGCACATTGGCTTCTTGCTGCTTTCCATTCTTAAAGAGCATGCCTATTTCTTTGGATAAACTATTTGCTTCCGCCAAAGCACGGTCTAATTGGGTTTGAGTGGAGCGTCTTTTTTCATCTAATTGCAATACGTTTTCTATAAGCAATGTGCCATCAAGATTACGTTTTTGTAACGCCTTGATGATTTCTTCTTTCTTTTCTCTAATAGTTTGTAATTGCAACATTTATTTCTAGATTTAAAGGCACAAAGTTAAGGTAATCTTCTCATTTAAAACAGCTACTTTTACCCTTGATAGCAGTAAAATAAATAATTATATGGTTTTTGAACATTTTGCCCTTAATGTAGCTAAGATTGATGAGGTTGTATCTTGGTACACAGCTCATTTGGAATTGAAAATTGTTAGACAACAGAAGGAAGCTCCTTTTATGACTTTCTTAGCAGATTCTTCAGGTAGGGTTGTTGTGGAATTGTATCACAGGCCAGATGAGACCATTACAGATTTTAGACAACAACATCCACTTACTTTTCATGTGGCCTTTGTTTCCGAAAATGCAGAAGAAGATAAGGTGAGATTAATTGCTGAGGGTGCTTCTCTTTTTGAGGAAGTGAATTTAGAAGATGGGAGCCATTTGGTGATGCTAAGAGACCCATGGGGCATGCCATTGCAATTGTGCCAAAGAGCACAAAAGTTTTAATCACACTACATAGCCTAAAGGCTATTGCTTTGTCTTATTTTTTATAAAATAGGTGAACAATTCCATGAATGACTACACCTAATAGGATGGCATATAAACTGTAAGCAGCAATAGGTCTGTTTATATCAGAGGAAGGTAATTCTATAAAAAAGCTATATATAATACTGCAGGTAGAAAATAGAATGATACTAGAACCTGTCAATTGAATTTTCGACCAAACTCCATTTTTAGGACGTTTAAAATAAGCGCCTAGTGATGCATTAATTAACCCAAATAATAATATATATAAGTGGCCAGTACGGAACAATGCTCTTTGCATGGGTTCCATATCTTGCAAATGGTTGTAAAAAAGATCCATATACTGACCTGTTAGCACAAATATTATAACAACAAGAATTCCAAAAAAGAAATGAATTTTGCCGAGCATGTTTCGTTGGATTTTATAAGGTTATTTAATTATTCGGGTGCTTTTAAAGGCAGAATCCACTCATGGTGCTTGAAATGACTCCAAGATTCATTGGCCAAATCAACCTGCGGATCTATGAAGTGTTGATAGGGTTTGCCATTAATGCTTACTTTAGAGTTTACGGCATGGACTTCTATATCTTGCCCCTTTTTTGCATATTCTTTTTTTAGATGTTGAGCAAACTGCCAAATAAAATCGGGGAGGGCGGCTACTCTTCTTGCTTGTTTTTTAGTTAAATAATCGGTTGTTTTAATAGTTTCAATCTTTCCAGTTTCTTTATCTTTAATTTTAAAAACCAGCAAGCCAGTCCTGCTTCTGAGCATCATGCGCCAACTCATTCTGTGCCCTTCTTCTGTCCATAACACATTTTCAGGTATAAAATAATGGCGCATTGGTAACGCCAATTGAATGAAAAAATAAAGGCTGGTTGCTACTAAAAATATACCTTTATATGATGGCATTTTTAGTTCATCAATAGTATACAAAGCTTTCTTTTTAAAGAAAATATTCCGGATGGTTTTTCCATCAAAAAAGAATACCATAAATGCCAAAGATAGATATGGAAATATCCCAATTTGAAATACGATAGAGTTGAACAAATGGAAGAAAATGGCAAAGCAAAAGGCAATTTTTCGAGTAGGTCTCCAGAGTAGGGCAGGAACAATGAGTAAATCAAATAAAATTGCAAAAGCAGCTATTGCTTTGTGCGCCCATGGTTGTTGCAAGAGTTCTCCAATAATGTAGTAATCTGCTTTACTCTTCATTAGGATTTTAATAAAAGTAAAATCGAACCAATCAATATAAAGTTTGGCAAGGGTTGCATAGGTATATACAATAAAAAGTTGTGCAACAATTGTCCATTTTACCCAATTGGGCATGGCATTGGTCTTTATGGACGGATGGTATTTTGCATCCAAAGAAACTGCCCTGTTTGCAGGGAAAAACACCATGATAAAGGAAATTAATATCAATAAATAGTAATGATTGTTATAAGAGGTTTTTTGCATTAAATAAACACCAGTCCATAACACTGTAAAGGCAATGATGCTAAAACGGTATTTATACCCCAGGGTTACTAAAACCCCTAAGGTTCCCATTAAAATGAAATAGAAATACATGCCGTTTCCCGGTAAGGGCTGCAGCCATTGAAACCCAATAAATGAAAAGTTGAATTTTGGGTCTATTAAATTTGTTTTTACCCAACCTGTTAAAATTGCACCATAACATTCACTGGCGATTAGAATTCCAAAAAAAATGCGAAACAGTATGAGCGGACTGTTATCTATCTTTTTAAAAAGGAAGCGATTCAACATTTTTAGTTAAATAGTATTTCTAATGAGGTTTTTTTATCTTTTTCCAACTGCTGCTGAAGTTTTTCAACAGAATCAAACTTATGTTCGTCCCGTAATCGGTCAACGATATCTATCTGAATTTTTTGATCGTACAAATCTTGATCAAAATCAAAAAAGTGAATTTCTATACTTTTTTCAGTACCTGCAACTGTGGGGTTGTAACCAATATTCATCATGCCGTAGACAGTAACATTTTTCAAGTTACTTTTAACTACATACACGCCTTCTTTGGGAATAAGTTTGTAGGTTTCTTCTATATGAAGGTTGGCCGTTGGAAAATTAATTTTTCGTCCAAGACCTTTGCCTTTTTGCACAACGCCTGTCAACATATAATTGTACCCTAGATAAGCGTTGGCCGTCTTAATATCACCATCTAATAATGCTTTCCTTATTTTGGTAGAACTCACAGATACATCATCAATTTCTTGGGCAGGAATTTCTTCCACTTGAAAATCTAATGTATTTCCAAAAGAAATAAGGTCATTGATATTTGCATTCCGGTTTCTGCCAAACCTATGGTCATAACCAAGAACAATTTTTTTAATATTTAAATCATTCACTAAAACATCCCTAACAAATTCTGTAGCCGACAGCCGTGAAAACGGTAAGGTAAATGGGTGAACAATTAGATAATCCAATCCAGATTTTTCGAGAATATGTATTCTCTCATCTATGGTATTCAATAATTTAATTTCGGCATCTTTTTGTAAAACCATTCTTGGATGGGGAAAGAAAGTAAGAACGGTGGATTTTAAATCTAAATCTTTGGCATTATTTATGAGACGTTCCAATATCTTTCTGTGTCCAATATGTACGCCATCAAAAGTGCCAATGGTTATAGCGGTGAAGTGCTTTTTATCGAAGGTAGAAATGCTTTGAACTGTTATCACAGAATAGAAAAATAAAAAGAATTATATTTGATAGAGTTAACACCTGCTGGATGCTTACAAAATTACGTCTTGTTTTTTCAATTTCCATATTTTTTCTCTGCTTTTACGGATTGGCCCAAACTAAGTATTGGGAGCAAGCAAGCTCACAGCATGTTGTTATTGGAAAATCCATACAAAATCTGGATGTAAATAAGACCAAATTATTTATCCTAAGGCCAGCAGTTTTAAAAAAAGAATTAACATCTCTTTCTATAAATAAAAAGGTGTCCAAGGTAGTATACTTCCCTGATTTAGAAGGGAGTTACATTGCTTTTAAGGTCGAAGAAAAAACCATTTTGTCACCTAAATTGGCCTTGAAATATCCAGAGATAAAATCATATATTGGGTATGGGGTGGATGACAAAAACAAGAGAATTAGGTTTAGTGTTTCTCATAAAGGGATACAAAGTATGATTGTCAATAAGGGCAAAAACAGTGCAATTTTCATGCAAAAAGCCAATGCGGATGATGAAAAATATGTGGTTTATACTCGTGACGCCAATCTTTCTTTAAAAAATGATTTTGTGTGCAACACTAAATCGGAAATTCAAAACAATAATGGGCAGGTTTCTTTTAGTTTGGTTGATGACCAGATTCTAAAAAAATATAGAATTGCAGTTTCTGCTACAGGGGAATATACTCAGTATCATGGAGGAACGAAGGCAGATGCATTGGCTGGTATCAATGCAACACTTACCCGTGTAAATGAGGTTTTTGAAACGGATTTGGGCGTTACTTTAGAGTTGGTCCCAAATAATGATTTAGTGATTTATACGAACGCTACCACTGATCCCTACAATGGAAATTTAAATTCTGAAATACAAAATACACTCGCAAGCATTATTGGAGAGGAAAATTATGATGTAGGACACCTTTTTCATGAAGATGATAATAATGGGAATGCAGGTTTTGTGGGTTCTGTATGTGTAGACAACAAAAAGGGAAGTGGTTTTTCTTCTGCCTTAACACCAGAGGGTGACCAATTTGATTTTGATTTTGTTTCTCATGAAATGGGACATCAGTTTGGTGCAAATCATACATGGTCTTTTGAGTCGGAAGGGACATTGGTACAAGTTGAACCGGCAAGTGGAACTACCATTATGGGTTATGCAGGAATTGTAAACGGTAATAATGTGGCCTTAAATGGAGATGATTATTTTCATTATTATAGCATTCTTCAAATAACAGAATACTTAGAAACTACTAGTTGTGCAGAAGAAATTGCAATTACTAATAATCCACCTGTAATTATTCCTATTGGGGATTATACCATTCCAAAATCAACTGCTTTTGTCTTAAAAGGTAATGCTTCGGATTCTGATTTGGGGAATATTATTACTTATTCTTGGGAACAAATTGATGATGGAGTAGTCACAGCCACCACTTTTGGACCAACAAATCCTAGTGGGGCCAATTTTAGGTCTCTGAAACCTACCATAGCGCCAGAGCGGTATTTTCCAAAATTATCCAGTGTTATTGAAGGAAATCTTACTCAGACAAATCCAGAAACAGGTTCAGCCTGGGAAACGTTATCTGATGTGGAAAGAGAAATGAACTTTGCCCTTACAGTAAGAGATAACGTTGTTGGAGGAGGACAGGTAGTATCAGATTTAATGAAAATAAATGTTGTGAATGCAGCTGGCCCTTTTGTGGTCACATCACAAACATTAAATGAATCTTATGTTTCAGGAACTACGGAAGACGTAATCTGGGATGTTGCAAATACAGACAGTGCTCCAGTGAATGCCCAATTGGTAGATATATTTCTTTCTATAGACGGAGGGAATTCATTTCCTATACAGGTTGCTAATGGCGTACCCAATGATGGTGTACAACCCATTTTATTGCCTGGGTTGTCTACTACAACGGCACGTTTAATGGTCAAGGCGAGCAATAGCATATTTTACGCTGTAAATACTTCAGATTTTACGATTACAGCTTCAGAAGTGGTTCTAAGTTTTAGTAGTTTGGAACAGGAAGTATGCCAGCCATCTAATTTGATAGTTCCATTTGATTATCAAACTTTTTTAGGGTTTAATGAAGAGGTTACTTTTTCAATCCCAGATGCGCCAGTAGGTTTGGGAGTTGTATTTTCTCCGCCTACAGCTACTGTCGATACGCCAGTTACTATTACTTTTTCGAATACAGCCGGAGTAACGACTGGAAGTTATCCAATTACAATTACGGCTACATCAACAAGTGTTACCAAAGAAGTTGTTCTGCAATTGAATATAGACAACACTACTTTTTCAGTAGTTAATTTAGTGTCTCCAATAGACGGGATGATAGATGCAAGTCAATTACAAGTTTTAACATGGGATCAGGAGCCAAACGCAACAAGTTATGATGTGGAGATAGCAACAGATAATTTATTTACAGATATTGTTGCGACTACCAATGTTATTTTTAATGCATATAATGCAACTGACTTAATTTCGGAGACCCAATATTTTTGGAGGGTTAAACCAAAAAACAATTGTGGAGAGGGCATTTTTGGTGCTCCTTTTAGTTTTACCACAATACAAATTAGTTGCACGAGTATAGCAACCAAAACAGTTCCAGTTGAAATTTCTACTGTTGGAACACCCACAATTACTGCTACAATTACTTTATTAGAGGATTTGCCAATTTCTGATTTGAATGTAAACTTAGACATAGAACATAGTTTTTTGGCAGATTTGGTGGTGTCATTGACTTCTCCATCGGGAACAACCGTTGTTTTAACCTCTAGTTCGTGTGGAGACCGTATAAACATCAACGCAATTTTTGATGATGAGGCTAGTCCATTTGTTTGTGGAAATAACCTTGTAATTGATGGAGTCATACAGCCTTCCATCAGTGGTAGTGTTAGTCCTTTAGGTTCCTTGTCTTCTTTTAATGGGGAATCAACTTTTGGGGAGTGGGTCTTGGAAATTAGGGATAGTGCGCCATCAGACGGTGGTTTTTTAAATTCCTTTTCCTTGGATATATGTGTGGAAGGTAGCTTTAGACCAGATGCTGATGAAGATGGGGTTTATGACGATGGGGATGATCTTTGTCTAGGGACTCCAAAGGGTGCTGAGGTAAATGTTGATGGCTGTGCAATCTATAGGTTCCCTACAAACAATTTCTCAATAGCCATAAATAGTGAGTCTTGTATTAATAGTAATGATGGATCTGTTCTGATTGTTTCTATGGACCAAACCATTGATTATACAGTTACAGTTAGTGGTAATGGTGTTAATATTATGGATAGTTTTATGGATATATATACAGTGAGTAACTTAGATGCTGGAACCTATTCTATATGTATCACAGGAACGGACGGAGTCATAACGTATGAACCGCATTGTTTTGAAGTTATTGTTGTGCAGCCTGATGTATTGGGTGTTGCATCTTTGGTTTCAGTTGATGGAAAACAGGCATTGCTAACCCTAAGCGGATCTTTACTGTATAATATAGAGCTGAACGGACTGTTGATACAGACGGAAGAGAAAGAGATTCAATTGGATTTAAAGAGCGGAGCTAATCATGTTAGGGTATATACCAATTTACCTTGTCAAGGAAGTTTTGAAGAGGATTATGTTGTTTTTGATGAGCCTATGGTTTATCCAAATCCATTTGTAGATAGATTAAAAGTGCTCGTTGGACCAACTAGTGAAATTATTGAGATTAATATATATGCAATCAACGGTCAGAAAATAAGTACTAGAAAGTATGTTGCCGATAATGGTGAGATAGATGTTGAGTTTATTGGACTGCCTTCAGGAATGTATTTTATGAATGTCAATTCCGAAGCTGTAATGAAGGTGTTTAAAGTAATAAAAAGATGAGGTATCTTGTAATTTTAGTATGTTGTTTGTTGGCTATTGGATGCAAGAAAAAAGATGCGCCCAAACCTCCACAAGCCAGTGTTTTGGTTTTTCCAAATCAAGATTCAGAATGTACTACAGGGGAAGCCTTAAATGAAACTACAAGTAGTGTTGAATTTAGGTGGGGTGATTCAAAAAACACAGAAACCTATGAACTTAATGTTAGTAATATAAGCACTGGGATTGCCCAAATTATAAGTACATCATCTCTTTCGGCCAAATTACCATTGGAAAAAGGAGCTCCATATTCGTGGTTTGTGGTGTCAAAAAATGCAACGACTAATGAAACGGCATTTAGTGAAACATGGCAATTTTACAATGCAGGGTCTCAAACTACTTATGCGCCTTTTCCGGCACAGATTATTTTTCCAGAGTCTGGATCTTCTGTTTTAAAGGACATAAATAATGAAGTGAAATTAAGCTGGTCCGGAGTAGATATAGAGGATGATATTGAGGTTTTTGAGGTGTATTTTGGAACTGATCCAGCTGCAAATATTTTAATTATCACATTAACAGCAGATGACTTTATTCGTAAGGTTAGTGTTCTATCTGAGATTACCTACTATTGGCGAATTGTAACAAAAGATTCAGAAGGAAATATATCAGATTCAGGGATTTTTCAGTTTAAAGTAATTTGATTTAGGTTCCATTAAAATGGTTCATTGTAATTTTGATACCAGACAAGGCAAAAGAACGAATAAGCGTCACAGCTTTTTCTAAACGTTCAACGAGTACATCTTCTTCTTCTACTCCCCATTTACCCAAGACATGGTCTACCTGTCTTCCTTTCGAAAAATCTGATCCTACACCAAATCTAAACCTATTATAAGCAGTTGTTTGTATTAACGCCTGGATGTCCTTTAATCCATTGTGTCCGCCATCGCTTCCTTTTGTTTTTAATCTAATGGTACCAAATGAAAGATTAATGTCGTCTGTTATGATTAGTAGGTTTTCTAACGGAATTTTCTCTTTGTCCATCCAGTACTTCACAGCTTTTCCGCTTCTGTTCATATATGTAGATGGCTTTAATAGTAGCACACTTTTGCCTTTAATCTTTATGAGAGATGTGCTTCCTAGTTTATTAGGCTCAAAAGGAACGTCTTCTTTTTTTGCTAGAAAATCTAATATTTTGAATCCAATATTATGCCTTGTTTCCTCATATTCGGCACCAATATTTCCCAAACCAACAATCAGAAATTTTTTCATACTGTTCTTTTCATCTAAAATTAAAGATGTATTAAAAATAGATTTTAATAATGACCACATATATAAAAATACAAAAGCATCCCGATACCCCCGATATAAATCGAGACGGGATGCTTTATATTATTAGTTTTATCGTAAAAACTATTCTTTGCTTTCTGCCGCTGCACCTTCTGCGCCTTCAGCACCTTCTGCTGCTTCTGCACCTTCTGCTGCTTCTGCACCTTCTTCTTCCTCTTCTTCTGCAACTGCTGTACGAGCTGTTTTAACTTGTACTACAACTGTTGTGTCTGGGTGTAAAATGGAAAAATCATCACTCAGTAAAGATGCTACTGAAATGTTTTCTCCAATTTTTAATTTAGAAATATCCACATCAAAGAAATCTGGAAGATTGTCCGGTAATGCTTTGATGGATAGCTTTCTTTTTCTGAATAACAATCTACCACCATTTCTTTCTCCTGGAGAAGTTCCAGTCAAGGTTACAGGAATGTTCATAGTAACTTCTTTGTCACTGAATAGTTCATAAAAATCTACATGTAAGATTTTATCTGTAACAGGATGAAATTGTATATCCTGTAGAACAGCTTTAAAACTGTCTCCACCCTCGATAGCAATCACAACAGTGTGCGCCTTTGGGGTGTAAACCAATTTTTTAAATGCTAGTTCATTCGCTGAAAAATGCAATGGTTTATCTCCTCCGTATAACACGCAAGGTACCTTTCCAGCATTACGTAGGGCTTTTGTTGCTTTCTTGCCCACGCTTTCTCTTTGTGATCCTTTAATTGTAATTGACTTCATTATATATATTAAAAATTAATAATTCTTGTTTGAAATCCCTATTGGATTTTTCCGTTTTAAGGCATTTGAACTACATTAAAAATTTTGATGCTATTGATGTGTTATGATGGACTTTGTACATAACATCAGCAAAAAGCTCCGCACAACTCAGTACTTTTATCTTATTACTTTCTTTCAAAATAGGAATAGAGTCTGTAACAATGAGTTCCAATAATTGTGATTTTTCTATTCTTTCATATGCATCTCCTGATAAAAGTCCATGAGAAGTAATTGCCCTTACACTTTTGGCGCCTCTTTCCATCATTAAATCTGCTGCTTTGGCAAGTGTTCCGGCAGTGTCTACCATATCATCTACCAAGACTACATTTTTATCTTTTACATCGCCAATAAGTTCCATATGCGAAATCATATTGGACTTAGAACGTTGCTTATAACATATAACAACATCACTTTCCAAGGCTTTGGAATAGGCATAGGCTCTTTTGGACCCGCCCATGTCCGGAGAAGCAATAGTTAAATTGTCTAATTTTAAACTTTTTAGATAAGGCAAGAACATGGTTGAGGCAAATAAATGATCAACAGGTTTTTCAAAAAACCCTTGTATTTGATCTGCATGTAAATCCATGGTGATAATACGAGTGGCCCCAGCGACTTCAAGCATTTTTGCAACTAACTTTGCCGCAATTGGAACTCTTGGCTTATCTTTTCTATCCTGTCTGGCCCACCCAAAATAAGGCATTACAGCAGTTATATGTCTTGCTGATGCCCTTTTGGCAGCATCTAACATTAATAACATTTCCATTAAGTTTTCTGACCCTGGATTGGTAGATCCTATGATGAATATTCTCGCTCCACGAATAGATTCTTCAAATGAAGGTTGAAATTCTCCATCACTGTATCTAGAAAATACGACATTTCCTAAACCTATTCCATAGGCTTTTGAAATTTTTTCCGCTAAAACAGTACTTTGTGTGCAACCAAAAATTTTTGGTTCGGGAACTGTGTAAGACATGGTAATGTATTGTTAACTAGTTTATTGTATACCTTATCGGATAAGGAGGTGCAAATTTAGGGATTTATTTGTGTTGCTAAAGGATAAATGTTGATATTTTTCTTTAAAAGAAGAAAATATTTTATAGTTTTGCAGTCCTTATTTTCCATGTATTTAGGAAATATGGAGATTTTATGCTCGAGTGGCGGAACTGGTAGACGCGCTGGATTCAAAATCCAGTTCTTCGGAGTGCGGGTTCGATTCCCGCCTCGAGTACAACTCCCCCCAAACCCCTTTAAACAAAGGGGTTTTTTTGTATAAAATTGATATTTAGCTATGAAAAAAATTAGCATAAATATTCAAAGTGAGTACGAATTCGAGTACGGAAATGAGGTCATAAAACACAAAATGATTATCGCTGAAAGACGTTATTCAGAGCCTAAACTGTATATTCCAAAGGAAAATACAAGGGGTATGCGTGTTCCTACTGCAAAAAAAGGTTATCGGTGGTATGTGTATTTTAGGTATAAGGACCCTGATACTGGCTTATTTTCCAAGCAACCTTTAAAATTTTATAGAAATATTAATCGCTTTAAAACCGTTAATGAGAGGATTGTTTACGGTAATGCAATGGTTGCTGCTTATAAGGAATTACTAGTTGGAGGATGGAACCCCCTTGATGATACTGCTAATGAACAAATTGAAAAAACATACAATACAATCAAAGAAGCGTTTGTTTCAGCATTAGAAAACAAAAAAAATACTTTAAAAGAAGGCACGTACAATAGTTATTGGAATTACCTCAATATGTTTTTGGATTGGTGTAAAGAAAATGAGTTAGACAAAAAAAGCATATCAGAACTTAAGTGGAAAGGACGGACATAGTATACCACCCCCGCCGGATTAAAGTGAGCATAGCAATATTTATTGCAAACCCTTTTATAGTATAATCTGAAACGATTTTTTAAGTGGTTCAAAAAAATCCGTTTCCAGTGGTTCGCTTTGACCGTTTTTTGCACTTGGTGAACAAGTAGAACTGTCTGTAAGACAATTTCTCGACAAAAAGCCATCTGCATTATCTGGCTGTTTTTTAGTTGTGTTGGCGGCTTTTTTCCTTATAAGAGTTGTCTTTTCAACAACTCTCTTTATTATTGGTTTATTTATTGAACAAGTAGGGGTAAGAGAATCATAACATTTTGATACAGATGGGGGGATAACAAGCTGATTGTCAGACCTCAAAATTTCTCCATCAAAATCATCAAAAACGGCAAAAATTTGAGGGTTAATGAAGTATAAAACCCCTCTTTTGTTCCCTCTAAAAGCCTTGTCTGTAAGCACACCAGCTTCCTCTAGTCGCTTTTTTGTGCGCCTTAGGGTAACACGTGTTTTAAGTGTCATTTTAGCGCCTCCAATGTGGTTTAAATCGGTTAAATGGGATGTGTTTACATCTACTCTTGGAATAGTAGTAGCGTGAGTTTTACCCATTCTTTGTTGCATCCGCTTCATTTCCATTAAACTAATTTGATACCTGCGTAAAATCATATCAAACAAATCCCTATGGTTATTTTTTAATGGTTGTGCTTTTCGTAATTTGATTATTGGGGATGGAAAAAGCATGTTGTATTCTTGTGCCTTAATATTGTATTCCCAAACTTGATTGGAATTGTGTTGTGATATGAAGTTCTTAGCTTGCTGGAGGCATGATTTGGAATTAGAGGTCTTTGTAATATTCATATCAACATTATTGTTGAATCGCTCAACAATTAAATTGAAGTTAAATACCTTGGTGTTATACAGGGTTTCATACTCTCTATATCGTTGGTAGCAGTAAGAAAGGGTGTTTTTCTCCAAGATTGGAAACACTGCTTTGTAGGGATAGTTCCCCATCTGTTGCAGTTCTGTTGCGGAAATTACTTGCACTTCTTTTTTTACTCCTGGTACCTCCTGCATGACCTGTAAAACAGATGCACTCTTGTTACTTCTTTTCGCTGAATTGCTCATTTTGTGGTATTTTATTTGGTGGGAATGCTAGTAATTTTGTCTTGTTCGGATTATCTCATAATTGTTTATTTAAGGACTGGTGGGGCAGCCCAAAAAGAGTTTTTATTTGATTTTCGGTAAACCAATTTTCAATGGTCAATTTTTTAAAACTGTAAAGCATATCATCGTGGTTTGGTTTGATTTTGTCATATTTAAAGTATTGTTTTGTAAAGCATTCATCATTGCACATTTTGAAAAAGTCCGGCATTAATGGCAGGGCTTCATGGATGGTATTTAAACAATGAAAATGGAATGTCTTTATTTTTGTTTTGCGTATTATCAACCAGAGGCGAACCCATATATTGGCAACCAAATAAATACTGATTGTCAATATGTCCACCGGTGAAATAATCATATTACTTAATTTGGAGTTCAACAATTAGAAAGTTCTCGTGAAATGTTATTACCGCACTATGGCTGTAGAACATATTAGCAAGTCTTCTATTCAATGCTGTGTGGCAAATAAGCCCATCTGCTAAAAACAATTGCAGGTATATTCTTGTTCCTGACAAATGCTGTTCAAATTTTTTGATGTGTTGGTTTTGGCGAATGGTGGAATACAGTCCGTGAAATTGTACCGGTGTATGGCTTAAATTAGGAACTTCCAATAAGTTCTTGTTTTTTCTAAGGGGTTGCATTAAATGAAATGATGTAACCTGTTGTGATGTATGTTTCATTGTGGTATTTTATTTGGTCCATGCAAGGCATGGTTTTGGTGGTTTAAAGCATTATTGCTTTAAGGTTTTATTATGTAATGGTATTTGGTTGTCTGACAGATTTAATTCGTGTCAGCCCCTTGAAATGGTTTTCAATGTTGGTCAAGGGCCTTGCAATTTCTGGGTATTTATCTTTCATATCCTGTATTTGAGCGATATGGGCAACGGTTTCGCCTTTTTCGTTTGATGCCATTATTTTAATATTTGGGTTGCTTTCTTAATAATATGATTGATCATGTGATCATCTGTTGCGGCGGAGTAAATTGCGTGTGCTATTTGTATTGGATTACCTCCTATATCAAAATTCACTTGGTCCTTATCTCCTTTTAATACCTCTTTGGAAATGATGATAAAATGAATGTCATTATCGTTATATATTTCCTTAATGGTTTTAATGGCCGCTTTGACCTTTCTTTTATCTTGTGGTGTGTACATGGTATTTTATTTGGTGAATGGTATTGCGGTACTTTTGAAAGCCGTAAGGACGGGAGAAACCCCCTTTGGTAAACTCCCGAACTTAGGCTAAAGGCAAATTGCCCCTTGGATTTTAAACAAAGGCCACAAATAGACCTTCTCTAATATTTGTAATATCCTTACCAGTTCTTTTGGCTCCGTTCAAATAAACCGTGGTAAGGAAACCAGGTTGGTTAAGATAATCCTCTGTCACACCATTCAAAGAGGATAAGGCCTTTTCGATGTCGTTTTCAGTAATGGCTATTTGTGGAATTTTTTTTCCTTTTCCAACTCCTTCTGTTGCTTTCTGCTTTCTCGCTTTGAGCTCTGCTAAAATGTCACTTGATTTCATAAATATGTATTTAATTATTAATGGGTTACTGCTTTGGGTTTTCTATTTTTATAGTTGTGGGTTCTTCTAATTTCAGCGGCCATTGCACTGATATCATATTGCGGCATTAGTGCTATGGTCTGGTTGATTTCTTTTGCCTTTATACTGTTGCTGTCCAAGTCCTTTAAAACACTCTCAACAATTTGCATTTGTTGCTTCTTGGTCAAAGCCTTAATGCTATCAGTTAAAAATGTTGTTACTCCTTGGTCCATTGTACTATTGTTGCGCCACTCGTTTTTTTGTTATCTTTGCAATTCAAAAGAGGTGGTACTCTTTTGAAAATTAAAATCTCCACGATAGTACTCATTCGAGTATTTTTTGTGGTATTTTATTTGGTGAGGCAGGGTTGGTACCCTGCCTTTTTTAATGGTATTTTTTTGTTGGCCTTATGCTACTTCTTTCAATTCCTTCTCTTTCATATAGTCCTTATAAAATTTAGTTTCTGAGCCAACAATTTTTGCACCACTGATATCCAACAAAAAAACGACATTGCCTTTCTTGTCATATTCAAAATAAGGAGACCAAAAATATTCTTTGTTGTAAATAAGTTGTTTTGCACAACCATAGGAAACGGTAAAATCATTTGACTCTGCGGCCTGTTGTAGGGCATCAACTACGGGAACCCCTTTACTTATCTTATCTATGATGAAAAAAAATGCCTTTTTGTTACGGGCAATTAGATATTTTTTGTGTAATGAAATCATAATGATTAAATTGCAGTTGTTAAATTGTTTCCAACAAATTTAATTTAATATAATTAAATACACAAAGGTTTAATTGAATAATTATTTAAAATAATTAAATGCCTTACAATTTACCCAGTAATTTAAAAAAACTACTTTCAATCCGAAACGTAAAACAATCAGATTTTGGAAAAGTGATAGCGAACACGAGTCCAGGTAGTGTTAGTGGTTGGGTAAATGGCACAGTAAAGCCACCAATTGACAAGATTTTATTGATGTGTAAGTACTTTGAAATTAATTTAACTGACTTTGTTACCGGTGAAATTGGTTTTCCTTCACAACAGTATGATCGTTTTGTGGAAGAGAATCATCCAGAATTATCGAATAAAAATAGCAAGGTAGATCCCGGTGTAAATAAGGATCAAATAATTGCAATGCTTCAAAAGCAAATATTAACCTTAGAAGAAGACTTTCCCAAGGTTATGAATACTACGCTTGCAAGTACCATTGAAAAGGTAGATGAAATTTACAATATGTTGCACAAAGAAGGATTTGAGAGTAGATTGGGTGAGAATGTTGGGGATCTGAATCAATTGAAATCAAAAAAATCTTAAGTAGCAAATAGAAGGTTTACCATTTCTTTCCTTTCCTTTTCATTTTGCTTTTTTTCTAATTTCAAGTAATCTTCATAAAGACCCTTCAAAATCTTCTCAAAATCTTCAAGAGTAATATCGCCATTATCAAATTGTTCTCGAGCCTCAATAAGCTGAATAGTGAGTTGTTTGTATTTATTCATACTTATTTTTTGCCTAAAATTTTAAATGTTGAATCCAAGGCACTTTGAAGAAAAGTGTTTTTTGATTTTAATACGCTAATTTTTTCATACTTTATTTTGGATAAGTAATAACCCAAACTAGCAGCACAACCGGCAATCAAAACCATGATGCACATATATATATTATAACTTAAGTCTTGTTGATCATACAAAATCCAGACAAAGAAGTATACCCCAATTTGTAGCCCAATGATACCTACTAAACCGTATGATAATCTTTTAGTTGTATTTTTTTGCTTAAAACTTAAATTGATTATCAATAAAGCAAGGATGCAAAAATCAATACCTAGACCAATATTGTAAAAAAGCAACCTTCTGGAAGGAAAGCCAAAATAGAGTTTTCTGTAACGTCTATCCATTTTGTTGAATTCTTCGGTTAGTTGTTGTTCTTGTAATTCAAGATCACCAATGGTTATGTTCTGGAGTTTAACAGAAGCTTCAAAAGTTGGGAGATCTATATTGTTTTGTAAAAAATCCGCAGTCAATTGTACAATTGCTTGAGAGGCATTTGTAATATTTTCGGTTACCTGGTTCCTTTCGTTTTTTACGGCAGAGATATCATGTTCTCTATTTGGGAAAAACATGTGAGAAAAAAAAGCCACAGCCAAGATGACTGTGACCAAATAATATTTAATAAAACGAAGAATATGGTTAGTTGCTTCCTTTATCCCCCCCTGATGTTGTGTCGTCTTTGTCGATGGCGAGTTCGTCGATTTTGATTGTGTCATACAGCTTTGCTGTTTCGTCTAAATTAGTTTCAGGCTTACAAGAAACCAAAGAACCCATTAACACTACTACTGCAAAAAACAAATACCCTACTTTTTTCATAATAATAAAATTTAAGATTTATAAATCATCTTAAATTTACTATCAAAACTATATTTGTAAGAAGTTTCTTTGCTTAAGTTATTAAAAGGTTTATAAACAGTTATGGTATCTATAATCCAAAGGGGGAGTGCCAAAGTATGACAAGTTTTTCAAATCAAACTATATGAAAACCATTAAATACCTATGGTTTACCTTGTTAAAGTGTTGTGAATATAATTTGTTGTAATTTGTTGGAATAAAAATAATGTATCTTGGTTTAGTCCAGGTATGTAGGAATAGGATAAATAGTGAAAATTATATGAACTTGGAGGTTTTTTCAGAAATACCTGATTTAGTCTTTTCATTGTTAATTGCAATTATTGTATTGATTATACCTTTTGTAATTACTAAAGGGATATTATCTAATTTGACATTTACAAGTAAATGGTGGAAAGTAATAACTCCGAGAGGAAGGAATCTGATAGTTTTAAATTTAATAATCTTTTCACTAATGACTGCTCAGTATTGTTATAAAAAACAGAGGCTTATAACAATAGATAATTTACTTAAAGCTGAAAGGATTCAACGTGATAGTTTAATTCGCCAAGGTGTTAAGGAAGAAAGCGATATATTATATAATCGAATTGCAATAATATTTGCGAATCAAGGAATAAAAATAGAAAGCCTTTTGTCTGAAGTTGAAGGAACAAGTACTACAAATAATAGTTTCATGCCTCCTAATGATCCTTTCTTTCATCCTGATAATGATCCTTTTAAATTCACAAGCGAAAATGATACACTTAAATTCTTTTTAAACATGGTATCATTGGATGCTGGCAGTACAAATTTTAATATTAAAGCACAAATTTTAACTCAATGGAGTGATAATGTAGAAATGTCTTTAAGCAAAACAATAATATTATCTAAGAACAGGCGACTAAAAAAAGGCCAATTGGTACCTGTCAATTTGATGGGTTATGTAGTGGACATAACAATGATTGAATATATTCATGTTCATTTGAAAGGTACTTATACCGATTTGCATAATTCTAAAACTTATTTTATTGATGAAGTCTTAAAAAAGAAAGTTAATGATAAAAATGGAGTGACGTATTTTGTTGGAAATCATGCTAAGGACTCAATTATCAACATTATGGAAAACCTTTCCAAATCTTTAAATAAGTGAGCCGATATTTTTTGATAAATAGGTAAATATATTAAGCAACAGAATAATTTTAATAGAAGATTATCGAGTACGAAATCGAGTACGATTAGTTATTAATCCAGTATTTAAAAAACTTTAAAAAACTGACTATCAACAACATGGAAATTGTAAAAACAACTAACCTAGATTCAAAATCCAGTTCTTCGGAGTGCGGGTTCGATTCCCGCCTCGAGTACTTCTAAAAGCTTCATCTATTTTAAGATGAAGCTTTTTTATTTAATAGGCAGGTATACTTCAGCCTTCCAATTTATCTCGTCTCCACCAGTGTTGGGATTATTATGGAATACTTCAAATGGTGTAGCATCAACTTCTATATTATTTTTTTTGGCATAATTTAAAAGGGCATACCATGCTCTATCTGAAGTAATGTAGTTGCCATTGTATTCAGCTTTCAGAGCTTTTTTCTTAAAAATTCGCTTGTATTTTATTTCTTGGCCAATGGGTAAATTTTCTGACCTAATTATGGGTTGCCCAAAGTTAAAATGAATACTATCATTTTTTTTGTCCCAATACGTTACTTCAATTATTGGAGGTCCGTTAAATTCTGCCCCATTTATAAAAAGTTCATTGGTGAGAAAAGTAAAATTACGCATCATGCCATCTGCCTTTTCAAATTGCTTTCCTTTAATGGGAATGTAAGCAATATACTTAGACGGAATCTCCGCTTCTCCTATAATGGTTATTTTAAAATTTTTGGTGTGCTCTCGTAAATTTTGCATAAAATCCAATACCGTTTTTTCACTCCGTTTTTCAAAATCAGTTTTGGAGAAGGGAATTTTTATGCGGTTAAGAATACTGTGTTCCTTATCCGTAACACCCACTATTACTTTAGAGGTGGAGTCTGTTAGTGGTTTTATGTCCCAGTAATAAGTATGCACGGAGTCTCCAAATTTAATATTTTGTACTAAATGAAGGAGGTCTCCATTATCCTCAATAGTCTGTCCTGCTAATTTTTCTTTAGAGTTACTTAAATTTTGATTCCAAAGTTTAAGCGTTTGATTGATATCACCAGGAAAGGTTTTGGCGGTAAACCGTATAATATAATCTGAAGGTTTTACAAATAGGTACCATAAAAGTCCCATAAATAAAATTATAAGAATGCCGTAACTAATTTTTTTCATCTAATATCTTATAGGTTTCTACTGTGTCATTATTATATACTGCTAGCAAATAATGGATTCCGTTAAAATCTAAAACATGTAAATGTCGTATGGATTTTTGGGTGAAATCTAATCCTAACTTATTCCCCAGTACTATGTGCTTTTCGCTATGAATAAGAGCCCCAGGGAAGGAATCAAACCTTCCATGGTATGGTTTTACTCCAAAATAATTTCCGCCTACTAAAACCTCTGTATTGCCATCTCCGTCAAAATCGAAAGAAACAAAATCTAGGATTGGGGATACTTGTAGTTCGTGTTTAAAAGGAACAAAAATAAACGCGCCATTTTCATTCTTTAGATAACCAGAAGCGAGTGTATTTACGTCTAAGGTGGTGGCTTGCTTCAATAATTCCTCCCCAAAAATTTCCTGTATTGTTTTACCAGCAAAGGAGCTAAAGGAATTAAATTTTTTCTTCAGGAATACCATTTGGCTAGATAAACCATCTAAACCTTCAATAGGGTAGTAGGCTCCATTTTTGGCAATTGCCGTTACCGTTTCTGTTTGCCCGTTTTTATCAAAATCTGCATAAAATAACTTTAAGGGGGCATCTTTAGAGGCTTTAAATTTGGTGTTTAACCCCCAATTCCCCAACAAATAGTCCGTGTCACCATCTGCATCTATATCAAATGGATGGATGGACTGCCATAATCCAGAAATCTTGGGTGTTTCTACAACTGCAAATATACCATTACTGTTTTTATAAAATTTGGGACTCATCCATTCGCCTACAACAATTAAGTCAGTGAAACCATCGTTGTCAAAATCATCCCACAGCGCATCAGTAACCATGCCTTCTAAGACAAAATTGTCATCAATAATAAATGTTCCTTTTTGGTTTATAAGAAGATGAGATTTTACACTGGCTCCAAAATCCCCAGTAATGGTCTGGGAGCCAATAAATATATCCAAATCTCCATCCTTGTCATAATCAAATGGTTTTATGATAGCGGTATTTTGGAAAATATTGGGGAATGCTTCAGCTTTAAATTGAGCGTCTAATTGTTGGTAAAAAGAATCCGTTAATGGGTCTGATTTCCCAAAGAAATCTCCTCCGCCAGAACCTATTAACAAATCATTTTTATGGTCACCATTAAAATCTGCTATAACAGCTGAGATGTCTTCTTTAATGGAGTCGTTTTTAATTTCCTCCACTGATGTTTGTATAAAAATGCTGTCTTTGTTAAGGTATACCACAGATGGCATATATTTGGAGCCACCAAAGAAAAGATCCTTTTTGCCGTCATTATCTAAATCCCCTTCAGCAAAAGCAGGGCCTCTATCTGAAATTTTATATGGGATTAATTTTTCACGGTTAAAATCTAAATAGCCATCTTCAATATGAGTAAAATTAATTCCCAAATTAGAACTGTCCTTTTTAAATAGAGGTTTTAATTTTGGGATTAAAGTTTTATAATTTAAGGTTTTTGTGTTTTTTGGGCTAAGGGTTATTGTCTGATTTGTTTCTATATCTTCTAAAGTTTGATAGGTTTTATTGGGCCAAACTATCTTTAGAGAGTCTATTTCTGTAGCATTTGCAAACCCAAAATGAATAATAGGTTCAGATGTTGCTTGAAAACCTCTTGAAGGGAAAAGCTCTTTATATTGCAGTTTTCCATTGGTATAAGCATAAACTTTAGTGCCGATTCCAAATGTGTTTTTTCCAATATAGTTAAATTTTAACTTTAAAAAACTATGTTTATTATTGGTCTTGTTTTGATAGATTGTAGCCGGGGAATTTAGGTTGTTGACCACCAAATCTAAGTCTCCATCATTGTCTAAGTCTCCGTATGCAGATGCCCCAGAAATTAAAGTGTCGTTGGTAATCCAATCTTTGGATTGATTTTCAAAGGACAAATTCGTTTTGCCTTGAAACATATAATTATGATGTGCTCCTGATGGCATCATTTCCAAAGCCTTTTGGTCTACTAATTTGGTGTTGTTTATTTTGTTGAGAATCTGCTCACTAGATACAAATTTTACAAAATCTAAATCATTGGGGCGTTTAGGAATTCCGTTGGCCACAAATAAATCTTGTTCACCATCTTGGTCATAATCACCAAAAAGGGCACTCCAACTCCAATCTGTTGCTGCAATACCACTCATTAGAGCAGTTTCCATAAAATTACCATCTGGTTGGTTTACATACATCATGTTTCTAGTAAACTGGTAATGGTAGCCATATTGTGCAATCCGCATTTTTTGGGTTTGTATATTATCATCCCCTTCTGAAGCTTTTAACGGAATTTCTTTTTCAGGAAGCATATCCAAAGAGATAAGGTCTGGAAGTCCGTCATGATTAATATCAGCAACATCACTACCCATTGAAAAACGGCTTGTGTGCCCAAACGACTCACGTAAACTTTCTGTAAAAGTACCATTGCCATTGTTTAGATAATAATAATCATCCTCATGAAAATCATTCCCGACATACATATCAGGGTATCCGTCCAGATTAAAATCTGATATGGCTAAGCCTAGACCATAACTATTTATACCCCCATAAATGCCAGCTTCTTCACTTACATCAGTAAATTTACCATTGTCATTTCGTAAAAGTTTATCGCCAGATTCATAGTTGCGTTGGTGCCTTAAATTTGCTTTACCATAAGACTCAGATGTATGCACCGCATGGTTAAGAAGGTACAGGTCCAAGTCACCATCTAAATCGTAATCTAAAAATGCAGCAGATGAGCTATAAGAATCAAAATCTAAACCGTATTCCGCCGATTTTTCTGTAAAAGTACCGTCTTGGTTGTTAATAAAAAGCTCATTGTGGCCATTGAAGCCATTTATACCAACAACTGCACAGACATAAATATCTAACCAGCCATCACCATTGATATCTCCCATAGTCACCCCAGTATTCCAGGTACTGTTTCCTTCTACATTAGCGGTTTGAGTAATATCCTCAAATTGCATTTGACCTTTGTTGAGGTATAATTTATTTTTTACTTGGTTTCCAGAGAAGAAAATATCTGGGAGATCATCATTGTTTATGTCGCCTATAGCAACACCACCACCATTATAAAAATATAGGTAATCTAAGATATTGAGTTCGTCGGTTTCTGTAATGTTATTAGAAAAATCCACCCCTGTTTGTTTGGGTGATGTTGTTTTGAAAACAGTCCCCTCTTTATTACAGCCTACTAATGAAATAGCCAAACAGAAAAATAGGAAGAGTCTAATCATGTAATGCAAATATTTTAGGTTTCCCTTCGTTAATCGCCGCTATGATAAACCTTTTACCAGATTTATCTTTTAACTGCCCCAAGTGTTTTATTTCTTCACGTACAAAGAAACCACTCTCATCATAGTCTTGCCAAGTAAAACCTAATTTTCCATCTCCTAATAATACATTGCCGTAATTAGCATCTAAACGTGAAAACTGAGGTTTGAATTCAAAATTATTTCCAGCCATAATTATGTCAATATTTCCGTCATTATTAACGTCTGTACAGCGTATGCCACAGACGCAGGAAAATTGTGTTCTACTTGGTAGTTTTTTAATTGTGAATTGACCATTTCCTTCATTAATAGCAATAACAGAAGCAGAAATTGTAGCTAACTTTACTATAGATTCTTCTATTAATTGTTTTGAAAACAGTTCTTGAATAGTACGCTGGGCATAGTCAGATGCCTTTAAATTTTGTTTTTTAAGGTGGCTTAGCTGTGCGGTAAGCTCTTTTTTCTGGTGAATTGGGTAATCCTTACCATTTTCACTCAACGTCATAATCTGTTCGATGGTTCCATTGTTATCAAAGTCATTAATCCACAGTTTCATTACTTGACCATCTTTAGGCCTGTAGTGTAAATTCTCTCCTTGGTTGCCCAAAACTAAATCTAAATCACCGTCATTATCTAAATCAGCAGCTTCCACACTATTCCACCAACCAAATAAACTATCTAGAGAAGAATCCATTTTTTGAATTCGTCTGCCAGAGTTTCTGTAAATTTTAGGAGTGCCCCACTCAGAAACTGTAATTAAATCTTGTTTTTGATCGCCATCTATATCAGCCCAAATAGCTTTGGTAACCATGCCTTCATCTTTTAAGTCGTATCCTCTGCGCTCTGTAGCGTCTACAAATTGACCATCTCTATTTTCAAGTAATAAATGATCTGGACTTGGCCCATAAACACCAACCACGCTTCTAGATCCAATAAAAACATCTATATCCCCGTCATGATCAAAGTCATTTGCGGCTATAGTGGCTACATTTTTGTAATTGGTTGGGAGGTTCTGTTTGGAAGCAGAAAAATTACCTTTACCATCGTTAAGATAAAGTCTGGTTCTATATAGCTTCTCGTTTCCAGGTTCGTTTCCACCGCTTCCAACCATAAGGTCTAGATCTCCATCAGAATCGGCATCTAAAAATACTGCAGCAGTATCTTCATAAAGTTTGTCTTGTTCAAAAATACTTTGGTTTTTTTGAGAAAATATACCATTACCAGTGTGTCTATATATAATTCCTGGATTTCCTTTGGCACCTCCAATAAAAAGGTCCTCATTACCATCTTGGTCTATATCTCCAATTGCCATGGCAGGCCCTTCTTGTGATAATTTTTTGGAAATGAGTCTTTCTTGATCAAAATCGTTATAGTTGTTTTCTTCATGAGTTAAAAAGTTCCCGTTATCTAATTCTATAAGTAAGGTTTCCTTTTTCTTTTTTGTTGGGAGTTTATATGTTTTGAGTGCTTCAGACTGTTTTAATGTTAGCAGTTGATTGGCTTTAACATTTGTTAAAAGAGTTGTTTTGTCATTTGTCCAAATAATTCTTAGGGAGTCTAGTTTTTGGTGATTTCCAAGGCCTAATGTCATGATGTAATCTACAGAAGACTGGAAGCCTCTTGAAGGAAAAAGTTCCTGGTTAACAATAT
This sequence comes from Flavobacteriaceae bacterium, assembly GCA_002746415.1. GTDB lineage: Bacteria > Bacteroidota > Bacteroidia > Flavobacteriales > Flavobacteriaceae > Saonia. The sequence goes on along the minus strand of NVXD01000001.1, from coordinate 282,837 downwards.
TCCCATCAAAATAAAATTGAGCAAGTGTTCCCACTGCAAAAGGATTTTTACCTTCCCCAATAAATTTAAGTTGTATATAATTATTGTCTTTTTGAGTGTTGGTGTTGTTCCTGTAAATAAAGGTCTCAGTGTTTACATTGTTTATGACAAGGTCTAAGTCCCCATCATTATCCAAATCTCCATATGCAGCACCATTGGAGCGAGTAGCAAGATCAAAACCCCAATATTCGTTAGCCTTGTCAAAGGTGAGGTCCCCGTTGTTTCTATAGGCGTAATTAGGCTGTGGTTTAATAGGCATTTTACTAATAATAGAATCTATAGATTCTTTTTTGCCAGTTAATGCCATTTTTTGAATGATTTCATTGGCGAAAAAGTCTACAAAATCTAAATCAGTAAGGTCATGGTTAATGCCATTGGTTATAAATATATCTTTAAGACCATCATTGTCCATGTCGAATATTAAACCAGCCCAACTCCAATCCGTAGCATCTATACCGCTGTAGTAAGCAATTTCTGAAAAAGATCCGTTGCCGTTGTTTAATTGAAGTGTATTTTGAATGTATTGTTGCGAGAAATCTTTACTTCGTTTAAGGTCATAAATATTGTAACCTTCAAATTCCATAACAGATTTCACACGTTGCTCTGCTTCTGGAAGCATATCGGTAATAAATATATCATTGTAACCATCATTATTAATATCTGCTATATCTATTCCCATTGCAGATAGACTGAGATGCGAAGTGTAGTTTTTAATTTCTTCTGTAAAGGTGCCATCTTTCTGATTAATATACAGATAGTCTCTTTCATAAAAATCGTTAGAAACATAAATATCAGGGTATAGGTCTTGGTTAATGTCTGTAACCAATACGCCCAATCCAAAACCTATAAGGCTTCCATAAATACCAGCCTCTTGGCTTACATCAACAAATTTTCCATTATCATTTCTAAGGAGCATATCTCCAACACCTCGGAATATATGTGGTACACCTTCCCAATCCTGGGCACGGACTTCACGTTGTTCCGCATAACCTAAGCTACTAACCGGGATGTTACTATTATTTAGAATATAGGCATCCAAATCTCCGTCTTTGTCATAATCAAAAAATGAAGCATGGGTAGAAAACCCTGTTTTTGCCAAATTGAACTCATCGGCCTTTTCTGTAAAGGTTAAATCTCCATTATTAATATAAAGGTCATTATCATGATTATTTCCCTCTAAATTTCCAGCATTACTAACATAGATATCTAGTAATCCGTCAGAATTTAAATCTACCATTACTACTCCTGTAGACCAAGGTTTATCTCCTTCTACACCAGCTTTTAGAGAAATGTCTTCAAATTGCATATTTCCCTTGTTGAGGTATAATTTGTTTGTTTCCATATTGCCAGTAAGGTAGATATCAGCTAAACCATCATTATTAATGTCACCAATAGCTACACCTCCACCATTATAGAAATTTCGGTATTTAAAAATATTAAAGTCTTTCTGATTAGCTACTTTATTTATAAAATCTACTCCTGTTTCTTCTGAACTAAGTAGGGTAAATAAAGTCTCTTTGGTTTTAGTAACGACCGTTGGATCATTTTTTTTCTTACATGAGCTGACTATGAATAGTAAACAACAAAATTTTAAAATATATCCTTTCATCTTTAGTTTAGTTTTTTTGTAAAATAATAGGGGTATTATCATTTCTACCAATAATGTAACCTTCTTTTCCCAGTATAGTAATAGCATTAATTGTCCTTGATACTCCTGTAATGCCTAAGCCATTTTTTTTGTCCCAGGAAAAACCACCGTCCTTATCGTTTTGTAAAATTATTCCATGGTTGGCGTCTAACCTACCAAGTTGTGTGCTTATGTGATGATTGTTGCCAATTAATATTAAATCAATAAAACCATCATTATTTATATCTTCTACTGCAATATCATTAACTTGAGAAGCCTGAGCAATAAGTGGTAATACCTTTTTTGTGAACTTTCCGTTGCCATCATTCATAAAAACACAACTTTGCAATTCATAAACATATTTCTTTTCTGATTGGTCTAGGTTCTCTTTTCCAAAGAGGTCATTTAAACTTGCTTGAGCAAATTTGGAATAAGAAAGAAATTCTTTATTTAAAAAGGGCATTTGTTTTACTAATTCATCTTTTGAGGCAAATGCTGTTTGTGTATTTTTATGAAAATAGGTAACCAGAGGTTCTATACTTTCATTTTGGTCAAAATCATTTCTATACAGCGTAACTGGATTGTCTATGGACGCCCTGAATCTTGAATTTAAGCCCCAATTACCACAAATAAAATCCAAATCTCCATCCTTGTCAATGTCTGTGACTGTGATATTATTCCACCAACCATTGGAATTTTCTAGTCCGTTATTCTTTTGCAAAGTTAATTGTTTTCCATTATTAATAAGGATAGAAATTGGCATCCAATGGCCAACAACAATGAGGTCCAATAGTCCGTCTTTATTGAGGTCTTGCAGTTTAACATCTTTTACACCTCCAATAAATTCTAAAGCTGGTGCAATTTGTTTTGTTAAATCTGTAAAATTTCCTACGCCATCGTTTATTAAAATATGTTGCTTAGCGGTCTTTCCAAATTGTCTAGAGACTTGGTCAGATGTTAGAATAAGGTCTATATCCCCGTCATTATCTAAATCTCCAGAAGTTATCTGCGAAGCATTGGTTTCAATTTTATTAAATGCTCCTTCTTTAAGATATAGAATTCCATTGGTGTTCATATAAAGACGTGGTTGCATCGTTTTGCCAGTAGTAAACTCATTACCACCACTAGCCACCATTAAATCCTGGTATCCATCACCATTGGCATCAAAAAAAGTACTTGCTGTATCTTCGTTTGAATTGTGTGAGTCAAACAGTTCTTCCTGCCTTTTTGTAAATTTTCCTAAATTATTTTGCACGAATAAAGCTCCTGGTTGTCTCTTGGCACCACCTATGTAAATATCTTTTAGCCCATCATTATTAACGTCTCCTATTGAGATGCATGGCCCATTATTGGAATTGGCAAAAGGGATTAAAGGAGAGCGGTCAAAATCCAAAGTCGGATACTCTTTGTGAGTGTAATTTACAAGCGTATCATTTATTGTAAAATGTTTTTTCTCTGAATTGGCTAGGGAAGTTTTCTTCTGAATTGCATTTTTGTAGTTGACTTTTATTGTTCTGTTTGATTTGATGAATTTTAAAACTTCAAACTTTCCTCCTGGCCAGCTTACCTTAATTGAATCAATAATAGAATCGTTGCCTAATCCTAGGTGAACTATTGGTGGTGTTGCCGAAAGATAACCCTTTGCTATATGGTTCTCTTGTAAGAGGGTTTCGCTGGAATAGGCAAGTACTTTTGCGCCAATTCCAAATGGGTTATTTAGAGGCCCTTCAAATTCAATTTTTAAATAGTTTCCTTTTTTGGAGTTGTTTTCTAGGATGTGAGCGGTTTCATTTACATTGTTGACTACAATGTCTAGGTCGCCGTCGTTATCTAGGTCTGCTGTTATAGTGCCATTACTAAAGCTTGCTTCATCATGGAACCATTTCTTTGTTACGTTTTGGAAAGTTAGGTCTCCATTATTTTTAAAAAAGTAGTTAGGGACTTTTTTTTCAGGTATTTCTGAGACCAAAGGCATGTCCGTTTTGGTCATTCCTTGGTCTATTCTCTTTTGAATATCTTCATTTGATATGAAACGTAGATAATCCATATCATTTGTAGCTCCTTTTATGCCATTGGTTATGAAGAGGTCTTTATGTCCATCATTATCAAAATCTGCCAGCAGCGTTCCCCAAGACCATTCTGTAGCTGAAATTTCGCTTAAATGAGATATTTCAGAGAAATACCCACCACCGGTATTAAGCTGAAGGCTATTTTGCATGTATTGTGGTGCGTAGCCATTTTTAAGGTATTGGTTGTATATGGAATAACCATATTCTAGTCCAGAGGTTTTGTAGGTTTCTAAATTTTCTGGTAGCATATCTAGGGATATTATGTCTACCAAACCATCATTGTTTATATCCGCGATGTTATTTCCCATGGAAAAGTGGGAGGTATGCCCAATGTTGCCTTTGTTTTGGGTAATCGTTTCTTTGAAGGTGCCATCTTTTTGATTTATGTATAGGTAATCATTCTCGAAAAAATCATTTCCAACATAAATGTCTGGATAACCATCATTGTTAATGTCACTTATTGACACTCCTAATCCATAGCCAGATTTACCTTGAAAAATCCCAGATTTTTTACTTATATCAACATATTTGCCATTTTGATTTTCTAATAGGACATCTCCGGAAATATCACTAAACCCATTTCGCTGGGAACCACGACCGTAATTATGATTAGGGTGAACAGAATGATTTAAGAGGTAGGCATCCAAATCTCCGTCCAAATCATAATCAAAAAACGCAGCATGTGTACTTAGGCCAGCAAAATCTAAACCATAAGATTTGGCATCTTCCTTAAATTGTGGAATTCCATCATCATTAATTCCTTGATTTATATATAATAAATTCTTTCCTTCTAACGCTCTATAACCCGAAGCTTTGCAAATGTAAATATCCAAAAGTCCGTCATTGTTAATATCCACATGACTAACTCCTGTGGACCAGTTATTATCAAGTGTAATACCAGCTGATATTGTAATGTCTTGAAATTGGAGGTTTCCCTTATTTAGGTATAACTTATCTTGAACCTGATTTCCTGTAAAAAATAAATCTATTAAACCATCATTGTTGAAGTCGGCAGCAGCAATGCCTGCGCCATTATAATAGTATAGATAATTAAGAATGTTAAGGTCTGGTGTTGGGGTTAATGTATTATTAAATTGAACATGAGATGTGGAGAGGCTTACCTTCGTGAAAAGTTTTTCATTTTTGGTACAGGAAAGCGCCAACGATATGACTAATAGGGTTATATATTTTTTCTGCATGTACCTACTGATTAATTGCCTCAGTTTCAAAACAACATTAATATATACTGGATTATTGAACTACAAATTTAGTATGTTCTTTTATGAAACGTAAAAGTTCATGTTAAAATAATTCATTTTAATAAATGAATTATTGATGGTAGTTAGGTTGCAATGAAATGTTTAATAAAGAAAACCCGCTCAATTGAGCGGGTTTTATAATCTTTAATTTTAATCCCTTAGTAACCTGGGTTCTGTACTATGTTTGGATTAGCCAAAACTTGTGGTAATGGAATAGGAAATAAAAGTCTTTTTTCATTATTTATTTCAGACGCGCCTTTAAACTCCCAATCTCTTAGGTATTGACCAAAACGAATTAAATCGTTTCTTCTCCATCCTTCTGTATACAACTCTCTACCTCTTTCATCTAAAAGCTCTTGTTCGTTCACAGAGGCTAAAGCGCTAGCTCCTCTTAAAATTCTTAATTCATTAACAAGGGCTGTTGGGTCTCCACCACTTCTTAGCATTGCTTCAGCTTTCATTAAATGTGCATCTGCATATCTAAATTGAATTTTATGCTGAGTACCAGTACCATTACGAGGGTTGTGCTTTATGATTCTTACACCAGTTTGCTCGTTGTTGTTAATCAAATTTTTAGCACCGGTTCCATCAGTAAATTCTCTTTTAAACTGTAGATCATCACCTTGTCTATCTTGTAATTTGGAGCCATCTAAATCATATTGTTGGTTGATTAAGAAACCATAACCAATATTAGAGCCAAACTCATAACCATCAGCGGAATCTTGACCAGAAGTTCCAGTAAAAGGTAATCCTTCAGGAGGCGTACCACCCCTTCTTTCTTCTTGACCATCTAATAATGTTAAATCTGTAGCTACTCTATTAATGTTAGGGTCGCCTTCAAATAAATCATAAAATTCAGCAAGAGTACTAAAACCATTCCAACCACCACCACCGGCTAATCCAAAAGAATTAACATGCAAAGGAGCATATATAAGGTTTTGTACACTAGTTTCTGTATACCAGATTGTTTCATTGTCTGCTGTTGGCAGAAATAAATCAAAATAACCAGCTTGTAAGGCGAACCCATCAGCTGTAATTTGATCTACCAAAGAAATAACCTCAGCCATATCAGAAGAACTGGCTGTACCAGTAGTTCCTTCTACCAATTGGTTTTCATAGATATGCTTATTCAAAAGCATTTTGGCTTTTAAGAAACGTGCTGCTGATTTTGATGGACTTACTAAGTCATCACCAGCTCCACCAGCAGTACTTGGCAAACCTGCAATGCATATATCTAAATCTGCAATTATGAAATTTACAGCTTCTACACCAGAAAGAACGACAGGTAATTCTGAAGATGATAATTGGGTATCTCTATAAGGTACTTGTCCAAATAAATCTAGAGAATTCCACATGCTAAAGGCTCTAAGAAATCTTGCTTCTAAGGCATCCGAGGCAGGGGCATTACTACGCTCATCCATAATTTGTGATGCAAGTAATTGGTTAGAAGTCCATTGTTGAAATGGTGTAAGGATGTCACTCTCTTCCAATCCCCATTCATGTTGGTGTAATTTTCTCCAACGACCATTATCTCCCCAGTCAGCACCCCTTGTTGGAATCAATTGTGCGTCTGTAGTTACTTCTCTAAGTGCATAAGTATTTGCTTGATCAGATAACTGACCTCTAATACTTCCGTACAGTCCTTCCAATGCAGAAGAAGCGTTTTCTAATCCCTGAAAACCTTCAGTAATAAAAGAATCGGTTTCCTCTATTTCCAAATCGGAACATGCCGTTATCCCTAATAATGTAACTAAGGATAACCCAAATATTTTAAATTTATTATTTTTCATTTTTCTAACTTTTTTTTTATTTAAAAGGACGCATTAATGCCAAATGTTATAGACATTGGATTAGGGTAAGCAGACCAATCTATACCTCTTGTTGGTAAGTTGGCAGCGTTTAAGTTACCTGTAGGTACACTTACTTCTGGATCTGCACCACTATAATCAGTTATCAAAAATAGGTTTTGTCCAGTTAAAGATAATCTTAAACTATTAAATAGACCCTCTCCAGTTACTGGAACATTGTATCCTATAGAAGCATTTTGGAATCTTACAAAGTCACCCTTTTCTAAGAATCTAGTAGACACTGCGGTAGATGCACCAGGATCTTCGCCTTCTGTAAGCACGTTACGAGTAACATTACGTGCTGTACCTAATTGACCAGCATTTAATAATGCATTCGCTGTATTGTTGTACACAGAGAAGCCAAATTGTCCAGAGAAATAGGCTCCAAAATCCCAGTTCTTAATGTTTAGGTTTAAGGATAGACCAGAAGTAATATCTGGAAGACCATCTTCATCTACAAATATTTTGTCAACATCTGGATCACCAACACCGTTGCCATCAACATCTGTGTAAATAGGATTCCCTGTGTTATCAAAGCCTTCAAATACTGCCATATAGTATGAGAATAAGGAGTATCCTGCCTCAAAACGTTGTGCAAATGCACCTGATAAACCTGGTCCATTGATAGGTCCTGAGTTAATTGCTCCAGCAAAATCTTGAATCTCATTTTTGTTATAAGCAATATTAAAGGAAGTTGAGAAGGTTACATCATCAGTTTGAATAAAATCATAAGCTAAAGCAAGCTCTATTCCTTGGTTAATTATACTCGCATCTACATTAGAGAATTGAAAAGGTGTTGTAGCAGGAAATGCTGGAGGAGTTCTTAACAGAACATCTTGAGTATCTCTATGATACACATCAACACTACCACTAAAACGATCATTATTAAAACCAAAGTCTAAACCAAAGTTAAAGTCATTTGTAGATTCCCATTTTAAATCAGGACGATCTGTAGCAACAATAGTAAGACCATTTTGGTTAATGGTGTTATCGTTATTAATGCCAACTCCGCCATACCGTTGACGAGCAACAAAGTTACCGTAACCTAATCCATCTTGGTTTCCAGTTTTACCTGCACTTACACGTAATTTAAGAGTGGAAACATTATCACCTACAAAATCTTCTTCACTTAATTTCCAAGCTAAAGCCGCTGAAGGAAAATAGCCATACTGGTTTTCAGGTCCAAATCTAGAGGAGCCATCCGCTCTTACTGTTGCTGTTAGTAAATATTTATTGGCATAACTATAATTTACTCTTCCAAAAAAGGACTGCAACTCATCTGTGTTGTCATATGTGTCTGCAGACATTGCTTGCACATCTCCAGTATGCGTATACTCAACATTATCAGTCCCAGAAGTTGGAAATAATCTATTGATGTTTAGACCTGAGAAATTCGTTGCATAAAAATATTGCTGATACCGGCCTGTGGCAGCAGCAGCGGCTCTATTTACAGCTGTTTTAAGATCAGAACTCATCACGTTAAGATCAGTAGAGCTAAAACCACGGGCTTGTGCATTACGTCCTCTAGTTCTAAAATCTTGGAAAGCATAACCAGCAACAACATCAAAACTGGAGTTGTCAAATTCTTTAAAATAACTGGTTGTAATTTCCATTGTTTTATTGTCACGATCTAAACTGTTAAACGTTCCAAAACCATTATCTGTGATACTTTGTAAGAACACATCTCCACTTAAAACAGATACGTTCTCACTGGTAGACTTGTCATATCCTAAATTTACTTTGGCTGAAAATTCTGGAGTGAACTTATATTCTGCTGAACCATTTACTAGAAACCTGTTTGTATTTGTAATACTTCTTGTTTCAGCCAACATATTCAAAGGGTTTATTGAAATACTACCATCTGGTCTAAAATTAGAATCAGCTGGCCAAGTAGGATTGGCTGCATAGGCGGCTCCCAATAAATCTCCCTGTGCACCAGCTCTATTATCTAAAGGTGGTCTTTGATTATTTACCCTTGATATAGAAGTTTGAATTCCAATAAGTAATTTGTCATCAAAAAATCTTTGGTTTAAATTTACTCTCCCAGTAATTCTTTCAAATTCTGATTTTTCTATAATACCAAATTGTTTTTGGTAACCTAGTGTAGCGCGAATATTTCCAGAACCATAATTGTTAGAATATGAAAGGTTTTGGTTGGTAGATGCAGTACTTCTTAATAATACTTCTTGCCAATCTGTGTTAGCTCCAAAATTATTTGCAACTGGATCACCACCAAAATCAGGTAAGGCATCAAGATATTCGTCTCGGCTAAGAAGATCAAACTTTCTCACTGGTCTTGAGATGGTAAGGTTAGAGGAGAACTCTAATTTGCCACCAGAAGAAGCTTTACCAGTCTTAGTCGTAATAATAATAACTCCATTTGCACCCCTAGATCCGTAAATTGCAGTTGCTGAGGCATCTTTTAGGATACTCATGCTTTCTATATCGTTAGGATTTAAAAAGGCAAGTGGGTTTCCTTGGTCGGCACTGTTAGCGGAATTACTCACTGTTCCTTGTGCGTCTGTACTTTGTCCAAACAATGCTACTCCATCCACAACGAATAAAGGATTGTTGTTAGAACGTACAGAGTTTGCCCCTCTAATGTTAATGCTTATTCCTCCTCCAGGCTCACCACTTGTTTGTTGGATGTTTACTCCAGCAGTTTTACCTTGAATCAATTGCTCAGGTGAGCTTATTATCCCACCGTTAAAATCATCCGAGGTTACGGCTGAAACCGAACCTGTAGCATCTTTTACAGTTGTAGTACCATAACCAATTATGATTACCTCATCCAAAGCTTCTGCGTCTTCTTCAAGGATAACATTAATTGTACTTTGGCCATTGATGGCAATTTCAGATGTTTTAAAGCCAATATAGCTAAACACCAAAATTTCTCCACCATCACTATTAATGGTATAATTACCATCAAAATCGGTTTGTGTACCATTTGTGGTGCCTTTTACAACAACACTTGCCCCTGGTAATGGGCCATTAGCATCCGAAACTGTTCCGTTTACTTCTTGAGCTTGTGTTATACCAAAGCATAAAAATGCTCCTGTAATTAACAAGCTTTTTAGTAGCGTAATCTTCATAGAAAGTTAATTTAGTTTGGGCTAAAAATATATAAAAAAAAATTAAATTCTGGCAATAAGCCCCATTAAATGCTACGAAACCGTTTGAGTGTTGATAAATATTTATATTATTAGGTTAATCCTAATATGTAATACCACAATATAGTATATTCGTAAAATACAGCCTTTTTCAAAGAGTTATTGACAGTTTGTCGCCAACTGTGGGATTGTTTACGCAACGGATTGCAATTAAAAGGATAGTGTTTCTATCATTGCAATTCCAGCTTCAGAGACTTTTGACTACAATTAAGCGAAGTGCTGAGTTTATAATAAGGAGAACAAAATTTTAAAGCCGTTTTGAAAAAAAAAATTACACTTAAGCAAATTGCAAGAGAACTTGAAGTCTCTATTTCTACCGTGTCAAAGGCTTTAAAAGACAGCGGAGAAATTAGTAAAGATACAAAGGATAAAATACGGGCATTTGCTAAAATGTCAAATTATAGACCTAATAGCATAGCATTAAGCCTTAAGAATCGCCAAACAAAAAATATTGGAGTTATTATTCCTGAAATTGTACATCACTTTTTTTCAACTGTCATTAAGGGAATTCAGACCTATGCAAATACTAAAGGTTACAACCTTATTATATGTGTTACAAATGAATCTTATGAGAAAGAAGTTATTAATATTGAGTTATTGGCAAATGGAAGTATAGACGGTTTTATTTTAGCAATTTCTGAAGAAACTGAAATGAAAAATAACTTTGATCACTTAAAAGAAATAACAGAACAAGGCATTCCTTTGGTATTGTTTGATCGAGTCACCAATGAAGTAGCTTGTGATAAGGTGATTATTGATGATAAAGTTGGGGCCTATAAAGCAGTAAAAAAACTTATTGATAACGGTAACAAAAAAATAGCGCTATTAACTACTGCAAGTTACTTTAGTGTTAGCAAAGAAAGGGATAGGGGATATCGGCAAGCACTTTTAGACAATAATTTTGAAATAAATGAAAACCTCATTTTGGAATTAGATCATTTTGATATGGACGATACTCCCATTGAAGAATTTTTTGATAAGCAAGAAATTGACGCAGTTTTATCAGTTAACGAGACTTTTGGTATAAGAGCCATGAGGGTAGTTCAAAGAAAGGGACTTAAAGTGCCAGAAGATATTTCCTTTATTGGGTTTACTGATGGGCTTTTGTCTAGATACGCAAATCCCCGCCTAACAACAGTTGACCAACATGGAGGTAGAATGGGTGAGGCGGCGGCTGAAATGCTCATAGAGAAAATTGAAAGTGAAGAAGAAAATGAAATTTATAGAACAGAAGTTATTAAATCTACTCTTATTGAAGGAGATTCAACCATTAATTGACTTATTACCTTACCTGTGATGTTATGCTTTTATGAAGCCCAGTTCTATTTTGTTAAAACTTAACCAGAAATAACTACACCTTCCAAATAACACCATCTGCTTCTATATAATATGTTATAACTATGAAAAAAAATAAATTAAGTTTTTGGGAAATCTGGAACATGAGTTTTGGATTTTTGGGTATACAGTTTGGTTTTGCTTTGCAAGGAGGATTCATGTCACGTATTTTTCAAACACTGGGTGCAGAAAAAGATGCTATTCCATTATTATGGATTGCCGCACCATTGACAGGCCTTTTAGTACAACCAGTTGTTGGATATTTAAGTGATAGAACTTGGAGTGTAAGATGGGGTAGAAGGAGACCTTATTTTTTAATAGGTGCAATCTTAAGTTCTTTGGCACTACTCTTTGTTCCACATTCACCAGTGCTCTGGGTAGCAGCTGGCTTTCTATGGATTCTGGATGCTTCCATCAATATTTCAATGGAACCCTTTAGAGCATTGGTCGCAGATAAGTTGCCAAATTCACAGCGTTCTTATGGTTTTGTGATGCAAACACTTATTATTGGCATTGGCACATGGGTAGCAAGTAATCTACCATGGATGATGACACAGTTGGGGGTCAGTAATTTGGCAGCACCTGGTGTGGTGCCAATGTCTGTTAAGGTTGCTTTTGCTGTTGGGGCTTTTGTGTTTTTAGCCAGTATTTTTTATACCGTTTTTACTACAACAGAATATCCTCCCGAAGATTTGGAAGCGTTTGAACGAGAAAAGAGGGAATCCAAAAGTTCATTTATTTCTGATATTCTTGGGAATATAAGGTCTATGCCGACCACAATGAAAAGGTTAGGCTTGATTCAGTTTTTTAGTTGGTTTGCTTTTTTTACAATGTGGAGTTTAGCAAACCCTGCACTTACTGAACATGTGTTTAATGCTCCGGCACCAATTGAATCTGCTTATGATATGACCAACAGTATTCAAAAAGAAGCATTTGATGTGGTAAACACCGCCTTTCAAGAAGCCTCTAATTCTGTTGGTTCGGCCATGGGTATATATGGATTGTCATCAATGGGATTTGCTCTTATTCTTGTATTCTATACTTCAAAGAAAAGGATAAACAGAAAATTTGTCCACATGTTTTCACTTATCCTAGGAGGGTTTGGGTTTATTTTAATGTATTATACATCTCCAGAAAATTTAAAGTATTGTTTTATCCTCATAGGAATTGCATGGGGAAGTATTCTCTCAATGCCTTATGCAATGCTATCTAGTTCTGTTGATCCTAAAAAAATGGGCGTGATTATGGGAATCTTCAATATGTTCATCGTAATTCCTCAAATTATTGCAGCATTGGGCGGTATTAATTATGTCTCTGGTTTATTGGGAGATGAGGCAATTAATGCAATGACGGTAGCGGGTATAAGTTTAATTCTTGCTGGTTTGTCAAACTTTTTAATAACAAACAAAAATGCGATTACGTATCAATTAAATGAATAAAATTGGATTTATTTTTGATTTGGACGGTGTCATAGTAGACACTGCCAAATACCATTATCTGGCATGGAAGAAACTAGCTAATGAATTGGGATTTGAATTTACTGAAGACCAAAATGAACTTTTTAAAGGAGTCAGTAGAAAAAGGTGCATGGAGATTTTATTAGATATAGGAAATATAGAAGCCAATACCGAACAATTCAATAGATGGATGATAGAAAAAAATGTTGACTATCTAGCCTATATTGAAAAAATGAACGAATCTGAAATATTGCCAGATGTCCCCAAAATTTTAAACTATTTAAAAGAAAATAAGATGCCTATAGCATTGGGTTCAGCAAGTAAAAATGCCAAGCCCATTCTAGAAAAGGTTCACTTACTGCATTATTTTGATGTTATTGCAGACGGTAACAATGTGACCAAGGCCAAGCCAGATCCAGAAGTTTTTTTAATTGCTGCCAAACAACTTGGAGTAGCTCCAGAAAACTGCGTGGTGTTTGAAGATGCGGTGGCAGGAGTGGAAGCGGCTAATGCAGCAAAAATGGTTAGCATTGGAATAGGAAATAAAAAAATACTTTCTCATGCCGATTATAACTTCAATAATTTTAAAGAAATCGAAATCGAATTTATTAAAGAATTAACGGAACGTAGATGAACCAAGAATATATAAAACCTGATGAATGGTCTGTTGTTGAGGAGGGGTTTGATAAAGAAAATGTAAAATCTTCGGAGAGTCTATTCAGCATAGGGAATGGAGCAATGGGGCAACGTGCCAACTTTGAGGAGCAATATTCTGGAAAGACATTTCAAGGAAGTTATATTGCCGGAGTTTATTATCCAGATAAGACTCGTGTTGGTTGGTGGAAAAATGGGTATCCAGAATATTTTGCCAAGGTTTTAAATGCTCCAAACTGGATTGGCATCAATATATTTATAAATGATGTTACTTTGGATTTGAACACTTGTAGAAAAGTAGACAACTTTCGGAGGGAACTTAATATGAAAGAGGGCTGGTACCAAAGAAGTTTTGTAGCGACTTTGCCGAATGAAATTCAAGTATCGGTAAATATAACCCGATTTTTAAGTTTAAACTTTGATGAGGTAGGTGCCATTCAGTATACATTGGAAGTGCTTAATTCTGATGCAAAAATTAAAATGATACCCTATTTGGATAGCGGTATCACCAATGAAGATAGTAATTGGGAAGATAAATTTTGGAACACCACCAAAGTAACTTCTGAAAGGAATAGAGCTTTTATTGAAGCGCATACCATGAAAACAAATTTGGCTACCTGTACTTTTATGGAGGCGAGTGCTACATCTTCTGGTATTCAAATAGAAGGTAAAATAGGGGAAGCCAAGGAGGCATATGTAGAGCTCGAGTTTGAGCATGATTTGAAAAAGGGAGAAAATATAACGCTTTACAAATTTGGAGGATACACGGTTTCTAGAAATCATGATCCCTCAGATTTAATAAACGCAGCTAATACCGTAATGGATGAGGTAACCAATCTTGGCTTTAACACCTTGTTACAGAAACAAAAAGAATCTTGGGCAGACATATGGAAAATGAGCGATATTGTTATTGAGGGAGATATAAAAGCACAGCAAGGTATCCGATTTAATATTTTTCAATTGAACCAGACCTATTTAGGGAAAGATTCTAGATTGAATATTGGTCCAAAAGGATTTACAGGTGAAAAGTACGGAGGCAGTACATATTGGGATACGGAGGCATATTGCATTCCTTTTTATATGGCAACCAAAAACCAGCAAGTGGCGAGAAATCTTTTAGAGTACCGCTACAATCATTTGGAAAAAGCCATTGAGAATGCTGAAAAATTGGGATTTAAAAACGGGGCGGCCCTTTACCCCATGGTGACCATGAATGGCGAAGAATGTCATAATGAATGGGAAATAACTTTTGAGGAAATCCATAGAAATGGTGCAATAGCATTTGCAATCTTTAACTATTATAGGTATACAGGAGATTATTCATATATCATAGAAATGGGACTAGAAGTGTTGGTAGGCATTGCACGTTTCTGGTATCAAAGGACAAATTTTTCCACCAAAGCACAGCAGTATGTAATCTTGGGCGTAACAGGTCCCAATGAGTATGAAAATAATGTGAGCAATAACTGGTATACTAACTATATAGCCAAATGGTGCCTTGACTATACACTCGATCAAATAGAAAAGGTGAAAGAAGATTACCCCGAGGATTATAAAAGGATAATTGATAAGACTAAATTGTATGATGTCGAGTTGGGTGAATGGTCAAAAATTGCATCCAATATGTATTTTCCATATTCAGAAAAGCATCAGGTGTTTTTACAACAAGATGGGTTTTTAGATAAGGAATTAATTAAGGTCAATGATTTGCCAAAATCGGAACGCCCTATTAATCAAAAATGGAGTTGGGATAGGATTCTTCGTTCCCCATATATAAAACAAGCGGATGTTTTACAAGGGCTTTATTTTTTTGAGGATCATTTTTCAATTGAAGAATTGAAAAACAATTTTGATTTTTATGAACCTTATACTGTTCATGAATCTTCACTTTCTCCTTGTGTGCATAGTATTCAGGCTGCTAAATTAAACAGAATGGAAGAGGCCTATGCTTTTTACCTGCGTACATCCCGTTTAGATTTAGACGATTATAATACTGAAGTGGAAGAAGGCTTACACATTACTTCTATGGCTGGGACTTGGATGAGTGTTGTTGAAGGTTTTGGAGGAATGCGAATCATTGATGATACCCTTTCCTTTGAACCAAGAATTCCAAAACAATGGGAGGCCTATTCTTTTAAAATTAATTTTAGGAATACAATTATTAAGGTTAAAGTCAGTGATAAAAGCAATGATTTTTTATTGGAAGGTGAGGAAGAAATAACTATCCTTGTTAATGGTGAAAAAGTGCTATTACAGCCAACAAATTAGGGTAACATATAATCTGGAGAAATGCGAAAAAGAGTTCCTTTATTAGTAGTTCTAATTATACTTTTTATTTCATGCAATACAGTACATAAAAATCAAGAAAAACCGATGAAAAGGAAAGAGGGGAAAAAGGTGGTCTACCAGGTTTTTACAAGGTTATTTGGAAATACAAATACGACTAATAAACCATGGGGAACCATTGAAGAGAATGGTGTTGGAAAATTTGTTGATTTTACTGATGAAGCATTAAAAGAAATACAAGCATTGGGAATTACACATATTTGGTACACCGGCGTTCCCCACCATGCTGTAATTAACGATTATTCTCCTTATGGCATATCTAACGATGATCCAGATGTGGTAAAGGGTAGGGCGGGCTCTCCGTACGCAGTAAAAGATTATTATAATGTTAATCCAGATTTAGCCGTTGACCCAAAAAACAGACTAGAAGAGTTTAAGGAACTCATAAATCGAAGTCATGAAAATGGATTAAAAGTTATTATTGACATTGTTCCCAACCACATTGCCAGAAGCTATGAGGGGAGTGTAAACCCAATTGGTGTAGAAGATTTTGGAGCCAGTGATGATGTTTCAGTGGTATACAACAAAGACAACAATTTTTATTATAACCCCAAGGAAGCCTTTAAAGTACCAGAATGGCAAGATGGGTATTTACCGTTAGGTGGAGAAGAAAATAGTATTGCTGACAATACATTTAAAGAAATTCCCACAAAATGGACTGGAAATGGTTCGCGTTTGTCCCAACCTAATTTTAATGATTGGTATGAGACCGTAAAAATCAATTATGGCGTTAGACCTGACGGCACAAAGGATTTTGATGAACTGCCAAATGGGTTTGACAAAAAAGATTATGTAGCTCATTTTAATTTTTGGAAAAATAAAAAGGTTCCAGATTCGTGGAAAAAATTCAAAGACATTGCTTTGTATTGGTTAGACATGGGTGTTGATGGATTTAGATATGACATGGCAGAAATGGTTCCAGTAGCGTTTTGGAGCTATATGAATTCAAATATCAAGATGAGGAACCCCGAGGCGTTTTTACTAGCTGAGGTTTACAATCCAGATTTGTATAGGGCATATATTCATTTAGGTAAAATGGATTATTTATATGATAAGGTAGAATTTTATGATGGTCTCAAGCACATTATGAAGGGTTATGGCTGGACAGATCATATTCCTGTTGTGCAAAATGGGATGAAAGATATTGAGCATCAAATGCTTCATTTTCTAGAGAATCATGACGAGCAGCGAATTGCAAGCCCAGAATTTGTTGGGAGTGCTCAAAAGGGAAAACCGGGAATGGTAGTTTCCACGACCATTAGTACCTCGCCCACTATGATTTATTTTGGACAGGAGGTTGGTGAGCCAGGAGCTGAGAATGCGGGGTTTGGACAACCCAGTAGGACATCTATTTTTGATTATATAGGTGTGCCTCACCACCAACGATGGGTCAATGATAAAAAGTTTGATGGGGGACAACTTTCGCAGAAAGAAAAGGAGCTTAGAGATTTTTATAAAAGACTTTTGAATTTTACCATAAACAGTGATGCTCTTATGGGAGACTATCAAGAAATTCACTTTTATAATAAAGAGCATACAGAAAATTATGACCATAGAGTTTTATCCTATGTGCGTTGGTCTGAAAATGAAAAGCTTATTGTTATATCCAATTTTAATGCAGATGAAAGCTATTCTCTTGAATTGAAACTTCCTAAAGAGATTATTAAGAAATGGAATCTTGAAAAAGGCGTATATAAAATAACAGACCAATTATATCAAAAAACTAGTACAGATTTAATAGTTGAAGAAGAATTAGGGAAATTTACTATAAAAATTCAGCCACTGGAGTCATTCATTTTTAAGTTGTAATCTAAAACCAAAAACCTTATCTTGATTTTGTTAACTAATATTCCATACGGAAATTGGTGTATAGGTGATAATTATATTTCTTGATATGTTGTAAATGTTATAGGTTATGCTGTTCAGTTTCAATAAATTAATTTCATGTATTATGTTGATAACACATAGAAAATGTTAATTTTCAGAAGATACAATAAACATTTAGCGTTATCAATAAGAATGTGACATGATAAATCACTATTTTTAATGTTTTCGTTGTCAGAAAAAACTTAAATATCGTTCCCATATTGTACTTTTATTAAAATTGTAGAAATAAAAAATGAAAATAAAAGCACAAGTATATATTTTTGCATTGATTGGCATTTTTTCGTGTACAAATAAAAATCCAAAATTTATGGTAATTGGTCATAGAGGAGCTATGGGACATGAAACTGAAAACACATTAGCTTCTATTCAAAAAGCAATGGATTTGGGGGTTGACATGATTGAAATAGATGTCTTTACGATAAAAAGTGGAGAGATAGCTGTTTTTCATGACAAGAGGGTAGAGCGCTTAACTAATGGTGGTGGAAATATAGAAGAGTATAATGTTGCAGATTTAAATCGCTTAACCTTAGACGGCAATCATAAGATACCTTTGTTACAAGATGTGCTAAAATTGGTTGATAATAAGACTAAATTGAATGTTGAACTTAAAGGAGGTGATACCGCTGAAAAGGTCAATCACATTTTGAAATATTATACCGCTAAAAGAGGTTGGAATCAGGAAAATTTAATTATCTCTAGTTTTAAATGGGATGAGCTAAAAGAAATGAGAAAACACAATCCAGATATTCCTATTGCTATACTTACGGAAGAAGACCCTTTAGATGCTATTGCCATTGCCAAAGAACTGGGAGCTATAGCCATTAATCCTGATTTTGAAACCCTTACGGAAGAAAATGTGAAGAAAATAAAAGCAGCAGGTTTTAAAATTTATACTTGGACTGTGAATGAACCTTCCGATATTGAAAAAGTAAAAAGAATGGGAGTAGATGGAATAATAACTAACTATCCTGAGCGAATCAATTAATTCATGTTTGATGTAATCATAATAGGAGGAGGAGCCGCTGGGTTTTTTTCTGCCATACATATGGCGGAGGCTTCGCCAAATATGAAAATTGCTATTTTGGAACGTGGCAAAGAAGTGCTTACCAAAGTGAAAGTTTCGGGTGGAGGTCGTTGTAATGTGACTCACGCTGAATTTGTTCCCAATGAAATAGTTAAGAACTATCCAAGAGGGGAGAAAGAACTTTTAGGCCCTTTTCATACTTTTTGCAGTGGTGATACGGTAAGTTTTTTTGAAGAAAGAGGAGTGCCTTTAAAAGTTGAAGAGGATGGTAGAATGTTTCCTTCAAGTAATTCTTCGCAAACTATAATAGATTGTTTTCTTAATGAAGTAGATAGGCTTGGTATAACATTGCTTAAAAATAGCTCAGTAGTGGATATTGCGTTATCACAAGCAATGGATAACCCTGGAGGTTGGATGGTACAATCTTATAAAAAAACCTATCATGCAAGAAAAGTTTTATTGGCTACAGGCAGTAATCCAAAAATATGGCAGTTGTTAAGGAATTTGGGTCATACCATAGAAACACCAGTACCTTCATTGTTTACTTTTAATATACAGGACCATAGAATAAACGGTATTCAAGGGGTCAGTACTAATGCTCGGGTAAAAGTTGAGGCTATAAAATATGGAAGCACAAAAATTTCTGTAGCGCTTAAAAGTAAAATACCGAAACCCCCAAAGTTAGAGTCAGAAGGTCCTTTGCTGATTACACATTGGGGCATGAGTGGTCCGGTTATTTTAAAACTATCAGCATGGGGAGCAAAAGTATTGAACGATTATAAGTATAATTTTAAAATTATTGTAAACTGGTTGCCTGATTACCATATAGGAGGAATTCTACGTCTATTAATGCAAATAAAAGATGTTGAAACAAAAAAAACGGTTCTTAGAACCAATGCTGTTGAAATTCCTAGGCGCCTATGGATAAATCTGGTAAAAGCATCAGGCATTTCTGAAACAACAAAATGGGCAGATGTTTCAAAAATTCAACTGCAGAATTTAACGGATCAATTGACTAAATCAGAATTTTTTGTTGAAGGTAAAAGCACTTATAAAGAGGAATTTGTAACTGCCGGTGGTGTGGATTTAAAGGAAATAAATTTTAAAACTTTTGAAAGCAAAATTCATCCCAATTTATACTTTGCAGGTGAAATAATTAACGTCGATGCCATTACTGGAGGGTTTAATTTTCAAAATGCTTGGACTACTGCTTATATTGCTGCAGAAGCGATAACATCATCTTAAATTAAGAAAGCGCCATCATCAAAAGGGCAGCTAAAATACACCCAATGATTGGTCCAATTACTGGAACCCAAGCATATCCCCAATTACTAGATCCTTTATCCTTAATAGGGAGTATATAATGCATAAACCTAGGACCTAAGTCACGCGCAGGGTTAATAGCATATCCAGTAGTACCACCAAGAGATAATCCAATTACCCATACCAACAAACCAACTGGTAAGGCTCCAAGTGAACCTAATCCAATTATGGTATCACTTTCTATAATGGTGGCATCCGTAAAATAAAGAATCACAAAGACGAGTACAAAAGTCCCTACAATTTCACTGAATAGGTTAGAAAGAGGGTTTCTAATGGCTGGAATAGTGGAGAAAACACCAAGCTTAGCCTCTTTGTCCTTTGTGATGTCAAAATGATCTTTGTACAAAAGCCATACAATTGTAGATCCAAGCATGGCACCTAAGAACTGTGCTAAAATGTATGTGGGAACGGATGTCCAATCAAATTCCCCCGCAAGTGCCAATCCTAGAGTTACAGCCGGGTTTAAGTGTGCACCACTGTATGGTGCAGCCACTACCACGCCAATATATACGGCCAATCCCCATGCGGTTGTAATAACCATCCAACCCATATCATTGGACTTGGTTTTTTCTAAAACAACGTTGGCAACAACACCTCCACCTAATAGAATTAATAAAAATGTTCCGATAATCTCTGCTATAAAAGGAGTCATTTTTTCAGTTTATTATTATGAATTATTTTTCGACCAATGTTCTATGGCATCAATGGCTCTGTACCAACCATTGATTCCTTTTTCTATTTCTTTCCTGTCTTTTTTAGGCTCAAAATAGACGTCTGTTTTCCAGATTTTTTGAATTTCTTCCAAACTGTCCCAATAACCAACAGCTAATCCAGCTAAATAAGCAGCACCCATAACAGTAGTTTCGACTATTTCTGGACGAACAGTAACTGTATTTAATACATCAGCTTGAAATTGCATCAAAAGATTGTTTACTGTGGCACCACCATCAACTCTAAGCTCTTTTATGTCCACTTTAGAATCAGCTTCCATAGCTTTTAGGACATCCATGGTTTGGTAGGCAATAGCTTCTAATGAAGCTCTAGCAATATGGGCATCTGTGCTGCCACGTGTAAGTCCAAATATGCTTCCTTGTGCGTGCTGATTCCAATAGGGCGCTCCCAATCCTGCAAATGCCGGGACTACATATACACCCTCCGAACTCTCAACAGTATTCGCTAAATTTTCCACTTCAGAAGAAGTTTTTATGATTTTTAGGCTATCACGAAGCCATTGCACTACTGCACCTGCAATAAAGATACTGCCCTCCAATGCATATGTAGTTTTTCCGTTTATTTTCCATGCCACCGTGGTCAATAAATTATTTTTAGAAACAATGGGTTTTCCGCCAATGTTCATCAGCATAAAACATCCTGTACCATAGGTGTTTTTAACCATACCTTCCTTAGTACACATTTGCCCGAACAATGCAGCTTGTTGATCACCAGCTATGCCTGCAATTGGAATACTCGTACCAAGAAAATTAGTATCAGTGTTTCCATAAACTTCACTGGACTGTTTTACTTGTGGCAACATGCTTTTTGGAATGTTGAAGAGCTGCAACAACTCATCATCCCAATCCATGGTATTAATGTTGTAAAGCAATGTTCTAGAAGCATTGGTGACATCGGTTATATGTAATGCTCCTTTTGTCATGTTCCAAATTAGCCAAGAATCTATAGTGCCCATTAGAAGTTCGCCATTTTCAGCTCTCTCTCTAGCCCCTTCAACAGTATCCAATATCCACTTTACTTTGGTTCCAGAAAAATAAGAGTCTATGACCAATCCAGTTTTTTCTCTAATGAGTTGAGATTTCCCTTGTTGTTTTAACTCATCACAATAATTAGCGGTTCTTTTATCTTGCCAAACGATAGCATTGTATATTGGATTTCCTGTGCTTTTGTCCCATACAACAACAGTTTCTCTTTGGTTAGTGATGCCTATAGCTGTAATATTGGAAGGATTTAATCCTTTTTTGGTAAGTACTTCGTTGGCCATGCCAGATTGCGTTGACCATATTTCCATTGGATCATGCTCAACCCATCCAGGTTTAGGAAAAATTTGAGTAAATTCCTTTTGTGCAACAGAGACAATATTTCCACTTTTATCAAAAATAACAGCACGCGAACTTGTTGTTCCTTGATCCAAAGCCAGAATGTAATTGCCCATATTAAAGTATTACAAAAATTTTATTAAGTAGTTAAATATAGTGATTGTAGATTTATTTAAAATTAGGATTATAAAAAATAATAGAGAATTTCACATAAGCATGTACAAACATTTTGTCTACTAATAACTAACTCCTTGATAAAGTTATCCTTAGAATAAAAAATAAAAAAACTAATGAATATATATATAGCATTAATAAGAGGGATAAATGTAAGTGGTCAAAAAAAAATACTAATGACCGACTTAAAAGAGCTCTTAAAAGGAATAGGCTTAAAAGATGTAGTTACCTACATCCAAAGTGGCAACATCATTTTTAGTAGTGAAAAAATGACCATTGATATCTTAGAAAACGAAATAAAAGAAAAAATAAAGGATCATTATGGTTTTGATGTCCCAGTGTTGGTTCTTTCCAAAGAAAGTGTCGTACAAATTGTTGAGGAAACACCTTTTGATAAACTGTTGGAGGGAGAAAAGGAAAGAGTGTACTACACCTTATTAAAAAATGCACCATCAAAAGAACTGGTAGCTATATTGGATGCGCATGACTATGAGGGAGAAAAATTCTACATTACTGAAAAATGCGTGTATTTTACCAGTCTACATGGATATGGAAGGGCAAAATGCAATAACAATTTTTTTGAAAAAAAACTAAAGGTTTCGGCAACTACGCGAAACTTAAAAACAATGATGAAGTTGATTAAATTGGCAAGCAATTAATTTAATACCCAAATTTTATAATTCAATAAGGTTATAAAACCTGTCCACAATAAATAGGGTATCATAAGATAAGCGGCTTTGGTACTTACTATTCTAAACCAATTAATGGTAAATAGAATGAAAAGAACCAATACCAAAATGATTAAGAGTGCCCAAAAAGAACTTTGATATCCGAAAAATACAATGCTCCATAAAGCATTTAATAAAAGCTGAAATCCAAAATGGTATAGCGCAGTTTTAACCCATATATGGTAAGAACCTTTAGCCCAAACCAAACCAGCAGCTATTCCCATTAATATATAAAGAACAACCCATACAAGTACAAACACCCAATTGTCAGGAGTAAAACTAGGTTTGTTCAAGGTAAGGTACCAGTCATTCACTGAATCGAGTGCAGCTGTCCTTGAAAGAAAACCAATCAGCAAACAAATGCTTACCGAAATTATGATATATATGCCTTTCTTTTTCAAATTGTTAGTTGTAAGCCAACTAAAATAGGAATTTATTTTAATTGGGCAGTATCAAAAGTTGGGTAAAAACTATCTTTGTGAAAATTTTTGACACATATGACCCATACTAGTTTTGTGCCTTCACCATATTTACATTCAAAAAATGGGGGAAAGGTAAGTTGGAAAGCACCAAGTAATATTGCACTTGTAAAGTATTGGGGAAAAAAAGAAAATCAAATTCCGGCTAACCCATCCATTAGTTTTACTTTGGATGCTTGTGCTACAACAACAATACTAACATTTACAAAGCTTCAGAAAAAGAACAAGGAATTTTCATTCGATTTGTTTTTTGAAGGCAAATCAAAAGAAGATTTTAAACCCAAGATAATTGCCTTTTTCACTAGGATAGAAAAGTACCTTCCTTTTCTTAAAGAATATCATTTTAAGATTGAAACGGAAAATTCTTTTCCCCATAGTAGTGGTATTGCCTCTTCTGCAAGCGGGATGGCAGCTTTAGGGCTGTGTTTAATGAGTGTTGAAAAGGAATTGAATCCAGAGATTGATGGTATTTTCTTCAATCAAAAAGCATCGTTTTTAGCTCGTTTGGGCTCTGGAAGTGCATGCAGAAGTATAGAAGGCGATGTAATACAATGGGGAAGGCATAAAGAGATTGAGGGCAGTTCCGATTTGCACGCAATAAAGTATCCGTTTAAGATTCACCCTATTTTTAAAAATTTTCATGATACCATTTTGTTGGTGGACAAGGGGCAGAAGCAAGTAAGTAGTACAGTTGGCCATAATTTAATGCACAATCACCCATTTTCTGAGGAACGATTTAAGCAAGCCCACCTAAACTTATCAGAGCTACAAGTTGTATTTACAGAAGGCAATTTAGATAGGTTTATTGAAATTGTGGAAGGTGAGGCCCTTACATTGCATGCCATGATGATGACAAGCTTGCCTTATTTTATTTTAATGAAACCTAATACCTTGAAAATTATTGAAAAAATATGGAAATTTAGAAAGGCCTCAAGTACCCATGTTTGTTTTACATTGGATGCTGGAGCCAATGTTCATGTACTTTATCCAGAAAATGAGAAAGATGTCGTTTTTCAATTCATTAAAGATGAGTTGGTTGTATATTGCCAAGAACAGCAGTATATTTGTGATCGAATTGGTTTTGGGGCAAAAAAGTTGTAACCTAATCTTACAATAAGATTGTGGAGTTAAACGTTACCTCCTAAAACATTTTGTTTTTAAATAAATTTATGAAAGGACCCTTATTTTACTCTAAAATTTTGCTTTTTGGCGAGTATGGAATTATTAAAGATTCCAAAGGACTTTCCATTCCTTATAATTTTTTTAAAGGAGCTTTAAAGACTGAAGAGAATTTAGTCGGAGCAGCAAAAAAATCTAACACTAGTTTAAAAGCATTTGTTTCTTACTTAGAAGAAATGGAGCAAGAACATCCAGAATTGGTTTCTTTTAATTTGGATGGCCTAAAGAAAGATGTTTTTAACGGAATGTATTTTGATAGTTCTATTCCTCAAGGATATGGTGTGGGCAGTAGTGGTGCCTTGGTTGCTGCTGTTTATTATAAATACGCACAAAATAAAATTACAGTTTTAGAGAATCTTACTAGGGAAAAATTACTAAAACTAAAAACGATTTTTGGCAAAATGGAGTCTTTCTTCCACGGGAAATCTTCAGGTTTGGATCCTTTGAATAGTTATTTAAGCCTGCCAATTCTTATTAATTCCCAAGATAATATAGAATCTACCAGTATTCCATCACAAAATCAAGAAGGTAGAGGAGCCGTATTTTTACTGGATAGTGGTAGTACAGGAGAAACAGCACCTATGGTTCAGATTTTTATGGAAAAAATGAAGCAAGAAGGGTTTAGGAACATGCTTAAGAATCAGTTTATTAAGCATACCGATGCCTGCGTTGAAGATTTTATCAATGGAAATGTAAAATCCCTTTTTGGTAACCTCAAGCAGTTATCCCATGTGGTATTGAACAATTTTAAGCCTATGATTCCAGCTAAATTTCATAAAATCTGGAAACATGGAATAGAAACCAATGAGTATTATCTGAAACTTTGTGGTTCTGGTGGCGGTGGTTATATTTTGGGTTTTACACAAGATATAGATAAGGCCAAGCTGGCACTTGAAGGCCATAAATTGGAAGTGGTTTACAACTTCTAAATCAATCAAGATGTTTAGTAGAAAAAATAAGCTCCTTCTGTATAAGTTAGTGAGTTTGTTTTCCGTTGTCAGAGGCTATAATGTGCTAATGGTAACACTTGCCCAGTATTTGGCATCTATTTATATTCTTGCACCTCATCTTCCCTTTGGAAAAGTAATTTTTGATCCCAACCTATTTCTTATTGTTACTGCTTCTGCAATGGTCATTGCAGCGGGTTATATCATCAATAATTTTTATGATGCGGAGAAGGATTTAATCAATAAGCCGCGGAAGAGTATGCTGGATAAATTAGTAAGTCAGCGATTTAAATTAACCACTTATTTTATCCTCAACTTTCTTGCTGCCTTTTTAGCAAGCTATATATCTTTTAGAGCAGTACTGTTCTTTTCAGCTTATGTTTTTGGAATTTGGTACTATTCACATAAACTAAAGAAGCTTCCATTTGTTGGGAATATGGTGTCCGCAACATTAGCCATTGCACCTTTCTTTGCTGTTTTTGTGTATTATAAGAATTTTGAATCGGTCATCTTTGTACATGCTATTTTTCTTTTTCTATTGATTTTGGCCAGGGAAATGATCAAGGATTTGGAGAATATTAAGGGTGATATGGCACAGAATTACAGAACAATTCCGATTCTTTTTGGCGTAAAGACCTCAAAAGTACTGATAGGAATCTTAGTGTTATTAACATTAATCCCCGCCTTCTTATTGATTAATAATTTTGATGTAGGATATATGCACCTTTATTTTAAGGGCAGTATTCTTTTACTGCTATTGTTTTTGGTATTGATGTGGAAATCTAAGGCCAAAAAACATTATGTATGGTTGCACAATATTTTAAAGCTGATAATCATTGTTGGGGTCTTTAGTATTTTGTTGATAGACATTGATTTAGTTCTCCATCGAATTTTGTAAAAATCCAAAAACCTTTGACTACCTTTGCCGAAAATTTAAAACATGGGCAGGTCAGACTATAATAAGGATAGAAAATCTTCAAGCAAGGAGGAAGGAAATTATAGAAAGCGGAAATACAATGAAGGGAAACCTTCGTCAAAAAGAAGTACTGCTCCTAAACAGGCTTCAGATCCTGATTTAATTAGGTTGAATAAATATGTGGCCAATTCTGGGGTATGTTCTAGAAGGGATGCTGATATCTATATTTCTTCTGGAAATGTAACTGTAAATGGGAAACCTATTACAGAAATGGGGTATAAGGTAAAGCTGAAGGATGTTGTTAAATTTGATGGACGTCTTCTGAACCCAGAAAAAAAGGAATATATCTTATTGAATAAACCCAAGGATTTTGCAACAACTACAAAAGATGGTAGGGGTAGGCGAACTGCAGCACAATTGGTTGTAGGTGCTTCAAAATCAACATTATATCCTATTGGTAAATTAGAAAAAGCTACAACAGGATTAATATTGTTCACCAATGATGGTGAAATGATAACTAGGCTTGCAAGACCCAAAAACGGATTACGTAAAATTTATCATGTAGAATTGAATAGGGATTTACGTTCAGAAGATTTTAAAAAAATTAAAGACGGATTAACTGTAGAAGATAGTTTGGTCAGGGTTGCAGAAATTAGTTATGTGGTTAACGCACCCAAAAGAGAGATTGGTTTAGAGATTTTTAGTAGCAGGAACAATATAGTGCGTCGTATTTTTGAACATTTGGAGTATGATGTTGTAAAGTTGGATCGTGTGGTTTATGCCGGACTTACCAAAAAAGACCTTCCGCGCGGACATTGGCGTAACCTTACTGCACAAGAAGTGATTAATTTGGCGGTGATAAAGTAGCGTATTGATTTCCACCCAACTCCCTACAAAAGGTATCTTCCTGGATTTTGTAATATGCTGCATCACCACAATATGAGCAATATCATCTTGGGTAGCAAGTTGGTATTTACTAACTAATTTTGAGTCGGGCTTTTTAAAAGGAACAATGGTTTGATTTGGAAAATGGCCAACATTGGGATGCTTCATTTTCCTTTAGTTTTTGGGTCAAGTAGGTTGCATTTTTAATGCATTGCTTCCCTTCTTCTTTAAAAACTTTTGCTCCCTTTTTTTGGAAAACGTACCATAGATTCAAGGCTAAAAAATCATTTCTTGATCCACTTATGGTGGTGTCATGTGTACCCACATATAGCACTCATGGGTCACCAGCATTGTTTAGATGTAATTTGCCAAACTACTGATACAAAAAATGGGGAGTGGCGTTTTTTATCTGTTCTGCTAAAAAGTAGGAAAGCCGAATTTCTGCTTCAGCCAAACGTTCAATATGTTCCGATTCGTCCATTTCTGTTTATAAATACAACAGAAAGGCACTGTATTTAGAAAAAATATATCAATTTAAGCAAGTGCTTTGTTCATTTTCTTTCTAATCTCACTTAAACAAAGATTTCCTAGACTGCCATCATGAGTATGCTTTATGTCTCTTTTTGGACTAAATGTCCCTTCGTTTATTTCTATGCCCATTTTTTTATAGGCATCTCTAAATGGCATTCCGTTTTGGACCAGTTCGTTTAAAGTATCCACGCTAAACAGGTAATCGTATTTTGGGTCTTCCAATATGCCCTTGTTGACTTTTATTTCTTTTAGGCTGAAAGTCAACAACTCCAAACATGCCTTTAAATCCTGAATTGCAGGTACAATCACTTCTTTAACCAATTGTAAATCTCTATGATAGCCACTTGGAAGATTATTGGTAATCAAAATCAATTGATTGGGAACAGATTGAATTTTATTGCATTTGGCTCTGATCAACTCAAAAACATCAGGATTTTTTTTGTGAGGCATTATACTACTGCCCGTGGTCAATTCATCTGGAAAAGAGATGAAATTAAAATTCTGACTCATATACAAACAGATATCCATCGCCATTTTAGATATTGTTGCACCTATACTGCTCATACCAAAAGCGGTGGCTTTTTCTACCTTTCCTCTGCCCATTTGTGCAGCTACCACATTGTACTTCATGGTTTCAAATCCCATTTCTTTTGTGGTAAAGTTTCTATCTATTGGGAAAGAGCTTCCATAACCAGCTGCACTTCCCAAAGGGTTTTGGTCTGCTACTTTGTATGCTGCATTGATAAAATATAAATCATCCACTAAACTTTCTGCATAGGCAGAAAACCAAAGTCCAAATGAGGAAGGCATCGCAATTTGTAAATGTGTGTATCCTGGAAGTAAGACAGATTTATGCTCCTCTGCTAAATCCAATAGTAAATTGAATAAGGCGGCAGTCTGATTTTTTATCTCCGTCAATTCATCTTTAAGGTACAGATGCATGGCCACCAAAACTTGATCGTTTCTGGATCTAGCTGTGTGTATTTTTTTGCCAGTATCACCCAATTTTTCTGTCAGTAGAAATTCTATTTTGGAGTGCATATCTTCGAAAGAATCCTCAATGATGAAAGTGCCCTCTGCAATGGATTTGTCAATATTGTTCAATTCTGTAACCAAATCAGAAGTTTCTTTTTCTGATAACAATCCAATTTTACCTAGCATTTTTGCATGTGCCTTGGAAGCAATTACATCATACTTGGCTAAAAGCATATCTAACTCTCTATCATTGCCTACAGTAAAGTGATCTATTTTTTTATCGGTACTAAATCCTTTGTCCCAGAGTTTCATTTTAATTCCATTTAGTCGTTCTTGGTGAGCCATGATGCTATTTGATTGTTCATGACTTCACTTGAATGAGTATTAATTTTTTTTAAAGTAACAAGTTCAATTTTTAAAGCTAACAAATTCGAACTTGCACTTGCACTTAATAATTTCACAGAAGAAACCCGTTTAATATTTTAATATATATGTCTATTCCTTCTTCAATTTCTTTTACATAAATAAATTCGTCAGCCGAATGCGAGCGTGTACTATCACCAGGCCCCAATTTTAAAGACTGACAACTTAAAGCCGCCTGGTCTGATAGGGTAGGAGAACCATATGGTGTTCTTCCCAATGCTAATCCAGAGGATACCAAGGCATGATTTTTATCTATTGCTGACGAATTTAATCGTAATGATCGTGGTTTTAGAGTACAAGGGGCTTCTTTTTTTAAAATAGCCGCAATTTCTTTGTTGCTGTAGCAATCGTTTACACGAACGTCAATAACCATATCTACTTTAGCAGGCACTACATTGTGTTGGCTCCCGCCATTGATTTGGGTTACTGTAAGTTTTACTTCTCCCAAAACTTCAGAAACCTTGTCAAACGAATAATTTTTAAACCATTCCAATACCTTTATGCTGTTGTAAAGTGCATTGTCATCATTGGGGTGTGCCGCATGGGAAGGGGTCCCTTTCACTTCAGCATCAAAAACTACCAAACCTTTTTCAGCAATCGCCAAGTTCATTAATGTGGGTTCTCCCACAATGGCGACATCAATTTTTGGTAGTATAGGAAGCATACTGTTCAATCCCTTGGGGCCTGAGTTCTCTTCCTCTGCAGAAGCTACAATAATAATATTATGGTTTAAATTCTCAGCAGCATAGAAATGTGTAAATGTTGCTAGGAGTGAAACCAAACAACCACCTGCATCATTACTTCCCAAGCCAAATAATTTACCATCTTCTACATGTGGTTGAAAGGGGTCCTTAGCGTAAGCAGAATTTGGTTTTACCGTATCATGGTGAGAATTGAGCAAGAGTGTAGGCTTGCTTTCATCAAAATGTTTGTTGAAAGCGTATACATTGTTCTGTTCTCTCTTGAATGAAATTTGATGCACTGTGAACCATTCTTCAATTGCAGCTGCTGTTTTATCCTCTTCTGTTGAAAAAGACTGAATGGATATCAATTTTTTTAGCAGCACTATTGCGTCTTGGGTTAATATGTTTTGTGAATTGCTCATAAGGTCAAGGTTGTAAATAAGGTCGATTTGGTAGCTAACATGGAGACATCACCAATACATACTTTTTGTACATTGTTGTTTAGTGCATGAAAGCAATTGTGCATTTTTGGAAGCATACCATCTGCAATTATTTTCTTTTCTAATAATTCTTGATAGGTTTCTGAGTTGATGTGTTTTACCACCGAGTCATCGTTTTCCACATCTAGTAGTACACCTTTCTTTTCAAAGCAATAATATAAAGTTGTTTCATATTCATTGCTCATTCCAATTGCAATTTCCGATGCTATGGTATCTGCATTTGTATTTAACAATTGCCCCTTGCCATCATGTGACATGGCACAGAAAACAGGTACGAAACCCACTTTAAGAAGGTTGGAGATTGTCTCCTCATTTACTCCGTCAATATCCCCAACAAAACCAAAATCTATTTCTTTTACTGGTCTTTTGTGTGCTTGTATGCTGTTTCCATCTGCACCTGAAAGTCCAATGGCGTTGCAGTGCTTCGCTTGTAATTGCGCTACAATATTTTTATTAGCCAAGCCAGCATAAACCATGGTAATCAATTCTAGGCTTTGGGCATCAGTAATTCTTCTACCACCCACCATTTTGGATGCTATGCCCAGTTTTTTACCCAATTCTGTGGCCAATTTCCCGCCACCGTGCACCAATATTTTTGGTTCAGCCATCAGGGAGAACGAAGATAAGAACTTTGCTAGCTCTGTTTTGTTCTCGATGACGTTTCCGCCAATTTTTACTATAGCTAATTTTGGTTTCATGTTCTTTGTTAAAGTTATGAATTTAGTATTCCTCCATCAATGGTTATTGCGCTTCCCGTTATCCAATTAGAATCTTCCGATACAAGAAAAAGAGCTAATTTGGCAATATCTTCAGGAGTACCCAACCTTTGTAGCAAAGTAGCATTTTTAGCATTTTCTACTGCTGCATCAATGTTTTCAAAAGCTTTGGCCGAATCCCATAATAATGGTGTGTTGACAGGGCCAGGGCACATTGCATTTACTCTTATCTTTGGCGCGTATTCTACAGCCATTTGCTTCATTAATGCCAATGCTGCTGCCTTTGAAGCACAATACGCTGGGTGATTTGGAAAACTTTTAAACGCTGCAATAGATGAATTAATCAGGATGTTGCCCTCATTTGCTTTCAATAAATATGGAAGGGCATATTTGGATAGATAAAATATGGAACTTAAATTGGTATTCAAGGTATGGTGCCATGTTGAAATAGAGAGGTCCACAACATTTCCTAGCCCTAAAACACCAGCATTAAGGGATATAATATCTAGTTTTCCAAAATTTGTAATAGCTGCTTTCACCAGCTTTTCATTAGTTGCTTCTTCACTTATATCTCCAGAAATAAAAATTGAATTTTTTAATTGACTGACTAGCGCTTCTCCTCTTTCCACATTTCGTCCTGAAAGAATTAGTTTAGCTCCTTCCTTTGCAAAAGCTTCCGATATGGCCTTTCCCATACCACTTGTTGCTCCAGTAACTATACAGACTTTATCTTTAAGTTTCATTTTCATTTTTTAATTTCTCAGACCCCTACGGAGGAACTAAGGAAGGCTTTCCAATATTTTCTTCAAAACTGTCTGTGCAGAATAGGTTCTGTTATTTGCTTGTTCAATTACTAAACTCTGTTCACTATCTAAGACAGCATCAGCTACAACAATATTTCTACGTACTGGCAAACAATGCATGAATTTAGCATTGCCCAGTTTCTCTTTGGTAATGGTCCATTCTTTATCTTCACTCAATACTTTACCATAATCGGAATAGCTGCTCCAGTTTTTTACATATACAAAGTCAGCATTTTCAAACGCTTTGTTTTGGTTGTGCTCAATATGTGCGCCTTTCGTAATTCGTGAATCCAATTCATATCCTTTAGGGTGTGTAATTACAAAATCAGCATTTTGCAATTGCATCATTTCAACAAAGGAATTGGCAACCGCATGCGGCAAAGCTCTAGGATGTGGAGCCCACGATAGTACCACTTTGGGTTTTTTCTTTGTACTTACTTCATCTAAAGTAATGGCATCTGCTAAGGCTTGTAAAGGGTGGCTAATTGAGCTTTCCATGTTTACAATAGGCACTGTGGCATATTTTTTAAAAGCATTTAATACCTCTTCAGATTCATCTTTTTTCTTGTCTGTCAATGAGGCAAAAGCTCTTATAGCAATGATGTCTGCATATTGTGATACAACTTGGGCCGCTTCTTTTACGTGTTCCGCTTTTCCTTGGTCCATTACAGTGCCATCGTTATACTCCAAGGCCCAACCTTCACCGCCAAAATTCATAACAATAACATCCATGCCAAGATGAATTGCTGCTTTTTGAGTGCTCAGTCGTGTTCTTAGACTGTTGTTAAAGAATAAAAGGCAAATTGTTTTTCCTTCACCCAATGCTTTAAATTGATTTGGATTGGCTTTTAAATTCCGAGCCTCCTTGACCCAATCAGAAAGGTTGTCAATATCGTTTACAGACAAATAATTTTTCATATTATTTGATTTTAGTATAAGTACTGGTTCCATCAATTGCGCTGATGATAAAGTTATCTTTTAGACCGTTAACAATCCAAGTTTCTATATTGGATTGTTTTGCAATGGTCATTGCCTCTATTTTGGATTGCATACCTCCGGTTCCTTGGGAGGATTTCTCATGGCTGATTTCGGTCGTTAATTCTGAGAGGTCGGAAACCGAAAGGATTGTTTTTGGATTTCCATTCTCTAGAGACGCTTTGGTGTAAATGCCATCTGTATTGGTAGCAATAATTAATAAATCAACTTGCAATAGTGTTGCTGTTAGAGCTGCTAGCTTATCATTGTCACCAAACTTGATTTCATCCGTAGCCACGGTATCATTTTCATTGATGATTGGAATGAAATTATTTTCGACCAGTACATCAATAGTATTTTTAATATTGGCTTTAGAAGCTGTTTTTTCAAAATCTGAATAAGAGAGCAAACATTGGGATGTACCTAATCCTAATTCCCTAAAACTTTCTTGGAACATTCTCATTAAGTGAGGCTGACCAATTGCTGCTAGGGCCTGTTTCACCTTTATTTCCTGCCCTTTATGTTCTAATTTCACAAATTGTTTCGCAGCAGCAATAGCACCAGAACTTACAATTACAAATTCGTATTTGTCGTTAAGAGCTGCTATTTGCCTACCAATATCCTCAATCTTACCTCTGGAAATATGATTTGTTTCCTTGGTTAAGGTATTGGTTCCAATTTTTAGTAAAATTCTCTTTTTACTTTTCATACTTCTTACTTATCAATAACCTCTCTCCCGAAATTTCGAAACATTTGAGGAGGTATTCACTCAATTAAAGTTGCAATAAGGGGATGGATTATCTTATTTGTCCATCACCTAAAATATACCATTTATTGGTCACCAAATGTTGCAAGCCCATTGGTCCTCTTTGATGTAATTTATCTGTGCTTATGGCTAATTCTCCTCCCAATCCAAATTGAAAGCCATCTGTAAAACGGGTGGACGCATTATGGTATACTGCAGCAGAATCTACAGCATTCATAAAAACAGTTGCGGTCTCATTGTTGCTGCTCACAATTACTGCGGAATGCCCACCACCATATTTGTTTATTTTTTCAGTAGCCTCCATCAGGTTTTTAACCTGTCCGATAACAATTTTATAATCCAAAAATTCTTCAAACCAAACGGCTTCAGAAGATATTCTTTCAGTGCCTTCAAAAGAATCCAAATCACCATCGGTTAAAATCTCAACATCCTTCTTTTTCAATTCAGAAATCAATGCTTTAATGAAGATTTCTTTATTTGGAAAATCGGCATGAATCAATACTTTATCCAAAGCATTACAGGCAGATATTTTTGCTGTTTTTGCATTAATGATAATATCCAGAGCCATTTTTGCGTCAGCTGCTTTGTCAACGAACAAAAAGTTGTTACCACGACCACTTACAATTACCGGACAGCTGGCATGCTGCTTTACAAAGGCAATTAAACGTTCTCCGCCACGTGGCACAATAAGGTCTAATTTTTGGGTTGGGTTTTCTAAGAACCCCTGTGTTTCGGTTCTATTGTATTGTAAATAGGTAACCCAATCAGCAGGCGCATGGTGTTCCTTTAGTGCTTTGTGCCATAAGCTTACCAATACCAAATTGCTTTCAAGAGATTCTTTTCCTCCTTTAAGCAAGATTTTATTGCCAGATTTAAAGGCAATGCCTGCAGCTTCAATAGTAACATCGGGTCTAGATTCATAAATAATTAGAATGGTCCCAAATGGTGCAGTTTTATTGCTGATGTGCATGCCATTTTCATGTGTAAACTGAAACCTTTCTATACCTAAAGGATCATTTAATGCCGCTAATTGGTCCAAAGAATCTATCATGCCATCAATTTTAGAACCGTCAACTTTTAAACGGTCTCTCATGGCAATGTCTTCCCCAGTATAATTGGCCATGTCTTTTTTGTTGGCATTAAGAATGGCATTCTGTTCTTCCTTTACCAATTTGGACATGCTATAGAGAACGGCATTTCTGGTTTGTATGTCTAATAATTGTAAACTCATGCTAATTCTGCTTTTAGGGCATCAAAAAACACGTCGATATCGTTCTTAGTGATGTTTAAGGGAGGTAAAATTCGCAATAAGTGCTTGTTTTTGGCACCTCCAGTAAAAAGCGCCTGATTAAAAATCAAATTTTTCCGAAGTTCTGCTACCTCAAAATCAAATTCCAATCCCAACATCAAGCCTTTTCCTTTTACATTTTTAACCTCTGGAATAGCCAATGCTTTTGCTTTAAAATATTCATAAAGGTTGGCAGCATTTTTAACTAGGTTTTCTTTTTTCATTACTTCCACAACGGCTATGGACGCAGCGCAAGCCAAATGGTTGCCACCAAAAGTAGTTCCTAGGACCCCATAAGAAGCTTTTATGCTTTCATGTATTAATACACCACCTACAGGGAAACCGTTGCCCATACCTTTCGCTATGGTGATAATATCTGGTTGAATTTTATGATGTTGAAAGGCGAAAAACTTACCACTTCTGCCATAACCACATTGAATTTCATCAGCAATTAAAATCACTCCATTCTCTTTACATAGCTGTGCTACTTTTTCGAAGAATTCTGTAGTAGGTTGGTCCAAACCACCAATGCCCTGTATAGCTTCTATAATGACAGCGCAAACATCTCCTTTTTTAATCTCTGTAGTAAACCCTTCAATATCTTCAAAGGCCAAAAAAGTAACTTTTTGCTGTTTGTTAATGGGTGCATTTATTTTTTCGTTGTCCGTTGCAGCAACTGCAGCGGAAGTTCTGCCATGAAAACTATTGGCAAAGGAAATAACCCTTGATTTCCCTGTTTGAAACGATGCCATTTTCAATGCATTTTCATTGGCTTCAGCGCCAGAGTTGCATAAGAACAAATTGTAATCTTTGCAACCAGATAATTTACCCAGTTTAGTTGCAAATTCTTGTTGTTTTGGATTTTTAATATAATTGCTGTAAAACCCAATATGGTCTATCTGTTCTTTTATTTTTTTAAGATAATAAGGATGTGAATGCCCAATAGATATAACCCCGTGGCCACCATAAAAATCCAAATATTCTTTTCCTTTCTTATCTGTAACAATGTTTCCTTTGGCAGAAACTGGGGTTACATCATATAAAGGGTATACGTCAAACATTTTCATAGCTTATTTTTTTATTTTGGTCTAGACGCTGCCAGACCTGGCAATTTTTTAGTATTCACTTTTAACTGTGTCGACTGTTAGAACAGCACTAATCATAACATTACCCTTATAATTGCCCTTTTTTTATTTTACTTATTTTTTCGAATGAGGCTACAATCCCTTGTATCAAAGAAGAGCTTAAACCTTGGTGTTCCATTTCGTTTAAACCTTCAATGGTACATCCTTTAGGAGTGGTTACCTTATCTATTTCTTCTTCTGGGTGACTACCAGATTCAATTAACAAGCTGGCTGCTCCACTACAAGTGTGCACGGCTAATTCTTGGGCTTCTTTGGCGTCAAAACCTAGCTGAATGGCTCCTTGTGTTGTTGCGCGAATCAAGCGCATCCAAAATGCGATGCCGCTAGCACAAATAACCGTAGCTGCCTGCATTTGTTCTTCAGGGATTTCCATGGAATGCCCCATGCGGTTAAAAATAGCTTTTGCTAATTCTATTTTCTTTTTTCCTTTTTCATTACTGCAAATGCAAGTCATGGATTTTCCAACGGAAATAGCAGTGTTGGGCATGCTCCTAATAATATTGTGTTGAACACCCACAACCTCTTCGATTTTGTTAATGCTAAAACCTGTGATGGTTGAAATGATAACATGCTTATCGGTCAAAAGATCTTTGGTGTCGGTCAAGATTTTTTCAAAATGACCTGGCTGTACGGCAAAAATAAGAATGTCCGAATTTTGAATAGCATCTCTATTGTCTGTAGTTACGGTGACATTACCATATTTTTCAAATTCTTTGATGTTACTGACATTCCTTTTGGTGAGATACATGGAGGTTGCACCATTGGAATGTAATATCCCTTTAGCGATTGCCAAGCCTAAATTTCCTGCTCCTATGATTGCTATTTTCATTACTTGATTTTTATGGTTGTTATTTTGCTTTTCGTTGCTTATAACTGGAATAGTTATCCAAAACGAAAACCCTTATCAACTTAAGCTTATTCTCAATACCTCATACCTCATACCTCATACCTCGTACTTCTTACTTCATATACTTTTCTAAAAAGCTCCTGCTTTTAATTTCAATCCATCACTTTCGTCAAATCCAAACATCAAATTCATATTCTGTACGGCTTGACCAGATGCTCCTTTTAAAAGGTTGTCTATAGCCGATGTTATTAATAAAATGCCATGGTGTTTGTGCAAATGAATATGACATTGATTTGTGTTCACTACTTGCTTCAAATGAATAGGTTCTTCTGATATGTGCGTAAATAAAGCATCGGCATAAAATGTTTTAAAAATAGCTTTTGCCTCTTCCAAAGTGCCATTGTATTCCGTATAGGCAGTTGCCAATATTCCTCTTGCGAAATTCCCTCGATTAGGTAAGAAGAACAATTGCCCAGTAGTTTCTCCATAAGAATCTAAGCTTTCACTTATTTCCCCTAAATGTTGATGGGTAAAAGGTTTGTACCAACTAGCATTATTGTTTCGCCAGCTAAAATGTGTGGTTGCAGAAGGTTTTATTCCTGCACCTGTACTACCAGTAACTGCATTTATATGCACTTGATTTTGTAATTCTCCTGCTTTTGCCAAAGGCAATAAAGCCAATTGAATTGCGGTTGCAAAACAGCCAGGGTTAGCAATAAAATTGCTATTCTTTATGCTTTCTTTATTGGTTTCTGGTAAGCCGTAGACATATTCATTTTCATTAAAAATCGCGTCTTGTTCTAACCTAAAGTCATTGCTTAAGTCAATGATTTTTGTGGCTGGAGAAAAAGTATGTTCATTTAAAAAAGTAGTTGAGTTTCCATGTCCTAGACATAAAAAAACAACATCTACCTTTGGATTCACTTCTCCTGTGAATGCCAATGTTGTACTTCCCAATACATCTGGATGAGCTGATGAAATTGCTTTCCCGGCTCTTGTGGTGCTATACACAAAATTAATTTCTGCTTTTGGGTGATTTAATAGTATTCTAATGAGTTCGCCACCCGTATATCCAGAGCCTCCTATGATTCCTACTTTAATCATTGTTTTGATTTACATGGTTGTATATTTTTCCGGAGTTGGATAATATTTTGATAAACCCTTTGGCATCATCAGCCGTCCAACCTTTATTTACTTCTCCATAACTTCCAAATGAAGCGTTCATTAAGTCATGTTTGGATGCTATCCCGTTCAGTTCAAATCGATAAGGATGTAAGGTAACAAAAACATCGCCAGAAACATTTCTTTGTGTGTCTTCCAAGAAAGCTTCAATATTTCGCATTACTTCATCCAAATAATTTCCTTCATGTAATAGCATTCCATAAAAGTTCCCCTGTTGTTCTTTTTGATACTGTTGCCATTTGGTCAATGTATGCTTTTCCAATAAATGGTGCGCCTTAAGAATTAATACTGGTGCAGCGGCTTCAAAACCTACTCTACCTTTAATCCCGATGATGGTATCGCCTACGTGAATATCTCTTCCAATGGCATATTTAGATGCAATTGCTTCTAGTTTGTTAATGTTGTTTATAGGAGTGTCAGTAGTGCCATCCAAAGCAATCAATTCCCCCTTTTCAAATGTAAGTTTTACATCAATTGGAGTTTGTTCTGTTAACTGACTTGGATAAGCCGTTTCGGGTAAGTTTTTATTTGAGGTCAAGGTTTCTTCGCCTCCAACTGAAGTTCCCCAAAGTCCTCTGTTGATAGAGTATTTAGCTTTTTCCCAAGAATAATCTACTCCGTTTTTTTGAAGATAAGCGATCTCTGCTTCTCTTGTTAATTTATTGTCTCGGATTGGTGTTATGATTTCTATTTCTGGGGCTATGATTTGGAAAATCATATCAAACCGAACCTGATCGTTTCCTGCTCCAGTACTTCCGTGAGCAATATATTTGGCGCCAATTTTTTTGGCATGGTTTACTATTTCTATAGCTTGTACAATTCTTTCTGCACTCACAGAAAGAGGGTAGGTATTGTTTTTTAATACATTACCAAATATCAGGTATCTTACTACTTTATCATAAAAGGTTTGTACTGCATCTAAAGAAGTGTAGGATGTTGCTCCCAATTGTATTGCCTTTTCTTCAATACTAGCTATTTCTTCTTTTGAAAATCCTCCCGTGTTTACGCTTACGGCATGTACTTCATATCCTTTTTCCTGCGAAAGATATTTTGCACAGTACGAGGTGTCTAATCCACCACTATATGCCAATACTAATTTGCTCATGTTCTTTTATTTTTAGGAACTTTTTGTTCTTTATTTTTTATTTTCTTTCGCTTCAGGGTCATACAATAAACCTGTGCACAAACACATTTTACGTTCTGTACGTGTTAGAATATCAAAGTTTTTACAAGTTTGGCAACCTTTCCAGAATTCTGGGTCGTCTGTCAATTCAGAAAAAGTAACAGGTTTGTAACCCAGTTCGTAATTCATTTTCATTACTGCCAGACCTGTAGTAATTCCAAAGATTTTAGCATTTGGAAATTTTTCTCTTGATAGTTGAAAAATTGTCTTTTTTATTTCTTTTGCCAACCCTTGGTTTCTATAGTTTGGATGAACAATTAAACCCGAATTGGCTACAAAATTTTTACTGCCCCAGACCTCTATATAGCAAAAGCCGGCAAATTTTTCACCATCCAATGCAATGATAGCATTACCATTTTTAAGCCTTTGAATGATGTATTCTGGCGTTCGTTCTGCAATACCGGTTCCTCTTACTTTAGCCGACTCTGTAATAGTGTCGGAAATAACCTGAGCGTATTTAGAATGTGATTCATTAGCAATTATAATTTCCATTGCTAGAAGTTATTATTAGAAAAGTTTGAAAATTGTTTTTGATACTTTGCGGAAATGGACTCACCTATTTCCATAATAGAAAACACCCTTACGGGCGACGGCGAGTAGGGATAAATGAACGAACGGGAGCAAAGCTGCTCTCAAAATCAAATATGTTTGTTTGTTCTTTCATGGAAAGCCAAAATTACGAATTATATTGGATTCTCATAGCTATAACGTCAATTTTTAAGAAATATCACATTATTGCCTTTGTTTTTTAAAATTTCGTATAACATATATCCAAAGACTACCGAATATTCAATGAACAGTAATCCAAGATGCTCATTATAGTCTGGATTTGAGTAGGCCCAGTAGCTTAAGATTATGGTCAGAGACCATAATAAAGGAAATTTATAGTTTGTAAAAACACTTAGCAATACCAAGAAAATAGGGTACCAAGGATGTACGGTGGTAGAAATGAAATAGTATATGGCCAAGACCCATAACATTGCAGTAATAAGGGATGATAGTTTTTTATTGTTACGTAAAAAGGTAAAGAGCAATACGATACCTATGGTGATATAAGGACTTATTTTCCCAACATCTTTTATGAATTCCCAGGGCTTTACATCAAAAAGAATCGCTATCTTTTTAGCAACATTATAAAGGCTTGCATTGAACTCGAAATTTGAAAACCAAAGTCCGATAGTTTCCGAATAGTTTGAAATGAATTCTGGAGAATAGAAAGGAAGGAGCATAAGGAGTAATGTTCCGCCAACCGTAAGATAAAATAAGATGCTCTTTTTTAATCCAAAATAGTTAAGGAATAGGGGTAAAAATAGAAGAGGAACTAATTTTAGGGATATTGAAAAAGCATAGATTATCGCTGCGGACACCCATTTTTTTATTGAAAGTAAGTACATGGCCCAGACAAAAAAGAATAACATGACGCCCTCAAAATGAAGGTTTCCAGTAAGTTCGATAATAATAAGTGGGTTTAGAAAATACCAAAATATCAAATGTGGGGAACGGTTTAAATTTTGCAGCAATTTTCTTCCAAAATAGAGTACTCCTATGTCTGCTAAGATGATAATCGATCTCATAATAACAACAGCTCCAAGGATGCTCTTTCCGCCCAATAAAGATGAAATCGCAAATATTAATTGGTTTAAGGGGGGGTAGTTGCTATAGTGTTTTGCGCTTAAATTTCCCATTCCCGTATAAAGTTCCGTGGCATTTCTTATGATTAGACCTTCTTGTTCAATCAATGTATTAGGCAATTGTAAATACGGGTTTATACCATTGCTTACCAATTCGCCATCCCAAATAAATCGATAAAAATCTTGAGAAAGATTGGGCAAGGTTATTAAAAATACTAGCCGGAAAAGTATTCCAGTCACCAATAAGAATTTAAGGTTCCATTTTTCAAATTGAATAAGCTTGTAATGAAGAAAAAATAGGGCGACAAAAAGAGCCACAAGTTTAATGAAGTCTGTCCTATCTAAATCGTAGGCAAAGCTTACATAAAACGCCAAACTCCCCAAAACCATAAGGATTGGGTATTTGTGAAGTTTTAAATTGAAAGTTACTTTTTGAAGCACAGTAGATTCAATATGAATTTGAAATGGAATTTAAGAAGAATGCTGAGATATAAAAAGAGATATGAGAATTTTAATAAATAGGCATCCGTGAAATTATGCAAAGCGTTGTTTTTTATGCTTTTATCCAATTCAAAAAAGGAAGCTTTAAAGTAATTTAAGGTATGTAGGATGCTTAATTTTTCAAGGGTGGGGTGACTAAATATTCAAAATAGCAAGATGGGTGTTGGTAACTACTATTTGGTAAGACTTTTGAATTAAGCATTCATTGTAGGGTGTCAGATAAGATTTGCCAACTTCTTTTTACGAACATCTATATCTTTGGCTTAATACCTAGAATTATGGATTTTAATGCTCAAGTTTTATTTTTGTTTAGTGCTCTTGGCGCTATTAATGGTTTTGTTCTGAGTTTGTATTTCGCTTTTTTTACAAAACGGAAACATCCTTCTAACTATTTTTTAGGAGCCTTACTACTTGTGCTTAGTTTACGCATTATTAAATCGGTGTTCTTTTTTTTTAATCCGGATTTATCTGAATTGTTTATTCAAGTGGGACTGTCTGCATGTTTGTTAATTGGACCATTCCTTTATCTCTATATCAAATCAGAAACAACTGCAAAAAATAACAGTAAAAAAGAAGGGTTTTACCACACTGTGCCTTTCATTTTATTGTTTGCCATAGCTTGGGTTATTATTCCTTACAGTGAAAATCAGCATATTTGGTCTCCATATCTTATTAAAGTCATATACTTACAATGGTTGGTATATGTCATAATTTCAGGGTTACACTTAAAGACAAGCTTTCAAAAATGGAACTCTAAAAACGAAAAATTGAATGCTTTTGAAATTTTGCATTTGAGTGTATATATTGGAATTGTTATTATTTGGACTGCCTATTTTACTAGTGCATATACATCCTATATTGTAGGGGCTTTGTCTTTCTCATTTGTGTTTTATCTTCTCCTTCTTTTATGGTTTTTTAAAAAAAATAGGAACTCATTGTTTTTTGAAAAGCAAGTAAAATATGCCGATAGAAAGATTGATATGATTGAAGCTAAGACTATTGCGTTAGCATTGGATGCTCTTATGAAAGAAAAAAAACGCTATACAAATCCCAATCTAAAACTTTCGGATGTTGCTAAAGAGCTGGATGTACTACCCCATAGGCTATCACAATTTTTAAATGATAATAGAGAGAAAGGGTTTGCATTTTTTTTAAATGAATACCGTGTGGAAGCTGTAGAAAGTATGTTAACTTCTAAAGAACATTTTACCCTAGAGGCTATTGGAAAGGAATGTGGGTTCAAGTCAAACTCAACTTTTTATGCCGCCTTTAAAAAAGTAAAGGGCATGACTCCTGCAGCATATAAAAAACAAATGCTCTAGGAAGATTACTTTTTCCGAATTTATAAATCCGTATTCCTTTTTCTTTTTTGTGCACCTTATTCTATGAGATACAGACTACTATTGTGGTCATAAATCATATTTGAATGAATAGCTTATGAAAACAATTTACCTAGTCACAATGTTATGGGTTGTTGGGGGCAATGAATTGTGTGCCCAAAGTTCTGAATACTGGCAAATAGAAAAAACGTTGTTTTATTACTTGGATGGGGGTACCAATAACGATTTTGAAACGCTTAAAAAGGCGTTCCATGAAAATGCTACAATGAAGTTTATTTCAAATGATGGTTATAAAGAAATGAATGCTCTGGTTTTTTTTAAGAATGGTATTACGTCGGGACCCAAGCAAAATAGAAATACAAGTGTTATTTCTATAGACATTACTGGTAATGCAGCCATGGCAAAATTGAAGATTGAGTATGCTAGCTTTAATTTTATTGATTATATGCAATTATTAAAAATAGAGGGAGAATGGAAAATTGTCAATAAAACATTTTATAGACAACAAATTAAATAGGTAACTAAATCAAGATACTTCAAAATGAGATTGAAAATAATTGATATTGTACTACTTTTTTTTTGTACTACGGGCTTTTCACAAAACTACATTGGAGAAGAAAAAGAGATTGATATAATTCTAGAAAATTCTAGAAAATTTTCCACCTATGTAGTATCAGCCAATTACGATATGATAGGTGAATCTTATACAAATGATGCTAAAATTTTCCCGCAAAATAGTCGAATAATAGAAGGAAAAGATTCCATATTGAATTATTGGAGATTACCTGATGGAGTACGTACAGTGCATCACAAATTAATGCCAGAAGAGATAAAAATTATGGGCAAGGAAGCCTATGATTATGGGTACTATGAAGGAATCACAAAAACAGCTAACGGAAAGGAACGAACATGGAAAGGCAAATATGTGGTGGTATGGAGAAAAGAAGGGGGTCACTGGAAAATGTATTTGGATATTTGGAATTCGACACCTTAAAACAAAACAAAACAAAACAAAACATAAACTAAACACAAACAAATGAAATTATTTAGAAGAAATTATATTTTGATTTCCATCGGAATATTGTCTTTTATGTCTTTTAGCTGTAAGAACGTTAAAGTAAAAATAGCTAACTCACCGAGACAAGTTATAGAAAATCATGCCCTTAATCTTCTGAAGGATAAGATTTCATTCCGTATCCATTGCCGTCTACAAAAATGGAAAGTCTATTTCAAGTCATTTTGGGGAATTAACTATAGGGAAAGCAAACACGCCTACTGATAGTACTATTTATGAGATTGCATCAGTGTCTAAAACGTTTTTAGGAACTCTTGTGGCACAAGCTGTATTGGATGGAGTAATTATGCTAGAGGATGATATTAGAAAGCATTTGAGGGAGCCTTATCCGAACCTTGAGTACAAAGGGGAACCCATTAGAATAAAACATCTTTTGACTCATAAAAGTGGTTTCCCAAATTTCCCAATAAAAGGCGATACAAAATCTAATTTTTTTGAAGGTTTAAAAGAGATTAAAATTAAGTCCCCACCAGGAACGGATTATAACTATTCCAATACTGCACCAGAGCTAATGGCATATATTTTAGAGCAAGTTTATAATGTGGCCTATGAAGATTTTGTTTTAAATTTTATTTTGCTGCCCAACAAATGGACAACACCAAATTTGATTTGAATAAAGAAGAACGCTCTAGATTAGTTAAGGGCTACAATGAAAAAAGTGAGCGCATGCCTAATTTTAAAAGGAATTTATGGGGAGGAACCATAGGATTGCACTCAACCACATCAGATATG
Source organism: Flavobacteriaceae bacterium (assembly GCA_002746415.1). GTDB lineage: Bacteria > Bacteroidota > Bacteroidia > Flavobacteriales > Flavobacteriaceae > Saonia. Next base: position 238,145 of record NVXD01000001.1, on the reverse strand, counting down.
CTAAAATATATCAAGCTACACCTCGATAGCACCAATAAAGCTGTCAAAGAATCCCACCGAAAATTGGCTAACACACCCTATGGTTTCTCAATTGGTTATTATTGGAATCTTGTTGAGGAATCCGAAACCAAAATCTATAGGCATCATGGCGGTATTTACGGTATGCAAAACTGGCTGGTAATTTATCCCGAAGACAATATTGGTATTTCTATTCTCACGAATAGCAGCTTTGATGATGCAGGGAAAATTCTAGAAATTGCAGTGAAGAACTTATTTTTAGAAATTAAAGACATTAGTTTTGTCCAAAGTGATTAAAAAAGGAGGTAAATAATAAAAGCGAACCTTCATTGAAATGCTGTTGTTGCTAACTTCATCATTTCTTTGGACTATTATAACTTTGCTGCAGCTTTTGAAATATAAATGACCTTTATCTTAGAAGATTAGAACTATAAATTAAGCCTTAGCGCCAAGCGATTTAAAGAATACAAAACCAAAACCTAGGAACAACATAAAATGAAAGGGGAATAATCCAAAATCATTCAATGGTATAGCGCTGTACATTCCAAATAGGAAATATATCATTAAAGCCGCTTCCAAAATCATATTTGGAGAAAGTTTTTTTGCCAAGTATTTATTGCCTTTCCAGCTGTCTGCAATATTGTTTATATTAAACTTAGGTGTTCTGACAAATTCACTTCGTTTGCCCATATGACCCTCTATAACTGCTATGGAATTGTGTAAGGAAAACCCTAATGCAATAGAAAAGAATGTAAAAAACAACTTGATGTAGTTTATAAAACTATCAAATCCACTTCCCTGAATACTTTTATAGGTAAACCAATAACAAACAAATAGGATGATAGTACTTAAAATAAAAAAGCTGGTCATTTCAAAAACCACTCCCAAGTGTTCATAAATGTTTTTTATATATAACATGGGAATGCTTAAAACAGCAACAATAAATACACATAAGAACATTGAACTGTTCAATAGATGCATTACGCCATGAAATTTTGTTTTAAAGGAGATGTTTTTGGCAGTGAGAACATTCCAAACTGTCTTTCTAAAGTTTTCAGCCCCGCCTTTATTCCAACGAAATTGTTGGGAACGTGCAGCACTAATAACCACAGGAAGTTCAGCAGGAGTTTCTACGTCTTCCAAATATTTAAATTTCCAATCCTTCAATTGGGCACGGTAACTAAGATCTAAATCTTCGGTCAAAGTATCACCTTCCCAGTTTCCAGCATCTAAGATGCATTCCTTACGCCAAATGCCAGCAGTACCGTTAAAATTGATAAAGTGACCTTTGGAATTTCGTCCTACTTGTTCTAAAGTAAAGTGGGCATCCAAAGCAAAAGCTTGTACTTTTGTCAATGTTGAATAATCTCTATTGATATGCCCCCAGCGTGTTTGTACCACACCAATTTCTTTATCTTTAAAATAAATCACAGTTTTCTTCAACCAATCACTGTCAGGTAAAAAATCTGCATCAAAAATGGCAATGAATTCTCCTTTGGCGATTTCTAATCCTTCTTTAAGAGCACCGGCTTTATATCCTTGTCTATTTGACCTGCGGATATGTTGAATATCTAAACCTGTCTTTTGTAATGCTATAATTCTTTTGGCTGTATCTATAACAGTGTCATCCGTTGAATCATCCAAAACTTGAATTTCTAACTTGCTTTTTGGATATTCCATTTTAGCGATGTTCTCCAACAAGCGCTCCATCACATATTCCTCATTATAGATAGGAAGTTGAATAGTTACGAAAGGAATTTCTTTTGGGTCTAGAAGGTTGAATTTAGGAGCAACTTTATTACTTCTTTTATAGCCAAGATAATTAATCAACAAATTCAATTGCGCAAGACTGTAAAAGAATATCAATAACAGCGAGATACTATATGCGGCGATAATGATATACGTAATTATTAATCCCATATTTATTTAAAACTATATTTAAAAATCCAACCAAGAATCTTTATTCCTGCAAAGATACTACCTTTTACAGTACCTGATACTTTAGATATTCCTATTCTCTTTTTGTAACGTACTGGCACTTCGGTATATGTTAGTTTCCTTTTTAATGCTTTCAATTGCATTTCTACGGTCCAGCCATAGGTTTTGTCTTCCATTTGCAACTCCAACAACCTATTATATTTTATAGCTCTAAACGGGCCAAGGTCTGTAAACGTTGCTCTAAAAAGCAATTTCATTAAAAATGTAGCCAACCAATTCCCGAAAATTTGTTGTGGTGTCATGGAACCTTGTTCTCTTAATTCCTTCACTCGAGCTCCAATTACAAAATCTATATTATCTTCTATAATTGGCTTTACAAGTTTTGTTAGTTCTTCTGGGTAATCAGAATAGTCTCCGTCGATATATACGACAATATCTGGCTTCTTGGATTGTTTTGCAATATAATTCATTCCACATAAACATGCAAAGCCATAACCTTTGTTGTTTTCTGTAAGAACAGTGGCTCCTGCTTGCAGTGCTTTTTCCACTGTATTATCTGTTGATGCATTATTTATTACGATAATTTCGGAAACGGAATTTGGGATTTCTGCAATGACTTTGGCGATTGAATCTGCCTCATTATAGGCCGGAATAATTACATTTATCAACTTCATTATTTTAAATCAGACATATTATTTTCTTTCTTAAAACTGGAAAAAGAGAACCATTCCTTTATTTTTTTGCCATTTTTATATTTTTCAGCGGAGGAAATATCTTCATTATCATATTTGAGACAATAGCCATTTTTTATGCCCATGTTTAATTGGCATTTATGTATGATGATACCTTTTCTATTATAAAAGCTCCACCAATTTGCTTTTTTACCGTTAACAAAATGCCCTTCCTTCATTAGGTTCCCATTGCTGTGGTAATAGAACCAATAGTCTTTTCTTTGGTTATGGTCAAAATGCCCTTCTTCTGATTTTTTTCCATTTCTAAAATAAAATTTCCAATACCCTGTTTTAGATTCTTTTTGGGACCAACCTTCAGCTTTCAAGACGCCATTGTCATAATATTCTTTAAGATATTGAACTTTATCGGACGGAAAAAAAAACAAGGCTAAAAGTAGAAATGTGGCGCTAAAATATTTTGCAAACATAGTAGTATTATTTTTTGTTCAATATCTCCATAAGGTCAACATCATTTCCTAAAAGGACTTCTGTAGGATTTATGCGTCCTTCTAAGGGTCCATTTTCCAATTTTAAAACACCACGGGGACAAACAGCAGCGCAAATGCCACAGCCAACACAACTGGAACGAACAATATTCTCACCTTTTTGTGCATAAGCGCGTACATCTATACCCATTTCGCAATAGGTAGAACAATTGCCACATGAAATGCATTGCCCTCCATTAGTTGTTATCCTGAATTTAGAAAATAACTTCTGTTGAAACCCTAATATTGCTGCCATTGGACATCCAAACCTACACCATACTCTATTACCCAAAATAGGGTAGAAGCCAGTGCCAATAACTCCTGAAAACACACTGCCAATTAAAAATGAGTAGTTTTTACGTAGCGTACCAGCTTTAATAAAGAAAATATCACCATCTCCACTAAAAAAATGAAGACCAATTAAACCCACAACAACTATAAAAAATCCGATAGCTCCATATTGTGCATCTTTCTGAAGTTGTTTACGCTTAAAGAGCATCACCCATGAAAAAACCAAGGTTAAGATTGCCGCTACACCGATTAAAAAAGTGGTTTTGGTCAACCAATATTTACTGGTGTCATTTCCTAAATAGGAATAGATTACAGCAGTAGTTGTTAGGGTTACAAAAACGACTACTGAATGAACAATCCAGCGTTCAAATTTCCATGCTTTTACACTTTTGTTGCTCAATTGCCTAAATGGGTCGCCTATAGTTTCCGCTAATCCACCACAACCACAAACCCACGAGCAATACCATCTTTTCCCGTATTTATAAGTAAGAATAGGCGAGATAACAAAAATGGAGACCACTCCAAAAAGTAGCATGGCCATACCTATATTTCCACCATCAATTAAAGCATTGACACGATATCGTTCAAAATTATAATAATTAAGCGGCCACATATTTTTTAAATCGTAATAGGGAAGATTAAGTTTGTCCCCATTTAATCTAGCCATGAATTCTGGAATTAAAAATGCAAACGAAGTTTGAAAAAACATGACGCTCAATGTTCTTATTTTTTCATAACGGTTATGCCTGTATTTCCAAAGAAATTTAATTCCGAATGCAAGAATAGCAACGGTATATAAAACACCATAAACAAACCATTGGCTTGCAGGGTTACCACTTAATATTCTGCTCAATGGGTCAAAAAGGCCAATAACTCCTTTGTTTTCGCCACCGCTTACCAACCCTAGGTATTGTGGGTAAAAATATAATATAATATAGAAGGATGTGAGAACAATACCCAATATCCACCCCCAAAACCCTCTGTTGACAAGAGATTTAAACCAAACACCATCATTTTTAATTCCAGGTTTTTTGTTTGAATAGGCATCCCAAGCAAACCAAAGTGTCCCAATAGAAATACTGGCGAGCGAAAGTGTCAACCACAGCCCTTTGTTTGGGAAACTAAGGTTGAATGCCGCCAAAAGGAAAATTGCGAGTCCACCCAATCCCAATAAAGTTGCCAATTTTTGATTTTTACTTAAACTAACCGGCGGTTGCCCTGTTAAGGCCATGCTTCTATCGTATGTGCTCATATATTTAAAGTGTCAAATTCAAGCAAAAATGTGCTTTAAGCTTTTCTTTTTTGGTTTAATAGTTTTGCTAAAATCACTATTGTATTTGGATAGGATTTCTTGTTCGTATTGTGCATAGAACTCTGGGTCAAAATTGGCATCTTTTAAAGATTCCATGACCTGGTCTATGTTTTTTTCTTCCGTTAGCCATTTATCAAATAGTTGATGCCTCATTCTTATGCCAAAAGTGTTGATGCCCAAAAATTGTTTGGTTTCTTTATGATAAGCAACGGTAATGCATAGTTTTTCACTGGAATGTCTCCAATGAAAATGCCCTTCATATTCTTTCATTCCTCTTTCACTAAAGACCCAGCCATAGGTTTGGTATTCAATATCCAAAAATTTTGCAGAATTGAACCAATGTCCTGGTTTGTATTCTATTTTGTTTCCACATACGGTCTGTGCGATAGTTTCACCCATCATTCGGCCCGTATACCAAACGGCTTCTATAGGTCTTCTATTCCCAATAGATTCATGCTGTTCCGCACAATCGCCTATTGCATAAATATCTTTGATGTTGGTTTCCAAGTACCTATTTACTTTAACTCCTCTTCCAAGTTCAATCCCAGATTCTTTTAAGAAATTTATATTAGGCGACACTCCCGCCGTAAGCCCCACTACATCGCAAGCTATAGTTTCACCTGAATCAGTAACAACGGCTTTGGCCCTTCCATTTTCATCAGAGCGTATTTCTGCAAGATTTGTTTTTAATTTTAAATCAATATGATGTTCTCTAATATGCTCATTGAGCATTTGAGATTCACCATTTGGAAGCACCCCGTTCCAAAAACTATCTTCACGTACGAGAAAGGTAACAGGAATATTTCTACTTCTTAGCATTTCGGCCATTTCAATACCAATGAGTCCTCCACCAACAATTACCGCTCTTTTACAAATGTCTTTGTTAGGAGCGTGCTTCTCTAATGCATCTAAATCTTGTTTGGAGTATAATCCTTGTACACCATCTAAATCTTGGCCTGGCCATCCAAATTTGTTGGGCTTAGAACCAGTTGCGATAATGAGCTTATCGTATGCAATTTCTTTATTGTTATCTAATAGTACTTTTTTTTCTTTGTGATGTATGTTGGAAACATACCCTTTAACCAAATCTATTCTGTTCTTTTTCCAAAACCAATTTTCGTAAGGTTGGGTGTGTTCAAACTTCATGTGTCCCATGTAGACATACATTATTGCTGTACGGGAGAAGAAATAATCGGTTTCTGCAGAAATTATGGTAATACTTTTGTTAGATAATTTTCTGATATGCCTTGCTGCAGTAATGCCAGAAATTCCATTTCCTATAATTACAATTTTTTCCATAAGTAATTTAGTTGTCGATTTTAAAGGTAGGAACTTACATAAAGTTTTTGTGCAAAAAATGTTATAATTCTGTGATACTTTAAGCTTCTCTTTACTTCGAATTTAACAATAATATATTATTTTAATAAATCAAATAAGGATAATACATTTCATTATGAAAAGAAGAAGAATATTATTTACAGCTTTTTTTGTGTTTTGCCTCTCCAATGTAAAGGGGCAGGAAATGAATATGTTTTTTAAAAAAGCCAATACTTTTTTTAGCACTTATGTTAAAGATGGAAAAGTAGCATATAAAACTGTTTCAGAAAATCCTTTACTGTTGGAAGAATTAGTTGCTTTGACTAAAAACGCGAAAATAGAAAAAGAACCTAAGGAAGAATACCAGGCCTTTTGGATAAATGCGTATAATATTTTGGTTATTGACCAAGTGGTAAAAAATTACCCCTTAAAATCTCCGCTAGATGTTAATGGTTTTTTTGACAGTAAGATCTATGAGGTTGGTGCTCTATCTTTCACTTTAAATGATATTGAAAACAAGATCTTGAGGAAAAAATTTCCTGATGAAGCCCGTTTTCATTTTGTGCTTGTATGTGCTGGATTGGGCTGTCCTCCTATAATTGATGAGGCCTATGTGCCCCAAAAACTGGAAATGCAATTACAGCGGCAGACAGAAATAGCTTTAAACAATCCAGAATTTATTAGGGTTAGTGGGAACAAGGTAAAAGTGTCACAGATATTTCAATGGTATAAAAATGATTTTATAAAAAAGAAGCAGGGTCTGGTTGATTTTATAAACCGATATAGGCAAACACAATTGCCAGAAAACGCCAAAATATCGTATTATTCTTACGATTGGAGATTAAACGAAGAAAAATAATTTACTAAAATATAAATAATTAAGTAATGAAAAAGATAATTAGAAAAGCATTGTTAATTGTATTTCTTGTAGGTGCTTATAGTATGTATGGTCAAGAAAAAAACATGGCTGAGGAGTCTACTATGAAGGACGACGAAAAAATGCAAAAAAGCACACAAAGTAATATTCAACAGTATACCCCATCCAAGCTTATGGGTAAAGGGCAGTGGGATGTTAAATGGTTCAATAATTTGTATACTCAAACTGAAAGTACTTTTTCAGAAGGGAAAGAACCAAGGCAAACTTTTTTCACATCTACTCTGGAATTGTATACTGGTGTGGGTAGTGATAAAAGGTGGAATTTAGGGACGATTTTGGAATTTAGATCTAATGCTGTGGGAGGAAGAAAAGCCTTAGATGTCTTTAAGTTTGATGGTGAAGATAATTCGGCTCGATCAGGATTAACTTCAATAGCGCCTTCTGTTAAGTTTGTTCCTTTCTCTTCAGTCAATAATTTCTCTATTCAAAGTTCATTCTTTATTCCTTTGGTAGATAATGAATCAGAGAACGGGGTGTTTTTAGATCAAAAAGGATATACATGGCAAAACCGTTTTTTTTATGATCATACTTTTTCGGGGAATAAATGGCAATTGTTTGCTGAGCTTAATTCTGAACTCCATTTCGGAAAAAAGGAAGAAAGTTTTGCTAACAACAGTTTAAGTCTTTCTCCAGGGGTATTTTTAAGTTATTTTCCGAGTAACAAATTCACTGTGTTAGCATTAGCGCAGCATTCCCAGCGTTTGGATTTGGGTAATGATTTTTCCCAGGATTTTTCGGCCTTAGGAGGGGGATTAAAGTATCAGCTGAGTGGAGCACTTAATTTAGAACTACTGTATACAAATTTTGTAAGGGGCGCCAATACTGGGCTTGGAGAAACTTTTAACATAGGGTTAAGAGGAATTTTTTAAACACAAGAACATAAAATCTCTATTTTAGATGCTTAAATGATTAAGTTATGTATAGAATAGGGTTTGTTTTTTTATGTTTTTTACAATTTTCCTGCTCCAGTCAGGTAGAAACAAAGCTTAATGGTGTAAGTTTTGTGGGGTCTAGAAACCCAGCTACTCAAGAGCATATTGAAACAGTTTTAAGGGTAAATGCAGAATGTGCGGCAATCATGCCATTTGGTTTTATAAGAGATGTGAATACTCCAACGATTGCTTTTGATACTGATAGGCAGTGGTTTGGGGAAACAAAAACGGGAGCCGGACAGTATATTACCCTGATGCATGAAAATGAATTAGAGATAATGTTGAAGCCACAATTATGGCTTAGGGGAGGTGTTTTTACCGGAGCTTTAAAAATGGAAACTGAAGAAAATTGGAAGGTTTTGGAAAAATCCTATGAAGATTTTATTCTAAATTATGCGCATTTGGCAGAAGAAGCAAATGTTGCCTTATTCTGTATTGGTACAGAATTGGAACAATTTATTAAAAATAGGCCTGAGTATTGGATTGCTCTAATAAAAAAAATAAAAACTATTTATAAGGGGAAACTAACATATGCGGCTAATTGGGATGAGTATGGAAGGACACCTTTTTGGAACGAATTGGATTATATTGGTATCGATGCTTATTTTCCTCTATCCAAAGAAAGAGTACCCACCGTGGATCAGTTTAGAGCTGGATGGCAATCTCATAAGACTAAAATAAAAACATTGTCAGACCAGTATAATAAAAAGATATTGTTTACAGAATATGGGTATAGGAGCATGGAATATACTGGTGAAAAGCCATGGTTGGCAGACCGAAATCAAACCAAAATAAGTTTGGAAGGGCAAGCCAATGCTACAGAGGCGATATTAAAGGAATTTTGGCAAGAAGATTGGTTTGCTGGGGGATTTATTTGGAAATGGTTTATGGATTATGGTAAGTCTGGTGGCGAAGACGATAATAGGTTTACACCACAGAATAAACCAGCAGAGGAAGTTCTTAGAGTTTATTATGAAACTTTTTAAAGACTCCTTTTGGCCATAGATAATTGAACATTAATTAAATTGAAAATGGTTAAAGGAATCACCATATTTTTGTTGCTATTGTCTTTCAATATGTTTGGTCAAGATAATGTAGTAGCAGAAGTGCTGATACAAGGTAACAAAAGAACCAAGAGCTCTTTTGTAAAAAAAATAATTCAGGTTAAGGAGGGTTTTGCACTGGATTCTGTGCTGCTGAAAGAAGATATCGTGCTTTTAAAAAGACTGCCATCAATTTCCAATGCTACTTTTAAGGTTTATTATGAAGAAAAAGATTTTAAGGGGGTAAAGGTTATTTATACCTTAGAAGAAAACTTTACGCTTATTCCCTATGCTAATCTCTTTACTTCTTCCAATGATGATTTTGCGTATAGGATAGGGCTTCAAGAATTTAATGTCTTGGGTAGAAATATTATTTCTGGAGTTTTTTATCAGAAGGACATTTACAGTTCTTATGGTGTGAATCTTAGAATTCCTTATCTTTTTGGACGCAAATGGGGTTTGACCCTAAATTACAGCAACCTCACTACGCAGGAACCCGTATTTTTTAATTCAGCCACGGCTGATTATAAATATAACAATGAGTCTTTTGAGATTTTGGCTTTGCATGAATTTAACACGGCCAATGGAGTAGCTTTTGGCTTGAATTTTTTTACTGAAGACTATAGTTATTTGTTTGGTATTACAAGTGCCGAAGTACCCCAACAATTAAAAGTGAATAAGTATTTGTACAAGCTTATTTATGATTATGATAGAATTAATTACCATTATCAATATCTATCTGGTTTTAGGAGTAGATTAAATCTTCAGTATGTACATAGTATGGATGAAAATTTGCCAGATTTTGTCATAGGGTTCAATGATTTTATGCACTACTCCCGACATGGGGAAAGGGGTAATTGGGCCAGTAGATTGCGTTTGGGTATGGCAAGTAATGTTAAAACGCCATTTGCACCTTTTACGGTGGACAATAATATTAATATTAGAGGAGTTGGCAATACGATTGATAGAGGAACAGCAGCTATAGTCTTAAATACTGAGTTCAGATATAGTTTGGTAGATAAAGATTGGTTTGTGTTACAGGGAAACGTTTTTGTAGATGCAGGCACATGGCGTAATCCAGGGGGTACATTAGAGGATTTTCTGGACCAAGAAAATTTGAGAGTCTACCCCGGAATTGGCTTACGTTTTATGCATAAACGTATTTTTAATGCTATTTTTAGAATAGATTATGGCTATGGGATTACCAAAAATGCCTCGAAAGGAATTGTTTTTGGAATAGGGCAGTATTTTTAATAGCTTAGCTAAAAATGCATTGTGATATACCGTTGGTTAGTTTTAGTTTTTTTACTTAGTAATATGGGACTAGGGTTATTCGCCCAAGATTCTCTGGTTAGCATTGTCGCTGAAAAAGGAGATGGTATTTATTCTATTTTAAGAAATCAGGGAATAAATCCCACTAAATATTATGCCGAGTTTGTCTCTTTAAATGGAGAGAATTTAAAAGAAGGAAGTCAACTTATAGAAGGACAATCATATATTATGCCATTTGCTCCGGATTCAGTTAAAGAATTGGGAACAGAAATAGATTTAGATGAAGGCACCGAGTATCCCATTTTCGGAAAAGAACTTGCCTTAGTAATCCCAAAAAGTAAAAGACTGAATGGAACAGTGTACTATCTTGTTTCTGGGCATGGGGGACCAGACCCTGGAGCTATAGAAACCTTGAAAGGAAAAACTATAGCAGAAGATGAATACGCATATGATGTAACCCTAAGATTGGCAAAAGAACTACTTTCTCATGGCGCAATGGTCTATATCATTGTAAGGGATGAAAATGATGGGATAAGAGACTATGAAGCTTTAGAGATTGATAGGGATGAGGTTGTTTATCCACACAAAAAAATTCCGTTAGGGCAATTGGCCAGATTAGAACAGCGAGTGGAAACGGTCAATAAGTTGTATTTAAAGAATGTTGGAAAGTACCAAAGACTAATAGTTACCCATGTAGATAGTCGTAGTAAAGGGCAAAATATAGATGTTTTCTTTTATTATCATGAAAAAAGTAAGAATGGAAGAAGGTTGGCCGAAAGTGTACACCATACTTTTAAAAGAAAGTATAAAAAATATCAACCTAATAGAGAGTATACAGGTACTTTTTCTGATAGGAGCAGTTTGTATTTGGTTAAAAACACCTTACCCGCAATGGTCTATATAGAAATAGGTAATATTAAAAATCAAAAAGACCAGAGGCGTATATTAAACCCAGACAATAGACAAGCAATGGCTAAATGGATTTCCCAAGGAATACTGGATGACAGAGAGATGGAACCTTCTAAACCCAATCCAGGCTTATTGACCAACACTAAATTTGAAGGTGAGCAATAAACTCGCTATTGAGTTTGTTCCAAAATATGTTTCTTGTAGTAATTGCAAAGCTCTTCTGGGCCAGCTCCAAGGAGATTTTTTAAATGAATCATACCAAAATGATACTGTAATCTCAAGGTTCCATTTCGGCGATATTTTCTAGCTGAAGTTACTACTCTTTGCGGCAATACTGTAAAGTTTGTAATTTGGTACAACCTTCTTATAAACTCGCTGTCTTCATAAATAAGATACGCTTCATTAAACCCTTTCATTTGTTTAAAAAGAGTACTTTTTACATAAAGAGATTGATCACCTCCCCTACAAACCCTATGGTTTATCTTTGTAAGTGATGCAAAGAATTTAAGAAGTACATTATTGGTGTCAAATCGCATTCTAAAACAGCCAGAATCATGCCCCTTTTCTATAGCTTTTATAATATGTTCATCAAAACTTTTTGGTGGTAGTGTATCCGCATGTAAAAAATATAAAATAGAGCCTTTGGCATGTTTAGCACCAAGATTCATTTGTATGGGCCTACCTTTTTTTGAACTAAGAACAGTAACTTTTTGTTGAGTAGCAATGGCAATAGTATTATCACAGCTGCCACCATCAATGACCAAAATTTCGCTAATATTTGTCTTTAAACTGTGGGTTCTGAGATGAGAAATCAAGCTGCCAATGGTGGCCTCTTCATTAAGAACAGGAATAATAACACTAATGGTTTGTTCATTTCTTTTCATTGAGAGTCCAGTCATATTCTAAATACTCAATTTTAATAGTATTGGATATGTTATTGCCAGAAAGCGTGTTAATATAAGCAATTAAGGAACTGTTTTTGGTAAAATCTTTATGGTACCATTTAAAAATTTTAGACAATTGCACCCTGTTTTGCGCTATTCGGTTTCTTTTGGTGTCATTTAAGAAATCTATCGTGACTGTTTGCAATTGACTTTCTAATTTATCCGAAGTATAGGCTTCATTGAGTAGTTTTGGGCAAGAATATGAGGCGCAATTGATGGCAAAGTGCATACGGGGTTCGGCTATTTTTCTAAGTATCTTATACTCAATCCCTCCTAAAGACCATTCTCTGTCCCCAATCCTGATTCTTTTTTTAAGCCAAGGATTCTTAATGTCCTTTATGCTTTTTACAGGGTAATTTTCTACAATGAGTTTTACTGTGCCCGCATTATAAATATTGATGTAATATGCTACGGTTTCATTTTTACTCCAATCGTCTGTTGGACTATTGTCTGCCAGGTGGTCTAAATAAATGTTTAAAGCAGTGCTATCTTTTTTAAAGTTTTTATAGTCAACATTGCCCTCATTATCCACATGTTTTTTAAGTAAAATATCCCATTGTTTATGGTTGATTGTTTCACTTTGACTTAGCACTTCTTTTTCGTTTCCGAAAGAATAAATAAAGATGCTAAAAACTAAAATAAGACTATTTTTTAGGTACATATTTTATTTGTTTAAAATAGGACTTGTAACACTTTAAACAAAATTGCGCTAGCCAATGCAGCTATCGGAAGTGTTAGTACCCATGACAGTAAAATTTTAGAAATCATTTTACGGTTGGATTTTTTGGTTACTGTTCCAATTCCAAATATGGATCCTACAGAAACATGGGTTGTGGATACAGGCAATCCATGAAAACTTGCTGTGGTCACCAATAAACCTGTAATTAAATTTGCAGTAAAACCTTGCCCTGGATTCATAGGAGTAATTTTTTTACTCATTGTAACACCTACTTTTTTTGCATTTATAAGACCTCCAGCGGCCATAATCACAGCAATGCCAATCATGCTCCATTTTATGTCAACGGTATTTAAGATAATCAACAACCCCACAATTTTTGGGGTGTCGTTAAGACCTCTTGCAAAGCTAACCACTCCTGCACTTAAATAATGCAGGCTATCTAATATTTTTTGTGCGCTTACTCCAAAAAAGGACCCTGTATATACTGTAACTTCCTGCTGTTGAACGGGATTTCTAGCTCCAGATACTAATGGGTTACCCATTTGTAAAGCCACAACTTTTAGGGTTTGTTTTTCTAGAATTGCTATCCTTGTTTTTTTTGTGACACCTAAATTTTTTCTAATGAACCTAAAAAGAAGATACGCAAAATAACTAGCCACTGCAGCCATTAATGGGCTTACAATTAAGGGCATTAAAAAAGTACTCCCTAGTTTTGCAAAATTAAAATCTTGACCAACTGCCATTACACCGGCTCCAAACAAAGCACCTACTAAACTATGGGTAGTGGATATTGGCAGGCCTATTTTAGTGGCAATAAATACGGTTATAGCTGCACCCAAAGCAATTGAGATTGCAAAAATAGGCATGGTGATAAGCTCATTAGGAACTAATCCTTTTCCGGAAAAATTTTTCACCAAAGCATCTGCTAGAAAAATTGCTGCAACTGAGCCAGAAAAAGTGGTTATAGTTGCCCAGGTTATTGCTTTTTTATAATTGGTTGTCTTGCTTCCAAAAAGAGTAGCAACACCTTTAAAGTTATCATTTGCCCCGTTGCTATACGCTAAAAAGCATGTGGTAACAAATAATAGAATAAGTAGAATACTCAAATTTTATGATTTAGAAGTGTTCACTTATTCGACGTGTAAGAACCAGAAGCCTTACAGGAATATATTTAAAAAAAAAGAGGAAACCTATTAATTTTAGGTCTCCTCCATTCAATATTTAAATGTTGGTGCTAACTTAACAGCAACCACCACCGTTATAGTGCCAAGTGCTTTCACTAATATGTATTTGGTCATTAAAAGTTGCTATAGCAGCAGCAGTTTTATCACAAACAGCTATAGGTTGATTTTGCACTAGTACATGACCTTTTTTATCATCAATAAATTCTTCATCACCATAATAAATGGCTGTTTTTCCAGTAAAAATACATGGACCATCTTCAGGCATGGAATCTTTTATTGCTGCAATCTCAATAGATTCAATATATACCAACTCATTTGTAGGGTAGTGGTTGGGAGACAAAACTCTATAGGATTTTCTGGCCCTTATTTCAATGGTTCCAAAACCAGCATCTGTTAGCACTTTTATATAGTCTTTTATTGGAATACTTCCACTTAGGCATAATGCCCGTAACCTGTCATCATTTCTAAGGGCATCATTCATAGGTTGTTCACATGTGGGATCACTCATTACCAATCGTCCATTTGGTTTAAGAACTCGGTACATTTCTGCAACGGCCTTTTTTAAGTCTTCCATTTTAAAAATATTGAAAAGGCAATTTTGTGCCGCCACATCAATACTTTCATCTTCAATAGGGAGGTTTAAGGCATCTCCTTTTACCAAGTTTACAAAGTCGCTTTTAAACCAATCATTTTCTTCTTCAGCAACTTTAAAATTTTTCCTTGATGCTTCCAGCATTTCATCAACAGTATCCACCCCAGTAACGCCTCCTTTTTGTCTAGAGAAATAAGAAAATTGTAGCAACTCCATCCCACCACCAACGCCAACATATAATACTTTAGGGTTGTTTACCAAATCTTGTGCAGATACGGTACTTCCACAACCATAATTCATTTCTTGCATTATCAATGGAATGGAAAGCCCTGGGAACTGCCAAATAGGATTCGTGGTACAGCAAAGCCCAACATCAGGGGTCAAGGCAGCTTCTTTGTATAAATCTGCGGTGGCATCTAAATAACTCATATAATTTTTATTAATTCTTTAAATAGTTTAATCATCTTTGGTTCTGTGTTTGCAGCAATTCTTATAATTTCCTGAATATTAACAGGCTGTAAATCATCAGGATTGCATTCATCCGTTAAAACAGATACGGCTATAATGGGTAGTCGTAAATGATTGGCAACAATTACTTCTGGTACAGTACTCATTCCTACCGCATCAGCACCCATTATTTTTAGCATACGGTATTCTGCCTTGGTTTCTAATTGAGGACCAACAACAGAGGCGTACACACCAGCTTTTAAGGAGATGTTTTCTTTTTTTGCAATTTTCTTTAATTTCTCACACATTTCTGCATCATAAGGCTCGTTCATATCCACAAAGCGATCACCAAACTCAGCAACATTTTTAAATGCCAAAGGAGACCCACCTTGAAGATTGATATGGTCTTCAATGAGCATGATATCCCCTTTTTTATAGGATAAATTGATTGCGCCTGCAGCATTAGATATAAAGAGTTTTTGTATGCCAAGTTGATGCATTACCCTAATAGGATAAGTAACATCCATGAGATCATACCCTTCATATAAATGAAACCGACCTTCCATCACCACTACTTTTTTTCCTTGCAGCATTCCAAAAATTAATTTTCCAGAATGGAATTCCACAGTAGCAATTGGAAAAGAGGGAATATTGTGATAATGTACAGTTATGGGATTTTCAATCTCATCTACCAATTTACCCAATCCAGTTCCTAGAACGATGCCGATTTCTGGGTAGTTAAAGCCTTTGTTTTTAAGGAAATCTACTGATTCCTGTAATTGTTTCTTTGTCATATTTTAATGTCTATTAAAAAGGGCTGAAAGATTTCAATGTCCTTAATATCTCCGTAATGATCAACATCATTTTTAATGTCTAATATTTTAACTTTTCTATTTGTTAAATCGTTAAGGGTGTCCTGTAAGACCGTTTCTTTACCCCAATCTTTGTTTTTAAATAAGTTAGGTGTACTAGTCTTCATTCCTAATAAATAATAACCGCCATCTTCGGCTGGCCCTACTACATAATCATGTGTGTCTAGTTGTTCAAAAGCATAGTCCATCTCAATCGTAGAGAGGTCGTACATATCACTTCCAATAACTATAATTTTATTGAACCCGGCTTTAAATCCGGTTTTAAAAGCATTTGACATCCGTTCTCCTAAATCTAATCCTTGTTGTAATTTTTTATCAAAAATGTCATTGTCCCAGATGTCATTGCCCCATATTTCCTCAGAATAATATACCTCTTTTTGGGCCTTAATGTTTTTGGAAAACTTCACAGTATGCTGCAACAAAAACCTATAAATCTCCAGAGCAACTTTATCACCTACAACTGCTGCTAATCTTGTTTTACATTTGCCTAACTCAGGGTTTCTGGTAAAAATCAATAGTAAATTGTGCTTTTCTTTATTCACTTGCTTCATTAATATACTTTAACGGCATTTGTCAATAATTTACCCCAATGCTTACTATATACATGAACTTTTTGTGTTTCATTGTCAGAGTCATCCACTACAATATTCCCTTTTTCTTTCCATTCAAATATGCCTCCATATAAATTATGGACGTTGTTAAAACCAGCCTTCAATAACTTTTCACCGATATCTTCAGAACGAACTCCAATAGAACAATAAACAACGATGGTGCTATTAGCATTTGGAATGCTCTTTTTTGCTAATTCGATTTCAAAATGCTTATAGCCCACCCAAACGGCATCTTTAAGATGGCTCACATTGAATTCCTCTTTTTTACGCGTATCTAATAAAATAACATTCGACATAGTAGAAAGTTCTTCCACCTGAATGTAGGGAACGCTCTCTTTATTGAGTTTTTCCAATACCTTATCTAGCTTTTTTTGGGAACGAACCGAAGTTGCTAAAAAAAGGAATGCCGTAATGATGAAAATAAATCGCATCGTATATTACATTTTAATGCCGTAAAGATACTATTTTAGGCGTTCTTGAAATTCGTGCTTGACAGGCATTCTAAATTTTTTAAAAATGAAAAAAATGACCGCCCTTATGCTTTTCATGGTACTTCTTGTAGTATCATCGGCTTGCATTGACAAAGACTCAAAACAAAAGACATTAGAAAATACAACACAGGAATACTATGCTGAAACGTATAGGCCACAGTTTCATTTTACGCCAGAAGAAAAGTGGATGAACGACCCTAACGGAATGGTCTATAATAAGGGTGTCTATCATCTGTTCTATCAATATTATCCTGACAGTATCGTATGGGGCCCAATGCATTGGGGGCATGCAACCAGTGAAGATTTGGTTCACTGGAATCACAAGCCTATTGCCCTTTACCCTGATAAACTTGGTTATATTTTTTCGGGGAGCGCTGTACTGGACAAGGATAATACATCAGGTTTTGGAACGGACGAAAATCCACCCTTGGTAGCTATATATACCTATCATGATATGGATGGAGAAAAGGCAGGTCGAACGGATTATCAAACTCAGGGTATTGCCTATAGTTTGGATAATGGTGACACCTGGACCAAATATGCGGATAACCCCGTAATTGGGAACACCGATATTAAGGATTTTAGAGACCCTAAGGTCATGTGGCACGAAGACTCGCAAGCTTGGATAATGTCTTTGGTTGCAGGGGATTACGCCCAGTTCTACAGCTCTCAGGATTTAAAGACTTGGAAATTGACAGGTGAATTTGGCAAGGATGTGGGTGCTCATGGGGGCGTTTGGGAATGCCCAGACTTGTTTAAACTAGAGGTAGAGGACAGTGAAGAGGAAAAATGGGTTTTATTTATAAGCATAAATCCAGGCGGACCAAATGGAGGTAGCAGTACTCAGTACTTTATAGGTGATTTTGACGGAAAGACTTTTACAACAGATCAGGTCGCACATAAATGGTTGGATTGGGGTACCGATAATTATGCTGGGGTCACCTATAGTAATGAGCCCAATGGGGACCGTATTTTTATAGGATGGATGAGCAATTGGCTCTATGGCCAAGAAACGCCAACGGAAAAATGGCGTAGTGCCATGACAGTACCAAGAAAATTATCACTTCGTAAAGTTGGGAATGGGTATGATTTAATAAACTATCCAGTAAGCAATATTGAAAAAATTATTAAAAAAGAGGAGAAAAAGAATGTTACGGTTGTTGCGGGTGAAAAGGAGACAGTCTCTTCGGATCATTTAATGCAGAGCGATCTGCGATTCACAACGCAATCTAAAGATTTTAGGATAAAATTCAGGAACAGTTTGGGTGAGGAGGTGGTGCTTAGCATGTTGGAGGAAGAAAAAGAATTTTTATTGGATCGGACGAATTCTGGTAAATCAGATTTTCAAGAGGACTTTGCAAGTGTTCAAAAAATGCCCATTCCCAGTTTGCCTGAAGAGACTTATGAAGTCCGTATTCTAATGGATCATTCCTCAATTGAGGTCTTTATAAATGAAGGGCAATATGTGATGACTGCCCAGCTTTTTCCCAACGAATTTTATACGGATGTGGTACTCGAAAATACTTCGGAGAGGGGTATTGTGTTTAAAGACTTTGAGATTGGTGAAGTGCAACGAATTTGGTAGGCCTTCCTTATGCAAACCGAAACAATTGCATAGTTAGTACCGCTTATTAATTTACACTACAAAACGGACAATTACAGGCATAATTTAGTTTCATAAACGAAACTTAATTATGTCATATTTTAATTGGAAATGGATTGTTCTTGCTTTGGCTTTTTGTGTGCTTTCTTGTGATAAGGATATTATGCCAATTGAAATTACAAGTACCGATGAATTGGATAAACAACCAGAAGCTAAGGTTGAAAAAATAATAAGAAACGGGCGATTTGTATTTACTTCAACGGCGTCATTGAATAAAACAATAGAAGAACTTCAAAATGGAGCGCCAGAAAAAATAGCAAGTGATTTTGAAAAATTGTATGCTGTTGGGTTTCGTTCCCATAAAGCTATTGTCAACCCTAATAATGAGGGGCTCCAAGCAAAATTTTCAAAGGAATTGATGCAAAAAAGACAGTTGCGTAAATCATCAATTAATTTCAGTAAAGAAAGTGTTGTTAATGATGACGAATTTATTATAGATCCTGCTTTTGCCTCTCTTGTAAACGAAAACAACGAAATTATAGTAAATGATATCTTATACAAGATAATAAATGATAGTGGTGTATTCATGGTACATGTTAAGGACTCTTTACATTTATTTCAATACTTAGAAAATTTAAAACTTGAGAGCTCAAATAAATCATACTTCAACGCATACAATATCAGACTTGTTGGAGGTGGTTATTCGAGAATTAGTGAAAGGATTTCTAAATATGTAAGGGCGCTAGGGAAGTTTGGTTATTATGGCGGCGGTAGAGGTTTCCCAGGTATTAATTGGACTACAACTGGTAGTGCATTATCTGAAGAAATAAAATTGCAGAATGTTATTACTAATCTAAAAAAGTGTGGCATAAAAGAGCCAACATTTCCAGGGCTTTTTGGTAATAGTTTAGTTTGTATTGACAATTTTGATAGCAAACATAGGATTAAAACTGAATTTTGGGATCAAAGTTGGGGTTTCTACAAATCTGCGGGAGTTTTAACCAAAACACAGAGAAGAAGGTTTGGCATTTGGTGGAAGTCAAATGCAGATGAAATCCATTTAGGAATCAATAAAATTTTATTGAAGTATGATGTCCCCGCACCTGAAATATTTAGACAAAAACAACCTTCCAATATTCACTCAGATTAGATTAAATCTCAAAAACCAATCTTTTTGTATGATAACAATTACTACACAAAAAACTTATCCTTTAGTAGTAATTATATGGGAACAACTTTTAATAATCTTTGGTATCCAACTACATTAAAAATAAAAAAGAATAAGATTCCATTTTTCAAGTTTGCCGATGCCGATGTTTTAAACATCTACATTCCTTTGCAAAAATATACAGGTTTTATTAAGGATATAAAAGTTAACATTACGGTCGGAAACAGCATTTTATCAGATTCAAATATTAAAAATTTGTATAAATCTGGATTTGATTTTTTAAAATCTATTGGCAGTTCTAAAAAAGAATTTGTGGTTACGTATCAACTCAATCCTAAAGAAGTAGAGGTACTCTATTTTGCCCAAAAGTATAATAAGAAAAACGCTCACATCATAAAAGTGAAGATGTTTGATGACAAGGATTTTTTGGTTAGTTATTCTAATTCCTTAAATGGTAAGGGAGGAAAGTTTAGTGTAGATTTTTCACCAATTTCCAATGTGAACTACAGGAAGTTTACCCATTATGAAATCGACTTTTATGGATTGGCAAAACGGTATGGGAAATCGAGAGGTAGTCGATTGATTCGTTAGCGAGAATTGAATAATAAATTTTATATGATGATAAAACAAATAGGAATAGGACTGTATCTAATTATTAATTGTGGTTTTACTCAAGCACAAGAAAAGTGGATTTCTTCAGCCCAAATAGATTTTGTGTTTCCGAATAATGCTACCTATTCTTATGATAATTCGGAAAATCATTTTTTTAAGGAAGATTTTTTTTATAATGGTTTTTTATTGCGGTCTTTTGCTATACAAGCGGATTACAATTATTTACTTTTTAAAAAATTTAGTATTGGTGTTTTAGGAGGGTTCCAGACGCAAACTAAACCAAGCTATGTTTTTTTAAAGTTTGGTGGCGTGTTAAAGTACTATTTTGTAAATAAAAATGAAATCTATGTTTATATGCATGCTGCAAATAATTTCACCATAAATAATGATAAATTTAGGAATGGAGCTAACGCTAGGTTTGGTTTTGCTTTTCCCTTTTTAAAGAAAAAAGAATTTGCTGTTGTCTAGCATCTGTTTAAAGAACAAAATCACTTAAAGCTTGATGGGTCAAAACCGTTAATAGGAGGCATAGATGAGAGACCTCGCACTTTCATAGTGAATTCTTTAGGGATTAGTTTTGGAGTGCAGTTTTAATATGTCACCATAAACTTGATAATCATAGGAGTTGAAAGATCATAAATTTTTGCTTTGCCTACATAATCGAGTTATTTCATTTATCTACTAATAAATTAGTACTTCTACTAAAATATTAGTATGTTTGAGCTTTAATTGAGAAAACAATGAAGCAACTTGCTAAAAGAGAGGATCAAATTATGCAGATTGTATGGCGACTAAAAACAGTTTTTATTCGTGATATAATAGAAGAATTACCAGATCCAAAACCCCACTACAACACTGTGGCCACAATGGTAAAGATTTTGGTAAAGAAAAGATTTCTCGTATCTGAAATGTTGGGAAATACACACCAATATAGTCCTGCGGTGCCCATTGAGGAGTATAGGGACGAACATTTGGTGAACATCAAGAAAAAGTATTTTGGGAACTCTTTCCCTAAGATGATAGCGCATTTTGCCAAAGAAGAAGAACTAACTGATGAGGAAGTGCAAGAGCTGGTCAAGATAATTAAATCACAAAAATCATAAACCCATGTTGGTACTATTATTAAAGGCTTCATTTGTTCTTGTAATTCTATTGGCATTTTATAAAATACTTCTAGAGCGAGAGAGTTTTTTTACCGCTAATAGAATATATCTTTTGGGATGTCTTGTACTCATGTTTGTGCTACCATTTGTGTCTCTGCCTAGACTTGTTCAAGAGCAGGGATTTGTTTCAAAAACAATTGATAAAATCGATTTTAGTGAACCCGCTATTTTACCATCGGAAACTATTCTTTCAAAAAACGCAAGCCATGAATCTCATTTAGAAGCGAATCAGAATGCCAAAGGTGTGCCAGATAAAAGTGGTGAAAGGGGAATAGCATACTGGTTTCTTTTGATTTACTATTTTGGAGTACTTGTTTTATTCCTAAATCTACTTACTCAGGTTGTAAGTATACTTTTAAAGGTAATCAAAAGCACCGACAAGGTAAAGGATACAGATTATACTATTGTAAATACTCAGCTTGTTAAAGAGCCTTGTTCTTTTTTTAGGTACATTTTCATAAACCCAGCGCTTTATGATTTTGATACCTATGAACAAATACTAGCCCATGAGAAAATCCATGTAAAAAAATGGCATACCATAGATTTATTGCTTTCTGAAATGGTACTGATGCTACTTTGGTTCAATCCCTTTTTATGGATGTTTAGGAAGGAAGTGGAGAAAAACCTTGAATACCAAACAGACGATCTTTTGGTTACTGGAGCATCAATGGAAAAAGATGGCTATCAGATGAACCTATTAAAAATAGCGACTTTTAATAAACCACTTACGATTACTACAAATTACAATCAATCATTAATCAAACAACGAATTTTAAAAATGAGTATAAAAAAATCAAATCCGCACAATTATTGGAAATATGCTTTTATTGCACCAGTAGCATTTATGTTGTTGTTATCCATGAACACCCCTGTCTCTACAAGTATGGATAATGAAATTGAAGCCCCTTTATATCAAAATAATGAAACCCAAAACAATCTGGTTCTGGAGGATGACTGTAAGGCATTGCTCAGAGCTGTAATATCTGAAGACGTAGATAGCGTTAAGGAAATACTGAGGGCAACACATCCTGATTGTTTGTATAGAGGAGATGGTGAACCACGGTCGCCACTTGTTGCTGCTGCAAGATTAGGTAACCTTGAAATAGGGAAGCTATTGGTTGCAGCAAATGCAGATGTTGAGTTTCATGATGGTGCTGATGAGTCACCTTTAATGGCTGCTTCAGCAAATGATCACTTTCATTTTACCACTTATTTAGTGGATAATAATGCCGATATAAACAGGAAAGTATCAGGAGATGGAACGGCCTTGTTAGTTGCTGCTAAGAGAGGTCACCTTAAAATTGTAAACTATCTTATTTATAAAGGTGCTGATGTTAATATTCAAGTTTCTGCCGATGGAACACCTCTTATAAATTCTGTTAGAAGTGGGCATTATGAAGTGTCCAAAGTATTGTTGGAAAATGGTGCCGACCCTTATCTAACATCTCCAGGGGATGAATACCCTATGTATCATGCAATGATGTCAAAGAATAAAAATCTGATACAACTTTTGAGAGGATATGAGAAAGAGGATTAATCCATACCTCATAAAATATGTTGGGTCCGTTGTTGGACTCGTCTAATTTCCGATTAACATTTTTAAGTATTAAATAAATGAGAACAAAATCAACCTTGTTGCTTACAGCTTTTCTTATGTTTTTTTTTAAGATTAGTCATAGCCAAATAGAAGATTATGTATGCAAACCGTGCGACTTATCATGTGATGGGTTGAGGTTTGAGGAGCCAGGTGTTTGTCCACACTGCAACATGCAACTTGTAAAGGAAAAAGATACGTTGACGCAAGACTTAAATGTAAATTACATCAAAATTCATGAAGGTTCAGGTGCGTTTTTAATGGATGGTGGTTATGGAAACAAACACAAGACCATAAAAATATACTATCACAAACCAAAAAACTACCAAGCAGATTCAAGAATCTTATTGGTAATTCCAGGTGCAGGTCGAAATGGCGATAGCTATAGGGATGCGTGGATTGAGGAATCAGAAGAATATAGCATATTGATTCTGTCGCCCATGTACCCTAAAGAAGAGTATGATTATGGTGGGTACCATTTAGGGAACTTGGTCTATGATTTAAACTTAGAAGATTGTGTGGCATACGATGAGAATTTAAATCATGTTTTTTTAGACGAAGAGAAATTCTCATTTAAAATAAACCCTAATAAAAACGAATGGATATATAAGGATTTTGATAGATTGTTTGATAAAGTCGTGAGTACTTTAGGTGCTACCCAAAGCAATTATGACATTTTTGGACATTCAGCAGGAGGGCAAATTCTACATCGATTTGCAATTTTTCAATCCAACAACAAGGTTAGTAGCATATTGGCTTCAAATTCGGGTTCCTATACCTTGCCTAACTTTGATAAAGAACTGCCTTTTGGTTTAAAAAACAGTGTTTTGACAAAAGAGGATTTAAAAATTTCTTTTGGAAATAACCTAGTGCTATTCATTGGTGAACTAGACAATGATAAGGAACAAGGAGGTCTTTTGTTGCGTTCAAGAACTGTGGATAAGCAAGGGCTACATAGATTAGCAAGGGCCAAACATTTTTACGAACAATCAAAAAGAATGGCAGAGGAAATGGGCTTTCAATTTAATTGGAAGCTTAAAATTATACCTAATATAGGTCATAATCATCGTAAGATGGGAAATGCGGCAGGAGCATATTTATATAAAAATTAAAATACTATGAGAAATTATATACCATTGATTTTGGCGCTTTTATTACTGACAGGGTGTAAGCAAAAGACAACTATTATTTCTGAAAATACTGCTGAGGATAAAGAGCAAAAAGAACTTCAGAACTCAAAGGAACTGGCGAATAGTTTAATGAATATCTATATGGAATCTGAGAACAGTCCGCCAGGCATTTCAATCGCCATAAGTAAGAATGATAGCATCATATATGCAAGAGGGTTTGGGTATGCTGATATTGCATCAAAAGAAATGGTGACCGCCAAAACACAATTCCGCGCAGCTTCAGTGTCAAAAATTATGACCGCAACTGCAATTGCAAAATTGATTCAGGATAATCGTTTGGATCTAGACAATCCAATCCAAGACTATGTACCAGAATTTCCAGAAAAAGAACATACAATTACAGCAAGGGGTATAGCAGGGCATATAGCTGGAATGCCACATTATGCTGCTAGTGATAAAATTGAAAAACGTTTTTATGGCTCTGTAACCGAATCGCTCAAAACGTTTTCCCACCAAAAACTGCTTTACGAACCGGGTTCCGATTACAATTATTCCACACACGGATATACATTACTTACAGCTGCTGTGGAAGGAGCGTCTGGGGTGGCATTTTTGGAATATTTGGATAAGGAGATATTTTCCCCCTTAAAAATGACCTCTACAGGACCACATCTTATAAATGAAGAAATGGAGCATATGACAACATTATACGCTATGGATCAATTAGGGAAGGTGTCCGTGGTTGAACACCCTGAAGATCCAAGTTATAAATGGGGAGCTGGTGGTATGGTATCCACCCCATCAGATTTGGTAAAAATGGGCAATGGATATCTGAATGGATTTTTACAAGCAGAAATAGTGAACGAAATGTTTCAAAGCCAAAAGCTAACCTCTGGTGAGGAAACAGGAGTGGGAATTGGTTGGCGTTCCAACAGAGATCCACAAGGGAGAAGAGTGTTTGAACATGCTGGTTGGATGCAAGGAACTAGAAGTGTTATTTGTGTTTTTCCAGATCATAATTTATCAATTGCGATGATGAGCAATACTCAAAGACCCTATAATGTTGAAGAAACAGCGCATCTTTTAGCATCATTATTTCTTGGCAACAGCTCACCTAAACAACAACTGTTTGGTAAAGCTGAGGTGCTAATTGCTATAAACAATAATGACGATAGCATTGAAACAAAAGGGGAGCTTATCTTGGATGGCACAAACGATAGGCTGGTAATAGTGGATGGAGATGGTAAGCTAAAAACTCACAAAATTATTTATTTGCAAAGAGGGGATTTATATGCAGTTATAACTACTGATGGCATTTTATTTGCTGCTATAAATCTCACCAACAATAAAGTAGTGGGAAAATTAATAAAATACTATAGTCCACAATACTCACCAGCAACATTTGATGATCCAATTATTAGTTTTGAAGGGCAATTTACTAGTGAATGATAGTTATTGAAAATTTATTTTAATGGGTCTTATATGCTATTTCTTGAGCCAGAGCTTCTAAATCAATCCCAATAATTTCTTTATTCACCTGTAAAACTTGTTCTTTTAGTTCTTTGGGCAAGCCAGAGTAACCGTCTTTCGCTCCTAAAATCATTCCGGCTACGGCAGCTACGGTATCATTATCGCGCCCATAATTGACAATAAATTGCATGGTTTTTGCAAAATCACCTTCTCCAAATTTGAGCCCGGTAAAAAGTATTTGCCATATTTCTCCGGAATGGAACGGAATGGCTTTTTGGTCATCTTCCAAAGCCTGATATATAAACTCTTGTTGTTGCCAATCTAAAGAAGACCCAAGAAACCCTTTTGGAGGTAGTGTTTCTGAATTTTTATCTTCTATAAGTTTTTTGGCATCCAAGACCGCATTTTCACCTTTAGTGGCTAAATCTAGTGAAATACGTCCTACTAACCTGCTATCTTGATAATGATATGGGTCTACAAAAACAGCAGTGTTTAGGATAGAATCCATATGCTTTGTCTGCATGGCGGTATTTGTCATTGCTGCAACCAAACTGGAAATGTCTTTTGCGTAGCCCAAATCAAAAAGTGAATGATTATAAGCTTTTGTGTAAGCCTCAGTAGCGTTTGAGGTTGTTACGCCGAACATGGGGGTGTATAGCATGCCTGCGCATGACATTTCACCACCATAAAAACGATTCATGGCTTGTAGGTATTCTGTATTTCCTTTTTGATACGCTAAGGATACACGTGCCCATTCTTTTATCCAATCAATTTTTTCTATTTGATGGTCCAGCGCATCTGTACTGGTCAAGTTTTCTTCAGCTGCCAAATCTTTTATGAGTGATTGATAGTACTCCACAATAAAATCCGCAAAATGTTCTGGACTGGTTTCAGAGCCAAACTTGGTAAAATATTTAACGGTCAATAATTTCCATCGGGTATCATCTGTTGTGGCTCCAGAAGAAAGGTTGTGGTCCCAGGTACCCTCAGCAGATTGTGGTCTAACCGCGGGAGTAAGTCCTGTGATGTAGCCATATTTTTTTTGAATGTCTGTTCTGTACCACATTTCGGTAGATGCCCCCATGGCGTCACCAATGGCAGAACCAACCAATGCACCAAGAACTTTATCGTAATATTCCTCTTTGGAAAGGTCTAATGTGTCTAGCCCATAATTACTTTTTATAGGTTGGGGAATAGCTACTTCTGATGGTTTAGATTCTTCTTTGCAGGAGAATAAGGTTACCATGGCCATCAATCCAAATATAAAATAGTGTTTCATGACAGAATCATTTTTTTTGCGACCTGTAAAAGATAGCCTTTTTCTTTAATAGTCCTAGGCAATGGTAATTGTGCAAGACCAATTAATCTACGCATCATTTCTATCCCCGCGACTTGTTGCACTAGTTTTGCATCAATCTTATGTTGATACTGTTTTAGAATAGTACCAGTAAAATCATCTTTCAGGCTAGCCATGGTTAAATGGGCTATCATTACCCCTAGATCAAACTCAGCAAAGCCAACAAAACTAAATTCAGGGTCTATTACATAAATATTATTGCTTTCAGTCATCCAACTTCCAGGATAATAATCGCCATGCAACAATACCTTCCCTTCCTGTAAATATTTTTCACCAATTTCTTCAACTACCATTTTTAGGGTAATATCAGTTTTATAAGGTGAAGAAAGTTCTTGTAACCCATTTTGGATATTATCC
Organism: Flavobacteriaceae bacterium; assembly: GCA_002746415.1. Taxonomy (GTDB): domain Bacteria; phylum Bacteroidota; class Bacteroidia; order Flavobacteriales; family Flavobacteriaceae; genus Saonia. The sequence continues at coordinate 210,686 of NVXD01000001.1, read as the reverse complement.
AATTGAAACCCATTTTCTTCCATAAATGGCAAAACAAAAATATGTTGATGATTTAACTGTCTTAAACCCATATTTTTCGGAAAAAGCTTGGGAACCCCTTTGCCATGTATGGTATTTAGAATTTTGATTAATTCTAGAAGGTTTTTTGGTTCAATTTTTCTGCGTTCATAGATATAGGTCATATCTTGACACTGCCCAAGATCCTGCAATAACATAATATGTTCTGATGCATTATAGTTATGGACAATTGGAATATGTGCTTTTAGCTCATGATTGGTAATATTTTTATAGAATTGATGTTCCACATCAATTCTATCCAAAGGAGCTTCTATCTGCTGATATTTTTCGACGTAAGGACGGGACTGTTTAAGAATAAAAGAACGTTCACTGGTTTTTACACGCAGCACAACATTCATATTTCCTTCTCCAGGTTTTTCCAAAGAAATAATCTCCTCTCCTTCGGAATTTAAAAAACCGAGTTGAAAAAGATAATCATGTAAGGTTGTAAGTGGGGTATCAATATTCAAATAAATCAAGGCAATTCTCTTTAAGAAGTACTAAGATAAGAATCCTTATTTTATGAAGTTGATGAAGCTATATTGAAATTAAAGTAAATTTTTACTGTTTTATAAGATATAGATTAAACTTCTGGCATCCCTTTAAGCCTTTTTTCTATTTTCTTTTTCTTTACAGTAAGCCTTTTCATTATATCCATTAATTCAGGATCTTTAGTTTCCTTATATATTTCATTAATAGCTAGAATTAATGCTTTTGCTTCCCTAGTAGATGCAACCCTATCACTGGTTGACATATTCGACATTTTTCTCTTTTCATATTCAAGAGCTTTTTCTAGTAATTCCATTTTTGTTGTAAAATTAGTTTCTTACCCATTGCTGCGCAAGAAAAAATGATTGTTTAATGTGATTGATTCATAATACTTTCTTATTGAATCAAACTTTTTCTCTCTTTTTGAGCTAACGTTATAATATTAAAACTGTTTATTTTTCTTTATATTGTTTATTCAAAAACCGCTACAGCTCTAACAGGAGAGCCTGTACCACCTCGAATATTAAGGGGAAGACCAATAAACCTAAAACGTCCCCGTCCAACTAATGTAAATAAATTTATCATATTTTCATAATGTGTAAAATTTAATTCTCCACAAATATGATGTACTTTTTTGTTAGTAAGTCCAGGAATGCCTGGTGACATTGTTTCTACCCCAAAAGCAGAAATGCCTTTTTCTCCTAGCCAGTAGGCTGTTTCTGCACTTATTCCAGGACCATTGGCCCAATTATTTTTGCCAAAGGTACGTCTATAATGATCGGTATAGAGCAATACAGTGTCTCCTTTTTTTATTGTTAGGCCATCAGCGGTACATGCAGATTCCATATCAGATGGTTCAATTAGCTCCTTTAGCCCCTTATGAGATAAATTTAAACAAATTCCTTCTGTATAAAACATGGAAAGCGGCATAGTGTCTATAGATTGTCCTTTGTATGCACGTCCCATGTGATTTATAGCATCTACGTGGGTGCCAGTATGTTCACCCATCTCCAATCTATAAACACTTGGTGAGACTATATCGCTATCTGTGATGCCATCCCATTCTTCATGAGAGGCGTGCATAGTCATTTTTACCTCGGGCAAACCCTTATAGACAGGCATCCCAGGATAGATTTCTTGACTTAAATCAATTATTTCACTCATGTTATTCCTTTGTGAAGGCGCAATATTACGTTTATTGAAATAAAGAAACAAAAAATCCCAATTCAAAAGAATTGGGATTTAAGTGGTGCCTCCAGTCCCGACGCTTCGGGAGAACCAGGAACATTTATCTTTTGTTTAAAAGATCATCTAATATTTGTGGGTTAGCGATAAGTTTTAGGACAAATTTTTTGCTTTTCATGCGTTTGACGAATTTTTCCAAATAAATAGCATTTTCTTTTGAGTCACATTTTTTGCTTAGAACAATACTCCAATCATTGGCAGATTTTGTGAAGTTTGTTTTGAAATAATGTTGATTATGCTGTTGAATTCTATTTTGGATATTAGGAGTTTCACCAATATAAAATTTGTCAAGTGTCTTGCTGTAAATGATATATAGAAAGTGTTTCATGTCTAAAAGAAACAAAAAATCCCAATTCAAAAGAATTGGGATTTAAGTGGTGCCTCCAGGAATCGAACCAGGGACACATGGATTTTCAGTCCATTGCTCTACCAACTGAGCTAAGGCACCATGCCGTTAAGCGGGTGCAAATATAATTTCAAATTTAGGATTTACAAACAAAAACTTAAAAAAAGGTGTATGTTTTTATTGGTTTTTTGATCTTTGCATTATGAACTTGGTTGTAGACTGCGGAAATACCATGGTAAAGTCGGCTATTTTTGATAGCGGAACCCTCATATTTTATGAGAAAATTGAACTTTCTGATTTTTCAAAGAAGGTAAAAGAAGTTTTTGATGGTTTTCCTGAAATTACGACCACAATGGTATCCTCGGTTGGTTATTTAAGTAAAAAGGATATAGCAGTTATTTCTTTGTTCAGTGATTTGTATGTTTTGGACCATACTTCTAAAATACCGTTTAAAAATTTATATGCTACTCCAGAGACCTTGGGGGTTGACAGGATAGCATTAGCTGCATCTGCGTTCTATCATAACCCTAGAGGTAATACTTTGGTTATTGATGCTGGTACCTGTGTGACTTATGATATGATTACGGATCATGGAGCGTATTTGGGAGGAGCAATTTCGCCAGGTATTAGCATGCGTTATACGGCTATGCATGAGCACACATCTGGGCTTCCTCTTTTGAAAATCGAAAACAGTATTGATCTCATTGGAGATTCTACAGAAACAAGTATGCATAGTGGTGTTGTAAATGGAATTTGTAACGAAATAGATGGCGTTATTTATCAATATACTTCACGATTTAAAGATTTAACAGTTATTTTAACAGGCGGAGATGCTCAATTCTTGGCAAAACGCCTAAAAAATACCATATTTGCGAATTCTAAATTTCTCTTAGAGGGGTTAAATTATTTATTGGAATACAACAAACGCTAGATGATAAAAAGAGTTCTAATTGCATTGTTATGCTGTGCAACGTATGGTATACACGCGCAGAATGGTTCTGTTTCTCCATATTCTTACTTCGGTATTGGAGAATTAAGGACAGTTAATACAATTGAAAACCAGATGATGGGCGGGCTAAGCATGTATGGCGATAGCATCCATATTAATTTAAATAATCCAGCAGCGTATTCAGAGTTAAGACTGACTACCTATTCAATTGGATTATCGCATAATGAAATTGGGTTAAAAAGCGCCACAGAAACACAGAGCACATCTGTAACCAATCTGGATTATTTGGCTATTGGATTGCCTATAGGTGATAAAGGGGCTATCGGGTTTGGATTAATGCCATATTCTTCAGTTGGATATCAATTGGTTTCAGAAAGTATGCAAGATGAAAATGAAGTCATCAATATTTTTTCTGGTGAAGGAGGCCTTAACAGGGTTTATATGTCCTTAGGATATGAAATAGCGACTAATTTGGCTATTGGAGCCACTGTTAATTTTAATTTTGGAACTATAGAGAGTCAAAGGGTACAGACGGTTGAGAATGTACAATTTGGAACAATTGATAGAAGAACATCCAAAATTAATGGATATGGTTTTAATCTTGCGGCAAATTATACTCCTAAAATTGGAGAGAAAAATACACTCTACACATCAGTCATGATTTCCACGCAATCTAACTTAGTCTCGAAAAATAACCAAGTGCTAGGTTCAATTTCAACTGCTACAGGTCTGGAAATTGAAGTTATAAATGTTGATTTAGGGACGCAAAACCTTAGAAATACAGAATTGAAGGTGCCTACAACCACTACTTTTGGATTGGGTTATGGGCAAAATAAAAAATGGTTTGTTGGTGCTGAATATAGTATGCAGACATTAAGTTCTTTTTCCAATGATTTTTTAGGAATCAATAATATAGAGTATAAAGATGCTAGTGGTGTAGCTATAGGGGCTCATCTTATTCCTGATTACTCTTCCTTTACAAGTTATTTTAAAAGAATAACCTATAGGGCAGGTGTACGTATGGATAAGACGGGAATGGTTATTAATAATGAAGAGATTGATGATTTTGGCATAACTTTTGGATTAGGTTTGCCAATGGGAGCCAGGAATGGGAATTTTTCTAACATTAATTTAGGTTTTGAAATAGGGAAAAGAGGGACCACCAATGCCAGTTTGATAGAAGAAAATTATCTTAAAGTGAGCATAGGCCTAACCTTAAATGATAAATGGTTCAGAAAAAGAAAGATAAATTAATAAAATTTAGTACATTAACCACTTAAAAAACTAACGTGATGAAAAAGATAACATACTTAATGATGATTGCTGTTCTGGGCACAATAAGTGTTAGTAATGCACAGGCTCAAAACCAAGAGTGCATGACCAATCTTTCTATCTTTTCTGAACATGTTAAGGTGAAAAATTATGATGCAGCTTATGAACCATGGAAAATGGTTTATGAAACTTGTCCCACGCTTCATAGGGCTACCTATGCATATGGTGATAGAATATTAAAAGATAAGATCAAGAATGCTACTGGAGTAGAAAAGACGGCTTTTATTGAAGATTTGTTTGCTATGTATGATAATAGTGTGACACATTTTGCTAAAAGGTATAGTAAAGAAAGTGTTGCAATTAGAAAAGCAATGGTTATGCACGGTGAGAAAATGGGCACAGATGATGAGTATTATAAATTCCTGCACATGGCTTTTATGGGAGATAGGGATAATTTTACAAGCCCAAGGGCCTTGTATTTGTATTTTTCCAGTTTGGTAAACTTACACAATGCTGGTTCTAAAGACTTACAGTCGGTTTTTGATTGCTATGATGATGCGACCGAAAGAATAGAAGTGGAAAATAAAAAGCTTTTAGATGTTATTTCAAAATTACAACCTAAAGAGGAGGCAGGTACGCTTACTTCCAAAGAAACGAGGGCTTTAAAAAGGGCAACTACAAATTCTGAATCTTTTGGTAAAATTGCAGGAAGCATAGATACAAAATTAGGAGAATTAGCTGAATGTGAAAACTTGATTCCATTATATCAAAAAAGTTATGAGGCTAAGAAGAATGATATTACATGGGTGAAAAGAGCTGTCGGTAGAATGTATAGCAAAGAATGTACGGAGGATCCAATGTTTGTAAAGTTGGTTGAGGCTCAAAATGCCCTAGATCAATCTGCAGATTCAGAATTCTATTTAGGCATCTTAAAGCAGAAAGTTGGAGATACAAGGGGAGCTGTTGCACATTTTAATAAGTCAGTTGAATTAGAGTCAGACAATTATAAAAAGTCAAATATTTTGTATAAAATAGCTTTTATGTATAGAAGAGGTAGTAAGTCTACTGCAAGAAACTATGCTCAAAAAGCCATCAACGCCAATCCGTCTAACGGAAAAGCGTATTTAATGATTGCAAACTTGTACGCAAGTAGTGCCAATCAATGTGGTTCAACCGCCTTTGAGAAAAGGGCAATGTATTGGAAGGCTGCAAATATGGCTCGCAAGGCCGGTAGAGTAGATCCATCTTTAAGAGGTAGAGCTAATAAAACAGCTGCTAGTTATATTGGAAGGGCTCCAGACAAAACAATGATTTTCAATAATGATATGGCTGGTAAAACAGTAACATTCAATTGTTGGGTAGGAGGTAGTGTAAAGGTGCCTAACCTATAAGATGGAAACACATTTTAAAAATAATTTTAAAAACATTGCCATAGCTTTTGCTGTGGCAATGTTTTTTTTAGGCTGTAAAGACACCTATGAAAGGGTGGGGGAAGAAGCACCTCCACTTATTTTCCCTCAGGGGGTGGCGGAAAACTTTATCTTAACCTATACAGAGACCAAAGATAAAATGAGTAATGAAGCTTTGGAAAATAGCAGGGTATTGGCCATATTAAAAAGCCCCACAAGAGAGGATTATGAAAACCTTAGGTTTCCCTATCAAACCTTTCCAAATGGCTTGCAAGTAGATTTTTTTGACGAAGAAAATAACAAAAGTGTGATTACTGCAGATTATGGAATCATATATTCTGCTACAAATGTGGTAAATTTGCAAGGAAATGTGGTCATAGAAAGCGAAGATGGTAAAAAACTGGAAGCACCACAATTATACTGGGATAGGAATAATCAATGGGTGTTTACCCAAAAGAAATTTAAATATACCAATCCAGAGGATGGAAGTATTATGGATGGAGAAGGACTGGATTTTAATATGGATCGTAGTTTTTTTAGTGCACACAAAACTTATGGTTTTATGATGATTAAAGAAGAATAATATAGTTATGATGAATTTTTTAAAGTATACGGAATACCTTTATTTAATAGTTGCCTTTATTTCTTTGTATAAAGTCTTTACCCTTTGGGAAATAGATAGGGAGGGAACATATATTTTCATATTTTTTGCCATAGTTTCTGCAGGAATGTTCCTTTTTCGTAGAAATTATAGAAAAAAGTTTGACCAGCGAAAAAAGGATAATTAAAACTAATTTTGGACACCCCATACCTCATAATAGTTATTTGTTTATTGTTATCGGCCTTCTTTTCTGGAATGGAAATCGCCTTTGTGTCCGCCAATAGAATCCATATAGAAATAGAAAAGAAACAAGAAGGTTTTTTGTCTAAAGTGCTTACTAAGCTGACAAAAAAACCTTCAAAATTTATTGCTACGATGCTAATAGGCAATAATATTGCTTTGGTAGTGTATGGGTTTTTTATGGGAGACCTTTTAATAGCTTGGTTTAATAGTTTATACCCAACATCATATAGTTTTATAAATGTGATGTTGATGGATTTTAGTTTATTGTCACAAACCATAATCTCTACTACAATTATTCTATTTACTGCCGAGTTTTTGCCGAAGGTGATGTTTCAGATATATTCCAATACACTCTTAAAGGTTTTAGCAGTTCCAGCTTATATTTTTTATATTTTTTTCTCAGTAATTTCGGAGTTCGTCATTAAAATTTCTGATTTCATTCTAAGGGTATTTTTTAAAACCAAGGGGGATGAGGTGCAATTGTCTTTTTCTAAATTAGAATTAGGGGATTATATTACGGAACAAATGGAAACAGCAGAAGTGGATGAGGTGGATTCTGAAATACAAATTTTTAAAAATGCATTAGAATTTACGGCAGTAAAGGCAAGAGAGGTGATGGTGCCAAGAACAGAGATTATGGCAGTTGAATTATCAGAAACGCCAAAAAATCTGACCAAGATTTTTATTGAAACAGGATTTTCCAAAATATTAGTTTTTAAAGAAACTATTGATGATATTATTGGGTATGTTCATTCTTATGAGCTTTTTAAAAAACCAAAAACCATAAAAAGCATTTTATTGCCAGTTGAGTTGGTGCCAGAAACAATGTTGATTAATGACATTTTAAATGCTTTGACCAAAAAGAGAAAAAGTATGGCTGTCGTTTTAGATGAATATGGTGGTACATCTGGAATCATGACTGTAGAAGATATTGTAGAAGAATTGTTTGGAGAAATAGAGGATGAGCATGATTCAACTGATTTGATTGAAGAAAGGGTAAATAAAAACACTTACACCTTTTCTGCTAGAATAGAAGTAGATTATGTAAATGAACACTATAAATTAGAGCTTCCGGAAAGTGAAGAATACGAAACCTTGGGTGGCTTAATTGTTAATGAAACCGGGGAAATACCAGAACAGGGTTCGAAAATTGAAATAGGTAATTTTCTTTTTACAATAGTAGGTGTGTCTAGCACAAAAATAGATTTGGTAAGTCTTAGAATACTAGAAAAGGAATAGCCTGTCCTCATTGAACGTATCTGCTTTTTTGGCTTTCTTTTTTCAAAAGAAAATGGTATTTTCGCCAACTGATTTAAACATTCCATATAATGGCCATTTTAGAGAATATAAGAAAACGTACAACTATATTAATATTTATTATTGGTATGGCATTATTTGCCTTTGTAATATCTGGTATATTTATAAGCGATGATTTAGGAGGAGGAAAAGCAGGTTCCAGTATTGCAGAGATTAATGGAGAGGGTATATCCATTGATGGTTTTAGAAGAAAAGTAGAATCCACGTCTAGAAGATTTGGAGCTAACGCTACTACGATGCAAGTTGTAAACAATGTATATGAACAAGAAGTTAGAGGGGCTGTACTTGAACAACAATTCAGTGATTTAGGAATTGATATTGAAAAAGATCAAATTGTCAATTTTCTTAAAACAAATCCTGCATACAGTCAAAATCCACAATTTGTAAATAGCAATGGTATTTTTGATGAAAATATTTTTAAAGGAGTAATTGCCGATTGGAAAGAAAATGTCCCGTCACAGTATCAATTATGGCTGCAAGATGAGAATGCTATTATTCAACAAGCAAAAGAACAAACCTATTTTAACCTTATTAGAGCTGGTGTAGGAGCTACTTTAAAAGAAGGGGAGTTGGATTATAAATTGGCCAATGATAAAGTAAATCTTCAATATGTAAGAGTTCCTTATTCATCTATTGCAGATAGTACGGTTGTAATTACCAAAAAGGAAATAGATATTTATATCAATGCTCATAAAGAGGATTACAAACAAGAAAGTGCAAGAGACTTACAATATGTATTTTTTGAAGAAAAGGCTTCATTGGAAGATGAGACAGCTATAAAAGACCAGATTACAATGTTAATGAGCAGTTCTGTTGAGTATAATAAAACTGATGATACCACAGATACAATTCAAGGTTTTAGTAATGTTGTGGATGTAGCTGCTTTTTTGGATAAACATTCTGATATAAAATTTGATACTATTTTTAGAGCTAAAAACGGTATCCCTAGCCAATTTGCTGATTCTATCTTTGCTCTTAATGTAGGAGACATATATGGTCCATATAGAGAGGGTAATGCTTTTAAAGTGACCAGAATGATGAATAAAAAGGCTAATGGTTCTGTTAAGAGCAGCCATATTCTTATTACATACGAAGGTGCAGAAAGAGCAAATCCGGAAATAAAAAGAACAAAGGAAGAAGCACAGAAAATGGCAAATGAACTTTTAAGGGATGCCTTAAAAGAAAATGCTGTTTTTACTGAACTGGCAAGAGAGAATTCGGATGGGCCTTCGGCGCCACAAGGTGGGGATTTAGGATATTTCCAAGAAGGAATCATGACAGAGAAGTTCAATGATTTTGCTTTTGGAAATAAAGTAGGTCATATAGGTTTGGTGGAAACTGATTTTGGTTTTCATATAGTAAAGGTTGATGATAAGCAAGATATAGTGCAAATAGCAACCTTATCTAGAGCGGTAGATGCTACTGAAGCAACCATCAATACATTGTTTACCGATGCTACTAAATTTGAAATGGAATCTTTATCGTCTGATCAATCATTTAGTGATATGGCAAAAGAAAAGACGTATACAGTAAGACCAGTGAATAAAATAAAGGCGATGGATGAAAATCTACCAGGTCTTTCTACACAACGTGCTATTGTGCAATGGGCATATAATGAGAGTACAAGTAATGGTGATATCAAACGTTTTGATCTTAATAATGGGTATGCGGTTGTACAACTGACTGCAAAATATGCCGAGGGATTAATGTCTGTAGAAGATGCATCAGCTAGAGTGCTTCCAATACTTCGAAAAGAAAGAAAAGCACAGCAGATCATTGCAAACAACGCTGGAAAAACTTTTGACGCCTTTGCATCAGACAACAATATAAGCATGGCTAGTGCCACAGCCTTGACGATGAAAACACCTACCATTCCAGGTGCTGGTAGAGAGTCTATAGTAGTAGGAACAGCTTTTGCCTTAAGTCAGGATGCCACTTCCCAATTAATAGAAGGAGAAACAGGTGTGTTTATGATAAAAGTGACCAATAAAGAAGAAGCTCCAGTATTGGATAATTATATTACATATGCCAACTCATTACAAGCTTCAAATGCAGCAAAAGTTAGTACTGCTGTGTATAATGCATTGAAAGAAGCTGCCGATATAAAAGACAATAGAACAACATTTTATTAAAAAAATGTTTTCTCTTTCCTGTAAAGGGGTCAATGCAAAAAGAGGTCAGCTTAGAGCACCATATTGGAATAAGAAATAATAGTATTGAAACCCTTGGATATAAAATATTCAGGGGTTTTTTCATTTCCAGTCACTAAAATAAAATCGCCCCCCCAAGCACCAAGACTTTTAATAGCTCCATCATAATCTGGAAAAAGTGAAGCTTTTACCGTTGGTATCTTTAGAATGTGTGATAGAATATTCTCATGTTCAGTAAGAAGTTCTTTAAACAGAGATATGTCTTTACATGCTGATATTGCCTTTGTAATATCAGATATGTTTGTAATGGCAGATGTTGTGTCAAATTCTTGTTTTTGATATTGTTGGATGGCATCCCTACTATTTTGTTTTTTGTTGAGGTAAACAAAGAACAACTGTTCTTTAAAGCTGGGATCAAAAAACACCTCTTTTACATTTGGGTGTTCGTTTGTTAATTGATATTGAATGGGCCTATTGTGTTTTGCACAAGCAATATCATAACCACTTCCAGAAAAGGAATTCCATAGGAGTTGATACGCATCAATTTTTGCCCATTGCGCAATGTTATTTATCAATGTGGAGGAGGTGCCCAACCCCCAATCTCTTGGGAAATCAAGGTGGGTATTGATTTCTAAACCTGTCATGGTTTTCAGAAAATCCGAGTTCAATTTTTTAGCTTCAGTACATATTTTAACCAGTGTTTCCTGAATGTTTTTTTTGTTTTGATTTTTCACATCAGAAATTGGCTTAAAAGTATTCAATTCAAAAATTTCTTCAAACCAAATAGTACCATTTTCATCAAAACTCTTCCATAGAATTTGGGGATGGTCAATTTCTTTTACCGTAAGTGATTGCCCATAGGTAGTGGGCACAGCTAGACTCAATGCGCCGTCTAATACCACATATTCCCCCGTGAGTAATAATTTTCCATTACTATAGAACTTTTTTTCCATTAGTTGCTGCGTAACTTTTGAAAAGCTTCATTAACTAGGGCATGAGTAACGGTGTGTTCTTTAAAATGATGCACTAATTTCTTTTTTTCCTCCTCGGTTGCACCCATTTGGTTGAGCATGTTCAACAAGTGCATTTTCATATGTCCTTGTTGTATACCTGTTGTAACCAATGAACGAATGGCCGCAAAGTTCTGTGCCAATCCGGCTACTGCAACTAATTGCATTAATTCTTCTGCGGAAGGTTTTTGTAAGATTTCCAATGCAACTTTCACCAATGGATGCAAGCTGGTTAACCCACCAATAGTACCCAGTGCCAATGGGATTTCAATCCAGAAGGTAAACATGCCGTTTTCTATTTTTGCATCGGTCAGGCTTGTATAATTGCCATTTTTGCTGGCATAGGCATGGACCCCGGCTTCAATTGCTCTAAAATCGTTCCCAGTTGCCAATACAACGGCATCTACACCGTTCATAATGCCTTTGTTATGGGTAACTGCCCTATAGGGTTCTACTTTGGCAATTTCGACTGCTTGAACCATTTTCCTTGCAAAGACATCAGAAGAAAAAGAAGCATCTTCGTTTAATTCTTCAACAGGGCAACTTACTTCTGCTTTTACCAAACAATTAGGCACATAGTTAGAGAGAATGCTCATAACTATCTCTATTTCAGGGTCTGATAGCAGTGTGCTGTTTTTGGCTTCGCTCTTTAAGCATTTCGCAAATTGTTCTAAGCAGGAATTGATGAAATTTGCTCCCATGGCATCCATGGTTTCAAAAGTGCAATGTAATTGATAATAATTTTTTAAATCAGCAGTTTTGTTTCGTAGGGCTATATTCGAAATTCCGCCACCGCGTTTTTCCATATTCTTGGTGAGAAGAATTGCACTGGAAATAAGTTTTGGCTTTATTTCATCAAAAAATAAACGTAGTTTTTCTTGGTTTCCTTTATACATGAAATGTACCTGACCCACTTTCTCTGTTCCAAGTATTGTGGTTTTAAAACCGCCTCTATTCAACCAGAATTTTGCTGCCTTACTGGCAGCAGCAACAACTGAACTTTCCTCAATTACCATGGGAATGGCATATAGTTTGTTGTTGATCAAGAAATTGGGGGCAATCGCAAAAGGAAGGTAGTAATTGGTCAAGGTGTTTTCTATGAACTCATCATGCAGTTTTTGAAGTTTGCTATCTGTATTCCAATACGTTTTTAGAACACGCTTTGTTGTTGCAACGTCAACTGTGTAATGCTTGGCGATCCAATCAATTTTCTCTTCTTTGGTCAATTTGGAAAATCCCTCTATGGGAGATATCATATGCTATTTGTTTCTTATGGTAAAGATAAATATAAAGCAGCTAAGTTATATTAAGATGAACGGCTAGTACCATTTATGGATGAGCAGTTGTTACAAATTCACCATAAAATTTAATATATTGTGAAATTATTAGTAAACTTGAAGGGTACAATCAATTTTCAAAAAGAATGAAGAGCATATCAATACTACTCCTTTTTAGCATCTGTTTTATAAGCATTTCTTATGGTCAGAAAAAACAAATATCTGTTGAAGATATTTATAATGGAGCATTTAGTACAGAAAGAATGGATGTATTACGTTCCATGAATAATGGCAAACAATACACTGTTTTAAATTTTGACCGGACTACAGGAAAAAGCACAATAGATAAGTATGATTATAAGACCTTGGAAAAGGTAGCGACAATTGTGTCTTCAGTAGATCTAGATGAGATTTCATATTTTAGTTCCTATAAGTTCAACACAGATGAGTCCAAATTAATACTGACTACTGAGGTAGAACCTATTTTTAGACGTTCCACTCTAGGCATTTATTATGTCTATGATTTGGCAACTAAAACTGTTGTTAAGGTTGCCGATGATAAAATTCAGGAACCAGCTTTATCCCCAAATGGGAAACAAGTAGCCTATGTTTTGGATAATAATATTTATATAAAAGATTTGATAAGAGGTTCCATTCAACAAATAACACTAGATGGGGAGGTAGGAAAAATAATTAATGGTGTTACGGACTGGGTCTATGAAGAGGAATTTTCTTTTGTAAGTGCTTTTGCATGGAATTCCAACGGTTCTAAAATTGCTTTTTTACGTTTTGATGAGACCAATGTGCCCAATTTTTCAATGGATGTTTATGGAACAGAATTGTACCAATACCAACATGCCTTTAAGTACCCAAAAGCGGGTGAGGAAAATGCATTGGTAAGCTTACATATGTATGATGTTGTTTCAGGAGTCACTACAGAAGTAGATTTGGGAAGTCCCTATTACATCCCCAGAATTAAATGGATGAATAACCCTAATCATTTAAGTGTGCAGACCATTAATAGGCATCAGAACCATTTAAAATTGCATGCAGTGAACGCACAGGACAATAGTGTTTCAATTTTATTGGAAAATATAGATGATGCTTATGTGGATATTACGGATAACCTTACCTTTTTGACAGATGATAGTTTTATCTGGTCCAGTGAAAAAGATGGTTATAATCATATTTATTTATATGATGAGAACGGTAAATTGAAGAATCAGATTACTCAAGGCAATTGGGAAGTCACTAAATATTATGGATATGACCAAGCTAAGGATAAGATTTATTATCAGTCCGTAGAAAATGGTTCAATCAATAGAGATGTTTATAGTGTAAATAGTAATGGTAGGGGTAAAAAACGGTTGACATCAAAAGAGGGGAGTAATTCAGCCGCGTTCAGTACAAACTTCACCTATTTTATCAATACATTTTCTAATGCAAATACTCCGCACGAGTTTTCCTTGTGCAACGCGAGCAATGGAAAAAAAGTAAAGGATATTAAAAATAATTCAGCTCTTTTAGATAAGTTGAAAGAATATAAAGTAAGTCCAAAAGAATTTTCTACCATTTCTATAAACGGAAACGATTTAAACATGTGGATGGTAAAACCAATGGATTTTGATGCAACAAAAGAATATCCTTTGTTGATGTTTCAATATAGTGGACCAGGCTCACAATCGGTTTCTAATAGTTGGATGGGTGCCAATGATTATTGGCATCAAATGTTGGCAGCAGAAGGATATATCATAGCTTGTGTTGATGGTCGTGGAACTGGATTGAAGGGGAGCGACTTTAAAAAAATGACTCAAAAAGAATTGGGTAAATATGAAGTGGAAGACCAGATAGCTGCAGCCAAGAAATTAAGTGAATTGCCTTATATAGATGAGAATAGAACTGGTATTTGGGGATGGAGTTATGGAGGCTTTATGTCCACGAACTGCTTGTTGAAAGGAAATGATGTTTTTGAAATGGCAATTGCTGTAGCCCCAGTAACCAGCTGGCGCTTTTATGATACTATCTATACAGAGAGATATATGCAAACACCACAAGAAAACGCAAGTGGTTACGATGAAAATTCACCTCTTAATTATCCTGAATTATTAAAAGGAGATTATTTAGTGGTACACGGATCTGGTGATGATAATGTACATGTACAGAATACTATGAGAATGGTTGAGGCGTTGATCCAGGCTAATAAACAATTTGATTGGACCATTTATCCAGATAAGAATCATGGAATATATGGTGGCAATACACGTGTGCATCTTTTTAATAAGATGACCAATTTTTTACATGAAAAATTACGAGATAGACCCAAACAAGAAAAGGGAAATTTTAATATAGAAAGAATAAAAGGCTAATAACCTTATAATTAACCAACAGAGATATGTCAGATACAATTAAACCAAATCATCAGAAAGAGCTTTTTGGGCATCCAGTAGGACTATATGTTCTTTTTTTTACAGAAATGTGGGAGCGTTTTTCCTATTATGGAATGCGAGCATTATTAGTACTATATATGACTGCGAAAGCCTTAGAAAATGACCCTCAAGGGGGATTAGGATGGTCAACAACTGAGGCACTTGGACTATATGGTTGGTATACCATGTTGGTCTATGTCATGAGCATTCCAGGAGGTTTTTTAGCTGATAGATATTTGGGACAGAAAAAGGCGGTGACCATTGGGGCTATATTGCTTACCATTGGCCATGGTATCCTGGCAATTGATACTATAGGGGCATATTATACCGGACTTGGATTTGTAATTATGGGTGTAGGAATGTTAAAACCCAATATCTCGACTATGGTTGGAGGGTTATATAAAAGTAAAGATATTAGAAGGGATAAGGGGTTTAGTATTTTTTATATAGGAATTAACACGGGTTCTTTTCTTGCCTCATTGACAGTGGGAATAGTTGCAGCAGTTTATGGGTGGCACTACGGATTTGGTTTGGCAGGTATTGGTATGTTTTTAGGACTACTGGTTTATTTATGGGGACAACGTTATTTAGTCCATGTGGGGAATGCCCCTACAGCTGAAGAAAAATCTGAAGACATTAGTGTTGGGGAATTGTTTTCACAGCTATTGAAATCACCTCTACAGTTGGGAATTACAATTGTTCTTTTGGTACTATCCCTCTACGCAGGCTTTACTTTTGAAGGATCAGATCATTGGGGTTTTGGAGCATTATTCATTTTTTTATCATTGATAACAGGGTTAATGATGATGATATATAAAAACCTAAATGGTAAGGTAGAAAAAGACAGGTACGTTGTTTTATTACTTTCCCTTTTGATGGTAATGGCTTTTTGGGGCTGTTTTGAACAAATGGGTGGGCTGATGAACTTATATGCAGAACAAAAAACAGATAGAATAATAATGGGTTGGGAAATGCCAGCAGCTTGGTTTCAAGCGGCAAACCCTGGTTTTATTTTATTGTTTGCGGTAGCTGTTGCTAGTTTTTGGGCAAAAAGGAAACTAAAAGGGAAAGAAGCTTCTTCGCTTTTTAAAATGGCAATTGGAGTTATTATAATGGGCTTTGGATTTATGTTTATGGTTTTTGCAACGCTGCAGCATGGGAGTGAAGGAAGTTCAGCCATGTATTGGTTAGTTTTTGCATATTTGTTTCATACCACTGGGGAATTATGTTTATCACCCGTTTCCCTTTCTTTCTTTACTAAATTGGCTCCTGCACGTTATATGGCGTTAATGATGGGGGTATATTGGGCAGCAACTGGTTTAGGGAATAAAGTGGCTGGAGTTATAGGTGCAAGTTCTGAAAATGCAGGTGAATTAAATATTTTCGGAGGACTTTTTGCCTTTGCAATATTGTTTGGTCTTTTTGTTGTATTAATACTTAAACCTTTAAAAAGACTTACGCATGGTGCGGAAGACAATGAAGTAGTTATTCATAATGATGAACCAGAAGAGGTTTTAACGTAGAAAGGTGTAATGAAATCTTAAGGAATTTTTAAAGAATAAAACCCACTAGTGGGTGAAAAAATATGCTCCCTTTTCACCAGTATAGTGAAAAGGGAGTTTTCTTTTGGCGCAAGTTTTTTTCCATTTGTCAATGTCACTTTTATAATTGCTACCGTCCGCAATTATGGCTTTTGGGTGTATGGAATCTATGAGCCGTTCCAGATTTACCTTTGGAGATTGGGTTAAAAGCACATATTTTGGTGCAGTATGCCTTACAGGATAAATACCCAGACTATCAATAATTAATAATTCTTCATTCTTGAATTGATAGGCGTTTTTTAAAGACTGGTGCTTTATTTTGCTAATACGTTCAGCAATAGCGTAGTTAGTAACAATTCTTTCTACACGGGCTTCATGCTTGGTGATCACATGAAGTAACTTTCCTGATTGCTGCAAAAGAATCGTATTTCTTGTTTGATGAAATATCATTAATTTTTCAGTTTTACCAGTTGTGTAGTTTTGATAGAAGGACCAAAATTGCAACCCAATAACACCAAAAAGTAGCATAGCCATTCGCTTAAAACTAACCTTTGTAAAAACCAATATCAGGGAAATGATGATGCTATAACTGATGATAAGTTGAAGGATATCAAAAGAAATATTCTTAAAAATAAAGACTTCTTGTTGGGCTACCCAACCAATAACAGTGTTCATTATTTGAATTATGGTATTGTAAACACTTACAATAATTGAAGGCAAAGAATTAAAAAGGGCAAGAACAATGACCACAATTCCCATCCCAAGGATTAATCCTAAAAAAGGGATTATCAATATATTAGAAACAAAGAACAAGCCTGGAAATTGATGAAAATAAAATAGACTAATAGGCAAGACGCCTAATTGTGCAGCAATACTCACGGATAACAATTGCCATCCTTTTTGAAGTATCAGGTTTTTTGGGAGCCATAATTTTTGCAATAATGGGTAAATCCAAGTTATTGCAAAAACTGCGGCATAGCTCATTTGAAACCCGACTTGGAACAATAACATTGGATTAAGCAATAAGATAAAGAACATGGACAATGCTAATATATTGAACATATTCGTTGGTCTGTTTAAGTATAGGGCATACCCCACAAAAGTAAACATGGTAACCGCTCTAATTATAGAAGCTGAAAACCCAGCCAAGAAAGCAAACCCCCAAAGAAGTACTATAATAACCAGCAGTTTTATGGTTTTGCCTTTTGGTAATAGTTCTAAGGGTTTAAGTATAAATTGAAGTAATAATAAAATTACACCTATATGAAGCCCGGAAAGCGCTAAAATATGTACGGCACCAGCATTCTTGTAATCATCGTATAGCGTATCAGAAATATTATTTCGTTGCCCCAGTAAAAGAGCCTGAATCACGGGAAGTTCTTTCTTTCCAAAATGGGCATCTTTTAATTTTAAGATAATATGATTTCTAAAGCTTGCTGCTATTCCATAAATGGTTTTTGAAGCGCTTTTCTTTTTAATATAGTTTGCTGCATTCAAATATATTTGATGTTGAATTCCCAGACCATTTAAGTAGGCAGCATAGTTAAATTGATGGGGATTTAACGGAGATTTTAAACTTGAAAGTGAGGTGTTGATAAATAATTCATCATCAATATTTAATTGCACCCTAGAAGTATCAATTGAAATGTTAAGCACAATTTTACCAGATTTTTCCATACCGCCCATTTCTTTTACGATACCAATATATCTATCTGAAAAAGCATTCGGTTTTAATAC
Organism: Flavobacteriaceae bacterium; assembly: GCA_002746415.1. Classification (GTDB taxonomy): domain Bacteria; phylum Bacteroidota; class Bacteroidia; order Flavobacteriales; family Flavobacteriaceae; genus Saonia. The sequence goes on along the minus strand of NVXD01000001.1, from coordinate 192,617 downwards.
CTCTCTAATTTTTACACTCCAAACGTTAGCGGTTACAAAGTCAGAATTTATATAATGTGAGACATTATTTTTTGACTGCGCTTTGGTAACACTTAGTATTCCAATAAGAATTGTTGTTGATCCAAACAAAAGACCAAACCAAACTGAATTATGTCGCTGTTTTTTGAAAAACAAAAATCCAAGTAGCGTAAAAGAAATAAAAGTGAAAGTCAGTAGGAGAGGAGGGTTTAAGTCAAAAAAATGACCAATCAAAATTCCCAAGACTAAAAGAAAAACGAGTTTAACAGAGATGAATTTCAGTACATTCATATTAAAGAACCCGGGTAGCTTTTACAAAGGCATAATTCCAATATCCTTCACGTAAAGAGGAAACAATTACCCCTCTGGATGAGGTGGCGTGTATAAATTTAATATCATTGCCCTTCACAGCCACAACCAATCCAACATGGTTTATTCGTTTTCCTTTTTTGGTTGTTTTAAAAAAGAGCAAATCTCCTTTTGTGACATTCTTTATTTTGATTCGTTTTCCTTCATTAGCCATTACATAGGAAACTCTAGGAATAGCTACATGATGCTCCTTAAAAGCAACATAGAGGAGTCCGGAACAATCCATTCCTTTTCTGGTGGTGCCTCCATATTTGTATTTAACACCGGAAAAAGTTAAGGCAGTGTTTATAATACCGTCAGCCTTAAGGGTTATTCTTTTTGGTCTGTTGCTATCAGTTTCTTTCGGTATTTCTTTTTCTGCCGAGGCTTCAACAGTGACCTTACGTTCTTTTCCATAGGTGGTTTTCTTTTTAACAACACAATTGGTCATTAAAAGGATGAGGAATATATAAGACAGTTTACGAAACATCCAAGTAAGGTTATGGTACTTGGATATCAAAATTAAGCATTTTCTACAATTAATGCGGCTGCATGTTTGCTAGCTCCCGTTCCTCCCAATTTCTCTTCAAGTATTTGGTAGTCTTCCAAAAGGGTTTCTCGTTGGGGACCATCAAGTATTTTTGTCAATTCAGCTGTTAGGTTTTTTGTGTTCAGATCGTTTTGAATCAATTCCTTTACCACCTCTTTCTTCATAATTAAATTCACCAAAGAAATATAGTCCAGGGTAATGATACGCTTTGCAATTTGGTAAGAAATCCAATTGGCTTTATAGCAAACTATCTGGGGAACTTTAAAAAGGGCCGTTTCTAAAGTGGCCGTGCCACTGGTTACCAAGGCGGCATGTGAGATTTCTAAAAGATTATAGGTCTTGTTGTCAACGAAACCAATATTTGATTTGCCTAAAAAAGGAGTATAAAAAGCCTTTTCTAGACTGGGCGCTCCTGCGATTACAAATTGATACTTTGGAAAAGAAGCTGTAACGGATAGCATAATGGATAACATATTTTTCACCTCCTGTTTTCTGCTTCCAGGTAACAGTGCAATTATAGGGACACCTGCATTCAGATTATGTTCTGTTCTGAAAGTTATTTTATCTATTTTTTTTCTAATACTGATGGCATCAATTAATGGATGGCCCACAAAATGCACTTGATAAGCATGTTTTTTTTCGTAGAATTCTTTTTCAAATGGAAGGATAACATACATGGCATCAATGGTACTCTTTATTTTGCTGATACGACCTTCCCGTGATGCCCATATTTGTGGAGAAATATAATAATTCGTTTTAAAATGATGCGCTTTTGCCCATTTGGCAATACGAAGGTTGAATCCTGAATAATCTATAAATATGACAACATCAGGATTAAAGTCTTCGATGTCGTTTTCACAGAACCGTATGTTTTTAAAGATAGAACGGATGTTTAGAAGCACTTCCAAAAAACCCATAAAGGCCATTTCTTTATAGTGCTTTACTAAATGACCCCCAGCAAGTTGCATTAAATCACCTCCCCAACATCGTACATCGGCATTACTATCCTTAGCCTTCAGGGCTTTGATTAGATTAGAGCCATGAAGATCTCCAGAAGCCTCCCCTGCAATGATGTAGTACTTCATTCTAAAACATTTTATAGTAAAGTATAACCAATGCGGTTAAAATTGTAGCTATCATTACTCCCCTTGCTCTATGATCCCTTCTGAGGCGTAAAAACAAAAAGAAGGCCACTAAATTAAGAATAGCACCCAAGGCTAGGAGACTACCAATATGTCCTTGCTTAATTGCTGCAGCAAACGTATTGGGGATATTCATATCAGAAAATAAAATAATATATAGGAGCGTACCTATGGTATTGGCAATAATTCCTACTATAAAACCTATAATGACTTCTTTTTTATTCATGTAAATTCCAATTGTTTATATGTTGTATGGCATGGTGTGCCGTTAAATCAAATTGTGTGGGCACAATTGAAATATAGCCGTTGGCCAATGCCCACTCATCTGTATCCTCACCTTTGTCAAGAAGTTCAAATTCACCGGTTAGCCAATAGTAATCCTTCCCCATTGGATTGGTTCTTTTATCAAATTTTTCTTTCCAATTGGCCCTTGCCTGCCTGCAAATTTTTATGCCTAAAATGGCTTCTTTTTTTAATTTGGGAATATTTACATTTAGAACAACCCCTTTTGGCATACCGTTGTCCAAAGCCTCCGTTACAATTTTTTTAATATAATTTTTGGCCTGATCAAAATCTGCTTCCCAATTGTAATCACATAATGAAAAACCAATTGCAGGTATCCCCTCAATACCAGCTTCAATGGCAGCACTCATAGTTCCTGAATAGAGCACATTAATGGAGGAATTAGACCCATGATTGATACCGCTTACACAAATATCTGGTTTTCTATCTAAAATCTCTTGAAGGCCCAATTTTACACAATCAGCTGGCGTACCGCTGCAGCTATATTCTTCTTTGGCGCCATTTTTTAGGTCTATGATTACTTTTTTGGAGTATAATGTGCTGTCCAAAGTAATGGCATGTCCCATACCGGATTGTGGACTATCTGGCGCTACTACGATTACATCCCCAATTTCATTCATAAAACCAACTAAAGTCCTTAGTCCGGGAGCAGTGATACCGTCATCATTAGTGACCAGAATTAGAGGTTTTGGCATGGGATATAATTTATAATGTAAAAATACGTTTTTCATTAAGAATAGTTCCCTAAGCGCTTTAACAAAAAAATAAGATGCTTGTTTAAAAACTGGCATGGTTTTTTCAGTATATTAGGGGAGTTCATTACTTTAAACATCATAATTCGGTTAATTTCAAATTATGATTTTGTATTTAAGTAAAGTACCCTAAGGGTTAGCCTTGGAGGTATAAAACCCATTGAATGGGAATAAAAATTATTATATGAAAAAAAATTTAGCTTTTGCATTATTGGCCTTGCTGGTTGCCGTTGCTTCTTGCAGTTTTACAAATAAGTCTTTTGAAACCAATGATAAGGATAAATTGTTATTGGATTTAATAACCTATGTTCTGGAAAGAGGTCATTATGCACCAAAAGATATAAATGATGATTTTTCGGTCAATGTTTTTGAAAGTTTTATTGACGTATTGGATCCAACCAAAAGATATTTCTTGGAAGCTGATATTCGGGAATTTGAAAAGTATAAGTATCAGATAGATGATCAAATAAAAAATACTGAAATTGGTTTCTTTGATTTAGTCCATGTAAGATTACTAAAAAGAATGGAAGAGGCTAAGGGAATTTATAAAGAAGTTCTTGGAACGCAATTCGACTATACATTAATTGAAGAAATTAATATTGATTATGATAATCAATCTTTTGCGGCATCAAAAAAGAAATTAAAAGAAAGATGGAGAAAGCAGCTTAAATATGCCACAATGGGGACATATGACTCTAAGATTTCCTTTGAAATACCTAAAAACGAAGCATTTTCTGCAGCTGATGGTGAAGTGAATGTTACAGAAGCACTTGCGGTAAATACTGCTCCTGAAAAGGATGTTTTGAAAAATGCAAAAATGTCCATGGTAGATGGGGAAGTAGCAGCTAGAGCAACCACAGAAAGCACTCTGGATGAGTATTTTGATTTTATGGACGATCTTAAGAGAGAAGATTGGTTTGTGCAATATATAAACACTATTGTAGATCAATTTGATCCACACACCTATTATTTTGCGCCAGATGATAAGGAAAAGTTTGATGCTAGTATGTCTGGTAAATTTGAAGGAATAGGCGCAAGACTTCAAAAAAGAAAGGATCAAACAAAAATTGTTGAGATTATTTCAGGAGGTCCAGTATGGAGAGGGGAAGAAATTGAAGTTGGTGATGAGATTATAAAAGTGGGACAAGAAGGGGAACAACCTATTAATATAGTAGGCATGCGCTTGGATGATGCCATTAAGCTAATAAAAGGCCCAAAAGGTACTGTTGTTGATCTTACAATTAAAAAAGTGGATGGTTCTATTGAGATTATTTCAATTACCAGAGATGTGGTGGAATTAGAAGAGTCTTTTGCTAAATCTGCTAAAATAAGTAAGGATGGTCATAGATTTGGATTGATCAACCTTCCTAAATTTTATGTGGATTTTGATGATTATGGAGAAAGGAATGCAGCAACAGATGTTGCTAAAGAAGTAGAAAGACTTAAACAAGATGGTGTAGAAGGTTTAATATTAGATTTAAGGGATAATGGCGGTGGCTCACTAAAAACAGTAGTGGAAATGGCTGGATTATTTATCAAAGACGGACCAATCGTTCAGGTAAAATCATCCGGAAAAGGAAAGGATGTTTATGATGATAAAGATGAACGTGTACAATGGGATGGTCCTCTAGTAATCTTAGTGAATGAACTTTCGGCTTCTGCGTCAGAAATTTTGGCTGCAGCTATGCAAGATTATAAAAGAGCCGTGGTAATTGGTAGCAAACAAACATTTGGCAAAGGAACAGTTCAAAATGTAATTCCTTTGGACAATATAGTGAGAAGCAATGAGCATGGTGATTTGGGAGCTATTAAACTTACAACCCAAAAATTTTATAGAATCAATGGAGGTTCCACTCAATTAGAAGGAGTTAAAAGTGATGTGGTGGTGCCAGATAAATACAGTTATATAGAATTAGGGGAGAGAAACCAAGATAACCCATTGGCATGGGATAAAATTACTCCTGCAGAGTATAAAATATGGGACGGATATATAGATTATGAACTGACTATAGAAAATAGTGCTAAACGTATGGCTGGTAATGCTCAAATTAAATTAATAGAAGAAAATGCTAGATGGTTAAAAGAACAACAGGATAATATTATAGTGTCTTTAAATTATGATGATTATAAGTCCGAAGAAGAAAAGTTTAAAGAAAAAGCAAATTACTTTAAGTCACTTTCTCAATATGATTCACATTTGTCTTTTGAATCTTTAAAATATGAACAAGGCTTGTTTACCAAAGATTCTGTCTTAAGGGAGAAGAGAAATCGTTGGCACCAGAATTTGGCTAAAGATGTATATGTAGAAGAAGCTGTTAATGTATTGCAAGACCTTAAACAAAATGCAATTAAAAATAACGCTAAACTGGCAAGTATTAGAGGGTAATTAACCTATTATAAATTAATCAAAGAGCCCTGTTTTTGGATTCAACCAAAAACAGGGCTCTTTGTGTTGAAGAAAGCTTGACCTAGTCTTAAAATAGGACTAATTTTGATTTAAGATGAGAAGAACCAACAAAACCATTTATACGATATTGATCATGTTATGTATGATAGGGTTTTGGTTATTTGAGAATTTTTATACACCAGATTCTTATTCAACTCCAGAAGGTGAAGGTTCAATAACGTTAGTGGCGGAAGATTTCATGCCAAGTTCAACAACAGGGGTAGTTATTAATCATAACCATTTTTCTTTTTCATATCATGAAAAATACGAACAGTCAGAATGGGTTGCCTATACACTACAGAAAAGTCATTTAACCTATGATGATAGAAAGCGACCCTATTTTATTGAAGACCCTAAAGTAAAAACTAAATCCGCAGATTGGCGCAATTATAAGGGCTCTGGATATGACCGAGGGCATCTTTGTCCAGCGGGGGATCGACGTTTTTCTGAATATGCCTATAACGAAACTTTTTACACAAGTAATATTAGTCCACAGGACAATGATTTTAATGCGGGTGTGTGGAACAGATTGGAAAAGCAAGTTAGGTACTGGACAAAAAAATATGGAACACTACATGTGGTCACTGGCGGCGTTTTAGAAAAGGGGTTGAAAACCATTGGAGATGAGGACGTGGCAATCCCCAACTATTTTTATAAGATAGTCAGTAGGGGCAGTTCAGAAAACCTAATAGTGGTGGCCTTTTTATTTCCACATAAGGCAAGTACGGAACAATTACATACGTTCATTGTGTCAATAGATGAATTAGAGGAAATCACTAAAATTGACTTTTTTGAAAAAATGCCCGATGATTTTGAACGTAAATTTGAAAGCAAGTCAAGTGCTAAGGAATGGAAATTTTAATGCCATTCATTCAGTCTGTTGGTATCCAATTTAAGAAAGATAAAAAGTAAGATAGAAAACCCTAACATACTTGACCCTCCATAGCTAAAGAAAGGCAAGGGTATGCCAATGGTAGGCAAAATGCCAATTACCATTCCGATATTGATAAAGTAATGAATCAATAAAATGGAAATAACGCCGTAACCATACATTCTGTTAAAGGCAGATTTTTGCCGTTCTGCTATATGAACTAATCTAAGAAGCAGAAGCGTAAAAAGAATAATTATGGTTACTGTGCCAACAAACCCCCATTCTTCTCCTACCGTAGTAAAAATATAATCGGAATGTTGTTCTGGTACGAAACCTCCTTTTGTTCTTGTGCCTTCCAGAAAACCCTTCCCAAAGAAGCCTCCAGACTCTATAGCTTTTTCAGACTGATGTGTATTGTACCCAATTGTTTTTCTAATTTCTTCCAATTTTTTTGGATCTTTTTCCAATCGAAGCCAAAGACCAAACCGATCTCTATGCCGTTGTTCAAATACAGAATTGAAAACAAAGTTTACGGAAAGGGAAAATACTATTGCGATTACAAAAAATGAAGCTACAGGTAATATAGGGACTTTAAAACTTGTTTTTTTAAGCAAGAAAAAAAGAATAATTATTAATCCTAATGCAATACCCACCCAAATGGTGCCAAACATTAAAGTAGTGACAAATATGAGTACCATTAAAAATGCTATTACTAAGTAAAACAACGGGACACCTTCCCTGAACAAAACAAATAGCAGTGCAAGAAATACCAAAGCACTGCCAGGATCTGGTTGTGGTACAATTAGGATTGTTGGTATCAAGACAATTAAGAAGGCATAGAGTTGGTCTTTTCTCCGATTAATATCCGTTTGTATATCACTGAGATATTTTGCCAATGCTAAGGCAGTAACAATTTTTACGAATTCTGATGGTTGTAAGTTGAAAAAACCCAAATTGTACCAGGATGTAGCCCCAGCAACTGTTTTTCCAAAAACAAAAAGGCCTAGAAGTGATATTAAACCAATGACGTATAATACGCTTGAAAATCGTTCAAAAAAGCTTGTTTCTAAAGCCAAAATAACAACAATGGCAACAAAACTTACACCGATGAAAAATAATTGCTTGCCATAAAGCTGACTAAAATCAAAAATTGAGGAAGTGTTTTCTGAATAGGTGCTAGAGTAAATATTAATCCATCCAATACCTGCTAATAGTACATATAGCAAAATGGTAAACCAGTCAATTCTTTTTAGGACACTTTTACCAAACATATTCGTTTATCTTGAACGGTTCACCACTATGGGGTTTAGCATATTCATGTTCCAAGGTTTTTTCTAGCATTCTTTGTTCTAAATCTTTTCGCGTTATTTCCCCTTTTAAATATTTCTCAATTAAAAGCGAAGCAATATGCCCAGCATATCTACCCCCAAAATAGCCATTCTCGATATAAACAGCTATTGCTATTTTTGGGTTTTCCACAGGAGCAAAAGCAATAAAAACAGAATGATCGGTTAGCTGGGTCCGTACCCCATCTATTTTAGTGAAATTTTCTACCGTACCTGTTTTCCCAGCAATATCAATTCCTTTTACTTGTATCCATTTTGCAGTTCCATACTTGTATACGTTTGCCATACCCTCAATAATGGGTTCAAAGTGTTCTTTGTCAATGGTGGTGTATTTTCGCTGTGTAAATTTTGATTCTATGGAGGTTCCAGCAATTTCTTTAATAATATGCGGAGTATAGAAATATCCTTTATTGGCTATAGCGGCGGTCATATTGGCCAATTGAATAGGCGTGGCCGCAACTTCTCCTTGTCCAATGGAGTTAGAGATGATAAAAGAGGAAGACCATCGATTATCACCATATATCCTATCATAATATGCCTTGCCAGGAATTCTTCCAGGGCTCCCAGTATATAGATCAGACCCTAGATAACCTCCAAGACCAAAACTTTTCATGTGTTTTTCCCAAACATCCATTCCTTCATCTGTAGTTGGATATTTATCATATATTTTTCTAAACGTATGGGCAAAATAGGCATTGCAGGATTTATAAATACCAGAATTCATGTCTCGCATTCCACCACCGCAATGACAACCTCTTTTTATGCTGCCCACATAAAAACCATTGTAACACCTCACTTTGGTTTTGGTTGTCATGACACCTTCTTGTAATGCGATTAGGGCATTAAGTGTTTTAAATGGAGATCCAGGAGAGGGCTGGGCTAAAACGGAGCGGTCCCATGTTGGTTTTGCAATTGAATCATAGTATAGTTTGCTATAATTTTTAGAACGTTCCCTACCAACTAAAAGAGATGGGTCATAAGATGGGCCCGAAATCATAGCTAAAATTTCACCAGAACTTGGCTCTATGGCAACTATGCCACCACGTTTTCCATTCATTAATTTTTCTCCATATTCCTGTAAAATTTTATCTATAGTAATATGAATGTCTTTTCCTTGTACTGGCAGCGTATCATGTTTCCCTTCCTTAAAAGGACCTAGATCTCTATTGAAACGATCTTTTTGAATATATTGAACTCCTTTCTTTCCTCTTAAGGTTTCTTCATATTGTTTTTCAACACCTGTTCTACCTGTTAATTCTCCAGCAATGTAATAAGGGTTTTTTTCTAAATCCCGATCATTTACCTCACTAATGTACCCTAAGACATTGGCGGCACTTATAGTGGCATAATCCCTAAGCGATCTCTTTTGGATATAAAAACCTTCATATTTCCTCATTTTCTCCTGTAGTCTGGCATAATCCTTTTTGGATAATTGAGGAACTACAACGGAAGGTAGTCTAGGAGAATATATTCTTGCTTTTTTTAATTTTTTAATAAATTGGTCCTTGTCCAGGCCCAATAGGGTGCAAAATTCCAAAGTATCCAGGGGTTTTACTTCCCTAGGAATAACCATAACATCATATGCTGGCTGGTTGGCAACCAAGAGTTTTCCATTGCGGTCATAAATATAGCCGCGCTCTGGATAGTCATAAATTGCTTTTACAGCTGTATCCTCTATTACCTGGCTTGGGGAAAATTTAAAAATTTGCAAATAAGAAAGCCTACCAACAAAGATTATTCCAATGATAATGATGATGGAGGACAGTAGAAATTTTTTCATTTTTTCTCAAAACTAAAAAGTGAATTTAGCAATAAACAAATCACTAAAGTGCCACAAAAGGTAAAAAAGGTTTTCTTAATAATCAATAGTATGTTTGAAAAGCTAAAAATTTCTAAAGAAAAGAAAACCAAATGATGCAATATAATTAATAACGCTAAAAAAGTTATTTGTTGTGCTCTGGTTGAGCTACTTAGCTTAAAACTTTGAAATTCATAGTTAACCCCAAAAACAAAACGCATAATGGTTGGTCTTATAAATGCTATAGTAACGGCTGATGCCGAGTGTAGTGCTAAAGTATCAGAAAAAATGTCAATACATAGGCCCAGGAAAAAAGCTGTCATAATAAAAGCACCCTTATTATCTTTTATGGGGTACCAGTACAGGAAAAGAATATAAACAAATGGATTTATGTACCCCAAAAAGTTTAATTTATTGAATACTAATACCTGTACAAGTACAAGCAGCACAAATCTGGTTATATTTATAAAGTAGTTATTACGGAACATTTTCTATGTTAGATTCCAATGCTATGATTTCTGGTCTATTTATATTTTTTATAATATATATGTTCTTAATGTTGGTCATGTCATTGAACAATTGAACATTAATGTCATAAAGAGATTGCGAAGCATTTAGATTGTATTTTTTGATAACGCCTATAGGGATATTCTCTGGAAAAATACTAGACATGGCTCCAGTTGTAATGGTATCTCCAACATGTAACGGAACCGATCTAGGAATGTCCACTAATTGTACGACATCATATCTTTCTGTATCCCAAACCAAAGAACCAAAATAGTTGGTGTTTTTTATTTTTGCATTTATATTAGATTTGGTGTTCAGTATACTTTGGACTTTTCCATAGTTGGATGATGTATAATCTATAATTCCCAAAATGCCTTTATCGGTTATCACACCCATATCCTGCTCAATGCCATCGTTTTTCCCTTTATTTATTGTTAAATAATTTCGTGGGCTTGCATAGCTATTTTTAATAATTTTTGCAGAAGTTATAATATAGTTGATGTTGATTGTGTCAATTTTTATCGAATCCCCTTCCTTTTTGTTGAACAAGAGTTTTCTTAGATCCTTATTCTCTTGAAGGAGTCTTTTGTTTTGCTCATTTAAATCAAAATACGAAGTAGCATTACTGAAAGTATTATAGATGCCTCCAGAAATTTGATTTGCAGAATTGAAAAACTTTGCCTCGTGGTAAGATTTTGACCGAACTGTAAATCCCAAAGCAATTATCATCAATAAGATATAAAGTAAGGTTATTTTATATCTAATTATAAAATTGATAATCTGCTGCATTCACTTTTTGTTTTAGCAAACCATTAAAAAAGTATCAAAGAAGCAATTACTTAATGAGAATACTCTTGTAACGTTCTAGATTTTTTAATGCAATTCCTGTTCCTCTTACTACAGCCCTTAAAGGGTCTTCTGCAATATATACTGGTAAATCTGTTTTTAACGACAAGCGCTTGTCTAACCCTCTAAGCATTGACCCGCCACCGGCCATATAAATTCCCGTGTTGTAGATGTCTGCGGCTAGTTCTGGTGGTGTTTGTGATAATGTTTCCATAACGGCATCTTCTACTCTAAGAATGGATTTGTCCAATGCTTTTGCAATTTCCCTGTACGATATGGATACTTGTTTGGGTTTTCCAGTCAATAAGTCCCTGCCTTGTACGGACATGTCTTCAGGTGGACTCTGTAGGTCTTCTATAGCTGAACCAATCTGTATTTTAATGTTTTCAGCACTGCTTTCCCCTACATATAAATTATGCTGGGTTCTCATATAGTATATAATGTCGTTTGTAAATACGTCACCTGCAATTTTTACAGATTTGTCACAAACAATTCCGCCAAGAGCAATTACTGCAATTTCAGTGGTACCACCACCTATATCTACAATCATATTTCCTTTTGGTTGCATAATATCCAACCCAATACCTATCGCTGCGGCCATAGGTTCATGAATTAAATAGACTTCTTTTCCATTTACTCTTTCAGCAGATTCCTTAACAGCACGCATTTCAACTTCCGTAATGCCAGAAGGAATACAGATGACCATGCGTAAAGCAGGTGGGAACCATTTTTTCTTTAAGGCAGGAATGTTTTTGATGAACATATTAATCATCTTTTCCGAAGCATCAAAATCTGCAATAACCCCATCTTTTAAAGGCCTAATCGTTTTAATGTTTTCATGGGTCTTACCCTGCATCATATTGGCTTCTCTACCAACAGCAATAATTTTTCCAGTGATGCGATCTCTAGCAACAATGGACGGACTGTCTACCACTACTTTGTCCATATGAATGATAAGAGTGTTGGCTGTACCTAAATCAATAGCTATCTCCTCGGTTAAGAAATCAAAAAATCCCATTTATATATTCGTTTCGTTTCGGTTTAAAAGTAAGTTTTATCGATGAAATTAACAAGATTAATGTTTAAAATGTCTAGTTCCAGTCATAACCATGGAAACTCCATTCTCATTACAGTAATCTACACTTAGTTGATCCTTAATGGAACCTCCTGGTTGAATGATACTTGAAACACCTGCATTACTAGCAATTTCAACACAATCTGGGAATGGAAAAAATGCGTCACTGGCCATTACTGCACCTTTTAAATCAAAATTAAAAGACTGTGCTTTGTGAATGGCTTGGTTCAATGCATCTACTCTAGAAGTCTGCCCAGTACCACTAGCACATAATTGTTTGTTTTTTGCCAAAACAATAGTATTGCTCTTTGTGTGCTTACATAGTTTGGAGGCAAATATTAAATCTTCTAATTCGTTTTCAGACGGACTTGTAGTTGTGGCATTTGAAAAATCTGAAAGCGCATCAGTGATATTGTCTTTATCTTGGACAAGGATGCCGTTTAAACATGTTCTAACGGATGTTTCCCGTAATTCAATATCCTTTTGTATAAGGATGATTCGATTCTTTTTTCCTTTCAAAATTGCCAAGGCATCATCAGCATAACTTGGCGCAATAACAACTTCGCAAAATAGTTTGTGAATTTCTTCTGCAGTTGCCACGTCAATTTCTTTATTACTAATTAAAACGCCACCAAAAGCAGAAACAGGGTCTCCTGCCAAAGCATCCACATAGGCTTGATGTAAGGTCTCCCTAATTGCTAATCCACAAGCATTGTTGTGTTTTAAGATAGCAAAAGTAGGAGCGTCTTTTTTAAATTCATTGATGAGGTTTACTGCAGCATCAACATCTAAAAGATTGTTGTATGACAATTCTTTGCCATGAAGCTTGCTGAACATAGCATCAAAATCACCAAAGAAAAATCCTTTTTGATGAGGGTTTTCTCCGTAACGAAGTACTTTCCCATTGGTTTCACTTATTTTTAATACCGCTTCCTCATGATTTTGATTGAAGTAGTTAAATATTGCAGTGTCATAATGTGAAGAAACGTTAAACGCTTTTGCAGCAAAACGTTTTCGGTCTTCAATTGTGGTAATTCCATTTTCAGAAGAGATTACCTCTAGAAAATCTGCGTAATCTTCCATGGATGAAACACAAATAACATCTTTGTAGTTTTTGGCAGCAGCACGTATCAAGGAAATGCCACCGATGTCAATTTTTTCAATAATATCTTGTTCAGATGCTCCACTGGCAACTGTTTTTTCAAAAGGATAAAGATCTACAATGACTATGTCTAGTTGAGGAATATTAAACTCTTTCAACTGAGCTACATCATTTTCATTGTCCTGTCTGTTTAAAATACCTCCAAAAACTTTTGGGTGCAATGTTTTTACTCTGCCGCCAAGTATGGAAGGATAGCTGGTAACGTCCTCTACGGCAACAACATCAATTCCTAGATCTTTGATGAACTTCTCTGTACCTCCAGTGGAATAAATGGTGATTCCCAGTTCATTGAATTTTTTAACAATTGGTTCTAGACCATCTTTATGGAAAACAGAAATTAAGGCCGAAGTGGCTTTTTTAGAGGTATTCATTTTTACGTGTTGGTTTGAAAAGAATTAGGCTACAAAAGTACTTTTTTTGAAGCTAAATAGACATCAGTTTTAGTAACAAAATTCCTAAAGTTTTAAAGAATTTCGGCTACTTCTTCATTTACAAATTCTAAAAAGTGCTCATCTGCTTCCGTAAATGGATTTGGAGTGTTAGAATCTATATCTATTTGCCCAATATTTTTCCCATTTACAAATAGAGGAATTACAATTTCTGCTTTTACGGTGATGCTGCATGCAATATAATTGTCTTGTGCCATGACGTCTGGGACAACAAAATTTTTATTAGACTCTGCAACCTGTCCACAAATGCCTTTTCCAAATGGGATAATTGTATGATCAGTAGGTGCTCCCGCATAAGGACCCAATTTTAGTTCTTTTTTATCTCCATTTTTAAAATAAAAACCTACCCAGTCATAATAAGGAATGTTGTGTTTTAAAAGTGCACATATTTGCTGCAGTTTCTCATCAGTATCAATGTCGGGATTGTTAGTTATTGAAGTAACCTTTGGTTGAAGCGTAGTGAACATTATCGATATATTTTCAAGGTAAAATTACGACAATATTGCACTTAAAATTTAGTTAATAATGTATATGCTGCTATAGGGCAGGTGTAATATTTTGTATTTTTGTTGTGATGAAAGATTTGTTTCGTAAAATAGCATCAGTATTCATGGCCTTATTCTTACTGGTTTCCACTACTTCGTGGACAGTAGAGAAGCATTATTGTATGGGTCGTCTTATGGATATTGCTATTTTTCAGGAGGCTGAGGGTTGTGGTATGCAATTGTTGGATGCTGAAGAGAATATTGAAATGAATTGCTGTTCAGATGAAGTTACTTTTGTTGAAGGACTAGATGATCTAAAAATCACTTTTAATGATTTAAGTAGTGACCAACAATTATTCATAGCAGCCTATACCCATTCTTATTTTGGTTTATTTGATGTGGTATTGGAACAGCCTGTCCCAAATAAAGACTACCCACCTCCCATACTGGTCAGAGACATACAGGTTTTGGACCAGGTTTTTATTATTTGATTTTATTATTCATAGTAAGACGCTTTCGTTTTCCTTTTTTATGGGAATTCGGTAGTTAGATGATTTCCATTTGGAAACTTATTAATTGAATACTAAAATTAAATAAATGAAACAATATATATATCTATTACTATTGCTCCCATTGATGGCCACTTCACAAAATGATAAGGTAGAAGGGATGATTATGGAGGCAAATTCAGAAAACAAACATATTGGACTTCCGGGAGCCAATGTGTATTGGTTAAATTCTCAAGTGGGGACAATGACCAATGCAGAAGGGCTGTTTTCTATTCCTTATAAAAAAGAGTTTAATAAATTAATTATAAGTTATGTAGGCTTTAAAGCTGATACCCTAACTATAGACGAACCAAAAATGGTACATCATTGGTTGCAAGCTTCCAATGCATTGGATGAAGTAGTGGTGGTAAAAGAGCGAGATGCTGTACAAAAAACTTTTTTCAACGCGCGAAATGTTATTACAGTGAACAGCGCCGAATTACTAAAGGCAGCTTGTTGCAATCTTTCAGAAAGTTTTGAGACCAACCCGGCTATTGATGTTAATTTTTCTGACGCACTTACCGGAACAAAACAAATTCAGATGTTGGGGCTAACCAGCCCTTATTTATTAATCACCCAGGAGAACATACCAATGGTAAGAGGCGCTTCTCAGGCATATGGGTTAACTTTCACACCCGGAACTTGGGTAGAAAGTATTCAAATTACAAAAGGTGCAGGCAGTGTTGTTAATGGTTATGAAAGTATTTCAGGACAAATAAACACAGAACTGGTAAAACCACTTACAGACCATGCCCTTTTTGTGAATGCATATGCCAATAAAAACGGTAGGTTAGAGCTTAACACGCATATCAGTAGAAAACTTACCGAAAAATGGAGTACGGGATTGTATCTGCATGGTAATCTTAGGAAGGACAAAGTTGATGAAAACAATGATGGGTTTTTAGATGTTCCCTTGGCCAATCAGATAAATATTATGAATCGTTGGCAGTACCAAAATCCAGAAACTGGATGGGTAAGCTTTATTAACGTTCGTTTTTTAAATGATGAAAAGCAGGTAGGTGAAACTAATTTTAATCCGGATAGGGATAAGTTTACCACTAATTCTTGGGGAGGTGAAATAGATACAAGAAGATTTGATTCTTCGGTGAAATTGGGATATGTTTTCCCGGAAATTCCATATCAAAGTTTTGGTTTTCAATCGTCTTACAGTATCCATAAACAAGATTCTTATTATGGATTTAATCAATATGACATTACACATCAAAGTATATATTCTAATGCTCTGTTCAATTCCATTATTGGAAATACTCAAAACAAATTCAAAACGGGGTTGTCTTTTACATATGATAAATTTGATGAATTTGTAAATGGAAGCACATATGCAAGAACGGATAATTCAGTAGGTGCTTTTTTTGAATATAGCTATGACAACCTAGAAAGATTAAGTTTGGTGGCAGGAGTTAGGGTTGATGCTCATAATAGATTGGGAACGTTTATGACACCCAGGTTACATGCGCGTTATACTCCTTGGGAAAAAGGAAGCCTTAGGGTTTCATTTGGAAAAGGAAGAAGAGCGGCAAATATTTTTGCTGAAAACCAGCAATTGTTTGCCTCCTCGAGACAGATTCGAATTTTAGATACTGATGGAAAAATATATGGCTTAGATCCTGAGGTAGCTTGGAACTATGGTGTTAGTTTTTTACAAGGATTCACAGCTTTTGAAAGAACAGGGAACATTACATTGGATTTTTATAGAACCGATTTTGAAAATCAAGTTGTGGTGGATTGGGAGAACCCTCAAGAAGTTTCATTCTATAATCTAACAGGTGAAAGTACTGCCAGTAGTGTGCAATTTGAGGTGAATTATGAGGTGATAAAAAATGTGGAATTGCGTACCGCATACAAGTACTACGATGTAAAAACCGATTATCAATCAGGTTTGTTGCAGAAACCTTTGCAGGCCCAACATCGATTTTTTGCCAATTTAGGATATGTGACCCAGCCAAAAGAGAATGGCTCTCAGTGGCGTATGGATTATACGCTACATACATTGAGTAAACAACGGTTGCACAATACATCAATTAACCCAGAGCCATACAAGTTAAATGAGTTTTCTGAATCCTATAGTTTAATGAATGCACAAATCACCAAAGTATTCTCTAAGAAATTTGAGGTGTACATAGGAGGGGAGAATTTAACTAACTTTAGCCAAAATAATCCTATTTTGGGTGCTGATGACCCTTTTGGCGCATATTTTGATACCAGTATAGTGTACGCCCCTATTATGGGAGCTACTTATTATGCGGGGTTTAGATTTAAATTATAATAATTTTTTAAAAAATAAGATAATGAAAAAAATAATTTTAGGAATGACATTTTTGTTGCTGTCAATAGGAATGTTTGCTCAGGAAAAGAATAAAAAAGTAGCATTTGAAGTTGATGGTAAATGTGAAATGTGCAAAATGCGGATAGAAAAAGCAGCGCTAGGAGTAACAGGAGTAAAATATGCTATTTGGGATATTCCCTCTCACCAACTGTCATTAATCATTGATGAACGCAAGACTAACCCTATGGTAATAAAAACAGCTTTGGTGTCTGTTGGTCATGACACTAAAGAATTGAAGGCTACAGAGGAAGCTTACGAGAGTGTTCACCCTTGCTGTAAGTATAGGGAAGACAATACAGATGATAGTGATGAGCATAAGCACAAGCATTAACGTATGAAACACACCTATAGCGTATTAGGAATGACCTGTAGCGGATACGTAGCATTGGTCTAGGGAAAATTAGAAAATGTAAAAGGAGTATCTAGTGTTTCGGTAAATTTTACTGAATTATAAAGATTGGAATATTGTAGAGGCCATGTTGGATTTTATGTGGCTTTTCTACATTGTTTTTAGTTATTAGACTTGAGAGGTTTTCCAGATAGTTTTAGGATGTATGACCCATTGGCAAAGGACTTTCCAGCTTATGGCTGGGAGTATCCCTTTATTGAACTTGTACTAGGACTTTTGTTTTTAATGCGATTTCAGACTCAAATTGCACTTTATGTGACAATACTAGTATTGGGCATTACAACTTTTGGTGTTGTTAAAACCTTAATGGATAAAAAAAGTATTCGCTGTGCTTGTTTGGGAACTGCTTTAAAACTGCCTATGACTGGGGCTACATTCATAGAAAATGCCATTATGTTGGCCATGGCGATCTGGATGTTGGCTTTTTGAAAATGTTAAAACACCATGTTTCAATACGTTAAAATAATGATTTAATGTAAGGAGTTCCATTTGCTACATACTAAAAATGTGCAAATCCAAACTTATGTACATTAGACATGTTCTTATCTTATTGATTTTTTTATCAATTCAATCATTATATTCTCAAACCTGTTGCTCTGGAGGAATACCCTTGTCCAACAGCCTTGGTTTATCAAACGAAGGCAAGGGTTCCGTACAGTTGGGACTGCACTATGATTATAATAATTTAAGTACTCTTAATGCGGGGAGTGATAAATTGGATGATGATTCAAGACACAGAATCACACATTCTGCACTGTTTAACATTGGTTATTCAATTACAAATAGATGGTCTGTTGAGACTTTGTTTACTTGGGTAAACCAGCGTAGAATTATCAATCAGTTTGGAAATACAGACTTGCAACAAACAAGTGGTTTTGGGGATGCGGTTGTGTTGGCCAAATATAGTTTTCCAAAAATTTTAGGAGAAACAAGTGACGTGACTTTAGGAGCTGGGAGTAAAATTCCATTAGGGTCTTTTGACGAAGTAAATGGTGATGGGATAACATATATTGCAGATTTACAACCAGGAAGTGGGGCCTGGGATATTATTTTATTTGCTTCATTTAGTAAAAATTTTAAATTTAGGCCAACTACTACTTTTTCTGCAAGAGTCATAAATAGAATTACAGGAGAAAACAAAGAGTACTTAGATGGGGCATCCATTTACGAGTATGGAGATGAAACTCAACTGTTTTTTGGGGTAACTGATCAGTTTTTGGTTTTTAATACCATTATAAATCCTGGTCTTACTTTTAAATACAGAAGTGCCAATAGGGATATCATTGATGGTAATGAGTTAGATAACACTGGAGGGAAATGGCTGTTTGTAATCCCTAGTTTGTCTATAAAACTGTCTCCAGAAATAACATTTTTAAACAAATTGGAACTTCCTGTCATCAGTAATGTGGATGGGACACAGCTTACGCCTACTTATAGGTTTTCAAGTGGCTTTGTATTTAATTTAAACGGTAAAAAAAATAAAATTAACCTAAACTCAGAATAATGAAAAATAAAATTTTAATAATGCTTTACAGTGCATTGCTTGTGGTTGCATGCAGTAGTAGTGATGTGTCTGGCGGTGATGATGATAACACAGCGGGAAACATCAACTCGGGCGGGGGCGGTAGTATTGGAGGAACAGCCACAGACGGTTGGTTAGTGCCAGTAGCGGAAGTAAGAGATGGTGGTCCAGGAAAAGATGGTATACCATCTATAGATAACCCTAAATTTTTTACAGTAAATGATGTCCCGGCAGGTTCTGATGACTTATTGGTCATAGGACTTAAAGTTGGAGACGAGACTAGAGCATATCCACATTTTATTTTGGATTGGCATGAAGTGGTAAATGATGATGTCAATGGAACATCAATTACTGTTTCTTTATGCCCATTAACTGGGACTTCAATGGGTTGGAGCAGAATTATGGATGGTGAAGAAACTTCTTTTGGGGTTTCTGGTTTGTTGTACAATAACAATTTAATTCTTTATGACAGGGCAACCGATAGTAATTGGTCACAGGTAGGTTTAAAATGCATCAATGGTGATTTAATAGGAGAAATACCAGAGGTTATCCCTGTTTTAGAGACAACTTGGGAAGTATGGAAATCAATGTATCCTGATACAAAGGTGATGAATGCCGATACAGGTTTTTCTAGAAATTATGGAGTTTATCCATATGGAGATTATAAGACTAATAATTCCTATTTAATATTCCCGTTAAATCCTGAGGATGAAAGATTGCCTTCAAAAGAACGTGTGCATGCCATTATAGATGATGAGGCTGCCAAGGCATATCAGTTTAATGCTTTTGGAAATGGTAATATTATTATAGATGAGGTCAATGGAAAGGATATTCTTCTGGTTGGCGATGGAACAACCATAGTTTCTTTTGAATTGGAGGGTAATACAAATTCTTTAGAGTTTGAGTATGCCTTTAATGGAGCTGAAGCTTTTTTTAGTGATAATGAAGGAACAGTATGGAATGTGTTCGGAGAAGCTATTTCAGGTCCGGGTCAAGGGAATAAATTGAAATCTACGGTATCGTTTATTGCCTATTGGTTTTCTATTGGAGCATTTTATCCCAATGCTGAAATCTATAATTAGGCAGTTTTAGTTTAGTACTTATAAAAAAAGCCGTTCTATTTCTAGAACGGCTTTTATATTTGTACAGTATTATAAATAATTACATCATGCCTGGCATTCCACCACCACCTCCCATAGGAGGCATAGCTGGAGCATCTTCTTTGATGTCAGTTAATGCACATTCAGTAGTTAAAATCATACCAGCAACAGAAGCAGCATTTTCCAATGCTATTCTAGTTACTTTCTTAGGATCTATAATACCCGCTTTAAGCATGTCTACATATGTTTCAGATTTTGCATCAAATCCAAAGTCACCTTTTCCATCTAAAATTTTAGCAACAACTACAGAGCCTTCACCACCTGCGTTTTCTACAATGGTTCTTAGAGGAGACTCTAGTGCTTTGGCAACAATTTGAACGCCTGTTGCTTCATCAATATTTTCAGTAGTGATTTTTGCTAAAGCTGATTTAGCTCTTACTAAAGCAACACCACCACCAGCAACAATACCTTCTTCTACTGCAGCTCTCGTAGCGTGTAAAGCATCATCTACTCTGTCTTTTTTCTCTTTCATTTCAACTTCAGATGCTGCACCCACATAAAGTACGGCAACACCACCGGCTAATTTAGCCAAACGCTCTTGTAGTTTTTCCTTATCATAATCAGAAGTTGTAGTTTCTATCTGACTCTTGATTTGGTTTACTCTAGCTTTGATATCATTTTTAACACCTGCACCATTTACAATAGTAGTGTTGTCTTTATCTACAGTAACAGTTTCAGCACTACCCAACATGCTTAAATCAGCATTTTCTAAAGAGAATCCTCTTTCTTCAGAAATTACAGTACCACCGGTTAAAATAGCGATGTCTTCTAACATTGCTTTTCTTCTGTCCCCAAACCCTGGAGCTTTAACTGCGGCAATTTTTAAGCCACCTCTTAATTTGTTTACAACTAAGGTAGCCAACGCTTGTCCGTCTACATCTTCAGCAATAATCAATAATGGTCTATTAGTTTGTGCTACTGGTTCTAATATTGGCAGTATTTCTTGTAAGTTAGAAATCTTCTTATCAAACAATAAGATGTAAGGATTTTCTAAATCGGCTAACATTTTGTCAGTGTCAGTTACAAAGTAAGGTGAAAGGTACCCTCTGTCAAATTGCATTCCTTCAACAACATCAACATACGTATCAGTTCCTTTAGCTTCTTCAACCGTAATAACCCCTTCGTTACCAACTTTATTGAATGCTATGGCAATTAAATCTCCTATAGTCTGATCATTGTTGGCAGAAATAGAAGCAACTTGTTTGATTTTGTCAGTAGAATTACCTACTTTTTTTGTTTGCTTCTCCAAGTTTCCCACAACAGCTTCAACTGCTTTGTCTATTCCTCGTTTAAGATCCATTGGGTTTGCACCTGCAGCAACATTCTTTAAGCCTTCTTTTACAATGGCTTGTGCTAAGACTGTAGCAGTGGTTGTACCATCACCAGCTTGGTCATTGGTTTTAGAAGCAACTTCTTTCACCATCTGAGCTCCCATGTTCTCAAGAGGGTCATTTAATTCAATTTCTTTGGCTACGGTAACCCCATCTTTGGTTACTTGTGGAGCACCAAATGACTTACTTATGATTACGTTTCTACCTTTAGGTCCTAAGGTTACCTTTACAGCTTCCGCTAGTTTATCAACGCCGCGTTTAAGTCCGTCACGTGCTTCAATATCAAATTTTATATCTTTTGCCATTTTTCAGTTATTTTTATAATTAAACAATTGCTAAAATGTCACTTTCGCGCATCATTAAATAATCAGTGCCATCTAATTTTAGCTCCGTACCAGCGTATTTTCCATAAAGAACTGAATCACCAACCTTAACGGTGACTTTTTCATCTTTTGTTCCTGGGCCAACTGCCACTACTTTTCCTTTTTGAGGTTTTTCTTTAGCAGTATCAGGTATAATGATTCCAGACGCAGTTTTGGTTTCGGCTGCCATGGGCTCAATAAGAACTCTGTCTGCTAATGGTTTAATGCTAACTTTAGCCATGTTTTTATTTTTTAGTTTGATAATTAAATTCTTGTTTTTTAAAAGCAGAAATTGTGCCATTACGTAAAACTGACATATTGTAAAACAAAAAATGCCAGCTTGTCATTTTTGCTGGCATTTTAAATATGTTTTCCACGATTTGTTTTTATATTATTCAGTCGTGTCGATAGGAGTTACCCCATCTGTTGTTGTTTCTTCAGGAGTAGTTGTGTCAGGAAGCACAGGAGGTGTATTTTCAATGTCATCTCCTTGAAGCAACTTAGAATCTGCTGCTGCATAATTTCCTTTTAAGGCCACATTGGATAAAAGAATCAATACGATCAATAAAGTTGCCAATGTCCATGTACTTTTATCTAAAAAGTCACCTGTTTTTTTAACACCGCCAACTATTTGTGTGCCGCCACCTCCGAAAGAAGAAGAAAGACCACCGCCTTTTGGGTTTTGTACCATGATAACCAATACCAGTAAAAGGCATACTGCTAGTATTAAAATCAAGAAGATTGAAAATGTACTCATTTCTATATATTTTCCTGTTGTATTTTTGTTGTTGCTTTAATTCGGTCTGCAAAGAAACTACTTTTTTCTGGATATTTCAAACTTAAAATTTTGTACGCTTGTATGGCTTTTTTATACTTTTTTTGTTCCAAATATACTTTTGCCAAAGTCTCTGTCATCAATTCATTCTTATCAAATTTGGAAGACTCTTTGATGTTTATTTTTTGGGTTGAATTTCCTTTTGGAACAATTTTAGGATTGTTCTCAATGAACTTATCAATTAAATCAAACTTTTTCCTCTTTAACGCATCTTGTTTCAAAGGGATTTCTATTTCCTTTATTTTAGTCTTGAATTCAATTGTAGATTCGTTTTTTTGTTTAATGGATGTTAATTGTAGCCATTCAGCAAAAGAATGTTTTTCCTTTTTGGTAAACTCTAATGGCTTGCCTAATTCTAATTCTTTTTCCGCCAATTCTTTTTCCCGCAAAATTGCCTTGTCTATTTTTGGATCCTTGGATTTAAAGAGTTTAGGGTCTAATATTTCTTCGGCATCCTTAATGCTTTGTGGAAGGGGCTTGTCCTTAGAATATGCATCATGAAGCATTTTAGTTTTTTCAATTTGGCTTACCTCTTCTGATATTGTTTCCATATCGTTCAGGTAGCTATCCCTTCCTGCAATACTATTGGCAACATTGTTTTGCAAAAATTCTTCTGATGTTATAAAATCAAAAAGAACATCTCTATCAGCTGTATGGGCAGCTGTTATTTTTAAGGCATTATTGTATTTGTAACTATTGAGATTTTTTAGGCCTTTTAAATGAACAGCCCTTGCAGCTTGAAAGTAGGGGTATTCCGTTAGGATATCTTCTAACTGTTTGGTCTGTACAGGAGAATCAACCTTATTGGGTTTTTGTAATAGATATGTAAAGTCTGATACGTTCATTACTTATTACCAATCTGCTAAAGCTTCATTAAATATATCTTGGTTTATCCTTTCAAAAATTTCCTCATGCGCTTCACTTTTAACAGCATCTAACAATGAGTTTGCGGGATAGTCAAAGAAATGAGAAAAGCGTCTTTCAAAATCTACATCTTCTTTGGTTTTATTGTAAAAACGAACATTTATGGAAATAGTAAGTCTATTTTGCGCCGCTGTTTGTGCTGCGGTGGCACTCATGGGTGCAACACGATATTCCACAATTTCACCTTCATATAGCAAATCCCCATTGGACGAGACCAAATCTAAACTGGTCTGATTTAAGATTAAATCTTGTAGGGCCAAAGTAAAATCCCTGTCCAAACCCGGTTCAATTGTAGAGCCGGCACTTTGGGTGGCATAATTTTGAAAATAACTTACTTGGAAAGTTTCCGCATCACCAACATCTCCCCCAGTGAAATTATAAGCCCCACAACTACACAATAATAGAGGTAAGAAGAGATGGAAAGTTTTTGTTATGTATTTTTTCATTCTGATAAAATTCCAAAAATAAAGGGTTAAACTCCTAATATTTTATTGATCTTTTAAGATTAAAGTTTTGTTAATGACCCACTTTTCTACAAATCATACTGTTTGATTTTCCTATAAAGTGTTCGTTCAGAAATGCCTAATTCTGTGGCAGCTGCTTTTCTTTTTCCGCGATTTCGTTCCAAAGATTTTTTAATGAGCTCTATTTCCTTCTCTTGTAAAGATAAGGTTTCTTCCTCTTCTATTTCCTCGGCAAAATGGTACTTGCCTGCTTGAGTAGGTGAAATGTTGGTGTAGGTTTCTACTTCAGGTTCTGGCAATTGTAAAACTTCCACTGCCTCTCCTGGTACTCTTTCTACATTTTCCTCATTGCTTCCGTAGATTTTCCTGATAAGTGTTTCATTTTCTTCTTGTACTTTCTCGCCATCATTGTTTTTAAGCAACTCTAAGGTCAACTTTTTTAAGTCGTTTAAATCTCCTTTCATGTCAAATAACACCTTGTACAGAATTTCTCTTTCATTGCTGAAATCACCTTCTTTTTTATCCCCACCAATTACAGCCGGTAAATTGGAATTGTTTGCGTTGGGAAGATAGCTATGAAGAGAAGCTAAGGTGATGCTTCTCTTTTCTTCTAAAACAGAAATTTGTTCTGCAATATTTCTCAATTGTCTAATATTCCCTGGCCATCTATATTTTAGCAAAAGCTGAATGGCATCATCTTCTAATCGGATCGTTGGCATTTTGTATTTCTGCCCAAAATCTGATGCAAATTTGCGAAACAATAGATGGATATCCTCTTTACGTTCTCTTAGTGGTGGTATGTTTATTTCTACCGTACTTAATCTGTAGTACAGGTCTTCTCTAAATTTTTCTTTTTTAATGGCGTCAAACATATTGATGTTAGTTGCAGCAACAATACGTACGTTAGTTTTTTGTACCTGTGAAGACCCTACTTTAAAAAACTCACCATTTTCCAAGACCCTAAGTAGTCTAACTTGGGTGGTTAAGGGCAATTCTCCTACTTCATCCAAAAAAATGGTTCCGCCATCTGCAACTTCAAAATAACCGTTACGTGTTTGTGTAGCGCCGGTAAATGCTCCTTTTTCATGTCCAAAAAGCTCACTATCTATAGTGCCTTCTGGAATGGCTCCACAGTTTACCGCAATATATTTAGCATGTTTTCTATGGGATAATGCATGTATTATTTTTGGAATGGCCTCTTTACCAACCCCACTTTCACCAGTAACCAAAACGGAAATATCCGTTGGCGCTACTTGAATGGATTTTTCAATGGCACGATTTAATTTTATGTCATTGCCAATGAGTTCAAAACGTTGCTTTATGGCTTGTATACTTTCCATTTTTTTATAATGATTCCTGTCAAGACAGAAATTTGTTTAATTGTTTTTACTTAGTCCAACAGCTTCTCCCAATAATGTGGCAGAAGTACAATCGTTCATTTTTACAAGAACAAAATCCCCCACCTTATAATGTTCTTTTGGGAATATGGCGACGGTATTTTGAGAACTTCTTCCCATCCAATGCGCATCAGATTTTTTAGATGCCCCTTCAATCAAAATTTCTTGAACCTGCCCTAGGTTTTGCTCAGTTCTATATTGGCAATGTTCCCGTTGCAAGGCAATTACCTCTGCTAACCTTCTTTGTTTTGTATCTTCTGGAATATCATCCTCCAATTTTCTGGCCGCCATAGTTCCAGGTCTTTCGGAATAGGAAAACATATATCCATATTCATACTTTACATAGTCCATGAGTGAAAGTGTGTCCTTATGGTCTTCTTCCGTTTCAGTAGGGAAACCAATAATCATGTCCTGTGATATGGCACAATCAGGAATAATTTTTCTGATGGCATCTATCAATTCAAAATATTCTTCTCTTGTATGCAAACGATTCATAGCCTTAAGAATACGATTGCTTCCACTTTGTACTGGAAGGTGAATATGGTTGCATATATTTTCATATTTGGCCATCACTCTAATTGCCTCCAATGACATGTCTTGGGGATTGGATGTTGAAAACCGAATTCTCATTTTTGTCTGTGCAAGGGCTACCATTTCTAAAAGGCTGGAAAAGTCTACAGAAGTAGCTTTTTGCATATCAGTAGCTTTCTCAAATTCCTTTTTTAAGCCGCCGCCATACCATAGATAACTATCAACATTTTGACCCAAAAGAGTTATCTCTTTATATCCTTTATTCCAAAGTGTATTTATCTCGTCAATAATAGAATGTGGGTCACGACTACGTTCCCGTCCACGGGTAAAGGGCACAACGCAAAAAGTACACATATTGTCACAACCACGAGTAATGGATACAAGGGCGGTGACGCCATTTGAGTTTAAGCGCACAGGAGCAACATCGCCATAAGTCTCATCTTTAGATAGGACTACGTTTACTGCATCTCTGCCTTCGTCAATTTCTTGGATAAGATTAGGAAGGTCTTTATAGGCATCTGGCCCAACAACCATATCCACAATTTTTTCTTCCTCTAAGAATTTATTTTTAAGACGCTCTGCCATGCAACCCAAAACCCCAACTTTCATTTTGGGATTTATTTTTTTTACGGCATTAAATTTTGCCAAACGTTTTCTGACAGTGAGCTCCGCTTTTTCCCTGATAGAACAAGTATTGACCAAAACCAAATCTGCTTCCTCCAGTTTTTTGGTAGTGCTATATCCTTCGTTTGCCAGGATGGAAGCTACAATTTCGCTGTCAGAAAAATTCATTTGACAACCATAACTTTCTATGTAAAGCTTACGAGTGTTATTCTTCTTGTTCTCTATGTCTAATACACTGCCTTGAACAGTTTCGTCTATTGTTTTTTCCATGAACTCTATCTGTCATTGGGTATACAAAGATAATGCTAATTAAGGAATGATGACAAAATGACAGTTAAATATTTATCAAAAAGAGAACGCAACGTCTGCGCAAGAAACTCATCTAAATAGTGTTAACCTAAAAAAAACAACTATGAAAAAGAACTTTTTAATAATTTTATCCATTGTGGTTTTGGGAATGGTGTCCTGTCAAAACAATGATGATTTAGACAATGAGAACTATGCAGATTATCTGGTGGCGCACCCCATTAAAATGACTACAGAAGAATTTAAGAATGGCATAGATATAATTGGTCCCGCACCAATACAAGTATCTGGAAAAATATATGCCTACAAGAATTTTATTTTTGTGAATGATAAAGCTACAGGAGTGCATGTTATTGATAATGCTATTCCATCAAACCCTAGAAAAGTTGCTTTTATTAAAATCCCTGGCAATGTGGACATATCTATTAAGGACGATTATCTCTATGCCGATTCTTTAAGTGATTTAATTGTCATAGATATTTCTGACATTAATAATATAAACATGGTTAAAAGAATGGAGGGGGTATTGAGTGGATATGTTAATTGGCCATTTGAAGCAGATTTTATAGAGGCTGATGGTATAGATTATGAGAAAGATATTGTTGTGGGATGGGAAACCGTTACAGAGAGGAGATTAAAAGAAGAATATGAACAAAGAGGTGGAGGTGGGAATATATTCTTTGCCGAAGCCTTAAATGACGCTGGCGGTAATACTGGTCAAGGCGGCTCATTGGCTCGTTTTAAAATTGTTGAGGATTATTTGTATGCTGTTGACAGTCATTCTATAAATGTATTTAATATCCAAGATTTAGACTACCCTTTAGACTTAGAAGATGTGTATGCAGGTTTTGATATTGAGACCATTTTTAACAGAGGGAATCATTTGTTCTTGGGGAGTATGAGTGGCATGTATATTTATGATATAAGCGCTCCAGACAAACCCGAGTTTGTTTCAGAGTTTCAGCATGGAACCGCTTGTGATCCCGTTGTTGTAGATGGAGATTACGCATACGTAACCTTAAGAGGAGGTAATCGTTGTGGTGCAACAGAGAGCGGACTTTTTATTGTTGACATTTCTAATATTGAAAACCCAGTTTTGTCAGAAACCTATGCAATGGATGAACCATATGGATTAGGAATAAAGGATGAAAAACTTTTTATCTGCGATGGGGCATCAGGTTTAAAAGTCTATGATAAGACTGATATTGAAGATTTAGTTTCCTTAAATCATTTTGAAAACATCATAACTTTTGATGTGATTCCTTTGGAAGAAACATTACTTATGGTTGGGGATGAAGTGCTTTATCAATATGAATATTTAGACGAAAAAATAAAATTGATTAGTACGTTAAATCTGAATTAAACTAGTATTAATAATATTAAAGCACCCACCAAAAATGGGTGCTTTTTTTATGTATAACTATATTGTAGGGTTTAAAATCAAAAAATTGATATACTTTTGTGACTTCAAAACCCAATGAATGGCAAAGAATTTAGTAATTGTAGAGTCGCCGGCTAAGGCAAAAACAATAGAAAATTTTTTAGGAAAAGATTTTAAAGTGGAGTCTAGTTTTGGTCATATTGCTGACCTTCCCTCAAAAGAACTAGGCGTAGATGTTGAGAATGATTTTGCCCCTAAATATATTGTTGACAAGGATAAAAAGGCACTGGTAAAAAAACTAAAAGATTTAGCTAAAAAGGCAGATACCATATGGTTAGCGAGTGATGAGGATCGAGAGGGAGAAGCCATATCATGGCACTTGGTTGAAGCATTAAAACTGGATAAAGAAAAAACTAGGCGTATTGTTTTTAACTCGATTACCAAGTCTGCCATTCAAAAGGCCATTGAAAACCCTAGAGATATTAACTATAATTTGGTAAACGCACAGCAAGCAAGACGAGTATTAGATCGTTTGGTTGGCTATGAGTTGTCGCCAGTATTGTGGAGGAAAATAAAACCAGGACTATCTGCAGGTAGGGTGCAATCTGTTGCAGTGCGTCTTATTGTTGAAAGAGAACGAGATATTGAAGTATTTTCACCAAAGGCTTCTTATAAGGTAGTTGCGCAATTCCAAACTAAAGAAGGAAGTATTTTTTCTGCCAAACTAGGGAAAACATTCAGCTCAAAAGAGGCAGCAGAAAAGTTTTTACAAGAAAATGCCACGGCTAATTTTTCGGTTTCCACTTTGGATAAAAAGCCAGCAAAAAAGTCTCCCGCAGCACCGTTTACAACATCAACCTTACAACAAGAAGCATCAAGAAAATTATATTTTTCTGTGGGCAGAACAATGCAAGTAGCCCAGCGCTTGTATGAGGCAGGTCTTATCACCTATATGAGAACAGACAGCGTAAACCTTTCTCCAGAGGCTATTAATGCTGCCAAAGATGCCATAGAGGAAAATTATGGCAAGGAATATAGTAAGGTTAGAAATTTTACAGGAAAATCCAAAGGAGCTCAAGAAGCCCACGAGGCCATTCGCCCTACAGATATGAAAAGGCAATCTGTTACTTTGGAAAGAGATCAATCCAAATTATATGAATTGATATGGAAACGTACTTTGGCATCTCAAATGAGTGATGCACAATTAGAACGTACCAATGTTAAAATAAAAGCCAATACGCATGCTGAAGAATTTGGAGCTAATGGAGAGGTTATAAAATTTGATGGCTTCCTTAAGGTATATCTGGAAGGAAAGGATGAGGAAGATATGGCGGAGGAGCAAGAAGGGATGTTGCCTGCAATGAGTGTTGCTGATGCATTGCAAAACAATTATATTACTGCAACGGAACGTTTCTCCAGACCACCATATAGGTATACAGAAGCATCTTTGGTTAAGAAATTGGAGGAACTTGGAATAGGAAGACCATCTACTTATGCCCCAACAATATCAACAATCCAGAACAGGGGATATATAGAAAAAGGGACTGTTGAAGGAACCCAAAGAAATTATGCACAATTGCTTTTGGAAGAAGGGAATGTGTCAGAAAAAAAATTATCAGAGACTATAGGCTCAGAGAAAGGAAAATTAGTACCTACTGATATTGGAATAATTGTAAACGATTTCTTGGTAAGTAATTTTGCCAATATTTTAGATTATAATTTTACCGCCAAAGTAGAACAGAATTTTGATGAGATAGCCAGTGGCAATGAGGATTGGAAAGAAATGATGAAAAATTTTTATAAAGATTTTCATCCCAATGTTTTAGATGTGCAAGAGAATGCAGGTCGTGCCAGTGGAGAACGTGTTTTGGGAACAGATCCTAAAACAGGAAGACAGGTTTCGGTTAGATTGGGTAGGTTTGGGCCTATGGTACAAATAGGGACGGTGGAAGATGAAGATAAACCATTGTTTGCTAGTCTATTGCCAGAACAATCATTAGCATCAATTACCTATGATGAGGCCATGGAGCTTTTTACGCTTCCAAGAGATCTTGGCGTCTTTGAAGGGGAAGAAATACAGGCTAATGTAGGTCGTTTTGGTCCTTATGTGAAGTTTGGAAAAAAGTTTGTTTCACTTGCAAAGGGCGAAAGTGCTTTTGATGTGGATTTGGAAAGAGCCATAGAGCTAATAAAGGAAAAACAAAAAGCAGATGCTCCCGTTGCGGCATATGAAAATAAGGATGTTACCAAAGGAGTAGGTAGATTTGGCCCCTTTATTAAATGGGATGGAATGTTCATTAATGTGAACAAAAAGTATGATTTTGATACCCTTTCCCAAGAAGATATAGAAGAGTTGATTGAAGCTAAGAAGCAGAAAGAGATTGACAAATTAATCCAAGATTGGCCAGAAGAAGGTATTCGTATCGAGAAGGCTCGTTGGGGAAGACATAATATTTTAAAAGGGAAAATTAAAGTTGAACTTGCAAAATCTGTTGACGCGACTAAAATTTCTTTAGAAGAAGCTCAAAAATTAATAGAAAAGAAAACCCCAAAGAAGAAAACCAAAGCTAAGGCAAAACCAAAAGCTAAAAAGTAAGATGCCTCAGCGTAAGCTTATGAGGTATTGAATAAGGTAAAATTTTAACAATTCGATGCGTGCATCGGACCATTAACCCCACTGGCAGGAATAAATATGGCATTTGATTTTTTAATTCCAGTAGCAGATAAAGTGTTGGCACATTGTGAACTACTTCCGCCTCAAGCATTGGGAAGTAATATACATAAGCATACCCAACGTAAAGGATTGCCAGTTCTTGCCAATGCATCTTTTGCCATTATGGGAGTCCTTGAATCCAGAAATGCCTTTGAAAAGAAACTGGAACCTCTGGATATCTCTGGAATTAGATTGGAGTTGTACAAATTAATGATGGGCAATTGGGATGCCACAATTGTAGACTTAGGGGATATCGAGGAAGGGGAGACTGTAGCGGACACCTATTTTGTGGTAAAAGAAATTGTTGCTGGTCTATTGGAAGAGAATGTAATTCCGATTGTTATTGGTGCAACACAAGATGTCACTTATGCTACCTATAGAGCTTTTGATGGTATTAAGGATATGGTAAATTTGGTGGCCATAGATAGTAGGTTTGATTTTGGTCAGGATGAAGAATTGATATCATCCAATTCTTATATGAGCAAAATTATTACAGACGCACCAAACAATCTTTTCAATTTCTCCAATATTGGATATCAAAGCTATTTTAATGCACAAGAGGAAGTGGATTTAATGGAGCGTCTTTTTTTTGATGCATATCGCTTAGGGGATATTTCTGCAAACATCGCACTGGCAGAACCGGTATTGAGAAATGCCCATATCGTAAGCATGGATCTTAGGGCTGTAAGAGCAAGCGATATCAGTATGTCCAATAATTTCTCTCCTAATGGTTTCAATGGAAGGGAGATTTGTGCCATTTCAAGGTATGCAGGCATGAGTGATGAAGTATTGGTATTCGGAATATATGAAAGTGAGAATACACCCCAATCCTTTCAGTTGATTGCCCAGATCATTTGGTATTTCATCGAGGGATTCAATTATCGCGTAAAGGAAGTCCCAAGTTCTAAAAATGAAGACTTTACGAAGTTCATAGTCCCTACAGATACAGAGGAGTTGGTCTATTACAAAAGCCACCTAACAGAAAGATGGTGGGTAGAGGTACCATCTATTTTAACTTCACATACTAAATCAAATTCACCTGCGTTATTACCATGCACCGAACAAGATTATTTGGACGCATGTAACCAAAACATTCCTGAAAGGTGGTTTAAAGCATATAAGAAAGGCTTTAACTGATTGAAATAATTTTAAGATAAATGTTTTTAGCACAATAATACACTCAAAAAATAGTTTTAGAGAGTAATAATTGCAAGTGCATTTTTAAAAGTCTTAATCCAAATTTAACCTAAAGTATGAAGAAGCTATTGTTACCTTCTATAGCATTTGTTTTTTTACTCGCAAGTTGTGGGTCTAAAACACAAGGAGAACTGGTGGGAGCCAAAGGAAAGAAATGGTATCCTGAAAAACCGTATGGAATGGAATTGATTCCGCAGGGTGCCTTTATAATGGGTAAAGCAGAAGAGGACGTTGCAAAAGTTCTTAATGCCCCTACAAAAACAGTTACGGTACGTTCTTTTTATATGGACGATACGGAAATTACAAATAGTGAATACCGTCAATATGTGGATTGGGTGAGAGACTCCATTACCAGAACCAAGTTGGCAATTTTAGCAGATGAGCTAGGATTGGGGCCAGAAGATGGTGGTATTGGTGATTTTGCATTTAAGGATGCGGATACCACTAAAATGTCTGTTTATGATAAGTATATGATGGACAATTATTCTGGTATGGGAGAAACGGGTTATGAAGGTAGAGCCCTGAATACAGATGAAGATTTAACATGGGACACTTCAGATTATCCTGATGAATATTATGCAGAAATTATGGATTCTATTTATCTTCCTGAAGAGGAGTCTTATAATGGACAGAGAACTGTAGATGTTACCATATTGAAATATAAGTACAGTTGGATGGATATTGAAGCTGCTGCAAAATCCAGGAGCGGAAGTAGAAAAGATTTTATAAGACATGAAGAATTAAAAATTTACCCAGACACAACAGTTTGGATAAGAGATTTTGCATATTCTTATAATGAACCAATGCACAACGATTATTTTTGGCATGATGCTTATAGTGACTATCCTGTAGTAGGTGTTTCTTGGGCACAGGCAAAAGCATTCTGTAATTGGAGAACCAAGTTTAAGAATGATGATCAGAGAAATAAAGGCAAGCAGTTTGTAAATCAATTTAGATTGCCAACGGAAGCTGAATGGGAATATGCTGCAAGAGGAGGTATTGAAAGTGGTACATATCCTTGGGGTGGTCCTTATGTAATCAGTGACACAGGTTGTTTTATGGCAAACTTTAAACCACAACGTGGGGATTATGCTGCAGATACTGCATTATATACAGTAGAGGCAAAATCATTTGAGCCAAACGACTATAACTTATTTAATATGGCAGGAAATGTTGCCGAATGGACAAATTCTAGCTATGATCCAGGATCATATGAATATGTTTCAACAATGAACCCCAATGCTATCTCTGCTGATAATGAAAGAAAAGTTATCAGAGGTGGCTCTTGGAAAGATGTTGCTTACTTCCTACAGGTGAGCACAAGAGATTATGAATACCAAGATTCAGCAAGGAGCTATATTGGTTTCCGAACTGTACAAGATTTCATGGGTGAAGAAGACCCAGAAGGAATCAGATAAAAAAATTATTACAAACCTTATCTTAAATTTAACCAATTACTTATTATTTTTAACATTAAACTTAAATTAAAATTATGGCACAGTCAAAATCAACAAAGAAATTATTTAACATGGCCTATGGGCTTGGAGCATCGATTGTTATCATTGGTGCACTATTTAAAATTTTACACTGGGAATTTGGACCTTTAACAGGTGGTCTTTTATTAGCAGTTGGTCTTATTACAGAAGCACTTATTTTTGCTATTAGTGCATTTGAGCCAATTGATGATGAATTTGATTGGTCTCTTGTTTATCCAGAATTAGCTGGTGGTGAGACTTCAGGAAGTAAAAAGAATGATGCTAAAGAAGCTAAAGAAGCTGAAGGATTATTGTCTAGAAAATTAGATACATTGCTAAAAGAAGCTGGTGTAGATGCTGATTTAATGAGCAGTTTAGGTACTAGTATCAAGAATTTTGAAGGAGCAGCTAAAGGAATAGCTCCAACAGTTGATGCTATGGAGTCTACTAAGAAATATTCTGATGAAATGTCTGAGGCAGCTTCTCAAATGGAATCTTTGAACAGTTTGTATAAAGTACAATTAGAAAGTGCTAGCAAACAAGCATCTATCAACGAAGAAGTTGTTGAGAAATCAGGAGCTCTTAAAGATCAAATGGAATCTTTGGCAACAAACCTTTCTTCATTGAATGGAGTTTATGGTGGTATGCTATCTGCAATGAGCAAAAACTAATTAGTTTAGTTATAACCAAATCAAATTATTAATTAAACCTAATTAGAAAAAACATGGCAGGAGGAAAACAATCACCACGTCAGAAAATGGTAAACCTAATGTACCTGGTATTCATTTGTATGTTGGCGTTGAACATGAGTAAAGAAGTTCTAGCAGCGTTCGGTCTTATGAACGAAAAAATGGAAACTTCCAATATAAAAACCGGAGAGAGCAATCTTGCTTTCCTAAACGGTTTGGAAACTAAAGCGTCTGAGAATGAGGAAAAATTTGGTCCTCTTTACAAGAAAGCGCAAGAGATTAAGAATTTATCCAAAGAGTACTTTGATTATTTAGAGACTCTTAAGGTTGAAATAACCAAAGACGTAAAGGATCCTAAAGACTATGCCGTTATGGACAAGTCGGATTATTTAGATCAGAAATTTTTCCAAGGAGATAATCTAGGAGAAGAAGGAAAAGAATTCTTAAAAAGAATAAATGACTATCGCACGCAAGTCTCTATTATTTTACCAAAAGAGATGAAAGAGGTGAAGTCTGCTGTTGAATCTAGATTTGCTACTGGCGATGATTTAAAGGATGACGGTAAAGTAGAAAAAAGAGATGGCACAAGACAAGATTGGATTAACTATCATTACGAAGGTTTTCCATTGATAGCTTCTTTGACCAAATTGACTGCTTTGCAATCTGACATTAAAGCCACTGAAGAAGATGCTTTAAAAGCAATGTTGCAAGGGCAATTGACCAGTGAAATTTCTATGACTAACTATACAACTTTGTTGGAACAAGAAAAATCTGCTTATTATGCAGGTGAAAAGTTCACAGGAAGTATTGTTTTGGGTCGTAAAGATGGAACAACAAGACCAAATGAAGTAAATCTTACTTTGGACGGTAGAAAATTAACAGAGGAAAAAGACTTTGTTATAGAAGAAGGTAAAGTAAGATTGTTGATTAGCGCTGGTAGTCCTGGTGATCATGAGATAAAAGGAAACTTAGTATTCTTACAAGATGGTGAGCGTACAGAAGTTGCAGTTTCTCAGAAGTTCGCAACAATTACTAAGCCCAATGCTGCTTTAATTGCTGCTGATAAAATGAATGTAGTTTATCGTGGTGTTGCTAATCCAATGACAATTTCTATTCCTGGAATACCAAGTAACAAAGTAAGTGCAAATGCTCCAGGTCTTAGTAGAAGAAGTGGAAGTAGTTATGTGATGAATCCTGGTAAAGGAAGAACAGTTAAGATTACTGCTCGTGGTTCATTACCTGATGGTAGCCCAGTATCTTCTAGTGCTGAATTTAGGATTAAAGATATTCCAAGACCAGCAGGTTCTATTAGAGGAGAAGCCGGTAGTGCAAAAATGCCAAGAAAAAACTTGGAGATTGCAACTGTTGGAGCCATATTAGAAGATTTTGATTTTGATTTGAACCTTGGCGTAAGCGGGTTTAAATTTAAAGTACCTGGACAACCAACGGTTAACGTAAAAGGAAACAAGTTGGATGCTAGAGCGAAATCAGCTTTAAGAAGAGCAAAAAGAGGTGATGCTGTACAGATTTTTGATGTACAAGGATATATCACAAACAACAGGACTTACAAGTTGAAAAAAGTATCTCCAGTTGTTATTGAGATAACAAACTAGTAAAATTACTTATAGTAAAATAAGCCAATTAGCTGTGTGTTTAAATACTATACAGCTAATTGGCAAATTTTATCTAACAAGTGAAAACAAATAAATTTTAACAAATGAATTGGAAAAATGTTTTATTAATAGGAGCTGTGACAATGTTGCCAGTATCCATTATGGCTCAGGCAAATATTTTAAATGCCAAATTGCCTCAGGAAATTGGAGTAAAAACAGAAGCGCAAATTGCACTGGATAATGATACTCCTCTTGATTATGCTTATGTGGATGATAGAGATATTCTTTGGTCCAAAACCTTATGGGAAACCATAGATTTAGATGAGCGTGTTAATTTTCCTTTATACTACCCTACAGATACCATTGATATAGGCTCAGATAGAAGATCTTTATATGATGTTTTTATGAAAAACATTAAAAATGGAAAACTAACGGATGTATATGTAGATTCTTATTTTACTGAAAAAAGAAAGCTAGAAGATTTGCAGGCTACTTTGAAAAAAATAGACACTACAGATTTTGGATATGAACAATACAATGCAGGTGAAGAAATTTCTCTTGAGTATATTAATGAAAGAGAGCTTACAGCTGCTGATATTGAAGAATATCGTATTAAAGGTATGTGGTATTTTGACAAACGTTTAGGTGAATTAAAATATCGTTTACTTGGCATTGCACCAGTAGCACCAGATGTTAACTTTATAGATGATGAGTCTATGGATTTAGAAGATGCTAAAGTAGAATTGTTCTGGGTGTGGTTTCCAAGCGCAAGAAAAATATTGCATGAGGCCAAAGTGTTTAACCAACGTAATTCTGCAAGACCTATTTCTTTTGATATGTTATTGAATGCAAGGAGGTTCAATGCAGTTATATATAGAGAGGACAATGTTCATGGAGACCGTAAGGTCAATGACTATATTGCCGATAATGCACTGTTCCAATTGTTGGAAGCTAAGCGTATTAAAGAAACAATTAGAGATAGAGAACAAGATATGTGGGCCTATTAATTA
Organism: Flavobacteriaceae bacterium; assembly: GCA_002746415.1. Taxonomy (GTDB): domain Bacteria; phylum Bacteroidota; class Bacteroidia; order Flavobacteriales; family Flavobacteriaceae; genus Saonia. The sequence goes on along the minus strand of NVXD01000001.1, from coordinate 155,681 downwards.
GAATCCCATTATAGTATATTGAATTCCAATTCAAGTATAAAATAAAAAAGCTGCACTTTATTAAGTGCAGCTTTTTTATTTTCATATTGTTGGTTTTAATGCCACGACGCTTGTATCGAAATATATAAATTATTCTTCCTAATGTCTCGTGTGTTTGCCCTAGGGTAGTTTATTTTTACAGCATGCTAGATTATATAATAGTAGGTTTAGGTTTGGCTGGGATTTCTTTTTGTGAAACCTTGGAAAAGCAACAGAAGACTTTTAAAGTTATTGCGGATGATTCCCAAAAATCATCAACCGTAGCTGGAGGATTATATAATCCGGTTATTTTAAAACGGTTTACACTGGCATGGAATGCTAAAGAACAATTGCATATTGCACTTCCATTTTATAAAGAATTGGAAGAGAAGTTAGCAGTTCAATTAGATTATAAAATACCGGTTCTTAGGCGATTTGCTTCCATTGAAGAACAAAACCTCTGGTTTGAAGCTGCTGACAAACCCATTCTTCAATCTTTGTTGTCTACAGAAATTCTTCAAAATAAAAACACTGGTATTGATGCTCCTTTTGGTTACGGTCAAGTGATTGGAACTGGCAGAATAGATACTAAGTTATTGCAAAAAACGTATGAAGCATATCTATTACAAAAGAAGCTATTGATTAGGGAGTCGTTTCAATTTAAAGCTATTCAATTTAAAGAAGGTTATATTTCATATCAATCTATAAAAGCAAAAAATATTGTTTTTGCTACCGGATATGGACTAAAAGAAAATCCTTACTTTAATTATTTGCCTCTAAATGGTACAAAAGGGGAATTGTTGACCATTAAGGCACCTAGTTTAAAAGAAGAGAGGGTGATTAAATCTGGGGTTTTTATTATTCCTTTGGGCAATGACCTATATAGAGTGGGAGCAACCTATAAATGGAAAGATAAAACCAATGTACCCACAAATGAAGCTAAGGCAGAGCTTTTGGAGAAATTAAACTCCTTTTTAAAGTGTGCATATGAAGTGGTAGATCATGTGGCAGGAATTAGGCCCACAGTAGCTGATAGGAGACCTTTGGTAGGAAGACATCCGGTGCATCAAAATATGTATGCATTAAATGGTTTTGGTTCTCGTGGTGTTATGATTGCCCCTGTGGCCTCAGAAAAATTGTATCACTATATTGAGCACAATGAGTCCTTGCCCAAAGAAATGGATATAGCAAGGTTCACTAAAAAGCATTTTAAAGATTAATGCTTCTTTATTTCCACGTTGGGGTCATAGCCTATAAAAATATTAATCCAGATGTTTCTGGAAATTCTAATAATAAAAGGCATAAAACCAATAAGGGTGACGACGATGGCAATAAATGAAGTTTTTAAGGAAGCTCCAATAAAGAGAAAGGAAATAATAAATGCGGCCACGGAAAAAGCAATTCCAAGACCATAGCTTACATACATAGCTCCATAAAAAAAAGAGGGTTCTATTTTATATTTGGTGTTGCAACTAGAACAACGCTCATGCATTTCAAAGATATTTCCCATATGATACGGGTTTTTATCCTTATACATACTTTCTTCATGACATTTAGGACAAGTTCCTGTTAAAATACTGTAGAGTTTGTTTCCTTTTTTTAACATTTGCAAAAGTTTTAGCAAAACTACCATAACTGTTTAATATTTGCTGTAACAATAGTCATAAAATATGCTGAATATCCATAACCTTTCTGTTGCATTCGGAGGGGAATATTTGTTTGAAGAGATTTCATTTATGTTAAATTCTGGAGACCGTGTAGGTCTTATTGGTAAAAATGGAGCGGGGAAGTCTACTCTGTTAAAATTATTATCCAAAGATACCATGCCAGATACTGGAGTAATAGCTTCAGACAAGGAAGTGAAAATAGGTTTTTTAAGACAAGATATAGATTTTGAACAAGGAAGAACAGTTCTGGAAGAAGCATACCAGGCTTTTGAAGAGATTAAGGAATTGGAACTGCAATTGGATGATATCAATCGTCAATTGACAGAAAGAACGGATTATGAAAGTGAAAGTTATAACCAAATTATAATTGACCTTAATGATGTTACCCATAGATATGAAATTTTAGGAGGGTATAATTATCAAGGGGATACAGAAAAAATTCTTCAAGGCTTAGGTTTTTTACGGCAAGATTTTAATAATAAAACAGATACTTTTTCCGGGGGATGGCGTATGCGTATAGAGTTGGCCAAATTACTTTTGCAAAATAACGACGTGTTGTTGCTGGATGAGCCTACCAACCATTTGGATATAGAATCTATTATTTGGTTAGAGCAATTTCTTAAAAATTATCCTGGAGCGGTTGTAATTGTTTCTCACGATAAAATGTTTTTAGATAATGTAACCAATAGAACCATTGAAATTTCATTGGGCAGGATATATGATTATAACAAGCCTTACTCCAAATATTTAGTATTGAGGAGTGAAATGAAAGCGCAACAATTGAATGCTCAGAAAAACCAGCAAAAGGAAATACAGCAAGCTGAAAGATTGATAGAAAAATTCAGGGCCAAATCTACAAAAGCATCTATGGCACAATCCCTAATTAAAAAATTGGATAAAATAGAGCGTATTGAAGTAGATGAGGATGATAATAGTGTCATGAGTTTAAGATTCCCAATATCTGTTACTCCAGGTAAGATAATTGTGGAAATGGAAGGTTTGTCTAAAAGTTATGGAGATAAACATGTGTTGAGCGGAATAGATTTGCTTTTGGAAAGAGATGGCAAAACAGCATTTGTGGGGCAGAATGGACAAGGGAAATCCACCTTGGCAAAAGTAATAGTTGGGGATTTAGAATATAATGGGCACCTTAAGTTGGGGCATAATGTACAAATAGGATATTTTGCCCAAAACCAAGCGGAATATTTGGACGGTACCAAGACTGTATTGGATACAATGATAGATGCTGCAAATGAAAAGACTAGGAGTAAAGTAAGGGATATTCTAGGTTCTTTCCTCTTTAGGGGTGATGAGGTAGAGAAGTATGTACGGGTTTTGTCTGGAGGAGAGCGTAATAGATTGGCATTGGCAAAAATGCTTTTACAGCCCTTTAATGTTTTGGTGATGGATGAACCAACCAATCACTTGGATATCAAATCCAAAAATGTTTTAAAACAAGCCTTGATAAATTTTGAAGGCACTCTGATTTTGGTTTCCCACGATAGGGATTTCTTGCAAGGGCTTACCAATAAAGTGTATGAGTTTAAGGATAGAAAAATAAAAGAATATTTGGGTGATATTGACTATTATCTAGACCAAAGAAAAGTGGAAGATTTTAGAGCCATTGAGAAGAAAGAAAAGAATCCAGAATCCAAACAGAAAATAAAAAACAAGAATACAGATTACAAAGGTCAGAAATTGATGAAATCCTTGAAAAATAGGTTGAGTACAGCAGAAAGTAAAATAGCTACATTGGAAAAGGAAATTAAAGAAATAGACCATGAGTTATTAATGAACTATGATACTACCATAGAAAAACCCAATTTTTTTGATAATTATCAGAAAAAGAAAAAAGAACTGGAAGAATTAATGAAAAACTGGGAGAATATTACAATTCAATTGGAAGAATTGGCCTAAATTTATTGGGTATAAGAGACTTATTAGTGTTGGTTAACCACGCTTTTTAGCACTTTCACAACAAATCTTAAAAAACACTCCGTTATTTATCGAGTATTTTTGCTGTTCCACCGTTAAAACTGTTACTTTGTTGTAGGTAAAATCTTATAAAATAATAAGAAAGTACGAAATTATGTACGAATTACTTAAAATATAAACTCAAAGTATGATGAGAAAACTACTATTTACTCTGGCAGTGTTTATGATATTTGGAGGATTACTTTATGCAGAAGTTCCTAAAAAGGAGAAGAAAGTACTCATAGATTTGTTCCATACAACCAATGGTTCTGATTGGACAAAGAAATGGGATATCAAGACTCCTGTGTCACAATGGTATGGTGTTAAGGTAGTGGATGATCATGTAGTTGAAATTAATTTATTTAGAAATAATCTTGTTGGTGTCATTCCACAAAGTATAGGAAAATTAAAGTATCTAACACATCTCAATTTAGCTTTTAATGGATTAACAGGTCAGTTCCCAAATGAAGTGACAAAATTGGAAGGTCTAAAAGTGTTAAAGCTGGAAATGAATAGAATAAAAGGAGAGATTCCGGAAAACATTGGAAAAATGAAAAGTTTGGAAGAATTGTCTCTTTTTAATAATTTTTTAAATGGTAGTATTCCGCAAAGCATAGGAGACATTAGTGGTTTAAAAATACTCAATTTATCCAGCAACAATTTAAAAGGAGAAATACCATCAACTATAGGGAACCTAACCTTATTACAGAGTCTAGGTCTTTTTGAAAACACATTGGATGGAACTATCCCATCGGAGCTTGGTAACTTAGTACAATTAAAAGAATTGGTTTTGGCCAATAATGATTTAGGAGGAGAAGTACCTAAAGAATTTGGACAATTGGCAAGCCTAGAAGTTTTACAGATTCAAAATAATAAATTTAATTCTGTTAAAAGCTTGGAAATGATGGAGTCAAAAGAATTTTTAGTCTTTGATTACGATAAGGAAGTTGAAAAAATTGACTTCAAGAATCTTAATTTTAGTAAAACAAGAATGGCCGATACCAAGTTTGAAGATGATAATGATAAGTAGTGATATTTATATTTAGTTAGTTTGAGAAAAAAAGGGTGCCATATGGCACCCTTTTTTAGTACGCACCCAGTTTCTTTTAAGATATTTTTAACTAAATAGGCTTAAACTAATGGATAGTTTTGCAATCTAATACCAATCTATCTTATAGTTTTATGAATCTAAGAAAACTCATTTTATCAATTTTAGGAGTGCTGTTAATTGTTGTTGCTTTTTATGGGGCACAGTTAATAGTGAAAAGTAAAAACACGCCCAAACCACGACCCAATAAAGTTATTAAATCGGTATTTGTGGACATTGTTCAAAACGGTACAATTCCTATTGTTATATCTGCAAACGGTAATCTTGTTGCAAAAAGACGAATGGAGCTTTATGCTGAGGTGCAAGGGGTTTTTAGGAGAAGTAAAAAACTTTTTAAAGCAGGGCAAAAATATGGTGCTGGAGAAACGCTAATCAATATTGATGCTTCGGAATATTATGCAAGTGTGCAATCTTCTAAAAGTAGCCTATATAATCTAATAACATCTATAATGCCAGATTTGCGTTTGGACTACCCAGATGATTTTCCAAAATGGGATGCATACCTAAGAAGCTTTGATATAAATAAAAGAACACCTCCTTTGCCAGAAATGACTTCCGAAAAAGAAAAATTCTTTATTTCTGGACGTGGCGTGTTGACTAATTACTACAATGTTAAAAATCAGGAACAACGATTGTCTAAATATACTATTGCAGCACCATATAAAGGAATTCTAACGGAAGCATTAGTGACTGAGGGGACATTGGTTCGCGTTGGTCAAAAGCTAGGAGAATATATAAATGTTGGGGTTTATGAGTTAGAAGTTGCCATAAGCAAAACATACAGTGATTTGTTAAAAATAGGGGAAGCTGTAGCATTGGTAAACCTAGAAGGAACCGAAAACTATTCGGGAACGGTAAGCCGTATTAATGGTCGTGTGGATCAGGCCTCTCAAACGATAACGGCGTTTATTGAAGTAAGAAGTGCTAGCCTAAAAGAAGGGATGTATTTGGAAGCCAACCTCAATGCAAGAGAAGAACCTGATGCTATAGAAATTGACAGAGGATTATTATTGGAAAATAATCGAATTTTTGTTGTTCGGGATTCTATTCTAGATGTAATAGATGTAAAACCTGTTTACTTTTCGGATGAACGTGTAGTATTGAAAGAAGTTCCAAACGGGACAACAATTATAAATAAACCGGTTGCAGGTGCATACGTAGGGATGTTGGTGAAGGTCTATGAAGAGAATCGTACAACCGCAAAATCCAATGAGATAGAGTAATGAGAAAATTAATAGCTTATTTCATAAAGTATCATGTAGCGGTAAATGTTATAATTATTGCTTTTTTCGTTTTTGGAGTTGTAGGCTTCTTAACCCTTAAATCTTCTTTTTTTCCGCTCATAGATTCTAAAAACATAAATATTTCTATTACGTACCCTGGAGCTTCCCCTCAAGAAATTGAAGAAGGGATAGTCTTGCAAATTGAGGATAATTTAAAAGGCTTAGAAGGAGTAGATCGGGTGACTTCTACTTCCAGAGAAAATAGTGGTACAATCAATGTAGAGATAGAAAAAGGAAGGGATGTGGATTTTATGCTGCTGGAAGTTAAAAACGCAGTAGACAGAGTACCTACTTTTCCGACAGGCATGGAGCCATTAGTGGTTTCTAAACGTAGGCCTGTAAGACAAACTATAAGTTTTGCAATCAGTGGAGACCAAATCCCATTGGCAACCCTTAAGCAAATAGGAAGAGAAGTAGAAAATGATCTTAGAGGTATAGACGGAATATCCCAGATAAATATAACGGGTTATCCACAAGAAGAAATAGAGATAGCTGTTAATGAAAATAGTTTGCTTGCCTATGATATGTCCTTTGATGAAGTAGCCAAAGCTGTTAGGAGTGCCAATATTTTGGTTACTGGAGGTAACATAAAAACAAATACAGAAGAATATTTAATTCGGGCTAATAATAGAAGTTATTATGGCGATGAACTATCCAATTTAATTGTTAGGGCAGATGCATCGGGCAGGACCGTAAGATTAAAAGATGTGGCCATTGTTCGGGATCGGTTTTCTGAAACACCCAATGCTTCATTTTTTAATGGGAATTTGTCAGTCAATATTGCTATTACCAGTACAAATACAGAAGATTTAATTTCTTCTGCCGACAGGGTAAAGGAATATATAGAGGAGTTCAATCAAAAATATAACAATGTTCAGTTGAGTATTGTTAATGACCAGTCTAAAGTCTTGAATCAAAGAACAGACCTATTGGCCAAAAATGCATGGATGGGCATGGTATTGGTCCTCATATTTTTATCCCTCTTTTTAAATACCCGTTTGGCATTTTGGGTGGCTTTTGGCCTTCCTGTGGCTTTTTTGGGAATGTTTATGGTGGCGCCTATGTTCGATGTTACTATTAATGTGCTTTCCCTTTTCGGGATGATTATTGTAATCGGTATTCTAGTGGATGATGGTATCGTAATAGCCGAGAACATTTATCAGCATTATGAAAAAGGAAAGAGTCCTGTGCAAGCTGCTATAGATGGCACCATGGAAGTAATTCCGCCAATAGTATCGGCTATCATAACTACTATACTAGCATTTTCTATCTTCTTCTATTTAGATAGTAGGATTGGTGAGTTTTTTGGGGAGGTTTCGGTGATTGTCATCCTTACTTTAGCAGTTTCTTTGGTGGAGGCATTGATTATATTACCTGCACATTTAGCACATTCAAAGGCATTAAGGGCTCAAGATGATTCCCCTAAAACTGGTTTTGCAAAGATGTTCTCCAAATTACGAGTTATTAATAAAGTGGGAGATCAATTTATGACTTGGATGCGAGACAAGGTATACAGCCCGGCATTGCATTTTTCGCTTAAATATAAAATATTAGCATTTTCTTTTTTTGTTATGGCCTTGGTCCTCACTTTTGGATCAATAGGGGGTGGTATTATAAGAACGTCATTCTTTCCTAGAATCGCTAGTGATAGGATTGCCGTAAATTTATTGATGCCCAATGGTACAAATGAGAAGGTTACTGATTCTATCATTAGTATGATTTATGATAAGGCACAGCTTGTAAATGATGAATATACAGCTAAATATTTACAAGGTGAAGACAAGAAATTGTTTGTAAATGTTATAAAAACTGTCGGCCCAGGATCATCTGCAGCTTCGGTAGTTATTAATATGCTTCCTGGAGAAGAACGTCCAAATGAGATTAGATCAGATTTAGTTTCCAATAGGTTAAGAGAGCTTGTGGGGCCTATCATTGGTGTGGAAAGCCTAATTTTTGGTTCTGGCGGTAATTTTGGGGGTAGCCCAGTTTCAGTATCCCTTTTGGGAAGCAATATAAGGGAATTAAAGGCAGCCAAAGAAGAGTTAAAAACAGCTATGGTAGATAATTCTTTGCTAAAGGATGTTGAGGATAATGATCCGGCTGGGATTAAGGAAATACGACTAAAACTAAAAGATAATGCCTATGCCCTAGGCTTGGATTTGAGTAGCATAATGAGTCAGGTTCGAGCAGGTTTCTTTGGTACTCAGGCACAACGTTTTCAACGAGGACAGGATGAGATTCGTGTTTGGGTCCGGTATGATAGAGAAAATAGATCATCTATCGCAGATTTGGATGAAATGCGCATTAGAACACCAAGTGGAAGTAAAGTGCCTTTGAACGAAATTGCAAGCTATACCATTGAAAGGGGAGATGTGGCCATCAACCATTTGGATGGAAGAAGAGAGATTCAAATTTCTGCAGATATAAAAGATGTGGAAACTACAAGTGCCACGGATATTATGACAGACATCCGCACCAATATTATGCCAGACATACAATCTAGATACCCAACGGTAACAGCATCATTTGAAGGACAAAACAGGGAAGCAAATAAACTTTTTGATTCATTAAATTTTGCAGGCTTAACGGTTTTGGCCCTTATTTATATTACGATTGCCTTTACCTTTAGAAGTTTTAGTCAACCCTTAATGCTCATCCTTTTGGTACCTTTTAGCCTAACCGCTGTTGCATGGGGGCATTGGTTCCATGGTTTTCCAATTAATATACTTTCTATGTTGGGAATCATTGCGCTTATAGGGATTATGGTCAATGATGGATTAGTGCTCATAGGAAGATTCAATAGCAATTTGCGTGAAGGAATGACCTTTGATAACGCTATTTATGAAGCAGGTCGTTCTCGTTTTAGAGCTATTTTCTTAACCTCAATAACCACTATAGCAGGTTTGGCACCTTTGCTTTTAGAGAAAAGTAGACAAGCCCAATTTTTAAAGCCAATGGCAATTGCTATTGCCTATGGTATTGGTTTTGCAACTATTTTAACTTTGCTAATGTTGCCAATCTTCCTTTCTTTTAGTAATAAGGCCAAAGTGACCGTGAAATGGTTTAAAATGGGGATTGAAGGCGCTAAAGAGGAAGAGGAAAGAGCTATTAAAGAACTGAAAGAAGAATCACATACATAAAGGATTACCCAAATAATAGAATACGTGATATTCATAAAATACTGTGTGCCTAAGTTTAAGACGACATAAAACAATGAGAAAAATATATAGTGTCACCATTTTCGTATTTACCTTTTTTATAAGTAGCAATGCACAAGAGAAATTGTTGTCCAAAGAAGAGGCTGTAGCTTTGGTGTTGGATAAAAATTACGGCATTCAAGTAGCCAAAAATTCTGTAAGAGTAGCCAACAATAATAGGAGCATTTTAAATTCAGGTTACCTGCCTAGTCTAACGGGCACAGCTGGCGCCAGTTTCAATAGGAGTGATTCTACAACCGAATTTCCAGGGCAAACACTGGAGGATGGCACTCCTAGAGGAGATGCTGAAGTGAATAAGGCAGAAAGCCAACGGTACAACTCTGGGTTAAACTTAAATTATACCCTTTTTGATGGTTTGGGGCGGTTTTATAATTATAAAATATTAAAAGAACGCTATCAATTAAGTGAGCTGCAAGCCAGAGAAACAATAGAAAATACAATCTTACAACTTTTTAGTGTCTATTTTGAGGTGGCAAGACTTACTGAAAATGAACATGTATTACTACAGGCATTAGAGATATCCAAAAACAGGAATAAAAGAGCAGAATATGCTTTTGAATATGGTCAAAATACAAAGTTAGATATTTTGAATGCTATGGTAGATGTGACCAATGATAGTATTAATTTGTTGAATACTAGACAACAACTAAAAAATACAAAAAGGGATCTTAATGTTTTATTGAATGAAAATCTTAATGAAACCTATAGCGTGGATACTATTGTGCAATTTTTGCCTAAGATAAAGTTGGACGAATTTATACAACAGGCAATAGAGAACAATGTCGCTATTTTGCAGACCGAAAGAAGTTTAACCATCAATAAATATGACATTAAGGTCAACAAAGCAGGGTATTTGCCTACCTTAGGATTAACGGGTTCTTATGGATGGAATTTAAACCAAAGCGCCCCATCTGCCTTTTTAACTGGAGTTGTTTTTCCTGGGACAAATTCCACCACCTTAAATTTTGGTTTAGGGGCAAATTTAACATGGAATTTATTTGATGGTGGAGGAACTACCGTTCGTGTAAGGAACGCTAAAATTGCGTTTAAAAACCAGGAGTTATTAAAAAAACAAATTGAATTGGAGGTCAATAGGGACATCCAAAATGCTTTGGCCATTTATGAAAACAGATTGCTTATCTATGATATACAAGGGCAAAATGTTCTTACCAATGAAAATAATTTTGAACGTTCCAGAGAACAGTTTCAATTGGGAAGAATAACATCCATTGAGTTTAGACAGGCACAAATTAATCTGTTGAATGCACAGACCAATAAAAATTTAGCCAAGTATGATGCTAAGTTAGCAGAGTTACAACTGTTACAACTTACGGGTCAACTTTTGAATGTTGAATTATAAAATTATAAGTGCGCACCTTTAAGGGGTGACATGCTATTTTATGTTTGATAACAATTAATAGGAAAGAATGATGTATACAAATCAAGCTGATAAGGAATTATTGCAGTTGCTTCAAAAGCATGAAAATTTGACTTTTCAATCTCAGCTTAACTTGCAGAAAGAATTAAATAGAAGGAATATGTCTGAGGATATTAGTGCATTAAATTCTTTAATTGACAAAAAATACATAGCTATTGCAGAATTGGCTCATTTAAATGATATTGGATTTAAAGCAGAGAAATTTGAAGATTCAATTAAGGTTACTCGGACAGTTAAAGCAACGGTCATGGATGTAATAGCGATAATATTGGGCATGGCACTTTGTGTCGCGGGAATTTTTGGAATTACGCGCTTAATAGGTTCTTTTTCTAGTGAAAATGAATTTAGCCTTTTTAGTTTGGTGATAAATATATTACTGATTATTTCAGGTAAATTTGGAATTGATTTTCTTAACGGAATTAAACGTTTGTTTGATTATTGGGGATTTCAGTTAATGAGCTCAAATGGCGTTATAAAGTTGAGAAAGAGATTTGACATGAAACTTGAGGAGGTGGAAAAAGCTGAGGATGATTTAAGTTTGGAAAAACAGTCAAATCATCTAGTTTTAAAACTGGGGACTGAAGAAATTTTACGTGGAAGCAATAAAAATATTATTCAGGCCATGACAGTCCAAGAACTATTTAAGGCTTTGAAAACAGACGTCTAATTAAATTGTAATACTTTTTTGAAAGTAAAAGCACACTTTTTAAGTGTTCCTTTCCAGTAATTATTTAGATTAGTCAAGGGTAATAACTTCAAAATCAAAAGAATGTACGAACATTTTTTTCAATGTCCTTATTGCTGGGAGGAGATATCTATGTTATTGGATACTTCGATTAACCAACAGACCTATGTGGAAGATTGTGAAGTATGTTGTAACCCCATGGAAATTACATCCCATTTTATAAATAATGAAATGGTGCAATTTGAAGTTCAAGAATTAGGACAATAATGGCGTATCATCACAATTTTGAATATATGATATTAGAACTATGCTATTAGATTATAGCTATTCTATAAAAAAGCAGTAAGTTTAGCGCTTGCATAAAAACTAATTTTTCAAACTAAATAGAACATATGAGAATTAACGACGACGACCCTTTTGGTACCTACCAAGCAGCAGATGATAGATATGATACAATGAAGTATCGTCGTTGTGGAAAAAGTGGAATTATGCTACCCATGTTATCTTTGGGATTGTGGCATAATTTTGGAAATTCGGACGATTTTAATAAAGGGCGAGATATATTAAGAACTGCTTTTGATAACGGTATTTGTCATTTTGATTTGGCCAACAATTATGGGCCTCCATACGGTGCAGCTGAAGAAAATTTTGGACGCATGTTTAAAATGGATTTTGTGCCCTACAGGGATGAGTTAATCTTGTCAACGAAGGCAGGTTGGGATATGTGGCCCGGACCCTACGGAAACTTGGGTTCTAGAAAATATTTAATTGCCAGTTTGGATCAAAGTCTAAAAAGGATGGGAGTTGATTATGTGGATATTTTCTATAGTCACAGACGTGACCCAGATACACCTTTGGAAGAAACTATGGGCGCCTTACACAGCATTGTCCAACAAGGAAAAGCTTTGTATGTGGGCATTTCACAATACAGCGCTGAAGACACCGCTAGAGCTCATGAAATATTAAAAGAAATGGGCACCCCATTACTGATACACCAACCACGTTACAATATGTTTGATCGTTGGGCAGAAAATGGGCTTATGGATGTTTTGGGTGAAAAAGGAGTGGGTTCCATCGCTTTCTCGCCATTGGAACAAGGTATTCTGACCAATAAATACTTAAAAGGATTCCCCGAAGATTCCAGAGCGGTAAAGGATGCAAGATATTTAAATACCAACCAGATTACGCCAGAAGTTTTGGATAAAGTGAGAAAGTTGAATGATATCGCAGAATCCAGAGGGCAGAGTTTGGCGCAAATGGCTGTGGCTTGGTTGCTAAAAGATGAGAGAGTAAGTACTGTTCTTGTAGGTGTTAGTAGAAAAGAACAATTGTTGGATAATATTAAAGCGTTAGATAATTTAGCATTCAGTAAAGATGAATTAAGTTTAATTGAAACTATTTTGAAGTAAAATAGCGTTGAAATTAATAATGAAATTCAATTTAATGCCCTGTCGGTTTTCCTTCGGGGCATTTTTATAACCCCAAGAAAATAGATTGCATAAAGCATCTGAGAATCTAGATTGAGAACCAGAATTTATTTGAAACGCATAATAAATACCGTTTCTTTATTGGGTATGGATCTAACTTTTAAGCTGCCTCCATGAAGGCGCACTATTTGTTTGGATAGACTTAAACCAACTCCTGTGCCCGTATTTTTTGTTGTGAAAAAAGGAACAAAAACTTCATCAATAAGATCTTCAGGTATCCCAGGACCATTGTCCCATACGAGGACGTATTTATTTCCCACATTATCAATTCCAGCAGAAAGTTTAATCTTTGCATCTTCCCGATTTCCAATTGATTGCAATGAATTCTTGCTCAGATTAAGCAATACTTGAGCTATTTGTTTTTCATCAATAAACAATTCTAAATTTTCTGGATGAACAAGAACTTCAAAAGAAACATTTGTAGTCTGTTCTGTTTGGTCCATTAATATTTTTACGCGATCCAATAATTTTTGGGCAAGGACAAGTTCTTTATCAGGTGCCGGGACACTTAAGATACTGCGATAAGATTGTACAAAACTCATTAAATCATTCCCTTGTTCTTTAATGACTTCCAACCCTTTTACAGTATTTATGATTTGATTTTCATCAAAATCATCCAATGAAACCACACCATCCTTAGCCTTAAAATATTTTATAATGGAATCAGAAATTGAAGTTATGGGCGTAATGGTATTCATGATTTCATGGGTCAGTACTTTTATGAGTCGCACCCAAGAATCGGTTTCTTTTTCATCCAATTCTTTATAAATATCTTGAATAACAACCAATAATAGTTCTTGTTTGTCGATGGTGATGGATGTGGATTTTAAAGTGAGTTGTGTTTTCTCACGTTCATTGGTCAATTGAAAAAGCTTTCTGTCAAATGGTTTTAGCGCAGCAAACAATTCATACAATTCTTCATCCACTTGATTCAGTTGCTTGATGTGATTCAGAGGTTTGTGGTTCAACAATTTTTCTACTGTTGGATTGGCAAAAAGAATATGCCCTTTCTTATTAAAGGTCAATATGCCAATATTGGCTTGCTTAAGAATTTCTTGATAATATTGTTCCTGTTCCTGCTTTTTTAAATGGATGTTTTGAATCTGTTCATTCAGCATGTTAAGGCTGTGGTTCAATTCTTCCAAGGATTTTACACTCAGTTTTTCAGGAAAGCGTAATGTGAAATCCTCATTCTTTATGGCATCAAAAAAATACGCTATTTTTCTATTGGTATGGTTTACATATCGTATTAAATATGCGGTCTGCATTGTAAGTAGTATCAAAAAGAATGAGGCAAAAATGTATTGCCCCTTAAAGAAGAAATAAGACATCCCCATAGCAGCTAAAGTGATCAACAAAATTCGCAGCACTAACTGTACATAAATGTGTCTACTTACCATTACTTTTTTATTTTGTTATATAGGGTTTGTCGGGTAATTCCCAATTGATTGGCAGCAGCACTATAATTTCCATTGTGTTTTTCTAGCGCCTTGATTATCATCAGATGTTCCATTTCTTCTATAGTATCGGGGCCAACATCAAAAGAAATAGGGGTTTTAGGATTCAACAGAAAATCTGATGGCTTTAAAACAGTTCCTTCGCTTAATATCACTGTTCTTTCCATTGTATGCTGTAGTTCCCTAACATTTCCTGGCCAATGATATCCCATTAATTTCTCTTCGGAAGCATTGTTTATTCTGAGCCCTTGCTTTCCGTATTTATCAGCAAACTTTCTCAGGTAAAAATCCGCGAGAAGCAGGACGTCTTTTTCCCGTTCCCGTAAAGAGGGTACTTCTATATGAATGGTATTGATGCGGTACAGCAAATCTTCCCGAAAAATGCCATCGGAAACCATTGTATCTAAGTTGCAATTGGTTGCGCAAATCAATCGAATATCTACTGTAATAGGTTTATTTGACCCTACTCTAACCACTGTCTTATTCTGGATGGCAGATAATAATTTTGCTTGGGTTTGCAGGGATAGGTTGCCAATTTCATCCAAGAATAAAGTGCCTCCATTTGCGGCTTCAAATTTACCAGCACGGTCTTCTTTGGCATCGGTAAAAGCACCTTTTGTATGCCCAAACAATTCACTTTCAAAAAGGGTTTCGGAAATGGAACCCATATCTACATTGATGAAAACTTCATTATTTCGTTTTGATACCCTATGTAATTCTCTAGCAATTAGTTCTTTGCCAGTTCCGTTTTCACCAGTAATAAGTACATTTACATCAGTTTTAGCCACCTTACGGGTAAGATTCAAGACGGCAGTAAGGGCTTTGGAATTGCCAATGATAAAGTTCTTATCTTGATTGATAACTTGTTTTAGATTGCTTTCCTTTTCTTTTAATTTATGAATTTCTTTTATCGATCTACGTAATTGATAAGCCGATTTTACGGTCACCAAAAGTTTTTCATTGTTCCAAGGCTTTAAAATAAAATCAGTAGCCCCTTCTTTTAATGCTTGTACTGCCAAGTCCACAGCACCATAGGCAGTCATCATAATTACAGAGGTATGCGGTGTTTTTTTCTTGATTTCTTTTAGCCAGTACAAACCTTCATTGCCAGTATTTACTCCAGCTGAAAAATTCATATCCAATAGTACAATATCATAGCTTTCCAAATCAGGAAAGGAAGATATCTGGTTGGGGTTGGAGATGGTGTTGACCGTTTTAAATTCAAATTGCAATAGAATCTCTAAGGCACTTAGAATACTTTTGTTATCATCTACCAATAAAATTTTACCATCTAACATGAATATACTTTATTATATAGGTAAAGCTACGATATGAAACAGTACTGCATTTATAAGTGTATAATTTTTTGACAGTATTTGTATAATTATTTTACATACTCAATATGCTTGCACAGATATTTATATTATATTTAACTGATTTTCAATTACTTATATTTATGGCACGACTATAGAATACAGTTTGGCACACATAATAAGATATGCATTTAAAAAAACCGATACTATTATTTTTATTCTTACTGATTTCAATTAAGGTATCCTCCCAAGAAACATGGTCATTGGATGATTGTGTAGCTTATGCGATAGAACATAATCTTTTACTCAAAGACTTTACATATATTAAAGATTCTGGTAAAGAAACTTATCGGCAATCTGTCAGGAATCTGTTGCCATCTGTAAGTGGCTCCTCAAATTATAGTATTAGTTATGGTCGTTCAACAGACCCTAATACCAATGATATTGTTAATTCAGATTTCTTTTCCAACAGTTATTCCCTTAATACCTCAATGGATATTTTTCAGGGGTTTCAGAAACTCAATTCCATTAAGGCTTCAAAATTTTTGTATAGGGCAGCAATGGAAGATGTGCAGCAGCAAAAATATCTTTTGGCATTTAGGGTAATGTCTGCCTATTATGATATTAAATTCTATGAAGGATTGGTAAACAATTCGGAAGAGCAAGCTGAAATTTCACAAACCAATTTTGATTTGGTGAAAAGACAAATTGAATTAGGTCTTAAAGCGGGAGCAGATTTATATGAGGCAGAGGCGACATTATTGGGGGATCAGCTCTTGGTTACCCAAAATAAGAATCTATTGGCCGCAGGAAAACTTATATTACTACAAGAGATGAATCTAGAAAAAATAACAGATATAGTGCTTTTGGATGAAATGGGTAAGGTTGAAAAGGAAGAGAAAAATGTAGATATGGATTCTGTATACAATGCAGCCAAAGCGTTTATTCCTCTATTAAAAGCTCAGGAGTTTAGAGCAAAGGCAGCCAAGAAAGAAGTTGCAGTTGCTAAAGGATTGCTTTCCCCATCTTTATCCATATTTGCAGGATATGGTACAGGATATTATGAAACAACTGTGGATTCTTTAGGGTTAATTATTCCTTTTAATAACCAAATCAAGGACAATGCATCTAGATATATAGGTGCTTCTTTATCGGTTCCTATTTTCAGTCGCTGGTCTGGACGCTCTAGAATAAAACAACAAAAAATTAATTTAAAACGTGCAAATAATGCAGTAGACATTCAGGAACAAGAACTTTTTAAATTAATTCAGCAATTGGTGCAGGAGCTCAATGCTTTACAAACAGAGGTAGAACAAAGCACAAAACAAATGGAGTCCCAAGAACTGGCATTTACCATAGCACAAAAAAAATACGATAAAGGATTGATCAATGCCTTAGAGCTTGTTCAAGCAAAAAATTTATATGGCACCTCTCAAAATGAAAATTTACAAGCTAGGTTACGCCTTAAAGTCAATGAAAAAACACTTGATTTTTATGGTGGTCTGCCCATTTTTAATATAACGCCATAGCGGAACTAAAAGAGGAATGAGTAAAGAGAACATCAGGAAAGAAACGAATAAACAGATAAAAAATAGCAATAGCTAAACATAACATAGGTATAAGTACTAATTACTATATACTCAACACTAGAATACAATGGATATACAACTTGAAAAGAAAAAAGGATTACGCCCAAAACATTATGGCTATATAGCTCTTGGATTGCTCCTATTATTTGTGGGATGGAAAATGGCTTTTGGAAGTACATTGTCCACCTTTAGGACAGAAAAGGATAAACTCTCTATAGCTGCCGTAACCCAAGGCAAGTTTGATGATTACATCACCATAAATGGAAATGTAGCACCTATTACAACAATCTATATGGATGCTTATGAAGGCGGTCGCGTAACCGATAAACTGATAGAAGAAGGCGCCATGGTTAAAAAAGGAGATATTATTCTAAAGTTAGAAAACACAAACCTTTATGAGCAGATATTGGCAAGCGAAAGTAATTTGGCTTTAAAACAAAATGACTTGCGCTCAACAAGATTGACTTTTGATTCTCGACAAGTGGAAGGACGTAGATCCTTAGCGACTGCCAGTACTAATTTACAGCGTTTAAAGCGGAATTATGGGCAAAACAAAGCGTTATATGAGGATGAGCTTATTTCTAAGGAAGCGTATTTGCTATCCAAAGAGGACTATGAACTATCCCAAAAGCAATTTGATATTGTAAAACTACAAACAGAGAATGATGACGAATTGCGTAAAACATCTTTAACAGGACTGGATGTTGATTTAGCCCGAATGCAGAAAACCTTGGGAATGGTATACCAACGTTTGGATCATTTAAATGTTCGAGCTCCTGCTGATGGCCAACTTGGTTTTTTAGATGCAGAAATTGGACAAAATATTCCTAGAGGAGAACGTATCGGACAAATTAATGTGCTTACAAATTATAAGATTGAAGCAGATATAGATGAACATTATATTGATCGTGTAAAAAGGGGTTTAGTGGCTTCTTTTGAACGTAATGGAACAGAATATAAATTGCGTGTTCGTAAAGTATACCCAGAAGTTCGAAATGGAAGATTTAGAGTGGATTTAGTTTTTACTGGGGATAAACCCGAAACTATTCGTACAGGACAGAGTTACAATATTAAACTGCAGTTGGGTGAATCTAGCGATGCGCTTTTATTGCCAAAAGGAAGTTTCTTCCAGAGTACAGGCGGGCAATGGATTTTTGTAGTTAATGATTCAGGCGATGAGGCTTTAAGGCGAAATATTAGAATTGGAAAACAAAACTCAAGGTATTATGAATTATTGGAAGGATTAGAACCAGGGGAACAGGTGATTACCAGTAATTATGACAATTTTGGGGAAGCAGAAAAAATAGTACTGAAATGATTTTCCTCCTAATATGAAGGGACCAAAGGAAATATAAAAAAAGAATTCATAAGTGTAACATTAAGAGCAATCTAGATGTCTTTAAATAAATGAAAATAAATCACACTTCGAGAGGTGTAGTAGCCATTGAAGTAAATATGTAGAAACATGATAAAAATCAAAGAGTTAAAAAAGAGCTTTAGAACTGAGGAAGTAGAAACCTTGGCATTGAACAGTGTCAACCTAAATGTAAAAGAGGGCGAATTTGTAGCCATTATGGGGCCATCAGGATGTGGTAAATCTACCCTATTGAATATCATAGGAATGTTAGACAACCCAACAGAGGGAAGCTATCAATTTGCTGGGCATGAAGTTGCTGGTTTAAAGGAAAGTCAGCGTACGCAACTCAGAAAGGGAAATCTAGGTTTTGTTTTTCAAAGTTTTAACCTTATTGATGAACTTACGGTATATGAAAATGTAGAACTGCCTTTGATTTACCTTAAGATGAACAAAACAGAGCGTAAAGAAAAGGTAATGAAGGTTCTGGAGCGTATGAAAATTGCTCATAGGGCAAAACATTTTCCGCAACAATTATCTGGTGGACAACAACAGCGTGTTGCGATTTCTAGAGCAGTAGTCACCATACCAAAATTAATATTGGCAGATGAGCCTACAGGAAACCTGGATTCTAAAAACGGAATAGAAGTAATGAATTTGTTAACAGAAATGAACCAAGAAGGCACCACCATAGTAATGGTAACGCACTCGGATAGGGATTCACATTACGCACACCGTGTGGTAAATCTTTTTGACGGACAAGTCGTAACTGAAAGTAAAAACAGGGAAATAGGAGCAATGGTTTAGCGTATAGCAAAGGAGTTTATTCATCACCCTCAATGACCTAAGGGGTAATCAAAAAATAAATAATCATGATCAAAAACTATTTCAAAATTGCTTGGAGAGGTTTACTAAAGAAAAAGGGATATGCAGCACTAAATATTGGGGGGCTTGCGGTTGGAATGGCTGCAACCATGCTTATTGGAATGTGGGTGTACAGTGAACTTTCTTATAATTCTGAGATAGAAAATTATGATTCCATTGTTCAGGTCATGCAAAGTCAGACTTTTGGTGGTGATATCAATACAGGAGATAACCAACCCATGCAATTGGCGCCTGCTTTGCGCGATGGGTATCAGGATCATTTTAAACATATTGTTACCAGTAGTTTTACGCGAACACAATTACTAAGTGTAGCGGAACACAAAGTGTCCCGCTCCGGAAATTTTATGGAACCGGGTATAGGCGAAATGTTGTCCTTAAACATGTTAAAAGGGACAAGAACAGCTTTGGAAGATCCAACTTCTATGCTTGTATCCGCATCCACTGCAACTTTACTGTTTGGTGATGAAGACCCAATGGGTAAAACTGTAAAAATTGGTACCACGATGCAAGCCCAGGTAGCTGGGGTATATAAAGATCTGCCAGAGAATAGTGATTTTTCAAATTTAAATTTTATAGCCCCATGGGAGCTTCTTAAGACCACTGCAAATTTTGAAGGACGATTGGGTTGGGGAAACAATTGGTTTCAAGTAATTGCCCAATTAGAAGATGGTGTAAGCAGTACCGCTGTGTCCAAATTAATAAAGGATGTTAAGTACAATAATATTAAAAATGATGACGATGATTATGCCGTGACTACCAAGCCCGTTATTCATCTACATACTATGAACAAATGGCATTTATATTCCCAATTTGAAAATGGTGTCAATACGGGGGGAGCCATAGACCGAGTGTGGTTGTTTGGCATCATAGGTATTTTCATTTTGCTATTGGCCTGTATCAATTTTATGAACCTTAGTACTGCCAAATCAGTTAAGCGGGCCAAAGAAGTAGGTATCCGTAAAACAATAGGGTCTGTTAAGGCACAGTTGGTTACTCAGTTTCTTAGCGAGTCTTTTTTGATAGTAATTTTAAGTTTTGTAGTTTCCTGTATTTTGGTATTACTTGCGCAGCCTTTCTTTAATGACCTTACAAATAAGACAATCAGTATTCCTTGGGGTAGTCCAGTTTTTTGGATGATTTCTTTGGCCTTTATTGTTTTCACCAGTTTAGTTTCAGGCAGCTATCCTGCCTTTTACCTGTCTTCTTTTAGACCAGTAAAAGTGTTAAGTGGAAAACAGGACGGCGGGCAAGGAGCCTCTAGATTACGTAGGGTTTTAGTGGTCTTCCAATTTACAATATCCGTAGTGCTCATCTTTGGCACCCTTACTATTTTTAAACAATTAGAGCATGTAAAAAATAGACCTGTAGGTTATAATCAGGATCAGATGTTATATGTTCCCATCAATACCTCAGAAGTCATCACACATTTTGAAGCGGTAAGAAACGAGCTGCTGAGTTCTAACCACATTAAGGAAGTTGCTGCCTCTGATGTTTTAAACACAGGCACTTACACTACAAATGGTGGTTTTGATTGGAAAGGGAAGGACCCCAATATGAGCGAGGAATTTAATACGCTGCGGGCCACCTATGGTTATGGAGATATGATCAATTGGGAAATTAAGGAAGGCCGTGATTTTTCTAGGGAGTTTAAAAGCGATTCTATAGCCTTTATCGTAAATGAAACTGCGGTAACTTATATGGGGCTAGAAAACCCAGTTGGTGAAATGGTGCAATGGGGAGATAATGGTCAGTATAAAATTGTGGGAGTCGCTAAGGATATGGTGACTCGGTCACCTTTTGAACAAGTACGTCCAATGTTGTTTATTCTTCACTATGGTCGTTTTCTAAATTATGTTAATATTAAAATAAATAAAGGAGGCAATACTAAAGAAGCTTTGGCTCATATAGAACGTGTCTTTAAAAAACACGACCCTGAGAGCCTCTTCTCTTATAATTTCTTGAATGAAGAATATGCCAAGAATTTTAACAGTGAAGAACGTATGGGGAGCTTGGTTAGTTTTTTTGCTTTTCTCGCCATATTAATAAGCTGCTTGGGAATTTTTGGTCTTGCTGCCTTTGTTGCCGAACAACGAACAAAAGAGATTGGGGTGCGCAAAGTTTTGGGCGCAACATTATATAATTTATGGCAATTATTGTCTAAGGAATTTGTGTTGATGGTGTTAATTTCTTGTTGTATAGCAATTCCAATAGGCAATTATTATATGAATGGATGGATAGAAGAATATGCCTACCGCACGGAAATAAGTTGGGAAATTTATGCGGCATCAATCCTTGGCGCTTTGGTGATTACATTGCTAACGGTCAGCTTCCAAGCCATTAAAGCGGCAATTGCTAACCCAGTTAAAAGTTTACGAACGGAATAATCAATCAATCAAATCAAAACAATCAAATCAAATCAATCATGATAAAGAATTATTTAAAAATCGCTTGGAGAAACCTTTATAAGAACAAAGGCTACTCTGTTATCAATATAGGAGGCCTTGCCTTGGGTATGGCAGTAACGCTTATTATAGGCTTATGGATACAAGATGAGCTCACCCATAACGCTTATTTTACGAACAAAGACAAGATTGCACAAGTATTGCAATCGCAAACTTTTAATGGGGAAACTGATTCAGGCCCTGCAATTCCCAGACCTTTAGAAAAGGCATTAAGAGATAACTATGGGGATAACTTTAAGTATTTGGTCATGTCTTCCTGGAACAATTCCCAGTACTTAAAGTTTAAAGAAACTGATATTTCTAGAACTGGCAACTTTATGCAGTCCGAAGCTCCAGAAATGTTAGATCTTAAGATTTTAAAGGGGGAAAAAGATGGCTTACGAGAAATAAATTCTATCATGCTTTCAGAAGCCACAGCTGATGCTTTGTTTGGTAATGAAGAGCCTATTGGTCAGATTATTAAGGTCAATAGTCAATATGATATGATGGTGACCAGTGTGTATGCCGATATTCCTAGTAACAATTCTTTTAGCGACACCCAGTACATTATGCCTTGGGAAAAATATACATCCACGCAAGAATGGGTTAAGAATTCAGAAGACAATTGGGGGAACAACTCGTTTCAGATGTTTCTTCAGATTGCAAATAATACAAGTATGGATAAGGTGACAGCCACCATTAAGGATGTAAAAAAGAACCTGAACGAAGAAACTGCAGAATTTAATCCTCAGTTGTTTCTTTTTCCTATGAAAGATTGGCATTTAAAGGCCAATTTCGAGAATGGAAAGCAGGTTGGAGGAAGAATAAAATATGTTTGGCTGTTTGGTATTATTGGTGGTTTTGTATTGCTTTTGGCATGTATCAATTTTATGAATTTAAGCACGGCAAGATCAGAAAAAAGAGGCAAGGAAGTTGGTATTAGAAAATCAATAGGTTCGCAAAGAGGGCAGTTGATTTATCAGTTTTTGAGCGAATCCTTTTTAGTGGTTTTATTTGCTTTTTTCATTGCCCTAGGAATCGTTTTACTATCCTTAAATGGTTTTAATGAGCTGTCAAAAAAGGAGATTGAATTTCCATGGACTAGTGCTGTTTTTTGGGGACTTTCTCTAGTATTCATATTATTTACTGCACTATTGGCAGGTAGTTATCCTGCATTATATCTTTCCTCCTTTAAACCTGTTGATGTGTTAAAGGGCACCTTTAAAGTAGGTAGACATGCAGGTACCCCTAGAAAAATATTAGTGGTCATTCAATTTACGGTCTCCGTTGCATTTATTATCGGTACGGTCATCGTCATGCAGCAAATTAATCATGCTAAAAACCGACCTGTTGGTTATGATAAAGAAGGCTTGATTCAGATTCCTATTATGAGCCAAGATTTTACTGGAAAGTATGAGTTGATGCGAAGCGAATTTTTGGGTTCTGGTGCAGCAATAGAAATGGCAACTTCTAGTAGTCCTACCACCAATATTTGGTCTAATAGGGGAGGTTGGACTTGGGAAGGAAAGCCTGAAGGTTTTCAAGAGGATTTGGCATGGACGGAAGTGTCCAGTGAATATGCCAAGACCTTAAAGCTAAAAATTGTAGCGGGTAGGGATTTTTCAAATGAAATGGCCACTGACTCTAATGCTGTACTTCTAAACCAGACTGCGGTGAAATATTTGGGACTTACCAACCCCATTGGTATGTACTTAAAAGATGACGATGCGGAAGATCCGAATCCTCCACTTAAGATTATTGGAGTGGTGGAAGATATGATTGCGCAATCGCCGTACGAGCCTGTAAAACAAGGTATGTACGTATTTGATAAAAATGAAAATGCCAGTTATTATAATCTTAGGTTGAACCCAAAACAAAGTGCAGGTGAAAACCTTGCAATTATAGAAAGGGTTTTTAAAGAGCATTTCCCTGACATTCCTTTTAGATATGATTTTGTGGATGAGCGGTATGGGGCAAAATTTGCCGCCGAGGAACGTGTCGGTAAACTTTCAGGAATATTTACGGGATTGGCCATTCTAATCAGTTGTTTGGGTCTTTTTGGTCTTACTTCTTTTGTGGCCGAACAGCGTACCAAAGAAATTGGGGTACGCAAGGTATTGGGTGCTTCCGTATTTAATGTATGGAACATGCTCTCCAAAGATTTTTTAAAATTGGTGATTATCTCCTGTTTCATCGCAATACCCATTTCATATTATATAATGAATGGCTGGGTACAGGAATATCCCTATCACATTGAATTACAATGGTGGGTGTTTGTGTTAGCTATGCTAGGGGCTATGTTCGTAACCGTGGTCACGGTAAGTTTTCAAGCCATTAAAGCCGCAAGAGCGAATCCAATTAGGAGTTTACGAATGGAATAGTTGGCAAGTAACAATTAACAATGAGCAATGAACCATTAATAATGAGCAATGAGTAGGGACGATTAAAAAGGAACTTTCTATCTATTTCATACTCAATACTAATAAGACCATCATGATTAAAAATTATATTAAAATTGCATTTCGAAATTTGTGGGGTAACAAAACCTTTTCCAGCATAAATATTATTGGTTTAGCCATTGGTCTTAGTGCTTCTTTCGTCATAGGTGCAATCATTTATTATGATTTAACTTTTGATAAATTTCACCCAGATAGTGAGCGTATCTATCGTGTCACTTCAGAATTCACATCGCCCGAAGGCAGTTTTTACAATGGTGGTGTACCGGTTCCTCTTGGTACAACGCTAAGAGAAAGTATGGCCATTGTTGAATTGACAAGTGCTTTTTTCAATTTATACCTAAATAAAATAGAGAATTCAGAAACTGAAAAGGTATTTCAAAATCCAGAACATCTTATTTATGCGGATCAAAACTATTTTGAGTTGTTTCCATACCAATGGTTGGCTGGCACTCCTTACAATATTTTATCTGGACCTAATGAAGTAGTACTAACAGAATCTAGAGGAGCAACCTACTTTCCAGACCTTCCACCTGGAGAAATGCTAGGTAAAATTTTGATGTATAATGATTCTATACCGGTAAAAGTTGCCGGAATTGTAGGTGATTTTGATAAACGATCTGATTTTATTTTTCAAGAGTTTGTGTCTTTTAAAACTGCAAGCAGTTTAAATATGACAGACCGTATTATTAATGATCAATGGAACAGTACAAGCTCTGGTTCTCAAGTGTTTATTAAGCTAGTTGGTCAAGACAAAGAATTGCTTTTTCAGGAACAATTAGACAGGCTTGCCAAAGAGCACGAGAGTGAAGAAATGCTTTCTTATGGTCAAAATAGAAAGTTCTATTTACAACCCTTGAATGATCTTCATTTTAATTCCAATTTTGGAATATTTAATAACAGTGGAAGTACAGCAAGTAAGACAGTTTTGGTCAGTCTGGCTTTTATAGCCTTGTTTTTGTTGCTCTTGGGCTGTATAAACTTTATAAACCTAAATACAGCGAATGCTACAAGACGGGCTAAGGAAATAGGCATCCGAAAAACACTAGGAAGTTCTAAAAAACAGCTTGTTTTTCAGTTTATAGGAGAAACATTTTTATTGACTATTGTAGCTGGCATTGTTTCTCTATTCTTTTCGGCTTGGTTGCTAAAAATCTTTGCAGATTTTGTTCCCAAAGATTTAAGTTTTGAACTTTTTACAAGCCCAATAGTTATAATTTTAATTGCAGTTTTACTTATAACAGTAAGCTTGCTAGCAGGTTTTTATCCTGCAATGGTACTTTCCCATTTTAAGCCAGTATCCGTATTAAAAAGTAAGGCAGTTGCAGGGCAAAATAAGTCCTTGCTACGGAAATATTTAACCGTCTTTCAATTCGTAATTGCCCAAGTTTTTATCATTGCCACTATACTTGTGGGGAAGCAGATCAATTATGTAATGACCAAGGACATGGGATTTAAAACAGAAGCAATTGCCTATGCCAGAACTCCTTGGAGTGATGCTTCCATAGATAAACGCATGCGCTTTTTAAAGGAGATAGAAGCCCTGCCGCAGGTAAGTGGTGTAAGTCTTGGAGGTAGTCCGCCAGCATCTTTTAACACCCACTCAAGTAGTGTCACCTATTTAACCGATGAAAAAGAGATACATACCAGCTTGGAGCTTCTTTATGGAGACCAGAATTATTTGAATCTATATGATTTAAAACTGTTGGCTGGCCGTAAACCGCTTAATGATACCATACGGGAATTTGTTATTAATGAGGCCTATTTGAAAATGATAGGGTTTAATAATCCTCAAGATGCTATTGGTCAAGTGCTAACCTTAGATGATGCCACTTACCCGATTGTTGCTGTCATGGAAGATTTTAACCAGCGTTCCTTAAAATCATCCATCAATCCTATGGCGCTTATTGGTGATTGGGATCAGGATGAATATTCTCAATTAAACACAGTTCATTTTTCCTTACAGACCCAAAACACTGAAAACTGGCCAGCAGCCATAGCACAGGTAGAAAACATATGGAAAGGTATTTATCCAGATAGCGAGATACGATTGAATTTTATTGATGATACAGTAAAACGATTTTACGAACAAGAAGGTAAAATGTCTGTTTTGTTGAACTGGGCAACTGGACTTGCCATTTTAATAAGCTGTTTGGGTCTTTTAGGGTTGGTCATTCACACCACAGAAAGGCGTACAAAAGAAATTGGAATTCGAAAAGTTTTGGGAGCAAGTTTGGTGCAATTGAACGTGCTGCTGTGTAAAGAATTTATGATTTTAGTGGGCATTGCCTTTGTTATAGCTGCACCAATAGCTTGGTATGGCATCAGCAATTGGCTAGAGGATTTTGCCTATAAAACTAGTCTAAGTTGGTGGGTTTTTGCATTTAGTGGGGCGGCCATGTTGTTTATCTCATTGGTCATTATGAATATTAGAACGCTGGCATCGGCAAATGTAAATCCTGTAAAAAGTTTGCAAACGGAATAAATCAATCAATCAATAAATCAATCATGAAAAAACTAATCATTTTAATGCTCTTTTTAACATTGTCCAATGCAATCATGGGGCAATCAAAGGGGGACATTATTGAAATTATTAAAGTAAGCGGTGTAGCTGAGGTGTTTTTCACCAATGAAGATGCAAACCAAGAAATACGAAGAATTGTAAGTGTGCCACCATCGCTTGAAGTCATTGTAAATTTTAGAGATGGTTTATTGGAAGTAGATACAAAAGGTGAAGCGAATAATGAAGTGGTTCAGGTATATGTAAGCAGTAGGCATCTTAGAAAGATTGTCGTAGAAGATAGAGCCCAATTTCATGGAATGAATCATATAGAATCAAAAAACCTTGTGATTACTTTGGATGACTTTGGTGCTGCAGATATGATAGTATATGCTGATAATTTAGATATAAACATGAATGGTGGTGATTTGACTATTTCAGGAGAATCTAATAACTGGACGGTTAGCAAAGGAAATGACCATGAAAGAGGCACCTTGGATTCTGAAAATTTAATCATAAAAAATTAATAAATGATACGCAACTATTTTAAAATTGCATGGAGAAATCTTCTTAAAAACAGAGGGTACTTTTTTATTAATGTGCTTGGATTTTCTTTAGCACTTACCGTATCATTTTTAATGTTACTTTGGGTATATGACGAATATAGTATGGATAAATTTCATGCTAAGAATGAACAACTGTACCGTGTTAAAAGAACAATCCCCTTAGAGGGTGGTGTTTTGGATGTTTACGAAACAGCTCCATATCAATTATTACATGCTGCCAAAGAGCAACTGCCTGAGGTGCAGACGTATATTCCAATTGGGAGGACTTTTGAAGATAATTTAGAAGTAAATAATATCGATTATAGAGCAAAGGGGACCTTTGGAAATGCAAGTCTTTTCAGCAGTTTTTCTTTTCCTATCAGTATTGGGGATATTTCTCAACTTGATGAGAAACCCGAAGCCATAGCAATATCAGAAAGCCTTGCACATCGTTTTTGGGGAGACAATTGGTTAAAAGAAGCTATAGGGAGTAGCATTAAAATACTAGATAATGGAGATTTTACAGTAGCAGCAGTTTACGAGGATTTTCCTGATAAATCTTCCATTCAAAATGATTTTTACTACAGTCTTAAGAAACATTTAAATAGTAATGAGTGGTTATTAGAATGGGGTAATAATGGCATGCAAGGAGCATTCCTATTAAAAGAAGGTGTGGATGTAGCACAAGTTTCCAAAAAAATCAATACGCTCTTCCAAGACAATATTGAAGGAGAAACTAAGGAGGGTAGTTTTCTGCAAAAATTTTCTGAGCATTATTTGTATGGAGAATTTAATGAAAAGGCACAAGTAAGTGGCGGTCGTATAGAATATGTAAAAATATTTACTTGGGCAGCCGTCTTTCTGCTCCTTATTTCTTGTATTAATTTCATCAACCTTTCCACAGCCTATGCAACCAAAAGAGCTAGTGAAATTGGGGTGAGAAAAGTAATTGGGGCAAATAAGAATGCTATAATTGGTCAGTTTTTTACAGAAACCTCTTTAATTACCTTCATATCTTTCGTTTTCGCCTATTTATTTACATGGCTTCTTTTGCCTATCGTTAGTACTTTATTAGGCAAGGAGTTGCAAATTGATTTAGCAAACCTTGGAATTTGGTTGTCGATACTAGGGGTATTTATATTGACTACATTTTTATCAGGAGCTTATCCTGCTTTGGTCATTTCCTCCTTTAAGCCTATTACAGCCTTAAAAGGTTTGGGAAAAGAAAAAAAGAACACTATTTCTTTTAGACAGGGACTTGTTGTGCTTCAATTTGGCCTTTCTATTTTATTGATTGTCATAGCCATTGTCGTAAAACAACAGGTAAACTTCATTAATGAGAAAGATTTAGGGTTGGCCAAAGAGCATATCATATCCATTCATCAAGATCAGGAACTTACGAGCAAGTATGAAGTATTACGCAATGAGTTACTTACTTCAAATGGTATTTCTGATGTTACTTTGGTTGGTCCGTCCCCTTTAGATATGGGGGCATCTACAAGTGGCATTAATTGGTCTGGTAAAAGTGAGGATCAAGAGCATATTGAATTTTCAATTCTTTGGACGGCCCATAACTTCCCAGAAGTCTTTGAGATTCCATTAGATGCTGGGAGCTATTATAGGGAAGGGAGTACTGATACTTTAAATATTGTAGTCAATCAAAAAGCGGTTGAAATTATGAACATTAAAGACCCTGTAGGTAAAACTATTGAGGTTTGGGGAAGTCAAAGGCAAATTATTGGCGTTTTAAAAGATTTTCATAATCGGTCCCTTTATGAAAGCATTCAGCCATCAATTTTCTTTTTGGATCCAAATGATGCTGGAGCCATGTTTGTAAAATTGAAAGCTAATGAGACAAAAATAGGGCTAGCCTCTTTAGGAGCCATTTTCACAAAGGTTTTACCTGATGTCCCACTACATTATGATTTTGTTGATGAGGAGTATGCGGCAGCTTATAAGAGTGAGACACTAACAGGGACCTTAACGACCTATTTTGCCTTCATCTCCATCCTTATTTCTTGTATGGGACTTTTTGGTTTGGCTGCTTTCATGGCAAAAGAACGCATTAAAGAAATTGGAATTAGAAAAGTATTGGGGGCAAGCGTAAGTAGTATTACAGCTTTGCTTTCCAAAGACTTTCTAAAGCTTGTAAGCATTGCATTTTTTATTGCATCTCCCCTTTCTTATTTTCTGATATCTAGTTGGTTAGAAGATTTTGCGTACAAAATAGAAATTCAATGGTGGGTGTTCGCTTTAGCAGGTGGTTTTGCCCTGATTATCACCTTGGCAACTGTTGGTTTTCAATCTATTAAATCGGCCCTAGTAAACCCAGTAGAAAGTTTACGAACGGAATAATTATCAATTATAAAAAAATCAATCATGGAAAGTAAAAAAATCACTTTAAAAATTTTAGTAGTACTGATTCTAGCTGTTTTAGGAGTAAAAAACGTACAGGCACAGTCCAAAACTAGCAATGTTGCCCATTTTAATAAGGTAATTGTAAGCCCTCACATTCAAGTAGTGTTTAGGCAAGGGGATGAAGAATCTGTTCATATTGAGACCACGAATGTTTCTTACGATAAAATAAATATTGAAGTACACGGGAAGACACTTCGACTTTATTTGGATGATGCTAAAATGGTAACTAAATCAGAAAAAGTGAAGAATGATAAATGGAAAAGTAAACAGTCTATTTACAAAGGCACCCAAGTAAGCGCAGTTGTTACCTATAAAAACTTGAAAGAACTTTCCTTAAGAGGAGAAGAAACTTTTGTTTGTGAAAGCCCAATAACCATAGAAAAATTCAGGTTAAAGATTTATGGGGAATCTCAGGTATATTTAAATGAAGTGACCTTACAAACCTTGCACACCACCATCTATGGTAAAAGTTATTTAGAAATAAAAGTAGGAACCATAACACATCAAAGATTCACAGCTTATGGAGAAGGTAAAATAAACGCCCTAGGAGTAGATAATACTACCACTAAAATAACATCCTATGGAGAAGGTAATTTTAGATTAAATATTTCAGAAACTTTAAAAGTCACAGCCTATGGAGAGGCTATTGTAGCTTATGAAGGAAATCCTGCAGTGCATAAGGGAATTGTTATAGGAGAAACAATCATACGGAAAATACATTAACCATGATTAAAAGCCATTTTAAAATCGCTTGGCGAAATGTTTTAAAGAGCAAAGGCTTGTTCAGTATTAATGTGATTGGTCTTGCTATTGGTCTTGCTACATGTTTGATTATTGCCCTTTTTGTTGTGGATGAGCTTAGCTATGACCGCTATAATGAAAAGGCAGATGAAATTGTTCGTATTGTTTTCAGAGCTAACATAGGTGGGGAGAAGATAAAAGAGGGGGGCGTAATGGCACCGGTAGCCCAAACTCTAAAGCAAAATTTCCCCGAAGTATTGGATGCCACTCGTATCAGAAATATGGGTTCTCAAAAAATTATTGTTGAAAATAATTCATATCGCGACAATAAGTTTACCCTTGTAGACCCTAATTTTTTTAAATTTTTCACCCTTCCAATAATTGAGGGTGATACAGAATCACCACTTAGCGAACCCAATACCGCCGTGCTTACCAAAGCGGAAGCCCACAAATTCTTTGGGGCAACAAACCCTATTGGTAGAACTTTTCATGTAGAAGGTAATGAGGAGCCCATTACGGTAACAGGAATCATTGAAGAGGTGCCCAAAAATTCACATTTTCATTTTGATGTTTTTGTTTCCATGACAGGACTTGAAGAGGCCAAAAGCAACTCTTGGTTTATCGGAAATTTCTTTACCTATTTACAGCTAAAGGAAGGATATGCGTATCAGAATTTGGAGGCAAAATTACCCCAAGTAGTTCAGCACAATATGGGGCCAAATATGTTGGCGGAAACGGGGGTGTCTTTTGAGGAATTTACAAAAAATAACCAAATAGGTTTTATACTACAACCCTTGACTGATATTCATTTGTATTCAGATAATTCCTCCTACAGTGAATTGGAGCAGGGTGGCGATGTTAAATATGTCTATGTTTTCAGTGCAGTGGCACTTTTTATGTTATTGATTGCCTGTATCAATTTTATGAATCTTTCCACTGCTGCTGCCAGTAAAAGAGCAAAGGAAGTAGGTATTCATAAAGTGCTAGGTTCTAATAAGAAGCAATTGCGGTATCAGTTTTTATCCGAATCGTTTATGATAACTTGTATAGCCATGATATTGGCTGTTGTTTTCGTTTTGTTGTCTTTACCTTTTTACAATCAATTATCTGGTAAAGAATTGCAGTTTGATTACTTTCTAACCCCCTCGATGTTCCTTTTACTTTTGACTACAACAGTTGTGATCAGTATCATAGCAGGAGCCTATCCAGCCTTCTTTCTCTCCTCTTTTAAACCCGTGACTGCTTTGAAAAACAAGTTTGCTGGTGGGGGTAAAAACAAGGGTATTCGCAATGGTTTAGTGGTCTTTCAGTTCATGATTTCTGCTGGATTAATATTGGCAACCTTGATAGTAAACCAACAAATGAACTATATCCAAAACAAAAATCTAGGTTATGATAAAGACCAGATATTGGTCATTAGGGAATCACATCTTTTGGGTAACGCGCAGACGGCTTTTAAAGATGAATTATTAAAAAACCCTAAAATTGTCAACCTCACACAGTCTGCTTTTGTACCTGCGGGACCTTCTGATAAAAATCAAACAATGATACATATTAGTGGGAAAGCCAATAGAAGAATGCCAGTGTATAATATTGACGAGATGTATTTACCTACTATGGGTATGCAATTGGTTGCTGGGCGCAATTTTTCAAAGCAATTTGGGGCTGATTCTACCAATGTAATTATCAATCAAACCTATGCAAAGTTATTCGGATTTGGCAATGAAGCCATAGGTAGAACTATAGACGAGGGTCAAAATAAGCTTACCGTTATAGGGGTGGTCAAAGATTTTCATTTCAATTCTTTACATCAAACTATAGAGCCCTTGTTGATGCAGTATCAACCTTATGGAGGTCTTATAATCCGTGCGAAAACGGATACTATGGAAAGTTTAATTGTGGATATCCAAAAGGTATGGAACAGTTTTAACACGGATGAGGTATTTAGTTATGCTTTGCTGGATGAATCCTACCGGCAGACTTATGTAGCTGAACAAAAAATTGGCAACATCCTTAATGTTTTTGCCTTGTTGACAATTTTTGTTGCCTGTTTGGGTCTATTTGGATTGGTAACCTTTACCGCGCAACAACGATTTAAGGAAATAGGAATCAGAAAAGTATTGGGCTCATCAGTGTCACAAATTGTGAGCATGTTAGCCAAGGACTTTTTGAAACTTGTAGTGATTTCCATGGGCATTGCTTTTCCATTGGGATACTATTTTATGAATAAATGGCTTGAAGAGTTCGCATATAGAATTGAAATAAAATGGTGGGTGTTTGCCTTCGCTGGTCTTATTACAATATTGATAGCTTTTTTAACCATAAGCTATAGAAGTATTCTAGCAGCAAAAGCAAATCCTGTAAAAAGTTTGCAAACGGAATAGGACAATTAACAATGAACAATGAATAGTGAGTAATGAACAGTGAATTATAAACAGTCTAATTACTAATACATTAATCATGATAAAGAACTATATAAAAATAGCTTGGCGAAACTTCGTAAAAGGAAGTGTATATTCCTTTATCAATGTTTCTGGTTTGACAATTGGTATAACCTGCTTTATTCTGATTGCTCTTTTTGTGCAGTATGAACTTAGTTATGACCAACAGCATGAAAATGCAGATGATATTTACAGAGTAATTAGCAAACAACCGGGAAATGTTTATAAAGGCACCGATTTGTTTTCAGGAACACCTCTTCCATTATCCATAGCCATGGCCAATGATTTTTCTGAAGTGGAGGCAAAAACGGCTATAGATCTGCGTTCCAGTTTGCTACACATAAACCAAGAGGCCTTTAGTGAAAAAGGTATTTTTGCAGACAAAGGTTTTTTTGATGTTTTTACCATCCCCTTGATTTCAGGAGAGGGGAAAAGCGCGTTAGACGAGCCAACAAACATTTTACTTACGGAAAGTTTAGCGAAGAAGTTTTTTGGAGATGCGTCCCCGCTAAACAAAACCATCACTTTAGAACGCAAAACCATATTTACTATCAAGGGTGTGGTGGCCGACCCGCCTAAAAACCAACATTTTAAGTACACCTATATTGCTCCCCTTAGTGCTTCTCCTTCCTACGAACATAGCGAAAATTCTTGGGCAAACAATGTTGCAACAACCTATGTGAAATTAGCCAAGGGTACCGATTTTAAGAAGTTTGAGTCCAAATTGCTGGTGTATCAGGAGAATTCGAAGGAAGAGTTGGCAAAACATGGGTTACAAGTACCAATTTATCAACTACAGCCTTTAAAGAATATTCATCTTAATTCCAAAGTCAATTTTGAACTCGAGCCAAATGGAGACATGAAATATGTGTACCTCTATAGTTTAATTGCAATCATCATCTTACTACTGGCGTCTATCAACTATATGAATTTAGCCACAGTACGGTCGGCACAAAGAGCCAAAGAAGTTGGGATGACTAAGGTTTTGGGGGCCAATAGGAGACAACTTCTGTATCAATTTTTAAGCGAATCATTCCTGTATACTATTTTTAGCTTTGTGCTAGCCTTAGGCATGTCTTATCTGCTTTTACCAGAATTTGGTTTGTTGTTGGACAAAGACATTCCATTTCATATCGTAGGCAATCAGTGGCTACTTCTGGGTATGTTTGGTGTGGCGATTCTAGTAGGGGGCCTTTCTGGTCTTTATCCGGCGGTTTTCCTTTCTGGTGTTTCACCAATCAGAGCTTTTAAAGGCAACTTCTTAAAAAATAAAGGAAGCAGTGCTTGGCTTAGAAATGGTTTGGTAGTGGGACAGTTTGCAGCTGCTATTGTTTTGGCAATCGGTAGTGTAATCATCTATCAACAACTTCAATTTACGCAAAACAAGAACTTAGGTTACAACAAGGAGCATATTGTTCATGTGCCTTATCAGACTAGTGAAATTGCAAAAAATGAAGCTGTTATTAGGAATGATTTGTTACGTCACCCTAAAATCAATAACCTTTCAATGAGCTCTCAAATTCCATTAGATTTTGGTAACCAAGGGCCCATAAATAATTGGGAAGGAAATACAACCAAAGAACAACTATGGATTTACAGAACTTTTGTGGATTACGATTTCATAGCTGTTTTTGATATGGAAATTGTGGAAGGAAGAGGGTTTTCCTCAGATTTCACAACAGATGAGAAGGAAGCCTATGTCATCAATGAGGCAGCTGCAAAAGCTTTGGGATGGGAAACATCCGTAGGGAAAGAATTTGATGATGGGAAGGTAATTGGTGTTGTGAAGGATTTTCATATTCAAAAATTTGACCTCGCCATAGAGCCACTTTATATGCGAATGAGACCTGAATGGACCAAAACCTTTGGCCAAGTAATCATGACCATTAACCCTGAAGATTTTGATGAAACAAAGAACTATATCATCTCAATAATGAATGAAGCGGCTCCTTTAGTGCCTTTTGATGTTCATTTTTTGGATGGCACTTATGCACAACTCTATAATAGTGAAATGAGATTGGGTAACGCCTTTAATATTTTTACAATTCTAGCACTTTTTATTGCGAGTATGGGCTTGTTTGGTCTAGTGTCGCATAGCGTTTTGCAACGTACCAAAGAAATTGGTATAAGAAAAGTATTGGGATCTACAACAGTTGCCATAGTGTCACTGATTTCCAAAGATTTTTTAAAATTAGTAGCGCTTGCATTGCTTGTTGCCTGCCCTATTGCCTATTATTTTATGGAGGATTGGCTTCATGGTTTTGCTTATCGCATAACTATAGATTGGTGGGTGTTTGCATTGGTGGGAATGATGGCGCTGGTTATTGCTATGGCCACTATTAGTCTGCAAAGTGTCAAGGCAGCTATTGTGAACCCAGTGAAGAGTTTAAGAACAGAATGATACAATGAACAATTAGCAATGAACAATTAAAAATGAGCAATCAACAATTAGCAATAAGTAACTAGCAACAAACTTTCTAAGTACATCCAACTTTGTACTTGAACTTAAAACATCAATCATGATTAATAACTATTTTAAAATCGCTTGGAGAAACCTAACAAAGAGAAAGGGTTTTGCTTTTATCAATATTATAGGGTTAGCCCTTGGTTTTGGTTGTAGCATCATCATTTTTCTTTTTGTTTCTTATCACCTTAAATTTGATAATTTTCACGACAATTCAGACAGAATTTATAGAGTAGTCACTGAAGAACATCGTGATGGAATTGAATACGAAGCAGCGGTGCCTCCTGGTTTTGCTCTGGCTTTTAGAACAGAATATGATTATGCGGAAAAAGTGGCAAAATATGTATCTAGAGGGAGTCAATTATTAACCATTACAGAAGAGAACCAAAATAAAAGAATAGAAGAGGATATTGCTTATGTCGAGGAAGATTTTTTTAGCATCTTTAATTTTCCTCTTGTCAATGGCACTGCCATTTCACTTAAAGATCCAAATACAACGCTTATTACAGAAGGGGCTTCTAAACGGATTTATGGAAATGAAGACCCTATAGGCAAAACCTTTACCTTAAATAATAAGGAAACAATTACCATTATAGGGATCTTAAAAGACTTGCCTAAAACGACCTTAATCAGTGCAGATTTCTTTCTTTCTTTTGCAACTCTAAAACAGTATGATGGTTTTATGAGTGATGAAAATGGTTGGGGCGGTATCAATTCTGCCTTACAGTGTTTTGCCTTATTGTATCCCAATCAAAACATTAAGCAGATTGAGCAAGAAATATTTGGCTTTGTAGAAAAACACAGGCCTACTTCTAAAAATGTACATCATTACAAATTACAATCGCTTTCAAATGTTCATTTTAATCCAAGTTACGGCGGGATAAATCCCAAAATGCTTTGGATATTTTCATTGATAGGTCTTTTTCTTTTAGTCATTGCCAGTATTAATTTTATAAACATTTCTACGGCGCAATCGGTATACAGATCTAAAGAAGTAGGGGTGCGCAAAGTTTTGGGGAGTTTTAAGAAACAACTCTTTTGGCAGTTCATGACGGAGACTTTTATAATTGCTCTAGTGTCTTTAGGCTTTGGAGTAGTATTGAGTGTATTGGCACTGCCATATTTTAATAGTGTTTTTGATTTGGAACTTTCTTTATTGGGTGCTTTAAACTATAGTTTTTTTGGTTTTGTTTTAGTGCTATTGCTGGGGGTCTCCTTATTTGCGGGAAGTTATCCAGGTATCATCTTGGCTAGAATAGCACCAATCTTGGCTTTAAAACGGAAACTAAGCCAGAAAGATGCAGGTGGCTTAATGATCCGAAAGGTTTTGGTAACCCTTCAATTTACAATATCCATGGTCCTTATTATAGGAACTTTGGTTATAAATAAACAAGTTAAATATGCCATAAATTCTGATCTGGGCTATGACAAATCTGCAATCGTAATGGTAAATCTACCTGACGAGGATGTAACACCATTAAGAATAGAAGGCCTTAAGAATAGGATAGCTGCATTCCCTAGTGTGGAAAAAATAAGTGCTTGTTTTGCTTCCCCAGGATCAGGTGATAGCCAATGGGGCACTAGTGTCATATACAATAACAAACCGGAAGCAGAAGAGTTTTCAATTCAGACTAAAGTAGGAGATATAGATTACCTCAATACATTTGATTTAAAACTGGTTGCAGGCAGGAATTTTTATGTAAAAGATTCTGTAGATGAGGTTGTTGTGAATGAGACTTTTGCTAGAAAATTGGGTCTGCAAACTCCAGAAGAAGTTTTAGGGAAAACAGTGCAAATTTCTGGAAATTATGTTAGAGGGACTATTGTTGGCGTTATAGCTGATTTTCACGATCGAAATTTCCATGAGAACATTAACCCCATATATATTGCACCAAAAGCAATAGGGTATAATGAATTTGCCATAAAAATCAATATGAATAATTCAGAAGCTTCCCTAAACTATATCGAAGAAGAATGGACTCAACTTTATCCAGATTTTATTTTCGGCTATGATTTTTTAGATGACCGTGTAGCCAATGAATACCAAACAGAGCAGCGTTTTCTTTCCTTGACCAAGTTGTTTTCAGGCCTTGCCATTTTTATTGGCTGTTTGGGAATCTACGGGCTGATCTTATTTTTTGTGATTCAAAAAACAAAGGAGATTGGAATTCGCAAGGTGTTGGGTGGTACGATTTCCCACATTTTGGTATTAGTGATGCAAGACTTCCTAAAACTCATTCTTGTAGCAGGTTTAATTGCATCTCCTCTTGCCTGGTATTTTATGAGTGAATGGTTGCAAAGTTATACCTATAAAACAGAATTGAGTTGGTGGATCTATGCAGTAGCAATAGGTATGGTCTTGGTGATAACAGTGGTAACGGCGAGCTATCAGGCCGTAAAAGCAGCAAAGGTGAACCCTGTGAAGAGTTTGCGAACAGAATGAAACAATTAGCAATGTGCAATGAACAATTAATACTGAGCAAGGAGTAGGTACAATGAAAAACAAACATTCTATGTACTTCATACTTGGTACTCAATACTAACAAAATAATCATGATAAGGAACCATTTTAAAATCGCTTGGCGAAACCTTTTTAAGAATAAAAGGAACACCATTATTAATGTTGGTGGACTTTCTGTGGGGATTACTGTGGTTGTTCTAATTGCACTATGGATTCATGATGAACTAACCTATAATCAAAACCATGATAATTATGAAAGGATTGCTAGAGTATTTGTTCATAAGACCAACAATGGAAACACAAGAACATTACCGGTTATACCTTATCCTTTGGGAAATGAATTAAGAAATACTTATCAAAGTAATTTTGAGCATGTAGTAATGAGTTCCTATCATGATAATCATATTTTAGCTGTTGGGGAAAAAGCACTTTCTATAAATGGAGGTTATATGGAACCCGATGCACTTAAAATGCTTTCACTAGATATGTTGAGTGGTCATTGGGATGTTTTAAAGGATCCCAATGCGATAGTCATTTCAGAAGCTACTGCCGCAGCTTTTTTTGGTGAAGAAGAGCCCATTGGGCAAGCAATGGTTATTAGTAATAAAGCTACTGTTACGGTAAGAGGTATTTTTAAGGACCTACCAGCTAATGCAGAATTTGGCGATTTAAAATTTATTGCTCCATGGGAGTTGTATGTTTCTTCGCATGTTTGGGTAAAAAATGCTCGTGACAAAAATTTATGGGACAACAATTCTTATCGTTTATATGTTCAAATCGCCAAGGGAACCAGCATGGAAGGGGTCAGCAATAAAATCAAGAAAACGCTCTATAACAACGTGCCTGATTATAGTAAGAAAACGAATCCAGAAGTTTTTCTTTTTCCAATGAAGGATTGGCATTTGAGGGCCAATTGGGAAAATGGAAAAAATGTAGGAGGCTTTTTACAGTATGTTTGGTTGTTTGGAATCATAGGCTTTTTTGTGTTGCTATTGGCTTGTATAAATTTCATGAACCTATGTACGGCGCAATCAGAAAAAAGGGCTAAAGAAGTAGGCATTCGAAAGGCAATCGGCTCCTCTAGGAAACAACTTATTTATCAGTTTTTGAGCGAGGCCTCCCTGGTCGTGTTTTTGGCTTTTGCACTAGCCCTTCTATTCGTTATAGCTGTATTGCCAGGATTCAATGAGTTGGCTAATAAACAACTGTTACTACCTTTTTCTAGCATGTATTTTTGGGAAATCAGTGTCGTATTCATTGTGCTCACTAGTCTTTTTGCTGGGAGTTACCCGGCCTTGTATTTGTCTGCTTTTCGTCCATCAAAAGTCCTTAAAGGTGTTTTTAAAACAGCTAAATCGACCACCAATTTTAGAAAGGTGTTGGTTGTTTCGCAATTCACGGTTTCTGTGGTTCTCGCAATAGGTGCCATGATAATTTATAAGCAAATTCAGCATTCTAAAGAACGAGAAGTCGGATATGAAAAAGATGCGCTTGTCATGATTTCTAAAACTACCGAAGATTATGAAGGGAAGTATAATTTTTTAAGGAGCGAACTAATTAATAGTGGTGCTGTTTTGGATATGTCGGAGTCATCTAGTCCAATAACTGGTCTTTGGTCCAATGGTGGCGGTTTTAATTGGGAAGGAAAAGACCCAGATTTTATGACCAGTTTGTTCATGGTTTGTATATCACATGATTATGGCAAAACCATTGGTTGGAATTTAGCAGAAGGACGTGATTTTTCAAGAAATTTCGCTACCGATTCACTTGCTTTTGTACTCAATGAGGCCGCTGTTGCCTATTTGAGCTTGAAAGACCCTATTGGGAAAACTATAAAATGGAACGACCAAGACCATCAAGTTATTGGGATAGCTGAGAACATGCTTGCGAGATCACCTTTTCAACCAGCCGATCCAACGGTATATATGATTAAGTACGACAATACCAATTGGATAGAACTTAAACTAAATGCTAAGAATGGTATTGCAGCGTCATTGGCAACAGTGGAGTCCGTTTTTACCAAGAATTTCCCCAAAGTACCTTTCGAGTACCAGTTTGTAGACGACGCTTTCGCTGAAAAATTTATTGCTGTGGAACGCATTGGTAAACTATCAGGAGTGTTTGCCTTTTTGGCAATTTTAATAAGTTGTTTGGGACTGTTTGGGCTTGCTTCTTTTATTGCTGAGCAACGCACAAAAGAATTAGGGGTGCGTAAAGTATTAGGAGCCTCTTTGTATGACTTATGGCAACTATTGTCTAAAGATTTCATTAGCATAATATTAGTATCCTGTGCAATCGCTGCACCAATAGCCTACTATATTATGACGGAATGGCTGGCGAAATATACGTATCGAATAGAAATTTCAGGAACCATTTTTATTTGGGCCATTGGCGGGGCATTATTGATAACCATAATCACAGTAAGTTTTCAAACATTAAAAGCTGCAAGAGCAAACCCTATAAAAAGCTTACGAACAGAATAAATCAATCAAAAATCAAGAAATCATGAAAACAAGAAACATCAAATCAAGAACAAAAAAATCAATTAGAAACAGGTATAAATCGCTATTTTATGCCTCCGCAATTATGTTTTTGTGTTTACCGGCAACAGCATTGGCTCAACATACCACTGAAAAAACATTGGATTCCCTGTACTCCAATGTACTAAATGAACAACGGAACATTCAGATTATATTTCCTGAAGGTTATGATGCCGATGCTACGGATGTATACGATGTTATTTATGTGGTTGATGGAGAATGGAATACTGAAAGGGCATCGCAAATATATCAATATGCGACCATGTGGAACATTATTCCCAAAAACATTGTGGTTGGGGTGCAGAACAAATACATTGATGGTGTAAACCAGCGGTCAAGAGACCTTACTCCTACCCATAATGAGTCTCAACCTATATCAGGAAAAGCGGATAATTTTATCACCTTTTTTAAGGATGAGTTAATTCCATATATAAATGAAAAGCTCCCTACAACAGGGTTAAATACATTGATAGGGGCATCTCACGGAGGTACTTTTGCGGTATATACATTGCTTAAGGAACCACAACTCTTTACATCCTATATCGCCGCTGATCCTTCTTTATGGTGGGATGATCGATACATGAGCAAATTGGCTGCTGAAAGATTACCTGAACTGATAGATATTAATGTCACATTGCACATTTCTGGGCGAAGTGGAGATGCGTATGAAGGCATGGGTATTGTAGCCATGGATTCCGTTTTAAAATTAAAAGCCCCAAAGGGATTAGTTTGGGAAAGCGTTGACTATCCTAATGAAACGCATAATTCAGTGCAATTTAAAAGTTTTTACGACGGATTAAAACTTGCTTATAGAGGATATACAGATGAGGTCTATGCTTTTCATCCTATGAATGGCATTGTGGAAAAAGATAGCAGTTTTTATGTTTTTAGAGCCTCGGAAAACACAGCTGTGCACTATACTGTTGATGGTACTGAACCCACTAGTTCCTCCCCAAAAATGGAAGAAACCACAGTTTTAAAAGGGGCTGCTGAATTTAGGGCAAAGGCAATCTCGGTACGGGATAATGATAATGATACGGCCATAGGGCATTTTATTGAGGGAGAAGCATTGAAGTCAAGCGCTAAATCAAGAAAAACAACTTCAGGAGGGTTAAACTATGCCTACTATGAGGGAGAATGGGATAAGCTGCCTAATTTCAAAAAACTAAAACCTGTTGAAACCGGAATTGCCAATAAAGATTTTAAACTAGATAATCTTCCAAGTGAGGATAATTTTGCAATAATGCTAAATGGTTTTTTTGAAATCAAAGAAAATGGTCAATACACATTCGCCATTCTTTCGGATGATGGCTCTAAATTTTATTTGGGTGACAAATTATTGATGGATCATGATGGAATGCATGATAATTTCACAATTCAGTCCTACATGCTGCCTCTTAAAACAGGATTTTACCCCGTTCGTTTGGAATATTTTCAAAAGGAGGGTGACAGTGAATATACCTTACTTTATGTAAAACCAGGAAGTACAGATGCAATTCCGTTTCCTTTAGAACTTCAATATCACAAATAATATTAAAAAAAAGTAATGATAAAAAATAATTTAAAAATTGCCTGGAGAAGCCTTAAAAAACAACCTTTTTTCACCTTCTTAAACACCTTTGGTTTAGCTATTGGGATGGCGGGTGGCTTGCTTATCTCATTGTATATCTATGATGAGTTAAACTACGATACCATGTTTCCTGATGCTGACCGAATTCACAGGCTGAATGTAGACATTAAATTTGGTGGTGAGGCTCAGGAGTTTGCTGTACTCACAGCGCCAATGGCTGAAGCCGTTGAGAGTGACATTCCTATGGTGGAAATGACAACTCGATTTAGAACACAAGGGGGAGTGCTCATTAAAAAAAGCGGAACGGAACTTAATGTTAAAGAACAAGCAAGTACTTATGTGGATGATACGTTCTTTGATATGTTCGGCATTGAATTATTGGAGGGTGATATAAAAACGGCTTTAAAAGACCCCAATACCTTATTGTTGACAAAAACAGCAGCAGAAAAACATTTTAGCACTCCGAATGCTTTGGGACAAAGCATGGTTTTAGATAATGATGAGGTGTATACGGTTACTGGGATATTGGAAGATTTCCCACACAATTCTTTTCTAAGAGATCAAACCATATTCATGGCCATGAGGGGATATGAAGATGCATGGGTTCCCAATTGGGGCAGTAACAATTTTCAAACCTTCGTAAAGCTAATTCCCGGTGCTACCATTGAAGATTTTCAAGCGCCTTTGCAAGCTATTGTGGGAAGTCATGTCATTCCAGGAGTACAGGAGTTTTTCCCTGGTATTACTGAAGCACAATTCATCGCTTCGGGTAGTTATATGAATTTTAGTACGGTAGCCTTAACGGATATTCACCTTTCTGAGAATAGAACGGCAGAGATAAGTCAGAACAATAGCATGCAAAATGTATACATTATGTCTTTCATAGCCTTGTTTTTAATTGTTCTAGCTAGTATAAATTTCATGAATCTTTCAACAGCCCATTCTTTAAAAAGAGCTAAGGAAGTGGGCATAAGAAAAACCTTAGGATCCAA
Source organism: Flavobacteriaceae bacterium (assembly GCA_002746415.1). Classification (GTDB taxonomy): domain Bacteria; phylum Bacteroidota; class Bacteroidia; order Flavobacteriales; family Flavobacteriaceae; genus Saonia. Next base: position 112,636 of record NVXD01000001.1, on the reverse strand, counting down.
TAAAATGGCCCTAGTACGTCAATTCTTAACGGAGTCTGGTTTAATAACATTTTTATCTCTTGTATTGGCTATTATCCTAGCGGCTATAGCCTTGCCGTATTACAATGACTTGTCAGGAAAGACTTTGAGCATCCCTTATGCAAATCCATTCTTTTGGTTAATTCTGTTAGCCTCAACAGCTTTTTTAGGGTTGTTTTCGGGTAGTTATCCTGCATTTTTTATGTCAAGTTTTATTCCGATAAAAGTATTGAAAGGAAGTGGCGAGGGAAGCATAGGAGGAGGTAAAATTAGAAACTCCTTGGTAGTGTTCCAATTTGCTATTTCTGTATTCTTGATTGTAAGTACGCTAGTAGTATATCAACAATTACAATATATTCAAAATAAGGATTTAGGTTTTTCTAAAGATCAAATGCTCGTTGTAAATGATGTGTACGGCGTAGGAGACCAGATACAATCTTTTAAGCAACAAGTGCAACAATTGGGTAGTGTACAAGGCACCACCTTAAGTAGTTATTTCCCAACACCATCCAGCAGATCTGATAGTGGATTTTTCCAAGAAGGTTCCACAAATCAAGAGGATGCTGTGCAAATGCAAACCTGGCGGGTAGATCATGACTATATAAATACTATTGGACTAGAAATAATTGCAGGTAGAGATTTTGACCGTCAATTTAGTACAGATTCTACAGCTATTATAATAAACGAAACCGCATTAGCCGTTATGGGTATTTCTGCGGAAGAAGCGCTTGGATCTAGATGGTCATCGGCTATTGGGGAAGAAAACCCCGAAATGAGCACTATAATTGGGGTGGTTAAAAATTTCCATTATTCTTCTCTAAAGGATGATATAGGGGCACTAAATCTTTATATAGGGGATTTTGCGGGTTCCATGGCGGTAAAAATAAATGGCGGTAATATCACCAATTCCCTATCTCAGATAGAAGGCGTATGGAATAAGGTAGCTCCAGGACAACCCTTTAATTATTATTTCATGGATGAATCCTTTAATAATACCTACCAATCGGAACGACGTTTGGGTACCATTTTCATCATATTTACGATTTTATCTATTCTTATTGCATGCCTAGGATTATTTGGTCTGGCGGCATTTAATGCAGAAAAGAGAACTAAAGAAATTGGTATACGCAAGGTGTTAGGAGCTAGTGTTGGTCAAATATCCTATAGGCTTTCATATGATTTTCTTAAACTGGTAGGTATAGCCATTTTGGTGTCCTTGCCAATAGGTTGGTTTGCCATGAACAAATGGTTGGAAGATTTTTCATATCGCATAGAAATTCCATGGTGGGTTTTTGCCTTAGCAGCATTTTTAGCGGTGGGTATTTCCATACTAACGGTAAGTTATCAAAGTATAAAAGCAGCAATTGTTAACCCTGTAAAAAGTTTGAGGGCGGAGTAATCCCAGCTTCCCTAACCGCTTTAATAGGGGTTAGGGAAGTCAAGATGAAATAAGCAACTAACAAAATCAAAAGAACAATCATCATCAATAAAAATCAAAAACAATCATGATAAACAATTATTTAAGAATCGCTTGGCGAGGTATTAAAAAGGACAAGCTGTTTACTTCTATAAAAATTGGAGGATTAGCTATGGGTATTGCCGCATGTTTGCTAATTGCTCTTTTTATTGAAGATGAACTTAGTTATGATACGCATTACGAAAATAAAAACAACATCTTCAGGTTAGTTTTAGAGTTAGATATTGATGGAGAAACAAAGAAAAGTACTCATTTTCCACTGCCTTTTGCCGAAACCCTTGTGGCCGATTTTCCCGAAATTAAAAAAGCTGGTAAAATATATGGTTCTGGCCTTGCCTCAGGAGGGAAAAGAGCCTTCCGCCTAACCGATGAGAGCCAAAACAATTTTGAGCAAGGATTTTTATATGGAGACCAAGGAATATTTGAAATATTGGAAATCCCATTAAAGGAAGGGAATTATGAGGATGCATTGAACCCAGGAAGTATTGTTATTTCTGAATCCAAGGCAGCTAAATATTTCCCCAATGGAAATGCTTTGGGACAAAGCTTAATTTTAGACGATAACCCTTCAGAGCCTTATACGATAACGGGCATAATGAATGATTTCCCTACTAATTCACATTTAAATTTCGATTTCTTGATGCCCATTCGTGATACCAATATGAGATGGTCATCACAAAATTATTTTACGTATGTGTTGCTTGATGAAAAAAGCGACTTAGGTGCGTTGCAGGAAAAGATGTATTCAATAATGGAAAACTATGTGATTCCCGCTCAAATTGAAAGAGGACGTGATGCAGGTTTTATTGATGTTTTAAAAACGATAGAGTATAAATTACAACCCATTACGGACATTCACCTGAAATCGGATATTGAAATGGCAGATGGATTAAAACATGGGGATATTCGGTTCATATGGTTATTTGCTGCCATCGCAGGTTTTATTTTGCTATTGGCTGCAAGTAATTTCATCAATCTGGCAACGGCGAAATCTGCGAAAAGAGCCAAAGAAGTAGGACTTCGCAAAACTGTTGGTGCCTTTAAGAGGAATTTGGTTGCCCAATTCTTAACCGAATCCGTTTTGTTTAGCTTCATTTCACTTATTCTGGGGGTAGTTTTGGCATGGTTGTTACTTCCAATGTTCAACGCCATGGCAGCAAAATCCATTGTATTGCCTATAACTTCTTCGTGGTTTTTACCTGTATTGTTGGTTTCTACTTTGCTAATTGGTCTCATCGCAGGCTTGTATCCAGCATTCTATCTTTCCGCATTTAATCCCGTCAATGTACTAAAGGGTAATGTGAAAATAGGGGGGAAGAGTGGCGGTTTACGAAGTGGATTGGTTGTTTTTCAATTTACCACATCAATAATTTTAATCATTGGAACCTTGATTATTTATAAGCAAATGGATTTTATTCTCAAAAAAGAATTGGGATATGACAAAGAACAATTGATCCTTGTTGAAGGAGGTAATGTGCTTGGGGACAAGTCAGAGGCATTCAAAGAACAACTCTTACAATTACCTCAAGTACAACAAGTATCACTAAGTGATTATGTGCCGGTCGATGGATCTAGACGAAACCAGACCACCTTCAATAAAGTAGGTGTGGGAAGTGAGGATACTGGTGTCTTGAGCCAAACTTGGCGCGTAGATTATGATTACATCAAAACGCTGGGAATGCACATAGAAGAGGGGCGTGATTTTTCCAAGGAATTCTCTACAGATTCAGAGAATGCAGTCATAATTAATCGAAAAATGGCACATGATCTTCAGCTACAAAACCCTTTGGGAAAACAGCTTGATAACCATAATAAAAAATGGACCATTGTTGGGGTTGTGGAAGACTTCCATTTTGAATCGTTAAAAAAAGAAATTAGCCCATTGGCTTTGGTTATTGGATCAGATATAAATACGATTATGATAAAGCTTAATTCTGGAAACGCCAACGAAGCTTTAGCGTCTATCTCGGACATTTGGGATCGCAATGTGCCTAACCAGGCGATAAATTATAGCTTTTTAGATCAAAAATTTGCTCAAATGCATGAAGATGTCCAGCGGATAGGTAAAATTTTCAACAGTTTTGCACTCTTTGCTATTTTGGTGGCCAGCTTAGGCTTGTTTGCCCTATCGGCCTTTATGGTGGAACAGCGTAATAAAGAAGTAAGCATTCGAATAGTTTTGGGGGCACCCTTTAGAAGCATTTATAAACTGCTCACATGGGATTTTTTAAAATTAATATTCATTTCAATTCTGATTGCTATCCCGATTGGAGGATATATGATGCATCGTTGGCTGGAAGATTTTGCCTTTCGGATAACTATTGGTTGGGAGATATTTTTGACGGCTGGCACCATAGCATTTTTAATTGCAATGTTAACCATAAGCTATCAATCAATCGCTGCGGCCTTGGTTAAACCTATACATGGTTTAAGAACAGAATGAAATACATGTAAGTGTCTGTAAAAGAAAATATTAAATAAGAGTTAGAACGCTTTAAAATATGTAAATACTAATTACTTAATACTAAAAACCATGTACAAACTATTTTTAAAAATTGCTACGCGATACTTGCTGAAAAACAGATTGTATTCCTTCATCAATATTTTTGGTTTATCCATTGGTATTGCCTCTTTTGTGTTAATCATGCTCTATGTGAATTATGAACGCAGCTATGATAAATTTGAAGGCTCTGAGAATGTTCATAGAGTATATATGGATTATACAGAAGAAGGAGTTTTTGTACCTGGTGACGCACAGACCTACAATTTAAGTGGCCCAACGCTTAAAGAAGCGTTTCCAGAAATCAAGGAATTTGTGAGATTATCACATATGGACCATGTTTCTTTCAAGTACAACAATACAACCATCAACGAAGGAAAAGGGTCATTGGCCGACCCATCGATTTTTGGCGTTCTAAACTATTCTCTGCTTAAAGGAGATATCAATACGGCCTTAAAAGAACCCTTTACCATTTTGCTAACAGCATCTTTAGCTAAAAAGATTTTTGGAAATGAAGATCCTATGGGCAAGTCTCTTTTAGTTATTGCTCGTGGAGAAACATTATTTACAGTTAGTGGCGTGTTGAAAAACGAGAGTAAAAACACACACATGAAAAATGATTTCCTGATTTCCATGAATACCATGTTAACTTGGGAGGCTTATAGGGGCGGTGCGAAACCTAACTGGAATGGCAATAATCTATTTACCTATATAAAGCTTGATGAGAAGACCAAAGTTGATCTTTTAAAACAAAAGATCATGGATTACAAGGTAGAAGCATTGCCTTATGAACGACATAATATTGAACCTTTGGAGGATATTCATTTATATTCCGATAAGCCCTATGAAGCTGAGGCGAACGGTAGTGCAAGTAGGGTACATTTTTTATTGGCGATTGCCATGATCATCATTATTCTGTCTTGGTTGAACTATGTAAATCTTTCTACAGCCAAATCGTTAGAACGTGCTAAAGAAACAGGAATCCGAAAAGTAGCTGGGGCTCAAAAACCACAAATTATTCTGCAATCATTACTAGAATCATTACTACTAAATTTTATTGCTATTGTCATAGCAATGATAATTGTAACCATCGTATTACCCGTATTTAATAATTACATCGATAAGGAATTGACTGTTGGTTTTTCGAATATCAAAAATTTTCTACCGATAATCGGTTTCATTCTATTTGGAACAATGGTTTCGGGAATATACCCAGCTTTTGTTTTAAGTAATTACACACCCGTTAAGGCGTTAAAAGGAAAAATGAGTGCTTCAGGAAGTGGTATTCTCATACGAAAAGGATTGATTACGGGGCAGTTTTTAGCTACTATCATTTTGCTAATTGGCACCATGATTGTAACAAAACAAATTAATTTTTTACAAAACCAGCCCATCGGGGCGAATCTCGCTCAGGTTGTTGCTTTAAATGGAAAAATAATAAATAATAGTCAAGATTCTCTTTTGAAAAAGGATTTTGAAACATTGGAAATTGAATTAATGAAATTGCCTTTCATTAAAAATATATCCCTTTCTCAAACCTATCCTGGCGGTGACTATAACAATCTAAATTCTGGTGTTGGTATTACTTTTCCTGATGGAACAAGGGACGATCAGCGAATATGGTACCACTATGCCGTTCAACCAGGGTATTTTAAGTTAATGGATATGGAGTTTTTGGCTGGAGGTCCTTTTCTTGAAAACTCGGAAGGTTATAGTCAGAGCATCGTAATGAATGAAAGGTTCATGAAACATATGGGAATTATTAATATGGAAAATATTATAGGTAGAACTGTGAAGTTTCAAGGGCAAGATTGGGTCATTTCCGGAGTCATCAAAGATTACCACCACTTTGGTTTAAAGACAGGAATAGAACCTTTGCTTTTGCGCCATGCAACTGTCAGGAGCAATCTTCTGGTAAAGCTCGAGGAAAATGTATTGTCATCATCGGGAATGAGCGGGGCAATCTCCCAAATTGAAAATACATGGAAAAAAATATCTCCGGAAAGTACTTTCAACTATCGCTTCTTGGACCAGAATTTCGAAGCACAATACAAAGAAGATAAGGCATTTGGTTCATCCTTCCAAATTTTCACTATTCTAGCAATATTGATTGCTTCTTTAGGGCTATTCGGTCTTACTTCTTATACTGTGGTACAACGCAAAAAGGAAATTGGCATCCGTAAAGTAAACGGGGCAACAATTGGACAGATTCTAACTTTATTAAATCAAGATTTTATAAAATGGGTGGCTATAGCTTTTGTGGTGGCAGTACCCATTTCATGGTATGCAATGCATCAATGGTTAGAAGGGTTTGCCTATAAGACCAGTATGAGTTGGTGGGTTTTTGCCTTGGCGGGATTTGTGGCTTTGTGCATTGCCTTGCTTACAGTTAGTTGGCAGAGTTTTAAGGCGGCCACAAATAATCCTGTACATGCATTACGAGATGAATAATTAATTAATAGCCAATGATAGCTTTAAAAACATACTTACGTTACCTGTTAAAGAACAAGTTGTATACATCGATTACAGTTTTAGGATTTGCCATGTCTATTACATTTGTAATGCTTCTGAGTGTCTATATTCAGCATGAACTTTCTGTAGATGATTTTCATGAGAATAAGGACAGGATATATCGATTGGAGAATGAAACTGTAGATTTTTCGCCACCTATTGCAGTAGATTTGAAGAATAGTATTCCTGAAATAGAGGATTTTACAAGAGTCTATAATGAATCGGGAAGGATATTTGTAACCGATGGTCAAAAAGTAAAGTTTGATTATTTGGGCGTGGATGCCTCATTTTTCAATATTTTTTCCTTTCCGCTTTTAAAGGGAGAGGCAAAAGATGTATTGCAAACTGCTGACGGTATTGTATTATCGCAATCAATCGCTTTAAAATTATTTGGTACTGTTGACCCAATTGGCAAGGTTGTTTTTATGGGCGCAGAAAATAAGTTTATGGTCACAGGTATTATGGAAGATTTTCCTGAGAACACCCATTTTGCCAAACAAGATGCCCTTGTAAACCTAAAGGCTTTTAAAAAGATATATGATTTTGAAAATTTACTCGAAGAATATGGTTGGTGTTCATTGAGTACCTACTTTTTGGCAAAAGCGAATTCGGATTTGCCTTCCAAGGCTCCAGAAATCTTGAAAAATTTTAAAAAGGATTTTTGGCTATACACAGAAGGTTGGGCTAAGACAGTGGAATTTACGCCACTAAAGGATATTTATTTTAGTACAAAGGAAGGTAGTGGTACCAAGAGTGCCAGTAAAACATTAATTACTGTATTATCGGTAATCGTGCTGCTTATATTGTTACTCGCAGTTGGCAATTACATTAATCTCACCATTGCCCAGGCAACTTTTAGGGGAAAGGAAGTAGCCATCAAGAAATTGTTGGGAAGCTCCAAAAGAGAATTGCTACTTCAATTTATAATGGAATCCGTTTTTCTATGTTTTGCAGCAGTCCTATTATCTCTGATTTTAGCAAAAATAGTAGAACCTTATTTTGATTCGTTATTAAATACGCGATTGTCCCTTAATGAGAGCCTAAACCTTACCAACAGTATCATCTTGATTGGAATATTTGGTTTGATAGGCTTATTATCTGGAATTGTTCCTGCTTTAAAAATTTCCAGCTTTAAACCAATAGAAGTGGTGAAGGGTAGTTTTAGAACCAAATCCAAAAGTGTTTATGCGAAAGCGTTTATCACCTTTCAATATACGGTAACAATCGCATTATTGGCCTGTAGTTGGGTAATCTTAAAACAAACCGATTTTTTGCGCAATAAAGATCTTGGTTTTCAAAAGGACAACATTGTTCACTTGGAATATTTAAGTACAACGGATAAAAAGAAGGTCGTAAAAAATGCTCTTTTGCAGATTCCAGGGGTAGATGATGTCTCCATTACATGGCAAAGCCCTTTGAGTGGTGGAAGCAATCAGACCTTTGATACTAATGGGAAATCGGTGAGCTTTCAAGAATTTGCGGTAGACTCCTCTTTTTTCAAAGTTTTTGATATTAAGGTAAAATCTACTGGCGTGGGGTATTCCAATAAAGGGATGTATTTAAATGAGACGGCAATAAAGGAACTGGGTCTTAACGGCAATGCGTTGTCTTTTAAAATGGAGGACAAGGAAATTCCTATTCTTGGCGTGGTCAGGGACTTTAATTTTAAGGAACTAAGGGATAATATTGGGCCTTTGATGATCCGGCAACAATCTGCAGGTTTTCAGGCTGGAGATATTTTCTTAAAAATTAATAATAAAAACACCTTAGAAACAATTGGCAAGATAAAAACTACTTACGCAAGTTTAATCGGCAATGCAGAATTTGATACAAAGTTCGTTGATGAGACCATCAACCAATGGTATCTTAAAGAAGAGAAAACCGGAAAGATTATAGGGTATTTTACCTTGTTGTCATTTATCATTTCCTTTCTAGGCATTTTGGCCATGTCCACTTTTTACATGCAGCAACGAAAAAAAGAAATTGGTATTAGAAAGGTAAATGGTGCAACAATTGCCCAAATTCTTTCTCTTTTAAATAAAGATTTTCTGAAGTGGGTAGGTTTGGCATTTCTTATTGCAGTTCCTATTTCATGGGTTGCAATGGGCAGATGGCTGGAAAATTTCGCCTATAAGACGAACATGAGTTGGTGGGTTTTTGCCTTAGCGGGGCTTACAGCCTTTGCAATTGCCCTGTTGACTGTAAGTTGGCAAAGTTTTAAAGCTGCTGGGGCTAATCCAGTTGAATCGTTACGAAATGAATAATAAACCATTAACATAAATAGAATTCTATAATCATGCTTAAAAACTATATTAAAATCGCTTGGCGAAATCTAATTAGAAATAAGAGTTTTTGCCTCGGCAGGAATTTTAACTTTGGTTATCGCCCTTGCAACAGTTAGTTATCAATCAATAAAGGCTGCTATTGCAAATCCTGTAAAGAGTTTACGAACAGAATAAATCAATCATAACTAAATCAAATCAAATGAAAAAAACAATAATAATAATCGGCTTTCTGCTCCTATGTGCCAATGGGATTCATGCCCAAAAGCTCAAAAGAATCGTAGGAAGTGGAAACGTGGTGTCCATAACCCGTACAACAGATGATTATGACGGCCTTGATGTCGGTGGATTTTTTGATATTGAATTAGTGGCTGGCGAAGAAGGGAATATCACTTTAAATGGGGAGGATAATATATTGGAACAGATTACAACCGAAGTAAGAAATGGCATCTTGACTATAAAGCCCATGAAAAATAGGAATCTTAGACCATCAGTCAAATCAGGAGTTTCCATAACGATTCCTGTGGAAGCCATTGATGAACTAAAAATTTCAGGAGCTGGAAAATTTGTAAGCAAGAAAATTCTAAAGGCTAGAAATTTGAAAATTCGAGTTTCTGGTTCTCGGAATGTAACTCTGGGCCTTGAATCGGAATCTCTGATGCTCAGAATTTCTGGATCAAACAATGTACAATTAAAAGGTACGGCTCAAGATCTAGATGTCCATTCTTCAGGATCTTCCAATTGCAGGGGGTACGAATTAGAAGTGGATTATGCAAGCTTCCAGATGTCTGGTTCTTCAAATGTTGAGATAACGGTACATGAATCCCTAAGCGCCAGAACCTCTGGCTCTTCAAATGTAAGGTATAGGGGAAGCCCTTCAAGAATACAGAGCAAAACATCGGGTTCTTCTAATGTAATAGCTGTTCATCAGGAATATTAAAAACTTCAGCATTTGAAGTGTCGATTTCTAGTTAGACTGTAAAATAGTTAGACAAAATCTGTCTAATTATTTTACATAAAGAAAATCCTTAATTTGTATAAACGAACATAATATACTGATATTTAATATAGTATGTTTTTGGCATGAAAATAGAATATTATATTGACCGAGAAATATTATTGCAGTCGATATTGGTTCAAAATTAAAAAAATAAAGTATGATAAATCATGAACTATCTCAGTACTTAATTCTTTATACACGTTACCAAATTAAAAACAATGTTTAAAAACTATATAAAAATTGCTTGGAGGAATTTGGTAAAGAATAAAACATTTTCTGTTTTAAATATTGTTGGGTTGGCGTCTGGGCTTTTATGTTTTTTATTAATATTTCTTTGGATACGTGACGAACTTGCAATAGACAATTACCATGCAAATACTGACCAACTTTATGTGGTGTTTGAAAGGCAGGTAGAAGGCAATACCATCAATGCTTCATATCATACCCAAGGAATTTTGGCGGAAGAATTAAAACTCCAATTTGCTGAAGTTGAGAAAGCATCGCAAAAAGGGTGGTCTATTACAAAGACATTTGGTTTTGAAGACAAGCTCTTTAAGCAAATAGGAAACTATGTAAGTCCTGATTATTTTGAGATGTTTTCCTTTAACTTTTTGGCAGGTTCACCATCTGATGCATTATCTTCTCCCACCAATATTGTAATTTCAAAAGCCATGGCGGTAGCTTTTTTTGGTAGCCCTAATAATGCCCTTGGTAAATCTTTGAATTATGAAGGCTCTGAAAATTATCAGGTTTCGGCTGTTTTTGAAGACCCTGGTAAAGCCTCAGAACTAAATGATTATTATCTGCATTGGGATGTGTTTTTGGAGCAATATGCTTGGGCTGGTACATGGCAAAATACTGGAGTTCAAACCCTTATTTTAGTATCCGAAGAAACAGATGTTGCCAATTTTGAAACTAAATTAGTGCCCTTCCTTGATAATTATTTACCCGAGGGCAACAATCGTTTCCATATGGAAATCGGATTACAGTCCTTTGGTGAAACCTATTTAAATTCCAATTTTGAGAATGGAAAAATTTCAGGAGGAAGGATTGAAAATGTTAGAATATTTGGTTTTATCGCGTTGTTTCTATTAATTATTGCCTGCATTAACTTCATGAATTTATCATCTGCCAGTTCCTTAAACAGAGCTAAAGAAGTGGGTATAAGAAAAGTTTTAGGGGCTAAAAAGCGGGGTCTAATTACTCAGTTTTTAGGCGAATCAGTTCTCATGGCACTTATTAGCATGACTATAGCACTCCTGTTTTTGGCGCTAATCCTTCCTTATTTCAATCAACTTGTTGACAAAGATTTAACCTTGCAAAACCTGTCCATCTTAACATGGTTTATCGTTTTTGGTATAGGACTATTGAGTGGGCTCTTAGCAGGTTCTTATCCCGCTGTTGTACTTTCTTCTTTCATCGCAATGAATATTTTTAAACAAAAAAGGAAAACGAATTTCAATTCACAATTTGTTCGTAAAGGTTTAGTTGTTTTTCAGTTTGCTTTATCGATTATATTCATAACAGGCATGCTGATTGTTTCGCAACAAATGAATTACATCCAAAACAAGAATTTAGGATTTGATAGACAGAATGTTTTCGCCTTTTCTCTTGAAGGCGATTTGCAAAATTCCTATCCCGTTTTTAAGAATAGGGCCCTGCAAATCTCAGGGGTTGAATCCATAACCTTGGTTTCAAATGCCCTGCTCAACATTAATAATGCTATGCCTGCTGTTACTTGGCAGGGAAAGGAAAAGGACAATTTCGCAAATTTTAATCATATGGCCGTTGGAGCGGATTTTGTAGAAACCTGGGGTACGGAAATGTATTTAGGAAAATCTTTTTCTGAAAACTCTACTTCTGATTCCCATGATTATATACTTAATGAAAGTGCTGTTAAGGCAATGAACCTAGAGAATCCAATAGGTCAAAGAATAAGTCAATGGGGGCAAGAAGGTAGTATTATTGGAGTAATCAAAGATTTTCACTTCCGAGATATGAAAACTGCCATTGAACCTTTAATCCTTCGTAATGGAGAAGATGCTACACTTGGTCAAGTTTTAGTGAAAATAAGCCCAAATAATGTAGCACAAACAGTAAAAGCCTTGGAAAGTTTGCACACTGAATTGAACCCTGCGACCCCATTTAATTACAGTTTCTCAGATTTGGAATTCGATAAGCTCTACAAAAGCGAAACCGTTTTTTTTAGACTATCACAGTACTTCTCTATTATTGCCATTTTTATATCATGTATAGGTTTGTTTGGTTTGGTCACATTCACAGCGCATCAAAAAGTGAAAGAAATTGGTATCAGAAAAGTACTTGGCGCTTCTGTTTCAGGTATTACGGCGCTACTTGCCAAAGATTTTTTGAAATTGGTTTTAGTAGGAATCGTAATTGGCAGCCCCGTGGCATATTATCTTATGAAAGAATGGCTTGCGAATTATGAATACAGTATAAACATGCCGTATTGGGCATTTGCTGCTGCGGGAATATTAACCGTTGGTATTGCTTTAGGCACTGTTAGTTTGCAAAGTATCAGGGCAGCGGTGGCCAATCCCATTAAATCGTTAAGGGAAGATTGAATCCCAACATAAAGTGCCTTACATGGATCAAGAAGATGTTAGTGCTTGGACAAAAGAACATAAAATTGTAATTAAAGACATCATAACTAATAACTGAAATATGTTTAAAAACTATATGAAAATTGCTATGAGGAATTTGGTGAAGAACAGCACCTTTACCTTACTCAATGTTTTGGGACTTTCCGTTGCTTTTGGTGTTGCCATTCTGCTGGGTATGGCTGCTTTTTCCGAGTTATCTCATAACCAATTTCATAAAGATGCTGATACCATATACCAGGTGTATATGACCAATCAGAGTCCTAATGGTCCTGGAATAGGCACGGCTAAACCTATTCCCTTTGCGCCTGCACTAAAGAGTGAAGTGCCGGGCATTGCGAACATTACTCGCGCATTGAGCGAAGACGTTTTAGTGACTTTTGAAGACAAAGAGTTTAATTTTGACGCCGAATTTGTCGATGATGATTTCTTTTCAATTTTTACCTTTCCAGTAGTCAAAGGAGATGCACAGAAGCCCTTGCAGCATAAAAATGCTGTCGCGATTACCGAGGGGTCAGCTAAAGTGCTATTTGGAAGTACTGATGCGATTGGGAAAACGATAAGCATTCACATCGGCGGCACAGAAACACCTTATACCATTTCTTCAATCCTTAAGAATACACCTGATCAAAGTAGTATCGATTTTGGCATTATCATCCCTTTTGAAAACCATCCAGAATATCTGGAGAAAGTTGACGCTTGGGGCAGTAGTAATCACCCCGTTTATCTTCAGTTGGAAAAAGGTATTTCTGTTGCCCAATTTGAGCAAAGTACGGTTGATTTTACCAAGCTACATTACAGCGGGAGTATCGAAAGTGTCATTAGAGATGGAGCACTTCCAGATGCTAATGGACAGTATAAACAATTGCATTTGCTCCCGTATACAGATGTTTATTTTACTTCGTTTGTAGATGGTGTGGCAAAAGTAAGTAGAGCGTTTCCGTATATGATACTGGGAATAGGGTTCTTAATTTTATTTATTGCTTGCGCCAATTTTATTAACATGAGCATTGCTTCCAGTGAAAAGCGCCTAAAAGAAATTGGTATGCGTAAAACTTTGGGTGCGGTAAGGGGGCAATTATTTACTCAGTTTTGGTTTGAAAGCTTGTTTGTTTTTTTGGCATCAGTGCTATTGGGAGTAGTTTTGAGTACCTTGTTACTAGATCGTTTTAAAACGCTCTTTAACACCCAAGTAACTTTTTCAGATGTAACAACTCCAACGATTCTTATTGGTTTCGCTATTTCGGTAATCTGCATCACTCTAATTGCTGGTGGATACCCTGCTTTATTATTAAGTAAGTTGGGTACTTTACAGGCTTTGAAAGGGAAGATGGTATCGAAAGGAAGGAATAAGGTTCGTAATGCACTCATTGTTATACAGTTTGGAATTGCTATTGTGTTAATTAGCAGCACTTTAGTATTACAGGGGCAGTTGCAATATATGCGGAATATAGATTTGGGGTATAACAAAGAGCAAGTAATTTCTATCCCATTAAATGGTAAAATGAACAGTTATCGCATGGTGGAATTATTGCGGAATGAATTGCAATCAGATCCAAATATTTTAAGCGTTACGGGCGCGGATAATAATTTAGGAAGAGGATTAGACGGTAGCGCATATACCAGTGTTTTAGGGTTTGATTATAAAGAACGTGGCGTGTCTACCAATATGCTGGTTGTAGATCATGACTACCTGAAAACATTGGATATAGAATTGGTCTCAGGACGAGGCTTCAATAGGGATTTTAAATCTGATAGCCTTAGTTTGGTGATAAATGAGACTATGGCTAAAGAATTAAATGAGCCCGACCCCCTAAGCGTACGTATTAATATGGACTCCATCAATTATGCTGTTGTTGGTGTGGTCAAAGATTATAATTTTCAAGGACTCAATCAGAAAATTAAACCCATCACTTTTTTTATGAATAAGGATTGGGATCTTTATTACGCTTATGTTAAAGTGGCGCCAATAGCAATTTCAGAATCTTTTGAGACTATAAAAATGGCTTGGCAAAAGATAGATCCTAATGCAACATTTCAAGGTAGTTTTTTAGATGAAAATTTAGACCGGACTTTCAGACGAGAAAAGGTAATGGCACAAATTATTACTAGTGGTTCTATTGTAGGTATTGTGTTAAGTTGTATTGGTTTGTTCGCGATTTCACTTTTAGTAGTGGCGCAACGGACTAAAGAAATAGGCATACGTAAAGTTGTAGGGGCAAGCGTTACCACTATTACAGTATTATTGACCAAGGATTTTTTAAAATTAGTAGGAATAGCTTTTATCGTAGCAACTCCAATATCATGGTTAATAATGCGCGATTGGTTGCAAGATTACGCCTTTCATGTATCGCTTAATATATGGTTTTTTGTAGGTGCCGGACTTTTAGCTTGTCTTATTGCGCTACTGACCATTGGAGGTAGAACCGTTAGAGCCGCTTCTGCAAACCCAGTAAAAAGTTTACGAACCGAGTAAAAAATTAATTAGATCCTTATCTTTATAAGGGTGATATAAAACAACAAAAATTATGTTATTAGAACTAAAGAATATTTTTAAATGGGTAAGCTCAGGAGGGCAACGTGTCTTCTTGTTAAAAGATATCAATCTACAAATTGCCGAAGGCGAGTTTATTTCCATCATGGGCCCCTCTGGCTCAGGAAAATCTACTTTACTCAATGTTATTGGAATGCTCGATGGTTTTGATGAAGGGGAATATGATTTTCTTCATGAATCCGTGCATACCTTAAAAGAGAAACATCGTGCCATTTTATACAAAGAATATATCGGTTTTGTGTTCCAAGCCTATCATTTAATAGATGAACTTACCGTTTATGAAAACTTGGAAATGCCCCTTTTGTATAAAAAATTAAAATCTTCAGAACGTAAATCAATGGTAGCTGATATGTTGGACCGCTTTAATATTGTGGGTAAAAAAGATTTGTTTCCTCCACAACTAAGCGGTGGGCAGCAGCAACTAGTTGGAGTTGCAAGGGCTTTGATTGGCAGCCCCAAACTTATTCTAGCCGATGAACCCACAGGAAACCTAAATTCCAAACAAGGAGAGGAAATCATGGAAATCTTTAAGCAATTGAACGAAGAAGATGGAGTTACCATTATTCAAGTAACACATTCGGAAAAGAATGCGGCCTATGGTTCGCGGATTATTAATTTATTGGATGGAAGAAAGATAGAAGGCTAATTTTAAGTTATTTTCGTTGGAACCATTTCGTTAAGAACACTAACATGAAAAAGCATATCGTTTCATTACTATTCCTTTTGAGTATTTCCATGGGTTATGCCCAAACCAAGGAGGTCATTTATTTGTGGCCAAACCAAGTACCTAATGAGCAAGCTTCAAAGAGTAGGCCTATACAAACACCCGATACAAGCCGCAATGTGGTTAGGATAACCAATATAACCAATCCTTCACTAACTGTTTATAGACCAAAAGAAGCCGTTGATAATCATGCATCAATTATCATTTCTCCTGGTGGAGGGTATCGTTATTTGGCAATCAATAGTGAGGGTTATGAAGTGGCCGAATGGTTAAACACACTCGGTTTTACAGCATTTGTCTTGGAATACCGTGCGCCTGATAATCGTCTTGGGGCCTTAAATGACCTTCAGAGAGCCATTAGGGTTGTAAGAAGTACCTCAGAAAATATGGGATTGAATTCTGATAAGATTGGGGTGATGGGCTTTTCAGCTGGGGGGCATTTATCGCTTCTTGCCAGCACAAATTATGAAGATGACTCTTATGAAAAAACGGATGTGATTGATTCAATTTCTAGTCGACCAGATTTTTCAGTACTACTGTATCCGGCCTATTTGGACCGTGGGGAGGATAAAACCTTGACTCCAGAAATAAAAATTCATAAAAGCATGCCGCCTACGTTTATTTTTGGCACTGTAGACGATCGACTTTCAAACGGTTTCTTTGTTTTAGCAACTGCTATGAGAAAAATTGAAGCGGCTATTGAATTTCATATATTACCCACTGGTGGACATGGGTATGGGATGCGCAAAGGTAATCCTGCTGCGGAGACTTGGCCTGTTTATGCAGAAATGTGGTTACAAGAGGTACTTCAGGAATAATAGAAAACACCTTAATTACTTAGTTGCAAGCACAACTACTTTTTCATTTTTAGAAACAACTAAAATAGACAGTATTCCATCTGTATAGCTTACCCCATCAGTGTTTTTATCTGAAAGTAGCCTATTATTTACTTTGATGGTTTTTGGCATCTTATCCATGCGAATATGCAATTGAAAACTGCGGTTTGGAAATTTGTAGTTGCCATTAGGCTTGCTAATAACCACTTTAGTTTCTGTTGCATTATCCAGCACTGCAATTGTCGTTAGCGCACACATTTCTGGCAAACCCTTAACCTCATCGGAAACTTTTACATGGTTGCGAGATCATTTTAAAACGGCTCTTTCACAATGCAAGCCAGAGGCTGAAGATTTATTACTCAATGGTGTCAATCATATTTTTTTACATGGGTCCACATACTCTCCTGAACGGGCTGCTTGGCCAGGATGGAAATTTTATGCTTCTGTTAATTTTAACGCGACCAATACTATTTGGGAGGATACACCATCACTCTTTAGTTATATAACCAATTGTCAGTCTATGCTTCAATCTGGTAGCCCAGATAACGAAACCTTGTTGTACTGGCCCATCTATGATGTGTGGGATCAAAACCATAAAGGCAAGTTGTTTTTTCAATTCAATATTCATTCTTTAAAAGAATGGCTACATGGCACTTCTTTCTATGATTTAACAAGGGAATTGATGGGTAAGGGGTATGGACTCGATTTTATTTCTGATGCTTTCATTTTAAAAGCAAAAGTTGTGGATGGCCAGCTACAATTACCTGGAGGAACCTATAAAAGTTTAGTGATTCCAGATTGTAAAAATATGCCCCTGGCAACTTTAGAGAAATTAATGGCTTTGAAGAAAGAAGGAGCGCATATTTTTTTTAAAAACCGCCCTGAAACGGTTCCTGGATTTTTTCAGTTTGAACAACAAAATAAACAATTAGATCTGCTAAGCGCTCTAATAGAACCGGAATCAGATGTTTTTATGGCACTTGAAAAAGCAAATGTATTTCCAGAAACATTAGTAGACACAGGTTTAAAATACATTCGAAGAGATGTAAACGGAGAGAAGATATACTATTTGGT
Source organism: Flavobacteriaceae bacterium (assembly GCA_002746415.1). GTDB lineage: Bacteria > Bacteroidota > Bacteroidia > Flavobacteriales > Flavobacteriaceae > Saonia. The sequence continues at coordinate 95,039 of NVXD01000001.1, read as the reverse complement.
AAACCACACTTCCAAAAAAATAGATCAATTTATTCCCTTGCAAATAGACAGAGAAATGGTGGTGATTTATGACCCATTGAATAAGAAATATGGGAAAGGAATGGTGAAAAAAGAAGGAAAAACCACTTTAGTAAAGGTTGTTATTCCTTCTGGAGGATCCCTACTGCTGAGAACAGGAAATAATGTTGATGTGCAGGATTGGAATTACTATGAACCCATTGATAATGCAATTGAAATTAAAGGTGAATGGAATCTTTCTTTCTTGAAAGGAGGCCCAAAATTACCCAATGAAACGGTAATGGATACCTTAACTTCTTGGACTTCTTTAGGATTTGATGCAGCAAATTTTTCAGGAACGGCTCAATACGAGATAAGCTTTAACAAGCCTAATATGAACGCTGATAGTTGGAAATTGAGTTTGGGCGATGTGCGAGAAAGCGCAAAAGTTTGGATTAATGGGAAACAGATTGGGAGTGCTTGGTCTGTGCCTTTTGAGTTGAATATCGGCAAACTTCAAGAAGGTAAAAACACCTTGAGGATACAAGTCACAAATTTGGCGGCAAACCGACTTAGAGCAAAAGAAATACGCGGTGAAGAGTGGAAAATATTCCATGAAATTAATATGGTGAATAAAGATTATAAAAAATTTGATGCCACTTTATGGAATCCAATGCCTTCTGGAATAGTAGGCCCTGTAACAATTACACCTTTAAAACAAATTAATTAAAATAGTACAATGAAGAAAGTGATTTTAAGTGTCAGTATCTTGTTTCTGACTACTGGAGCCCTATTTGCTCAAACATTTGATAAAGAAAAAGTGCTGGAGCAAATGGAGTTGGCCAATGATTATTTCATGAAGAAATGGCCGAATACTGGAAAAACAATCATTACTAATAAAGAGCGACCAAGTAATATATGGACACGTGGGGTCTATTATGAAGGATTAATGGCCTTGCATGAATTATACCCTAAAGAAGCCTATTATGATTATGCCTATTCTTGGGCTGAATTTCACGAATGGAATTTCAGGCATGGTGCTGCCAACAGGAATGCTGACGATTATTGTGCTGCACAAACCTATATTGACTTGTATAATTTGGAGCCGGTCGCCTCAAAGTTAAAGAGTACCAAGGCAACAATGAATATGTTATTGAATACTCCACAAGTGGATGATTGGTGGTGGATTGATGCTATTCAAATGGGGATGCCAGTATTTGCAAAAATGGGGGTTTTAGAAAATGATGACCGCTATTTTCATAAAATGCACGAAATGTACATGTATACTCGTGACACTCATGGAGATAATGGTTTGTATAATCCAATAGATGGACTATGGTGGCGAGATGCAGATTTTGACCCTCCTTATACCGAGCCTAATGGAGAGGATTGATATTGGAGTCGTGGAAATGGCTGGGTAATAGCTGCCCTTGCAAAAGTATTAGCTATAATTCCGGAACATGCCCCTCATAGGGAACAGTATATCAGTGATTTTAAAGCCATGGCCAAGGCCTTAGTGCCAATTCAACGCAAAGATGGATTTTGGAACGCGAGTTTACATGACCCTAAAAATTACGGAGGGAAAGAGTTGTCTGGAACGGCACTCTTTGTTTATGGCATGGCCTATGGTGTGAACAACGGAATTTTAGACAAAGAAAAATACCTTCCTAGTATTGAAAAGGGATGGAATGCTATGATTAAAGAGGGTCTTCATAAAAATGGTTTTTTAGGATATTTACAGTCAACAGGAAAAGAGCCAAGCACAGGGCAGCCATTATCGTATGATAAGGTTCCCGATTTTGAGGATTATGGTTTGGGATGCTTTTTGTTGGCAGGAAGTGAGATTTATAGAATGGACTAGAAAGTATACTATTTTAATATAGATGTCTATAGCATGGCTCTTAATTTTTTAAGGGCCATTTTACCGGAGCATTGATCTTAGTGGATTCATAGATGGCAGTAAATATTTCAACGGTTTTTCTGCCATCTTTTACAGTTACCATAGGTTTAGTATCATTTAAAACTGCCAATATGAAGTCTCTATTCTGCAAACGAATATAATACTCAACTGGGTCAATGGTATTGAAAAAAGCAGTATCCTCTTTTTTCCATTTTTCTAAGTTGTCAGTTTCATTTGGAATGCTCCATAAATCGTTTACGGGTGGTTCTAAAATAGAAGATACGCCAGCAATAAACATGGAACCACCTTCAGTTTGCACCCCTACAGAAGCTCCGTTAGAACCATGAATGTGAATCTTACCATGAATACCTGGTTTTTGTGAATTACTAACAATGATATTCCCAACACCGCCGTTTTTGAATTTTACTATGGCCAAGGCCGTATCTTCAACTTCAATATAAGGATGGTTTAAATTCTTCCAGATTCCATAGAGTTCATCAATCTCATCGTTCATAAACCACTGGAACAAATCCAATTGATGCGGTGCTTGGTTGACTAATACGCCACCACCTTCATCTTTCCATGTTCCCCTCCAAGGGTCACTTTTATAATAGGCTTCATTTCGCCATCCCAACATGCTTACCGTTCCCAATACTGGTGTTCCAATTTTCCCATCGTCTATTGCTTGTTTGACCCGTTGTGAAGGTTTGAAGAATCTACGTTGGCTAACAATTCCGGCTTTCTTATTGTATTTTTCAGAAGCTTTAATTATTGCATCGCAGTCCTTTAAAGTAGAAGCCAATGGCTTTTCAATCAGGACATGGGCACCGGCCTCCATGATTTTAACTGCAATGGTATGGTTGGGATGGGGAGTACAAATTACTGCAACATCAATTTTTTCATGTTGGATCATTTTTTGCACATCAACATACCCTTTAATTTGATATGCAGATGCAAATTCATCAGCTTTTTGCTGGCTTCTACTGCTAGCGGATACCAATGAGCATTCTTCTATATTACGAAGGGCTTGGGCATGCATATGTCCAGCTTTACCGCATCCAATAATGGCTACCCGTATGTCCTTGTTCATGGTTTTAGAATGACTTTCATTAATCCTTTTTCTTTTTTGTACAATCGGTCAAACCAAGAAGCTCCCTCTTCCAGGGGTGCTTCGGCAGATAAAATTCTTTCTACATTTAATTTTCCGTTAGAAATGTATTCCAGTACTTCCTCATATTCACCATTGATGGTACAAGACCCTTGAATTTTTAATTGACGGGTCACTACAGCTTGTAATGGTAGTTCAATGGTTTTGGATAAATTTCCGATAATGGTCAACGCTCCACCTTTTCGTAAAAGAGATATGGATTTGTTGATGGTTTCTGATAGTCCAACAACTTCAAAAACTAAATCAACACCCCTGTTTCCTGTTATTTGATTGATGAGATTTGGAAGTTCCTTATCATCTGGTTTAAAGATATGGTCGGCACCAGATTGTTTCGCTTTTTCCAAGCGGTCCGTTTCTGTATCGACTGCTATAATGGTTTTTACCCCTTTGATTTTTAGCAATTGAATAACAAACATCCCTACCATTCCTGAACCAACAACCAAAATAGTTGCGTTTTTATCCAAATCAGAAATATTTAAGGCATGCAAGGCAACTGCTGCAGGTTCGGTCATTGCAGCCTGTGAAAAGGATACATTTTCTGGAATTTTATATAAAATATGTTGGGGGATAACTACGTATTCTGCAAAAGCTCCACCTCTTTTAAATTCATTGCAAGAAACTCCTAATACCATTCGGTTGTCACTTAGATTGTACATGCCTTTTTTAGTAAACCAGTCGTCCTCATTGTATATGGTGGAATCAAAAGTCACGCGGTCACCTGGTTTCCATGCTGTAATATTGTTGCCCACTTCATGAATAATTCCTGATGCTTCGTGCCCCATGATAATAGGTGGAACCCTTCTACCGGTACTACCATCCATACCATGTACATCGCTGCCACAAATCCCTACAGCTTTTACTTTTACCAATACTTCATTGTCATTAATAATAGGGTTTTCAACATCTTTGTAGGTTAAGTTGTTGTACGATTCCAGTACTAGTGCCTTCATATTTTTATAAATTTTAATCGTAAGTGCAACTTGAGTTGTCTGTTTTTACATAATAGGATTTGTAATTGCCGGCTTTTGGGTCTGTACATCCCTTTAAGTTGAGCAATTCTATATTTTTAAAATCAATTGGGTGACTTTCGGCCTGCAATGCAATATATCCTTCACTAAGCATATCACCTTCTTTTGCCATCCACTCTTCTTGATTATCAATACCAAAACTATTCAAATCATCAGCCATGTTTTCACTCCCAATGTGTGGTTTTTGGAAAACCAAGACCGTGTCTTTTTCTACAATATGAGTAATGGATTCATTGCCTAAAACAATAGCTTCAACCTCTACCCATTGGTCACCATGATAGGTTTTGGAAGAAGAATCGTAACAATGACTTAAATTAACAGCTCCTTCAATTTCGAATGCCGTCCCTGGAGTACATAAATTGCCAGTATGTCTTTCTTCACCATCACTAAGTCCGCCCAAAAGTTGCAATTCTATGGAAACTGGAAAACCCTGCCCAAAACTATTGCTGGCAGCGGATTGCGAATGAAACATAATTCCACTGTTTCTAACATTCCAAGTCGCTCCTCCTTTTGTTTGCTCTCCTGTAAACCGATAAGCAAAACGTATTTTGTAATAGGAGAAAGGTTGCTTGTAATAAATGTGACCGTAGTCATGGTTAAATTCCTCATACTCATCATATACCACCCTAAACATGCCATCTTCTACCTGAATAGTGTTTTTGTAATTGACATTTAGTTCTTGATTAGCAAATTTAATGTCCCATCCTGTTAAATCCTTGCCATTGAAAAGGGAGACCCATTCCTCTTTATCAGGGTTTATTATACTGTCCCCTGGGGTAGTGTTTTTTTTATTACTGTTGCATGAAGTAAAACAAATTAGTAATGCGAAATAAATGAATCCTTGTTTCATATTAGTTTATTGTTGGATGTTATGTTTCTTAATAGCGACACCATTGTCTACGGAAACTATGATTGGGGTCAAAGAAATTGAAAATTCCTCTTTATAGGCTTTTGAAACATTTTCAATGTAGCTATTAACATAATCTTTATGGATTAAATTAACAGTACTGCCTCCAAATCCCCCGCCCATCATTCTTGATCCAATGACTTCTTTGTGTTTTGTTGAATAATCTACTAAAAAATCGAGCTCAACACAACTTACCTCATAAAGATTTTTTAAACCAAGGTGAGATTGGTATAATAATTTACCAAATGCTTCCATGTTATTGTTTTCCAATGCTTGGGTTGCTTTTATAACCCTATTGTTCTCTTGTACTACATAAAGTGCTCTATCGTATTCTTTTTTTGACATAGAATTTTTATACAGCATCAGAATCTGCTTGGGTACATCTGCCAAACATTCAAATTGATTTCCATTTTTGTTGATGAGGTCCAAAACTATTTTACATTCATCTCTTCTTGTGTTATATTCACTTTCGGAAAGTGTATGAGATACATTCGTATTTAACAGAATAATGTTATAGGGATCAAAATCAGCATTGATGTATTTAAAATCTAATGTGTTGCAGTTAAGAAAAATAAGTTTATTTTTTCTTCCTTTTACTACAGAAAATTGATCCATTATCCCACAATTAGTGCCAACAAATGTTTGCTCCGCACTTTGAGAAACGGTAATAATTTCTATATCGGTTAATTCCAAATTAAATAAATTGTTCAATCCAGCTGCAAAACCACATTCAAAAGCTGCAGAAGAGCTAATTCCAGCTCCCATGGGTAAATCACTGTCTATAATACAATCAAATCCTAACAGGCTATTTGGCTTTAGGAGATGAATGAAGTGTATGACTCCCAAAATATAATTTTCCCACAAAACATTGCTTTTTTTAATGTTATGTAGGTCTAGGTCAAATTTACAATTATAGCTTGATGAAAAAATTGTGCATATATTTTCGTGACCATTTTTTTTAAGACGAATAGTGATTTTCCGATTGATAGCAGCAGGTAGCACATGACCACCATTGTAATCTATATGTTCTCCAATTAAATTAATTCTACCGGGGGCTTCTATAATTATGTCACTTTCCTCTGGAGTGAAAAATTCGTTATACGCTCTTAATTTTTCATTCTGTGGGAGTATTCTCAAGGATTTATTTTTAGGTAATAGCGCCAAATATAATAAATGTTCATGATACGCTTATTATGCTTTAAGGCAAATATTTGATTTATTTGTTATTTTTGAGGAATACCATGGCTAAACAATTGATAGATTATTATTCCCATATAGGGAAAATGTATGTCGCTACGGACTGCATAATATTTGGATTTGATTCTGGGGAACTTAAACTATTGGTCTTCAAAAGACGGGTAGAGCCCAATAAGGGTTTATGGTCCTTAATTGGCAGTTTCGTCGAAATAGATGAGGATGTAGATAAGGCTGCAAGCCGTATATTAAAAGAAATAACAGGCATTAGCAATGTTTTTTTTGAACAACTAATGGCATATGGTAAAGTAGAAAGAGATCCTGGTTATCGATGCATTTCTATTGCACAATATGCGTTGATTCGTATTGATGATTATGATGAAAAATTGGTAGAAAGTCACGGTGCTTTTTGGTACAAATTTGAAGATTTGCCTACCTTGGCATTGGATCATAATCTAATGGTATTGGATGGGTTAAAACGATTAAGGCGTAGGGCAAAGTACCAACCTATTGGTTTTGAATTGCTTCCAGAGAAGTTTACCATACCACAACTACAAGCTTTGTATGAAGCAATTTATCAGCGTAAATTGGATTCTCGGAATTTTAGGAAAAAGGTCAATTCCCTAAATGTACTCATAAAGCTTGACGAGAAAGATAAGACTTCATCTAAGCGCGGCGCATACTTACACAAGTTTAATCATGAGAATTACAATAAATTGCTGTTGTCTGGTTTTAATTTCGAGATTTAAATTTTCTACACCGGACTTTTTTTCTTGATAATTTGTGTTTTGGATTAATAAATGTAATATTTACTTTTATAAGATGTTTAACCCTTTTTTTGTTATAAAAGAATAATTGTAAATATTTTTAGATATTATGAAAAGATTAAATCCATTAGTATTTGTATTGTTTTTAATGCTTTCTCAATATGTGAAATCACAAGTAAGAGAAGTAACTGAGCTAACTACTGGATGGAAATTTCAAAAAGATGGTTCTAGTTTGGCCTTTCAAAAAGATTTTGACGACAGTGATTGGGAAAGTATCACGGTTCCGCATGACTGGGCTATTTATGGTCCCTTTGACAAAGAAATAGATAAGCAATCTGTTGCTATAGTACAAAATGGGGAAAAGGTAGCTTCGGAAAAAACAGGGAGAACAGGCGCCTTGCCATATACTGGAGAAGCATGGTATAGAACGGAATTCACACTTCCTAATTTTAATAAAGATAAAAAAGTACTTATTGCATTTGATGGTGTAATGAGCCAGCCAAAAGTTTTTGTCAATGGAAAAAAAGTAGGTGAATGGAATTATGGTTATAGTTATTTTTATTTTGATATAACGGAGTACATCTCAAGCACAGAAAAAAACACCTTGGCAGTTAATGTATCAAACATGGGGCTGTCATCTCGTTGGTATCCAGGCGCTGGAATATATAGAAATGTTAAAATAGTGCTTAAGGACAAAGAGAGTATCGCGCATTGGGGGACTTTTGTGACGACTCCTTTCATTACTCCTGACTTGGCCAAAGTGAATATTCGGACAAAAGTGTCAGGGAGTAACCTTCAAATGCGAACCAAAATAGTTGATTCCAGTGGGGTAGTAGTTGCTACTGATGTGGCGAAATTATCTTTTGGAAATGAATTTGAACAGAATATAGCTGTTGCCAATCCTAATTTGTGGAGTCCAGAAACACCTTATTTATACACTGCTATATCACAGTTGTATTCAGGCAATATTCTTAAAGACGAAGTAATAACAAGATTTGGAATCCGAGAAATTAAATATGAATCAAAAATAGGGTTTAGTTTAAATGGTAAGGTGCGGAAGTTTAAAGGGGTTTGTTTGCACCATGATTTAGGACCGCTTGGCACAGCAGTAAATAAAGCAGCCTTGAGAAGGCAATTACGCATTTTAAAGGATATGGGCGTCAATGCCGTTCGTAGCTCCCATAACATGCCTTCTATTGAACAATTGGAATTATGTGATGAAATGGGATTGATGTTTTTGGCTGAGAGTTTTGATGAATGGGCAAAACCAAAAGTGGAGAATGGGTACCACCGTTTCTTCGATGCCGATGTAGAGAAAGATATTGTGAATTTGGTGCAAGCAACTAGAAATCATCCTAGTATTGTAATGTGGAGTTCAGGAAACGAAGTGCCAGATCAATGGGGGTCAGAAGGGGCTAAACGAGCAAAATGGTTACAGGATATTTTTCATAGAGAGGACCCAACACGTCCTGTTACGGTAGGAATGGATCAGGTAAAGGCAACAATGGAGTCTGGTTTTGGAGCGTTGTTGGACATCCCAGGCCTTAATTACAGGGTTCATTTATATGAAGAGGCTTATGAGAAATTCCCTCAGGGAATGATTTTGGGATCAGAGACTGCATCTACAGTAAGTTCTAGAGGTATATATAAATTCCCTGTTGTTCAAGGCAAGATGAAGCAGTATAATGATTATCAATCTTCCTCTTATGATTTGGAGTTTTGTGACTGGTCCAATTTACCTGATGATGATTTTATTTTACAGGATGATAAACCATGGGTGATTGGAGAGTTTGTTTGGACTGGATTTGATTATTTGGGAGAGCCTACTCCTTATGATGAAAAATGGCCATCGCGTAGCTCCTATTTTGGTATAAGTGATTTGGCAGGCCTACCTAAAGATCGGTTTTATTTATACCGTAGCCGTTGGAATACCAAGGATGAAACCTTGCATATACTGCCACACTGGAATTGGGAAGGAAGAGAGGGAGAAACAACACCTGTTTTTGTGTATACCAATTATGATAGTGCTGAACTATTTTTGAATGGCAAAAGTTTAGGAATACAAAAAAAGAATGCAAGCACTCCTCAAAGCAGATACCGTCTAATGTGGATGGATGTTATCTATGAGCCTGGCACTCTAAAAGTGGTTGCTTATGATGCTAATGGCGATGCAGTTGCTCAAAAAGAAGTTCGTACTTCGGGAAAACCATATAAACTAGTCTTTGATTCTAATCGAAGAACATTAAAGGCCAATGGAAAAGATTTGGCATTTGTTACGGTATCAGCCGTAGATAAAAATGGGATTCCCTGTCCCACTGCTACCAATCAATTGAGTTTTAAAGTAAAAGGTGAAGGGACTTATCGTGCTGCCTGTAATGGGGATGCAACCTCGTTAGAGCTGTTTCATTTACCAAGCATGAAGTTGTTTAGTGGAAAACTAGTTGTCTTGGTGCAATCTACTAAAGAAATGGGAGAGATAGAATTGGTTGTAAGAGGAAAGGGGTTAAAAAGCACTAAAATAAACCTAGTATCAAAGGAGTGATTTTGATGTGTATTTTTTTGTCATCTGCAAACAAATATTAAATTTCTAAGCATAAAGACCCAAAGTGTTAATTCTTGCTGCGGTTCACTAATTTTTTATAAAGGTATATATTACGTGTAAAATTGCTTAAAATACCCAACAAAACATAGATATACGACCTCAAAATCAGTATATTGGGTGTAAAGCTATATTTTGTTGTGGGAATTTTACATTATTAGGTGTGTTTTTGTTTATTTATAAGGGTAAATTATACGTTTAAGAATTATTTTGATTATATTCGTCCATTATAATGTGTGATTTACTGAATAATTTGGAAGTTAAATCGCCTATTCAAACTAACTCAATTTAAATAACCAGTATGAAGAACAACCATTGGTTCTCCAAATTCATGGAGAATGTTTTTAAAAGAAATGCAAAAATGAAGCTTTCGTTTTTGCTATTGGTCATGGCCTTTATGGGTACAAAGGCACACGCCTTTTCATATGACATGAGTATTGAAAGTGTAAAAACAGAGTTTTTACAGGAGACCATTACCGGAACGGTTTTGGATGAAAATGATGTGCCGCTTATAGGTGTTACCATTATTGAAAAAGGGACTACAAACGGGACAACAACAGATTTTGATGGTAATTATAGTATTACTGTATCAAGTAGTACTAGTGTTTTGGTGTTTTCTTATATTGGATATAAATCAATAGAAATTGCTACTGATACTCAAACAGTTATAAATACAGTTTTAGTAGAAGATACTGCTAGATTGGATGAAGTAGTTGTTGTGGGGTATGGAACCCAAAAGAAATTGACTATATCCGGTGCAGTTACGTCTGTTCGAGGTGCTGTTCTGGAAACCGCTCCTGTTATTGATGTATCCAACGCATTGGCAGGACGTTTGCCTGGAGTTGTAATTATTCAGGAAAGTGGGGAGCCAGGTTTTGATGGGGCTACTATAAGTATTAGGGGGACAAATACATTGGGGGATAATAGTCCTTTGATAGTAATAGATGGTATCCCTGACAGGGATGGTGGTCTTGGTCGCCTTAATTCTAGTGATATAGAATCTTTTACGGTGTTAAAGGATGCCTCAGCAGCAATATATGGTGCTCGTGCGGCGAATGGAGCAATAATTGTTACTACAAAAAAAGGAAAACGGGGAAGTAAACCGGTAATTAAATATGAGGCCAATTTTGGAATGAATCAGCCTACAAAACTTCCATCAATGTCCAATGCTGTGCAATATGCAAATATTATGAATGAACTGCCTATCTATAGCAATATTCCTGTAGGTGAATGGCAAGCGGCTTCTGATGCAATCAGAAACAATGGAAGTTATGCTTCACCAACTGTGGGCGTGGGTGCTTTAAATGCTAATTTTAGTCCAGCGGCTATACAGGCACATGCTGATGGTTCTGACCCTTGGGGGTTTCCAGACACAGATTGGTTTGGGGATACCTTTAATAATTGGACTGGTCAGAGTAGACATAATCTGTCTATTAGTGGAGGAAATGATGATATTCGTTATTTTACTTCCATGGGTTATGTGGATCAAGATGCTTATTATAAAAATTCCGCGACACGTTTTCAGAAATATAACTTCCGCGTGAATGTAAGTGCTAAAATCAATAAATATATAGATGTTGACCTTGGGACATATTTAGGACGGGAAGAGCGTGATTTTCCAACCCAAACTTCAGGTCAAATATTTAGAATGTTGATGCGCGGTAGGCCAACAGATCCTGCTATATGGCCAAATGGACTACCAGGGCCGGATATTGAAAATGGACAAAACCCTGTAGTGGTTACCACAAATGCAACAGGTTATGATAAAACTCCAACAGAATACACTCAATTAAATGGCTCACTGAATATTACAAATCCATGGATAGAGGGATTAAAATTAACCTTGAGTGCTTCAGTAGATCGTTCAACCCAAACAGGGAAAAAATGGGAAACACCATGGACTCTTTATTCTTGGGACAGAGAATCTTATGAATCAGATGGGGTTACGCCTTTATTGGATGGAGCAATACGGTCTAATTTTACAGATGCAAGATTAACACAAACGCATAGTTCGGTGATGAATGTAAACTTAACGGCTTTGCTGAATTATGATAGAACTTTTAGTGAAGATCATACCATTAATGTTTTAGTAGGTGCGACAAAAGAAAAATTCAAAGGCAATAATTTTTTAGCCTTTAGAAGAAATTACCTTTCTACCGCTGTTGACAATCTTTTTGCAGGGGGGTCATTACAGCAAAACACAGACGGTAGCGCTTACGAGAGAGCTCGTTTGGGTTATTATGGTAGGTTTAGGTATGATTTTCAAGAAAAATATTTAGCAGAATTTATTTGGAGGTATGATGGTTCTTATATTTTTCCTGAGAATGATAGATTCGGGTTTTTTCCTGGGGTTTTGTTAGGATGGAATATTTCTAAAGAGGACTTTTTTAATATTGATGTTATTGATCATTTGAAACTTAGAACTTCTTATGGCCAAATGGGGAACGATCAGGTGGTATTTAATGATCAATTGCAAGAATATGCTTATTTATCTACGTATGGATTTTCAGAATACCCAATCAATGGTGTTGTAGCAACTACGCTTCAGGAGACACTACTTTCGAATTCTAGTTTTACATGGGAAGTTGCAAATAACTTTAATGTAGGTATAGATGCGGTAATTAATAGTAATTTTAATCTTGCTTTAGATTATTTTTATAATCAAAGAGACCAAATTTTAATTCAAAAGACAGGTTCTACTCCGGCTTCTTCCGGAATAAGCGCATTGCTTCCTCCTGTAAATGCTGGTAAAGTGGACAATAGTGGTTTTGAATTTGCCTTTAATTATTATGGAGGTAAGCCAGATGGTCTAAAATTTGATTTTGGAATAAATGGCGGTTATGCCAAGAACAAGGTTGTTTTTATGGATGAAATTCCAGGAGCACCAGATTACCAATTGCAAGAAGGGAAGTCAATAGGAGGTTATTTGGTGTATGAATCTGATGGAGCATTTTTTGATCAAGCTGAAATAGATAGTAATACATTGGATTATAGTGGTGTAACATCACAACTTATTCCGGGTGATATGAAGTTTAAGGATATTAATGGTGATGGGGTGATTGATGCTGATGACCGAACTCGTTTAAATGATAATGGTATACCAACCTTCAACTTTGGAGCAACTGCTAATTTCAACTATAAAAATTGGGATTTAAATATTTTGTTTCAAGGGGCTACGGGATCATCTATTCATATTGAAACAGAGTCTGGAGATATTGGGAATTATTTGGAGTACAGTTATAACAATAGATGGAGTATTGATAATCCAAGTAGTGTGCATCCAAGGTTGGCAAGTAGAGGGGATACCTATTATACGGGAGGTAATTTTGGTGATAACACTTATTACCTATACAGCAAAAATTACATTCGTCTGAAAAACCTTTCCATTGGGTATAATTTCCCATCAAAAATAATTGAATCCTTGGGAATTGCAGGAATTAGAGTTTACGCAAGTGGCTCAAATCTTATTACATGGGACAAGAACAATATTTTTGACCCTGAAGCCACAGCTCAAAATGGGGTGTATTATCCTCAAGCAAGGGTTCTTAATACTGGATTTACAATAACATTTTAAAAAAAAGCGATATGAAAAAAATAAAACAAATATTTTGGTCAGTTGCTATGTGTGCGATATTAGCTTCGTGTAGTAACGATTTTTTAAACACTCAGCCACTGGATAAAATATCTAGTGAAGCCACTTGGGCAGATGGGCCATTATCAGAAGCATTCATTTTTAATATATATTCTTATTTGGATTACGGTGGTTTTCAAGAACAGGGATTGTCAGCCCTTACAGATGAAGCCATGTTTACGCACTCTGGAAGGAACATAAACACCTTTACCGAAGGTTCAGAATCTCCCTCAAATGTAGGATGGATTAGTAATACCTATAATTGGGATGATATGTATTTGGCAATCCGTCAGGCGAATACTGCTATCGCGGAATTACCTGATGCTTCATTTGATGATGATGCTTTAAAGGAAAGATTGTTAGGAGAAGCTCATTTTTTAAGAGCATATTATTACCAACAACTTCTTAGATATTATGGTGCAGTGCCATTAATAGATGTAGCTTATGGTTTGGATGATGATTATTCTGTAACAAGAAATTCTTATGAAGAAAATGTGAATTTTATCATTGCTGATTTAGATGCATCTGCTGCTATGTTAGATGGAAAAGACATTACCAATGGTAGGGCTTCTAAACTTGCCGCTATGGCTTTGAAGGCAAGAGTGTTGTTGTACGCTGCTAGTGACTTACATGATGGTCCTACTGCTTCAGCAAATTCATCCGTACTTGGTGGCTATTCCAATATGGAGTTAGTTGCTTATCCATCTGGTGATCAAGACGGTCGTTGGGCAGCAGCAAAGACAGCTGCGAAAGCGGTTTTGGATGCTGCTTCTGGTTTTAAGCTGGATTTGACTGCACCTGCAACTGTCGAAGAAGGAGAAGCTAATTATGTGAGTATTTCTATGGGCGGTGGTAGTAATGTCGGTGACCCAGGAGCGGATGTTGAACTTATTTTTCAAAGAACACATACAGCCCTTTTTACAGTGGAAGATGCATGGCCTTTAGGGGGTATTCATTTTGGAATCAACAACGGACCCAATGGATATCATAACTGGGCAGGTAACACACCTATTCAGCAGTTGGTAGATGATTATGAAATGATGGACGGTTCTAAATTTGACTGGAATAATGCAACGCATGCTGCGGCTCCATATCAGGATAGGGATCCAAGATTTTACGCAACTGTTTTATATGATGGTGCAGATTGGAAACCACGTCCAGCGGATGTTGCTGGTATAGATCCAGTAGATCAAATTCAAACAGGGCAATATGATGATGGTACAGGTGAAAGAATTGCAGGTGTGGATACAAGACAGTCTGCAATAGAAAATTGGAATGGTTCTAGAACGGGTTACTATGTTAGGAAATTTATTGATGCCGATCCTGGATTAGTAGATAACCAATCAAATGCCCAAGTAGTGCCTTGGCCATTTATTAGATATACAGAAGTGTTGTTAAATTATGTTGAAGCGTGTATTGAAACTGGAGATGAAGGAGAGGCACGGACATGGTTGAACAAGGTAAGGTTCAGAGCTGGTATGCCAGCTATTACAGACAGTGGTAGTGCACTTGTTGATAGATATAGAAATGAGAGAAGAGTGGAATTGGTCTATGAAGAGCATCGTTATCATGATGCCAGAAGATGGATGATCGCTCCAGAAACCTTAGGGAGAGGTATTAAAGTGATAAATGTTGATGCTGCACTTAAAGCAGGAGAAACAGTTCACACACCATATAGGTATGATGTCGCAGTATATGATTATACGTATAATGTTGTAGATAATACTGAAAATGAGACTAGATCTTGGAATGACAATATGTATTATAGAGTCATCAATAGAGATGAAATTAATCGTAATGAATTGTTAATTCAAAACCCAGGGCATTAGTAGTTTTTAAGTTAGTTTTTTTTCTTAACCAGAAACCTATTCCCTATATTAGGGGATAGGTTTTTTGGTATAATGAATCCATATTAAATATGTTACAGATGAAATTCCCCGTTAGATTTCTCTTGCTTTTTTTTCTCATATATAGTTGTAAAAAAGAGAAGACGGTTGAGGATGTAGATAAAGAGAATTTTACTTCTAATAAGACATTTACCCTAATGTCTCCAAATGAGACCAATATTAGGTTTCAAAATAAATTAGAAGAGGGTTTAAATACGAATGTTTTAATGTATGAATATTTGTATAATGGCGGAGGTGTTGCGACAGGAGATTTTAATGGAGATGATTTAATAGATATTTATTTTACCTCTAATATGTCCAATAATGAATTCTATATAAATCAAGGAGATTTAAAATTTAAGAATACAACGACCTCATCTAAAGTGTCAGGTAGGCCAGGCCCATGGAAAACAGGTGTTACGGTTGTTGATATAAATGGGGACAGTAAGTTAGATATTTATTTATGCTACTCAGGAGCATTGCCATCCGATAAGCGAAAAAATCAATTGTTCATCAACCAAGGGAATAATGAAGATGGGATTCCTGAGTTTACGGAAGAGGCAGAAAAGTATGGTTTGGCAAGTGAGGGGTATAGCAACCAAGCATATTTTTTGGATTATGATAACGATGGTGACTTAGATGTTCTTTTGCTAAATCATAGCCCTAAATCCATGCCAGTTTTAAATGAAAAAAGTACCGCAATATATCTTAAAAAGGATGACCCTTTAAGAGGTTTAAGATTGTTTAAACAAACCAAAGGGGTTTTTGAAGATGTCACTGTTACCTCTGGTGTTAATGGGTCAGCATTGAGTTACGGCCTTGGTCTTGGGGTTAGTGATATTAATAATGATGGGTGGGTGGATTTTTATATTTCCAACGATTATACAATTCCAGATTATCTGTATATAAATAATGGTGATGGCACCTTTACGGATAAGTTAAAAGAAAGTATGGGGCATACCAGTCATTTTTCAATGGGAAATGATATTGCAGATATAAACAATGATGGTTGGCAGGATATTTTTACATTGGATATGTTACCTGAAACCAATAGACGACAAAAGTTATTGTTGTCTCCGGATAATTATGAAAAATTTAATTTAAACATACGCAGTGGTTTTCATTACCAATACATGCGAAACATGCTGCAATTGAACAATGGTAACGGCACATTTAGTGAAATAGGTCAATTGGCTGGCATCTCTAATACAGATTGGAGTTGGGCGCCATTATTTGCAGATTATAATAATGATGGTTGGAAAGACCTCTATGTTACCAATGGGTATTATAGAGATTATACAAATTTGGATTTCATTGACTATATGGAAGAGTTTGTACAAGCTAAAGGACGGTTAAAACGAGAAGATGTATTGCAAATAATTAAAGAAATGCCATCCTCTAACATCACCAACTACATGTTTGTGAACCAAAAAGGAGCCTTCTTTTCTAATGAAACAGAAAGTTTTGGTATGCGTCATATATCAAACAGCAATGGTGCTGCATATGCAGACTTGGATAATGATGGGGACTTGGAATTAATAGTTAACAATATTAATACCCCTGCTTTTATTTATAGAAATGAATCTCAAAAGGAAAGTGATCGAAATTATTTACAGGTAAAGTTAGTTGGTAGTGCGTTGAATACTCAAGGTCTTGGTGCAAAGATTACGATATACAATAAGGGCAGTCTACAACGGTTGGATCAAATGATTACCAAGGGGTACCTGTCTTCTGTATCACCTGTTCTTCATTTTGGGCTAGGGAATGAAAATAATATAGATTCTCTGTCCATAACATGGAATAGTGGAAAGAACCAAGTCGTGTATAATTTAAAAGCAAATCAAGTACAAGTTCTCGATGAAAAGAATGCCGTTTCTATTCAGCGAACCAAAACTAAAATAGCCCCTATTTTTAAAGAAATACTAGCTCCCGTACGGCATGCAAATGCAGATGTTGTTATAAATGATTTTAAACGGCAATCGTTACTTATTTCCCAATTTTCCCATTCAGGGCCATGTATGACTAAGGCAGATGTGAATAATGATGGCTTGGAGGATATTATTGTAGGAGGAGCTCAAAATCAATCCACAACGCTGTTTCTACAGAATAAGAACGGAAAATTTAGAAATAAAAAGGTTGCCATTTTTGAAGAGGATTCGATTTATGAAGATATTGATATCAAATTTTTTGATGCCAATAATGATGGCAATCAAGATGTTTATATAGCAAGTGGAGGATATCATAATTTGGATTCGCAAGACAATAACTTGCAAGACAGGCTCTACTTTGGAGATGGATTAGGAGGTTTTAGTAGCATTTCGAAGGCGTTACCCGAAATGTTAGTTTCAAATGGATGTGTAGCGATTGGGGATGTAAATAATGATGGATACCTTGATATTTTTGCAGGGGGCCGAGTGATACCTGGTAGGTATCCTGAGACACCAAAAAGTTATTTGTTGATTAATGATGGCAAAGGACATTTTAGCGATGAGCTAAGTGTATTTAATAAAGATTTACAGCATTTTGGAATGCTCACAGACGCTCTTTGGACTGATGTTAATGAGGATGGAAAAGTTGATTTGATTGTAGTTGGTGAATGGAAACCACTATCAATTTTTATAAATACAGGGGACAAGCTTATTAATAAAACTGAATCTTATTTTGATCACCCATATAGCGGATGGTGGAACAAAATTGAAACAGGAGATTTTAATGGTGATGGTAAGGTAGATTTTATTGTTGGAAACGCAGGGACCAATGCACAATTTAAGGCATCCCAAGCTCAACCTGCCACTATGTATTATAAAGATTTTGATGACAATGGAGCTGTTGATCCCATGTTAAGTTTTTATGTGCAAGGAACAGATTATCCATATTTGACTAGGGGAGAGTTATTGGGACAGTTAGCTGGTTTCAAATCAAAATACACTAGTTATGATAGTTATTCAAATGCTACTATGGCTGATGTTTTTAATCAGGATGAATTAAAGAGTGCTAAAAGATTAGAGGCCAACCATATGGAAACTACATTGTTTTTAAGTAAGCCAGATGCCAAATTTGAAATAAGCCCTTTGCCAATACAAGCACAATATTCATCTGTGAATGCTATTGTAGTATGGGATATAAATAAGGATGGCAATGAGGATATGCTCTTAATGGGGAATAATCATCATTATAAATTACGTTTGGGAAAGTTTGATGCAAATTATGGAACGCTCTTAATGGGAAATGGGCTTGGCGGTTTTGAATACGTGGAACAATCATTATCTGGGTTAGATGTTAGAGGTGAGGTAAAGAGTACATTGATATTGAACAATACCTTATTGCTCGGGATTAATGGTGAGCCTATTAAGGCATATAAAATGAATAGGTAAATAAATAGTAGAGACAATTGAGAGATATAAACAAAATCAAAGTAATGGCGTTATTGCTTACTACAGTTTTATTATGCTATAGTTGCAATAACTCCAAAAAAGAAACTTATACAGAACAGGATGTTTCTATTTTATGGTCAGAAATGGCTATATACATAACGCAGTACACTCCAGCAAACTCACCAACATACGCATCTCGCTGTTTTGGATATATAGGTCTTTCACAGTATGAGTCAATTGTCAATGGATATCCCACACATCAATCTATTGCTGATCAGTTGAATGGTTTGGGAGATTTGCCAAAACCGGAGCATGAAACTTCTTATAATTGGCTTCTTTCATTAAATGCCGCCCAGGCAAGTATAATTAAGAAGTTGTACAATCAAACATCAGATGAGAATAAAGCTAAAATAGATTCTTTGGAGCATGCAATTCAAGTATCATTTTCAAGAAATATGACTGATGAGCAAATTATTAATCGCTCTATAGCTTATGGAAGGAAAATTTCGGAAACTATTTATGAATGGGCTAAATCTGATGGAGGTCATAGAGCTTATTTAAGGAACTTTGATAAGAATTTAATGCATCCAGATACGCTTGGTTCATGGAAGCCGCCTTTGTATGCACAATCGTTTAGTCATCATCCGCTTCATCCACATTGGGGAAAGAACAGAACTTTTTTAAAGGTGAATGCAGCGTTGCCTCTTCCTGATATAATTCCATATGATAGTGTAAAAGGTTCTCCTTATTACAATGAATTTTTAAAGGTGTACAACAAAGAACAATCTTTAACACAAGAAGAAAAGGAAGCTGCTATATGGTGGGGAGATGATCCAGATGTTTCTTTTACACCACCAGGGCATTCTTATTACCTCGCTACATTTGCTGTTAAAAAAGAAATGCCATCTTTAATTGTTTGCACTAAAACGTATGCAAAAGTAGGCATGGCGGTTGCTGATGCTTTTATTGAGTGTTGGAAATGGAAATATCATTTTTTTACAGAAAGACCCAATACTTTTATACCGAAATTTATAGATGAAGAATGGGTGTCTTTTTGGCCGGATCCTCCTTTCCCTTCTTTCCCTTCAGGGCATGGTATACAAGCTGCTTCTGCAGCAACAGTTTTAGAAGATGCCTTTGGAGCGCCTTTTTCTCTTACAGATGCTTCACATATTGGGAGGGGACGAGATGAGATTCGTGATGTGGATTTTGTAGAAAGGTCTTTTAATTCATTTTGGGAAGTTGCCCAAGAGACTGCTGATTCTAGATTCTATGGAGGAATCCATACGCAACAGGATAACAATGTAGGTTTGGAAGAAGGAACTAAAATAGGTCAGAATATAAACCACCTTTACTGGGAAATTAAGAATTGACTATGTCATTTGTAAGGAATAGAATTGTCTTAGCACTATTTGGATTGTTTGGAATTTTGGGTGTCTCAGCCCAAACTTCTTTTGAAGATGTTACCGAAGCGGCGGGAATCAATCATCAATTTGAGGTTTTTGAAGGCATGTTTGGAGGAGGTATTACCGTTTTTGATTTTAATAATGATGGTTTTGAAGATTTATTCATAACCAGCGGAATGAAAGAGGATGTTTTGTATTTAAATAATGGTGATGGTACGTTTAAAAATATATATGGGACTTCTGGCTTACAAATAACAAAGGATTTCATAACCCAAGGAACAGCAAGTGCCGATGTAAATAAAGATGGTTGGGTAGACCTTGTTGTGACCACATTGTCAACAAAGGATACTACAAAGATTATCCCAAGAGCAAAAAACCTTCTTTTTATAAATAATGGGGACATGACCTTTAGGGATGCTACAAAAGAATACGGACTTAATTCTTTGTATTCCTTTAGTACAGGTGCTAGTTTTGGAGATGTAAATGCGGATGGGTATCCAGATCTGTATATTGGTAATTACTTTTTAGAGTATGAGGGAGAACTTAGTGAGATAAATGATGCAACCATAGTAAATGCCAACCAAACTGCTAAAGGATATTTGTTAATCAATAAGGGAGGAAAGTCTTTTTCGAATGAATATGAGGCTTATGGTATGAGCCATAGAGGTTTTGGCTTTGGGGCGTTGTTTACCGATTTTGATAATGATGCGGATCAGGATGTCATTGTTAATCATGACTTTGGTTATAAAGCTGTACCGAGCTTGCTCTTAGAAAACAAGCACCCAAGAAAAGGTTTTAAAGACATTAGTGCCGAAAAGGAAATGGATTTAAAGATAAATGCCATGGGCGCGGCTATAGGAGATTATGATAACAATGGTCTTTTGGATTATTTTATAACCAATATTCGTTTTAATCTTTTTATGGTTAATGGAGGTGACGACCCCTTTGTAGATATGGCAAAAGATTTGGGAACTTCACTGATGTCAATTAGTTGGGGTGCAAATTTCGCTGATTTTGACCATGATACGGATCTGGACCTTTATGTCTCCAATGGGGACTTAAATCCCAATTGCGTGCCCATGCCAGATTTCTATTTTGAAAACAATAATGGTTCATTCACTGAGAAAGCTTGGGAAATAGGCCTTAATGATTATGGTATTGGTAGAGGGTCTGTTATATTCGACATTGAAAACGATGGAGATATGGATATTTTGGTCGTGAATCAAAAGGCTATTCTTCCTGGTTATCCAGTACCTTCAAAAACTAGTTTATTTCGTAATAATTCCGCTAAGGGAAACTGGCTTAAAGTAGCCTTAAAAGGGATTCAATCAGAGACAAGGGGTATTGGGTCCAAAGTTGAAGTAGTGATTGGAGATACCCATATGATACGGGAAATAGATGGGGGAGGATCTAGTCACTTGTCACAGAATTCTACCATAGCACATTTTGGTTTGGGAAATGCGACAAAAGTGGATGCCGTTATCGTTACATGGTTGGGGGGGAAACAACAGCTGTTAACAAACCAACCTATTAATACGTTGTTGGAGATTGTTGAAATAGAAGAGAAGAAAAACAGCCTCTATATAATTTTAGCTGTTCTTTTTGCAATTGCTGCTCTTGTCATAGTTTATCTTGTTAGGAGAAGCAAAAGCAAGTCTTAAATGGTACTTTATTTTAGGAGATTGTTATAATGATTTTTTTGTAGACTCTCTTTCAGTTAAAAAAGCATTTAATGTTTGGGTAGTGATAGGAGCATTATTGTTGTTAATACGGTTTATTAAGGTCTTCACAGAGTCACTGCCCATTTGAATTGCTTTTTGATTGACAGAGGTTAAGGAAGGTGCAGCGTTTATTGATAACAATCCGTCAGTAAATCCAATAACAGATATATCTTTAGGTATTTTATAACCTTTTGTTTTGGCAACATTTAATATGTTTATGGAAGCTAATTCATCACTTGCTATGATTGCATCAACTACATTATTATCCAAATAATTTGAGAATAGAGTTTTTATAGTACCTGAATCAGACAACGATAAAACAACACCCTCATTAGTATAATTAGAATGTGTTGTTATACTGTGTTTGTAACCTTCAATTCTCATTTTGTCAACTCCAATTTTATCTAAGTTTGAATAAAATACTATGTTTTTACAACCTTGTTTAATTAAGCTATTTGTAGCTTTTACAGTGATTTCATAATCATCTATTACTATTTTGTCACATTCAATTTTATCCGTAGTTCTGTCAAACAAAACCAGTGGTAACTTATTGTCTATTGCACTTTGCAAATGAGAAAAATCATCTTTAAAAAAGGTCTCTGTAGCGAGGGATAAAATCACACCATCTACAAAGCCATTTAAAAAAAGATCCATTGCATTTGTTTCTTTTTTAAAGGAATTACTTGAAAAAATAATAATAACTTGATAGCCTTGTTTTCTAACCTCATTTTCTATCCCTAAGAGGACTTCAGCGAAAAAGTGGGAATAGATTTCGGGAATTACTACCCCGATAATACGTGTTCTATTTGTTTTTAAACTACTGGCCATGGGATTAGGCTTGTAGTTATAGTGTTTGGCCATTTTTAGAACCCGTTTCTTGGTGGAAACACTTATGTCACCACTGTCCGATAATGATTTGGAAACGGTAGAAATAGAAACATTGAGTATTTCCGACAATATTTTCAGGGTTACCTTTTGTTTCATAATTAGTGGTGTTTTTTTGGCAAAATAGTGTTTCGGACTTGTATTTATTAAAGGCTGAAATGTATGTCTTTTAGGTTTCTTAAGGTATTGGCCGCAGATTCAGCGGTTATATCTCGTTGGGGAGTGGCAAACATTTCATATCCTACCATAAATTTTTTAACTTCAGAAGACCTTAATAAGGGAGGGTAAAACAACATATGAAAATGCCATTCAGGATGAGCCGGTCCATCGGTGGGACATTGGTGTATTCCTGCGGAATATGGAAAAGAGGTTTCAAAGAGGTTGTCATATTTTATAGTCACTTTTTTGATGATTTCGGCAAAGGTTTTTTCTTCATCAACACTTAACTGACCAATGTGTTGGTAGTGGTTCTTGGGTAGAATCATGATTTCATAAGGCCAAACTGCCCAAAATGGTACTAGGGCAACAAAATGTTCATTTTGAAGTACAATTCTTTTATTGCATTTAAGTTCTTGCTCAAGATATTCCGATAACAGGCTTTTTTTATTTTGCTCCCAAAATACCTGCTGCATTTTATTTTTCTTTAAGATTTCAACAGGTACGGACCGATGTGCCCATATTTGACCATGTGGATGGGGATTGCTACAACCCATTATTGCGCCCTTGTTTTCAAAAATTTGTACGTAATTAATATCTTGTTTTGCTCCTAATTGAAGATATTCACTTTTCCAAGTTTGAATCACAGCAGTTATTTGAGAAGCAGTCATCAAGGGAAGAGTCAAGGAATGGTCATCAGAAAAACAAATGACTTTGCATATTCCTGTTTCTGTTTCTGCGGTCAATAACCCATCATTATATTCCTTATATTCTGCATGATTGTTGATTGCAGCATAATCGTTCACAAAACTGTATACCCCTTTATAATTTGGGTTAGTACTACCATTGGCTCTTAGGTTGTCGGGGCATAAAAAACAATCTTTGTCATATGCAATAGTTTGGGCTGGTGCTGCTACATCTTTTTTGCCCTGCCAAGGCCTTTTATTTCGGTGTGGTGAAACTAAAATCCATTCTCCTGTTAAAATATTATACCGTCTATGAGGTGCTGTATTAAGTGTTGCGTACATTTTTTATTATCCCGTTTTCTGCATTATCATCTGTTGCCGTCAAATATAATAAATGTATGTTTTACGTTTAATATATTTTGGTTATATTTATGTTTTGATGGTGTATATGGTTTAAAAGCATCTAGTTTTAGGTTTATAAAGAGTATTTGTTTGGCATCTACTATGTAAAGACCAAACTTTTTTTGAAGGTTGATCTTAATTATTTCGATCAATAATTTTTAATATTAATATGTGATAGAATGAAGAACGTGGTATTTGCAATAACTTTAATTTTCGCAATGAACCTGTTATGTTCCCAAGAAGGGAATAATGAATGGGAGAACCCGATGAAGATTGACTCAAATAAAGAATCTGGGCGAACTGCTTTTGTCCTTTTTGATGATGAAGCCTCAGCTAAAACGAGTAAGCCTGAAAATTCCAATTTATATAAAAGCTTAAATGGTACATGGAAGTTTAATTTGGTTAAAAATCCCGTAAACAGGCCTAAGGATTATTATAGCACTTCTTTTTTAGATAAAGAATGGAATACCATAGAAGTACCCTCCAATTGGGAATTAGAAGGTTTTGATACGCCAATATATACCAATATTGTGTATCCATTCCCTAAGAACCCGCCTTTTATAGACGGTGATTACAATCCGGTAGGAACATACAGAAGAACTTTTAATAGGCCAAGCGATTGGAGTGATAAAGAAGTCTTTTTGGTTTTTGGATCCATATCAGGATATGCAAAAATTTATGTGAATGGACATGAAGTGGGTATGACCAAAGCTTCTAAAACCATTGCAGAATTTAATGTCACTGAATTTTTAACAGACAAGGAAAACCTGATTGCTGTCCAAGTATTTCGTTGGCATGATGGCAGTTATTTAGAAGACCAGGATTTTTGGAGGCTAAGCGGTATTGAAAGAGATGTTTATTTACAGGCGAAGCCTAAACTTACCATCCAGGATTACTTTTTAAAATGCGGATTGGATGAAAATTATGTAAATGGTAGTATCGATTTGAAGGTGAATTTAAAACGTTTTAAAAAAAAGGCCCCAAAAAAAGCAGTACTATCCTTTGAGTTGTTTGACGATTCTGGAAAGGCCATTTTTTCTGAATCAAAGAAAGTTACAGCAAAGGATTTGGAAATACAATTTTCAGGAATAGTGAAGAATGTAGCTAAATGGAGCGGGGAAAGTCCTTCACTATACCGTTATGTATTAAAACTGTCTGATGCAAAAGGAAATGATTTAGCGGTTATTTCTGATAAAACTGGGTTTAGAAAAATAGAGATTATAGAGGGGCAGTTAATGGTCAATGGAAAAAGAATTATGGTAAAGGGTGTAAACCTTCATGAACACCATGGTGAAAAAGGGCATGTGCCAGACAGGGCTACAATGCTAGAGGATATTAAAATAATGAAACAAAATAATATTAATGCCATAAGGATGAGCCATTATCCTCACGATCCTTATATATACAAACTATGTGATGAATATGGAATGTATGTAGTGGATGAAGCCAATATAGAAACACATGCAATGGGAGCAGAGTTGCAAGGGCCATTTTCTAAAGAAGAGCATCCTGCGTATTTACCAGAATGGGCACCAGCACATCTAGACAGAATAGAAAGAATGTTTGAGCAGAACAAAAATCACCCTTCCGTAATCATTTGGTCCATGGGTAATGAATGTGGTAATGGCCCTGTGTTCTATGAAGGGTACGATTGGTTAAAGAAAAAAGATAACACTCGTTTTGTAATGTTTGAGCAGGCGGGGGAAAATGAAAATACAGACATTGTTGGACCAATGTATCCAGGGATGAAAAGCATGATTGCATATGCGGAATCTGGCAAAAAAAGACCTTATATCATGTGTGAATATTCACATGCCATGGGGAATAGTAATGGAAATTTTCAGGAATATTGGGATATTATCAATAGCAGTAAAATAATGCAGGGCGGTTTTATATGGGATTGGGTAGACCAAGGCTTAAAAGCCGAGACAGATGATGGTAAGTTCTTTTGGGCTTATGGCGGAGATTTAGGTGGTATAGATTTACAACATGATGAAAATTTCTGTGCCAATGGTTTGGTCACTGCAGATAGAATTGCGCACCCAGCAATGGAAGAAGTTAAAAAGGTATATCAAAACATTCATTTTGAATTAAAAAAGGATAACACCTTAGAAATTTTAAACAACCATAATTTTACAGATTTGGACAGGTATAATTTTCAATGGGAAATTATTGAAAACGGAAAGCCCTTTGCAAGTGGGACATTTAATCTTAGTGCAAAACCTGATGAGAACATAGCACACAAATTAGAGATCCCAGAATTGGGTTCCAAGGAATATTTTTTAAACGTCTTTGCCTATACCAAAGAAGCTTCCCAATTGGTTCCCGAAAATCATGAAGCAGCAAGGGAGCAGTTTAAATTGGGAAATGAATCATTCTTTACTGTTGAAAAGGAGGAGGAAACGAAAGGAAATATTGTGGATTATGCTACAAAAATGGGGATTTTGCATTTTTCATCAAATACAACAGAAGGCCAGTTTGATTTAAAAAAGGGCACCTTGATAACCTATAATTTAAGGGATAACCCAAAACAAGCAATGTCGGGATTTCCTGAACCTTATTTTTGGAGAGCTCCAATAGATAATGACTTTGGAAATAACATGCCGCAAAAGTCAAAAATATGGAAAACGGCCCATCAGAACCCTACAGTAAAGGATGTTGAGGTAATTGAGTCTAAAGATAAAAACGTCTCTATAAAGGTAAATTATCTTCTTTCTGATGCTAATATACCCTATCAAATAATATATGATTTTAATGGTAATGGTACCATTACCATTGCAGCAAGCATGGATACAGAAGGGATGGAATTGCCAGAATTACCCAGGTTTGGAATGCGCCTTATTTTACCGGGGGAGTATACTAATTTAAAGTATTATGGCAGAGGGCCGTGGGAGAATTATTCTGATCGTAATACAGCTGCCTTTATTGGAGCGTATGCTAATAATGTGAAAGATGAATTTACTTGGACCTATATACGACCACAAGAATCTGGTTATAAGACAGATGTTAGATGGGTGTCCTTATTGGATGTTAATGACCAAGGAATTGTGATTAAGGGGAGTCAAGCATTAGGTTTTAGTGCTCTGAACATGTCTACTGAAAGTCTTGATGCAGGATTAACCAAGGGGCAAAAGCATCCTACGGACATAGTAGTTGAAGATAAGGTATATCTACATTTGGATTTAAAACAACGTGGTATAGGAGGGGATAATAGTTGGGGAGCATTGCCACATGATGCCTATAGATTGTTGGATAAAAAATATTCGTATACCTATACTATAAAACTTGTTGATTAAAACCCAACTAATTAAAAAATTTCCAGTCATAGTTTTACTATTTTTAGTATTGGTTATTTCAATTAAATAAAATATGAAAAGAAGAGATTTTGTAAAACAGAAAATATTGGGTACTGCTGCTATTGGCCTTGGAGGAATCAACTTAAGTATGGCAGCTGATACGGCATCTAAATTTTCATCTAAAAAGTATGATTTTAAGATGAACTATGCCCCTCATTTAGGAATGTTCAAGAACCATGCTGGGGATGACCCAATAGCGCAAATTGAATTTATGGCCGCTCAGGGGTTTACTGCCTTTGAGGACAATGGAATGAAGAACAGAACTGTAGAACTGCAAGAAGCCATATCAAAGACCTTAGTAAAGCACAATATGAAGATGGGTGTTTTTGTAGCGCATGAAATATATTGGAACAAGCCTAACCTAACTAATAATGACAGCTCCTTACGAGAAAAATTCTTAAAGGAAATTCAGGAGTCAGTAGCAGTTGCAAAACGGGTCAATGCTAAATGGGTCACTGTAGTTCCAGGTCATGTGGATTTAAAATTAAAAAAAGCATATCAAACGGCGAATGTTGTTGAGACGCTGAAGCGAGCAAGTGCAATTCTTGAGCCTCATGGCATTGTTATGGTATTGGAGCCTTTAAATTTTAGGAATCACCCTGGTCAATTTCTTTCTGAAAGCCCACAGGCATATGAAATATGTAAGGCAGTAGATAGTCCATCTTGCAAAATTTTATTCGATATATACCACCAGCAGATACAGGAAGGGAATTTAATCCCAAATATTGAGGCTTCTTGGGAGGAAATAGCCTATTTCCAGGTAGGAGACAATCCTGGAAGAAATGAGCCTACGACAGGAGAAATAAATTATAGAAATGTGTTTAAATACATCCATAGTAAAGATTTTAAGGGTGTCATTGGAATGGAGCACGGCAATTCACTAGAGGGTAAGAAAGGTGAGTTAGCAGTTATAGATGCTTATAAAAACAGTGATAATTATTAATAAGGAGATGATAAAGGAGTGTCAGTTTATATGTTTTTTAGCAGTATTTATCACACAAATATTATGGTCCCAGCAGACAGATTTCACGCAGCAATTTACTGGGACTGATTTAACTATTGAAATGGTGCAAATTCCATCTGGAAAATTTGTTATGGGTAGCCCAGATGAGGAATTGGGAAGAAAAAATGACGAAGGCCCTAAACATGAGATGGAAATTAAATCTTTTCTGATGTCTAAATATGAGATTACATGGGATCTTTATAACCTTTTTTTACAGCGTTCAATAGATGCAATAGCACATACTAAAGAGAATCAAATAAGTATTGAAGTTGATGCGGTTGCAGGAGCAACTGTGCCTTATGTTGATATGAGTTTGGGAATGGGAACAAGTAAGGATTTGCCTGTAGGGAATACAACACTTTATGCAGCTTCTAAATTCTGTGAATGGCTCTCCGCGAAGACGGGTCGTTTTTATAGATTGCCAACAGAGGCAGAATGGGAGTATGCTGCCCGATCTGGTAGTGAAACCACTTTCTTTTTTGGCAATGACCCTTCAAAATTAAAAGACTTTGCTTGGTATGAGTATAATAGTTTGAATACCTATCATAAAGTAGGGGAGAAAAAACCCAATCCATGGGGTCTATATGATATGTATGGTAATGTTGCAGAATGGACTTTGGATCAATATAAACCTGATGCATACAATGATAAAGGTGTTTCCTTTCAGCCAATTACAAAAGAGTATCCTGTAGTTGTTAGAGGAGGTTCGTTCAAGTCTAAAGAGCATCAACTCAGAAGTGCATCAAGGAGAGCCTCTAGTGCAATTTGGAAAAGTAGGGATCCTCAATTCCCAAAGAGTAAATGGTGGAATACTGATGCTCCGTTTGTAGGTTTTAGGATAGTAAGTACAAGTGATGTGCCCAACGAGGAAGACTTAAACAAATATTGGTTAAGAGATGAGTAGTATCTATAGGAAAAATAATTTTTAGAAAACTGTTTGTTTTCTTGTTAACTTTAAGTTCTAATTTGTTAAAAAGGAGTTCAATAATTATAGAAAAAATAATAGAATGAAAACAAAAAATGAAGCAATTAAGGAATCTAGAAGAGGCTTTGTGAAAAATTCAGCCCTTTTATCAGCTGGGTTAATATTACCAGCTATGGAAATGGAAGGTATGGCGAACATATTCAATGAGAGAAAATTGAAAATTGCACTTGTTGGTTGTGGAGGGCGCGGATCAGGAGCCGTAAACCAAGCACTTCAAGCGGATGACAATGTAGAATTAGTGGCCATGGCTGATGCCTTTGAAGACCGTTTAAATTCTAGTTTCAATAATTTAAGTGAAGCTTACAAGGATACGAAAAAGATCAATGTTAAAGAGAAACATAAATTTTATGGGTTTGATGCCTATAAAAAAGCAATAGATTTAGCTGATGTAGTCATATTAGCAACACCACCAGGATTTAGACCCTATCATTTTGCCTATGCCATAGAAAATGATAAACATGTCTTTATGGAGAAACCAGTTGCAACAGATGCTCCTGGGGTAAGAAAAGTGCTTGAAATAGCACAATTGGCAAAACAAAAGAAATTGAATGTGGTCGTAGGGCTTCAGAGAAGGTACCAAGAGAATTACATAAAAACATTAGCGTCCATACAAGCAGGGTCCATTGGGAAAATTATTTCAGGGCAAGTATATTGGAACAGTGCTGGAGTATGGGTTAGAAAAAGATTGCCAGAGCAGACAGAATTGGAATATCAAATGCGTAACTGGTATTACTTTAATTGGCTTTGTGGGGATCATATTTTAGAACAACACATACATAATATCGATGTGGCAAACTGGTTTATAGGAGAGTACCCTATTTCAGCTCAAGGAATGGGAGGAAGATTGGTTCGGAACGGGAAAGATCATGGCGAAATATTTGACCACCATTTTGTTGAATTTAAATATCCTGGAGGGGCAGTAATTTCAAGTCAATGCCGTCACCAACCCAATACCATGAATAAAGTTGGAGAGGTTTTTCAAGGAACAAACGGAACCGTTGAGACCAATGATGCCGGTGTTGCTAAGATTTTTGATTTATCTAAAAAAGTACTGCATAACATATCGAATTCTGAGGGGCACAACCCATATCAAGAAGAGCATAATAGGTTATTTGCATCTATTAGGGAAAAGGGAGTTATAAACAATGCGGAGTATGGTGCAAAAAGTACGATGAGTGCAATTTTAGGTAGAATGGCAACATACAGTGGAAAGGTAGTAACATGGGATGATGCTATGAACTCAGAGCTAAAATTAATGCCAGAAGAAATGAATTGGGATTCTCAATCACCAACTCTTCCAGATGCTAATGGAAGATATGCCGTGCCAATTCCAGGAAAAACAGTGGTTATTTAAGATCTTAAGTAGTGTTTGCTTAGATGTAAATGCAGGATTTATAAGAAAAAAGCTTTCAGGAAACTGAAAGCTTTTTTTGCTAGTAATTGAACTAGACTTTAAGGGTAATCCTATGGTTATAGAGTGGTTACTGCCTTTTATGTGTTAAATGTAAATTCTGGAAGTTTAAGCAATGCTCCTCCTTTTTGAGCTGATTCATGTGCCAAGATTCCAACACAAGTCATGTTCGCCGACTGCATGGCATTGGGGTAAGGGGATTTATTTTCAAGTAAAGAATTGACAAATTCATGCACCAAATGTGGATGAGAACCACCGTGTCCTCCACCTTGAGTAAAAGAAAGGTGTTGGTGTTCATCAGTATCATATACTCCTTTCGTTGTAAAATGCTGAATTTCTTTGGGCAGTAACTTTGCAAAATCCGGACATTCCATTTCTTCTGGGATTTCAGGTTCTGGTCGTTTTGCAGTATGCACCACCAAAGGTTGCCCTTCTATAAGCGGCCATTCCACTGATTTTTTAGAGCCATATACTTCAAAACTCTCCCTGTATTGTCGAGCAACATCAAATAGGGATCTATAAACCTGTGCGCTTAAATCAGAATTTCTAAATTTAATATGAGCAGATTCTATGGCATAAGGAGAATTGTAATGTGGAATAAGTTCTTCTCTAATGGTTCCTGAACCAAAACAGGAAACGTATTCGGCTTCACCTCTTGTTAAACCTAAAATGGGTCCAATGCAATGTGTAGCGTAATGCATTGGAGGCAATCCTGGCCAGTAATTTGGCCATCCATCCATGTCCTGTTGATGGCTTGCTTTTAAAAACTGAACCTTTCCTAATTC
The DNA here is from genome assembly GCA_002746415.1 of Flavobacteriaceae bacterium. Lineage (GTDB taxonomy): Bacteria > Bacteroidota > Bacteroidia > Flavobacteriales > Flavobacteriaceae > Saonia. The sequence goes on along the minus strand of NVXD01000001.1, from coordinate 63,792 downwards.
CTCATCATCATATAGGTAAGTCCTTTTTCCTTAGTCAAGGCTACAATTTCTTCGCATTCGGCAACGGTGGTTGCCATAGGGACAGTACATGCTACATGCTTGCCTGCTTTTAATGCCTTTATAGATTGAATACCGTGGTCTGGGATTGGAGTGTTTATATGAACAGCGTCAATTTCTGGATCTTTTAAAAGCTCATCATAAGAGGTGTATCTTTTTTTAATTCCAAAGGCATCTCCAATTTCATCCAGTTTGGATTGTGTGCGCTGTGATATAGCTATTAGATTCGCGTTGGGATGCTTTTGATATATGGGGATGAATTCCGCACCAAAACCTAGGCCTACTATTGCGATGTTCATTATTTTAGTATTCATGTGTTTCTTTTATGTATTAAATGTTTTCTTTAGGAAGGCAAGTCCTTCTGAGGCAAAATCATCCTGGTTTTCAGCTAAATTTTTCCATATGCAAACTGCTCCGGCCAATTCATTATTTCCTGGATTAAAACTTTCAATGGACATTGCGCCTTCATAATTTATTTTTTCCAATCCACTTTTAAAATCATTCCATGGTGTCTGCCCAGTGCCTGGTGTGCCTCTATAGTTCTCTGAGACCTGAACATGGATTAATTTATCTCCAGCGGTGAGGATGGCTTTTTCTAAATTGGTTTCTTCAATGGCCATATGGAAACCATCTAAAAGTACCTTAGCACTTTCGTGATTCACTTCTTTTATAAGCCTCATTACATCTTCTGCGGTATTTATCATATCAGACTCAAATCTATTCAAAGGTTCCAGTGCCACGGACAACCCTTGGCTTTTTGCCATTTCGCAAACTTTATAAATATTCGTTACGGCTCTGTTCCATTCAATTTTTCTTTGCTCAGGAGATACCATTCTTGCCTTTCCAACTGCTGAATACATGGGTCCTGCTAAAAAGGTGGTATCCCATTCATTACATAGTTCAAAACTATCCTGTATATATTGAAAGCAGTTCTCATGAATTTTGGCATCCTCATTTGTAAGATCTCTTGTGGGGCCAAAAGCACCACAGGCAACTGCTTTTAATCCATGCTGATCCAAAGCTGCTTTTACTTCTTTTCCATTGATCAATGCAGGGTCTTCGATTGGAATTTCCACAACATCATAACCCATCTCCTTGATTTTTGGAAATAAGGAAACTGATTTAGTTGTAAAGGGGGATGTCCAAAGCCAAGTGCTGACACCGTATTGTATTTTTATTGCCATAGGTACTGGTTATGATCTTTTACTGAATAATTTTTTTAGAAATTTATTTACTTGCCACAACTGTCATGCTGCCTTGCATTATTCTCCAATGTCCTGGGAACGTACAGATGTAGGGATAGATTCCAGGTTCTGATGGTGCGGTAAATTTTAAGATAACCTTGTCATCAGGGTTTACAATGGCAGTTGCAAACAAAACTTCAGGAATTGCTGGAACATAATTTAAATCAGATCCATTTGCATCCATTGCTAATTTATCAGAAGCCACCCCAACAATATCTTTTTTATCTGGGCTTGTAATCACAATATTGTGCTGCATAAAATCATTGTTTTCAAAAACCAATTCAATTTGTTCTCCAGCTTCAACCGTAAATTCGGTAAGGTCATATTTCATTTCATTTGGAATGGTCTTGATTAGTATCACAGTGGATTCTCCGTTGGAAGGTGTATCCTGAGCAAAAGTTAAATCTGTAGAATTCATATAGGTGTTTGCTAGTAACTCCGCTATTGAAGTGCCTTCAAAAGCATTTCTATCACGACTTTTCCTATCACTATCGTCCTCCTCCTTTTTCTTTGTGCTCACTTTAAAATTGGGGTTGGAATTTTTAAATGCACTCAAAAATCCTACCTTATGTTTGCTGGCGGCGATATACATCGCTTTGGATAACCATAGGTCACTTACAATTTTTTCATCTTTATTTAATTCAAAAAGCATCCAACCTATCTCAGTTGAGGCTTCTCTATCTGCAAAATAAAGTAAGCTGGCCAATTGCACACCAGAATCTTTATCCTTTAAGACGTCAGCCTTGATTATTGCATTATCTGCCCATTTATTTTTTGGTAGAATCTGAATGGCGGCTTTTCTAACCGCTTTAGATGTATGAGATAATGCGGATGCCACAACAGCCTGTGCCTCACTATTAGTTGCAATTACACCCAAACCTTGGATAGTCCATAGCGCATGAAGAGCGGCTGGATTAAGATTTAGTCCATCTGCTGAATTGTTATTAACTAATGCATATAGATCTGGCAAAATAGAAGTGTCTCCCTTTTCTACCATTAGGCGTTGTGCTGTTAATCTCCAGAATAAATTATCATTGGATAGTGCCGCTACCAATTCTTCTGTATTGTTAGCATCCAATTCTAGGGGTTCATATGCATCGGATTTTTTATGAACTATTCTCCAAACGCGTCCTCTGGATTTGTCTCTCAATGGGTTTTTATAAGCGTTTCCATCTCCATTTTCTGCAGGATATCCACCCCTTTCACTTGTAGGAGTAGGATTGTGCTGTACAATAAAATTATACCAGTCTAAGACCCAGACTTGTCCATCTGGACCAACTTTTGCTTCAACAGGGGAAACCCACTCATCTGAGCTTGCCATTAAATTGCCACCGTCTTTCTCAATGAAACCAGCTCCGTCTTTTTCTATTTTTGAGATATGAACCAAATTACCTGTAGGTTCACAAACAAAGGCAACTTCATTCCAAAAAGTACTAGGATAAGCTCGAGCTGTATAAAAGTGATGGCCGGCTGCAGCAGTAAACCCTCCAAAAACATCAACCTGTCTTATATTTGGGGTAATGGCTTGCATATCATAATGCCCATCTATTTTTTTACTGCCTTGAACTGGTATGCCATCAACATTATCAAAATACCTGTTATTAATACCAAAGAATACACTATGGGTATTGTTTGCAGTTGATGCAAAAATGGAGTTGTCTTCCGTAATTCCCAATCCCCAGGTATTGTTGCTGGTGTTGGTGAGAAATTCAAAATCCTTTAATTTGGAATCAAAACGATATATGCCTTGTCTAAATTTAAAATCCTCTCCAAATATGTTGCCTTCATATCCAGAATACCCAACAACGCCATAAATGTTATTATCGATACCATTTTGTAAATTAGAAGGACCTGCATGAGTGTCAAAAACACCCCAGCCCTCTATAAGGACTTCTTTTACATCCGCCTTATCATCACCATCTGTATCTTTTAAAAATATAAAGTTAGGCGCCTGGGAGATTATGATTCCACCATTTGAGAAAGTAAAACTTGTTGGGATATTAAGGTTGTCCGCAAAAACAGTGAATTTATCTGCCTTGCCATCACCATCAGTATCTTCGCAAATTTTTATGCGGTCATCTCCAGAATTTCTGTCATCTCGGACGGTATTAGGATAATCGACGGTTTCAATAACCCATAATCGACCTTTTTCATCCCAATTCATGGCTATTGGGTTAATGATATCTGGTTCTGAAGCAAATAGTTCCAATTGAAACCCTGGTGGCACCTGAATTAATTTTTTTGATTCTTCAGGAGATAAGGGCATTTGATATTTAGGCGCTGGATCCCTTTTTTCATAGTTTGGGATATTGGCCATTTCTTTATAGGTTAATTTTGGAATGTCCTTGATATATGTTGTCCAATTGTCTTTTACAGATTTGTTCACTGCCCATAAAATCCCATTTTCGATTAATTTTTGAAACCCTGGGTTTTCCCAAGTTCTTTCATCATGTCCATAGGCTGTATAAAAAACTTTTCCTTTTCCATGTTCTTTTACCCATGTATAAGGCTCGTGATGTTCACCTTCGACGCGTTCCATCAAAACGGAAATATCAGTGGCAACCTTATCATGCACATAGGTTTCGTCCCAAGTTGAAAAGGCTTCAAAAGATTGCATTGAGGGATGTTCTTTATTTGTAATGTCGGCTACGAAAGTTCCCGTTTCATGGCTGGAAAACTGCCCACCAACCAATTCAATGTACTCTGGTGAATTCTTAAAACAAAAACTAGCGGAATGTATGGGGATAAAAGCATTTCCCTGAGCTACATAATCTAGCAGTGCTGTTTCTTGAAATTTTGAAATTTCTTCATGATTGGCATAGATGATCAATCCATCATATAGAGACAATGTTTCTGAGTTAAGACCATCAACATCTTGTGTATAGGTAATGTTTATTCCTTTTTGGGTCAGGGCCGACGCTAAAATTGGGAAATACGCTCTTGAATTATGATGTTCTTCTGCATGTCCTAAGAATAAGATCTCAATTCGACGTGGACCATCATCTGCACTAGATTTTTTAGAAGTATCACAACTTACTATTATGGTGGAAATCAGTGTAAATAACAAGAATTTCTTAATAAACATTATCATAATATGGATATATATTGATTGTAGCCCAATATTATTGAATATTCTTAAATATAAAAGACTAAATTTTATCTGCTTATAACTGTATTATATCATTAAATGCTTTATTATTAAGTATATTAGGATATATTAATATTGTGCACGGTTTAGGATAATTTCAATCACCTTTTTAGCATTCCGTGTATAGCTATTATTTACAAAGAAATTGAAAACTGCATTACAAAAATCGGCCATTCCAAAAACACATGCATTTGTAGTTGAAGCCTTAGAGCAGCCCAATTTTGATCCAAATTTGCATTTTCATTCTGAATATCAGATTTTTTTGGTGTTAAAAGGTAGTGGGACTCGCATGATTGGGGATAGTGTAAAGCCTTTTAAAGAGGGTGATCTTGTTTTTATTGGACCTGATCTTCCCCATTTATGGCGAAGTGATAATGAAGGGCTCAATGTGGAAAAAAAATCATGGTCCAAAGGGATTGTAATTTATTTTCATGAGGATTTTATTTCTGAAAGTTTAATGGGAAAAGAAGAGCTTATTAAGTTAAAACAACTCTTTCACAAAAGTCTTAGAGGTATAGAGGTTACTGGTGGTACTGCCAAAATTATTAGAAAAATGATGGTTGGTCTTTTAAAAATTGAGGGATTTGAAAGTGTTCTGAAATTGTTTAAAATTCTAAACTACCTTTCGTTAAGTGATAAATTAAAATTATTAGCCAGTTCAGGGTATACAAATTCATTAAAGGATGGAGACACGGATAGAATGAATAAGGTACAGGATTATGTGATGGGAAATTTTAAACATAAAATAAGTATTCGGGAGGTAGCTTCCATAGCTAATTTAACACCAACATCTTTTAGTAGGTATTTTAAGATTCATGCTAACAAAACATTTTCAGAATTCCTTAGCGAGATACGAATTGGAAATGCCTGTAAATTACTTATTGAAGAGCAAATGAATATTACACAAGCCTGTTATGAAAGTGGCTTTCAAACCATTTCTAATTTCAATAAACAATTTAAGATGATCACTCATAGAACTCCAACTGCATATAAGTTGGAGTATGGAGTAAAATGAGGTCAAATACTGTTGAGATTTAAGTCAAAAAAAAAGCTTCCAGTTTCCTGAAAGCTTTTTTCTAGTAGCGGGAACTGGACTCGAACCAGTGACCTTCGGGTTATGAGTTTAATAAATAACTCATATTAGGCCTATTTTCCTGCTTATTCTATTAAAATCGTATTCGGAAATGTATACGCTGATTAATAATTATATTCTTTCAAATTTCAACAAAAAATATTTGTAATACAACATAGCATAGAAAGATTAAAGAAGTGCTACTATAAGGTAATCCTATAAATCTTCTTTCATAATAAAGGATTCGTACAAATCTGTGTTACTTTTATATTGGAAATTTAACATGGCAATCAAGGTGTGAAAATGAATAACAACTTGTTTTGAATATGGATTTTCCAAATTAACAAAACCCCTGTATTCTACAAAAGGTGTCGATTTTGTTTATGGAATCAGCAATAAATGGTTCAGAATCATCATCATTGATTTCTTTTATATTTGAATAAATATGATTACATGTCTTTTTCATTTTTTCACCTAGCGCAATTAAGATTAAATCATAGAAGGAATCAGGGTTTAGAATTCTAACCAGAGCATTTTCTTCCATTATTTTGAAGTACCTAGGGAGTTCTGCATATTCATTTATTATTTTCTTTAAGGAAAGTAGCAGCGTGACTCTTAACTAAATGTCCATTTTTTTGTTTCCATAAACGACCGTTTTATTGAACTATCTGTTTTTTAAGTTAATAAGTAATTACAAGTATATTTTAAAGGTGTAATTAATAAGTATACTTTTAAAGGTATAATTATACCCCGAATGATTTTTGGTTACGTAAGAATTAGTACAAAGTCTCAAAATCCTAATTTGCAGATTGATGCGCTTTTAAAAGAGGGTGTTTCTGAGAAGAATATTTATAGAGATATATCTTCAGGGGCAAAAGCAGAAAGGCACGATTTGGATTTAATGATTAGTAAGCTTCGAGAAGGAGATACGGTTCTGGTTTGGAAACTAGATAGAATAGCAAGAAGTATATCTCATCTTTTAAAGTTGGTTGATGAGTTTGATAAACTTGGAGTTTCATTTAAAAGCATAAAAGACCCATTCATAGATACAACATCAGCACATGGAAAATTTGTTTTAACCCTTTTTGGAGCCATTGCACAATTGGAAAGAGATATTATTATAGAAAGAACAACAGCTGGTCTTAAAAGTGCAAGACGAAGAGGGGTGCAGTTAGGTAGGAAGAAAGGATTAGGAAAAGAAGCTAAACAAAAAGCAATGCTGGCAGCTTCGTATTATAAAGAGAATAAACTGCCCATTGTGGATATTATGAAATTGGTGGGGATAAAATCAAAGCCAACATTATACAAATACTTGGCAATTCAAGGGAGACGGAATTGTAAGGAATGTGGAGTTATTTTCTGGAGTACTCAACAAGAATTGGAAAGAGCGTTTTGTGATAAACATATAAAATTAGAAAATCAATGAGTGAATTTTTAACAATGTTACCAATAATGCTTCCAATATATACAGCATTGTATTTTATTTCTGTTAAGAAATATCCTAAATTCATTTTATTTAAGAAAGCTATAATTGGAATTTGTCTATTGTTTGCATTCTTATCATTATCGTGGAATTCATCAGCTTATTTTTTTTCTTTTAAAATTCCTGTTGAGATAATTGATTCAGAACTTGAAAGAATTTTAAAAAAGCATGAAGTTAATTTTGTTTATTATGCAGTTATACCTGAACTAACAATAGTTTACGTTATTATATTGGATTACATTTTTAAGCCAAAGAATAAAAGTAAAAAATGAAAACCTATATAATATATCAGCGATGAAAAAAATTGATAAAACAGTGTTTTTAATGGTTTTCGGATTTGCTTTTGTTCTTTCATTATATATAATATCTATTATTTATGAAGCAATAACTGGTGCTTATAATGTACCTATTAGAAGTTTGGGAATTTTGTTGTTTCTTTTTTTTATTGCTGTTTTTATTTTATTAAAAAAACATTATAAAGGATTACATAAATTCTTGGTCTTATTATTTATTTCACTTTATATCTATCCTACAGCGACATATTTTTTATTTCAACACAATCCAAAATATTATAATATTTCTGATTCTTTTTTTGAAAATGAAATTTCACTAATTCAAGAAAACACTAAAAACAATATACCTGTTAAAGACTTGAAAAGAATCAGGAAACATTTAGAAAAGGAATTTATTGGGAGAGGCCCAAAATTTATCGAAATACCCGAAAAATATACTTTTGATTACCTTCTTGTAGGTTCTATGAACGGAAAATGGTCCCTTACAATTTCAAAAAATGATTCTGTTGAAACGGAAATAAGGTATATGGGCCCTCCATCAATTTTCAAACCACTCATTTTGGATGCCCTAGATAGGGAAATAGATGATTTAGAACTGTTAATTAATTTTAATTCTCGCAAGGTGAAAAATTTACCATTTTCTGAATTTTGGATTGAATCAATATTTTCATTCCATTTTGGCGATATTACACCTGGAAGGAATTTAACAAAAATATTAAATGTTCTTTCGCTCATCCCACCTTTCTTTATGATTATTATAATAAGAAATAATTTTAGCAGACTAAAAGGGAAATATAAAAAAAAGAAATCGAAGTCGGAATAAAGATAATAAATTGTTACTATCGTTATACGTTGGCATTAATAACCAATATTTACGATTATAAAACATGCTAATGAATATTAATACTGTAAGTATCGGAATAATACCTGTTATAATATATTTGATAGTTTGGTTGTTATTTATGAGGTATATTAAACAAAGAATATCGAATAAATATGACAGAAAAAAATATAAAAAAGAAAACAAACTAAATAAAAGACTTTTAATTGCTTTTATTCCTGTTTTTGTGCTTTTTGGAATTTTGCTTTTACTATATAAAGGTGAGTATTTTAATTTATATTTCATTATTAGAGTATTGTTTTTTATTGGAACTATTGTTTTATCCATTATGGAAATTAAAATACTGATATTAATAATAAAAGAACTGAATATAATTAACGCCAACAAAGATATATAACCGCAATTACGCCTTACATGGGTTGATGACGTAACCTATAAAGAGATCAAGAAGCGGGTTAAAACAATAAACCAAAAGTTCAAATAAACGATTAATAATGGATGATTCACAAATTGGTGCAATAGGATTATTTTTGATGATAGGGAGTATGATAATACTTGGAATAAATGCCATATTTAACGACATAAGTAAAAATGGTTTTTTTGGTTTTATGATGGTGTTTTTTATAGTGGGACTTTATTTATTTTGGAATAGCGGTGGCTTTAATGCAAAAAAATAAATCCAGAGTTTAAAGAGTAAATTGAAAAATCAATGTATAATTAAAGGATTAATGTAACAATTATTAACTGGTAAAAAAAAGATTGAAATTTTAGAAATATGCCAAAAAAGTGGAATACATATCACACCAGAGGTATTAAAAAGAAATATTTATATCGCTTCATGGATAAAGAAAAGCTTGTTGATTTATTATCGAGTAAGTCGTTATATCTAACAAGAATGGACAGGTTTAAAGATAATTTAGAGGGTATTAAAACCTACGATATAACTGAATTAATTAATCATTACCAAGATTATTTTCATTTTCCAATTTCTGATAAAAATCCTGATTTAACAGATTTTGACTTTAATTATTTAAAAGAAAGTGCCAGAGAGTCTCTTTTACAACAACGAGAAATATTAAAAAAAGTTCAAAATGCTCATTTTGTAAGCTGTTGGTTTAATTCTGAAAAAGAATCACATGCCATGTGGAGCTATTATGCAGGTAAGGGCGGCTTTGCCATACGCTTTGAGAGAAAAGAGTTTCAGAAAAATATAAAGCAATCCTTATTATTAAATGCTCCTGATGATGAGCAATTCGTTATTGTTGGGAGAATTAAATACCAGGATTTTAAAAATGTGATATTTAATGAAGAAGAAAGTCAGGTGAAATATTTGGCTTTTAGAAAAGACAATTCCTTTGAACACGAAAAGGAATATAGAGTAGTGATGTTAGACACCTCCTCTTCAGAACAAGAGGATCATAAAAGATATCAAATAACATCGTTCAATGAATTGGATATAACAATTATTGTTGATCCAGAAATCGATGATGATTCATTTGTCCAATTTAAGACCGAATTGGAAGGTCTAGGAGGAAATATCTCAGTTGTAAGATCTGAGCTTGAACCATTTTATCAATTTAAAAAAAGAACTGAACGATTATGAAAGAACAATTTGAATTAATTAAAAATCTAACTCCAGGACAACGACATGAGTTAGACAAGGATATGCAGCAAATCTATTTAGAATGTCATAAGCAACTAAATGGAAAACTAGAAAAACTGAAAGATGTAATAGTGAATCTAAATCTCAATAATGAGGTTTATTTAAATGTAGTGTGCGAATATGATGGCAGGGATAGCGACAACGTTAAAGGTAGAATAACACATTTGCATAAATATGCTAATAAAAAGGAATATGATATAGCTGTTGCTATAGAAAAAGCAAGTTTGAATTAACTTATGATTGAAGAACTACTTAATTGGTTTGTTGAGTTTATTAAAGGAAATACAAGGTTAGGTATTATACTGGCAATCTTGATAATACTATTTTTTATCGGTTTTTCTATTTATCAAAAAGTTCAATAAAACGATCGTTCGACTTGAGTATGTAAACGCTTATTATACGAGTAAATACTTAAATAGCGTTAACATTGCTCGTGTTTATAACTGTTATGATAACTTACAATTTAATTGATATATAGGTAAGTATTCATATGTTTTTACGTTCTTCAACGGATAAAACTTAGTTAATAATTTTGAGATTGGTTGACAATTCGCTATCTTTATGTAGATTTGTCAACCAATAAAATTAAAATGAAAAACTTAGTTGCTAATCGCATAAAAAATGCAAGAATACTTAACTGTTTGTCTCAACAAAATGTTGCGGACGAATTAGGTGTATCTAAACAAATGGTAAGTAAGTATGAAAATGGAGATGCAATTCCAACTAGTTCAAAATTTCTAAAATTATCCAAACTATTTGGTTTAAAAATGGACTATTTCTTTAATTCTTTTCAAGTGGAATTAGGAGAGATAAACTTTAGAAAAAAATCAAGTTTTTCTTTAAAGAAACAAAGTTCATTAAGAGAACAAATTAAAATTAACTTAGAAAATTACATTTGGTTAGAGGACTCCTTATCAATTGATTATAGTTTTAAAAACTCCATTAAAAATGTCAAGATTAATAAAATCGGAGATGTAGAAAAAGCAGTATTAAAACTAAGAACTGATTGGGAAATTGGAATTGACCCTATTCATAATATAATTCAACTTTTAGAAGATAAAGAAATAAAAGTAATTGAATTATACGATGTTGATGATAAATTTGATGGATTAGCAACTTATGTTAATGGTAAATATCCTGTGATTGTTGTTAATGGTAATTTTCCTGTAGAACGCAAAAGATTTACTTTACTTCACGAATTGGGACACTTATTATTAAACCTTCCTGATTGTGAGACTAAACAAGAAGAACAATTTTGTAATAAGTTTGCCGCTGAATTCCTTTTTCCTAAGGAAATTGTTATACGGGAATTTGGTGGTAAAAGAAACCATATTACTCTTGCTGAATTAATTTCAACTCAAAAAAAATACGGGATTAGTATTCCTGCAATAGTTTATAGACTAGTTGACTCAGAAATTTTAAGTAAACAACGTCATACTGTATTTTATAAAAGAACTAGATTTAATCCATCTTTAGACAGAGAAGTAAATGCTTCGAGATTTGAAACCCCAGAAAAATCTAACAGGTTTGAGCAATTAGTTTATAGAGCACTTTCTCAAGAAAACATCTCGATAAGCAAAGCATCATCATTATTGAACAAGAATATAGAATCCGTTAAAGAAAGTTCATTAATATAGATTATATGCATAATGAAAATAGTAATTAATGATGCTAATATCTTAATAGACTTAGTTAAACTCGAACTTCTTGAAGCTTTTTCCAATCTCAGTTTTGATTTACATACAACCGATTTTGTTTTTGAAGAGTTAAATGATAAACAAAGAAAACCAATAACCGAACTAAGCGAATTGAAAAAACTTGGAATTATCGAAACGATAACAATGGAGGATTTTCAAGGAATCAATGTGATTTTAGAAAATAGTAAAGGATTAAGTTTTGAAGACTGTTCTGTTTGGTATTACAGTAAAAAACTTTCAGGAGTATTATTAACAGGCGATGGGAAATTAAGAAAGCTAGCTAGCAAAGATAATATAGAGGTCAGGGGGATTATTTATCTTTTTGATGAATTCTTAAATCAAGAATTAATCAGTTTTGAAGAGGCTGTTGAGAAAATTAAACAACTTAGCCAGTTAAATAATCGACTTCCTAAAAAAGAGATTGAGAAAAGAATTGACTACTGGAATCAAAACAAATACGTTGGGTAACAAAGAACTGAGTTAAACAAAAGTTTAAATATAGAATAATACCCTCCCTGTGTATTACGTATTTCCGTAAGAAATAGTGTTTTTTTTCTATATCTTGCTAATTATCATTTAATTATAGATAATATTACATTTAAATATAGCTAATTAAGGTCTTAATAAACGATCTTTTGAACTTAATTATAACATCTTTATGAAACCTTTTTTATTATTAATGGTATTTACCATATCCGTCCATTTAACAGCCCAAGCTACTTACGAACAAGTAAGTGATCCTGAACAGAAAATAAGGGGCAAATACAATTCCTATACCGCAAGGAACGGAAAAACTTACCAAGTTGGAGACCTTTTAACTTTGAAATATGCAGCAGCAAAAGGAATGTATGTATCAATATATAGTACTGGCCTTGTCCTTATTTCTAAAATTGAAAGTCCTAATGAGGTTCTTGAAATAGAAGGTTTCAAAGCATTACACAATTTTGGAGGAAGTGCTATGTATGCATTAGTAAGGGATTCAAATAAAAAGAAATGGCAAATTGCAATAGATTCAGCCTTAGAATTAAAAGAAATTGCAGACTACAACAAAGGAGTTACAGTTGAAAGTAAATATGATGAAATGGAGGAAACCACTTCCTTTAGTACTTCAACCTTGACTATTGCCGACGGAATTATGCCCTATCTTGATTTCAGCATTACCAAGGTTAGTACTGGTAAGTATTATTTAAGAGCTTTTTACAAATCGAAATATAACCTGAGCGGTTGTTTTAGAAAAGACGACAACATAAAAATTAAAACAGATAAACATGGAATTATTGAACTTATAAATGTCTTGAATACCGAATGCGGAGATTCTGGTGTCGTAGCTTATGAGGTACCTGAAAACTTACTGGTTCAACTTTCAGAAAGCAATTGGGAACTAATGAGATTGTACAACAGCGAGCCATATCTGGAATACAAACCTGATGGGAATTCAGATTATTTTGCAAAACTAGCAACAGCTATTCTGGAATATTAAAGTCTATTGCCGGCGTCAAACTGTTCCATAGACTAGTAGTTAGTCAATATTTCCTAAAAAACGAAGAGTTAGGACAGTATGGCGTAATTTGATAAATTCAATTAAACGATGATAAAACAAAATGAAATTTCTAATTATGTAAATGACTGCTTCAAGAGGTTTAGTAACGAGTTTTTAAGTGAAATTAAAAATTTGAATAATGAAGAAGACGTTCAAAATTATTCAAAGTTGTTAAATAATATAATTGATATATTACATATAAAACACAAACCAGAATCTGATTTATTCTTGTCTCAATATGAAAACTACAAAATGGATTTTGGAGCTGAAGCTACCTTTGTAAGTATGCAATCTGATTACACTATCCGATGTCACAATCTTATTTTAAATAATTTAAAGTTTAAATAAAGGATAATTATAGATAAACCTGATGGTTGGGAATACAGACTTACTGCTGAGTTAATGAAATTTTTAAATGCTCTCCTGGATTACATGATTTAGTCCTATATTGTTGCCATTTTATAAATTAAGAGCATGAAATACAAATTGACTTATTTGGTTTTATTATTTATTACTTTTTTGTCTAATGTCAATGGACAAGACATTGATCTAAAACACAAAAACACCCTTAGTGTTGTAGAAATCAATTCCAATGACCGTGTAAATTATACTTTGGAAAGTGGTAGAGTTATTAAAATAAAATTAATCGATTCGAAAACCAAAATCATTTTCACAACATTGAAGCAGATGAAAAAGGGTAGTAAATCTGATGCTTCTATATACTCAATGGAGTGTACCTTAGAAATTGATGGACAAGAAATAAAGATGGTTCGATATGTGCCCGTGCAACAATCGTTTTACGAACCTTATATTGTAAATGGTTTAATGATCTGGTTTGATGGATTGAGTTCTGTTGGTAAATTTTTCAATGAAAACCACGGTGAATGCTTACCAAAAAAAGAAGCTAGATTTGCTTTTCAGGATGCCGATTCTCCAATTTGTCCAGTGAAAATAAGTAATTGGTTTGTACATAAAAATGAAAAAATAGAAGTAAAAAACGCTTACAGTGGTAACGATACTTGGATGGGTACTTACTTTGGAGCCGACTTACATGGTGGTTTAGATTTAAATATGCCCAGTAATACAGCACTATATGCCCCCATAGATTTTGAAGAACATTATCTTTTCAACTCAGAAAAATCTGGACATAATAATAATCGATGGCGCGGAGTGAAAAATTGGGATAATGGGGATACTTGGTATCTGCAAACACACCATTTAAACCAACTTCTTGTTTCGGAAGTTCAGCCATTAAGGAAAGGACAGAAATATGCTTATGGAGCAGGAACATGGGCAGGCGAAAATTCTCATACGCATTTTGTATTTAAAGTGATGCAACCAGGGTTTGAAGGATATCTCATGGATCCTTGGTTGATTTTTTGGCAAATAGATAAAAATAACAAGGAAATAGAAAATAAGATTAAAGCTCATTTTACTCCCCTTTCTCCATTAAAAACTGCTGAGGCAGTTCATTTGAACAGCAGTTTATCTAGACCTGGAGTTTATGGTAATGAGTTACAGTATTTTTGGGATTTTGGCGATGGTAATTCTTCATTTAGTGCCATGCCAAGCCATACGTTCGCTTCTCCTGGTGTTTATTCTATTACTTTAATTGTAAAAGATGGACACGACGAAGATGTTTACAGACAGTTTGTTACAGTAACCGGAAAAGAGGTGACAGAAGGTAACTTTAGAATAACTTGTGATAAGGAGCCTTCGTTCCGGAAATGTAAAAACTGGAAAACATTAACTAGTAATAAAGCTATTCAGCCAACAAATACGGTCTATTTTAATTGCTCTAAAAATGTAAATACCATAGATTCTAAAACCGTTACTATTTATTCTTCTAATCTTAGTTGGACAGAAAAAGAAAAGAGAAAATACAGCATAAAACCTTTATATACTCATGGAACCACGGATTGGCTAAAAATTAAGAATATATCTTATAAGGATAGCGTTACTTTTGAGATACAACCTGATTTTGTAAATATGAGACAAGAGCCAGGCTTGTACGAAGCCTTTGTTCTTGTGAGCCACAATGATGCTTTGAATTCGCCTCAAAAAATAAGAGTTGTTATAAATATTAGGGAGCTTAACAAAAATTCGATTGTTACGATAAACAATGCTGACTCAAATTGTATTACTTCAAGTTTCTTTTGGCTAAAACCTGAATTCCACTTAGACTGGACTAAAGGGAATAAAGGAAACTTCCTTATCAATAGTAATAATTCAAGCGGCGAATATGTACGTTTTGTTCCTCAGGGTTTAGAAGGAGAATATAAAGTTAGTTTAACGGGTAAACCATATTCAAATAACATGCTTATCCATAAAACAGATGGCTTTTATGTAATAATTAAGCATAAAAATGGTGTTGATAAAGAATGGATTGAACCAAAAAAATCCTTAGAAATTGGAAACTACGAGTTTAGTCCTATAAATGATAACTATGTTGAAATTATCACAGATGATTCAGAAGGTTTAATTATAGTTGATGCAATTAAACTTGAAAGACAAAATAAACGGTAACCAAAGACACAATAGAGTAAAAAGCGAAGAAGGACTTAATTAGGAGAATTTAATCCCGTTCAACAATAATCTTGACCTAACAGTAATCACATACAATCTGCTTTATGCTATATTACCAATGGTTGTGTCAAATAAATAAAATAAAATAATTAAAATTCAAATTAGAATGAAGAAAACAAAAACGTTAATGGCATTTATCTCCTTATTTATTATCAGCCTTGGGTCTTGCAATGATAACAAAGAAAAACAGGCTATTACAGATATTGTTATTTATGGTGGTACTTCTGCAGGTATTTCAGCAGCAATTCAGTCAGCAAGACTTGGTAAGTCTGTAGTGTTATTAGAGCCAACGAATCGACTTGGGGGGCTTACTACTGGTGGTCTAGGTCAAACTGATATAGGTAATAAGCAGATAATTGGTGGTATTTCTCGTGAATTTTATCAAAATATCAAGAAATACTACGAAGATTCTACCAATTGGGTTTGGCAGCTGCAATCCGAATATAAGGATGGAGGACAAACACGCTCAGATAAAAGCGAAGATGCCATGTGGACTTTCGAACCTTCAGCTGCGCTGAAAGTTTATCATGACATGATCAAAAATCTCGACATTCAAATAATCTATAACCAACGACTTGACAGAACAACAGACGTACAAAAAACAGATAACACCATAACATCTATTACTATGGAATCGGGAGATACATATTATGGTAAAATGTTTATTGACGCCACTTATGAGGGAGACCTATTGGCGGCTTCAGGAGTTACCTATGCGATAGGAAGAGAAGCTAATTCTCAATTTGGAGAGTCTTTAAACGGTGTTCAAGCCAACGACACGACTCAAACACTATCCGGAGGTTTATCTGTAAATTCACGAAATCATAACTTTGTTCAGGGAGTAGACCCTTACATCATATCTGGTGATCCTTCTTCAGGATTACTTGCCGGAATTAATCCAACCTTTGCCGAAGACGGAAGCGGTGACAAACATATTCAGGCTTATTGTTTTCGTATGTGTCTGACTAACCATACCGAGAATCGGATTCCTTTTGAAAAACCTGAGAATTATAATGAATTGAATTATGAATTGTTGTTTAGGAATTATGAAGCTGGTTATAATAGAATTCCATGGATAAACAGCAAAATGCCGAATGGAAAAACTGATACAAATAACAGAGATGGTTTTTCAACTGATTTTATTGGAGAGAATTATGATTACCCAGAAGCAAGCTATGAAGAAAGAGAGCAAATAGTTCAAAAACACCTTTCACATCAGCAAGGTTTAATGTGGGCCTTGGCGAATCATCCCAGAATTCCTGAAGACATTAGAGAAGAGGTTTCCAGATGGGGCACATGTAAAGATGAATTTGATAACGAGGATGGTTGGCAACAACAACTTTACATCAGAGAAGCCAGAAGAATGATTAGTGATTTTGTTATTACCCAAAAACATTGTGAAAGGATTGAGATAGTACATGATGGCGTTGGAATGGCAGCCTACGGCATGGATTCTCATCATACACAGCGGTATATAAATTCAAAAGGAAAGGTGTCTAACGAGGGAAATGTAGAAGCTCATGTTAAAGCTCCCTTCCCTATAAGCTATCGTTCTATCGTACCAAAAAAAGAAGAATGTTCGAATTTACTTATACCCGTCTGCTTGAGTGCAACACATATTGCATTTGGATCTGTTCGCATGGAGCCTGTATTCATGGTGCTGGGTCAAAGTTCATCTGTTATCGCCAGTTTGGCCATTGATGAGGGTAAATCAGTTCAAGAAATACCATATGATCAATTAAGAAAAGAGTTACTTAATGTTGGGCAAATTCTAGAATAAAACAGTACTTGCCACAACAAGGTATCCTAAAAATAACAGTAGTTTGGGTTTCGCCTGTTGAGCCTCTCTCGAAGGGCGATTAAATAAAAATGGGTAACACAATCGAAAGCTTTGTGTTACCCATTTCATTGTCTAACATAACTGAAGCTAGTTTTTATAAATCAGATGCTGCTCCGTAATAGTTCCGATCTGTATGGTGACGGCATAATACCCCATAGGTAAAGCACTCATGTCGATTTGGTGATCATTTAGACTTATTGTTTTTTGGGACATTAAAGTACCATCCATACTAAAAATTTGTATTTCACCAGTAGGGTTTAATTCCGTAAATATTTCTGGACTTACAGTTAATAGGTCTAGTACCGGATTCGGAAATAATACGATGGTTTTTCATCAAGAAATAAAATTGGGGTTGGTTCGTTTTTGGTGTATATTTACATCTAATAAATATGTAAATTATGGCAAGGCAAAGTATATCACTAACAAGACCCAATGATGAATGGTTGAAAGCTCAAGTACAAAATGAAGAATACTCAAGTAAAAGTGAATTGGTTAACGATCTTATTCGTCAAGCAAGAGAACAGCAAAAGGAAGTAGATTGGATTCGTGCTAAACTTTTGAGAGCTGAAGAAAACCTGAACACTAAAGGGTTTGTCAAGAAATCGTCTAAGGAGATTTTAGCTGGTTTTAAGAAAAAAGCAAGACAGAATGGCGACCTATAGGCTTTCTCCCGATGCAGAAGATGATTTGTACAGAATATGGTTATACGGAGTAAGGAAATTTGGTGTACCTCAGGCAGACAAGTATTATGAGGCGTTTTTTCTTCAATTTGATTTAATTGCAAAAGACCCACTCCTTTTTCAATCTGTAGACTATATTAAGAAAGGATATAGACGAGGAGTTTCAGGGTCAGAGAGTATCTATTATAGAATTGATGGTAATAATGTAGAAATAATGGCCATAGTAGGTAGACAAGATGTCAATATAAAATTATAAAGTCTAATTAAACGATAAGATTCGATGAAAGTGAGGATTTTTATTTTAGCAATTATTTTCGTTTTTGCCTAAAAATGAAAATATTTATATTTAAGTAGAATAATAAATTATGGATTTCATATTAATAATATGAAATCTGCTAAGTCGTCACCAGCATTAAGATTTAAACCTTCCAATAGGCTGCTGCATATAATGTTGAAGCCATGATATTTTAGTAACTTTGTTTTTTTGCTCCAATCGATAAACTCAAAATTATCAGGGTATACTATTATTTTATGATTTTTAAGTGGTTTCAATATACTCAACTTTAAATTTGTTTTAGAACCTGTAGCCATCCAGAGATAGGAGGGAAGCAGCATACTCATTATTAGCGCAGTTTTTTCCGATTCAACAACACAAATGGTTTTTTTTTCTTCATTATCATTAAGCAGATGTAACCCAAAAAGACATTGTTGTAATACAAATTGTTTTACATTCAATAATTTGTGCAGCCAATTAATGTGAGGGAAGGGTTTTTTAACCCTTTTCCCTGTATTACCATCGTAAAGCATGATTTTACCAGTGCAAATACGAAGATGGCAATCTATTTGAAAGAAAATAGTAGCCCCTTTCCAGTGACTAGATGTACCAATGTAATACTTTTCAATTGCCTGTATTACTTCTTCTTCAGAAAAATGCTTCAATAAAAAATTTATAAAATTATTGTTATCATATCCATTGCAGTATTTCCCAATTAGATTTTCACTTAAATAAGACGGTTGTTTTGCTTCCGAGGAATAATGAATTTTTGAAAGTGGTTTTTGAAAGGAGGGTGATTTAAAATAACCGCATTTACTTTCCCTATCACACCTGCCATAAACTTCTGCTAAATAATTACCAGTTTCAATGTCTATGTAATACACAAAGGTTTTTTTGTTGCAATTAGGGCAATTGAACTTCTTACTTGATTTATCTAAGGAGTATTTGTATTGCATAGTATATTTATTTTTAATCCTCGTGCCCTCGTACCCATTATGCAGGTACGAGGGTACGATTTATTTTATAACTACAACTGCATATGATTATCTATTAAGTACTTAATGCCATCTTCTACAGAAAAATCTGGAAGTCTTTTTCTATTTTTTTTAATTATAACCTTATCAGGGATGTCTTTTTTGATCATATCATATAACCGTTCTAGCTCTCTTTGAGAGAGAGCTTTGGCTATAGTATATACATCAAAAGCTTTCATTTATTTATGCCTAATGCTTTTTTTCTTTTCCGAACTGTTGCTTCATTAATTCCCAATTGTTTGCCTATTTGAACATTGGATAAACCTTGAGAAATAAGGACTTTCATTTTCTCATCTCTATCATCTAAATCAATTGATGTATTGCATCTCAAATGGTTTTTTTCAGAATCGAAATAAAGAAAGTTGAATTGTAGAAAGTTGAGTTCTTTCTCTAATATACATAGCATGACATTTTCAGTATGAAAAATTTGCTCCGTATTTCGTTGTTTTATCTGTTTTAAATAGCGCTGATTAGGATTGGCCTGACTACAACCTATCGCAAATGCACTATCACAAAAGTTGATAAGCATTTTGCTTCCAGCCAAATCATTCTTACTAATGGGTTTTGAATCATCTCGTTTAGGTGTATGCGCTAAAACCATAATGGAAATGGATAATTCCTTAGTGATTTTCTTAAGTTGTTTCATTAATTCCAACGCGTACTTAGCCTTTTCGTTGTCATTTCTTAAAAAGGTAAGGTTATCTATTATTACTACTTTGGCTTCATTCTTATTGATGATATCTTTAAGTTGGCTACATAGATAATCTTCGATTCCTTTGTGTTCTTTTGGTATATCAGCAAGCGGGTTGATTTCAGCTCTCAGGAAATTAGGATTAAATTGAAAATGATTTTTATAATCTTGAGAATAACGTTTTTCAAATTGTTTGTCAGAAAGTTCAAAATCTAAATACAAAACTCTTTGTGCAAAGGCTTCTAGTTTGAAATTTTTCACTGGGATTCCTGTACTAATACTTTCTGCAATTTGCACTGCAAGAATTGATTTACCAACATTTGTATCTGCATAAAGTATAACTAGTTCATATTCATACCAGAATTCGCTAAATAGCATATTAGGAATTGGCCGAGATTTGGCATCCTCAATCCAATCATTTGCGGGTTTTATGATAAGACAGTTTTGGTCAAACTTCTTTTGACGGAGAGCGAATTCATTTGATTTAATATCCTCACGCAACATATCTCTAAATTTATCAGTTGTTGATTTGTTGGTCATGATTCTTTATTTTCAAGTGACCATATTTCATTCATCAGCTGATAATAATTAAAGGATAAGTTACTACCAGGTCTGGTAAAGAGGAATTGTTTGTTTTCGTAATCGGGCTCTAAAATGAACCGATTTAAATCAGATAGCACTTTCAAAAATTCTAGACGTAGTTCATGTGAGAAGGAGCTTTGTTCAATTGCCTTTTCTACTTTTGTTTTCATACCCAAAATAACTTCTTTAGAATTATTCTCTACTGGATTTATATGTCTACAAAATAACCATGTTAGCAAACAAGTAAATTGGTACGTTGTCTCAAAGGCTGTTATTTTTGGGTCATTAGTTTCATCTTTAATTAGTAGAACAGGTTCTAAATTTTCAAAATTTGATTCTTCTATATGAAAGATAATTATATCTCTTATATAATCAGAAAGAGAACTGCCTTGCTCATTAGCCAATACTTGCAAACTAAGTTTTAACTCGATATCTACTCTTAAATTGATTGTTTTTTTCATTATTACTTGAGTTAAATTGTTCAGGTACAATCAAGTAATAATTGAAGTTTAAATCAAGGGAAAAAACAGGGTAAAAGGAGGGTATTTTAGGGTAATTTTCTTTAAATCAGGGTAAAAGGAAATATGCTCTTCTTATTTCTTGTATTCATTCCATTTATTTTCATAATAATTTACTCTTTTTTCATGTTCTTTATTGGTGTCGTCTGAAAGTTTAATTGCACCAATTTGAAGCTCGTATTGGTCATTAATTATAGTGCAAAAATTATCAGCAGTCTCTTGAATAAGCTTATGTTTTTTTAAGAAAAAATATAAGCTTACAACATATGAATGGGTATATTTTTCAATGGATGTAATACAATTGTGGATAAAAAGGAAGATAACAAAATCAAAAGTAGGATTTTGAATAGTATTATACTTTTCAAGTAATGCCGCTGTTTCACCAAAATAATAATCCAACTCAAATTTATATGTATTATTTAAATGGAGCAATATTTCAAGTTTTCCTTCAAACTCTATTGTTTCTTGTAATACAATATTATTTTCAAATGTTTTTCGATTAAATTTAGCCCTGTTACCTATTAAAAATTCTAAGACTAGGTTCCGTTGTGTTGCCAAACTCCCTTTTAAATGGTCTTTTCGATTTTTTAAGGCTTTAAATCTATTGTCAATAATTGGAGCATTTTTTTTAAAGAGCATTGAGAAGATTTCATTGAATTGTATTAAAGCCAATTTTCTTTTTTTCTTCTCAGAAACCCCAAAACACTCATTATTGAATTCAATATCAAACATAACAGGGTATCCTTTTAAAAAAGCTTCATATTGTTCTAAAATGAAGCTGTAAAATTGATCAGTCAGTTCATCAGTTGGAATATAGGTTAAATTGTCATTTGATAATGGCAGTATTATACTAGCTAGACCGGGAATTTCATCGTCATGTTTAAGAAGAGTTGATATAGAATAATTATGTATATAGACTAAGCTTTCAAAAAGATGTTTATTTTGATTATCCTCATTCATTTTCATAAAACAAGGGTCTTTAATAGAACCAAAAAGAGTATAATTCATTTTATTGCAATAATTTTGAATAGTCTTCAGGAAGCTCAGCGTCAATATCTCGCAAATACTTTTCTAAAGATTTCATTGTCGAATGACCGGTTATTAATTTCAATTTGCTTTTTACTTCGAAAGGGGTCGCATTTTTAGCCATTTCTTGGTACAATTTAGTGATAAAAGTGTGGCGGAAACTATAAAGGCCATATTCAGCACCCAATCCAAAATATTCTTTTACTTTCTTGAATTGTTTAGTGTAAAAATCTCGTTTATTGGATGCATCGATTTCCCAACAACCTCCTATTTTGTCTAAATTAAAGAGGTTGTCATTTGGATTGAAACCTGTTAAATCAGGAAGCTGATTATATAAAACATCAGGAATGATCTTCGTTTTCACAGGTTGGTTTTTTGCTTTTACATAAAGTTTTTTATCTCTTAGGTCAATATCTTTTATTTTTAATCTACAAACCTCAATTGGTCGTAGAAAGTTATAAGAAATGAAAAGAATAAAGAGCCTTAAAGTAGGGTGTTCATGTCTTAAATAATTATGAATATTTTTCAAATGCTCTGGAGTGTATGTTTTATGTCGCGTTGGAACAGAATGTAATACATTAATTTTTTTGACAAAGTTATTTTCAATGAGGTCGTTATCCTCTAAGGTCTGAAAAAATGAACCGAGGTCTGTTCTTGTGTTGTTCCGGTTTCTTGGGCTAGAATCGTGTAATACAGTATTTAGATAGCGTATCACAACTTTTTTGTCAATGAGGTCAATGTTTTCTTTTAATGTAATACCATTTTTGGGTAACCATTTTTTGAAGCGTTCAATTCTACTTTTGAATTTTTTGAAAGAGTCTTTTCCTAAAACACTTTCTTTTGTTTTTAATCCAAGTTCAAAGGCCTCAGTAATGCCAATGGTTTTCTCTTGTACAATTTTAACAATCTCTTCATTGGAAAATTGAGGTATGGGCTTAACTTCTTTTTTAGAATTTAGGCGGT
Source organism: Flavobacteriaceae bacterium (assembly GCA_002746415.1). Classification (GTDB taxonomy): domain Bacteria; phylum Bacteroidota; class Bacteroidia; order Flavobacteriales; family Flavobacteriaceae; genus Saonia. Next base: position 40,560 of record NVXD01000001.1, on the reverse strand, counting down.
TTTCTAAATATTCGATAAGCGTGGTATTCTCTTTGTATGGGTCAAAACCTTCTTTCAAAACAATGGAAAGTGCCTTTTGCAATTGCTTTAAAATGTGATAGCGGCTAGATTTGTCTTTGTACCTATTTGCACCTCCCTTAATTTGCGATTGCCTTTTAAGTTTCCCTGTTTTAGGATCCCTAAAGGAATAATACACATACCAGTCCTTTTTAAGGACTTCTTCTTGTTGCTTTCTTGAAAGCTTTGGCCAATCATAAATATCAACCGCTCCTGTGTATATTTTTGGCTCGGAATAGTTCAATTTCATACTAAAATCGTATGCGTTTTCGTATACGTTTAGTAAAAGTACGGAAATAGAGGACATAAAAAAACGGTTTGTGCACACACAAACCGTTGATTTTAATGGTTTTGAAACCTAGTAGCGGGAACTGGACTCGAACCAGTGACCTTCGGGTTATGAGCCCGACGAGCTACCTACTGCTCTATCCCGCGATGTATGTTTAAGATGCTAAAAAGCACTATTTCTTTTTTTTTGTCCTCAGTAGAATAGGTATTCTGTTCTGAGTGAAATCGTAGGATGATGCTCTATCCCGTGATATGGACGGCAAAGATACGACGCTTTTCTATTGATATCAAAACTTATAATGATATTTCTTTCGTCCTTTATCTTATAAAAAATGAAAATCCATACCTTCGGGTTTTATAATTTTATGGATGTAATCAATGATTTTCTTGTAAGTGCAAATAATATAGTTAATTGGCCAATGTTTCTCCTACTTATTGGAGGAGGACTATTTTTAGTTTTTTACTCTAAATTTTTACCATATCGTTTTTTTGGACATGCCATTGCCATTACTGCAGGGAAATATGACAACAAGAATGCTAAAGGAGATGTAAGTTCTTTTCAAGCGCTTTCTGCAGCGGTTGCCGCAACTGTTGGTTTGGGAAATATTTCTGGCGTTGCCATAGCCATTCACGATGGGGGTCCAGGGGTGATTTTTTGGATATGGATTACAGCCTTAATAGGCATGTGCATTAAGTTTTACTCTTGCAGCCTTTCCATTATGTTTAGAGGTACAGACTCTGAGGGTAATCTACAAGGTGGCCCCATGTATTATATTACCAAGGGCTTGGGTGAAAAAGCAAAACCCTTAGCTATCTTCTTCGCGGTTTGTGGGTTGTTTGGCTTTTTAGGCGTATTTACTGCAAATCAGTTTACGGAAACTTTTATGAGTGTTATAGAGCCTTCTGAAGCTATATATGAGATGAGCGACGAGCATTGGAAACTAACCATTGGAATAGCTTTGGCTATTATAACTTCATTTGTGATTTTTGGTGGGTTAAGTAAAATTGCCAAGGTTGCCACTGCTATTGTGCCTTTTATGGTAGTTGTTTATTTGATTGCTGTGATTGTAGTAATGGTGATGAATGCCTCGCAGATTATTCCGTCATTGAAAATGATCATTACGGAAGCTTGGAATTTTAAAACCATGGCAACTGGTGGTTTTTGGGGTCTTATTATCATAGGGGTAAAAAGAGCCATGTTTTCAAATGAAGCAGGTTTGGGTAGTGCACCTATGTATCATGGGCAATCAAAAACAGATAATCCCATCAAAGAAGGTTTGGTGGCTAGTTTAGGGCCCTTTATTGATACCATATTGGTCTGTACGTTTACAGCTATTGTTATTATTTTAAGCGGTGCGTATTTGGAGGACTCCAGTGGTATAGTGATGACCTTATCCGCATTTGAAAGCACCTTGTTTGGGTATGGAGATGAATTATTGATGATAATTGTGAGTGCCTTTGCACTATCAACTCTTTTTACATATTCCTATTATGGCGTTAAAAGTTTGTCTTTTTTAACCAATGCTAAAATTGGAAAATATTATAATTGGTATTTTGTAATTATGATTGTTTTTGCTGCGGTAGCATCGTTAGAATTGGTTAAAAATTTAATTGATTTGTCGTATGCTTTAATGGTCATCCCTAATATGATAGCCGTTTTGCTTTTAGCACCCAAAGTCAATAAAGCAATGAAGAAATATTTAGCGGACCTCAAGTGGTAATTTCTATTGCATTGGTTTCTTATAAAAATTAGGAACAACATTTAGGTTAATTGTACCTTTGCATAAAGATATGTTATGCATAAAGCGGGCTTCGTAAATATTATTGGCAACCCAAACGTGGGGAAATCTACATTAATGAATGCTTTTGTGGGTGAAAAATTGTCTATTATCACCTCCAAGGCTCAGACCACACGTCACCGTATTTTGGGTATTGTAAATGGGGATGAATTCCAAGTAATATTGTCTGATACTCCTGGAATTATAAAACCAGCCTACCAATTACAATCTTCCATGATGGATTTTGTGAAATCTGCTTTTGAAGATGCAGATGTATTGCTTTATATGATTGAAATAGGGGAGAAAGCATTAAAAGATGAATCCTTCTTTAGAAAGATAGAGAACAGTAAAATACCTGTACTGTTGTTATTGAACAAGATTGATATTACAGAACAAGAAATTTTAGAAGAGCAAGTACAGTATTGGCAAGAACAATTGCCTAGAGCTGAAATACACCCAATTTCTGCACTAAAAAACTTTAACGTTAAAGAAGTTTTTGAACGAATTGTAGAACTCTTGCCAGAAGCACCAGCATATTATCCTAAAGATCAATTAACGGACAAGCCAGAACGGTTTTTTGTAAATGAGACTATAAGGGAAAAAATATTGATTCACTATAAAAAAGAAATTCCATATGCTGTAGAAATTGAAACAGAGGAGTTTTTTGAAGATGAAAAAATAATTAAGATTCGTTCTGTGATTATGGTAGAAAGGGATTCTCAAAAAGGAATCATTATTGGACATAAAGGCGCTGCTTTAAAAAGAGTGGGTGTAGAGTCTAGGAAGGATTTGGAGAAATTCTTTGATAAGCAAGTGTATTTGGAGCTGTATGTAAAAGTGAATAAGAATTGGCGGAGTAATGCTAGGCAGCTGAAACGTTTTGGTTATAATAAGTAACGCTCTTTAGAGGTGATTAAGTGTTTCCTCCATAAAATGATATAATTCAACCATTTGTGGTTTTCCCTTGGACCTTCCCAATCTGCCAAAAATGTATAGGGAAATCCATATTAGGACCATTAAAATCAATATTCCTATTTGGATACCATAAGGTTTTCCCAATGACCAATTTGAATAGGTCCAAATTCCAAAAGTGATAAAAATGGTGGCTATTCCAAAATGTAGAAACATAAAAAATGTCCATAAACTGGGGTTGGGTCCAAATTGGCCGTATAATGTACTTAAGTCGGTTTCCTTTTCATGTATTTCCAAATGAAGTTGTGGAGACCAAAAATGGGTATATTCCTTTCTAAATTTAATAAAAACATACTCGTCTACACAGTTCACTAAGAAGTTGCCTTTTTTAGTTTCTTCAAAAAAGTGTAACACATTGTTTTTGTGGGATTTCAGTTCAATTTCAAATCTAGGCCTTAAAACAATATCATTGGGTAGTGTTTTCACGTAATCAGTTGTTTAGAAAGCAAAATATACTGGTTTTTCTTCAGATATAAATAGTACTTTTGCAGCAAAATTAGGAAGCATGAGTGCTATTGTAGCCATTGTAGGAAGACCCAACGTGGGAAAATCAACTTTTTTTAACCGTTTAATTCAGCGTAGAGAAGCAATTGTGGATGCCATAAGTGGTGTTACACGTGACCGCCACTATGGGAAAAGTGACTGGAACGGCAAGGAATTTTCGTTGATTGATACTGGAGGATATGTTTTAGGAAGTGACGATATTTTTGAAAAAGAAATTGACAAACAAGTTGAGCTTGCTATAGATGAGGCCGATGCCATAATTTTTATGGTTGATGTGGAATCAGGTGTCACGGGAATGGATGAAGATGTGGCTAAATTGCTTCGTAGAGTTGATAAGCCTGTTTTTTTGGCCATAAATAAAGTGGATAACCCACAACGTGCCGCGGATGCGGTGGAATTTTATTCCTTGGGACTAGGAGAATATTATACGCTTTCCAGTATTAATGGTAGTGGTACAGGAGAATTGTTGGATGCTTTGGTGAAAATACTCCCAGAGACCGTTGCAGAAGAAAGCGAGCTCCCAAGATTTGCTGTGGTTGGAAGGCCAAATGCAGGAAAATCATCTTTTATAAATGCCTTAATTGGTGAGGAGAGATATATCGTTACCGATATTGCCGGCACAACTCGTGATAGTATTGATACTAAATTCAACCGATTTGGGTTTGAATTTAATTTGGTAGATACAGCAGGAATTAGAAGAAAAGCCAAGGTAAAGGAAGACTTAGAATTTTATTCTGTAATGAGATCGGTGCGCGCTATAGAGCATTGTGATGTCTGTATTCTATTACTTGATGCCACTCGTGGTTTTGATGGACAAGTGCAGAATATTTTTTGGTTGGCACAGCGCAACCACAAGGGTATTGTTATTTTGGTGAACAAATGGGATTTAATAGAGGATAAGGAAACAAATACCATAAAGAAGTATACCGAAAAAATAAAGGAATCCATGCAGCCTTTTACGGATGTTCCAATTCTGTTTATTTCTGTATTAACAAAACAACGTATTTACAAAGCAATAGAAACGGCTGTGGAAGTGTATCAAAACCGTTCTAAGAAGGTGGTTACACGAAAACTGAATGATATCATGTTGCCAATTATTGAGCATAATTCTCCACCCGCATACAAAGGGAAATATGTAAAAATTAAGTTTTGTACCCAATTGCCAACACCTTATCCGCAATTTGCTTTTTTCTGCAACTTGCCACAGTATGTGCGAGACCCTTACAAACGTTTTTTGGAGAACAAACTAAGAGAACACTTTGATTTTAATGGAGTTCCGGTAAGTATTTTTATGAGGAAGAAGTAATTTTAGTATAACTTTTGTGGCTGGGATGGAGTAATTTCAGCCATACATGACCATAAAATTCAATATTCTTTCACTTCTTTTACTTTTTTTATTTCTTGCCACTGGCAATCTCATTAATGCTCAAGAAAAGAACTTTGAAGCTTTTATAAATAGGCTAGAAGCATATTATGAGCCCTTACGAGAAATTGAAGGAATGGCTACAGATGGGGCCTTAATATCCACAACTAAACAAATTAACCTACAGCAGGTTAACTAGAAAATTATGTTATAAATAGGTATAATTACTTGAAATGACATGTCTTGTAATTGTGCAGGGTGTCTATAATTGATTTTTAATTTTAATCAATTCAGCTTTTACCATTTCCAATTTTTGGATGACTTCAAAACTAGAAAGCGCTTTCTTTTTCTCTTCTTTTAAATGCGTTTTGGCACCTTCTAAGGTGAACCCCCGTTCTTTTACCAAATGGTATATGAGTTGAAGGTTTTTAATATCTTGAGGAGTGAATTTGCGGTTCCCCTTGGCATTTTTTTTAGGTTGGAGCACATCAAACTCTTTTTCCCAAAACCGAATCAAAGAAGTGTTTACGCTAAAAGCCTTGGCCACTTCGCCAATACCATAATATCTTTTTTCAGGAAGTTCTATATGCATTTAATCCAAAGATTGATTTTCTTGATTGGCGTATTTCAGCATGTTTTGAAATTCTTCAGCAGATAGACTGCCGTAGTAGTAGTTAATAGGATTAACGTGCTTGCCATCCTTAAAAACTTCATAATGAACATGGGGAGCCTCAGAACGTCCTGTATTGCCAACAAAACCAATAAGGTCACCACGCTTTACTTTCTGTCCTTTTCTTACATTGTATTTGCTCATATGGGCATATAGGCTAATATAACCATAGCCATGGTCTATTCTTATGTGTTTTCCAAAACCGGATGATTTGTTATCCGCGCGCTTAATTACACCATCTCCTGTGGCATAAATAGGTACGCCTCTAGGGGCTGTAAAATCCATTCCTCTATGCATTTTCCTGGCCTTGGTAAATGGATCAGAACGCCACCCAAAACCAGACGCCATTCTTTTAAGATCTTCATTACGTATAGGTTGTATGGCAGGTATAGCAGCTAGTAGTTTTTCTTTTTCTTCAGCCAATACCGTAATTTCATCTAAAGATTTGGATTGTATTACCAATTGTTTTTGAATGATGTCCATTCTTTTAGTGGTGGAAATTATCATTTCAGAATTGTTGAACCCTTCTAAAGATTTGTATCTGTTGATGCCTCCAAAACCTGCACGACGTTGTTCCTCAGAAATTGGATTGGCTTCAAAATATAGCCTATAAATATTATTGTCCCTATCTTCAATATTGGTCAATACGTGCTCCATTTGTTGCATTTTCTTATCAAGCAACTCAAATCGAAGTTCATAATTTTTTGCCTCTCTTTGTAATGAAAGCTCTCTAGGTGTATTTACAAGATTTGTATTTAATAATAAAGTAAGTCCTATAAACCCAAAAAAGAAAGAACCCAATAAAAACAGAAATATGTTTCTGTATTTTTTAGTCTTTTTGGGTATGATCTTCCGATATGATAAAGTATCTGGATCGTAATAATATTTTACTTTAGACATAAATGTAATTTATTCTATTTTTGTGCTTTCATTATATCAAAACAAACAAATATAAAAATTGTTTTGAATAGAACGTTAAATATAACAAAACCTTGTCTTTTTTAATAGAACAAAGGATGCTAATTTAATAGCCTATTCAGGAAAACAATATAAAATCAATAGGTGTGAAATCCCAAGAAGTAAGAGCAAAATTTTTAGAATTTTATAAAAGTAAGAACCATAAAATAGTTCCTTCTGCCCCTATGGTAATTAAAGATGATCCAACTTTAATGTTTACCAATGCAGGAATGAACCAGTTTAAAGAGTTCTTTTTGGGAAATACCATACCCAAAAACAAAAGAGTAACGGACGCCCAAAAATGCCTTAGAGTAAGTGGTAAGCATAATGATTTGGAGGAAGTAGGGAGAGATACCTATCACCATACGATGTTTGAAATGCTGGGGAATTGGAGTTTTGGCGATTATTTTAAGAAAGAAGCCATTCAATGGGCATGGGAGTTGCTGACCGAAGTCTATAAAATAGATAAAGATTCATTGTATGTATCTGTTTTTGAAGGAAGTAAGGATTCGGACAAGCTTGAAATGGATAAGGAGGCCTATAGTTTATGGAGTTCCATTGTGTCCAAGGATAAAATTATCATGGGCAATAAGAAAGATAATTTTTGGGAAATGGGAAGTCAGGGTCCTTGTGGTCCTTGTTCGGAAATCCATGTGGATATTCGCTCAAAAGAAGAAAAGGCCAAAGTTTCTGGTGCTTCCTTAGTAAATATGGATCATCCACAGGTTGTGGAAATCTGGAATCTTGTCTTCATGCAGTACAACCGAAAAGCCAATGGTGAATTGGAAAATCTTCCAGATAAGCATGTCGATACCGGAATGGGTTTTGAACGACTGTGTATGGCACTACAGGGAGTTACATCCAATTATGATACAGATGTCTTTAGCCCTTTAATAAGAGAGATTGAAGCAATTACTAATCATAGGTATGGAAAGACCGAAGATCAAGATATTGCCATCAGAGTAATTGCCGATCATGTAAGAGCAGTTGCTTTTTCTATTGCAGATGGGCAGTTGCCAAGTAATACAGGTGCCGGTTATGTTATCCGAAGAATTTTAAGACGTGCTATTCGGTATGGTTTTACTTTTTTGGATGCCAAAGAACCATTCGTGTATCGATTGGTCAATATTCTGGCAAGGGATATGGGGAAAGCATATCCAGAAATAAAAGAGCAATTTCAATTAATTGAAAATGTAATAAAGGAAGAAGAGCATTCTTTTTTAAAAACCTTAGACCAGGGATTGTTGCTTTTGGATAGTATTATTACATCCAATAATGGAAAAAAAATAGATGGAAAAAAAGCTTTTGAATTATATGATACCTATGGGTTTCCTATTGATTTGACAGCCTTAATCCTTAGTGAAAAAGGATACGAACTTGATGAAGAGGGATTCAATACAGCATTAAAAGAGCAAAAAGACAGGTCTAGATCAGCTTCGGAAATTTCAAAAGAAGACTGGACCATTTTGATAAAGGATCCTGAACAAGAATTTATTGGTTACGATACGTTGGAGGCTAGTGTAAAACTAGTGAAATACAGGAAAGTAACCAGTAAAAAAGATGGGAAGCAATATCAGTTGGTTTTTAATAGTACTCCGTTTTATCCAGAAGGAGGAGGGCAAGTAGGTGATAAAGGTTATTTGGAGGTCTCTAATGGGGATGTGGTCTATATTTTGGACACAAAAAAGGAAAACAATGAGATCATTCATTTTACACAAAACCTTCCAAAAGATGTTTCAAGTGTCTATAGAGCAGTTGTAGATAAAAAGCAAAGACAGCGTACGGAAAGGAACCATACAGCAACACATTTAATGCACCAAGCCCTGCGTGAAATTTTGGGTACACATGTAGAGCAAAAAGGTTCTGCAGTGCATTCAAAATATTTACGTTTTGATTTTTCTCATTTTTCCAAACTAACTTCCGAGGAGCTTAGAGATGTGGAGAATTTTGTCAATGCACGAATTGAAGGTCATATACCATTGGAGGAAAACAGGAATGTACCTGTAAAAGAAGCAATGGCAGAAGGTGCAATGGCCTTATTTGGAGAAAAATATGGGGATACCGTTCGTACCGTTCGTTTTGGTCAGTCCATTGAGTTGTGTGGAGGGACACATGTGAAGAATACAGGGGATATTTGGCATTTTAGAATCACATCGGAGGGAGCGGTAGCTGCTGGAATACGTAGAATAGAAGCCATTACTTCGGATGCTGTAAAGGAATTCTATTTTAAGAATAATAATGTTTTGTTTGAAATTAAAGGTTTATTAAACAATGCACAAGATCCAGTTAAAGCAGTTGAGGTTTTACAAAATGAAAACACCCAATTAAAAAAGCAGTTGGAGGGCCTTTTAAAAGACAAGGCTAAAAACCTAAAAGGTGATTTACTTCATGAGTTGTCAGAAATTAATGGAATACAATTTTTGGCTAAAAAGGTAGATTTAGATGCTGGTGGAATTAAAGACCTGTGTTTTGAAATGGGAAGTGGTAAAGACAATCTATTTTTACTTTTTGCAACGGAACAAAATGGCAAGGCATTGCTTTCTTGTTATGTGTCCAAAGAATTGGTTGTTTCTAAGAATTTGAATGCTGGAAATATCGTGAGAGAATTGGGGAAATATATTCAAGGCGGCGGCGGCGGACAGCCATTCTTTGCTACAGCTGGGGGTAAAAATCCGGGAGGTATTCCTGAGGCTTTGGAGAAAGTAAAGCAGTATTTGATTTAGACATGGGGCATTTAAATACTAACATTGCCTAGTAACAAATGGTGAAATGAAACTTCAAACCCAAATACCATTATCCAAAGTAAATAATCAAATAGATTATAACAGCCACATATTGTTATTAGGTTCTTGTTTTGTTGAAAATATTGGTGATAAATTGGATTATTTTAAGTTTCGGACACTTCAAAACCCGTTTGGCATATTGTTTCATCCGTTGGCGATAGAAAACCTTATCCTGAGGGCAGTTGAGGGTCGTAACTATACGGAACATGAGATTTTTAATAAAGGTAGTCAATGGTTGTGTTTTGATGCACATTCAGGTTTGTCAGCCAATACCAAAGAAGCATTGATCCAGAACTTGAACAATGCTCTTTTGGCAACCAAGAAACAAATTACTAACGCCACACATATTGTGATTACTCTAGGAACGGCATGGGTATATCGGAATCTTGCATCAGAAAATATAGTTGCCAATTGCCATAAAGTACCTCAAAAAGAGTTTGATAAAGAATTATTGACGGTTGAGAAAATCACAAGAAGTTTAAAACATATAATTCAATTAATAACAGCTGTGAATACAAAGGCGCAAATCATTTTCACGATTTCGCCAGTACGCCACTTAAAAGACGGCTTTATGGAAAATCAACGCAGTAAGGCGCATTTAATAACAGCTGTGCAAGGAGTATTAGAGGATGAAACAGATGTTACCCTGAGCAGAGTTGAGGTGTTTCCGTCTTATGAAATCATGATGGATGAACTTCGTGATTACAGGTTTTATGCCAAGGATATGGTGCACCCTAGTGAGGTGGCTATTGACTATATCTGGGAAAAATTAAAAAGTGTGTGGATATCAGATAGTACATACCCTGTAATGGGTGAGGTTGATATTGTTCAAAAAGGAATGTCACACAGACCTTTTAATCCTGAATCAAAAGAACACCAAAAATTTCTTCAAAATCTTGAAAAAAGAAAAGAGCAACTGTTGGCGAAGTATCAACACATTAAATTCTAGAAACACCTATTTCTTTGTATAGATATCTTAACTGTTGTAAGCAGTAAACTTTCAACAAAGCAAAAAAAACCGCCCTAATGGGCAGTATGTTTTTAATTTGAAGCTAAATTTGGAGGATACTTCTGAAGGATTTGAGAAACAAATTCGCGAATGCGTTGCTCTTTCTTTTCTATATTTTGTGAGTTACTCAAAGTACCCACTCCTTTCCCTTGCCAAACTAATTCTTTATTTTTTGTATCTATTAAATCGATATATAAAGAACCCTCTGTACGACTATATACATTATTGCCATGACCATAGTATGGATTCCATCCCCAACCATAACTACCTCCCCAATAACCATTGTAGATATCAATTTTTTCTTTTTCCTTTGTAAAGATACTCACCAATAAATCTGGGTTCTGTGATTTTGTAAACCCTCTAGTACTCATTTCAGCATCAATAGCCTTTAAAATTCTTTTCTTGTCTAAGTCAGATATTTGGGCTTTATCTATGCCTGTTTTGTAGAAAGCATAGGTTTTATAAGAGTCGAAATCCGCTTCTTTATCATAATCAGATGCTACACGTACACTCACACAAGAGCTTAGAAACAGCAATGCCATTATTGGCACTATAAATGCTTTTAATTTTTTCATAACAATTTTATTTTTAGTTAACTAAGGATGCTTATCTCTAAAATAAAGTCTCAAAAACCATGCCGAAGCAATAAATAAGGCACTTGCTAAGAATTGGTTTTAGGGTTGTATCCATAAGGGCAATGTTTGCACCCACTCTCACAACAATACCCTCTTTTTAAATGGTATTGTTTGGTAAATACTTTGAACCCTTCCGGTGATACATAAAAATCACCTTCTTCTAGGGGAATAATTTCTTTCATATGCACTAGACTTGTTTTAATGTCTAAAACAGTAACAACTGTAAAATTAGCTTTTTCCTAGTTAATAACTTGTTGAGCACTTCCTTGTTAATCTTGCAGACATTGAATCTTCAAGGTTTGTGTAGTTTACCTTATTTGTTGGTAATAAAACCTGTTTGATAATAATGCCGTTGGTTTAACGTGTATATTTGATATTGAGCATTTTATAAATTTATGATTTTAGTTTTCAAGCATTTTTTTTATAAGAATTATGTGGGCTTATCACTTTGGCCCTTTATTTTTCTAAAAAACACTTCACTTAAAGAAGATGTTGTCTTAATCAATCATGAAAGAATCCATTTGTCCCAGCAAAGAGAACTTCTCATTTTGATTTTCTATTTTTTGTATGCACTAGAATGGGGTATTCGTTTTTTACGGTACTTTGATAGCTACAAGGCGTATCAAAATATAAGTTTTGAGAGGGAAGCGTATGAAAATGAGGATAATATGGATTACTTAAGCAATCGTAAACCATTGAGTTTTATTAAATATCTTTGGAGGTCTTAATGTCTTACAAGTGAACGTTGTAAATCAAGAGGTTTTTCTTCCAATACTAAAACAACATCAAGTCTCCCTTTTTATTAAGAGAGAGGATGAAATACACCCTTTTATTTCGGGGAATAAGTATAGAAAATTAAAATACAACCTTGTTGAAGCCCAAAACACAGGATATAAGACCATTTTGACATTTGGTGGGGCCTATTCTAATCATATTGCGGCAACAGCTTGTGCGGGAAAGGAATATGGTTTAAAAACTCTTGGAGTAATCCGCGGAGAAGAACTAGCAGATAAATGGTCGGAAAACCCAACCTTGACTTTGGCGCATGAACATGGAATGGAATTTGTGTTTGTTTCAAGAGAAAAATACCGAGAGAAGGAGAAGCAGAGTTTTCTGGAGCATTTAGAAAATGAATATGGGGCTTTTTATATGTTACCAGAAGGTGGAACCAATCAATTGGCCATAAAAGGATGTGAAGAAATTTTAAGTGAAACAGATGAAGATTTTGATGTGCTCTGTTGTAGTATTGGTACTGGAGGTACTATTGCTGGAATTATAAACTCGTCGCATACACATCAAAAAACCTTGGGGTTCCCTGCTTTGAAAGGGGTTTTTATAAAGGAAGATATTTGTAAATTTGCCCGTAAAGAAAGTTGGGGATTAATGACCGACTACCATTTTGGGGGTTATGCCAAAATCAATGCGGAGTTGGTACATTTTATCAATGAGTTTAAGGAAAAGACGCTTATTCCGTTGGACCCTATTTATACTGGAAAAATGTTGTTTGGTATTTTGGACTTGGTAAGTAAAGGGTATTTTAAACCAAAAACCAAAATTCTGGCGATACACACGGGAGGTTTACAAGGAGTTGCAGGAATGAATTTAATATTAGGAAGCAAAAAACTTCCATTACTTGAGATATGATCAAAAAAATTAGTGTTCTTTTAATTTTAGGTTTGGTGCTTATAGGATGTGGTACAAAGAAACGGGCAACCTATGGAAAAGAGTTGAGTACTAGCCATAAAAGGCACTCAAATACTACTGTTGACAAAAAGAATGAAGAACATCCTTTACCCGATTATGGGAAGAAGTTTGTAAAATTTAATATTTCCTCGGTTGATGAGTACATTAGCACATTTTCAGAATTAGCACAATCAGAAATGGAAGCTTATGGAATTCCAGCTAGCATTACCTTGGCACAAGGGATTTTGGAAAGTGGAGCTGGTCGTGGATCCTTAGCCCGTAAGACCAACAACCATTTTGGAATAAAGTGCCATAAGGGATGGTATGGAGAATATGAACTGCATGATGATGATGAGAAAGGAGAGTGTTTTAGGAAATATGTGCATCCCATGCTTTCATATAGAGATCATTCTGAATTTTTGGCGTCTAGGGCACGCTATGCCTTTTTGTTTGATTATCGCAAAACCGATTATAAAAAATGGGCTAAAGGACTGAGAACGGCAGGATATGCTACAGATAAAAAATATCCTCAAAAATTGATTTTCTTGATAGAGAAGTACCAATTATACAAGTATGATAAAAAAAATGGTAAAGAAAAAAATATAGCTCAAACAACTACTAAGAGTTACGATTTCGGTACTCATATTGTAGAAAAAGGAGATACGCTCTATTCTATTTCAGGAAAGTATTTTATATCCGTCCCAGAGCTTATGAAATTGAATAAAATGGAAAGCAGTCTGTTATCCATAGGGCAGGAGCTTATTATTAAAACCAAAAAAGTTAAAAAATAAATGAAATACCAAAGAAGTAGTGCTTTGTTTGTTGAAGCCAAGCAGTATATCCCTGGTGGTGTAAATTCTCCTGTCAGAGCTTTTAAAGCTGTTGGAGGTGACCCAATTTTTGTTAAAGAAGCCAAAGGTGCATATTTATATGATGAAGATGGAAATAAGTTTATAGATTATATTGCTTCTTGGGGTCCGCTAATTTTGGGTCATGCTTATGAACCAGTAATCAATGCGGTCATAGAAAAAGCAAAAAAAGGAACTTCATTTGGCATGCCTACGGAAATTGAAACCCAATTGGCCAAATTGGCCGTTTCCATGGTGCCTAATATTGACAAAATACGATTTGTAAATAGTGGTACTGAGGCTTGTATGAGTGCCGTACGTCTTGCGAGAGGGTATGCAGGGAAAGATAAAATTATAAAATTTTCTGGCTGTTATCATGGGCATTCAGATTCTTTTCTGATACAGGCTGGGAGTGGAGCTGTAACTTTCGGTAGCCCAAATAGCCCTGGTGTAACCCAAGGTACTGCAAAGGATACTTTATTAGCCAATTACAATGATTTGGAGAGCGTAAAGGCATTGACAAACGCCAATAAAAATGAAATAGCCGCAGTAATCATAGAACCTGTTGCGGGTAATATGGGTTGTATAATTCCAACTGATGAGTTTATTCAAGGTTTACGAGAGTTGTGTACTGCTGAAGGTATTTTACTCATTTTTGATGAGGTAATGACAGGGTTTAGATTAGGAAAAGGGGGTGCACAAGAAGCTTTGGGAGTAGCTGCAGATATTGTATGTTTTGGAAAAGTGATAGGAGGAGGGCTTCCAGTAGGTGCTTTTGCTTCCAGAGCTGATATTATGAACCAACTAGCTCCTGATGGGCCAGTATATCAAGCTGGAACCTTGAGTGGGAACCCCTTAGCTATGAGTGCTGGGTTGGCAATGTTGACAGCCTTGAACAACAATCCAGAAATTTTCACAAGCCTTGCAAAAAAAACCAAATACCTACACAACGGTATTGATGAGGTGTTGACCGAAAAAGGAATTGCTCACCAAATTAATCGTTTTGGTAGTATGATTTCAGTACACTTTACAGACAAGCCTGTTGTGGATTTTTCTTCGGCTGCAGAAGGTGATAATGATACCTTTAAAAAGTATTTTCATGGTATGTTGAACCAAGGAGTGTATTTACCTCCATCTGCTTTTGAAAGTTACTTTTTAAATGATGCTATTGGATATGACGATTTAGATAGGACAATTGCAGCAGTGAAAACTATTTTTTAGATTCCAGATTATTAAAGGGTATTGTTGTAAATAGTAGAAGTCACATCAAGTGATGTGACTTCTACTACATTAAAAACTAACACTAACTTTTTTTTGGTTATTTTGCTTTTTTGTGCATTTTCCTTTTATGGTGCTTCCCTTTTTTATGCCTCATGTTTTTCCATTTTGCATATTGTTCTTTATTAAGAATCTCTTTCAATTTTTCTTGTTGTGCAATTTGGTGGTCCAGCCTAGTATTGTTCATAGCATAACGCTCTTCTGAAGTAGGTTTTTTCATGTTGCCTTCTTCTTTTTTGGCCTTCCACTCTTCCCTTTTGGCCTTTCTTAATTTCGCATTTTCTACATTAAGTGTTTGGATTTTTGCTTGCTGCCCTTTAGTAAGATCTAAGGCCAATGTCATTCTTTTAGTATGTAAAGTGGCCATTTGTTCTGGAGTCATATCCATCATTTTCATTTTTGCCATTTTTTTACCCTTATGATGTTCACCATGTTGAGCCATGGTTGTGAAACCAGCCAATAGCAGAAGTGTTACAAGTACCTTTTTCATATTATTCTTTTTTAAGATTTACTCAAGTTGGACACCTTTTTTTTTAAATGGTTTAATAGGAGCGTTCACTTTATGAGACTTTTAACAGGAAAAGAAAAAGGGTCTAGATAGTTTCTAGACCCTTTAGGTATTATGTTTTGTGTAGAATTTATAGGTTAGAAATCTTCTAGTTTTTCAGTATCTAACTCAGCAATTTTTTCAGTATCAATTGAGTCAATTTCAGTAACAACTATTTGATTTCCGGTGTTTGCATTCTGTTCCATTTGATAGTAGATTACACTACTAGCGACGAAACAAAAAAGATAAAGTAGGCTTTTTATTTTTTTTGACATGATTTGGGGATTTAATGTTAATAAAGCTATTACATGATTAGCATTATTTGTTGTAAAATAGGTTAATATGATTGTCTAACTACCAAAAAGTGTGGTGTAGTATAATTATACTCAATTAGACAGGTACAAAGTAAGTATTTCATCTTCGCATAGTTGGTTTTTATCGATATTTTCGATGAAATGAAACTTTTTTTATTAAAAATAGACGCTATTGTTAAAAATATTATAAAGCTGTAACAATTCATTTTTTTATAAGTCTTATAAGTAAGGATGTTTAGGAAGTAACAATTTCTATTAAAAATATTGATTCTTACTCAGGAATCGATTGTATAAAATGTGCTCTCATTTTATAACTTATTTGAGTTAATTAGCTATTAAAACCCTCATGTAAATGGGGGTTTTATCATTTTTAGACTGGAGAAAAGGGTATTAAAATACCAGTGGTACTATAAATTGAAACACCAATATCAAAATGGCTACTGCAATAAGATTTAAAATAATACCCACTCTTGCCATTTCGTGCACTTTAATATAACCACTCGCAAAAACAATTGCATTTGGAGGTGTGGCCATAGGCAACATAAAGGCACAGCTACTTGCCATAGTTACAGGAATTAATAAATATAGCATAGGAATTTCCAACCCAATTGCAATACCAGCTACTACCGGAGCCAAAACCGCTGTCAAGGCAACATTGCTCATTAACTCGGTCATAAACAACATGAGTAAAATAAGTAAAGATGCAGTGAGTAAAATACTGATGTCACTTGTTGCAATGGCACTTGCTACCATATCCACAATCCCACTAACAGACATTCCTTTGGCTAAAGCTAACCCACCACCGAAAAGAATTAAAATACCCCAGGCCAATTTCTCGGTATCCTTCCAGCCTACAATGAAATCTCCTTTTTTAAAATTATAAGGAATGGAAAAAAGAGCTACTGCGGCCATAATACTTATTATCGTATCCGTTAACCCTAATGATGGAAAGACATTGTTAATCAACGTCCGGAAAATCCATAAAAAAACAGTTACTGCAAAAATCACCAAGACCATTTTTTCTTTTCCAGAGGTTGCCCCTAATTTTTTTAATTCTAAATCTATTATGTCTTTAGAGGCGTTAAATTTTAAATTCTTATTGGGGAACATCCATTTTACCAAAACAAAATAACTTATGGTAATCATTGTTATGGAAAATGGAAGACCAATAATCATCCATTTTAAAAAAGAAACCTCAATATTATATTCATTTTCTAAAAGCCCTATCAGTACAGAATTTGGGGGTGTTCCTATAACAGTGGCTATACCTCCCGCATTTGCAGAAAATGCAATTCCCAGCATAACACTCAAGGCAAAATTTTTGTCGTTTTTGGTGAAGCCGTCCTTGTCATCTATTAAAAGTTGAATTACCGAGATAGCAATAGGTAACATTACCACGGTACTTGCCGTATTGCTTATCCACATACTTAAAGAAGCAGTAGCAATCATAAACCCTAATACAACCTTATTGGGCGTTGTACCAGTTATTTTTATAATATTCAATGCAATGCGTTTGTGTAGATTTACTTTTTCTAAAGCTAAAGCCATTACAAACCCTCCAAAAAATAGAAATACAATAGGACTACCGTAATTGGCGCCAACATCTGCAATCGGCATTATTTTAAGTAAGGGAAATAATATGAGCGGTAAAAGTGCAGCAACCGATATGGAAACTGCTTCAGTAATCCACCAAATAACCATCCAAAAGGCTACAGCAATTACAATATCGCCTTTTTCGGATACAAGTTCATAAGGGAGGTTAATCAATATGAAAAATAAAGCAGGCCCTAAAACAAGCCCTATTTTTTTACTTAAGTTCATGGTGTATTTAGCTTGCCCCTAAGCTATACTTTTTACTTAAGTTTTGAAAATAAAAGAAGGTATCCTAAAATTATCTGGAGTCACATTTTGTCTCATCGAGCGGAATCGAGATATAATACTTTTAAGTTCTCAACTTCGCTCAATTAGACAGTGGTGGTTTTTACTAGTTTAAATTGATAAGGTTCATGTCATTATCCATTGCACCATAGAATAATTTCACCAAATTAATTTCATCTTCCATAGTATCATATCCAGCAACAAAGAACAATTGATTGTTTGTTTCAATAATTTCCGGCATATAATTTCCATTGTATTTTAATTCTTTGATTTGGTTGCCATTGGCATCAAACTTTCTTAGATAATTGTTTGTAGAGATGATGAATGCATTATCCAATGAGAATAACGCTTGATTATTAGCTGTTTCCTCAAAATAAGTAGTGGTAATTTCAACTCCTGAAACGTTAGCAACAATAAGTTCACCATTAGCGTATAATGCAAAGTTTCCATTGCTTAGTTCTTCTAGATGATAAGCTCCGTTTAAATCATTGATTGAACTTATTTTTGAATCCAACACAGAATTTTCAAAAATCACATGGGAGCTTGCATTAAGAGCTGTGTCAAAAAACACCAATAGCGGTTTATATCCTGTAACTTGCGGTGAAGTCACATTTTTTGTAAAAACGCCACCAAAGGCAACATAACCGTTAGTTACCGCTATCATATCTCCAATCATAGCATCAGTATCACCAAATACATTTAAGAAGATTTCAAAAGTATCTCCATTTGCATTTCTTCTTTCAATGACTGTTTTGTATAAAGCATCTTCTTTCTCTGTGCCATAGTACAGAAAATCAGCACCATCAAGGATATATCCGTAATTATGTTTTGTGGAAGAATTTAATCCATTTATGAAGTCCCACCCATTGTTAAATGTGATTTCATGAGTCCCATAAAAATCAGCCAATGTCCTTGAGAAATGCAGGTTTCTATTGCCATTGACGAGAAAATTGATGAAGGCGCTTTGGGTATTGAATTGTTTGTCCATGATATACTGAGAAGTTACATCATAGTTTTCATTCAATTCTTCGTAGTAAAATTTTGAACCACCAATGCTTACTTGGTCTTCAATAAGGTTTAGATAATAGATTTTGCTATCAGGAGTTATTCCAGTTTCTAAGGGAAACCCTGAGAAACCGATACCTAATTCAGGAAAAATATAATTGATTTCCACAGGTGCCGTAACTGTAATAGATTTTGAGAAAATTTCTGTGTTTTGCTCCTTGTCTGTTACGGTAAGAACAATATCGAAATCACCACTTACTTCCAAAAGTATTTTTGGATTTTCCTTGACGCTGGTATTTCCATTGCCAAAATCATAGAGATAACTCTCCACTCCTTTAGAGCAACTTGTAATTTGGATATACTCTCCAATTAATGCAGAAGTTTTGTCTAAGGTAAAGCAAGCTTCTAATGCTGCCTTTGGGTCGGTTTCAGAGCCTGTTACGCCATCTGGACCTATTGCATCATCTGGAGTAGGTTCATTTTTGGAACAGGAATACAATACAAATATGCTTAAGCATAGCGCGTAGATTTTTTTCATTAATAGCAGATTTGGGGTTCTGTATATATTAAAACGCTGTTTTCTGCTACTTTATTGCACGCAAAATGGCATGAAAATTGCTATAAATCAACAATTTAGGTCTAAAATTGTCACATGGAAGGCACGTTATTCCTGAAGTTCACAAAGTAAGGAATCACCTTCTTTTGTGACTTTGGTAAGTCCTAATTTACCCAAACCTTTTATTCCTTTGTCCCAGGCTTTATTGCTTAATCCAGAGGCTTCTTTTAATGCTGCTAAAGGCATGCTTTTTTCTTTTTTGATTACATCAAAAATTGCCTTTTCATTATCATTTAATGCCACTGTCTTTTTCTCTGGTCGCATTTGTGGGAAGAATAATACTTCTTGTATAGATGCATTATTGGTCATCAACATTACCAAGCGGTCTATGCCAATACCAATGCCACTAGTAGGAGGCATTCCATATTCCAATGCTCTCAAAAAGTCTTGGTCTATAAACATAGCCTCATCATCTCCCTTTTCAGAAAGCTTTAATTGCTCTTCAAAGCGTTCCCTTTGATCAATGGGGTCATTTAGTTCAGAATAAGCGTTAGCCAGTTCTTTTCCGTTGACCATCAACTCAAAACGTTCGGTTAAATCAGGGTTGGTACGGTGTTCCTTGGTTAAGGGACTCATTTCCTTTGGATAATCAGTAATAAAGGTAGGCTGTATGTAGAAATGTTCACATTTTTCTCCAAAAATCTCATCTATTAGCTTGCCAACCCCCATGGAGTCATCAACTTCTAATCCTAATTTTTTTGCCACCTCACGCAAAGGTTCTTCTTTCAAACCAGCTACATCATAGCCTGTATGTTCTTTTATTGCTTCTAAAATGGGTACACGGGGGTAAGGAGCTTTAAATTCTATTTGATTATCCCCCACAGGTACTTTGGAAGTGCCATTGGCATCTAAAGCCACTTTTTCCAGAAGTTGTTCAGTAGTATCCATCATCCAATTATAATCCTTATAGGCTACATAGAGTTCCATTACGGTGAATTCTGGATTATGGGTGCGATCCATTCCCTCGTTTCTGAAATCCTTGGAAAACTCATATACGCCATCAAATCCACCAACAATCAATCTTTTTAGGTAGAGTTCATTGGCAACACGCAAATAAAGTGGAATGTTAAGCGCATTGTGATGCGTTAAAAATGGTCTTGCTGATGCTCCCCCCGGAATAGGCTGTAGAATTGGTGTTTCTACTTCCAAATATTCCCTATCATTAAAGAACTGGCGAATACTATTGGTAATCTTGGTTCTTTTTATAAAAGTTTCTTTAACGGATGGATTTACCACTAAATCAACATAGCGTTGTCGGTATCGTAGTTCAGGGTCGTTGAATTCATCAAAAACAGTACCATCGGCATCCTTTTTAGGCAATGGTAAAGGACGTAATGATTTGGATAAAAGGGTAAAATTCTTAACCATTACGGTTTTTTCACCAACTTGAGTAGTGAAAAGTTCTCCTTCTATACCAATGATATCGCCAATATCTAATAATTTTTTGTAAACCTCATTGTAATGCGTCTTGTCTTCGTTTGGACAAATTTCATCCCTATTGAAATATACTTGGATACGGCCATCACTATCCTGCAATTCAGCAAAAGAGGCTTTTCCTTGTATTCTACGGGACATTAATCTGCCTGCGATAACAACTTTCTTCTTTTCTTCAAAATGGGCTTTTATATTTTTTGAAGTACTATCAACAGGGTACAATGCTGCAGGATATGGATTAATTCCCAATTCCCTGAGTTTCCCCAGTTTTTCTCTTCTTATAATCTCTTGTTCGGAAAGTTGCATAGACAAAAATTAAAGCGCAAAATTACACTTTTGCGCTTTAATTTTGCCTAAGGCCAATGAATTTATAGGGATATTGCCCATTTTATATTCAAATTGGTTTAAATCTTCAATTAAAATCCAATTTAGTTGGATTTCATCAATTCGGCATAATTTGGAATATAGGGTTCATTGCTAGTTATCGCATGAATGTCCTTTTCTAAGGATTTGATGGGGCTTTCTACAATTCGGTTCACTTCCTTTCCATCCTTTAAGAATATAAATGTGGGTACTTTTTTAATTTGTAACCCCCATTCTTCACCCGTTGGACTTTTTTTATACTGCTCTTTTCTACGGTCTACCGCCACCATTTTTAATTTATCCATAGGGAAATTGGCAGCTTCTAATATTTTAATGAATTTAGGTACTTCTCTTTTGCTATCACCGCACCACGTTCCCATGAACAATAAAACACTGTGTTTTTGCAATTCATTTTTTAACTGGGCTGTTATTTCCGTATCTACATTATAAGTATGGTGGTTTTTGTTGTACCATGTACCGTAGGGTAATGTTTTTAATCCTTTGACATCAATTTTTCCAACTAAAAATTGTTTTCCATCGTCAAGGATTACTTTTTGGTTCACTTCCTGAGATAAAGAAATAGATGTGCACAGAACAAGGCAGGCGAATAAATAAATGATTTTCATAATTTTTTGGTTTTAAGAATTATGAGACCAAATTTCAATAAATTGTATGGCGTGAAGGTTTTAGATGGGGTGGATTTAGGGACTAGACCCTAGGTGGGTTTTTTAAAAAAACATGTTTGATATCCTCTCTACTACCAACATCTAATTTTTTGTACAGATTGTTAATGTGGGTTTTAACAGTGCTCAAGCTTATGAACATTTCTGATGCAATTTCTTTGTTTGTCTTGTTTTCTAGAATTTGAGAGACGATTTTTTGCTCCTGTTGTGTTAGTTTTTTAAAGGCATTGTCTTTTTGTTTTCTGTGGGATGCTTTTTGTTTGGAAATCAAATAGAAGTTCAAAATTAGAGAGATTCCCAAGAGAATAGGAAAGATCCAATAAAGATTTGGACTGGATGGTTTGCTGAATGTTGCCAATTGCTTGTCGGTTTTAATTTCTGCTTCATAAAGTTGAGTGAAGCTAGTATTTGGATAAATTGAATTTAACCGATTCAAGAGTTCATCGTAATAGGAATTTTTGTCTAGGTCCTGTAAATAATAACTATGGGTCTCATTTCTTTTATCTGATAAAAAATCATAAATATAGAGCTCGACTAATGGCTCTTGGCTAGATTTTCCAAAATCCTGGAGTTTGGCAAACCATTTTTTGGAATTCAATTTTATACTTGCCTCACTTCTAAAATCAGTAAAATCGAATATCATCTCTTCCTTTAATTCTTCAATTTCCAAGAAAACATCTGAATTTTTGTTGGTAGATATAATATCACATAGTATTTCAAAATTTGATGTGGCGGGGAAAGTAATGGTGTCCTTGTTGCTGGCCAGAAACAAAATGCTTCTGCTGTTGTCACACCGACCAAAAAAATGATTGGTATTTTTGGCATCATCTGGGCAATCATCAGAATGTATGCTGTAAATACGATTCTCTCCTAATAGATTATTTCCTTCAAACTTAAAATGCCCTAAGGAATCGGAAGTTGTTTTGTTAATAATTTGATCAAGATAGATTCTAGAAAGTTTTCTGTAATCTTCAACCACAGAGAGATAAACGGTTTTGTTTTTCTCACTTTGCCCTGTGAAAGAATATTGCCCTTGTAGGTGGCACATGCAAAGAAGAAAGGCTAACTTAACAATCTGTTTCATTATAGAAGTATGAATCAGGCTAAAATTAATGGTTTTGTAACAAATCAGCCGTATTTGCGTCCAATAAATACATCAATCATTAAATCGAAAAATATATGAGTTTCTGGAGAGTCTTATTGGCTATTTTGTTTCCACCCCTTTCCGTACTTGGAAAAGGCTGTGGTTCATTTCTTATTGTCTTGCTTTTAACCTTTTGTGGTTGGGTGCCTGGAGTAATTGCTGCTTTGGTTATTCTTAACAATCCAAATTAAATCGTAATTTTGCATGTCTAATTTAAATGC
The DNA here is from genome assembly GCA_002746415.1 of Flavobacteriaceae bacterium. GTDB lineage: Bacteria > Bacteroidota > Bacteroidia > Flavobacteriales > Flavobacteriaceae > Saonia. Next base: position 17,530 of record NVXD01000001.1, on the reverse strand, counting down.
AAAAATATGCGAACTGTATTACTTTTATTGCTGGCTGCTATAACCTTAACGAGTTGTCAAATTGAAGAAAAAATAACCTTTAATCAAAACGGTAGTGGCGTTTATGAAATGGGTTTTGATATGTCGGAAATCATGAAAATGGGAGCTTCTGAAAATGATTCTGTTCCTCCTAAAGTATTAGATACAGTAATGAATTTCGCTTCTTTTTTAGATGAGAAAAGAGATAGTATCCTAACATTGCCCATTGCGGAACAAGAAAAACTGGAAAAACTTAGACCTTTGCAGTTTTCCATGAAAGTAAATGAAGAAGAGAGTAAAATGGATATGCGTTTGGCTTATTCATTTAAAGAGATTGGAGATGTTTCAAATTTTGCCGAAGTCGTTGAAATGGCAAATATCAAAGAATTGGATGAGCTAGGCTCTAAAGTATCTCCTACGGAGACTGAACCGTCTGAAGATGGAGAAAAAAAGGATAGTATGAGCGCTCTTTTTTCAATGTCTGAATCTTTTATCACAACCTTTTCCAAAAAGAAGTTTACAAGAAAGATTACAAAAAAAGCTTTAGAGGAAAGTTTAGCAAAAAAGGATACAACCATGAAATCTGATGACCCTTTTTCTGATATGATACGTTTTAAGCAAATCTATATTTTTCCTTATAAAATAAAATCTGTCAGCAATGCGAATGCTAAAATTCTATCAAATTTTAAAGGTGTGGAAATTGAAGCAAATATGTTTGAAATGAACAATGACCCAACATTTTTTGATGTAGAAGTGCAATTTGAAAAAGAATAAGAAAATAAATTTTCAAGACTTAGGTCATTTAGATTATAAGGAGGCTTGGGATTTTCAAGAAGAACTCTTTAAGCAAACTATTGATTTAAAAATCAAGAACAGAAAGGAGGGTGCAGATGTAGCCACACCCAATCATTTCCTGTTTGTGGAACACCCACACGTATATACATTAGGCAAAAGTGGAGATGTAACTAATTTACTGGCTAACGAAGAGGAGTTGACAGCTAAAGGTGCCACCTTTTATAAAATAAATAGGGGAGGGGATATCACGTATCATGGTCCTGGACAAATTGTAGGGTATCCCATTTTAGATTTGGACAATTTTTTTACTGACATCCATAAATACCTACGATTTTTAGAAGAAATGGTGATTTTAACCTTAGCGGAGTATGGGTTGAAAGGAGAACGATCAGATGGGGAAACGGGTGTTTGGTTAGATGTTGGCACTCCCTTTGTCCGTAAAATTTGTGCATTTGGTGTTAGGGCAAGCAGATGGGTTACCATGCACGGCTTTGCCTTGAACGTAAATACAGATTTGGGTTATTTTGATATGATGATTCCTTGTGGAATAAAAGATAAAGCAGTGACCTCACTTCATGTGGAACTGGGTAAGAAAGAGATTCCGATGAATGAGGTTAAAGAAAAATTACTGAAGCATTTCTCAATATTGTTTGCCGCTGAAATCATGAAATAAAAAACCCAAAACTTTCGTTTTGGGTTTTTTTTATGCCCGGTTATTTGCCGAACTCGGTTAGTACGGAACTACCCATAATTTTGCCGTTCTTATTATAGCTTTCCTGTTTTACCATTCCAACACCTTCTGCAAGCCATAATCTTGTTGGGAACGTTTTATTTACAACCATCATTTTTGTCTTGTTTTCACTATAAATCACATAGCAATCAAAAGTGCCAGCTGGAGTGGTTATAACTTCTTTTCTTTCTACCCTTCTGTTTATCATGTCTACAGTCATGTTCATGTTAATGCTGTTCATGCTTATTTTTATAGCAACATTAGCATCTGCAAGTTCCTGACCCACACCTAGGCTGTTGGGTAGTTCTATATCGCTACCAGTTACCTCCATGTCCATGTCTTTAAACTGAGTGAGCATTTGCTCAGAAATCAATGATTGAAAATCTATTTTCACAATATTCCCTTCACAGCTAAAACCATATTCAGATGAAAATATTTCTTTCCCTTTTTCATCATAATATTTCATTTTCATGGTAGCGGAAGTACTAGACCCATTACTGTTTACGTCCGCAACAGTGTAATCTACTTTCCCTTCCTCTTTGCCTTTTTTATTATAGTTGGTATACTGGAAAGCGGCTCCTTCTACCAACGGGTAGTACGTACTGCAATTATCTTGAGCTAAGGCGGACACTATAAAAAGTAAACCAAATAATACCCTTGTTATATTATTTTTCATGATATGCTTAGATTTTAATGAATTCTACTCTTCTGTTCTGTGCTTTGCCATCTGCGGTGTCGTTGTCGTTAATAGGAGAGCTTTCTCCTTTGCCATCTGTTTCCAATCTATCAGCAGCAATATTATAAACATAGGTCAGTGCTTTTTTAACGGCATCTGCACGTTTTTTGGATAAGGACTGATTGGCTTCTGTATCCCCGTCGGAATCTGTATGTCCAACAATATTTAAGCGCATTGATCTTTCTTGTAGCAATACTTGGGATATTTGTCTGATAATCCCCATAGACTGTGGTTGTATATTGGCAGAACCAGAATCAAATAAAATACCATTAGTAGATACTTTTCCCTCTGAAATTAATTTTCTTCGAAGATCTAAGCCTCCTTCTGCAACTTTCAAATTGGTAATAAAAAGACGCTCTTTGCCATCCTTAAAGCCATTCATGTGGAATTTAAGTGTATGTAAAACACTACCTGGAGGAACTATTCTTGGTATATCAATGTGCTTTTCTTCATCCACCCATAACCTAAAACGTTGTTTGTTTACAGCAATGGAAATATGTGGTCTATTTTGGGTTTCATCTCTTAGGTCGGCCTTAACGGTGCTATAAATCTCCCGTTTGTTGTTTATATGATTAGCCATATTAATACCAACAGGGGTGTATTGACAAAATGGTATAGTTGCATGCACAAAATTTTCACCATTTTTAAATTTGTCATTATCACTTAAGGCAACTCGAAGTACAGCATTGGAAGATGTTTTATTATCAATCCCCACGGTCATAAGATCAAATTCTATGGTGTATTCTTCAGGTAATTGAGGTACATCAGGAATAAAATAAATGTAATATCCGGATACCAGTTCTAACCATTTTTCGGGAGAATCTCCTAAAGTTACTATTTCACCACTGCCATTGGTGTTCCATTTTGCAGGAAAGTCTCCAATAAAATCATTGCTGAAATTATCAAAGAACAATTGCTTGTCCCCAGGAACATAGTCAAATTTACTATATACGGTTAAGGTTTTAGGTCTACTTTCAGAGGCACCTTGGGTATCATTCGCGGTAGTGCCTTCTGTATTGTCTGACCCAGTAGAATTTCCAGGGTCAGGGTTGGGAACTTGTTGTTTTTGTTCTCCTTTAGCACCTGGTTCTAAAATACTGTCCAGGGCTTGATCAGTTTCCTTTTCTGTTTCTCGTTCCACTCTACGCTCAACAGTTCTTTCCGCTGCTTTTTGTGCTTTCTTACCTAGTTTTTTTAAAAATTGGGCGTTGGTACTTCCGCAAAAGGCCAGCATAAACAATAGCAATGGGAATACTTTTAAAAAATGATTTAAAGTTTTCATAACCATGTATTTAAAGAAATTTCAAGCACCTTAAATTACAAAAAATAATACAATCTAAAAGTACGAAAATACCTAGGTTGGTACAGGAAAATTTGTATGCAAAGTAATGTTTTATGTATTGTTGGTAGAAAAGATATTGTCAGTTCATTTTATATATAATAACAGAATTGTCCAAGTCTTTGGCAATAAGTTCCAATTTCTTGTCATTATTAATATCTGCTAAATCTATCATGGAGTTTCCGTAAATAGGAAAATTTTGGATGGATTTAGCTTGACTATCAAAAAGATATATTTTTTGGTTTTGAATATCAGTGACTGAGATATAAATTTTGTCGTAGATATAGAAAATTTTGGGTTTGGTGTATACTCCTAAATCCAATTCTACTTTTTTGCCTCTAATAGTCAAAACGTTATCATTCATTACAACTAAGGTTCTGCTTGTAGCATCAATACCATGGTATTTGTTCAAATTAAAATTAACCCTGCCTATTTTCCCCTTTTCATCTATTTGATGAAGAATACCCTTAGTATCTGTCAAAGTAAATTTGTTTTTATAAAGGTATATTTCATTATGGGAAAAATTAATTTTATCTGTTACCGTAACTCTGTCTTTACCAACCCTATTCAAAATCTTGAGCGAATTATCCTCTAACATAAAAGTTAAATAATCTTTTTTGCCAATTCTAAAATGTTTTGGGGTATGTGTGATTAGGGTAGCAGCATTAGTAAACGTAAAACCGTTTACGATATCACCCTTGCCATTGTACATATATACTTTACTCCCTTGGGTAACCACAAACCGATAATTTTTATGTCCTTCATAATCAAAAACAGCCAATGGGTTTAGGTTTCCCCCATCATAAATTTTGTTGAAAGGTTCAACTTCTTTTCCATTTCTGTCTAAAATAAGAAATTGATTGTTTGTGGTGAAAGCCAGTTGTAAACGGCCATTTTTATATATATCTACCTGCTCAATTTTACCCATTATTTTGGCTTCCAATTGTTTTTTCCAGATTACTTTTCCCTCTGTGGATACCAAATACAAGTTGTTATCTACGTCCTGTACAACAATCTCTTTTCTATTTGTCCTATGGTTGGTTACGAACTGAGGGGTGGTGGCCAAATCTGCATCTAGTTGTACAGTAAACAAAGGAGAAGTGGTATTGTTCTTAAGCTGTTTTTCAATTTTTTGGGCAATTATAGAAGTATGGTAAAAATTGTTATCGGCAATTAATTGAGCGCCAAATGTATACTTGGATAAATCTGAATTTTTAATGTCTGAAACCAATTTTTTTGAAAAATCTTGTTCTAGAAAATGCTCAATTCCTTCAGAATTGGATATGAATTGTATAGTGGATTCACTGGACAATGCTTCTTGGGATGTTAAATAAACAGCACTTTTATTATACGTGGTTCCATTTTTATAGTTGCTTATAATGGTTTGTATTGTTTCCTTATTAGCAGAAAATAAAAACGTATTGTCTATGATTGAATAATAATTAGCGACAAAACTCTTTACAATTGGATTAAAAAAGTGATTTAAAAAACCTGATGAGTGTAATTCAACAATTTCACTGCCCTGATAGTCGGTGCTTTCTTTTTTTATGCTATTTAAGAATTGAGCAACATTTTCTGAACCATAAGTTTTTAAAACAATTGCCTGTTTTGAATTTATATAGATGAAACCTATTTCCTCAACGGTATTGAATATGGTATCTAAAGTAGCCGAACGGTCTAGATATTTTTGTTGGTTTCTGGAAAATGTGTTGTAATCATCAAAAGTATAAGAAAGTATAGCATCAGAATTCAAGGGCGCTATTTCTGCCGTTGTATGTGTTAAGGGGTTGGTGTTTTTAAATAGGTTCGCAAAATGGTTCAATGAATCATTAGAAATGCTTATACCATTAAAACGTATGTGATTTTGACCTGTATTAAGGTCTAGTGAAATCCAATCCGAAAAATTGGAAATTTTAATTTTAGAACCCTCGAGTAATTTGGAAGCAATTATGGGGTCACTATTTGATGTATTAATAAATATAGTTGCTGGTTTATCGATATTGGAAACTTCATACAGCTTTTGAAGTGTCTTTGGTATTTTGTTAGTTGAGACCGTTCGAATAAAATTCTCCAAAAGCAATTGAGATGAGCATATAATAATTTTATTGTCCTGTTTTAAACTAAAAAAGGAATCGTTGTCTAGAATATATTTATCATAGCTTCTACTTTCATAAGTAAAGGTTTCAGATAAAACATTCTGAATGTTGTCTAGTTGAAAAAAATCTGTGTTTGCTTCTGTAACATATACAAACTCAAAATTCTCTTTCCCTACTTCTATAAAGGCTAGCAAACCCTCTGAACTTGGAGAGATATAATCTAAGGTTTTAATTTTATTAAATAGGGAATTATAAATTTCTGTTTTTTCAATTTCCTTTAGAACGACATTGTTTAAGAGTTCACTTTTAAAGGTTTGATGGTTGTTTATTTTAATTAAGACAGCAGCATTTTGTGGTATGAAATTCAATAGGGAAGAAGAAATATTTTTTTTCTTGTTGCAGCTAAGCATCAGAGCAAAAGTAAAAACAAGTAGTATTTTAATTTTCATTTACGCGACTTTGCCACAAATTTAACTATTTATATGCCTAGTTTTAACTGTTCTGGCAATTGTCTAAAACTTTTTCTGTGGTATTTGGTGATTCCATATTCTCTAATGGCCTGCCTGTGTTCTTTTGTTGGATATCCTTTGTTCTTTTTCCAATTGTACATAGGGTATTCCAAATGAATTTTTTCCATATATGCATCTCTATAAGTCTTTGCCAGGACTGATGCCGCAGCAATGCTCATAAATTTGGCGTCCCCTTTTATGATACATTCAAAAGGAATATTGTAAAAAGGTTTGAACCTATTGCCATCTACAATGATGAATTTGGGGTTATAATCCATTTGCTCAATTGCTGTATGCATCGCCAATATTGATGCATTGAGAATATTGATTTCATCAATTTTTTTAGGAGAGATATGTGCAACGCCATAGCTAATGGAAACCTTCTCTATAATTGGGCGCAAAAGCGCTCTTTTCTTCTCGGAAAGTTGCTTGGAATCGTTTATGATGTCATTTTCGAATCCCTTTGGCAATACCACAGCTGCTGCGGTTACTGGACCTGCAAGACATCCTCGCCCTGCTTCATCAGTGCCGACTTCATCAAAAAAATGCAAATAACTTTTTAAACCCACTAAAGACTATTAATCCAAGATTATATGCGAGATAGTATTATTTATAATTAATTAACTCTGAATTCGAAAATTTCAGATTGTGATGTGTTTCCTTGGCTATCTGTTGTGATGACTCTCCAATAATAAGTTACGCCAGAGGCAACAGTTGCAGCAATTGTACTTTCTGTGATTGTTCCCAGAGAAACTGAAGGATTGGTATCTGTTCCAAATAGTATTTCATACCCTTCAATATCATCATCAACATCACTGCCCGTCCATTCCAACGCCACACTAGTAGTAGTTGCAATTGTTTCACCTCTTTTTGGATTTACTGCATCAGCAGGAAATGGAGCATAGTTTTCTGTTCCGGGGCCTTGATTGTAAAATTTAGCTGCAGGGCTTGTAGCAGTTGCAGTTGTTCCAGTGGCTTTTGAAATGATAAACCATTCATAAGGTGTTCCTCTTAAAATAGTCACTGTGGCTTCAGTAGTTGTCGCAGTGGTTTTTTGAGTAGTGTTCGTATTTAAATTTGTAATATTTACCTCATAACTGTCTGTGTTCTGAGAAGCACTCCACTCAAAAATAACGCTACTTTGTGTATCGTTAAGAATAGTTCCTTCGTTACATTCTGTATTGTTTTCAGGAAAGACCAAGGACGCTGCAGATGGGTCGGCTACCAATGGTGGCGGTGGCGGTGTATCATCTCCTCCTCCTCCAGAATCTCCTCCTCCACAGGATAACAAGAAAAACGATGCTAAAAATCCTATTGTATATATATGCTTCATTTTCTTATTATTTTATAGTTTGTTAGTGTGCTACCAGTTTTTACATTTAGTAAGTAAACTCCTTGAGGTAAGCCATCAACATTGAATTTTACACTATTGTTAATAATGTTTTGTGGTTTTTTGAGTATTCTAACCCCATTAATGGTGTATACTGATAATTCAACCTTATTCCAGTTGCTCTTACCTAGATAAATAGTGATATCCCCATCGGTAATTGGGTTTGGATAAATAAACATGCCTGAGCTTAAAACAATGGTTTCTTCATAAATTCCTTGACAATCTTTATCTGTTTTTACAGAAAGTTTATTTTCCACATTGGACAACGCTAACGTTATTTTACTTTCTGATGTCCTATAAACCTCCCCATTTAAGTCAATAATATATGTTTTGCCACCCTTTAAATCAAGAGTTACTTCGTTGTCTAATGAACTTATTTTTGATGACACTGAAAGCGCTTCTGGTTCGCTAATCACAACATCACTACAATTTTCATATCCTGATTGTCCATCAATAGTAAAACATAAGGTGTAATTTCCTGCTGATAAATTTTCAAACAGGGTAGTTGTTGAGAATGTATTTGCGACTGAACCAGCGCCATCTGTTAAAGTTGCTGTGTAATTAAGCGTCTCTACCGCATCGATTTGAATGCTACCATTGTTGCTGCTTATACAAGACTCTCCTGTTGTTAGAATTGTGAAATTAGTAACGGGTAATGAAAATACAGTACACCCATTAACGTCCACAACATCATTTTCTGGTGTTTCTGAACATAAATCTAGTGCGTTAAGTACCCCATCGTTGTCTATGTCATCATCACAAAGGTCACCAATACCATCGTTGTCAAAATCTGCCTGACCAACATTGGCAATCAATGAGCAATTGTCATTTACATCCAAAATGCTATCTCCATCATCGTCAGTATCACAGGCGTCTCCTTCAGTATCCCCATCTGTATCCAATTGATTAGCGTTACTACTCAAAGGACAATTGTCATCTACATCCAATATGCCGTCATTATCATCATCGTCATCATCTTGAAAACCTTCCACAACAAAATCATCTATAACAACACCTTCTTGGTTGACAGCCGGGTCTGAGTGAAATACAATTCTAAATAGTATGCTTGGTTCATTGGTTAAATCTACTTCGCCACTTGCAGCATTAGCAGTAAAATCATAGGCATATTCAGTGAGTGTTATTTCTGACCCTGTCCATTGTCCACCAGGGCAGTTTTGACAATCATCGGAAGCTCCAGAACTTGCATTGGTTCTATCGCTAGTATACCAATTGGGTTGACTATTGATATTCCCTAATACACTCCATGTACTTCCATCATCAATTGAATATTCTATATATACTATATCCCAATTTTCTTCTAAATCATAGGCCATGTTGAATTTGAGAACGGGTGCAAGAATATTAGCCATTTCATAGCAATTACTAAGTAAAATCCCTTTGGTAGCATCTGGGTGATTACCATTTAAAATTGTTGCATAAACATTTGTGCCAGATGAGGCTTCATCTAGTAAGGTTCCAGTAGGGATACCTCTTTCCCATACACTATTATCTGGATCACCTTCATTATAACTGACTAACGCTTCTTCATTAGTTTCAAAAGTATTAACCGTCCCTCCATTACCAAAATCATTTTGAAAAAAGACTGTATTGAGTTCATTGTTATCTGCAAAAGCATCATTGGCAGTATTTACAAGAACCTCTAAAACCGTTTTTCCAATATTGGGAATGTTTAAAGTGCCTAAATCAATGGTAGTAGTTTCACCTTGGTTAAGAGTCCCCGTCCATGTTGAGTTTTGTACTGCACCCTCGTTAATTGTATAAGAAATATCAATTTCAGTAATAGGATTTAACCCTTTATTTTCAACAACAATATCAGAGATAATTGCACCACATAGAACAGTATTTCCTATGGGAGATATGGAAACAAGTCTAACATCAGAATCTGGTAATTGAATAGGAATAGGGGATTGCCATACTCCACGGCCATAGGTTGAAGCGGTAATTATTTCATCATTAACACTAATTTCTATATCACCTACTGCTGTACTTGGAAGTCCAGTAAAATAATCTTCCCATTCAGTTAAAGTATCATCTAAGCGATAGACTCCTAGACTTGTACCTACATATATTGGGTTATCCGTATTCCTGCCTTGATGGGCTATCGTAAAATACGCTTGATCGGTTGGTAGATTAAAAGTGATATCATCCACAACAACGTTTACACCGCTAGTGGTTAATTTAAAAACACCTCTTTCTGCTTGTTGACCAGCTTCTGCTGTTCCAATACGACTTGATGTGGTAACATATATGATATTTCCATCTGTATTGTTTATGGCTATGTCAGAAATGTCAGAATTAAATTCATGCAATTCATCAAATATGATTCCTCCATCTTCACTTTTATGAATAACATTATCCACAACAGCATAAATAACTAAAGGATTGTTGGTGTCTATCTCTAGGTCATCAATATTACTATCGCCTATATTACCTGAAATTCTTTCCCACGCACTTCCTGTTAATTTATAAACAGATTTATAACCAGAATAAACATCACCCTCACTACTTACGGCCAAAGGCGTAATCCAATTCCCCAGAATTTCTGCACCATTACTGTCTGTCGGTGCGCTAATAAAACCAACAGTCTGACCCGAATTTAAGGAGACGAAGAGATACTGTCCAAACTGAATAAAACCATATAATAAGTTGTTGTTGATTGGATCAATGACATTATCCATGCCATCTCCGCCATGATAACTGTTCCATGACCCATTATCATATACTAATCCTCCATTGTCTTGAAGTCCACCAATAATTTTATTGGGATCTTGTGTTGAAACAGAAATTCGGTAAAACTGACTTATGGAAATCCCAGCTGTTTTATCGGTAAATGTTGCTCCATTATCTTCAGAAACATAAATTCCTCCATCACTACCACAGAAAAGTTTATCGTTGAAAATTTTTAATGTGTGTATATCTGCATGAGTGTATGAAGAATTGTTTTGATTCCATTCACTCAATATTGAAAAGGAATTTCCGCCATTTGTACTTTTCCATACATTAAGACACCCAACATATAGTTCATCTTCATTTGTTGGGGACACTTCAAGAGCTAAGTCAAACCAAGCCTGACTAGATTCAAGAATATCTACAGTATTAGGGCTTTCAACAAATGTTTCGCCACCGTCTGTAGATTTATATAAACCTAGGTATGTATATTCATTCGCAGCAGTATCTGCGCATAAAATATAGACAACTTCTGGGTCTGCATTAGAAACCCCCAATACCCTTCTTCCTGATGAAGCTGGTATAATATCTGTTATTGGAGTAAAATTATCACCGCCGTCAACGGACTTGAAATATAGGTTGTTGGTCACGGCATATATAGTATTGCTATTACCAGGTTTTAATTTAAAATCGGTAATGTTACCAGCCCTTTTTACATCCCAATTATCACCTCCGTCAATAGATTTTAATAAGCCTCCATTAGTGCCAACCCAAACAATATTAGAGTTGGTTGGGTCAATTGTAATTTCATTCATTCGGGAATTGATAGATGAATTTGCAGGATTTAGGCCCGTTTCATTCCATGTAACTCCACCATCTAAAGATTTAAACACTCCAATGCTATAGGAATCTCCCGCATCGTCGTCACCAGTGGCTATATAAATGATATCAGAATTGTTAGGGTCTATTGCAATACCAGAAACACCTATTTGCAGAAAGTCATCAAATAAGTTGTTCCATGTTGTGCCAGCATTGATGGATTTCCATATACCTCCTGCCGGAGCGCCAACATACCACACATTTTCATCGTTTGGATCTACAGCAATTGCATTTACTCTTCCCTGTCCTGGCAATTGTCCTGGGAAAGAACCATGTGAAGCGGGACCTAATGAAGCCCAATTACTAGTTGGATTTACAGCTTTAGCAGAGCTATTATTCTTATTTTTCCAAGCGTTCCATAATTGCTCAGAAGTAGGTAAATTTCCATCTTTGTCAACAAAGTTCATCCAATAATTTTCCCATCTCATATAGGGCTTGTAGCCACTTCCTTTTGCTGAAGCATCTTTTCCAAGCCAATAGGTGTGAAAGGATTCAGATATTTCATAAATAGAATAAGTGGAATAGGTAGAATTCGCTGATTTTGTAGATTTTGTAGATTTGAATGTAGTGGTTTTATTTTTCTCAAGACTTTGCATCCAAGGAGCATCCTCGTTAAATTGAGCAAAAGAGAAAGAACTAACAAAAAAGCAAATGAGTAGTAAATTTCTTATCATTTTTTGTTTTTATGTAAATATGCTGAATTTTCAATGAAAAATCAACTTTTTTTGTTCAACCGATAACTTATAGTACTATTTATCTATTGGTTATGAAATTATTTTCACTGTTTTAAGTTTGAATTTCTGTCACTAAAAATTTTCACATTTTATTAAGGACAAAAAAAAGTAACTTTGCCTTTGTAACTATATAGAATGAAATATCTTCCCTTATTATTTTTTGTTTTTTCCACTTCCTTTCTTTTTTCTCAGAAAGATTCTATACCATCAGCTAATAAACAGGATTCCACTTTGGTTATGGGACTAAAAAAAGAAATACCCAAAAAAAAGAGGAATGCTCAGGAGGATGAGGTGGTGATAACAATAGAAGACTACAAAATAATATCCTTTGCAAGAGATACGCTTTTTTTAGACACGACCTTAACTATTAAAAAGGAATATAAGTACAACTATTTAAGAAAGGATAATTTTGAGTTGATGCCATTTGCCAATATTGGGCAGCCTTATAATAAATTGGGAGTCAATTTTGATTACAAAACACTGTACCCATCTATAGGAGCAAGGGCCAATCATTATGCTTATAAGGAGGTGCACGATGTAAATTATTACAATGTTCCTACTCCTATGACGGATATCATGTTTAAAACTACTTTTGAGCAAGGTCAAACATTAGATGCTTTGCTAACCTTTAATACCTCTAAAAGATTAAATTTCTCCATAGCCCATAAAGGTTTCAGGTCCTTGGGAAAATATCTGCATAGTCAGGTAGAATCTGGGAGTTTTATGGTGACTAGTAATTATACAACTAGTAATGAGCGGTATGGTTTTAGAGCGCATATTGCTGCGCAAAATATTACAAGTGAAGTGAATGGTGGTTTGGCAAATAAAGAATTGCAGTTTGAATCTGGGGATGAAGATTTTAAGGATAGGTCAAGATTGGATGTAGTCTTTTCTGATGGGGAGAGCAGAATACTGGGTAAAAGATATTTTCTGGACCAGCAGTATAATTTTCTAAAAAAACAGAAAGATTCAATTAGTGAAAGGTCTACGTTGACAATAGGGCACCAATTTAACTATGAGACGAAGTATTATCAATATAAACAATCGGTTCAATCTGTTGTTTATGGAACATCCTTCTTAAGTCCTATAAATGATAAAGCTGTTTTAAAGACCATGCATAATCAGGTTAATGTTGTGTTTTCTAATCCAATACTAGGGGAGTTAAAGGGTCGTTTGGATAGTTATGGCTATAACTATTACTTTAACAGTTCACTAATCACAGACTCGGGGCAAATACAAAATAAATTGAAAGGAGAGGAAATTTTATTCGGAGCAGATTACGCGAAGAAAATTAAAGGCTTTATGGTTGATGGAAGTTTTACTCAAAATATTTCAGGAAATTTAACTGGCAATCTTATTGATGCTTCTATGGGTTATAGCTTCAATGAAAAAAACAAGGTAAAGGTTGCTATCCACTCTTCTTCAAGAATGCCAAATTTTAACTACCTATTATATCAAAGTGAATATTTAAATTATAACTGGCAGAACAATTTAGATTTTGAAAAACAAAGAACGAATAGTTTGCAGTTTAATTTAGAGTCTCAGGTTTGGGGAAATCTAATGGCTAAGTATTCCATTTTAGATAACCTGGCCTATTTTGGTTCTGCGGCCACAGATGAAGAGATAGAGGCCGGTGGAGAAAAGGCATTTATAAAACCTTATCAAGAGAACAATACCATTGATTATATTAAAGTAAAGTATAATAAAGAATTCCGTGTTGGGAAATTTGCCTTGAACAATACGGTCATGTATCAAAATGTTTCTCAAACGAATAATGTACTGAATGTGCCAGAACTTGTAACTAGGAACACCCTGTATTATTCCAGTGATGTGTTTGAAAAAGCGATGTATATTCAAACAGGGGTGACCTTTAAATATTTCACATCCTATTATATGGATGCTTACAATCCTTTGCTTGGAGAGTTTTATATTCAAAACAAAGAAGAGATTGGAGGGTTTCCTATGGTTGACTTTTTCATTAATGCCAAAATAAGACAAACTAGAGTGTATCTTAAGGCAGAGCAGTTAAATACCTTATTCACTAAAGAGTATAAGTATTACTCAGCACCAAATTACCCCTTTAGGGATTTTGTTATTCGTTTTGGCCTGGTCTGGAATTTCTTTTCTTAGTGGCAACAGTTTTTAATAGAAGATATCTTGCAACGAGCATTTGCTAACAATAGGTTAAAGAGACAGCGTTCTATTTTGGATTATGATTATGCTTCACTGACCAATAAGTGGAGTGGTGTTGAGCGGCAAAAAGATTAGTTGTGTATATAGATAGAATCCCTTAACTTTAATTCCCTGTTTTTTTCAATATTTTTTTGTGATCCAAACACCTAATTTATAAGGCATTAATTGGGGGGTTAAAAAAAGATTCAAAAAAAAATCAAAATATAGTTTTATATTAAAAAAACAGGGCTATATTTGCAGCCGCTTAGGGAAATAAAGAGATTTAAATTCTAGGGCGAAACAGAGAAAAAAAGTTCATAGACATATTGGGAAGACAGCAAATATCACTAGAGATAGTGATATAGTAAAATTGAGATTAAAGAATGTTCTGAGTACGAATTGGATGAATTTAATTGTTGTAGAAATTATAATGATACAACGATGAAGAGTTTGATCCTGGCTCAGGATGAACGCTAGCGGCAGGCTTAACACATGCAAGTCGAGGGGTAACGGGAGTGCTTGCACTCGCCGACGACCGGCGCACGGGTGCGTAACGCGTATACAATCTACCCTTTACTGGGGAATAGCCCAGAGAAATTTGGATTAATGCCCCATAGTACATATATATGGCATCATATTTATGTTAAAGGCTACGGTAAAGGATGAGTATGCGTACCATTAGTTAGTTGGTAAGGTAACGGCTTACCAAGACCGCGATGGTTAGGGGCCCTGAGAGGGGGATCCCCCACACTGGTACTGAGACACGGACCAGACTCCTACGGGAGGCAGCAGTGAGGAATATTGGACAATGGGCGAGAGCCTGATCCAGCCATGCCGCGTGTAGGAAGACTGCCCTATGGGTTGTAAACTACTTTTACATGGGAAGAATAAGGGTCACGTGTGGCCTTATGACGGTACCATGAGAATAAGGACCGGCTAACTCCGTGCCAGCAGCCGCGGTAATACGGAGGGTCCGAGCGTTATCCGGAATTATTGGGTTTAAAGGGTCCGTAGGCGGGCCGTTAAGTCAGGGGTGAAAGTTTGTGGCCCAACCATAAAATTGCCTTTGATACTGACGGTCTTGAGTTATAGTGAAGTTGCCGGAATATGTAGTGTAGCGGTGAAATGCATAGATATTACATAGAACACCGATTGCGAAGGCAGGTGACTAACTATATACTGACGCTGATGGACGAAAGCGTGGGGAGCGAACAGGATTAGATACCCTGGTAGTCCACGCCGTAAACGATGGATACTAGCTGTTCGGTCTTCGGACTGAGCGGCCAAGCGAAAGTGATAAGTATCCCACCTGGGGAGTACGTTCGCAAGAATGAAACTCAAAGGAATTGACGGGGGCCCGCACAAGCGGTGGAGCATGTGGTTTAATTCGATGATACGCGAGGAACCTTACCAGGGCTTAAATGTGGTCTGACAGCTTTAGAGATAGAGTTTTCTTCGGACAGATCACAAGGTGCTGCATGGTTGTCGTCAGCTCGTGCCGTGAGGTGTCAGGTTAAGTCCTATAACGAGCGCAACCCCTGTTGTTAGTTGCCAGCACATAATGGTGGGGACTCTAACAAGACTGCCGGTGCAAACCGTGAGGAAGGTGGGGATGACGTCAAATCATCACGGCCCTTACGTCCTGGGCTACACACGTGCTACAATGGCCGGTACAGCGGGCAGCCACTGCGCAAGCAGGAGCGAATCCACAAAACCGGTCACAGTTCGGATCGGGGTCTGCAACTCGACCCCGTGAAGCTGGAATCGCTAGTAATCGGATATCAGCCATGATCCGGTGAATACGTTCCCGGGCCTTGTACACACCGCCCGTCAAGCCATGGAAGCCGGGAGTGCCTGAAGTCCGTCACCGTAAGGAGCGGCCTAGGGCAAAATTGGTAACTAGGGCTAAGTCGTAACAAGGTAGCCGTACCGGAAGGTGCGGCTGGAACACCTCCTTTCTAGAGAAACGACAATTAGAAGACCCCTTGAACTACAAGGAATATTTTTTATCTCAAGCTGTTAACCCAAAAATATTGGATAGACAGTCCCATAGCTCAGCTGGTTAGAGCGCTACACTGATAATGTAGAGGTCGGCAGTTCGAGTCTGCCTGGGACTACGAAATCCAGGAAATTTTAGAAGTTGAGATAACCTAGTTGTTAGTTCTTGGTTGATAGTTGAAAGTATAGACCAACAACGAACAACGAGCAACCATCAACATAAAATGGGGGATTAGCTCAGCTGGCTAGAGCGCCTGCCTTGCACGCAGGAGGTCATCGGTTCGACTCCGATATTCTCCACAATACGATTGACAAGGGTCAATTAATAGTAAGTAATTTTAAATTGTTTATTGGTAATTGAAATTTGTTAAGAGTAAAAAGTTCATTGACATATTGGTACAAAGTGAAGATATATATTTAGGTATATATCTCACAGAAACATGAAAAATACGTAGTAACGTAGTAGACAATAATAAATTATTAAGAATTACGAGCGGGCACAAATGTCTTTTATAGACGATTTAGTGCGACAAGCTGCAAAAGGGCGTATGGGGAATGCCTAGGCTCTCAGAGGCGAAGAAGGACGCGATAAGCTGCGAAAAGCTGCGGGGATCGGCACACACGATATGATCCGCAGATATCCGAATGGGGCAACCCGGCTGGTTGAAGGCCAGTCACACCGCAAGGTGGGCAAACCCGGTGAACTGAAACATCTAAGTAACCGGAGGAGGAGAAAACAAAAGTGATTCCGATAGTAGCGGCGAGCGAAATCGGATTAGTCCAAACCAATGTTGTTTCGGCAATATTGGGGTTGTAGGACCACGATATTTGGTGTGTTATGAATCAGAATCCTTTGGAAAGAGGAGCCATAGAAGGTGATAGCCCTGTAAGAGTAAAGACCATTACCGATAGTGGTATCCTGAGTAGTGCGGGGCACGTGAAACCCTGTATGAATCCGGCGGGACCATCCGCCAAGACTAAATACTCCTGAGAGACCGATAGTGAACCAGTACCGTGAGGGAAAGGTGAAAAGAACCGTGAATAACGGAGTGAAATAGATCCTGAAACCATACGCCTACAAGCGGTCGGAGCCCTTCGGGGTGACGGCGTGCCTTTTGCATAATGAGCCTACGAGTTACTGTTGCTAGCAAGGTTAAGGACTTCAGGTCCGGAGCCGTAGCGAAAGCGAGTCTGAATAGGGCGCCATAGTTAGTAGTAGTAGACGCGAAACCGAGCGATCTACCCATGGGCAGGTTGAAGCTGTAGTAACATATAGTGGAGGACCGAACCCGTTGACGTTGAAAAGTCTTGGGATGACCTGTGGGTAGGGGTGAAAGGCCAATCAAGCTCGGAAATAGCTCGTACTCCCCGAAATGCATTTAGGTGCAGCGTTTAAATAGTTTTATAGAGGTAGAGCTACTGATTGGATGCGGGGGCTTCACCGCC
>NVXD01000035.1 GCA_002746415.1 Flavobacteriaceae bacterium | reverse complement strand
AACATTACAAGTTTAGCAGTAGATGGAGGCACCAATATCTTAACAGTAGGAATAGAGAATGGATCTAGTGATACAGTTGATTTATCTCATTTAGATGATGCAGGAACTGATGACCAAGATGCTTCAGAAGTAAATTCTGATACGCCAGTTGATACAGATGGTGATGGAGCTCCAGAAGCAACGGTAGAAGATGTGATTCAAGCAATTGCACCTATCGTTTCCAAAGCGGCTAGAATTTTCTACCCACCGTCTATAGCAGTAGACGCGTCGTCAACAGGAACAGGAAGAACATTAAATCTTCATACAGAATATACAAACCAATTTGCAACACCAGATGTAGCCAGCACAGGAGCTCCTGTCGCAATACCAACATACTTAGCAACAGAATTGTATTATTATGTTACCTATTATGATCCAGTAGTATTTGACAATGTAAGTATTAGTGCAGCGGGGGTAATGACATATGATGTTATTGCCACACCAACGGATTATAATTCATTGATCAATGTAGTTTTTGTAGTACAATAAGCAAATAGAATAAAATAGATTTGAAGACAATCAAAATATATAGATTTTTATTCATAGGCTTGGTACTGTCCTTGCTCAGTTCTAATTGGGCCAATGCACAGTTTTTGCTGCAGGCACCAAATAGTACTGATGAAAATAATTACCAATGGTTTGAAGCTTCTGATACAAGTACTGTTCTAGGAACAGATTTCTTTTATGAAGTAACACTACCAGGGGTTTATTTTGCAACCTATGATGGAACGCTATGTGGTTCCAATGCTACGGGATATTTTATTGTGACGGACTGTTCTGCTCCCAATAATGCAGTGATTATGGATATTTCAGCAAGTATTAGTGGCGCTGCTACAGTAACTTGGAGTCCTGTAGTAACAGGAGATCAAACGAGACCAACAGTTACAGCAACCGAGACTGTGGTTCGGTATACCGCAACCATAACTAAGGCAGGAAATTCTAGTGCTTTACCAAACTTTACGGTAGTATGCTTGCAACAAGCCGCTACTTTGCTAGATGATTTAGTTACAGTAGATGAAGATGCATCAGTAATTGTCCCACTCTATGATAATGATATTGACATACCTACTGATGGAGATATAACTACTTCTAATCCTTCAAATGGAACAGTATCCATAAATGACAGCGGCACAGCAAACGACCCATCAGATGATGTAGTGACGTATACACCAAATCCAAATTATAATGGGCCAGATTCTTTTACATACACAGTTTGTACAGCGCTAGGAGCCTGTAGTACGGCTACTGTAACGGTGGACGTTCTGCCAATAGTAGATGCTTTTGATGATCTTGTTTCAACAAGTGAAGATGTAGCAGTTGCAATTGATATTTTAAATAATGATAATGATATTCCTATTTTAGGAACATTGACTACAACTCCACCAACAGATGGTGCTGTAGTAATAAATGACAATGGTACGCCTGGTGACCCATCAGATGATACCATAACATATACACCAAATATTGGTTTTATTGGTACAGATGAATTTACATATACGCTATGTGATACCCTAGGCAATTGCAGCACAGCAACGGTGACTATTATTGTTGGTATTACTAATTTAGATACAGATAATGATGGTATTGTAGATAGTTTTGAAGACCTAGATTTGGATAATGATGATGATCCATCAACTGACCCTACTGATTCTGATGGAGACGGATTTCCAGATTATATAGATATCGATAGTGATAATGATGGTATTCCAGATAATGTGGAAGCACAGACCACATCAGGATATATTGCGCCAAGTGGGTTTGATGCAAACAACAACGGTTTGGATGATGCTTATGAAAATAATGGAAATGTTGGCTTGTTCCCAATAGATACCGATGGAGATAGTTTACCTGATTATTTAGATGAAGATAGTGATGATGATGCTATATTGGATAGTATAGAAGCACATGATTTTGATCAAGATGGAATAGCTGATGTGTCATTTATTGGATCAGATAAGGATAATGATGGTCTTGACGATGGTTATGAAGGAGCTACTGCTATAGATTTAGATGTGAATGATGAAATAGATGACCCAATCAATGATTTACCAAATACAGATGCTGATTTAGAATCGGATTATAGGGATTCAGATGATGATAATGATGGTATTGAAACTATTGATGAAGACTTGGATGGTGATGGTGATTATGTAAATGATGATTCTGATGAAGATGGCATTCCAAATTACCTGGATTCAGACATAGGTATTGAGGACATTGATGTTGAAGTATTCAATGTGGTGACTCCAAATGGAGATGGAATACATGATATTTTAGCCATTAGTGGCTTGGAAAATTATCCAAATAATACGATAAATATCTATAATAGATGGGGAGTTCTAGTATATAAGACAAAGGCTTATAATACGCAAGGAAATGTGTTTGATGGTACCTCGGAAGGCAGAATAACTGTCAATCAAGACAATAAATTGCCAGTTGGTACGTACTTCTATGTATTGGATTATGGAGATGCAACTGGAAATATGAAAACGCTATCAGGATATATATACATAAATAGATAAATTAAAGAATGTCAATTTTAAATCAAAAAATAACATTATTCAGAAGAATAACATTATTCGCAAGTTTTTGTGCAATGTTTATGACAGTTTCTTTGTTTGGGCAACAAGACGCACAGTATACCCAATATATGTATAATACGGTAAGCATTAATCCTGGTTATGCAGGTTCTAGAGGCCATATAAGTATTGCAGCGCTTCACCGTTCCCAATGGGTTGGTTTAGATGGAGCTCCAAAAACCCAAACATTTAACATTCATTCACCTATAGGCTATAGAGGAATGGGAATGGGGATTTCTATTGTCAACGATGTGATAGGGCCAACTACAGAAACCTATTTTGATGTGGATTTTTCATATACTATCCATACGTCCAGAGAGGCAAGGTTAAGTTTTGGACTTAAAGCAAGTGCGCATTTATTGGATATTAGGTTTTCTGAATTGAATCAATTCACTCCAGACCCAACTTTGGAACAAGATATACAGAATAAATTTTCACCTAATATTGGTGCAGGAGTGTACTATCATACTAATAATTTTTATGCGGGACTCTCTGTACCTAGATTATTGGAAACTTCTCATTTTGATGAATCTTCATTGTCCACCGCTAGT
Organism: Flavobacteriaceae bacterium; assembly: GCA_002746415.1. Classification (GTDB taxonomy): domain Bacteria; phylum Bacteroidota; class Bacteroidia; order Flavobacteriales; family Flavobacteriaceae; genus Saonia. Next base: position 3,485 of record NVXD01000035.1, on the reverse strand, counting down.
GAACAAATGAATTTTTACTTTATTACGGGTTATGTTTATGACCTAAACTCTTTTTTGAAATTTAAGCCTGCACTTTTGACAAAAGTCACACAAGGTGCACCATTGCAATTGGACATCTCCGCCAACTTCATGATGAATGAAAAATTCATTCTTGGAGCAGCATACCGTTGGGATGCAGCTATAAGTGCTTTGGCTGGTTTCCAAGTTTCAAATCAGTTATTCATAGGGGTTGCTTATGATCGAGAAGTGACTGAACTAGGTCAAGCAATATTCAATGATGGTTCTTTTGAGGTTGTTCTTCGATATGATTTTATAAAGATGGTGAGCAATCTTAAGTCGCCGCGTTTCTTTTAAGGTTACCTATGGGCTAGATTTATAATAGCAAGACCATATTTTCCACTTTTTCCATGCACTTTTTATAAAAACTGCTTTTTTATGACAGGTATAACTGTTAAAATTAAACAAAGCGCGTATTTTTGAGGAATGGAAGAAGAAAACGTGATTTTGGTCAACCAATATGACGAACAAGTGGGTACCATGCCTAAAATGGAAGCCCATGAAAAAGCATTGTTACACAGGGCTTTTTCAGTGTTTATATTGAATAGACAAGGTGAAATTATGTTGCAGCAACGAGCAGCCGACAAATACCATTCCCCAATGTTATGGACCAATACTTGTTGTAGTCATCAACGCGAGGGAGAAACCAATATTGAAGCTGGGAAGCGAAGACTTCAAGAAGAAATGGGTTTTCATGTAGCTCTGGAAGAAGCTTTTTCGTTTACTTACAAAGCACCTTTTGATAATGGACTTACGGAACATGAGTTTGACCATGTCATGGTTGGTTATTATGATGACCAACCCAATATAAACTCAAAAGAAGTTGAAGATTGGAAATGGATGTCTCCTAAAAGTATTAGGATGGATATGTCTATTTCCCCTGAGAAATATACAGTATGGTTCAAGATAATATTTCAAAAATTTCATGACCATTTTATAAAAGAATAAATTCCGATTATGAAAGCAAAAGTTAGTAGAAAGGCCCACTTTAATGCAGCTCATAGATTGTTTAAATCAGATTGGAGCAATGAAAAGAATGCCGAAATCTTTGGGAAGTGCAGCAACCCAAATTTTCATGGGCATAATTACGAACTCATTGTCAGTGTCACTGGAGAGATTGATGAAGAAACAGGATTTGTAATGGATATGAAAGTTCTAAAATCTTTAATCAGAGAAAAAATTGAAGATTCTTTTGACCATAAAAACTTGAATCTTGAAATTCCAGAGTTTAAAATTTTAAACCCTACTGCCGAAAATATAGCTATGGTTATTTGGAATAAGTTAAGACCACATATAGAGAAATCAAAAGAGTTAGAAGTGATTTTGTATGAAACTCCACGTAATTATGTAACCTATTTAGGATAATAATAAAAAATCGAATGAAATTATACCCATTGAAATTTAACCCAATTCTTAAAGAGAGATTGTGGGGAGGTACAAAGCTTAAAGACGTTTTGAAAAAGCCTATTGAAAGTGATATCACTGGTGAAAGTTGGGAGCTATCCACCGTAAAAGGAGATGTTTCTGTAATATCCAATGGTGAATTAAAAGGCAAATCGTTTCAAGAATTGATACATGATAATGCTGAAGAAGTATTGGGAAAAAGTGTTGTAGAACGTTTTGGTGAAGAATTCCCTATTCTAATTAAGTTTATTGATGCTAAACAAGATCTTTCCATACAATTGCACCCAAATGATGCATTGGCAAAAGAACGTCATGATTCTTTTGGAAAGACTGAAATGTGGTATGTTATGGACGCAGATCCTGGGGCAAATCTTATCGTAGGGTTTAACAAAAACGTGAGCAAAAAGGAATATACTGAAAGCATGGAGAACAATACCCTGCTGGATTTATTGAATTATGAAACGGTAAAGGAAGGAGATACTTTTTTTATCAATACTGGGAAAATACATGCAATTGGTGCAGGAGTTCTTTTAGCAGAAATTCAGCAAACATCAGATGTTACGTATCGGATCTTTGATTTTAATCGTAGAGATAAAAATGGAGATCTAAGGGAATTGCATACAGAAATGGCTTTGGATGCTATAGATTATGCTCAAAAGAATGATTTTAAGGTTGCATATCCAACGGAAGGTAACAAGGTAAATACCATGGTGAATTGTCCTTATTTTAAAACAAATTACATCAATCTTACAGAAGATATGAAACAAGATGTATCCAATAGAGACTCATTTACGATTTATATGTGTGTGGATGGTAATGTTACAATTTCGAATGGAGTAGGGGAAGCCAGTATAAAAAAGGGAGAAACTATTTTGGTTCCAGCAAATTCTACGCTAATATCACTTCAAACTACAGGAACTAAGCTCTTGGAGGTTACCATTTAAGCAATAAAGGTTACTTTTGTAAAAAATAGAATTATGGCAAGTATTAGGGATTTAAAAAAAGATATCAATTTTGTATTGGGAGATATTATTGAGGCAGTGTATATGTGGGAAGCAACCTCAAAAAAATCCAATTCAAAAGAGGGATCAGGTATAATAGATAATGCAATTAAAGTTTTTGACGACTTGATTGAAAAAGTAAATAACAAAGCTGTTGAGAATAGACAATTACATCTTAAAAAAGTACGTGTTGAGCTAGAAGAAAAGGCTACAGGTTTAATAGAAAAATTGAATAAACTAAGTTAACACTTGGTTTATAATGAACAAAAAAGCATCCATAATTGGATGCTTTTTTGTTTTGTGTTAATGGAACTATTTTAAACGCTCCAAATATGCTGTCAATTCCTTTCCATATTTAGAATCGGCAACCTCAGGAGTCATGGATGTGCGTATAGAGTCCAAATATTTTTTATTAGCATCAGGAATTTCTTTTAGGGCAATATATGGCGCTATATAGGAATCCTTATTGTTGATTGCGAAATTTATCGAATAGAGATATCCTCCAAGTACGTTTTTATCACTTAATCTTTCAAGAGAATCCATAGCTAAAGAGTCTTTCTGAATCTCAGGAATAAGGGAGGCTTGAAAAATTTCTAAGTTTTTGGTTGTATACCTAGACATTACTTTTCGGTATTCTTCTAGTTTTTTCTGTGATTTAGATCCTTCTATTACGGCTTTAGTGTCGAATGTATTCCAAGCCGTACTAACGGTAATAATACCCGGTTCACCAAAAAAAGTAATTCTATCATTAATGCTATTATTGTCTTCTTTGTTAAGATAGAGGTAAAATATTTCAGGGCTATCCAGTTCAGTTTTGAAAGTGAAATTTCCATTCCCTTCAATTTGTAAAGAATCAATAGTTATTAAAGTAGAATCTGGTATGTTTTGCAAATACAATACTCCTTTTTTTAATCCTTTTATAGTACCAGTAACGGTCATGGTGTTTTCTGTATCACCGCCACAAGCAATGATAGCAGCGCAAAAACTCACCAAAAGTAAAATCTTCTTCATTTTATATAATTT
>NVXD01000034.1 GCA_002746415.1 Flavobacteriaceae bacterium | reverse complement strand
GTGGTTCACTTTCACCCGTTTTAGGTGGTTCACTTTCATCCGTTTTGGGTGGCTCACTTTAGTCCGTTTTTAGTGGTATACTATAACCGTTTTTTGCAGGTAGATCTTCGTCTATGTCATAACCCAAAAAGTAGAGCACGTCCATTCGCATGCAGCAATGTTCTACCAGTTTTCGGTCGGAGGTTATGTTTTCAAGGTATCCCGTGATCAGTAACTTAAAAAAGACCACGGGGTCGATAGAAGGATTGCCGGTCTTACCATAAAGTTCCTTTGTGTCCTTATAAAGAAAACTTAGGTCAAGCGTTTCACGGAGTCTTCTGTAAAGATTTTCCTTTGGAATCCGGTCCGATAACTGGAAGCTGAGGAAGAGTTTTTCGGTATAATTCTTTCTGCCTTGCATACCTTTAATTTACGAATTTTCGTACATTAATAAAAGTAAAAATTCATATTTATTGGAGTTCTGCAACAGCCACGGTGGTATAATTACTGTCAACCAAAAAAACAGTTAATGGTGATGTAGTATATTATTATATTCCTTTACAAAGTGATTTAAACGCCTTTGTTGTGCTCACTTCTTCTAAAAGGTTCTTTTTTACGGAGGTTACAAATCATAATTAATTTGTATATGAGTCAATACCCCAAAAGAGGTATGTTTTGGGTTTAATAAGGTTTATTTAGCTATAGCTTAAAATTTCGAAATTATTTAGAATCACACTTTACTTACTTATTATATGTGTCATTTCCCATTCTTGAAGAAAATAATGAAATGTTGACCTGTAAGATTTATCAACTTCATTCTCAAAAAACTGCGCAGAATTTCCACTTTGTAGAGCAGAAATATATCCTGGATAAAAATTTGATCTGGCAATAATCATTCTAAAATCTTGTAAGTATGAAAGGTGACCCTTGTCATTATCATAATTAGAATGCACAGTACCTGCAGCACTGTATAAAATTGGGGAATTCCAACTTTCCCATAAATCTATATACCCCACAGTAGTTTGAGACATTTTTCCTGGAGAAAACTTATTACTTTTCACTTTATCATATTTATGATACGTAAGCTTATTATATTTATTAAAATATAATCTTGCGGATTTATTAAAACCACTGGCCTGCTTGTAATTATTCAATTCGATTTCTAAATCTATTTGTGCATAATACAACTCAATTAATTGTTGATAAATGAATGCTTTTTGAGTTATCACATTGAGTGTATTTAGTCTAGAATTTATCCCTTGAATGGAATAACTTCCAAAAAAAGATTTACATACTTCCTTTAAATCATCCACTGGTGATGCTACTTCATTATTAATTTTAGCATAAAAATTTTTTAAAATCAAAAAACTGAGTTCTTGTGAGAAAAGTACAAAATAGCGATTAATATGTAATTGGTTTTTTATTTTTAAAATTTTCAAGATTTTAGTTGGAGATTTCGAATTAGTACTATTAAGAGATTTATAATTTTCTAAACCACTTAATTTGTAGCTATACAACACATTAGCATTATACTTTGATAAAATATAAGTCCAAATATCTTTTATTAGTTTATTATCTCCTTTTTCTTTTGCCTTATTTAATGCAAACAAAAAAGATTGATAACCAAGCCCATCGCTTTTTCCAAACAAATTATATTCATAAATTAATGAAAGGACTTCATCATTAAAATTTGTTTTGGTTGCAAAAATATATTGTAAGCGTTCTCTAAGAAGTTTAGAAGTTAGCCCACTACGCCCGTAATATGTCTTTCCAACACTCTCAGTTAGAGAAGATTTAAATGTATTATATTCTACATTATACAACGAAGTATTACCTTCATAATATGCGTCTAACATTTTTTTCTTTAAATTTAACACAGGAGTTAATGCATAAACATAACCTTTTTTTATAAGGAGGGCTAAAGCTTTAAAATCTGCTATCTGCTTGTTATGTAAAGCATTGAAACGACGCTCCTCTTCAGCCAATTTTTTATTTAAGTTGGCTAGAAATATATTTCCTATTTGTACAATACTAACCATTTCGTTAAAATCGCTTAAGGCATCTACATTAGTACTAGGAATAATGAGTCTCGCTAAATCGGCTTCTTTTTTAGTTTCATTTAATTGATTAACTATTGTTTGTACTTTTGGGTCGTCAATTGATGCTCCTAATTGATTTATAGACTGCATTACATTATCATTAAATAACTCTCCTTTTTCTGAATTTTGTTGCATAAGCCTTTGGTTTTTCTCAAAAAGGCTTTCTTCTTTATTTCTTGTGATTTTGGGTTGATACGAAGTTGAAACATAACTATTTGTTGTAGTATTTGTACTGGATAAATTATTAGAAGAATTATTATTTTCTGAAGCTTTCAAAGTCATATTTCTTCCATTTCTTGTACATCTAGGAAAAGTTGGATTATAGCCAGCTATACAGTCCCCATACATCTTCTCGTTAAGAATTTGCTGTTTTAATGTTCCTAACATGGCTTCCAACTGTAGAAGTTCTGACTCAGGCGCATTTATTTTTTTTCCATTAATTATAGCATAACCTTTTTCACATTGGCATTTCCGTGCCTCAAAAGTTGCTATTCGTGTCCAATCATCGATACATTTCTTATCACCTGCATCAATTTTGTTTTTCCACGATTGTGCTTCAGGACAGTTAAGTTGTGAATACCCATAAAACACATTCAATGTGAAAAATATAAGCAAGAGGGTGTTTTTTATTATTGTTTTTTTCATCTACGGTTTATAGTTTAGAGATTTCTTAAAGACCTTCATTGAAGTTTTAAGTTTATTTTAATGTAATATTCCAATATTCGGAAAGAATTATCTGTTATCCACGTACTCCTATTCCTGTGGCTTTTTCATATTCTTTTTTAAATTCTTTTTTTTCATCTTCATTTAGCCATTTTAATAAAGAATATTTTAAATCGTTCCAGGTGCTTTCATGAAAATTTTCTTCTTCAATACGATAAGGCTGTCCAGTATAAAGTACATTATGACTAATATAGTCGTCTTCTATTGCAGAATGATTAACATGGATATCCTCATGAATTAAAGTATCTATATCTGCCTTATTTTTTGCTTTGATTCTAAATATCTTCTTTTTAACATTACCATCACACATTTTATAATCAGCTTCTAATATTACCACCCAATCGTTTGGACTTAAGAACAAGTTCCATACAACTACTTTTGTATTCGTACTATTCTCTATACTAATTTCCCTTTTTTTTATGACCTTTTGTCTTAATTCACTATTGATACGTATAGGTAACATTTGTGTTTCATACCCAATAGCAGAATTGCAATGACTGGTATCTTTCTCTAAAATTTCAAATATACTATAGACCATTTTTTGGGGTTCTTGGCTATAAACGGTTATTGAACATAATATGAATAAAAAATAGGGGATAGAATTTTTCATTTTGGATTTTTTTTAAGATTAAACGAACCAGTTACCAGCATTATGTTAAAAAAAACAAAGCCTTATTTTACTAGCATAATTGGTGCTTATGGATTGTGGTTGTTTCTTCTAAAAGGTTGGTTTTTATGGAAGTTATGAATTTCAATTAATTGGTTTGAACGAATATAAAGCATTTTGATACATGAGTCAATACCGCAAATGAGGTATATTTTGTGTTTTATAGAGGTTATTTAACTAAAGGAACAGTTATTTGAATTTAAACTCCAATTAACTGTTGAAACTTATTACAATCAACACTCACTTTACACTATTGGTAATAGTGTAAGTTCTAACAATTTTTTTTCACCATCTGAGCTATTTACTAAAAGAGAATGAATTTGAAAATATTTCAAAACTCATGATTTTTGCAACTTCCCATATAAAGTACATTTAAACGGTCGTGGCCGTTGCAGAAGTGGTCTACATATAAGAGATTGACTCGACTAGGCTATTTTTACAGAGGCTTTAAGAGAACCGGTCTTGATTGGATCTGTTGGCGAATAATGGTCAGGTAGGCTTGGAAGGCATCCATAACCGTCCTTGAATTATCAAGGGAAGGTCTTCTTCCCCCTTTCTTAAGGTACTTTTTTAGATTGAAGGCAATTGCCGCCATGAGCATGACCTTATGTGCACCGGCCTTTCCCAAGACGCCTATTTTCCTTAGACCATAGAACTGGGTCAAACTACCGAATACGGGCTCCACCGTACTTTGCCTTAGTAGTTTCATTTGTTTGCCCCTCTTACTATGTTGTCGGCCGTAGGCCCTCAAATATTGTTCGTCATAGAGAGTTCTGATTATTCTTTTACATTTTGAATTTGGCACACATTGGGATTTCATGGAGCAGACCTTGCAAACTTTCGTTGCTGCCCAGTAGTTTTTCAGTACGGTACCGTCACGGTTTGTACGGAATCCTTTGAAAGGCAAAGGCTTGTTCATCGGACAACTATATTCATCCTTTTCCTTGTTGTATGGAAAACCTTCTATTTTAGGTTTATATCTCCCGAAAACGGGTATCCATCCGGTAACTTTCCTCTGTTCTAGGAAATCGTAGTTGGAGCCATTGGAATAACCTGCGTCCGCTAGGAGATCCGTCATTATGAGCTCACTATTCCTTAAACGATTCTGGATCTGCAAGCTGATATTGGTCAGATACTGGCTGTCCCTGCCATCGGCAAAGTCGGCTTGGATATGGGAGATGACACCTTCCGCGGTATCTACCGACATACTGCAATGATAGTTCAGCTTTCTGGCCTTGCCCGGCTTTACCGATATACGGGCATCCGGATCGTGAGGGTTGTAGTGCGTCTTGTTGCTAAGTAGCTGTGCCTTTTTGTGGGATGCACCAACGGAACCTACTGGATTGTTCCGTAATTTTTGGTGGTGTTTCTCTACGCGCTTCAGCTCGTGCGCAGGAGCTGAGACATTTGCGAGAGATTCAGTTCCTCCGTGTTTTTTAGTGGTTTCCCGATTTTCTTCCGACACTTTTTTCAAGTGGTTGTCTATGGAGATGGCCGGCACTTTTACCACTACGCTTTCCATGGACGCATTTGCTTTTATCGGGGCCGAATCCACCGCCTGGGTATGGCCGGATACCATCCCGCTGTCGACACACAGGATAAATACCTTGTTGAACAATTTTTCGAAAAGGGATGCCGGGTAAAGTTGCCTCGTCCTGCTGATCGTTGAATGCCATGGCAGATCTTCGTCTATGTCATAACCTAGGAAGTAGAGCACGTCCATTCGCATGCAGCAATGTTCAACCAGTTTTCGGTCGGAGGTGATGTTCTCAAGGTATCCTGTGATCAACAGCTTAAAAAAGACCACGGGGTCGATAGAGGGGTTGCCCGTCTTGCCATAGAGTTCTTTCATTTCCTTATAAAGGAAACTTAGGTCAAGCGTTTCACGAAGTCTTCTGTAAAGATTTTCCTTTGGAATCCGGTCCGATAACCGGAAGCTGAGGAAGAGTTTTTCGGTATAATTCTTTCTGCCTTGCATACCTTTAATTTACGAATTTTCGCAGATTTATAAAAGCAAGAATTTATATTTATTGGAGTTCTGCAACAGACACGACCGTTTTATTGAACTTATTTAAGTTTCAATGCTCTCTATTGTTTAAAAGTTTAATTTACCATACTAAATAAATAGTCTAAATTTAGACGTATAATTAAACTATTACTTATGGAATTTGGTTACGCAAGAGTGAGTACCAATGAGCAAAATTTAAATTTACAACTGGATGCCTTTTTGAAGGAAGGAATTTCTGAAAAAAACATTTTCACAGATAAAGTTTCAAGTACAAAAGAAGAACGTAAAAGCCTAAGTAAATTAATGAACTATTTACGTGAAGGTGATGTGCTTGTAGTATGGAAATTGGACCGCTTAGCCAGAAGTTTAATACATTTTACCAACTTAGTGAATGAACTTGACGAAAAAGGTGTTAAATTTAGGAGCATCACGGAGCCTTTTTTAGACACCACGGATAAATCCCCCCATTCTAGTTTTATAGTTAGTATGTTCGCAGAGTTAGCACAGTTAGAGCGAGACATTATTATTGAACGTACAAAAGCTGGTTTAGCATCTGCAAGATTAAGAGGCAAAGTATTAGGAGCACCTAAAGGAATAAGTAAAAAGAATCAACAAAAGGCCATTCTTTGTGAAGAGTATTTTAAAGAGGGTATTCTTACAGTTGCTGCCATTTGTGAGCGACTTGAGATATCTCGAGCGACTTATTACAAGTATTTAAGATATCGTGGTCTTGATGGTAAATTGAGACCCTATAAGGCATGAAAAATAGATTTATAGAATTATTAAAAGTTATAAAAACTAAACAAAAATCCGATTATTAATATAAACACATAAGTAGGATAGCATCAATGATGCTATCCAATTGTTGTGCAACATTAAGAATAATGAAATTCCGAACTAAAACATTACTGATTTTAACTACTGCTTTTCTATTAAATTGTAATGGAAAACAAAATCAAACTGAAAAACGAATTGAGAAAATAGCAGAAGTCAAAACTGACTCAATTGTAAAAGCAACAGCTTCTATAAAAGAAGAATCAAAATCGGAAATCACTCGTCCTTGCGATTTTAGAATTTTAAAAGAAACTGATTCCTTGTTGCAACTCAATACAGAACTTGATGAACAAGATTATCTTAAGTTTATTGTGAATATGAGAATTGACTGTGCGAACAATGTTGAATACAGTCAATGGAATAATGAACTGATTTTTAAAATGCTTGAGAAAAGACCAAAAATGTTTGTTACCTTTTTAAGTAGATTTTCAACAAAAACAAGAAGCAACGAAAAAACAGATTTCATCCTAAAAGAGTTGAGAAATCCAATCCACGATGGTATTGAATTAAATAAAATTTTGAATCGATTAGGCGAAATAACCACTGTAGATTCCAGATTAAAAGAATTAGTTTATGCATCAATAAATAAAGCGATTGAAAAAAATAAATAACGTTGCACAACAACACCTAAACTGCATTAAAACGCAGCTTAGCCAAACCGTCAGACTGCGCAAAAACTCCCTCTCCATAAACTTGTGAAAAAGTTCTAAATTTAGTATCTTAAAGTAGTATTAATCAATACTTTAAACATGAACTTTATAAAAGGTTTTGACAGAGAGCAACTCATTATGATGGATTTTGAATCTTCTGTTTC
>NVXD01000033.1 GCA_002746415.1 Flavobacteriaceae bacterium | reverse complement strand
TTTTGATGATGACGGTGATGGGATTGATACCCCAGATGAGGATGAAGACGAAGATGGAGACCCAACCAATGATGATAGTGATGATGATGGCACTCCAGATTACCTAGACCCAACAGACGATACTCCTCCAGCTAATCAGGTGGTAGAAGTGAATCAAATGGTTACGCCAAATGGAGATGGAAGGAATGATTTTCTATTTATAAAGGGAATTGAAAATACCTTAAATAATTCCATGAAAATTTATAATAGGTGGGGTGTAGCAGTCTATGAGGGAGTTAATTATAACAATATTAATAATATATTTGAAGGTAAGTCTAAAGCAAGATCTACTTTAAGTGCGGATGAGCATCTTCCTTCTGGAATATATTTTTATATATTTGAATACGAAACTGAAAATGGAAGAGTTATTGATAGTGATTATATCTATATAAGTAAGTAATTACCTACATTTATTATGAAGAAAAGAAACGCATTACTCTCCTTTTTATTTTTATCTCTTACAATATATACTGGAATTGCACAACAAGATGCACAGTACACCCAATACATGTATAATACAATCACGGTAAACCCTGCTTATGCGGGTTCTAGAGGGCAATTGAGTATTGCAGCCTTGTATAGGTCTCAATGGATTGGATTATCAGGTGCTCCAGAAACATTTACATTAAACCTCCATTCTCCTATAAGAAATAGTAGACTTGGATATGGAATTTCTATAGTTAGTGATAATATTGGTGATGGTGTTGTTCAAGAAACGTATGTAGATGCTGTGATTTCATACACCATAGATGTTTCACAAGATGCAAAACTATCTTTTGGTCTTAAAGCTGGAGGGAATATGTTGAATTTAGATTTCAATGGTCTTCGGAATTTTGATAATGAAATTGTTGCTGGCAATGATATAGAAAATAGTTTTACACCTAATTTTGGTTTTGGAGTTTACTATCATGCAAATAGATTTTATGCTGGTTTATCGGCACCGAATGTTTTGGAAACAGAATATTTTGATAACTCTCAAAGAGATGCCAACTCAATTAATTTTTTGTCTAAAGAAAAGGTCAACCTATATTTTATAACTGGTTATGTTTTTGATTTAAATGGAGATTTAAAATTTAAACCGGCACTTTTAACCAAAATGGTTGGTGGCGCACCACTTCAATTGGATTTTTCGGGTACTTTTATGTTCAATGAAAAGTTTAGTTTTGGAGCAGCATACAGGTGGAACGCCGCTGTTAGTGGTCTGGTTGGGTTTCAGCTTTCAGATCAGTTAATGCTTGGATTGGCCTATGATAAGGAAACCACGGATTTGGGAGGCACTCAGTTTAATGACGGTTCTTTTGAGTTTTTCTTAAGATGGGAATTGGTAAAATCATTTAAACGTTTAGTATCGCCACGTTTCTTTTAAAATCATCATAAATGACAAAAAGAATATTTTTATTAGCCTTCGTTTTTATTGTGACTGGGAAACTATGTGCACAAGAAAGATTGATTGATAAAGCGAATAGTAAATATGAGGAATATTCTTTTAGTCCCGCAATAGATATTTATAAAAGGGTATTGGATAAAGGATATACCTCTGCAGATCTTTTACAAAAACTAGGAAACTCTTATTACTTTAATGCTGATTATAAAGAAGCGGCAGCCATATATAAAAGTTTAGTAGATGAATATAGCGAAGGTTTAGTACCGGAATATTATTTTAGGTACGCCCAAACCTTAAAATCGTTGGAGGAATATGAGTTGTCTGACACTTTAATGGCAAAGTTTATTGAAATGACCTCTGGTTCTGTCGAGAAGACCGTAGCAGATTATATGGAGGACATAGAGAAGAATTCTGGAAGATATGATATAGAATCCTTCCAGTATAATTCTGTGTATTCTGAGTTTGCACCTTCCTTTTATAAAGAGGGTCTTATTTTTTCTTCTGATAGAGATACCGGTAATTTAGCCAAGTATAGACATACCTGGAATTCAAAAGATTTTTTGGATTTGTATAAAATAAATGCAGATAGTATTTCCCAAAGTAATGTGATAAAGCTCAATAGTGATATCAATTCAAGGTTGCATGAGTCAACTTCGGCAGCAACTAAAGACGGTGAAACAGTTTATTTTACAAGAAATAATATTATTGAAGGTAAATATGTAAAAGATGGAGAAGGCTTTATAAGACTTAAAATATTTAGGGCCGTAATGGAAAATGGAGCATGGGCATATGTAGAAGACCTTCCATTTAATAGTGATTCGTATTCTGTTGCGCACCCTACTTTAAGTTTAGATGAGAAAACATTATTTTTTGCTTCAGATATGCCGGGTACCATAGGGGCATCTGATATTTTTAAAGTAGCAATCAATAAAGATGGGACTTTTGGTGCTCCAGAAAACCTTGGTAATAGTATTAATACGGCCTCAAGAGAAACGTTTCCTTTTGTTACCTCAGAGGAAATTCTGTATTTCTCATCAGATGGGCACTTTGGATTGGGAGGCTTGGATGTATTTGCCACAAAAATTCTGAGAAACAAGTTTACTGAGCCTATATTGAATGTAGGAAGACCAGTAAATAGTAAAGAAGATGATTTTACGTTTATTTTTAATGAAGAAAATAGACGAGGATATTTTGCTTCCAATAGGGAAGAAGGTATGGGTGAAGATGATATCTATGGTTTTTTAGAGACTAAACCTTTAGTATTTGAATGCCTCCAACAAGTAACAGGTACCGTTAGAGACAAAATATCAAATCAGGTTTTAATCGGAGCTACGGTTATGATTATTGATGAAAATAATGAAGAAGTTTCGTCTACCCTAACTGATTCTAAAGGAGATTATTTTTTGACGTTGGATTGCAATAAAGGAAATTTTGTTAGAGCTTCTACAGATGGGTATGTTCCTTCAGAAGAATATCTGAATCAATCTGATGGAAAAAATAGAATAATGGATTTCTATTTGGAAAGAGAAACGGTTACAGCAGGATTTGGAGATGACTTGGCTAAATTATTACAATTAAGTACGATATATTTTGATTTGAATAAGTTTGATATTCGATTTGATGCAGAAATTGAAATTCAAAAAGTGATTGCTGCTATGGACAAATTCCCTTCTTTAAAAATAAAAGTGAATTCTCATACAGACAGTAGGGGGAATGCTGCATATAACCTCTGGTTATCCCAAAAAAGAGCCCAGTCGACCATAGATTATATGATTTCCAAAGGAATTAGCCCTAATCGATTGGATAGGGAAGGGTATGGTGAAACTAAATTAATAAATGAATGTGCAGATGGCATAAGTTGTACAAATGCCAAGCATCAATTGAACCGTAGATCAGAATTTATTATTCTAGAGTAAATAGGAAAACAATATATAAAGCAAAATGCAAGCACCTTAAATGCTTGCATTTTGCTTTTTAGAAACTTGGCAGACATATTTTAGTGGACGCTAATCGGTAAAATACCCAGCTCCATATACCTTTATTTTGGTCTTCTTACAGCAGAATAATAGCTATTCACTTATATATTACTAAGCTACACAACAAATTTTGGGTGACTCATCACAACAAAGCTATTTTTATAGGAATATAACTTTACAGTTGGCTAAATGAGAAATCCTTTTGGATATAAGTTTTTACTGATTTTCACGCTATTTGCTTCTTTTGCTTATGGACAAGGAGATTATTATGATCAATTTAGTAGTCAATCCTATTCCAATAATGATGGAACATTGAATTTTGCCACAAATTGGGTAGAATCTGGTGATGGAAACTCTCCAACCAATGGAAGAATACGAATTACTGGAAATAGATTAAGATTTGATAATATTGACAGTCGTAGAATTAGCAGAACGCTGGATCTGAGTGGCGCTAGTAATGTTAACCTTACATTTACATACGATGCTAATTCAAGAGGAAATGAATCCTTACGGGTCGAATTATGGAATGATGTAACTTCAGCATGGGACAATGTAACAACTATAAACACGACCAATACAGGTACAATAGCCTATGCACTTACAACGAATCAGATTACTGCTGCTTCTGCTATTAGGTTTAGGGGTGGAGATACAAATTGGGGTGGAGGAGAAAGAATTTATATAGATGATGTTCGGTTTGTAACAGCAGTACCTAATACGCCACCAACAATAATAGCTACTGGAAATCAGCCATTTTGTATTGGAACTTCTCTGGCTGTAGCAGAAAGCGTTAGTATTACAGACCCAGATGACACAACTACCAATGCGGTGTATATTCAAGTTTCTGCTGGCTACGTCAATGGAGAGGATTTATTGACACTTACTGGGACTCATCCTAATATTTCAGCTAGTTGGGATGCTATTCAAGGTGAACTTTCTTTAACAGGAACAGCGCTGTATAGCGAATACGAAACAGCTATATTAGCAGTTGAATATTCAAGTTCTGGAACACCAACTGGCACAAGACAATTTTCAATTACTGTAGGCGAAGCTAATTTTTTACCTGCAACAGGGCATTATTATGAATATGTGGCTGATTTAGGCATTACATGGACAGCTGCAAATGCTGCGGCAAGTGCAAGAACTCATTTTGGATTACAGGGGTATTTGGCCACATTAACTTCACAAGCTGAAGCAGATTTTTCAGGGTCACAAGCACCAGGAGTAGGTTGGATTGGCGGTAGTGATGCGGCCAGTGAAGGTGATTGGAGATGGGTAACAGGGCCAGAAGCTGGAACTCCTTTCTGGAGTGGAGCAATTGGTGGAAGCGTTACTGCACCTTATAATTTTGCTTTTTGGAATACAAATGAACCAAATCAATCTGGAAATGAGGATTATGCGCATATTACGCACCCAAATGTAAACCCTAATGGGTCATGGAATGATTTGTCAAATACAGGGGCTTCTTCTGGAGATTATCAACCTCAGGGGTATGTAGTGGAATATGGAGGTACTGGAGGTGATCCAGTACTCAATATTACAGCAACAACCTCAATTATAGTTGACACTGTAGCTCCAACTGCTAGTAACCCGAGTGCGGTATTGGTTTATTGCACGGCAGACATTCCAGCAGCAAATATCAATGTGGTGACCGATGAAGCAGATAATTGTACTGTTTCACCAGTAGTTACCCATGTGGGTGATAGTACAGATGGGGGTACAAGTGTAGAAACAATAACAAGAACATATAGAGTAACTGATGATGGTGGTAATTTTTTAGATGTTACCCAAACCATTACAGTAAACCATGGTGGTATATCCGTGCAACCATCCAGTCAAAGTAGTACAGCGGGTACAAATACAATATTCTCTATTTCTGCTACAAATGTAGACACCTACCAGTGGCAGCTAAGTACTAATGGAGGCGTTAGTTTTGGTGACATAGCTGATGGTGCAGCCTATTCTGGCACCCAAACCGCAGCATTGACCGTAATTTCACCAGATGTGGACAAAAATGGCTATGTTTTTAGAGTCAATATATCCCACTCTGCAGGCGTTTCATGTACAGGTATCACATCAAATGAAATTACTTTAACCATTTCAGTCAGATCTGTTGTCACCAATAGGAGGGTAACATTTAGAGTGGAGAAAAGTTAAAAAAACATCGTTTTTTTATTATTTAATAACCCTTAAATGTTCTGTTTAACAAGTGATTTTAGTTTCTCCCTGATGCTACACCACATATATCCACATTTAGGCATTTAATAAAGGAGGGAGCTTGTTTCCATTGCGGTAATTGAATGCGCACAAGAGCTGTCCAACATTTTGATTTTTATAGTAAATGAAGGAACTGTAATTACAAATAGTTAGGATAACATATAAGGTAAATAAATTTGTGTTGTAGTATTTTTCCTATAATAACAATACTTAAAACTTTAATTTTAAGTGTTTTACAAGCTAATATTGAAAATAACGATACTTCTTCAGCTGCAATAACGTATACAATAACTGATACAGATGGGGATCTTATCTATGACCCTTACGAATTGGATGCAGATAATGATGGATGTAATGATGTTTTAGAGGCAGGATATACAGAAAGTGGCGTAGTATCAGGAGAATTACAAGGAATTGGTTATGATGCCACAACAGGACTAGTAACAGGAAACGCAGACGGATATACCACCCCAGCTGATGGAGATGCCAATACTGTTTATGATTTCCAAGAGGCAGGTGTAGCACCTGCAATTTCCAAACAACCAATAGATGTAACCGTAAGCCTTGGAGGGAATATTTCGTTTACCGTTACTGCCACAAATGCTGATGTATATCAGTGGCAGATTTTTAATGGTGTTTCTTGGGTAGATCTTACTGATACAGGAATTCATAGTGGTGCTACAACAAGCATTTTATTGATAAATAATCCTGCAAATTCTGATGATGGTAACCAATATAGGGTGCTTGTTTCTAGCTCAGTATTTGTGTGTCAGAACGAGTTGTCTAACACTGCAGTTTTAATAGTAAATGTTGGAACTTTAATCTCCAATAGGAGAGTGACTTATAGGGTAAATAAGAATTAAAATAAGCAGTAAAAAAAGTCGTGGTATTAGAAAATATCATTGTCAATTACAGCGCAAAAGGATGACTATAATTGAGGTTATCGATAAAATACAAAGTGGTTTTATTAGAAAAATAGATTATAAAACCTCAAATAACAAAGTCTATACAATGCTATTTAACACTTACACAACAAATATTTTAGTCTGGGGTGTACAAAGTTAATTTTGTAGAGTGTAGTTGAACTATTTAGAGATTAAAACCCTCTTGGGTAGTTCAATTTAATATATATAAATGCCAATTTAACTTTTTACTGATTGAGTTTTAAAGTTAAATACAAAGCCAAAAAATGAATTTTATCTATTATGATAAATACAAATAAAAGTAAGGTCATGAACAAGAAAATTATTTTACTGTTTTCTCTTTTGTTATCTGGATTTGCATTCTCACAGACCACAGTTACATTACAAGATCAATGTAATTGCGAGGTGCTTAATGGGACAGCCGTTTCGGCAGCAGGAGCAATTACGCCATCAGGGGCGGATACAGGAGATATTTATGTAAACACAACTACAGGTGCCATCTTCTTTTGGGATGGTGACTCTTGGGAACTTACTTCTACTGATGATCAACAATTACAGAATTTTGGCTTTAATGCTGGGACAAATCAGTTGACTTTAGAAATTGAAAACGGGAATATTGTAACCGTTGATTTATCTGCATTGAATAATACTTTAGCAGAAACCACCAGTACTTTGGTAGACAATGGTAACGGTACTTTTACATACACAAACGAGGTTGGTGGTATTACGACCTTCGATTCAAAAATCACTACAGTAGTAGACAATCTTGATGGTACTTTTGATATCACCGATGATTCAGGTACAACAGTAACGATAGATACAA
>NVXD01000006.1 GCA_002746415.1 Flavobacteriaceae bacterium | reverse complement strand
AAAAATGTACTTACAAGATGTAATATAACGACAAATATAAACACTTTAACGTTAAAAACAAGCATTTCATCGATTTTTAGTCATTTCAACGAGTATATACAATAAAAATGAGCGAATTACGATGACTTGGTAATCTTTTTTAGGCTTGTATGGTAAGCATTCGAGTATTCTGGTCTACTGTTTCAATAAAAACGTCTAGTGTGTCATCTGGGAGTAAGGAAGTTATCATCTCTGGCCATTCAATTAGAACTAAAACACCTGTATCAAAATAATCCTCTAGTCCTAAATCTAAAGCTTCCCTTTCATCATTTAATCTATAAAAGTCAAAATGATACGCGAGAAGTTGTCCGTCTCTATCAAAATATTCATTTACGATACCGTAAGTAGGACTATTGGCTGTATCTCTACTGCCTAATTCTCTAATAATAGCTTTTATCAGGGTTGTCTTGCCAGTACCCATTTCTCCGTAAAAACAAATTGTTTTGGATGTAGATGCTGTTAGTATTTTTTGAACTGGGATGCTAATATTATCTTCGGTGTATCTAATTTCTGGCATTATTGACTGATTATTTTATTCACCTCTTCCGTAACCTCTTTTACAAGTCTTTGTAGTCCTTCTTTTTGTCGTTCTTTTATTTTTTGTTCTATAATGCGCTCTATAGTGCTTTTATTTTCTTGTGGTAAGTTATCAAAGTCCGAAACTTCTTTTATAGCATTCAGCATTTTTCCTTCACCCGTTATCAACCAAATGAGATTTAATTGGGGATATTTCCTGATGATATTTTCTATGACATCACTACCAACGGAGGCATTATTCTTCTTCATTCGGAGTGTATACCCATTACTAGCACCAATAGAGAGATCAAATTGTCTTGCGCTAAGTTCTTTATATTCAATGAATTGTATTAGACGATCTATGGTCTTGAGCATAATTTCGGTGGGGGTTTTACTTATCAAGTATAAATATACTATTTTCTATATGTATTGTAGAAATAAGTTTTTCTTTTACATAAAAAGATGAGAAAGTCAAACAATTGCACACCGTGTATTCCTGATACTTATCTATGACCACTTATTACTTTTCCTATATAAATCTTAATCCCAAAAGATAAGTTTGTTTCTTTTTACATAAAGACTATTTATTTTTCTCTAAAAACTATTTGCATATCCAAACACCATTTATTTTTTTATAACAATAATGAAACAGATTTTCCCAAAAGAAATAATTGAAAATAGTGCAGAGGTGCATCAATTTAGACATAGCTCAAGAAGTAAATTAATATATCTACTTGTTTTAATTGTTATTGTTGTAGGTTTTGTTGCATTACCCTTCATAAAAGTAAGCTTGAACACCACCGCAAGAGGAACTATTAAACCCTCAAAAGAACGTACAGTATTAATTGTTATTAATTCTGGACAAATTTTGTACAGTAATCTTTTAAATAACAAAAATGTAAAGAAGGGGGACACCTTGTTGATTATTGATAATAATGGAATTGACAATAATCTTCAACTCTTGAATTATCAACTTGAAGAAACAAAGTTGTTTGTAAAAGATTTAAATCTTTTACTGAAAGTTAATTCAATAAAACACAAACAATTACAATCCTTAAAATTTCAACGTGTATTTATGCAATATTCACAAAAATTAAGTGAATTAAATATTCGCTTAAAAAAAACAAAAAAGGATTATGATAGAAATAAAACTCTGTATGACAAGGGTGTTATCGCTATGTCAGATTTTGAAAACAAGAAACTTGAATACGATTTGGTTAGGGGTGATGTCTACCAATTTAAACGTCAACAACAAAATATTTGGCAAACAGACCTTACTCAATATGACAATGCTATAAGAGAACTTCATAATAGGAAAGATGGGTTTTTAGAGAACAAGGAACAGTATATGATTACGGCACCCACTAATGGGGTATTGCTAAACATAAACCATCAAGAAGCAGGAAGTTTTATTTCCGCAGGAACAACGATTGGTGAAATATCGCCAGACGCTAATCTTTTGGTGGAAGTTTATGTAAGCCCCTTGAATATAGGCTATTTAAAAAATAATAACAAAATCAGTTTTCAGGTGGACGCATATAATTATAATCAATGGGGGTTGGCAACAGGAGAAATTTTAGAAATAGGAGGTGACATAGAGTTATTAGATAACCAACCCATTTTTAAGGTACGTTGTAAAATGGATCAAACTTACCTATCCCTTAAAAATGGTTTTGAGGGAAAATTAAAAAAAGGAATGACTCTTAATGCCAATTTTGAGCTGACAGAGAGATCATTGTACGATTTATTATATGATAAAATGGATGATTGGTTGAATCCAAGCAGAAATTCTTTAAATCAATTTTAAACGGCATACTTCCTATACGATATGAAAACAATAAAAAATTTGGAAAGGTTGCAGCAATTGCATTTGCTAATAAAAAGTGAGACAACTGGATCTCCAATTGAACTTGCAAAGAAAATGTGCATTAGTGAACGTCTGATATATAATTTATTGGAACAACTGAGAGATTTTGATGCGTCCATTAATTATGACCGAGGGAGAAAAACATATTATTATTTTAATGATTTTCAATTACAGCTTAGCATTTCATTGTCTGTAATGAGCAATAATGAGGTCACTGAAATATTTGGAGGCACTTACTTTTTTATAAATAAAAATAATTTACGATTTGCGAGAATGTTTCCCAAAAATGCATTTTAAATTTTTTATCCTGCAAGGTTTATGCAGTGTGCACATATAATTATTAGCTGTATCAAAACCATATGGGTATTCAATGAGTGGTTTGAAATAAACAAAAGCAAAATTAAAAATTCTAAAGAATGAAAAATTTAAAAGATTATGGTGTTCAAAGTATGACTCCTAAACAAATGCAACATACAAGTGGCGGAATATTACCTTTCTTAATTATTTTGGCTATTGACGTTACTTTACTAGGGTTCATGGGAGGATATATATATGAAGATATGAAAACAGATCATTAAAAATTGAGCTATGAAAACAAAAAGATTGAATTCTTACGAATTAATAGAAATAGGAGGGGGATTTCATTCTACTCCCTTTCAAAGATTAGCAGTAATGCTTGCTGAGGCTTTTAATGCTGGTAGAAATTATCGTCATCGAAATTGTGATCATGCAAAATTGTATTAATAATAAGATATTGCCATATAAACATATGGCAATATCTTATTATATCTTCATATTATGAAAAAGAAGGCAGTAATTAAGGTAATAGGTTTAATCATAATCTTTATTATTGCTTTTTATTTAGGAAGTGAGTTTAGAAAATTCAATGCATAATACATGATGAAAGAAGGTATTTTATATCAAAATTCTTATGAATGGAGGAAAAACAAATTATATCGTTCTAAACTGATAAAATTAAAGGCAGAAGTGGACGCTGAGTATCATATAAAACTAAATTCTTGTACTAACTTTTTGCTTCGTTTTTTAGTATATTTTCAAAAATTTTGTAGAGTAAACTATGAAATTTATAAAATGAAAAAGGACTATTTTAAATGTTTATACTAGGAAAGTAATTTTTAGGAATAAATTGTTTACATGGGTGTTTTTCTTTCTAATCTTTATTAAAATAGTCGAAGTCTTTCATGTTTAGATATTATATAGGACAGACTTTACAGTATATTTAGCTTCTATAAATAAACCCCTCTATTTTTTATTATTTCATCCCAATGTTTGGTAAAGCCTATACGAATCATAGTGATTTCCAGTTTTCCATAAATTCTTAAATATCCTTTTTATTAATATTTAATGGCTTTACAGAATCTGCATTGAACCATAATGTGGTCACCTCGATTATTGAAGGAAGTTGTTTTTTAAGTAGAAACAATTTGTTGGAATGTTTACCAAAAATGCACCTTAATTTTTTGCCACTGCAAGGTTTATGCAGTGTACAAATATATATTAGTGGTATCAAAAACATTTAGGTGCGCAATGAGTGCTTTGATATTAATAATATGTTTAATTTAAAAGTTTAAAATGATGAAATTAAAAAATTATAAGGTTGTCGAAATGAGTGAGAATTCAGGAAAAATGGTAAATGGAGGTTCATGGATGGGAGAGCTTACAGGAAAATTTCTTGGATTAGCCATGCGATATGCAGGTCCATGCGCAGCAGCTACTCTTAGTGTTGACATGGCAATCCGTCACGCAAAAAAATAAATAAGAAAATTATAAATATAAAGTGATGAAGAATAAATTAATAGAGATTAGTAATAAAGAAGCTGCAAAAGTAAATGGAGGTGGTGAAATAAGGGATATATATGATATAATTCTCTTAGAAACCGACGATTTCCTTAAGGGGTTTTGGAATGGTTTTAAGAAAGGTTTTCAATAAAAATGAAGTATTAAAACTTTACTTAAGAGACAAAAGGGTGCATTTGCACCCTTTTGATTATCATAGGTTTATTGGTGTAAAATCAAATTAAGAATGTGTGAAATCCAAAAGAGAAGCGGATGGATGAATTTACTTTTATTTATTGGACCCTATATATTAGTCGTGGGATTATTACGATCAATCGGGGCTTTTATTGCTGGTGTAGATTTAACTAATGATTTTTTTATTGAAACAACAACACAACATCTTTTAGTTTCCTTTTTTGGGTTTTTAGGAACTTTTATGATCATTTTTTTCTTTATAAAATTTATTGAAAAGGAAGATTTTATCAACCTTGGTTTTCATTATAAAAACCATAAAAAAAATATTCTTGCAGGTTTCATAATAGGATTTCTTGTAATGTCATTAGCATATTTAATGCTTACATTTTTCCATCAAATAAAATTTGTTAAAATAGTTTTTAAAGTTGAAGAACTTTTTTTATCGACTATATTATTTCTCATTGTTGCAGTTACAGAAGAAACTCTTATTAGGGGGTATGTACTCCGTAATTTAATGAATTCAACAAAAAAAAATGTGGCATTGATACTTTCCTCGTTTCTATTTTCTTTTTTACATGTGTTTAATACCCATTTTACAGGAATAAGTTTTGTTAGCCTTTTCCTAAGTGGAATTTTACTTGGGTTATTATACATATATACGAAGAATTTATGGTTACCCATTGCATTACATTTTAGTTGGAATTTGTTTCAATCATTACTGGGTTTCAATGTAAGTGGACATGATTCTTATTCCATAATCGAATTTGATTTACTAAATAAAAATGCTATAAGTGGTGGGGATTTTGGTTTTGAAGGGTCTATTTTGTCGGTAATAATTCAAGTGTTTTTAATTATCCTGACAATCTTCTATTTTTCTAACCTAAAGAAGAAAAAAATTAGGAATAAAAATAATCCATAGTTGTTGAAAATACTACCCAGTAGTCCATTACAAAAATTCTTCATCCTGCAAGTTTTATGCAGTGTACATATGATATTAGTGGTGCCAAAATAATTTAGGTGCACAATGAGTTGTTTGATTTAAACAATGAAAAATTTAAAAGATTATGGTGTTCAAAGCATGACTCCTAAACAAATGCAACATACAAGTGGTGGAATATTAGCTTTCTTAATTATTTTGGCTATTGATGTAACTTTACTAGGGTTCATGGGAGGATATATGAAAACAAAAAGATTGAATTCTTGCGAATTACAAGAAACAAGAGGGGGTATTTTTCCACTCCCCTTCAAAGGTTAGTAGTAATGTTTAAGAATAATTTATTTGTACAAAGATTTTTTTAGTGGCCATTATTAGAATAGTCAAAGTATTTCCTTTATAAAATTCTAAATGGTATACATACCATAATTAAAAAAATACATTAATTACATCCTATTTCCTCGCTTAAATCAGATATGTTTATACTGCATATTTTTTGCAGGCTCAACATCTACCTTGCTGCCATAAAATATAATTGTTATGGCAAATATCAAAATTAAACAACATGACATTACAGATTGTGGTGCAGCATGTTTAGCTTCAGTATCCGCTCATTATAATTTACAAATTCCCATTGCGCGCATAAGACAATATGCAGGTACTGATAAAAAAGGGACCAATGTTTTGGGCATATTGGAAGCTGCTGAAAAATTAGGTTTTGATGCCAAGGGAGTCCGTGGAGATTTTGAAAGCCTTTTTAAAATACCCAAACCCGCAATTGCACATATTATAGTTAAAGAAAGATTACATCATTATGTTGTTATTTATGAAGTAAACAATACCCATATAAAAATTATGGATCCAGGCGATGGTAAAATTCATAAAAGAACCCATGAAGAATTTAAAAAAGAATGGACAGGTGTATTAATATTGCTTTTACCAAATGATGAATTTACAACAGGAAACGAAAAAATATCTGTTTATAAACGGTTTTGGTTTTTGTTAAAACCACATAAGTTTGTCTTATTACAGGCTCTGGTTGGCGCTGTTGTTTATACGCTACTTGGCTTTTCTACCGCTATTTATGTTCAAAAAATAACTGATTTTGTATTTGTTGGTGGCAATACCAAATTATTAAACCTGCTAGGAGTAATAATGATAGTGTTACTACTATTACAAGTAGTAATTGGTGTATTCAAAGATGTTTTTTTGGTAAAATCGGGACAGCAAATTGATGTCAGGCTAATATTAGGATATTATAAACACCTTTTAAAATTGCCTCAACAGTTTTTTGATACCATGCGTGTGGGTGAAATTATCTCAAGAATTAATGATGCAGTAAAAATCCGCACCTTCATTAATGGGGTTTCATTAAACCTAACCGTGAATATCTTGATTATTATTTTCTCCTTTGCTTTGATGTTTTCATACTATTGGAAACTAGCTTTGATTATCTTGATGGTCATCCCATTATATGCCGTTATCTATTTTATAACGAATAAATTAAACAAGAGGACTGAGCGCAAGATTATGGAAAAATCGGCTGAATTGGAGAGTCAGTTGGTGGAGTCCTTAAGCGCTGTAGGAACCATTAAACGCTTTGGTCTGGAAAATTTTGCCAATATAAAAACAGAAACTCATTTTATCAGTTTATTGAAAACGGGTTATAAATCTGCATTGAATAGTATTTTCTCAGGCACCAGCAGCGTTTTTATATCTAGACTTTTTACAATAATTTTATTATGGTCCGGCTCTTACTATGTTATTGAAAGAGAAATTACTCCAGGAGAATTAATGTCTTTTTATGCCATTGTTGGTTATTTTACAGGGCCGGTAGCCAATCTCATTGGTGCCAATCGAGAAATACAAAATGCATTGATTGCCGCAGATCGTTTATTTGAAATTATGGATTTGGAAAGAGAAGAGTCGGAAAATATGGTGGTATTGAAAAAGGAAAATATTGGTGATATTAAATTTAAAAATGTGGCCTTTAGATATGGAACCAGGGTAGAGGTTTTTAAAGATTTTTGCCTAGAAATTCCTAAAGGAAAAATAACGGCGATTGTAGGGGAGAGTGGCTCTGGGAAATCAACCCTAATGTCTTTGCTTCAAAATATATACACAATTCAAAAAGGAAACATTCAAATAGGGGATGTAGATTTAAAATATATTGACAATGCCAGTCTTAGAGAATTAGTGGCAGTTGTCCCTCAAAAAATTGATTTATTTGCCGGAAACGTAATAGAGAATATAGCTGTTGGAGAGTATTTGCCAAATATGGAGAGGGTTATCAAAATTTGCAGAACTATAGGAGTGTTGGATTTTGTAGAAAGCTTACCTAATGGATTTGGAACATATTTAGGTGAAAATGGAGCTACGTTGTCAGGTGGACAAAAACAGCGCATTGCCATAGCACGAGCCTTATATAAGCAACCAGAAATTTTAGTTTTGGATGAGGCAACCTCTTCATTGGATAGTAATTCTGAAAACTACATACAAAAAGCAGTACAAGACCTCAGGAGTGCCAATAAAACAATTATACTAATTGCCCATAGGCTTAGCACAGTTATTATTGCAGATAAGATTGTAGTCTTGCATAAAGGTGTAGTGCAGGAAGAGGGTTCTCATGCTAGTTTATATCATAAAAAAGGACATTATTATAATTTTTGGAAACAGCAAATGCCAACAGTTGCCTTATAAGTTCAAAAAACAGTTACCTAGGCTCCAAAACCACAAAAGGGATTATCATTTCTTCTAAAGAAACCCCTCCATGTTGATAGGTATTCCTATAATAAGTTACATAATGATTGTAATTATTGGGATAAGCAAAGAAAAAATCATTCTTGGCAAATATGTAAGAACTGCTCATATTAATACTGGGCAAGTAAATTTCTTTAGGGTTTTGAGCTGCAAACACCTCCTTATCTTCATACGATAGACTACGTCCAGTTTTGTAACGTAGGTTGGCACTGGTTTCCCTGTCCCCAACAACTTTTGAAGGCTGCTTTACATTTATGGTGCCATGATCTGTAGTAATAATCAGCTTTAATCCCATGGTTTGTGCTTGTTGTATAATTTCCAAAAGCGGAGAGTTTTTAAACCAACTTTGGGTTAAGGATCTATAAGCCTTATCATTTGAAGCTAATTCTTTGATAACCTCCATTTCTGTTTTAGAATGGGAAAGCATGTCCACAAAATTATAGACGATTACTGTTAAATCATTTTCCTTTTGCGACTTAAAATTTTGAGAAAGGTTTTTGCCTTGTTTTAAACTGCTAATCTTATGGTATTCCCATTTTAAATCTAAGCCCAATCTTTTAAGCTGTTCTCCTAAAAATTTATCTTCAAACATGTTTTTCCCACCCTCATCTGTGTCATTCTTCCACCAGTCTGGGTATTTTTTTTCCATGTCCAAGGGTGTCATCCCAGAGAATATTGCATTTCTAGCATATTGGGTAGCTGTGGGCAATAGACTGTAATACGTCTTCTCTTTTCTCTTCTTGTAATATGCACTTAAACCTTCTTCAAATGCAAGCCATTGATCATACCGCAAATTGTCTATCACTACCAATAGGGTTGGTGTGCTTTTTATCTCTGGAAAAATCCATTCTTTAAAGAGGGTATGGGACAATACTGGAGCATCATCACCTGAAAACCAATCGGCATAGTTGTTGTCAACAAACTTCCCAAACTGGTTGTTGGCCTCCACTTTTTGGGATTCCAAAATTTCGAACATGCTTGAGTCTTCAATTTCCTCTAGCTGCAATTCCCAGTATATCAGTTTTTTGTACAATTCTGCCCATTCGGGATATGAATTTACCATTGACAAATCCATTGCTATTTTTCTGAATTCCTGCTGGTAATTGGAGGTGGTTTTTTCTGAAATCAATCTAGAATGGTCCAAGTTCTTTTTTAATGATAATAGGATTTGATTTGGATTTACAGGCTTGATTAAATAATCAGCTATTTTGGAGCCAATCGCCTCTTCCATGATATATTCTTCCTCACTTTTAGTAATCATTACAACTGGGAGGGAAGCATCCATAACTTTAATTTCAGTCAAGGTTTCCAGGCCAGAAATACCTGGCATATTCTCATCCAAGAAAACAATATCAAATCTAGTTTTAGCTATTTCTACTAAAGCTTCTTGTCCACTTTTACAGGTAGTTACTGTATAGTTTTTTCCTTTTAAGAAAATGATATGGGGTTTCATGAATTCAATTTCATCATCTACCCATAGAATTGTTATGTTGCTCATTTAATAGTTGTATTAATGAAATGCCACTTTTTAGTTGAATGACTCTTTAAATTTATCATCAGATCTCATTCCAAATCCATAACTTTGATTATTAATAGTGTCACAATTCTTTAAGGAAGTTTATTTTGATAAAATCCAACAAGCTAAAAATATTCAATGATCCAATTTACGGATTTATTGGTATACCCAGTACTTTAATCTACAACCTTATTGAAGAACCTTGTTTTCAACGTTTGCGCAGAATTTCGCAAACAGGGATGTCTTACTTGGTATATCCAGGAGCTCATCATACACGTTTTCATCATGCCCTAGGAAGTATGGATTTAATGGGGAAGGCAATAGAAATACTTCGTTTAAAAGAGGTGGAGATTTCCAAAGATGAGGAGCAGGGGCTATTGTGTGCAATACTTTTGCACGATATTGGGCACGGACCATTCTCACATGCAATGGAAGATAGCATTGTTGATGGAGTTACCCATGAAGACATTTCGCTTCTTTTTATGGAGAAGCTGAATGTGAAGTTTAAAGGAAAGTTAGGTCTTGCCATTGAAATATTCAAGGGTGTTCATTCAAAACGGTTTTTAAATCAATTGGTATCCAGTCAGTTAGATATGGACCGGTTGGATTATTTAAAAAGAGATAGTTTCTATACCGGTGTTGCTGAAGGGAATATTAATTCCATCCGGTTGATTACAATGCTGAACGTAGAAAATAATGAATTGGTAGTTGAAGAAAAAGGAATTTATTCAGTTGAAAAATTTTTAATGGCTAGGCGCTTTATGTATTGGCAAGTATACTTACATAAAACATCTTTGGTTGCGGAGTTGTTGCTGATAAAAACGTTTCAAAGAGCTAAGGAATTATTGAGCAGTGGAAAAGAATTGAGCTGTAGCAGAGCCTTACTGTTTTTTTTGCAAAATAAAATTTCCAAGGATAATTTTAATACTGCTGTTTTGGATAAGTTTGCTCAATTAGACGATGTTGATGTATTAGCAGCCATAAAATCTTGGCAAGACGAAACGGATTTTGTGCTTTCAAACCTTTGTAAAATGCTTGTCAACCGTAAATTATTAAACATCAAAATAAAGAATAAGCCAATAGGTGACCTAAAGTTTAAAAAGCATTACGATAGTTTCCAAAAAGCCCATGAACTCAGTGATGAAGAGGTGTCTTATTTTGTTTTTAAAGGGGAAATTGAAAATCAGGCTTATAATCAAGAAAAGCAGAATATCAACATTTTAAAGTCAAATAAAAAATTGATTGATGTTGCAAAAGCATCTGACCATTTAAATTTAAAAACGCTTTCAAAGAAGGTAATCAAGTATTATATGTGCTATCCCAAAGATTCTGTATGACAATTTTTCTTACTTTTGTCATCCATCATTAAAAAACAATAAAGATTGAAGTTTACTGCTAGCCAGATTGCGGGTATTTTAGAAGGGGAAATTGAAGGAGACCCAGAAATAGCTGTTGATAAACTGTCCAAAATCGAAGAAGGTGAAAAAGGATCATTGACATTTTTATCAAATTCAAAATACACTCCATTTATATATACTACAAAAGCATCCATCACAATCGTTAATAAAGATTTTGTTCCTGAAAAGGATATTTCAACAACTTTAATTAAGGTGGATGACCCATATTTGTCTTTTTCCAAAGTTTTGGAATATTACAATATGGCCAAAAACAACAAGATTGGAATTGAAACTCCAGTGTTCATATCTGATACAGCTACTTATGGCGATGATTTTTATCTTGGTGCATTCGCTTATGTGGGAAATGATGTGACGATGGGTGAAAATGTAAAAATCCACCCTAATGCATTTATTGGTGATAATGTACATCTAGGCAATAATGTAACGGTATATGCGGGAGCAAAAATATATTCTGATACCCGCATAGGGGATAATTGCGTTATACAAAGTGGGGCAATTATTGGTGCGGACGGATTTGGTTTTGCGCCAACCTCAAATGGGGAGTATAGTAAAATTCCCCAAACAGGTAATGTTATCATAGAAGACAATGTTGATGTTGGGGCGGGCACAACAATAGATAGAGCAACTATGGGTTCTACTATTTTAAGAAAAGGGGTTAAATTGGATAACCAGATTCAAATAGCACATAATGTAGAGATTGGGGAACATACGGTAATAGCTGCACAATCTGGTGTGGCTGGTTCTACCAAAATTGGTAAAAATTGTTTAATTGGTGGTCAAGTTGGTATTGTAGGCCATATTACAATTGGTGATAGAGTAAAGATACAAGCGCAATCTGGAATTGGAAGAAATGTAAAAGATGATGAGGTGCTTCAAGGGTCTCCTGCATTGAATTATGGAGATTATAATAAATCATACGTACATTTTAAAAATCTTCCCGAGATTATTGTTAAATTAAACGAATTGGTAAAAAAAATTGACAGTGAATAATACAACGGCAAAACAACGCACCATTGCAAAAGAAACCTCTTTAACAGGGGTTGGTTTACATACTGGAGAGAATGTGACCATTACCTTTATACCTGCTCCTGAAAATCATGGATATGCATTTAAGAGAGTGGATGTAGAAGGTGAACCCATAATTGATGCTAATGCCCACAATGTGGTCAATACACAAAGGGGCACCAATTTAGAAAAGAATGGAGTTAAAATCCAAACGTCTGAGCATGTTTTGGCGGCACTGGTTGGTTTGGAAATAGATAATGTCTTAATAGCGCTGGATGCTCCTGAACTTCCTATTATGGACGGATCTTCCAAATTCTTCATTGACGCTTTGGAAAATGCAGGAATTAAGGAACAAGATGCAGAGCGAGAAGAATACATCATAAATGAAGTTATTACTTATAAGGATGATGCAACAGGTAGTGAAATCACTGTTATTCCTTCTGATGAGTATCAAGTAGTAACAATGGTAGATTTCGGAACTAAAGTTTTGGGAACGCAAAACGCAACACTTGAACGTCTTTCTGATTTCAAAAAAGAAATAGCAGATGCAAGGACCTTTAGTTTCTTGCATGAACTGGAAATGCTTTTAGACAATGGTCTTATAAAAGGAGGCGATTTAAACAATGCTATTATATATGTGGACAAAGAAATTTCTGATGCCACAATGAAAAATCTTGAAAAAGCTTTTAATAAAAAGAAACTGTCGGTTAAAACCAATGGGATATTGGACAACCTTACGCTACACCACCCAAATGAGGCGGCTAGACATAAGCTGTTGGATGTTGTAGGCGATTTAGCATTGACAGGAACAAGAATTAGAGGTAAGGTGATTGCCAATAAACCAGGTCATTTTGTGAATACTGAGTTTGCTAAAAAATTGGCAGAGATAATTAAAAAGGAAAAAAGAAATAAAGTACCAAAGTTTGATTTGAGCAAACCTCCTTTAATGGACATCCATCAGATTATGGATATGCTTCCTCACAGACCTCCTTTTCTTTTTTTAGATAGAATTATAGAACTTTCGGATACCCATGTCGTAGGCATGAAGAACGTAACCATGAACGAACCTTTTTTTGTAGGTCATTTTCCTGGAGCACCTGTAATGCCTGGAGTGTTACAAATAGAGGCCATGGCACAAACTGGAGGTATATTAGTTTTAAGTACGGTTCCGGACCCTGAAAATTACCTGACTATATTTATGAAGATAGATAAAGTGAAATTCAGACAAAATGTATTGCCTGGAGATACTTTAATCTTTAGTTGTAACCTAATTACCCCAATAAGAAGAGGTATTTGCCATATGCAAGCCTATGCTTATGCCAATGATAAATTGGTATGTGAAGCAGAATTAATGGCCCAAATCATAAAAAGAAAATAACATGAACCAACCACTTGCCTATATACATCCAGGTGCCAAAATTGCCAAAAATGTAGTAGTGGAACCTTTTACTACTATTCATAATAACGTTACGATTGGTCAAGGAACATGGATTGGCAGCAATGTAACCATAATGGAAGGCGCAAGAATAGGGAAGAATTGTAATATTTTCCCTGGGGCAGTAATTTCTGCCACTCCGCAAGACCTTAAATACAATGGAGAGGAAACCACTGTGATAATTGGTGATAACACTACTATTAGAGAATGTGCTACCATTAATAAAGGTACAGTCGACAGGATGAAAACTGTTATTGGTAAAAATTGTTTAATTATGGCGTATTGCCATATTGCCCATGATTGTTTTGTGGGTGAAAATTGTATTTTCTCAAATAATTCTACCTTAGCTGGGCATGTGACCATAGGTGACAATGTGATTTTAGCTGGCTTGGTAGCTGTGCATCAGTATGTATCTATAGGAAATCACGCTTTTGTAACAGGAGGCTCTTTGGTGCGTAAAGATGTACCTCCTTATGTAAAAGGGGCAAGGGAACCTATGTCCTATGTAGGTATTAATTCAGTAGGATTGCGTAGGAGAGGATATACTTCAGAAAAGATAAAGGAAATACAGAATATATATAGAACGTTGTTTCAAAAAAATTATAACAATACTCAGGCTGTTCAAATCATTGAAGCAGAAATGGAAGCGACACCAGAACGAGATGAGATTTTACAATTTATTAGAGATTCCCAGAGAGGAATCATGAAAGGATATTTCAGCACAAATTAAAGGATATGGCATCAACATCAGATATTAGAAAAGGGCTTTGTATAAAATACAATCACGATATTTTTAAAATAATAGAATTTTTACATGTAAAACCTGGAAAAGGCCCTGCATTTGTGAGAACCAAACTAAAAAGTGTAACCACGGGAAAAGTAATAGACAACACCTTTTCTGCAGGTCATAAAATTGTAGATGTACGTGTGGAAACACGTTCTTATCAGTATTTGTACGCTGAGGGGGATACCTATCACTTTATGAACACTGACGATTATAACCAAATAACCTTGGAAAAAAGTTCTTTGGATGCCCCGGGATTGTTAAAGGAAGGTGTGATTGTGAAAATCATGTTCAATACAGAAGACAGTATGCCATTATCAGTTGATATGCCGGCAAGTGTTGTATTAGAAGTGGCATATGCAGAACCTGGCGTAAAAGGAAATACTGCAACAAATGCCACAAAACCAGCAACGATGGAAACAGGTGCAACCGTAAATGTGCCCCTTTTCATCAATGAAGGAGATAAAATAAAGGTAGATACAGAGAAAGGTGCGTACATGGAAAGGGTAAAAGAATAGCCTTTAATTTATGAAATTTTCTAAACCTCAGACACTAAAACAAATTGCAGACATTATCAATTCTGACTATGTAGGAACAGCTGATTTTCCTGTATTTGGGATGAATGAGATACATGTTGTGCAGGAAGGTGATATTGTGTTTGTGGACCACCCCAAGTATTATGACAAGGCATTAGAATCCAAAGCCACCGTTGTACTTATAAATAAAGAGGTGGATTGCCCAAAAGGTAAAGCTCTTTTAATTTCTGATGATCCGTTTAGAGATTTCAATACCTTGACCCAATTTTTTAATCCGTTTAAGAGTGCGAGTGCAACTATAGCTCCTTCGGCAAAAATTGGTAAGAATAGTGTCATCCAACCAAATGCATTTATTGGGAACAATGTCACCATAGGAAATGATTGCGTTATACATGCTAATGTTTCAATTTATGACAACTGTGTGATTGGTAGCAATGTGACTATCCATGCTGGATCCATTCTTGGAGCAGATGCCTTTTATTATAAAAATAGACCAGAAGGCTATGATAAACTGTTATCAGGGGGAAGAGTAGTTATAGAAGATAATGTAGATATAGGAGCTTTATGTACCATAGATAGAGGAGTAACAGGAGACACTACCATAAAAGAAGGGGCTAAACTGGATAACCAAGTGCAAATTGGACACGACACAGTAATTGGAAAAAAATGTTTGATTGCTTCCCAAACTGGAGTTGCTGGCTGCGTAATTGTGGAAGATGAAGTTACACTTTGGGGACAGGTTGGCGTAATTAGTGGCATCACTATAGGAAAAAAAGCAGTAGTTTATGCACAGTCCGGAATTGCAAAATCGCTTGAAGGAGGAAAAAGTTATTTTGGAAGTCCAGCAGAAGAGGCAAGAGAGATGATAAAGCAATTGGTAAACGTTAAAAAGATTCCTAACATATTAAAAAAATTAGAAGAATAAATAAGCAAAAGAATACTTTAAAATTCATTTGTAAACCTATATTTTTGTGCAGCTAAAAAACCGATTAGATAAATGAGCGTTCTAGTAAATAAAGATTCCAAAATAATAGTCCAAGGCTTTACAGGTAGTGAAGGTACTTTTCACTCTGAGCAAATGATAGAATATGGCACCAACATAGTTGGAGGTGTTACTCCTGGAAAGGGTGGTCAAGAACACTTAGGAAAACCAGTTTTTAATACCGTTGAAGAAGCAGTAGAAAAAGCAGGTGCAGATACTACAATTATTTTTGTTCCACCAGCTTTTGCTGCAGACGCCATTATGGAGGCAGCTAGTGCAGGAATAAAAGTAATCATTACCATCACCGAAGGAATTCCTATCGCGGATATGGTTAAAGCATATGACTACATAAAAGATAAAGATTGCAGGTTGATTGGTCCAAACTGTCCTGGTGTAATCACTCCTGGAGAAGCAAAAGTTGGTATTATGCCAGGTTTTGTTTTTAAAGAAGGGAATGTTGGAATTGTATCTAAATCAGGTACTTTGACATATGAAGCTGCGGACCAAGTTGTGAGACAAGGTTTGGGAATAACAACTGCCATTGGTATTGGAGGTGATCCAATTATAGGAACAACTACAAAAGAAGCAGTTGAATTATTAATCAATGATCCAGAAACTGAATGTGTGGTCATGATTGGTGAAATAGGAGGTCAATTAGAGGCAGATGCTGCACAATGGTATAAAGAAAGCGGAAGCAAGAAACCAATTGTTGGATTCATAGCAGGGGAAACAGCTCCAGCAGGAAGAACAATGGGACATGCAGGTGCAATTGTAGGCGGTAGTGATGATACGGCAGAAGCCAAAAAAAGAATCATGAGAGAATGTGGTATCCATGTAGTGGATTCACCTGCTGAAATTGGGTTAAAGGTTAAAGAAGTAATGGGATAATTAAATACTTATTACGGTATAGACCGAAATACTATAATCAAAGAATAAAATCCCGCAATGTGCGGGATTTTTTTCGTCTTTATCTGAAACAAAAACTATATTTGAAATAGCATATCAAAATAAACCAAACAATATGAAGTTTTTAGAAGGAAAAAATGTAATCATTACTGGTGCCAGTAGAGGTATAGGAAAAGGAATTGCAACAATTTTTGCTGAGCATGGAGCAAATGTAGCTTTTACCTATAGTTCTAGTGAAGCGCCTGCTTTGGAATTGGAAAAAGAATTAAATGGAAAAGGGATAAAGGCCAAAGCATATAAAAGTAATGCTGCAAGTTTTGAAGCATCTGAAAAATTAGTGGCCCAAGTATTGGAAGATTTTGGAGGCATTGATGTGTTAATCAACAATGCTGGTATCACCAAAGACAATTTGTTGATGCGTATGAGAGAGGAAGATTTTGATCAGGTAATCGAGATTAACTTAAAGTCAGTCTTTAACATGACCAAAGCTGTACAGCGTACATTTTTAAAACAAAGGAAAGGCTCCATTATTAATATGAGTAGTGTGGTCGGTGTAAAAGGAAATGCAGGGCAAAGCAATTATGCAGCATCAAAAGCAGGCATGATTGGCTTTACAAAATCAGTTGCACTTGAGTTGGGATCTAGAAACATCCGTTGCAATGCAATTGCTCCTGGCTTTATTGAAACAGAAATGACAGCCAAATTGGATGAAAAAGTTGTTCAAGGTTGGAGAGATGGTATTCCTTTAAAACGTGGAGGTACTACTGAAGATATAGCCAATGCTTGCTTGTTTCTTGCATCGGATTTATCCGCATATATTACTGGTCAGGTACTAAATGTTGATGGCGGAATGTTGACTTAATTTCAAGAAAATTAAATATGATATACGTAACAACAGAACAAATTGTAGGAAAAGAGATTACTACATCTTTGGGAACAGCCAGAGGAAGTACCGTAAGAGCCCGAAATATTGGAAGAGACATCTTTGCAGGTCTCAAAAATATTGTAGGCGGAGAAATCTCTGAATATACCCAATTACTTGCAGAGTCTAGAGAACAGGCCATTAAAAGAATGTTGGATGATGCACAAAGACTTGGTGCGGATGCAGTGGTAAATGTTAGGTTCAATACGTCTCAGGTAATGCAGGGTGCAGCAGAAATGTTAGCATATGGCACTGCTGTGAAATTGCGGTAATGTTAGGAGTTCAATATTTCCCAATCATATTTGTGATACTGTTTTATGCAGGTATCTTTTGCTTGTTAGTATACTTTGTTATAAAAAGGATAGCGGCCAAAAAGAAAGAAAATTTCGAGAAAAGAGATAATTAATTTATGCAGACCAAAACACTATTATTAATACTACTATCAGTGATAGTTGCATTGGGAATTACTTGGTTTCAATATTATTATAAAACGAAAAAGAGAGGAAAATTAAGCGTTATACTCTCTTTTTTACGTTTTCTGTCCATCTTTGGTGCCTTATTGCTGTTGATAAATCCTAAGTTTTCAAAAAATGATTATACATTGGAGAAAACGAACCTCATTCTTTTATTGGACAATTCTTCCTCAATCAATACCACTACTGGGAAAGAAGATATTCAGGCTATTGTACATCAAATTGAAGGAAATGCAGTGCTATCAGACAAATTCAAAATAGCTCAATATACTTTTGGAAGCTCATTAAATAGTAGTGACAGTCTCACTTTAGATGAGAAAAGAACTAACATTTCGGAGGCTATAGAAAGTATAAATGAAATATATAATAAAACCAATACGGCTATTGTATTGTTGACAGATGGCAATCAAACTATAGGGAAAGATTATGAGTTTTACGGAAGGACTCAAAAAAGAGCCATTTTCCCTATTGTTTTAGGAGATACTACTACCTATGAGGATTTACGAATTGGTCAGGTGAATAGTAATAAATATGCTTTTTTAAAGAACAAATACCCTGTTGAAGTTTATATTACCTACGATGGAACAAAAAGCATTGCTACAAGAGTCACTATTCAAGTAAATGGCACTAGCTTATTTACAGAGCAAATACGCTTATCACCAACAGCACCTACAAAAAGGATACAGGCTTTATTAGATGCCAAAACGGTGGGTCTAAAGAAAATAAACATCTCCGTTGTTCCACTAACAAATGAAAAAAATACACTAAATAATAGTAAAAACATTGCCGTTGAGGTTGTTGATGAAAAAACAAAAATTGTTATTGTTTCGGATATGGTGCATCCTGATATTGGGGCATTAAAAAAAACCATTGAAAGTAATGAACAACGCACAGTCATCATTAAGAAACCAACAGACACTTTTTCTGATTATAATGACATAGGTTTATTCATTTTATACCAACCCAATTCAACCTTTAAAAGAATACTTACTTTCATTGACCAGAAGGGGGCGAATACATTGACTATTACTGGGCCTAAAACGGATTGGAATTTTTTGAACAATTCCCAAAGTAGTATTGAAAAGAATAGTACAGGCGTTGCCGAAGATGTTTTTCCAATATTGAATTCTGGTTTTTCTCTTTTCAATATTTCAGATTTTGATATGCAAGGCTTTCCTCCACTAAAGGCAGAACTTGGAGAATTGTTTATAACCAAAGTATATCAAACAATGTTAGGACAACAAATAAAAGGGGTTCAAATGAATGAGCCTTTATTGGCCATTGTTCCAGGAAATGCAAAAAGAGAAGCGTATCTATTTGGAGAGAATATTTGGAAATGGAGGGCGCAGACCTATAGAAGCAATAGGAATTTTAAGAATTTTGATGATCTTATCGGAAAAATTGTTTTGTATTTATCATCAACAAAGGCTATTGAACGACTCACATTAGATTACGAAACCATTTATACAGGAATTCAAGGAGCAAAAATTACCGCTAGTTATTTTGATGAAACATTCGTATTTGATCAAAATGCTACCTTACTGCTCAAATTAACAATAAAGGATGATGGAAGTACATTTGATATTCCCATGTTACTTATTGGAAATCATTATGAAGCAGATTTAAGTAGTTTAGAATCTGGAGTATATGACTTTAGGGTTAGCGTGGAAGGTGAAAATATTTCTAAGGCAGGAATCTTTACAATTTTAAATTTTGATGTTGAACAACAATATTTGTCCAGTAATTATAGAAAACTGGATAGATTGGCACAAAACACGAATGGTAAACTATATTTTGCGTCACAGACTAGCGAATTGGTAGCGGATTTTATTGGAGACAAACAGTATATACCTGTGCAAAAAAGCAAGCAAAATGTAGTATCTTTGATA
Organism: Flavobacteriaceae bacterium; assembly: GCA_002746415.1. Taxonomy (GTDB): domain Bacteria; phylum Bacteroidota; class Bacteroidia; order Flavobacteriales; family Flavobacteriaceae; genus Saonia. The sequence continues at coordinate 137,312 of NVXD01000006.1, read as the reverse complement.
GATTTTAAATTCCTTTTGGGAATTATTATAGCTGCTTTGGCCGCGGAGTGGTTTATAAGAAAGTATAACGGATTAATATAAAAAATATAAAATGGATAAATTACCTAAGGTTGCATTACCACTAATAGTTGTGGCAATACTATTAATAATGTTTTTCTCTAGAATTTTTGTAAACGTAGATAGAGGAGAAGCAGGAGTTTTATGGAAACGTTTTCATGGAGGAGTTGTTACAAATGCACCTGCACTGTCGGAGGGACTTAATGTTGTAGCACCATGGAACAAGGTGGATATATATAATATTAGACAGCAAAACATGTTTATTCAGGATATGGAGGTGTTATCTTCTAACGGATTGGAAATAAAATTGGATGTTTCTATTCTATACCAACCAAAAGTGGAAGAACTAGGTTTCTTACACAAAACAAAAGGAGAAAATTACTTAGAGACGGTTATTATTCCTGAAGTGCGTTCCGCAGGGCGTAGTATTGTAGGACGTTATACACCAGAACAATTATACTCCAGTAAAAGAGATGTGATTCAAAAAGAAATTTATGAGGAAGTAGCAAAAAAATGTGATAAACAATTTGTTCAAATAAACGACATATTGGTTAGAGATGTTACTTTGCCTCCAACCATTAAGGAAGCTATAGAGCGTAAGTTAAGGCAAGAACAGGAATCTTTGGAATATGAATTTAGATTGGTAACTGCCGAAAAAGAAGCTGAAAGACAAATAATTGAAGCACAAGGTAAAGCAGATGCGAATAAAATTTTAAGTGCCTCGTTGACGGATAAAATTTTGCAGGATAAGGGCATAGATGCTACTATAAAGTTAGCACAATCTCCAAATTCTAAAGTAATTATTGTTGGTGGAGGCGAATCAGGCTTACCTTTGATTTTAGGAAACAATTAAAATAATTATGTAACTATTGTAATACTAATTGAAATATTTTTCCGTTAAATTTTTTAGAATTGGAAATAAGTTTTAATTTTACAGTCATAATGAGAAACATTACCACACATCATCATTTTTATACTTGCTCTCAAGCGAGGTAAAGATGTATTGTGTTAACTTAATATATCGGACCCGTTTGAGAAATCAAACGGGTTTTGTTTTTAAACTTGTTTGGTAATCGAACAAAAAAAGACAAACAATGACAAAAATTAGAATTGCAATACAAAAGAGTGGACGCCTTAATGAGGATTCCATCAAACTACTTAAAGATTGTGGTATTTCCATTGATAATGGAAAAGATCAATTAAAAGCAGACGCTAGGAACTTTCCAATGGAAGTTTTTTATTTACGCAATGGTGATATTCCGCAATACCTAAAAGATGGAGTTGTAGATATTGCCATTATTGGGGAGAATGTATTGATAGAAAAAGGAGAAGGTATTGCTATCCATGAAAAGCTTGGGTTTTCTAAATGCAAGGTTTCTCTAGCGGTTCCGAAGGGAACTCAGTACAGTTCTGTTCAAGATTTTCAAGGAAAACGCATCGCAACCTCTTATCCAAATACTGTAAAAAAGTACCTTGCTGGGAAAAATGTAGTTTCAGATTTACATATTATCAATGGTTCTGTTGAAATTGCACCAAACATTGGTCTTGCAGATGCCATTTGTGATATTGTTTCAAGCGGTAGCACACTCTTTAAAAACAATTTAAAAGAGGTAGAAGTGATGTTTACTAGTGAAGCTGTTCTAGCAGTTTCTCCAAAAATATCTGAAGATAGAAAAAGCATCCTAAGCAAATTACAATTTAGAATTCAGTCTGTTTTAACGGCCAGACAATCAAAATATATATTGTTAAATGTGCCCAATGATAAACTGGATGCTATAATAAAAATAATCCCAGGAATGAGGAGCCCAACAGTTTTGCCATTAGCAGAAGAGGGCTGGAGTTCCGTACACACAGTATTGGACAAACATACGTTCTGGGAAGTCATAGATGAGTTAAAACAAGCTGGTGCAGAAGGGATTCTGGTATGCCCAATTGAAAAAATGGTGTTGTAAAAAATCATGAGTATGAAGCAGTTTAAAGTAGAATTGATTCCCCGTAATCAAATGGAAACCATCCTTCCATTAATTGTTTTATTGAATGAAGGAAGGATAGATTTTGAAACGTTGAAGCATAGACTATCCCAAATGATGCCCATGAACTATGAGTGTGTTGGCGTCTATGATGGTGATAAACTAATTGGAATTTGTGGCATTTGGATGTTGAACAAATTATATGCTGGTAAGCATATAGAACCCGATAATGTATTTGTTTTAAAAGAGTATCGTAGTGCTGGCGTAGGGAAACTGATGTTAGATTGGGTCATTAATTACGCTAAGGAAATAGGCTGTGATACAACAGAAGTGAATTGTTATGTAAAGAACTTAAAAGGCAAGAAGTTCTGGGAAGATCAAGGATATGAAGTGGTAGGCTATCATATGCAACAGTTTTTTAAGTAAAGAAATGAATAAAATATATAACCCAAATAGAACTGAATGGAAGGCTTTGTTGCAACGGCCTACACAAACGCTGTTTGATATTGAAGCGACTGTTAATTCTATTTTTGAAGAAGTTAAATTAGACGGTGATAACATCATAAAAAAGTACACCCAAAAATTTGATGGGGTAGCCTTAGATTCTTTTAAAGTTACAGAAGAAGAAATAAAAAAAGCAGAAGGCTTGGTTTCAGAAGAATTGAAATCAGCCATTCAAAGTGCCAAAAGAAATATCGAGCTGTTTCATGAAGCTCAAATAACTAGTCGCGTTGCAGTAGAAACAGTTCCTGGTGTCCATTGTTGGCAAGAAAAAAAACCTATTCAGAAGGTCGGACTATACATACCAGGAGGAACGGCGCCATTGTTTTCAACAATATTAATGCTTGCTGTACCCGCTACCATAGCTGGGTGTAAAGAAATAGTGCTTTGTTCTCCACCAAATGTAGCAGGAGAAATTAATGCTGCAATTTTATATACTGCCAATCTGTGTGGAATAAAAAACATCTATAAAGCAGGGGGCATACAGGCCATTGCAGGAATGACTTTTGGAACGGAAACCATTCCTGCTGTCTATAAAATATTTGGACCTGGTAATCAATACGTAACAGTAGCCAAACAAATAGCCACCAAATATGGAGTTGCTATAGACATGCCTGCAGGGCCAAGCGAATTGCTGGTAATGGCAGATGATACGGCTAATGCAGCGTTTGTCGCTTCCGATTTATTGAGTCAGGCAGAACATGGTGTAGACAGCCAGGTGATTTTGGTGAGTACTTCAAAGGAGATGATTGATGCAGTTGAAGCAGCAATACAAAATCAAATTAAGGAGTTGCCAAGGAAGGAAATAGCTGAAAAGGCGATTGAAAATAGCAAATTGATCTATGTTGATGATAGTCAAACCGCAATTGATTTAATCAATGCATATGGACCTGAGCATTATATTCTTTGTGTTAAGAACGAAGATTTTTATTTAGATCAAGTCGAAAATGCAGGATCAGTATTTATTGGAAATTATACTCCAGAAAGTGCTGGTGATTATGCATCTGGAACCAATCATACTTTACCAACAAATGGCTATGCAAAGCAGTACAGTGGTGTAAATTTGGATAGTTTTATGAAGAGTATCACTTTTCAGAAAATATCAGAATCGGGGATTCAAGCTATAGGTAAGACTATAGAAATAATGGCTAACGCAGAAGGATTAGATGCGCATAAGAATGCGGTGACATTACGATTAAAGAGCTTGGAATAGCTGTCATTCCGTACTTGATTCGGAAACCACAAATAAAATAGATTCCTGCCTCCGCAAGAATGACAAAAAAATGAAAGAAAAATTTAACATACAAAACCTAGTAAGAGAAAATGTAAAGGGATTACAGCCGTATTCTTCTGCAAGGGATGAGTATGTGTCAGATGGTTCTACCATGATTTTTTTGGATGCCAATGAGAATCCTTTTGAAAATGGAGTGAATCGGTATCCAGATCCTCAACAACGTAATTTAAAAGCAGTTTTAGCAACACAAAAAGCACTCAATGAGGGGCAGATGTTGTTGGGTAATGGCAGTGATGAAGTATTGGATTTAATTTTTAGAGCTTTCTGTGAGCCCAAAGAAGATAATGTAATCACTTTGCCGCCAACCTACGGTATGTATAAGGTGTTGGCCAATATCAATGCTATAGAGAATAGGGAAGTTCTATTGACAAAGGATTTTGAGCCTGATGTAGATGCTATTAAAAAGACCGCAGATAAGAATTCCAAATTGTTGTTTTTATGTTCTCCTAACAATCCTACGGGGAATTCCTTTTCTAGAACTCATATAGAAGAATTGCTATATAAATTTAAGGGGTTGGTTGTTATTGATGAAGCCTATATTGATTTTGCTAATGACGAAAGTTGGACAAAACAGCTCACTAATTTTCCTAACCTAATTGTTACACAAACACTGTCTAAAGCCTATGGAATGGCAGGGATACGATTGGGATTATGTTATGCCTCAGACGAAATCATTGCTATTTTAAATAAGATTAAGCCTCCTTATAATGTAAATGAACTCACCCAACGTAAAGCATTGGAACGAGTGAATGACCCTGAAATTGTACAATCTGAAGTACTGGAAATATTAAAAGGGAGAACAAAGTTGATTGAAACATTAAAGCACATCAGTTTTGTTGAAAAAATATATAAAACGGATGCTAATTTTGTTTTGGTAAAGGTGGATGATGCCAACAAAAGGTATGATCAATTATTGAAAAAGGGAATTGTAGTAAGAAATAGAACAACGCAAGCTTTGTGTGAAAACTGCCTACGTTTTACGGTGGGTACAGTAGAAGAGAATATGAAATTGATTGAAATATTAAGAGAGTTAAAATAAATCGTCATTCTGTTCCTAGTTTTCGGAAATTTCAGAATTGCATCAGATAAAAATGAGATGCTGAAACAAGTTCAGCATGAAAAAAAATAATTATGATATCATGAAGAAAGTACTCTTTATAGATCGAGACGGCACCATCATCAAAGAAACATCGGATGAGCAAATAGATGCATTTGAAAAAATGATATTTTATCCCAAAGTGTTTACATTTCTTGGAAAAATTGCCAAGGAGTTGGATTATGAATTGGTGATGATAACCAATCAGGATGGGTTGGGAACAACTGTTTTTCCCGAAGACACCTTTTGGCCAGTACATAACTTTATTATGAAATCTTTTGAAAATGAAGGGGTTGTTTTCGATAAGGTTTTTCTAGATCGCACTTTTCCACATGAGAATGCCGATACAAGAAAACCAAAAACGGGCTTGTTGACGGAGTATTTTTCAGAAGCGTATGATTTAGCAAATTCCTTTGTTATTGGAGATCGGTTAACGGATATGGAGCTTGCTAAAAACCTTGGTTCTAAAGGGATTTTCATCAATGATGAAACCAATTTAGGAACAGGCGAAATCACAATTAAGCAAGAGGAGTTAAAAGATTCCATTGTTATTGAGACAAACGATTGGGAAAAGATTTACGAGTTTTTAAAATTAGAAAGCCGTACGGCTGATATTAAAAGGAAAACCAATGAGACGGATATTTATATTCAACTCAACCTGGATGGCACTGGAAAAGGGAATATTTCAACCGGATTGGCATTTTTTGACCATATGTTAGACCAATTAGCTCGACATGGACAAATGGATCTAACGATTAAGGTTGATGGTGATTTAGAAGTAGATGAGCACCACACCATTGAAGATACTGCTATTGCTTTAGGTGAAGTTTTCAATATGGCGCTCGGAAACAAATTGGGTATAGAACGTTATGGTTTTTGCCTGCCAATGGATGATTGTTTGGCACAAGTGGCTATAGATTTTGGCGGACGCAATTGGTTGGTTTGGGATGCAGATTTTAAGCGAGAGAAAATTGGAGAGATGCCAACGGAAATGTTTTACCATTTCTTTAAATCGTTTACGGATGGTGCCAAAGCAAATCTTAATGTAAAAGTAGAAGGCGCTAATGAACACCATAAAATTGAGGCTATATTCAAAGCCTTTGCAAAAGCCATTAAAATGTCGGTTAAAAGAGATGTAGAAAAAATGGTGTTGCCTAGTACAAAAGGGATGCTTTAATGCAATATGTCATTTCGAATGGAATGAGAAATCTAGATTTTTCGCTCTACTCGAAATGACGTGCTATGAAAATATAAGATGAAGATTGTAATTATAAATTACGGAGCTGGGAACATACAAAGCATCAAATTTGCTATACAGCGATTAGGCTATGAAGCTGTTCTTAGTAATGATGTAGCAGAAATAAAGGCAGCGGATAAAGTTATTTTCCCCGGAGTTGGAGAAGCCAGTAGCGCCATGAACAAACTTTTGGAGAGTGAATTAGATAAACTTATCCCTGAATTAGAACAACCTGTTTTGGGTATTTGTTTAGGAATGCAATTGATGTGCAATGAAACCGAGGAAGGCAATACAAAAGGTTTGGGCATTTTTGATGTGGACGTAGTAAAATTTTCTTCAAATGTAAAAGTTCCTCAGATAGGATGGAATCAAATCTCAAGCCTAAAATCAGCCTTATTTAATGCCATTCCTGAAAAGGAGTACATCTATTTGGTACACAGTTTTTATGCACCTTTATGTGAGGAAACCATTGCAGAAACGGAATATGATGTCACCTATAGTGCGGCACTGCAGAAAGACAATTTCTATGGCACCCAGTTTCACCCAGAAAAGAGTAGCGACATTGGCAGTAAAATATTAAAGAACTTTTTAGAAATGTAATGGAAGAAGGGGTTTACATATCAATGGATAAATCTAAAATGGATATCCCATTTATTCACGAGTACCTCTCTGAGCATTCCTATTGGGCAAAAGGCAGATCAATTGATAAAGTAAAACTATCTATTGAACATTCGGTATGTTTTGGGGTGTTCAATAAAAATAATGAACAGCTTGGTTTTGCCCGAATTGCAACAGATTATGTGACTGTAGCTTGGCTTATGGATGTTTTTGTACGTGAATCCCATCAAGGGAAAGGACTCGGTAAATTATTGATAGATTATATTGTTAAGCTACCAGAATTGAAAGAGGTAACCGGAATTGGTTTAAAAACAATAGACGCACAAGAGCTGTATAAAAAGTTTGGTTTTAGAAATATTGAGAATCCTGAAATATGGATGATGAAGAAGAATGAAGAGTGAAGTTGGAATTACGAGGTTAGAGGTTGGAATTACGAAGTTAGAAATACGAGACAAGCATTATTCTGTCCTGAAGTATTGGGAATTTCAGAATCGTATCAGATTAAATATAACAATAATGAGTAGCTGAATTGAATTCAGTTAATAAGAAACCATGAGAATAATACCAGCAATAGATATCATAGAAGGGAAATGTGTACGACTTTCTAAAGGGGATTACAGCACTAAAAAAGTGTACAATGAAAACCCATTGGAAGTAGCAAAAGAATTTGAAGCGCATGGCATTCAACATTTGCACCTAGTGGATTTAGATGGTGCAAAATCCGAACATATTGTCAACCATAAAATTTTGGATACTATTGCTTCCAATACAAATTTGAAAATCGATTTTGGAGGAGGACTAAAAACCAATGAAGATTTAAAAATTGCCTTTGAAAGTGGTGCCAATCAGATTACAGGAGGAAGTATTGCCGTAAAAGACAAGGATACCTTCTTGGGATGGCTACAGCAATATGGGGCGGATAAAATTATTTTGGGAGCTGATGCCATGGATGAAAAAGTTGCGGTATCTGGTTGGTTGGAAGAATCTAAAGAAGAACTAATTCCTTTTATCAAGATGTATCAAAAGGAAGGTATCTCTTATGTGATTTGTACCGATATCAGTAAAGATGGCATGTTAGAAGGGCCTTCATTTGATTTGTATAAAAAAATAATAGCAAGTACTGCTGTCATTTCTAATGCTAATGAGAAATCCAATCCAATTAAACTCATAGCATCAGGCGGAATTTCCACTTTTGATGAATTGCCTAAACTTGCAGAAATGGGTTGTGAAGGCACCATCATTGGGAAGGCCATCTATGAAAATAGAATAAGTATGAAGCAATTAGAAAACTATATCATTAGCCAATAGTATGAGTGCAGTTATATCAGAATTCAAACAAAATGCTATCCTTAGGCTTGATCAAAGTACCCGCATGATTACGATTTCCCTGTCTAAAATTGGGGAGGATGCCGTTTGGAAAAGGCCAAATGAACACTCTAACAGCATTGGTAATTTAATACTTCATCTGTGTGGTAATATTACTCAATATGCCATTGCATCGCTTGGTGAAAAAGAAGATGTACGTAATAGAGATGCAGAATTTGCCGCTAAAGAGGGGTATTCAAAAGAGGAGCTTTTGAAAATGCTGAACAATGTGGTTGATGTAGCAAAGAAGACCATAAACGAAGCTTCAGAAGAACAATTAACAACAAAAAGAAACGTACAGGCATATGAGTTTTCAGGAATTGGTGTTGTGATACATGTAGTGGAACACTATTCCTACCATACAGGACAAATAGCTTTTTGGGTAAAGTTATTATTGGACCAAGACCTAGGGTTTTATGATGGGGTGGATTTGAATGAGCAAAACAATTAGCGTCACCCTGAACTCGTTTCAGGGTCACATTAGAAAGTAAACTAATTAAAGAAGTGCAAGAAAGCTTTGTATATATATTGACAAATAAATACAGAACTACATTTTATATTGGTGTGACATCTAATTTAAATAAAAGAATAATGGATCACCAGTTGGGTGAAGGTTCTAAGTTTACTAAAAAATATAATTTAACTGACTTAGTACACTATGAAACATTTATAGATATTAATCAGGCAATTGCTCGTGAAAAACAACTTAAGAATTGGCATCACGATTGGAAATTGAATTTAATTAAGGAACAGAATCCAACATTAAAAACATTGGATTATTAAATAATGAGACCCTGAAACAAGTTCAGGGTGACGAAACTTAAAAAATGTTAACAAAAAGAATAATTCCTTGCTTAGATATTAAAAACGGACGCACCGTAAAAGGCATCAATTTTGTTGACCTGCGTGATGCTGGAGATCCAGTGGAGTTGGCAGAAATCTATGCAAATACAGGCGCGGATGAATTGGTGTTTCTAGATATTTCAGCGACTGAAGAGCGCCGTAAGACATTGGCAAACTTGGTGTTACGTGTTGCTGAAAAAGTAAACATTCCGTTTACAGTTGGTGGTGGAATTTCCTCAGTAGCAGATGTTGACCGGCTATTGCATAACGGAGCCGATAAAGTATCCATAAATTCATCCGCAGTTAAAAACCCAGATTTGATTAATGAATTGGCGGCGAAATTTGGTTCGCAATGCATTGTAGTTGCTATAGATGCCAAACAGATCAATGGAGAATGGATTGTACATTTGGTAGGTGGTAAAGTACCAACCGAACTAAATTTGTTTGATTGGGCCAAAGAAGTGGAACAAAGAGGCGCAGGAGAAATACTGTTTACGAGTATGGATCATGACGGCACCAAAGATGGCTTTGCCAATAAAGCTTTGGCTAAACTGTCCACAGCTTTAAATATCCCTATCATTGCATCAGGAGGAGCGGGGAATATGCAACATTTTACTGATACCTTTATTGAAGGGAAAGCAGATGCCGCATTGGCAGCAAGTGTTTTTCACTTTAAGGAAATTGAAATTATTGATTTAAAAAAAGAATTAAAAAGGAATAACATTCCTGTTAGATTATAAAATTAAGTGTTATTCGTTGATTGTTACTTAAGTATGCTTAACAACAATCAACGAATAACAAGCAACAAAAAGAATATGGAAATAGATTTCACTAAGAATAACGACGGACTCATACCAGCAATTATTCAAGATGCGGTAACCAAGAATGTCTTGATGTTAGGGTATATGAACGCAGAGGCCTTGGCCAAAACAGAAGCATCAAAAAAAGTAACTTTTTATAGCAGAACTAAAAAACGTTTATGGACAAAAGGGGAGGAGAGCGGTAATTTTCTAAACCTTGTAGCAATTAAAAACGATTGTGATAAGGATACCCTTCTCATTACTGTAAACCCAGAAGGACCAACTTGTCATAAAGGAACTGATACCTGTTGGGAAGAAGAGAATAGTCAAAATTTTGGGTTTCTTTCCAATTTAGAAGATGTAATTGCAGAACGAAAGGCAAATCAGGACGATGAAAGTAGTTATGTATCATCTCTTTTTAGGAGTGGCATGAATAAGATAGCTCAGAAAGTAGGGGAAGAGGCAGTAGAAGTTGTGATAGAGGCTAAGGACAATAATGAAAAGCTATTCTTAGATGAAAGTGCTGACTTGCTTTTTCACTATCTCATCCTATTGCAGGCAAAAGGACACAAACTAAATGATATTGTTAACGTTTTAAGGAAGAGGCATAAATAGATTACTGTTGTACTTGTAAAGTGATAACCACATTTCCTGTTTTCTCACCAGTTGCTACATATCTAAAGGCGGCTGCAATTTCCTCAAGGGGGTATTTCCTGTCTATAACAGCCTTGTGCTCTCCTGCTTCCATTAAGTTTTTAACCACCTGTAGACTATCATTTATGTCAATGGGTAACGGAAATTTCACTTTTTTCCCTCCAAACATCGGAGTGAAAAGGGAGTAGAAAATATTTTGAGACCATGGCCCCAGCTCTGATGAGATATATATACCTTTTGGTTTTAAGATGGGTTTGCATTTCCCAAAGGAATTTTTGCCAACAGTATCAAAAATATAATCATATTGTTGGTTTTCTTTGGTAAAATCCTCTTTGGTATAATCAATCACCCTATTGGCTCCAAGTGATGTTGCCAAGGCCATATTTTTGGTGTTTGTTACCGCAGTAATATCAACTTTCATTACTTGTAGTAGTTGCACCATCCCTGCACCAATAGCACCCGATGCACCGTTTACAAGAATTATATCTCCTTCTTTAATGGCTGCCTTGTTTATAAAATTATAAGCGTAATGTTCTCCTTCTATGCTCGCCGCTGCATGTTCATAGCTGATATCATCTGGTATGGTCACAAAATAATTATCCTCAGCGATGACCATATATTCGGCATAAGAGCTAAGCACACCATCATTAAACCCAAAGACCCTATCCCCAACACTAAAAGAAGTTACGTCTTTACCAACAGCTTCAATTTCACCGGCAAATGTAGTGCCCATTATTGATTTTTTTGGCGTAAATAAGCCTATGAAAAAACGCATGATAAATGGTTTTGCGCTTAGAATTGCACAATCTGTTCTGTTTACTGTAGTTGCATGTACCCTGACCAACACTTCATTTTTATTTGGTATAGGTTGTGCCACTTCTTTTAATTGCAGCACTTCTGGCGGTCCATATTGGGTATAAACAACAGCTTTCATACAGTGAATTTAGGGTATAGTTTGTTAATAGGACGCATTTAGGAAGTAGATGTTACAATTCAATAAAGCCCCACAGAACTGTGAAGCTTTAAAAAAATAATCAAAAACCACATCAAAAATCTTAAAATTCAATTCTGTAATTCAGTAATGGTAACAGGTTCAATTGATATTCCTTTTCATATACTCCTGAATCCGGATTAAAATATTGATCAAAAATGTTTAACCTATTAGTCACATTCTGAATATCTAATGAAATGATATGCGCCACTTTTTTTCTATTGATTCTATAATACACACTGGCATCCAACCTAAAGTATTTGTCAAATTCGAGCGAGTTTCTTTGGCCTTGCAAGAGCCTTAAATTACCTGTATTATTGAATTCTGTGATGTCTACAGGAGTCCCTCTTTTGCCACCATTAAAAAGAACTTTTGCATTGGTTCCAATAATGTTGTTATTGGTTTTACCTGCCTTAAACTCTTTACCACCTACCACATTAAAGGTGTATTTGTAATTATATCTACTATCATACCAATTGCCGTCCAAAGCTTTGTATTTAGAATCAAAAATGGAGCTAGTCACCAAGAAATAATAATGGTCCGAGAAGAATTTCTCAAACGTAAGTTCCAGCCCATAATTTCTGGCTTTCCCTTCATCCGTAAGTTCATGGGTAATGAATTCACCATTGATAAAAGAATCGGTCAATAGTGGGTCGGCAGATACCGCAACTTTATTTATATCTTGGTAATATACTTCCATTTTAAGGTGCCCATTTTTTATAAGACGCCAATCATATCCTAGTACGTAATGGGTAGATTGCATTAATTCTAAATTCATATTTGGCGTTGTGATGTTCCCCAAACCATCATCAACCTTAATAAAGTATTGACTCAGAGGCATTCTTCTAGAATGGACTCCAAAACCTGCACTCAAGGTGTGTTTTTGACTCAACTTGTATTCAAACCCCGCTCTTGGCTCTAGAGTAAAATCTTCGTTGACAGAAAAACTGGTGGCATGTAAACCAAAAGTGGATGACAGCTTTTCATTGAAACGATATTTCCCTTGTGCAAAAAATTGAGCCATGGTTCCGTTTCCTTTTTCATCAACCTCGGTTTGCGTAGCACCATTAAAGGTTTCATCAGTAGTCACATCATAGCTCATGAAACTCAAGGTAGCCCCAGTTTTTAATACCGTCTTGGCATTGAACTTTTGGGTATGGTTCACATTGAACCTAAATGCTCCATTTTGCAATAGATCTCTTTCATTAAATATATTATTGCTATTTAAATTGGTGAAGGTATAGTCAAAATCACTTTGGTTTCCAGAATAAGATGCCACAGCCTCCAAGGTGCTATTCTTATTGAAAAAATGTTTCAAATTTACTCCAGCCATATAAGTTCTGGATTCAAAAACTTCCATTTCCTCAAAATTTGGATTATTATCTAGGTCGTCTCCTCCATTATCTTCGCTAAGCCCTCCAATGCCCCATAAAGATAAATTGGTTTTTTCTCCAAGGGGAAAATTAAATTTAAACGATAAATCTTGAAAGGTAGGAACGCTACCTTCAGAAATATCAATAAAATTATTCAAAATAGTAAGTGTGGAATATCTGTAATTGATTAAATATGAACTTTTATGATTCTTGCTAAGAGGCCCCTCCAATGCTAAATCTGTTCCTAAAAATCCAAATTGAAATGCGCGCTCATGTTTTTCAGAGTTTCCATTTCTTAGTCGGATATCAAATACACCAGAGGTAGCATTGCCATATTCTGCAGGGAATGCACCAGTAAAGAAATCTGATTTCCCAAGCATATTAGTGCTTAAGATGCTTACCGCTCCAGGAGAATATCCTTCTTCAGAAAAATGGTTGGGATCTGGTACTTCAACACCCTCTATGCGCCATAGTAATTGATTAGGGGCATTTCCCCTTACCACAATTTCATTTGTGGAATCGTCGGAATTGGTGACCCCTGCAAATGACTGCGCCATACGACCTGGATCACTAATACTTACCGGAAAACGCTTTGTTTCTTCAACACTAAAAGAACGGGCACTAACGGTAGACATTTCATTATTAGGCCTAATATTATCTCTTGGAGCCAGTAGAATGACTTCATCTAATTTCTCTAATGACTCTACCAGACTAATGGTTAAATTGATTTCCTTCGCAGAACCCACTAATATTTCTGAAGCAAAGGCATTTTCATAACCCAAATAGCTACACTGTAAGGACTGCCTACCAATGGCAACATTCTCTAACTTAAAGAAGCCATCCATATTGGTCACCACTCCTCTTGGAGGACTTGTATTTAAAAGCGTAATAGTAGCGCCCATAAGTGGCGCACCTGTAGTGGCATCAAGTACTTTACCTTTTACGGTCTGCGTTAAAGTTTGCCCAAAACTAGACATGCTTAGGGCTGCAAGCAGTATAAAAACTGCTTGTTTCTTAATAGATGTTCTCATTTTATTTGATTGTTTTGATTGCTAAATAAACTCCTAGTTCCCTATAGGCACCCAATTGATTTCTATGGGGGTATGATCTCTTTTGGTGAGTACCTGGCTCGACTCAACGTAGACATATAAAGTATTGATAGCTCGTAGTCTTAGCCCATGTCCATTTTTAAAATCAGTCTTCATGATTTATATTTTTTTTATACCTGTTCTTCCCAAGGTTAAAGACTCCTAATTTAAATCCAAAGCCAGCAGAAAAACCGTTAATATCTGTAATACTCTCTGGCTCAAGTCTTATTTCGCTCGAAAAACGATATTTAACACCTAGTTCTAACTGCGCATATCTAGAAATATTGTAGAGCAAGCTAATTCCCGGTTCAATAACAAAGGCTACATCCCAATCTTCTATATCCTCATCAAAATCAAAATCCTCATCAAAATCGGTATCTTCTATATACCCAACAATTCCGCTTCCCAATAAAATGGGAAAGGAAAGGTTTATTTTCTTTTGCCCAAAAAAGATAGGCTCCAAATGCAGTCCGCCATAGCCACCTATAAGGTCACCCTTGTTATTTTGGAATACGTTGGGCAAATTCTGATCTGCATAAAACCCAGTAGCTACAAAACCTATTTCAAGCTGTCTATTGGCCACATAGGCAATTTTAAAGCTGCCAAAGGCGGCGTCTATGCCATCAATTTTTCCATAACTCCCTGAAAAACCCATATATACCCCATGTACAATATTTCTACGGTCGTTAAATTCAATATAATCTCCATCGTCCTGTCCGTACATCTGAATGCAACTGCAAAGCAATAGGAAGAGGAGTATAGTTTTTGATTGTTTCATTGTTTCTGATTGATGAATTAATGGTTATTTGAGTCAATATTTTTCTTGTACCTATTTCTACCCATATTAAAGACACCCATTCGTATCCCCAAACCAGTAGAAAAGCCATTGATATCTGTAATATAATGAGGTTCTAAGTCTATTTTATCTGAAAATCTATATCGGATACCTGCCTCTAATTGTACATAACGGGAAATGTTGTACAAGATATTTATGCCTGGTTCAATGACAAAAATCTCATCTCTCTCGTTGTTAATCAATAGTGGATTAGTACCATCACGATCAAATACTTTATCTAAATACCCTACATAACCCATTCCTATGAGGACGGGAAAAGAAAGGTTCACTCTTTTTTCACTGAACAATATCGGTTCAATATGAAATCCACCATAGCCACCAGCAAAATCAATATCATTGGAGAAAGAAAACTGCTCAAAATTTTGTTGAGAATAAAAGCTTGTCCATCCTAGTCCAATAATTAGTTTTTGATTCAACACATAAGCTACATGTCCTTCAAAAGAAAAGGTACCCGCATCGTTTATTTTTCCGTATAACAAATTAATACCAACATAAACCCCATGAACCACGGTTTTACGATCATTAAATTCAATATACTCCTCAGCATCTTGAGCATTGATTATAGGGGCACTTCCCAGTAAGATAAAAAATAAGAGTATGTGGTTGAGTTTCAAAGTCAGTTGGTCTTTGTGTTTGTTGTTATAGACAGCATAAAAAGTAAATGGTTGCATATTACACTACTTTAATTTTCTTTTAATATGATAACCCCTTTTAATCCTGTTAGGATAAATTCTCCATAGGGTCCTTCACCATAGGTAGCATTGATTTTTCGGATCTTTTTTCCCTTGTTGATAATATCTGTATGGATCTCTGTAAAGGATTTTGGAATGCGTAGCAAGCCTTGTTCTAAAGTAGCATTAAAGATGAGCGACTGCCCTGCAATATTAATATTCAGTTCAGACGACTCTTGATCAATGCGTATTCTGGAATTTGGGTTATCAATTTTATACACCCAAAGGTCTGCAACTACGGTGCTAAGACTTATTGCCTCACCAACAGTATTGATATGCACCTTACCAAATTTTATTTCTCCTTCTATAGTTGTAACGTTATTGATATTGATTTCATCCTTACTAGAATATAGCTCTAGGGAGGCAACAGTACCTATTTCCATTGTGGTACCAGAACTGTTTATTCTTAAGCGTTCTGAACCTTCCAAATCTAATTCCCCATTTTTGATGGTGATATTGGCATAGCTAATGCTCTTGGTTTTTAATTTCCCAAAGCGCACGCTAATGTTGGCATTGGTAAGTGCATCGTTTATCCAAATATTTCCATGTTCTACATTGGCTTTGAGTTTACCTTCCCAATCACTGATAATCACATCTCCAAACTTATTGGTAATGTCCATTTCTGCATTAGAAGGCAGGAAAATGGTATAGTTGATTTTGATATTACTCTTATCCAAATCAAACGGGTTCACCTTGCTAAAATACCTAGAGAAAAAACTCGTGTTTTTATCATTGATATCCGAAGTCACGCGTACCAAATCATCGGTTACTCTGGTCGTTATGGCTACACGATCTAGGAGTTCTTTGGCATTCTCCCTTTTCTTATGGCTCACTTCAATGTTTACTGTTATCTTAATGGAGTTCCTGTCCCAACCTTTAATGGTAATGTCTCCATATTTATTGTTCAATAGCAGCTCCCCATTATTGGTCAACCCATAGCTTTTTTCCACCTTCCTCGATACGGTTTCCTGTGCAGGCACCGTTTGGCATAGCAGTAAAAAAGAAGCTAAGAAGGCTATTTTCTTATAAGATATATCCATTCCCATCTTCAATATTTTTTGAATTATTTATTCTGTGTAACAAGGTCTCTATCAATTCTATTCTCTTTTTGTAATTGTTTACAATGGCTTCCATTACCAATTCATTGTCTAGGTTTTTGTGCATTTCTATGCGTAATTCCTCATATTCTTGATCTAAATCGTCCATAAAAGACAAAAATTCCTCTTTTTCGGTTTGGGAGAGCAGCTTGTTTAGCTTTACCAATTGCACTTGTTGGAATACCATACCAGAATAATACATGTCTATTTCTTCCAACTCTTTGTTTACTATGGTGGGTTCATTGGTGTTGATGCCGCCATTTATAAAAAATTGAATGACAGTGAACATACCCAACAGTACTAAAATACTGGCCGCTACTTTTAGGAAGGGCGATTGCCATAGCCTAATTACTTTTGGAGCTGGTTTTTGGTCTAGCTTAGGAGCTATGTTTTCCCAAAGCTTCTGCCGATCCACTTTATGTTCATTAAAGGAGGATTTATGTTCCCTGATGTATTTTTCCAATTCGTCCATTACAATCCCTTTATTAGTTCTATCAATTTTTTCTTCGCCCTATGGTACTGTGATTTTGAGGTTGATGTAGCAATGCCTAATATCTCTGCAATTTCTACATGGTCGTACCCCTCAATTAGGTATAGGTTAATAATTTGTTTGTAGCCATCTGGTAGCATTTTTATCGCTTTCTTAATATGTTGAATGTCCAGTGGCACATCCTTTTCCACAATATCATCTGTAATATGATATTCATGATCTTCTATTGCTGTAACCGGAATTCTCTTTAGCTTTAAATGATTAATGCTTTTATTGATGACGATTCGTTTTAACCAAGAGCCAAAAGTACTTTCATATCTAAAAGAGGAGAGTTTGTTAAAAGCTTCTATAAAGCTTTCTTGTATGACATCTTCAGTATCTTCTTTAGTAGGCAACATACGCATGCCAATATTGTACATGCCACCCACATAGAGTTCGTACAGTTCGTACTGTGCGTTTCTATCCCCAGACTTGCTTTTTTCAACAAGGTCCTTATGAGTAAAAAGAATGATGTTTTCCAATTAAATTAGTGCCGCTTAAAATCTCCTTAAATGTACTTTATTTTCTCTCTATAGTTAAAGACAGAACAAAACTCTAAGGGTTGCATGGTTTGTGAAATTTGTGCTATTTATAGTAGACGATTTAGGGTGCTTTTGGTTACAGAATGGTTGTAGGGCCTGCTCCATAGCGTTTAAGAGGAGTTGCGGTGGCTGGGATGCTAGTACGAAGTACAAAGTTTTATGTACAAAGCACTCCTGTTTCACACTTTTTGCGAAACACTATTCACTTATTACTACTTACTTAATACTATATTTCCAATACTATTTTCTAAATACTCAATACTTCTTCTCCGATTCACCTCATACATCATCTTACCCAAACTACCACTCCCTTTTTACACGTTAAGTTTTCTCTAAAAAGGAGACCAATACCTTGAATTGTGTTACATTTATAATATGACCCAGATATCGAGAAAAGGCTTTCGGTTTGATACCTATACCACTCCAGAACAAACTCCGTTTGAGAAGTTGTTTAGTGTTTTTCAGGAATTGATTACGCATACCTCGGGGGATGTGAATGAGGCATTGGACTGGTTGAGAGAGTTGGATATCGAATATGAACTCACCGACGAGAACTATACTATTGATGATTTTATTGAAGACCTAAAAGCCAAAGGATTTTTACGGGAAGAATTTGAAGATGGTGGAGGCACTGGTGAAGCGGAAGGAGGAGAAGGTGGAAGTTTGTCTATTACTGCAAAAATGGAGCGACTGCTTCGTCAAAAGGCTTTGGAACAAATTTTCGGAAAGCTAAAACGTAGCGGTAACGGAAATCATAAAACAGGAAAATCGGGTAGAGGAGATGAACATACTGGGGAGTTTAGAGAATATAGATATGGGGATGCGTTAGAGCGAATTTCCATGACAGAAAGCCTTAAAAATGCGCAGATCCATCATGGTTTGGACGATTTCCGATTAACCGAAGATGATTTAGTGGTAGAAAATACCCAATACAAGGCACAGATGAGTACGGTTTTGATGATTGACATCAGCCACAGCATGATCCTCTATGGGGAGGATCGTATTACACCGGCCAAAAAAGTAGCCATGGCCTTGGTGGAATTGATTACAACCCGCTATCCCAAGGACACCATAGATATTCTGGTATTTGGGAATGATGCTTGGCCTATTACTATTAAAGAGTTGCCCTATTTAAAAGTGGGACCCTACCATACCAATACGGTAGCTGGTTTGCAATTGGCGATGGATATGCTGCGTAGAAAACGAAATACCAACAAACAGATCTTTATGATTACCGATGGAAAGCCAAGTTGTTTGCGTTTGCCAGATGGTACCTATTACAAAAACAGTGTGGGCTTAGATGACCATATTGTAGAAAAGTGTTACGCAATGGCACAACATGCAAGAAAACTACACATCCCCATTACTACTTTTATGATAGCCCAAGATCCTTATCTCATGCAATTTGTACAGGAATTCAGTAAATTGAATAATGGCAAGGCTTTTTATACTGGACTTTCCGGATTGGGAGAGATGATTTTTGAGGATTATGAGGCGAATCGGAGGAAAAGGTTGAAGTGAAAATAGAGGTTAGAATTTAGAAGTTGGAGTTTAGATGTTAGAGGTACGGAATATACCTTATTCCTAAAATTCGTGATTCCAATTTCGTAAATCGTATATTTAAAATGAAACAAAAAGACATAAAAACACTAGGAGAGCTAAAGAAATCTGGTTACCAAAGCAAGAGCATAAAAGACGAGCTGCGGGATAACCTAAGGGAAAAAATAAAAAACAAGGAGCCTGTTTTTGAAGGGGTTTGGGGCTATGAAGATTCCGTGATGCCAGAACTGGAACGCGCTATTCTTTCTAGGCATAATATCAACCTACTAGGGTTGCGGGGGCAGGCTAAAACGCGGTTGGCTAGGCTGATGGTGAATTTGCTTGACGAGTATATCCCTGTGGTGACAGGTTCTGAAGTGAATGATGATCCTTTGGCTCCTTTGTCGAGCTTGGCAAAAGTTATCATAACAGAAAAGGGAGATAAAACCCCAATTAGCTGGTTACCGAGGGAAGAACGTTTTTATGAAAAACTAGCCACACCAGATGTTACGGTGGCCGATTTAATTGGTGATGTGGATCCTATAAAAGCTGCCAATCTAAAATTATCCTATGCGAATGAGCTTGTGATTCATTTTGGCATGATTCCACGTGCCAACAGATGTATTTTTGTGATCAATGAATTGCCAGATTTACAAGCTAGGATTCAAGTGTCTTTGTTTAATATTCTACAAGAGGGCGATATTCAGATTCGGGGGTTTAAAGTCAGGCTGCCATTGGATATCCAATTTATTTTTACCGCCAACCCGGAGGATTATACAAATAGAGGTAGTATAGTAACGCCATTAAAAGATAGAATAGGATCTCAGATCCTTACACATTACCCTGAGGATATAGCAACAGCACGTAAAATTACTGCCCAGGAAGCACGGTTAGACAAGCGTCAAAGTGATTTGGTGCATGTGCCAGATTTAGCAAAGGATGTATTAGAGCAGATTAGTTTTGAAGCCCGAAAGAGTGAATATGTAGATGCCAAGAGTGGAGTGAGTGCCAGAATGAGCATTACCGCCTTTGAAAACTTATTAAGCACAGCTGAAAGAAGGTGTTTGCATAGTGCTGAAAAGTCCACCGTAGTGCGACTCAGTGATTTTATGGGTATTGTCCCATCTATCACAGGAAAGATAGAACTTGTATATGAAGGAGAGCAGGAGGGAGCCGGTGCCGTGGCTGAAACTCTAATTGCGGATGCTATAAAAACAGTTTTTCCAAGCTATTTTCCACCTATTTCGAAATTAGAACGCAAGGATGCACCCAGTCCGTATGATGAGCTAATCAGTTGGTTTTTTGACAGTGAAGGTTTTGAGTTATTAGACGATTCCACGGATGCTGATTACCAAAAACTTCTAGATAGCATTACACCATTAAGCAGGTTGATAACCGAACACCAACCCGATGTTCCAAAAGAAGATGCTTATTTCCTAAAAGAATTAATGCTCTGGGGCTTGGTGGCTCACAAAAAGCTAAGCCGACACCGCTTTACAAAAGGCTATCAGTTTAAAGATATGTATGGGGGGTATGTTAGTGGGTTGTAGGGGTTTGTTTGTGAATGAAACAATTTAGATTTCTCTTTTTAGTCGAAATGACGGAGGAACTACTATTAGGTCATTTCGAGCGAGCATGTGACGAGAAATCTGGATTGAAGGATATTGGTTATTAGGTACTAGACAACTTAGATTTCTCCTTTCGCTCGAAATGACAGCAAACCAAGTCATTCTACGCCGAAGTATTGGGGATTTCAGAATCGCATCAAATAAGTATAATACTGATGAGATGCTGAAACAAGTTCAGCATGACCAAAGGATAAGCTTATTTAGTACAGAGTATTGTAGTAGCGTGATTCTGAATTAATTTCAGAATCACATCAAGTAAATGAAATACTGATGAGCTGCTGAAACAAGTTCAGCATGATAACATTACCTTAAAATTTAGTGGACCTATTTGGGCTAAGTTAAACCACAATCGTTTTCAATAGTGTATAGCCATCCGTTGTATTTCCTGAGATGTTATCCAACATATTCCCATCCAGGCTGTTGGCAAACACACCGTCACCTGCGTTTAATGTGTCGGCCTTTCCCTTATAATCATTTGTTGCATAAACTGTATCACAAACATCTTCTGGAAAAGCGATCTGCGTAATCCTTAAGGAATTTTCATTAGCATCTAATACTTCAACATGAATATGAGGGGCACGGCTCGGATACCATCCTGGAAAAATACTGATGAAGGAAATTTGACCATTCTCATCTGTGGTTTGCCTGCCACGTAAGAAGCTTTCATTGGTGTAATCTGCCCGTTGCAATGGAATTTTACCATATTGAGAATAGTATCCTTTTGCATCACAATGCCATATGTCAACAAATACATTTGCTAAGGGCTTGCAATTATCACTTTGGTCTTGGATAGTTAGTGTAATTAAAAAAGGAACCCCAGTTCTATTTCCAATAATATTTTGCATGGCCAAGGTAGCAGGTGAAATATTTGGGAAAGGCCCTGCGGTTTCTCTAGGTGACATATCACAGTCTCCTATAGCTTCCTTATTTTTTGAAAAAGATGTTAGTACAGTTGGTAAGGCAACAATAGTTCCCAAGCCAACCAAACCATTTTTTAAGAATTTTTTCCTGTCCATCTGAATTTATTTAAATTATTCTCTCCAACTAACTTGCACGTATTGCACTTACCTTAAAGATAAGAATTTGCGCTGATATTGAGGCAATCACGATCAATTGGCTATAAAACAGCATAGATTTCTCCTTACACTCGAAATGACGTAGGAATCGCTATATGTCATTTCGAGGGAGTTTACGACGAGAAATCTAAAGAATGGATTTTGGTTTGATGAATTGGATTTCTCCTTGCATTCGAAATTACAGCAGAACCACTATAGAACCTTTCGTTTATTTGGCGAGTCTGTTTTTTACCATCGCTATTTGACCCATATGATTGGCCTGGTGCTCCAAAATATGAAACCATGCCCAATGATTGTTTATACCTTCTTCTATGTTTGATGCGAACCAGGCATCATTCTTAGTTTTTAAACCGTCAAGTGTTTTTTTACGAAGCTCATTCCAAAGCTCCAAATAATATGTTATTGGTTTCCCTTTTACTTTTTCTTTTGAAGTTGCTCCCAAACCAGATGCAACTCCCCAAAACTCTTTTTCTTCATCAGTCCACGTACGGCCTTCTAAAGTTTCCACTTGGAAGTATGCTTCAGTGGCCATTACATGCATGAGTAAAGCACCAATACTGTTGGCTTTGGTGTCGAACATAAAATCGGTTTCTGTTTGGTTTAATGCACTGATACTTTCCGTAATTGCATTCTTTGTTTCTTCTAGCATTGCTACCATATAACCAATTTGAGGGGTATAGCCCTCTGCTGGTTTCATTTCATTTTGTGCATGTAGTACTGAGAACGATACACATAAAAGGAATAATGTGGTTTGCTTCTTTAGAGACTTCATAGGATTCTGTTTTGAAATTATATGTGTTATTTAATTAAGACTTATGAACTTTTCAGCATTTAATAGACAATTATAGGAGTACAAGTTCAACAAATATGAACAAGTTTGTCATAAAAAAGTCATAAATAAAGAGAGCTAAGTAATTGTTAATCAGAAATTATGCGCCATAAAACAACTTGGTTTTCGAGTAAGTAAAAGCGACGAGAAATTTGGATTTAAGAATATTTGTGATTGGTTGGTTCTTGTTGGTTTTTTGGGAATAGACAGTTTAGATTCCTCCGTTTACTCGAAATGACAAAGGAACTACTAGGCGCCATTTCGAGTGAGCAAAGCGACGATAAATCTGAAGTTTTAACAAGGAGTAAAACGCTATTCTCATATTTAGACTAGTGATTTAACTGCCTTTTTTTTGCCTCAGATACTTCACCAGTTTCTGCGTAAATTTTTAATTCATCCAGGACAATTCCAACCTTTTTGGTCATTGTCTTGGTAATGATACCTCCTAAGAAAAAACCCATAAATTTGGAAAGATGTATTGTAACATCCATCTGAACTTTACTTTGATTTGGGCTAATTTCAATAACCCTCCAGTGATTTTTAGCAAGTTTCACAAAACCCGGTGCTCCCTCCCTTAATTCATAGGCAAGTTCTCTTTTTTCATCACTAAACATCGTAAGTTCTTCCACTAGTTTTTTGCCATCCTGCAGACAAACTCTTTTGTTACAAGTAGCCCCCTCAAATTTTGCTTGACCTACACCTTCTGAATGCTCTAATTCTGAAGTCCAATGAGCAACTTTGTCAAATGCTCTAAGAATTACCCAAAGGGAGTCTGCTGGCACATTAATGGTATCACTTAGCAATGTTTTCTGAATTACTTTCACTTTTTTCTGATTCTGAGCCACAATAATAGACGTAAATAGTATTATTATTAGCAAAGTAAGTAGCATGACTTTTCCTTTTCTTTTCCTCATCTTTTATTTTTTGCTGAATTATAGATGAATCAAAAGTAGTTTGGGAATAGCCGATAGGTTTGACTATGAAGTTTTATCGTTTGTCTGAAAAGTTTTGCCTGTAAGTGGTAGGTGAAATGCCATATTTAGCTTTAAATACCCTAGACATATGGGCAAGTGTTTTGAACTCACAATCGTAGGCTATAGTACTGATGGTATCCTTTGAAATAGACAATAGAGCAGCTACTTTTTCAATCCTTTGGGTAATGATATAATTATTAGGAGTGTCATTATAGATGCGTTTAAATTCTTTTTTGAATGACGAAAGACTATGGTTGGTGAGTTGCGCTAATTCTTCAATATTTATAGAGGAGCATATATGTGCCTTTATAATCTCCTTAAACTTGAAGGTTTTGTTTTCAAAAAGGTTGTTCATTATTCCAAGAATTTCAGGAGAATTCTCTGCTTGCAACAGCAAAACAATAAGCTCCTTCAATTTTAGAATAAGGAGTTCTTCTGTTAGGATTTCTTGGTGGTCAAAATAATACATAAGGCTCTTTGCAAATTGCGATATGAGTTCGTTCCCTTCAACTAAAACGCTGTTCACGCTTAATGGACTATCTGCCGTTTTAAAAAAGGGTGAAGGCGTATCACTATACAATTGCTCTAGGACTTCTTTATGGAAGCGAATAGATATTGCACTATATGCTGTGCTTCCACCATAAGCAAGTGTCCTAAACATACTGTTTCCACATTTAGCCAGAACTGCTTGATTGGCGACTATATGTAACTCGTCTGTCTCAGAATAGCTGACACAACTTCCTTTTAGGGTATATACAAATGCTGCTTCATTTTCTGGCATAGGGATAGGCATGTGCACAAGCTGTTCCATGGTTACCCAACTGAAAAGTGTTTTGCCAAATAATGCTATTGATTTAAGGTTCATGTTTTCTTACAAAAGAATCAATTTTAATAGGGTTGCATTTGTCTGAGAAGTTTTAATCCTTATTTGAGAAGTTTTTTATGAAACAACCCTTAAAGAGAGGAATCTGTTTTTATACTGGAATTCCCTAGCACTAGGGACAGCACAACTCACATAATTAAATAATCATTAATCAGTATTTGTAAGTAGTTGTTTATCATTCAGTTTTGCGCATTCGAGCAACAGTACCACCCAATACTAAAGCAGCAGAGATAATCATTAAATTTTTAATAATGTATTGGCCTTCCATTGTTGGAAGCAATACATTTCCTGATTGAAATGTAACCTCTGAAAGAAATACTAATGGCATAAACGTGCCTACCATTTGGAGTAGCAATAACAGAATTGCAATCCGAGTGGTTTTTGGAAATAAAAACAAGACCCCTATGGCAACTTCCCACCATCCAATAACGGTCAACCAATTGTTAGGCGACCCAAAGGGCAACCATTCTACGGTAGCTTTTAGCAGCCCTTCTGCAGCAGAATACCTAAGAGGTTTAAGGATCCCGAACCAAATAAATATTACGCCAAATGAAAACCGAATTGTTGGGGCACTTATGCGCCTCATTTTAGCTATGATGGTCTTATCTAGTTTGGTTAAAATTTTATTCATACATCTCTGGAGTTACAATTATTTTAATGATAAATACACCATTTTTGTCCTTGTAATTATATGTCATCGTAACCTTATTATCTCTGAATTCTTTCATATCAGGATTGGTCTTAACATTATTTACGATGTTCGGTTCAATGGTTTTTCTTAGCTCAGCAACATTTATATCACGTTGATCCAAATTAATTAAAGTATAATTGTACTGAAATGTATTATTAGGCAAGCCAATGGTATTGTCAAGACGAGTATCACCGTCAATAATTAAAGGACAATTTTCATTTATTTCACTTGCAACCCTGGTCAAGACTTTGTCAAAGGTTTGTTCCGTATTAAATAATTTTTGTGCACCAAAATAAGCAACTATAAATGTAATAATTCCCACAATTATTGGCACTAGTCTATTCTTTGATTTGAGTTTTTGATTGATTTGTGGTGTATTTTCAACTACTTCTTCAACAGCCAGCTTATAACCGCATTGCGAACAGTACTTTGCTGAACTCAAATTTAAATTCTCACATTTGTCACATTTTTTGTTTTTCATTTTTTTTTACTTTGGAAATTTCACTCACACAAAAAAGTGTTTAGCTTTTTTTGCAAAGGCTAATTAATTCCCATTTTTAGGAGGAAGCCAGTCTACTTTTGATGAATTTAAATTGTCCGTTATGATTAGATTCATGCTCACATACATGGAACCATTTGCAATAGTTGTTGGTGGGCCCCCATGGAAATTCCTTGTCCACTGTCATTAACCAATCGTCATCTCGCTTTGCCAATTCCTGAAGGGTGTGTTCCCGAACATCTTTTAATTTTTGAAGGTAGAAATCTATTTCATTCCCCTTTATTTCTTTACGAGCGGTATCTCCAAGTCCAAAACCTACACTCCAGTTTTCGATATCCTCTTTTTCCCAATCTCCCCATTGTCTTCCCTCAAACGTATGGATTTGATAAAAACGCTCTGTTGCCGCCAAATGCCACAGCATGGCACCAATGGAGTTGGCCTTTTCATCTACCAAATAATCTAAATCTGTTACCGTCATTTCCTTGACGGGACTTAAAATGACCATTCGCATCCAGTTCATCATGGATACTAAGGTCCCTATATGTGGGCTAAACCCTTCTTTGGGTCCAATAATATTGATGTCATCCTGACTCGTTAAAGAAGAGGCACAAGCCATTTGTGGCAAACCAAAAAAAGAAGCTGTCCCCAAAACCAAGGATGATTTCTTAATAAATTTTCTGCGATTAAATTGTTTTGTTTGATTATCCATGTTGTTTTGTTTTTTTAAGGTTCAGAATGTTTTAGTTAAGAAGGAATTTTCATAGATTTTAAGGGATTCAGTCCATATATTTCTGAGGAATTTCTGTAATGTTTTTATAAAACACATCTTTATAGTAGACTTCTGCTCCTTCTGATTGCAATATTATTTTACCAGAAGTAAGGGGTTGTTTATCACTCATGGTACGTGAATTGAATAAACGCATGACTACTTTTCCATTCACGATATGAATACTCGTATCTCCATAGGTAATTAACTCAACATCATTCCATTGCCCATGGGGTTTTTCGGCATCAAGACCTTTAAACACACGTCTTTTTGCCATGCTATCTTGGGCTGCATTTTCTAGTATATCTGCAAAATAATAGGTTCTAAGGGCTGCATCCTTGTCGTAGATATAATACTTGTCATCCTTTGGAACTGTAGGTACATCAATCTCCACATCACCCACAGGCCAATAATCACCCATATCACCCTGTTGTATTTGTAATTCTTGGGAGCTCATCCAAGAATAGGCCGAACCAGGCTCCCCAAAGCCATGATACAGTAAACCACTATCTCTAGGGCCTTTTTCTCTTGGTGGATGCATGTCTTCACCCCATTTTACTTTTAGTTTTAAATGGTAATTCTTAAATTCCTCTTTGGTGTAAATCATGCCCCAAGCTACTCCTGAAACCCGAATTGCCTTACCGGCATCTGTATCTACGATATGTATGACCTCTAGTGGGTCATGATCCACCCCAAAAGCTTCGAGGGTAGCACCTGTACTATCCGTTTCTTGATTATAGGGGGTTCCTAAATACGTATGCCAGCCTGTGAAATCCTGCCCGTTCCAAAGGGGGACCCATTGACTTTTAGTTTCTTTTTTTTGTGTTTGACAGGATATTAACAGCGCTACAAGAGCTAATGAAAGGAAATATTTCATCTTCTAAGTTGGTTTTTAGTTGGTTACTCAACTAAGATACCTTTAAAAAATCCACGAAGCAATAACTGTAAGTAATTGTTTTGCAGGAGGGGGGTATGAATTTTAATTAAATAAAATAACGAAATTAAGGGGAGGGTTAGAACCTACGAAATACTTGTTTTTATTTCTTTGTGTTTGTAGCTGCGGGTTCATCTTTCAATTTCACCCAGATATAATCGTCCATAATTTTCCCTTTTTTTATGACCGCTTTTTTCCGAACACTTTCTAAATAGTACCCATTCTTTTCTAATACTTTCATGGATGATTTATTAAAATCGAACACTCCAGCAACGATTCTTACCACCTCAAAATTAGCAAAGGTATAAGCTGTCATTTTTCCTACGGCTAGAGTTGCCAATCCATTGCCCCAGTAGTTTTTAGAAATAAAATATCCGATTTCAGCATTTAAGCGAAACACATCTTCTTTTAGTGTAATTCCTATTTCCCCGGCTACCTCATTGTTCCAATAAATTAGAAATCGTTCCATTGGTTTTTTAACTATCTCCTGCTGTATAAATTCCAGAGCATCTTTTTCAGTATATGGATTTGGGGTTTTATCATAGCCATTGTCAAGTATTTCAGGAATGTTTTTCATTTTCGCAAATTCCTTTGCAAAATCAATCCTGTGTGGTTTAAATTCCATCATCTCTTTTTAGGCTTTTGGCTATGGTTAAAGATATCCATTTAATAGCAACTCAATACCTACAGTTCTGGGACTGCATACATGACGAAGTTAGTCTTAAAAATCAATGAAACAATGGCTATTATGGATTGTTATTTAGTGGTCATTGTTGTTGTAAATTTGCGTTATATGCTCCTAACATTGGTACTTTACACTTTGTTCGCTACTAGCCTTTTTCTTAGTTGAATAATTGAAAGAATATGCATAAAAATTGCGGAAGGCATAAAAAATGTAGGGAGCAATAGAAATGGAAACTGATTAAATTCTTCAGATATTTCGGCATTTTCTTGCCCCCAAATGGAAGGAAAATAGAAAGAGGTAATAAAAATAAATGCCGCAAATGCCACTACACCAATGCCAATAAAATTCCAAACAAGCAACAGTTTTTTAGAAGCATTTTTTTTGAATGCATAGATGCCCATAAATATTGCTGATATGCCCAGTAATACATCATAGTTTGCGCCTTCAAAAGTGACTTGAAGAGGAAGAATTCCTTGCAAAAAAGTATAATAAAAAAGTACTTCTATAAGGGCTCTAAAACTTTGATATCCTATTGGGATATAAATGGGTATTGCATGAATGATTGGGCTCTTCCTTTTGCTATACAAGAAAATTAGCATAAACAAGAGTAATGGAAAAATCATAAATAAAGGAATTCTAGGGGGAAGGCTTAAGTTATGATAGAAACCACTTTCTGAAATTGTGTATTGTAAAATTAGCCATAATGCTAAAACCAAAGTAGGGATAAGAAGTTTTTTCCATTGTGTTTTTGGTGGCACAATAGCTTTTTTAAGAGAAGCGTTGTATACAAAAATAATAA
The DNA here is from genome assembly GCA_002746415.1 of Flavobacteriaceae bacterium. Taxonomy (GTDB): domain Bacteria; phylum Bacteroidota; class Bacteroidia; order Flavobacteriales; family Flavobacteriaceae; genus Saonia. Next base: position 108,367 of record NVXD01000006.1, on the reverse strand, counting down.
GTGTCCAAAGCAGCACAAACAAGAGAATGTAGGAGGTTTTTAACATGGCTATATTTTTAGAGTTGTAGTACTATTAGATTGTTTTAATGGGTCAATTGTTTGTGTAAGGCATTAAGTGCATTAGCTCCTTCATCCTCAAGGATAGCTCTTATTTCTGTCATTGCCTTTTCCCAAAAGGGTATCACAGTATTTAATAATTGTTTACCCTCTGTTGTCAGCATAAGGTTTTTTCTATCCGTGTATGTAATAATCTTATGTGCTAGCAATCTTGTTATATTTCTATTAACGGTTGACTTTTCTAAATAAAGTACTTCTGATATTTTTTTCTGATTGCAATTTTCAACTTTCGCAATAACAAAAACAATACTCAATTGACTATTAGTGATATTGAATTGCATTAAATGTTTTCTGAAGACATTAGCCACTATGCGATTACATCTCATGATTTTACCTGATATACAATCGGAAGGATTAAAATGATTGATATTTGGATAGGTCTTTAGCTCTTTCATGGTCTAAAGTTAAGCAAAAAAGTTGTAAATACAACTTTATGATAATTGGATCAAGTTTCATTTGCACTTGTTGAAGGTTTTGATTGTTATTAATTAAAAGACATTATTTGCTTCAGTAAGCAAATAACCACAATACTTAAGAAGGGCCGTTTATCAAATTTTAACAAACAAAACCAACATTTACCCAACGGTGCTGTCAAAAATTCAGGATTTTTTTGACTTGTTAAATTGATTCTTAGCAAATAACCATCCAAGCAATAGCAATCCTAAAGCAGTTGAAAATGCTAAAATGTTAGAATCTATTCCTGCAATAGAAGGTACGCCATCGTGATCGCTCATAGCCCCACCATAAACTGGTGCGGTTGCTGCACTAATCATAAAACCACCGTAGACACACAGGCCTAGAATTCCATTCATCTGAATACCAAAGTTACTTTTGCTATGATGCCACCAAAGAAAGTAAAGCGCAAGAAAGGAAACCAGCGTATTTGTGCCTAGTAGCCAAACCATATGCATTTTGGAATGTGGCGTCCAATCATGGTGAAATACATGTGTTTTTGTAAGATCAACAATTGGTGGAATAATACCATAAATCAAAGTAGCAATAGTCATCAAAATACGGCCAAAAAGTAATCGTTTGTTCATTATAAAATTAATGTTTAGTGGTTTGTTATTCGAAGTTAAGGAAATAAATGTGTATTAATTCAGCATTTATCTTATGAAAATCGCCTCATCTTATCCCTTATTTCTTAAAATTAAAGAAGTTCTTAAGATACTCTCGATACACATAACCCCAGGGTATTATAAATAAATTTAAAACTATTCCTGCTATACAAATCCAAAAGAATTCTTTTAGACCAGCATCTAATAGGCCTGAACTTTTAGCGGGTAGGTAAGTTCCAAGAATCCAACCAGATTTATACAGTAATTGCAACATTAGAATAGGTAGCATTTTTAAAGGAAACCTAACTCCGATTAGGTTAAGCAATGCAAATCCGGCCCAAAAACTAACGGCAACACCAGTCATTAGGTCCAATTGTTCTTCTGGAAATAGCACCTTTGACCAATTGTCAAAGCCTACACTGATAAAATTTAGAAAGAAGAGTGCTCTCATGATATGAAGCCTCCATTTGGGTGGGTTTTTTACAGCTACGGTGTTTACTGATTGTAACTTCATACTTTAATTTTGATTGATGTTTTTACAATACACTATGTATCATATACTTACAAACATATCAATCTGTCACTATTTGAGCTAGTTTCTTAAAAAAACTTTGTCAAACGCAATTATTTTTCAACAATTTCTTGCAACTCCCGAATGCTCCATTCTCTATTTTCTTTGATGAACAGTTCTAGCATAGCTGCATGACTAGAGCCTAGTAATACCATTATTCTTTTATCTGTGGGAGCTGTGTTTTTTTGAATGAAGGACCACATATAAATATTTCGCTTGTACCATTCAGATGTTAAAAAAGGGCCATTGAGATCGTTTGGTCCTCCTGCAATAGACAAAACATTGTTGTGTAAATCGTTAGAAAAGTACCTCATTTTGGAACTGTTTACATAATAAGTGAGCTCCTTTAAGGAAGCCCCAGCATCAATTTTATTATCAAAATCTGCTGTGAATTTAGCTATTGCCTCTTCTATTTTCCCTTTGAGTTTATCTTGATTATTGTTTTCAATGTCCTGCATGACTTCTCCATAGGGGAATGCTGTTTCAGTGTAATCAATTCCATAAACCTTGTCAAGACCATTCATTTTTGCAATTCGAAATGCCCATTGGAATATTTCATTTTTTAAATAGAAATCAGAAAGGCTGTCATTTGTGAAATAGTTATTTTTTTGATATAAATGGTAAAGGGAGTCCAATTCTTGTTGCTCATTATAGGGCCATTCTACAAACACTTTGGTTGGATTGTACGTTTTTATGCTTGTAGCAATTTCCTCTAATTCAAGTTGGGACGTTTTACTTAGAATATCGAATGATTTTGTTTTGGCAACATCTGCCCCTGGGTTATTATAGTGAAATGTTCCAATAAGCAATACTTCTTTATTGTTTAAACTTTCAATTGGTTTTGCTTGCTCTTTTTTACAGCTAAAAATTAAAAATGCAATTGATAGAATGAAAATGTTTTTCATAGGGAAATGAGTATTGAAGCCAAATTAAAATTAGACAGATTTATGATATTACTGATAAGACGCTTAAAGGTATAAAAAGGTTGCCTGAGGATTTTGTTTAATGAATCTTAATGTTTAAAATCTTTATTTTTTTTGCCAAAAACTAGTTTGACTTATATACAACCCCATTGCTGCAAAGCCAGTATACCTGATGCGTTCATACATAGCGTCCATATATAAACCACCAGGCCAATTGTTTGGATGATCTGAATTGTCCAAGACCATCCAACCTCCTTTCTTAAGCTTCGGAAAGGATCGTTCTATGCATTCATTTCTGTTGTTAAATTCATTTGCGCTATCAACCAAAATCAGGTCAAAACTTTCATCATCCATTTCTTCAATATGTTTCCAAGTGGTTTTATTCTCAGAAATATGGTAAGAAAAGTGATTAAGAGTTTCTTCACTATAACGGGTGGAATTTATGTACTCATTTAAAACCTTATGCCATGTTGTGGAGTGCTCAAAGGAAGATACCCTACATTGTTTTTCCAAAAACCATAGTGTAGAATTTCCCGAACCAAATTCTAGCACTTTATCTCCAGGGGATAATATTGCATCAAATTTATGTATGGCATCAAATACGATAAACGGAATAGGTTTTCGTAAAATAAACCCTTTTTTGGATTCCATGTATGTTGTAATTGCAGGAACAATATATTTAACTGATGAAATTTTAGGCGCATAACCATCAAAATCCTTAATTCTTGACAAAGATTTAACCATATACTCATTGATTTCATCCCTCCAAGTTATTCTATATCTACCAAGCAGCTTATCAAAGCTATATTTATAATTTGTTTTGGCCGGTGCGCTTTTAAGCCCTTTCGCGAATTGCTTTTTGTTTTTTCGGTTGACTGATATTTTCATGATAGGTCAGGTTTTGAAAGCGAAACAGTCCAAACAATTTGGGAAAGCTCCTATAGTAAAGTTAGGTATAAAAATGTTCTATCATAAATATAGGTAGTTGAACTACTTGTAGTTACATAAAATCATAAACAATAAGCAACATATGCTTTGTGGGAATTTTAGGCCATGTTATTTGACCTACTATTATCTATTCCAATAGCATATGACAAAATTTGCGCCACCATACTGCATGACCAAAATAATTCCATAACAACAGTACAATAGCCGTTACTGCGGCAGTTAAAATATAGGGAGTATAAAATTTTCTGTCTTTCCTATAATCTAGGAAAATTAATATGCCAAGAACAATTAATATGGTTGCGCCAGCTATATAAATACATTGCTCAAAGGATACTGGAGTTGGGTATCCGTACGTTATTAATTGTGGAAAATAAAGCAACCTACTAAGGGCTGGAAGCATTACCCAAAACACTGAAGAGAACAAATATCTGGCATGAAGATTAATGTTTTTTTTATGTATCACCGCCATTATTACGGCATATGAAAAACCAATTACAAATATAAAATCTACAAAAATGAAACTATACCTTAGAGATTCTTCAACTTTTTCTAATGTTAGGTTGATGGGGATAATTTGCAAGGCAGAAAAAACAACGCCTCCAGCCAGAAAAACACCTATTACACCCAATTTTCGGTGCAATTTCATTTTTGATTTTTGATATAAATAGGGTTGAACGATAATTAAAATAAACCATGCCGTTGCCGTTAGCCCATGTAAATGCTGATGAAAGGGAGCCTCAGTAAACACACTCCAATAGGAGAAATAAAAACCCATAAAGGCAATAACGAAGGGTATGATCATCCATAAATGTGCTTTTTGAAATTTTTTCATATGTCTTTATTTTTGAAAACCAAAAGGTGGTTTTATTTAAATCAATGGTCAAATTGCAGTACCTAAAGACGTCATAACAACAATAAAATATAAGTTGAAGCTACACCTACATTTAAAGAATTTTGAAAAATATGAAGGCCTGACGCCTAATAGAGTTTTAGGAATTCTACCAAAAGTATAATATCCTACTTTCTTGAATTTCATTTTTGAAATAGACAACCTTCATCCGCTTGTTGGCATTGACTGGGGGTGCTGTAATGTAACCATAATTATTGCAAATTCATAAAAGCATATATGTTTTGGTCTGGAAGTCAGTCAATTAAAAACAAAAAGCCCCTCATTTCTGAGGGGCTTCCGCTTTCATAGCAATTTTTAACCCTAGTATGCAGGCAGGTTAAAAATAAACGAGCTACCTTCTTTAGGTCTGCTCAGCACTGTTATGGTGGTCTCGTGCAAATCCATTATTTTTTTTACAATGGCCAATCCCAATCCATACCCCTGCTTCTTCGAATTCTTATTTACTTGTTTGTAGCGGTCAAAAATAAATGGTTGTTCCTTTATTGGAATTCCCGCACCTGTATCCGCAATACATATTTCTACATTTTTTTCTTTTTTAGTGATAGATAGGGTAACCTTGCCTTTAGGCTCCGTATATTTTAAGGCATTCTCTATTAGATTCTGTAGTGCTCTTTCCACTAAACTCACATCGGCAAAAACCATACAATTGGTTTCTGGGTTTTCTAATACCAACTCAATTTTTTTGTTTTCCGCAATCATTTTGAATTTAGCAATAAGGTCATGTGATAGTTCCGTAATGGAAAAGGGCTCTTTTACAGGTGTTATCTGTTCTGCTTCCAATTTAGAATATTCAAACAATTGATTTATTTGAGCAGAAAGCTTGTCTATATTGGAATGGGTAATTTGCAGATATTCCTGTTTCTCTTCTTCGGTAAGGCTGTCTTTTTTAATTTGTAAGGTTTCAATGTATCCTTTTAAAACGGCCAAAGGGGTACGCAGGTCATGTGAAACATTGGCAATGAGCTCTCTCCGAAGGGTATCTACAGATTGCATTTTATCAATATTCCCAGTAATGGTATCCGCCATTTCATTAAAGGATCTTGCAAACACTTCTATATCAGATTTTTCTGGATTTATTATCCTTGCACTTAAATCTCCTTCTTGAAATTTGCGTACGGTGCGAGTCATTAATCGAAGGTTTTTTGTTAAAAACCAAATGCTCAATACTCCGACCAATGCTGCAAAGAACATAGTGAGTAATGTTGCACCAATGCCCAATTTTGTAAAGTATTGTGCTAACATCGTATCACTAATCAGCTGAAATTCTTCTCCAGCTAGGATTACATATATATACCCCTCTCTATCACCAACTTTAAAGGGGGCGGCTGAGAATATTTTTTGCTCCCCAGGATTCCTTGGGTCGTCGCCAAGAACATAATTTTCTCCTTTATCGGCTATAAAAGATGTAATGGGTGCCAATGAAACTTTTTTAGCAGCCTCATGTTCACTTGGGCTTAAAACAACGGAATATTGCACTGTACCATCATTTCCCAGAAGGTATACCTCTATACTTCTATTTACGGCCATCATATCATGCATTAAATCCCCAAACAAAGGCTTGTTTATACTACCATCTTCCAGAAAAGGAGAGGCATTTTGGAATTTTTCCTCAATAAGGTGATTGGCTACATCTGCATTTAATTTTTGTGTGGTTGCTTGGTTGTATTTATTTGCAAAATAGCCCGTAATAAAGATATACGATACCGCCATTATCAATATGGTCAGGATAAAAGCTAGCCATAATTTCTTTATTAATTTTGGTGTAAGGGTTCTTTCTGTCTTGCTCATGCTACCATATCTTCATTAAACTTATAACCCACTCCCCATGTTGTAAGCACATAATTGGGATTGGCCATGTCGGATTCTATTTTTGCCCTTAGTCTATTGATGTGCGAGTTTACGGTATGCTCATATCCCTCAAAATTATACCCCCAAATGATGTTCAACAATTCTGTTCTAGAATAATTTCTACCTGGGTTGCTTGCCATTAATACCAAGAGTTCAAACTCTTTTGGAGAAAGTTCAATTTTGTCATTGTTCACCAATACTTTCCGCTTATTGATATCTATAAAAAGATTTTCAAAGGATAGGGTAGAGCTGTCTTCTTCTGCAACTATAGCTTTTGCATTGGTTCTTCGCATTACGGCTTTTATTCTTGCCAATAGTTCACGTATACTAAATGGCTTAGTGATATAATCATCAGCCCCAATCTCAAGACCTAGCACCCGATCTATTTCTTCAGATTTGGCAGTTAGCATTATTACAGGTGTATTTTTCTTTGTACGTAGCTGTCTACATACTTCTACACCATCCATAATGGGCAATGTTAAATCTAATATTATTAAATCATAATCATGCTCCATGGCCATGCGTAAACCCGTTTCCCCATCCATTGCAACTGCGGTGGAATAAATATGGTCCTTTAGATGTATTTCCAAGAGTTTAATAATTTCTTGGTCGTCCTCAATAATTAATATCTGTTTCATAATAGCTGTATACAAAAGGAATTAAAAAGTATCACATAAATGTCACATTCAAGCCAAAAAACAGAAAACCTTTGTCAGACACCTGTTTAATTGGAATTTTCTTCTTCAGTGGGAAGAAAGATACTAACATAATGGTTAAATAATCACAGAAGTGTAATGAAATTAGTCTGAAAGTTTACTTTTCTGTGACACACTTGATGATTGAATGAGGTTAGTTTGTACCATAACTTAAAAAGAAAATTATGAAAAATTTAGTAATGTTTGCAGGGGCTTGTTTACTTCTTGCAAGTTGTAGTAGTGATAATGCTGATGATTTACCAGATATACCAGATGTACCAGCAGTGTCCGATTTAACACTTAATTTAGACGGACTTGAAGATTTAGGGAGTGACTTCTTATATGAAGGGTGGATTATTGTTGATGGAGCACCCATTTCTACTGGGACCTTTTCTGTAAGCGACACTGGAGAATTATCGCAAAGCTCCTTTTCAATGGATGCTGCAACCTTGGATAGCGCTACCAATTTTGTGCTAACCATAGAGCCAGTACCAGATCCAGCACCGGGTCCAGCAGACACGAAATTATTGATTGGTGATTTTAGTGGTAATTCTGCAACTGTTTCAACAGGTACAGTGGCTGAAAGTTTTGCCAATATTGCTGGGGAATATATTCTAGCTACACCAACTGGAACGGGTGCTGCAGAAGAGGAATTTAGTGGGATTTGGTTTTTAGACAATAGCTCTGGTAGCCCTATGGTAGGATTAGAATTACCTACATTGAGCGATGGATGGAAATATGAAGGATGGGCTGTAATAGATGGCGCTGCTGTAACTACAGGTACTTTTACTTCTGTTACAGGAGAAGATGATGCTGCCACTTTTAGTGGTGCTAACCCAAGCCCACCATTTCCAGGAGAAGATTTTCTTGTAAATGCTCCAGATGGTTTAACATTTCCTACGGATTTAAGAAATGGCGTAGCTGTAATATCAATTGAGCCTTATCCAGATAACAGTCCAGCACCATTTACCTTAAAACCACTTGTTGGTATGGTGCCAGCAGATGCAATGGGTGTTCAAGCAATGAATGATAATGTTTCTGGTAGTTTCCCTTCAGGATCTGTGAGCAGATAAACATTAGTTAATAAATTAAGTTAGTTTTTGATTTTTAGTAAAAAAGCCCAATGGACCTTCATTGGGTTTTTTTTTGTGATGCCGTAATCAATCCCAACTATCAATATTTTGATTAAAGTCATCAAATACGTATTTACCAACCTGGTCTTTCCTATGTTTAAAAGAAATGAACGTCAGCAACAACAGCATTAGATATAAATACAGTATAAGGACAGACATAAATTTAAAAGGATCCGGCAATAAATGATCTTTATATATTGCAAAACTTAGCAAGTTATTAAGAGAATCAACCAGTTTATATAGATATACAAAAAGAATAATATAGAGCGCATATTCCAAATTTCGCATTTGTATATCCGGAACTTCATCCTCTCTTATTTTAAACTGTACCACGTACAAGTATACAAAATGTACTATAGCAAGAATAGGGAAAATATAATTATCAGGCTTTAGGAAGTAAAACTTATTGGTATATATTCCATAAAAATTAAGAACTATAAGCATAGCGAGTATGCAAATTGAAAGAACCATGGTCCTTTTCCATGAAATAATAAGCAAGAGATGCTTCATATAATTACGTAATAAATTTTAATTATTCGCTCGTTTTTAAAAACGTGGCCGTTCGTCGATTATTTTAAAAAATCGATGAACGGTCAATAATGTTGGGTATGATAAAAAAACTGTGGTAAAAGTGCTGTTCAAATGTGAAAAGTATATCTTGCTGTAGATATTTTAAGTTGATTTTTGAATGGTTAAAATCCGGCACTATTATCTAATACAGCTTCAATTTTTGGGTTTTAGGTACAGTGGTTGGCAAAAACAGCCCAACCAAAAAACCATAGAGCATATGCTCATAAAAACCCTGAAATTTATTTTACCTAGTGTAAAGTTTAAAATATTGGGTGCGGGGAGAACAGATTCTAAAGTTTCTGCTTTAGACGCAAAGTTTGAGCTTTTTATTGACGAGCATCCAATTTTAGATTTTGATAATTTCATGAGTGAATTCAATGCCAATTTACCTCCAGATATAAAGGCTGTTGCTATTACTGAGGTGGATGCTGAATTCAATGTCATACAAAATAGTAAGTCCAAAGAGTATGTGTACTTGTTTGCCTTTGGGCAAAAAAACCATCCTTTTTGCGCCCCATTTTTGGCTAACATTATTCAGGATTTGGATATTGAATTGATGAAAGAAGGCGCCCTACTATTTGAAGGCATTCATCATTTTAAAGCCTATACAGCTCGGCCACAGGAAAACACACAATTTGTTAGGACCATAACCAATTGTGAAATAAAGGAGAATACGATACTCTCTGCAAATTTTTTTCCAAAAAAGAGCTATGCCTTATATGTGGAAGGAGAGGGTTTTATACGATACCAAGTTCGGATGATTATGGGCGCATTGATACTTTTGGGAAAAGGAGAACTTAGTATAGAAGAGATTAAGAGTTCTTTAAAAGAGCATTATCCAGAACAGATTTCTTATGTTGCCCCAGGTTCTGGTTTATTGCTTCATAGGTTAGATTTTGAAGAGATAAATTGATTAACTTTATGTGCGGAGTTAACTGCACCTCATAGCAAACAAGAAATGAAATTAGCGGAAGCATTAGATGTCTTTAAAAACTTAATCCAGAAAGCAGATACAAAATCTGAATTAAAAATTTATCAAGGATTCATTAATGTATTGTCCAACCTAAAAAGTCGGACATTAACAGAAGAACAAGTCAAATCTATTGAGCTTAAGCTTAGCACTCTTAATTTAATGGATGACTCTGATAACAAAAAGAAATATTTTAGTAAAAAACTTAATGAATTTACCACGTACTTAAGAACCGAATTTTCTTTTGTCACTGCAGGATATTACGCTGGTGTTGGAATGATATGGGGAATGGTGTTTGGTCCGGGATTGGGATTGACATTCGGAACAGCCTTTGGAGGTGGCACTGGAATGGCAATTGGATTATCCATGGGAGCGGGTATTGGAATGGTCTTTGGAATGATGTTTGGTGCTGTAAAAGACCTTGAAGCTAAAAAGCAAAATAGGGTATTAGGATAGAATACTTATATTTTTTGTACTTTCAAATCCAATTCCTTTTATGAAAGATTGGATATATATTCTATTGCTAATTGTGGGTATTTATTTTGCATTAAGTATTTTGTTATACTTTCTACAGGATTACCTACTCTTTAAACCTGAAAAACTTTCCAAAGATTTTCAGTTCCATTATGACAACCAGGAAATAGAGGAGTACAATATTACCACTCGTGATGGTGCTACCATCAATGGCTTATTGTTTAAGGTAAAGGAGCCAAAAGGTATTGTTTTCTATTTAAAGGGGAATTCCAAAAGCATTAAGGGATGGGGGAAATTTGCAGTAGATTTTACGCGTCTTGGTTATAATGTACTCATGGTAGATTATAGAGGTTTTGGAAAAAGCACTGGAAAACGTTCCCAAAAGGCAATAAAAAGAGACTTACAAGTCATTTATGACAAACTAAAGGAAAGGGTTGCTGAAAAATATATCATACTATATGGCAGGTCTTTAGGCTCTGGATTTGCAACGAAGCTAGCTTCCATGAATAATCCCAGAATGCTGATTTTGGATGCCCCATACTATAGCTTGAGCAAAGTGGCAAAAAAATACCTTCCGTTTATGCCGCTTTCAGTACTCATAAAATTTCCAATGCCCACCTATAAATGGCTGAAATATGTAAAATGCCCTGTGCATATTATCCATGGCACGGATGATAAATTAATTCCATATAAAACTAGTGTAAAACTGGCCAAAATCAAACCTAAATTAACTAGGTTGTATACCATAATTGGAGGCGGGCATAAAAATTTGAACACTTTTGAAGCCTATCATAAAATGCTTACCGAAATTATTACCACCAAGCCCAAAGAAATAAATCTTGAAGGAAGTAGTATTCACGTGCAACATGCTAAGAGAAAAAATGAAACGGCTTAAGAAATTCTTATTGTGGTTTCTTGCCATATATATACTAATAACAACTATGCTTTATTTTCTCCAAGAAAAATTAATTTTTTTACCTACTGAATTGGAGCAAGATTATTCCTATTCCTTTCCTGAAACACATCAAGAGTTTTTCCTGACCACTGCCGACGGGGGCAAGTTAAATGCCATTCATTTTAAAAAAGATAGGCCTAAAGGATTGATCCTCTATTTTCACGGCAATGCTGGGAACTTGACTAGATGGGGAACCATCACTTCTATTTTTGTAGAAAAGGGGTATGATGTTATTGTTATGGACTACAGAACCTATGGGAAAAGCACTGGAAAACTAAGTGAGCAAGCCTTGTATGATGATGCTCAATTGTTTTATGATTATGCTTTAAAGCAGTATGGAGAAGATGCAATTACTGTCTATGGTCGTTCTTTAGGAACGGGTATCGCCACGAACCTTGCCTCAAGAAATAATCCCAAAAGCCTTATTCTGGAAACCCCATATTTCAATTTAATGGATGTAGCCAAAAACAGATTTTCATTCTTACCTTTAAAATGGTTATTAAAGTATCAATTTTTATCCTCAGAATACATTCGAAAAGTAAATTGCCCCATTGCTATTTTTCATGGAACTGATGATAGGGTAGTGCCATATGCATCTGGAGTTATGTTATACGAATCCATTTTAGTGAAGGATAAAAAAATGTACACTATAGCTGGTGGGCACCATAATAACTTGGTGGAGTTTGACGTCTACTTAAACGGAATTGATGCTGTTTTAGAATAATTTATTGCCCATCAAAAAGCCCTGAAGATAAATATCGGTCGCCTCTATCACAAACAATGGAGACAAGTACGCCACTTTCCAAAGTTTTAGCCAAACGCAATGCAGCAACCGCAGCTCCTCCACTACTTACCCCACAAAAAACACCTTCTTCTTTGGCCATTCTTTTAGCCATAATATTGGCATCTGTTTCGTTTACATCAAGCACCTGATCTACTTTACTTGGATTAAATATTTTTGGTAAATATGCTTCTGGCCATCTTCTTATTCCAGGAATTTTAGAGCCATCTTCAGGTTGTACCCCAATAATTTGAATGTCTTGGTTCACTTCTTTTAAATAGGTGGAAACTCCCATGATGGTTCCTGTAGTGCCCATTGCGGAGACAAAATGGGTGATTTTTTCTTCTGTATCTCTCCAAATTTCAGGACCGGTAGTTTTATAATGTGCTTTCCAATTATCATCGTTTGCAAATTGGTTCAGCATGGTGTACCCTTCATTGGCTACTTTGTCTTCAGCATAATCTCTAGCCCCTTCAATCCCAATATCAGAAGAGGTAAGGGTTACTTTTGCACCATAGGCCCTCATTGTTTGCACACGTTCTATTGTAGAATTCTCTGGCATCACTAATTCTATATCCAAACCATAAGTCCCTGCAATCATGGCTAGAGCAATACCCGTATTGCCACTTGTGGCTTCAATGAGCTTGGAGTTTTTATTAAAATCACCTCTTTCCAAGCCCCCTTTGATCATACTTAAGGCCGCCCTGTCTTTTACACTTCCGCCAGGATTGTGCCCTTCTAGTTTAAAGTACAGTTTTACATTGGAGTTGGTATTCAATACTCTTGATTCTACCAAAGGAGTATTGCCAATTAAATCCAAAATACTATGAGACATGCGGGGTCGTTTTTATTTTTATTTCTGAAGTATGAAATACTTTAGAATTGGCGGGGACAGAACTTGTTATCCAAGCGTTACCACCTATGGTAGAGTTTTCCCCAATAACCGTATCTCCTCCTAAAATGGTGGCATTCGCATATATGGTGACATTAGATTCTATAGTTGGATGGCGCTTTGTTTTTTGCAAATTTTTAGCAACATAAAGTCCACCTAAGGTCACCCCTTGATATATTTTCACATCATTCTTAATTATGGCCGTCTCACCTATTACTACACCAGTACCATGATCAATATGAAACGAGTCACCAATAACGGCTCCTGGGTTTATATCTACCCCAGTTTGTCTATGTGCATATTCCGTCATTAAACGGGGTACTAAAGGGAATCCCTTTTTATGAAGTTCATGGGCCAATCTATAAATTGCAATGGCATAAAACCCAGGATAAGCCATATAGACCTCTTCTGTAGACAAAGAAGCTGGGTCACAATTAACAGTAGCTTCAGCATCCATATTTAGTTTTTCTAACACATTTGGAAGTGTTTCAAGATATTTTTCCCATAGCTCAGTACATGGCTTATCAACTTCCCAGCAGGCCAAACCTACCAATTCGTCAAAAAGAGATTCAAGTATCTTTAAATTTTCTTCAACAGGAGTGTCAACATCAAACAACGTATAAAATAATTTGTTTGTAAAGACTTCCGTTTCCTCTTTTAAACGATACCTTAAATTGGGCTGCTTTTTATGCAGGATTATTTTTTCAATAGTAGATTTCTTACTCATGTCTGACTTGTTAATATTCAAAATTAACCAATATTTTAAAAAGGAGGTTTGCCAAAAAGGTTAACTTTAGCTTAAATATAGTTAACTAGGTCGAATGGATAAACCCGTAATTACAAAGAATTCTCTTGAATTCCTTAATAAATTGAAAGAAAACAATACCAGAGAATGGTTTGCTGAACATAAAGTGGAATATAAAAAGCATGAAGTCCAAGTTAAGGGGTTTTATAATAGTTTGATGGACAGGCTTAATGTACATGATGAGATTGAAAAACAAAAAATGTTTCGAATTTATAGAGATGTACGTTTTTCCAAAGATAAAACGCCATATAATTCTCATTTTTCGGGGTCTTTTTCCAGATCAGGCAATAAGTTAAGAGGTGGCTACTTTCTAAAAATAAAAAATAATGAATCCTTTATGGCTACTGGGTTCTGGGAGCCAAATAAAGAAGATTTATTCCGAATCAGAAAAGAATTTGAACTGGATACGACGGAAATCCGACAAATAATAAATAATAAAAGTTTTAAAAATATATGGGGAGAACTTGTTGGGGATGAAGTGAAATTTGCACCCAAAGGATTCAATAAAGAAGACCCAAACATTGATTTAATAAAACGGAAGCAGTATATCTTTGTTAAAAATTTCACCAATAAAGAAGTGTTATCATCTAATTTTATTGAGGTGGTTGATGATTCCTTCAAGGCAATACGACCGTATTTTAATTTAATGAGCGATATTCTTACCACAAATCTTAATGGAGAATCCTTATTTAACTAAAACAGAGACCAAGTAGGCATACATAAAAAGCCACTGAATTTATTTTCAGTGGCTTCATTTATTAAAATAGATTGTGATTAACTTCCTAAAAATTCTTCATAGGTTTTAATGGTCAATTCCTCTGATGGCTTAAACTTCTTTTTCAACTTGGAAAAATTTGTTTTTGCATCTTCAAACCTTTTTAAAATAACATACAAACTCTCTAATTCTGTTTTAGACGGTTTATCATAACTTGTTGCTAATTTACTGTATAAATCGGCCATTTTTTCACGTAACTGTGGCTCTGCCGAACCAGCATAATTGTCGCCAGTGGTAATAACCAGGGTTTCTTTTAGTGCATTCAGTTTTGAAATTGTTTTTGCATTTTTATTGGATTCAGCTTTTAAGATCATTTCATCAAGCTCATAGACCAAATAAGCCAATTCTTGTGTCATATCATACAACTGCATGGTCGTTTCATTCTTTAAAGTCCGATCCGTAGCTGTCAATGGAGAATCTTCATCATAAACTAAATCAAAAGTATGCTCGTATGTTTCTTTTCCTTTAGTTAGTATTACTTTATAAGTTCCTTCAGGCACCTGGGGAGATGTAAAGCCACCAAAACTAAAGGTTTTTCCTTTGGCAATTTTTGGTTGTTTTCTTGTATAGTTCCAATTTACAATATTGATTCCCTTAGATTTTCCTGGACCAATTTCATTAACATAGTTGCCATCCATATCTTGAATCACCATACGCATTTTACCAAAGGTGTGCCTTTTCTTTAGGTAATATTTAAGCTGGAGGTTTTTAGTCTTATTAGCTCCTACAAATTGAGTTTCCTTTCCAAAACTGCCAGAAAAACCACTTTCTTCGTTAATGACTGTAGGCTTGTTTGAGAAAAAGTGAACATTCTTGCTCAAAACGGTTTCATTTATTTCTCTAAGAGGGGAAATGTCATCAATGATGATAATACCTCTACCGTGTGTACCCATGACCAAATCATTGGTGGCTTTTTGCAAATCAATAAAATGAACAGCAACAGAAGGCATATTATTGGTGAATTTATGCCAACTATCTCCACCATCCATTGTGATATAAAGTCCGAACTCCGTTCCTAAAAATAATAAATCTGGATTCACATAATCTTCTTGTATATTACGGGTAATCCCCACTACATTATCTGAAATTATATTCTTCCATGTCTTGCCAAAATCTGTTGTTTTATAGGCATATGGATTCATATCGTTCATTGTATGCCCATCAAATACGGCATATGCCGTTCCTTTATCAAAAGTACTAGCCTCAATATGATAACACCATGTGTTTTTAGGGAGTCCAACAATATTATCAATTGTATTGGTCCATGATTTACCCCCGTCTTGGGTAACCTGTACATTACCGTCGTCTGTACCCACCCAAATCACATTTTCATCCAATGTAGATTCTGCAATTGTAAATATTGTGGTGTGGTTTTCTGCGCCAGAATTATCTTTGGACAGTCCACCAGAATTTTCTTGCTCCTGTTTAGCTGGGTCATTTGTAGTTAAATCTGGCGAAATTATTTCCCAGGTATCACCCATATCTTCTGATTTGTGCACAAACTGGCTTCCCATATAAAATCTATTAGGCTGTGCACTACTCAAGGCCATTGGGGGGTTCCAATTAAAACGAAGTTTTCCTGTTTCTTTGGTAACCAAAGGTTCTATAGTTTTGGTAAGGTTTTTATCCACATCATACCTCCATACATTTGTCGCTCCTTGCATTTCTGAGTATATAATGTTTTTAGTGGGGTGTTTTAATACTCTAAAACCATCCCCGGCGCCTACAGAATTCCAATCTCTAGCTTCTATGCCGCCAATGGAAGAGGAAGGACCATACCAGGAACCGTTATCTTGCAAACCTCCATAAACGTTATATGGAGTTGCATCGTCCACACTAACATGATAAAATTGAGAAAGAGGTAAATCTTCAACAATTTCCATGGTTGTTCCCCCATTCCAGGAGCGGTATACACCTCCATCTGTGCCAACATACATCACATCAGAATCTTTAATACTAAATACGATATCGTGAATATCACTATGCATATTTCCTAAGTTTTTGAAAGTTTTCCCTCCATCTCTAGAAATAGAACCGCTTAGACCTCCTTTTACAACAACATTTTCATCCCTTGGATCTACAACAATTCTTGAAAAATAGAATGGACGTACCGTAATCCCAAAATCATTATTCAATTGTTCCCAACTATTGCCAGCATCATTACTTCTATATAGCCCTTTCTTTTCATCCTTCTCCGCTTCAATTACAGTATATAATACCTCTGAATTTGATGGTGCCACAGCAATCGCCAGCCTACCCAACTTTCCTTCTGGGAAGCCATTATGTATTTTATTCCAAGTTCCTCCTCCATCAGTAGATTTATACAGCGCACTACTATTACCTCCAGATTCAAAAGACCATCCAGTTCTTCTAAACTCCCACATGGATGCATACAATATATTTGGATCATTTGGATCCATTGCTAAATCTGCACATCCAGTTTTCTGGTCTATATATAGCAATTTTTCCCATGTTGCACCAGCATCATTGGACTTGTAAACGCCTCTAACGTCACTATCTCCCCATAAGGCACCTAAAACTCCTACATAGACTTCATTGGAGTTTTTTGGGTTTACTATAATATTAGCAATTCGTTCAGATTTTTCAAAACCTAGTTTTATCCAATTAGAACCACCATCAACAGATTTATAAAGTCCGTCACCAATAGAAACACTGTTTCTTGGCCAAGTTTCACCAGTACCAACATATATTACATTGTCTGGATTGTTTGGGTCTAGCGCTACTGCTCCAATAGATTGACAATAATCATCAAAAATTGAATTAAAAGTAGTGCCTGCATTATTAGACTTCCATACACCACCACCAGCAGTCCCAGCATAAATTATTCTATTATTGGTTGGGTGTATTTCCATGTCGTTGATACGCCCACTCATAAGTGCTGGCCCTATATGTCTTGCAGAAATATCTCCAAACAATTCTTTCCCTTTAATGGTTGTTTTAGTTTGAGAACTTAGCACCATGGGCAAAAGGAGTACCATGGCCATACCAATAATTATACTAGTTTTTTTCATTTTAAATTGGTTTTATATAAAAAAAGACCCTTAAATGGGTCTTTATATTTGATAGAAATTATTCTTTTTCTCCTTCCATTTCATCTGGAAAAGCGAATGCGCTTTCATCTATATCAGGGTTAAGCTCAATGCTTTCAATGGTTATAGGGCTACCTCCTGGTTGTCCTTTTACTCCTTGTGTCATTGAAAAAGGGAAATATAACCCATCTACTTCTTGGTAATCGCTCAACGTCACTTCCTGAATCGTTCCCTTTGCCTGTCCTGACTTTACTTCAGTTTGAATGGCAATAGGAACAAAATTTTCTGTATCAAAGAAATAGAAGCTTATATCATCTTCTTCTTCTCCATCTACCATAACTGGTTCTTTAATCAATTTAATCTTATACGTTTCTGCACCATCTATCGTTTCAGTACCTAATAATTCTACCACATAACCTTTTTCCTTATAATCAATAAATGAATCCGGAAAATCATTAGCATTCAATTTAAAATTGGATGTCGCTTCTGCATCACTCTTTTCAGCCTTCATTGTCATAAAGTTATGACTCCATAAAGTTTCTCCATCAAAAACACCTTGCTTTATTTCTTTGCCTTGAAAATTTATCAAAGTCATTTGTCGGCCATCACTTAATTGTATAATTTCAAGAGGAATTTCCAATCCTTGCTGATTAACTTTAGCAATCATCTTCATTCCTTTTATAGCTTTAAGTTTTTCCAACCCACCAATGTTCTCAAAATAATTTTCCAAGATGTCATCTGCACTTTGTGCTTGTGTAGGTAATACAAATGCAAGCATCAATACAGCAACACATAATTTTAGTGATTTCATATTTTTTGTTTTAATAAAATTTATAGTTTTACTCTTTATGTTAGTAACAAATTTAGTTTTATTGTTACAAATTTGTATAACATTTCTCACATTATTAATTTTTATCCTACCCTATATATGAAATTTGGAAAAGTTGAACATCCTGAAAACGTAGACTTTACCCTTCCTATGGATCATTTAGACACTGAAGTATTGCTGTCGAAACAAAGTGCGGAAACACCCTTAAAAATTCATGTGGGTTGTGCTAAATGGAACCGGCAGGATTTAAAAAATTTTTATCCACGGGGCACAAAAGACGAACTGGTATATTACGCATCACAATTTAATGCTATTGAGCTTAATGCTACTTTCTATAGAATATTTCCTGATGAGCAGTATACGAAATGGCATGATAAAACTCCTGATAACTTTAAGTTTTTTCCTAAAATATCGCAAGACATAAGTCATTTAAGGAGATTGAATGAAAAAGTATACCCAATTGTAGATCGGTATTTAGAAGTTACATCCAACCTCAAGGAAAAACTGGGTACTATCTTTTTGCAAATGCATGGAAATTTTGGTCCTAAAAACTGGGATAGAGTAGTACAGTTTGTAGCACACTGGCCCAAAGAGTTTTCCCTTGCAATGGAGTTTAGACATACAGACTGGTTTAATGATACCCATGTAGCCCAAGAACTGTATCACCTATTGGAAGAAAACAATATTGCAAATATTTTGGTAGATACCGCCGGTAGAAGGGATATTATGCATATGCGCCTGACTAACAACGAAGCATTTGTTCGTTATGTAGGAGCCAATCATAAAAGCGATTATGATAGACTGGATGATTGGGTCAACAAATTGGTAGCCTGGAAAGGCAAAGGGTTACGAAACATTCATTTTTTTGTACATCAGAATATGGAATTGGAATCTCCTTTATTAGCTGCCTATTTTATTGCTAAATTAAATAAAAAACTAGGATGTAATTTGCAGATTCCTAAAACACTAAATGATTCTCCCAATACATTGTTTTAATTGAATTACTTATTATAATTTTAGTGCATATTTAAATTAGATGTCATGAGATTCCATACACGAAAATGGGTAAAGCCTGAAGATTTAAACGCCAATGAAACTTTATTTGGCGGTAGAGTGTTGGCTTGGATAGACGAAGAAGCGGCGTTATACAGCATCATTCAGCTGGAAAACAAAAAGGTCGTCACAAAATATATGTCCGAAATTAATTTTATGAGCTCTGCTAAAAAAGGAGATATTATTGAAATTGGAATGGAAGTCATCAAATTTGGAAAATCGTCAATAACATTAAATTGTGAGGTTAGGAACAAAATGACCAGAGATACCATTGTAACTGTAGACAACATTATTATGGTGAATTTGGACCATGACGGTAAACCCGCTCCACATGGTAAAACTAAAGTAGAGTTTGTAAAAGACAGGTTAAAAAAATAAAATTAATAACCTACATTTTTTCTGCAATTGCTTGTACTTCATCTAGTACCCTTAGGAGATTACCACCCCACAATTTTTCAATATCAGTTTCTGTATAACCGCGTTTTACTAATTCCAGGGTAACATTAAATGTTTCGGAAGCATCTGACCAACCTGCTATACCACCACCTCCATCAAAATCTGAACTAATGCCTACATGGTCAATGCCAATGAGTTCAACCATATAATCAATGTGATCCACAAAATCAATTACACTTACTGCTTCGGGGACATCTTTTTGATTTTGCACCAAACGTTCTCCTATGGCGGTTATTTTGGGATAATTATTAATATACGCTTCCTGTTGTTCATCCGATAAACTGGCAAATTTTGAGCGTTCAAACCAATCTACACCTAAAGAATCTGCCACCTTTTGGTATATCGTTTTCATAAACGCTTGCCTCTGCTCATCCTTTTCTGTATTTAAATAGGAAGGAAAGGCCACAGTTTGCACCACACCACCATTTTCTTTCATCATCAGTAATTGCTCATCATCCAAATTTCTTGTATGATTGCATAGTGCTCTGGCTGAAGAATGGGAAGCAATAATTGGAGCTTTAGACAACTTAATCATTTGATTCATAGCCTCCTTGGACGGGTGTGACACATCTATCATTATTCCAAGTCTATTCATCTCTTTTACAGCATCTTTACCCAAATCACTTAAGCCATTATGCAGCCATACTCCATCGGTTTCTCCTGTATGTGAATCTGCAAACTGGCTATGCCCATTATGAGCCAACGAAATGTATCTTGCCCCAAGCTGATGGTACTTTTCGAAATTAGATAAATCTGTTCCCATGGGATAGGCATTTTCAACACCAATCATAGCAACTTTTTTTCCGGCTTTCTGAATTCTCCGCACGTCATCCGAGTTTAATGCTAGCTCAATTTGGTCTGGTGCAATTTTCTCGCAAAGCTTATGTATGGCCGTAAATTTAGCAATGGCATTCTCAGATGCCGCATCATAACCTTCTGCGGTAAGGGTATCTTGACCGGTATAAACAATCATCCATGAAACATCCAAACCACCTCTCTTCATTTTGGGCAAATTCACTTGTGTGTCTAAATTTTGAGTGTAATTGATACTGTCCGTAAAATTTTTCACATTGATGTCATCATGAGTGTCAATAGTAATGACTTTTTCATGGATTTCTTTTGCTATTTCTTCAATGCTCCGTTCCATTTTCTTTTCAGTTTGGGCACATGAAAAAAGGGCTGAAATACATATTAATCCGATAAACTGTTTCATTTTGTGAAATTTTAACATACAAATTAAGCAATTTGACAACAAAAAATGGGGTATAGGGAACATTTAATTGGCAAAGCTATACCTATTATGGACATTTATTAAAATCAGTAACAAAAGGAGTTATTAAAATGGAAATAAAACCTAATAATTTATTCGCATATTTATCAAATTTGGAAACTGAACTAAGCAGTTTTTCTTTTGATGAACTTACCTTGAATGAAGCTACCGAATTAAAAGAATCCTACCAAATATTTAAAAATGATTTGGAGAAGAAGTTCTTTGGTGAAAAATCTGATTTGGGCAAAAAGAAAATAGCAACTAGCGCTACTGAAAATGATGTAAATGTTAGTGAAACAATGCTAATTGCAAAAGTGAGTCATGAAATTAGAACTCCTTTAAATGGTATTGTTGGTTTTGCCGATCTTCTAAAGGAAAGTGAATTAACAAGCACACAAACTGATCATGTAAATGCAATTCAGTCCGCATCTCATACATTGATGCGCATCATAAATGAGCTACTGGAATACTCCAAGCTTTCTACTGGATTAAGTCATTTTGAATCCATTGATTTTGATTTTCACAAACTTGTAAACGATGTCACCTATTTGTGCAAGACTTTGATTGTCAATAAAGATGTTGAATTGATTGTGAAAATGGACAAAGCTATCCCAAAAGCATTGGTTGGTGACCCATCAAAACTCTCTCAAGTTTTATTAAACCTTATTGGAAATGCTATAAAATTTGTTGAAAAGGGGAGTATTCAAGTACAAATTACCATGGTTGGATTAACCAATGATGAGATACAATTAGAATTTGATGTTACGGATACTGGTATTGGTATGTCAGAAAATAGTCTTGAGCATATCTTTGAATCGTTTAAGCAGGCAGAACCAGATACCTACTCGAAATATGGAGGTACAGGACTTGGTTTAAATATTGTAAAACAAATCATAGAAAAATTAGATGGGGAGATTAGTGTATCTAGTAGTTTAGGCAAGGGAAGCACCTTTAAATTTACGCTTCCATATAAAAAAGGGACTGAAGTTTCATTACTTAATGGAATAGATAAAAATAACAATCACGAAGAACTTGTAAAAGGGATGCAAATCCTTGTTTTTGAAGACAATACATTAAATCAACGTCTTATAGAGCAGCGATTAAAAAAATGGAAATGTAATGTATTCATTACAGATAAGATCATTTATGGCCTCAATGTATTGAAAAACAACAGGATAGATGTGGTACTAATGGACTTAAAAATGCCGGAAATGGATGGTTATGCCGTTACTGAAAAAATTAGAAGTAGCAAAGATCTTAGTATAAGCCAAGTGCCTATTATAGCACTTACAGCTGATTTTAATATTAAGGATAAAGAAAAGTGTAATACATATGGAATTAATGATTTTATTCTAAAACCCTATAATACGGATGAGCTTTTAGATAAACTTATTCGAAACAGCAACTATACTAATGGATCAAATTCCAACATACCTGTACCAGTTAGGATTCCTTTAATTGAAACTACAAAAGAGGAGAAGCCTAAAGTAAATCTTGATAATGTATATACAGAATGCATGGAAGAAATGGAAATACTGCAAGAGCTGGTAGGGCTGTTTACTCAAAATGCATTAGAGTTTATTGGCAAGGTAAAGATTGGCATTGTGGATGAAGATTTTAATGCCATTAAATTTTCAGCACATAAAATTAAAGCAGGTCTAAAAATGATGGAAACTTTTGGACTGTGCACCATTGTGGAGGAAATACATAGTAATTGTGAAACCACACAAAATATAAAAGTAATTGAAAATTTATACCATGACTTTTTAAATGAATATCCTAAAGTGGAGAAGGCTATTGGTAGTGAAGTAGAAAGATTGAAGAAAAAATAAAACCAAATAAAATGGAGGAGAAGAAACAGTTACTGCTAGCTGAAGATGATGAGTTATTAGCATCTTTATTAAGTTATAGATTGCAAAAAGGAGGCTATGAAGTGAGCCACATGCGAGATGGAAAAGAAGTAAAGGAACATTTGGCAGAAAATACTCCTGATATTATTGTCAGTGATATTATGATGCCTTATTTCTCCGGAATCGAATTAATTGATTTTGTGAGGAATGAATTGGGTTCCAAAATACCTATTATCATTATTTCATCTGCTGGAAATGAAGAAAATGTACTGACAGCTTTTGAGTTAGGAGCAAATGATTTTATTTCAAAGCCAGTTAGTCCCACAGAATTGTTAGTTCGTGTGGCTAGAGAATTAAAAAAAGTATAACTAGTTACTGAAAATATAAAATAATAATAACCATTGATGAGTTCCCCCAAAATTCACACAGATCTCTTATGGGATTTAACATGCCTATTTATTGGCTTGGGCTTGCTCTATTTTGTGCTGGTTTTTTACTTTAGGAATAAAATTTCATCAAAAGTAAAACAAGTTGTTCTAAGAAAAAGAGAATTGTCTCCAATGATTAGTGAATTCTTATTTTATGAAGAAGATGCTAATAAGGAAGAAAAAAGTAACTATATAACCCTAAAAATTGAAATTAGAGAACTTCTAAAAAACGATTTTAATCGTAAAGTACTTTCGGAAGTATTGCTTGATTTACAAAAGGATGTATCTGGAAATACAGAAACAAGACTTTTCAAACTATACCAAGACCTTGGCTTACATTTGGATGCCTATGAAAAACTTAAAAATTGGCGTTGGGAAATAGTTTCCAAAGGTATTTCAGATCTTACCACAATGCAGGTTTTCGATGCATATGGTTTTATTATCAAATTTATCAATGATAAAAGAGGAGTTATTCGTAAACAATCAGAAATTGCTGCGGTTACCCTTAAAAATGAGGGCATTAATTATTTTTTGGATACCACCAAATACAAAATATCCCAATGGCAACAATTAAAAATGTTGGAAGTAATTAGAAATCTTGAAAATTTTGAACCTCCAAGATTTAAAGCTTGGCTAACATCCTCTAACAAGGATGTGGTATTATTTGGGCTGCGCCTTATAAAATTTTACAATCAAAACGATGCCAATACTTCCATTATTCAATTAATACGCCATAGGAACAATAATATTAAGGAAGAAGCTATAAACTGCATTAAGAAGTTTTGTATTCTTGAAGCTATAGCCCCTCTTAAACTCGTTTTTTGGAAATGCAAAACGGATATTAAAATTTTGATTCTAGACACCATCGCAACTTTAGGGGATGAAAGTGATATTCCATTTTTGAGGATGGTTGAAAAGAAAGAATCAAATTTTGTAATTACAAGTAAAGTTTTAAGTACCATAAACGCCATAGTTCCAGAAACAATATTGCCTACAAAAGGGTTAGAAGTAGTAACCAAGGAAGACATGGTTTTGGAAGAAGAGGATGTTTTAGTAAACGAAACCTTAGACCATAAAAAAGATAGTCCAGAGACCAATACTTTGGAGAAAGACAACATTGAGGAGTTGGCTTTTGCTCAGGAATCCGAAATAGAAGAAATAAACTTGTTGGAGCCTGAAGAATTACATGAAGAAACTAGTACGATCAATGCTACTACCGAAATAGATTTCTTACCCCATATTATTGCCGATAATGAAGAGATGGTTGCAATTTTTCAAGAGCCAGAAATGGAAGAAATTAAAGCGCCACAGGCAGAGGTTGATAGCGAAGAAAATGTTACAGAAATAGCCGATGAAATGAGCGGGATTCTTTTGGAACCTAGTGAATTCTCTAAAGAAATTGATACTGTTACTGATTCGGTCGAAATGGATTTCTTACCGCATGTTATTGCTGATAATGAAGAAACGGTTGCTATTTCCCAAGAACCAGAAATGGAAGAAACTAAAGAGCCAGAGGTTGAAGTTGATAGCGAAGAAAATGTTACAGAAATAGTCGATGACATGAGCAGGATTCTTTTGGAACCTGATGAATTATCAAAAGAAATTGATACTGTTATTGATTCGGTCGAAATGGATTTCTTACCCCATATTATAGACGATAATGAAGAGGGGTTTACAATTCCTCAAGAATTAGAAATGGAAGAAATTAAGGTGCCAGAGGTAAAAGTTGATAGCGAAGAAAGTTTTATAGAAATAACCGATGAAATAAACAAGGTTCTTTTGGAGCCTGAAGAAATTAACTTCTTGCCAAATGTTATTGAAGATTCCGAGGAAGAATGTATAGTTATTGAAGAATTAAATATTCATACTGGCCCCCTTAACAAATCTTCAATAAATATTTTTGATAATAACTTTTTTGAACAAGACAACTACAATAAAATATTATTGTTGGACACCCTAGAAGATTTAGGAAGTGCCAAGGAGCTGCCATTTTTAAAAGAAATAATAGAAAAAGAAGAAAACCTAGCCATTAAAGAAAGAGCCATGGAGATTTTAAATGATTTTTCAGAAACCAATTACTCCTTAAATAAAGAGAGTAATGTACTTGAAAATGAAAATTTAAATGAAGGGAATAGCATCTTTAAACAATTATTTGATTCGAGCGATGAGGAATCAAAATTAGTGCTCCTTGACCAAATATTGGAAATTGGGGACAACAAAGAAATTTCTTTTTTAAAAACCCTTTTAAATGATGAGAATAAAGCAATAAGAGATAAGTCCAAAACTGTCAAGACTGAATTGGAAAAAAGAAACCAATTTGAAGACATGGATAACGGGACGAGAGATGGTAATAAGGAAGTGGAATTGCTTTTCCCCTT
This sequence comes from Flavobacteriaceae bacterium, assembly GCA_002746415.1. GTDB lineage: Bacteria > Bacteroidota > Bacteroidia > Flavobacteriales > Flavobacteriaceae > Saonia. Next base: position 82,628 of record NVXD01000006.1, on the reverse strand, counting down.
GACGCCAGGAGATGAAATGGATTTCATACAAACCATTGAATACAAAGCAACGCTATCAGAAGAAAAAACGGAAACAAAATTGATTATAGACAAGAAGTTGATTCCCCTGGAATTTTGTTTTTTATTAGATAAGTTGGATATAAAATTACCCAAACCTTCAAGCATTTTAGATAAAGATTTTACATTCACCCAAGAGTTTTATAAATCTCAAGAAGCTAGTTACAACCCCAATAAAAAGAAAAAGTAGTGGACAACGGCATATTCGAAGTCATTCTGGAATATATAAACATCGTTTTTTTGTTGTTTACCATTGTGCTTTTTGTCTTGTTTACAATTATGGTGTATTTATCCACCCGAAATTCAATACACTATAGGAATAAAAACAGCTTTGGAGACTTGTCTAAAATAATGGCATCACCCTTAGCGCCCAGTATCACCATAATTGCTCCAGCTTATAATGAAGAAGCAACCATAGTGGAGAACATTCGCTCACTATTATCATTACAGTACGTAAATTATGAAGTGATGGTAGTTAATGATGGGAGTAAGGATGATACTTTAAAGAAAATGATCGATTCTTATGACCTGGAAAAGATTGAACAAGAAATTGACCCAAATTGGAAATCAAAACCAATACGAGGTATCTATAAATCAAAACAGTTGTCTTTTTCTAAATTAACCGTTATAGATAAAGAAAATGGAGGTAAATCTGATGCATTGAACACTGGCGTACAACTTTCTGATAATAAGTATGTTGGATGTATCGATGTTGATTGTCTTTTAATGCCAGATGCATTACTCCATGTTGTAAAATCATTTTATCAACGAACACAGAAAAGGGTAATTGCAGTTGGTGGTGTTATAAGGGTTGCCAATTCCTGTAAAATATCTGGAGGGATGTTAGAAGAAATTCGTTTGCCAACCAATTGGCTCGCAAGATTTCAACTATTGGAATATACCCGCTCGTTTATTTTGGGAAGAATGGCATGGGGGAGAATAGACAGCTTATTAATTATCTCCGGGGCCTTTGGCTTTTTTGATAGAGAAATAGTCATGGCCGTTGGTGGTTATGATACCAATACTGTTGGGGAGGATATGGAAATTGTTTTTAAGATGAGAAAATATATGCATGATGAAAATCTGCCATATACGGTTGAATACATACCTGATCCATTATGTTGGACAGAGGTGCCTGAGGATCTTAAAATTTTAGTCAATCAACGAGATCGATGGGCAAGAGGAAACTTGGAAACCCTACAAAAACATAAAGACATGTTCTTTAATCCTAAGTATGGAAAACTAGGATTAATAAGTTACCCTTACTGGTTTTTTTATGAATGGCTAGCGCCTTTATTAGAGTTTGTTGGATTCTTTTCAATTATTGTATTTATTTATTTAGGGATTATTAATTGGGATTTCTTTATTGCCATTACCACTACCATTTATATGTTTTCCGTAATGATATCCTTTTATGCAATTTTATGGGATGTGTATTCCTATAACCAATACACAAAAACCAAGGACCTTTTAACTTTGGTTTTTTGCGCCATTATAGAACCATTGGTTTTCCATCCTATTGTAGTGTTCTCTGCAGTTAGAGGAAATTATAAGAAATTGTTTAGAATAAAATCGGGTTGGGGTTCCCAAGTCAGAAAAGGATTTGCCAAAGTATAATATAATGCAAATTGAAAATAACATATCTAGTAATGTAGAAAGGAAGACTTTAAAAGACTTCATTAGGCTGGTACTTTCATTTTTTGGATGCTTGGTGATACTTTCATTTTTTCAATATATAAGATTATACTCTAATGGTGTCCTAGACAGCTTTCTAAATAAAAGTGTCTTTATTCTTATACAGCATCAAATTGGCTTTACATCTCTCATTGCATTTTTTATTGCATTTATATTCAATTTTTTAGAAAACAAAAAACCAAGATTAGGGTTTAAGGTCACATTCATCCTGCTTATGACATTCCTTATAGCGGAATGTTTGTTAGTTGAATACTATGTAGAGCAATATGAAATTATGGGCGTTTGGGAATTATCCAACATGGGTGCCGAATTTCATTTGGGAAATGTTTTCCTTATTTCGCTATGCTTCCTTCTTGTCATGGGTGGTTTGTTTTACTTTTTCCATAAAATTACGTCTTCAGTCCATACTCTTATAAGTAAAATGTATCCGCTTACAATAGTTCTTTTTAGCCTTTTTTTAACAACATTGATATCGGATAGAAAACCAATAAATGAAAGTAAGTTGCAGCATTTATGTGAGAGCATTATTAATGAAGTATTCGATTTTAATAAATATGAAGGAAAAGAAGAATACCCTTTGCTCAGATTATCTAAAGAGTATAATGTTTTAGGAGAATATTTTAATCTAAAGGAAGAAAAACCAAATCTTGTATTTATTATTGTAGATGGTCTAGGCTCAGATTTTGTGGGTGACAATGCAATTTATAAAGGATTTACACCCTTTTTAGACTCGCTAGGCAAGCAATCCCTTTATTGGCCTAACTATTTGAGTAATAGTGGGGAAACGGCCGCTGCCATACCCACTATAATTGGCTCACTTCCCTTTGGAGATAGAGGATTTTCGCAGATAGAACAAGCACCAAATAGACATACACTTTATAGCATATTAAAAAACAATGGGTACTACACTACTTTTAATTATGGCGGGAATAGTGCAATTAATCATTTCGACAAATTTCTACACGAGGAGCGAGTAGACTACATAATGGATAATAAAAGCTTTGGAGACTCTTATTCCAAACAAGAAGAAGATGCCGCTGGAATATCATTAGGATATCCAGATGCTGAACTTTTCAAAAAATGGAACATGGATCATTACGAAGTTCAGAAACCTAGAATGGACGTGTTTTTAACGCAAAGCACAAAAGTATCATTCTTAATACCAAATCATGAAGCATACGAAAATAGAGTAGAGGAGGTGGTTTCCAAATCTGTTGGGCTATCGAAAAAATCAAAAAGATTGATTCACAAAAACAAAGAAATTTTTGCTAGTGTCTTGTATACGGACCAATCTATTTTTTCATTCTTTAAAAGTTATAAAGAGAATGAAAAATTTAATAATACTATATTTTTTATTGTTGGAAGTCACAATATGGCAGAACTTCCTCAAGAAAATGAATTGAGCAGGTACAAAGTCCCATTGCTAATTTATAGCCCTATGTTAAAGGCTCACAAAACTATAAAATCTATTTCTTCACATGCAGATATTGCACCTACATTGGTTTCACTGCTTAATGAAAGGTACCAATTAAATGTTCCTGAACAAGTATCATGGTTGGGAAATTCTTTGGTCAAGACTAATAAATTTAAGGCAGAGAAAGAGATACCACTGTTTAGAAGTAAGAAAAGAATTCAGGATTATATCTATGGTGATTATTTTATATCAAACAAGGATATCTATAGGATTACAAAAGGATTAAAAATCATTACATCAGATAATGATTCGTTGGAAAGGGTCATAAGACATAAGTTCAGCTATTTTAAAGCTGTCAATAAATATGTTACGGCCAATGATAAAATCATTCCCAGTAAGCATTCCATTTTCCCCCAGGCCAAAAATATATTTACAAAACAAGAAATGATATGGGTCAATAGTGTCTTCAATGGTAATAATGTTGACAATGCCTATTTTACAGCAAGAAGTTTAGCCTTCAATAATAAAAGAGATAGAGCATTACTGCTGTGCAAATACATCTTATTTAAAGTGCCAGGGCATGCAGACACTGAAATATTGATGGGTAGGATAAATGGTTGGGAGGGTCATTATGAAAACGCCATACATATTTTAAGGGAAGCCATTAGAAAATACCCTACTTATGTTGATGGGTATAGCGCATTACTGGATGTTTATTTTTGGGCCGGCAGAAATGAAGAAGCTATTAATTTGGCGAGTGCCATAAGTCGAAACAGAATTAATGACAAAGAGGTCTTTAAAAAAATAAAAAGGGCAAGGAAATCAATAGCTGAAAAGGAATCTAATGAGAGTGACAAAAACCTTCAAAGTGAAACTATTACAGCATCTATAGTAAACAAATGAAAATAAAACAAACATATACCATTATCCTTTTTTTGATTGGATGCTTCTGTAGCTTCAGTCAGGAATCCACTTATCAGGGCAATCCTGATGACTCTTTTATGGTTGCCAGGGATTTGGCATTTAAAGGAAAAAGGGCACAAGCTAGAGACACCTTAAAACAAATCTTATCTAAATACCCAGAGTACACAGATGTACATACTTTACTGGCCAAAACATATAGTTGGGATAAAAAATATGATACGGCTAGAAAAGAATTTAATAAAATTATTTCTAGAGAAAAAGAAATTAAAGAAGTATGGATTTCAGCAGTAAACAATGAATTATATGCCAAAAACCCCTATATAGCACTAGGTCTTGCCAATAAAGCACTTCTTTATATAAAGCACGACAAGGACCTATTGTTGCTAAAAACAAAAGCCCTAGCGATGATGGGTGAGGAAGTTACTGCCATTGAGTTGCTAAAAACACACACAAATAAATACCCAAATGATATTCTTGCAGATTCGTTTTTACAAGAATTAAAAGAGAACACCAGATTCAATAGTATAGGTGCTTCAATTAGTATGGATGTATTCGATGCTGTTTTTGACCCTATGACCCTTGCCACGTTCGACTATAAAAGGAATACCAAATATGGTAGTATCATTGGTAGTGTTACCTATGCCAATCGTTTTGGATATAACGGAATGCAATATGGCTTGGAGGTGTATCCCAAAGTATCAGAAAAAATCTATTTAAATTTAGCATATGCCTATTCCGCATCAAAAATTCTACCAGAAAATATGGGCAGGGCAGAGGTATTTGTAAAGCTACCCAATTCATTGACTGCTTCTATTGGAGCTAGGCATTACGATTTCAACACCAAGGCTGCAACGATATACACTGGTTCCGTTAGTTTATATAAAGGAGATTATTATTTCAGTATTAGGCCTTATGTTACACCAGTAGATAATGCTTCCCCAAGTTTTTCAAGTACACTTACAGCAAGAAAGTATGGGAAAACCGCAGAAAACTATATAGGAATTACTCTTGGATATGGTTTTTTACCGGAATTGAGACAGCTAAATGTAGATAATGTAGTACTTGCACAAACGGTATTTTACCTAGAATCGCAACAGATTATTTTAGAACATCAATTTCCTTCTAAAAACAAGCAAAATGTGTGGAAATTAAGCGCTGGGGTCTTACGACAAGAACTAGTTTTTGATGCCGGAAACTTTGTTTTAGCAGTTTCTGGTGGCATACAATATCGCATTAAATTTTAAGTCAATGTTAGATGTAACCTACAGTTTGAGGCGTTTCACAACAAAAGAATAGGGCATCACTACAATTAATTGTAAAATAAACTTAAAAGAAATACGTTTATACTATAGGAATACCCCTAAATCTTAAACCTATGTTGTATGATACCTACGGAGAGGAATACCTATCCTTTCTTCAAGAATTAAATGAAATTTTAAGTATGAATGAATTGGTAGAATTGGATTATTTATAAACCATCCCATATTTTACAATTTTAAACCCCCTTATCATGACAAATAATAACAATGACAGCACAGCTTACATTAATTTCATTGAAGATTTAAATGAAATTTTATTGGATTTCAACATCCACAAATTAAGTTATTTCTAAAATTAAAATAGAAAACAAAAAGAGCCTTTAACATGCGTGCTAAAGGCTCTTTTTGTTTTAAGGCAATTTTTTAGTGATTACCCTAAATATGTTTTTAGAATTTTACTCCTAGAATTATGTCTTAGTTTCCGGATAGCTTTTTCTCTAATTTGTCTTACTCGTTCTCGTGTAAGATCAAAGGTCTGACCGATTTCTGCAAGTGTCATTGAGGCCTCATCACCAATTCCATAATAAAGTTTAATAACATCCGCTTCACGAGGAGATAGTGTTTCTAATGCTCTGTTGATTTCAGTATTTAAAGATTGTAGCAAAAGTAATTGATCTGGTCTTGGAGATTCTCCTGATCGTAACACATCATAAAGGTTAGAATCTTCACCTTCCCTTAACGGAGCATCCATGGATACATGACGGCCAGAATTTTTTAATGATTGTTTTACTTCAGTAATGGTCATATCTAACTCCCTGGCAATTTCTTCAGGGGAAGGTGGTCTTTCATGAGCTTGTTCTAAATAAGAAAAAGCCTTTTTGATTTTATTGATAGAACCTATCTTATTCAATGGTAACCTTACTATACGGGATTGCTCTGCTAATGCCTGCAATATGGATTGTCTAATCCACCATACGGCATAAGAAATAAATTTAAATCCTCTAGTTTCATCAAAACGTTTTGCTGCTTTTACCAGACCAACATTTCCTTCATTAATTAAATCTGGTAATTTAAGTCCTTGGTTTTGATATTGTTTTGCTACAGAAACCACAAATCTTAAGTTGGCATTTGTTAATTTCTCTAAGGCAGCTTGATCACCAGTACGTATTTTTTGTGCTAATTCTACTTCTTCGTTTGCGGTAATTAAATCAATTTTACTAATATCCTGCAAGTATTTGTCTAAAGATTTTGATTCTCGGTTTGTTACTTGTTTGATAATCTTTAGTTGCCTCATATTATAATTTAGTTAAAATGGTTATGGACATACATGATACACTTTTAATATGAATTTTCCTAACCCAGATAGTTATACTTATACTAATCTTATTAAGACGGTAGGGGCACAGTTATGAAGAATTTTTTTGTAGAAATAATTTATATAGTAGTGATAATAAGCACCATAAAGCTAACGTGAATAACGGGTTGTGTTAATCTAATAAAAAAATAATGGCATTGGTTAGCCTAACAATATCTGCATCATTGGTACCGTCATAAATGCCCCGAATCTGTTTTTTTTTATCGACCAAAACAAAATGAGTGGTATGGATAAAATCTTGTAATCCACCATCCCCTTCATCAACTGCAGCAAAATAACTTTTACGTGCCAGTTCATAGATGTGTTGTTTATCTCCAGTTGTAATGTTCCATTTGGAATCTATAACTCCTTTTTTTGTGGCATACGCTCTTAGTATTGGAATGCTGTCTATTTCTGGCGTTACTGAAAGGGATAAAAACATGACATCATCATTATTCCTGAAAATTCCCTGGAGTTTCCCCATATTATTTGTCATTACTGGACAAATGGATGGGCAGCGTGTAAAAAAGAAATCCGTTACATATATTTTATCTTCATAATCATGTTGGGTAATGGTATCTCCATTTTGATTAATCAATAAAAAATCTCCCACTTTATGATTTTTATTGATGTGTTGTTTGCTTTCATCTACAAGTTTCGGATTGATATCGGCAGGGTTATAGATAGGCAGTTCCTCTTTAGGTATCAGAATATATATAAGATACCCTACAGCCAAAGCTGCACATAGCAACAGACCTTTTTTTACATTTGATGTACTCCAAAACTTCATATGATCAATTTCGGATTATAAAACTGAGGTTCCTATTTCAAGATCAGCATTTTCCCAGGCTTTATCGAATTCCTTTTTAATGATAGTGGCCTCTTCTGTTTTACCTTGTTCTATTAAACTTTTATATAAACCCATTAGTGACCAACCATTCTGTCTTAGCACCTTTAAGTCTTCTTTGTATACCTTCTCAGCCTCCTCAAATTTCTTAGCTTTTAACAAAATGTCTCCAAGATTTTGCCTTGTAGGTATATGCCAAGCTGAGGGTTCTGTGTATACCAAATTGTCTTCTAAAATCGTTGCTTTTGTCAAATGCTCAATAGCTACTTTAGTATTCCCTTTTAGAGCAGCCAATTCACCGGCAACAACTTCATAGGCTAGGTTGGCAATTGATAAAGACGTATTGTTAGGAATGGCGACTAAAGTTTCCAATTCTGGGTCCTTTTTAAGTGCTGCAATGGCTTCCAATTCTTCTTCTGCGTTCTTAATACTTCCTTTGCGAATAAAAGCAATACCTCTTGTATAATGACGCATAAGGCTTAGGTGTTTAATATCTGAGTTTGGAGCCGGTATGGTTAAAATTTCATTCCATTTACCAAATCTGGTATAGGCCAATAAAGGAGTAGCTGCAAAATCTTGTAGAAATGGAAGCTTCAAAAATTCTCCTACAGGTACTTTCTCTGCAGTCTTTTTTGCCGCATCAATGGCAACTTCACTGTCTCCCAATAAACTTGATGCCGACCAAAGAAAATGAATGTTATGAGGGTAATAGGCTAAGGGGTAAAGCCCTTGTGCAAAACATTGTGAAATGTAATCTTCATCCGCTAAAATTGCCGCTTGATTGGCTTTTACAGCATCTAAATATCTACCCACGCGTATATACACATGGGAAGGCATATGTACAATATGCCCAGCAGCTTCCATTAAAGTAGTTAGTTTATCGGCGCTGGCTACGGCCAAATCTGGCGTTGGAAGTTCTACCATATGAATATAATAATGATGTGCCCCAGCATTTTCTGAGTCAATTTTCATAGCGGCTTCCAAGGCGGCTTTAGCGTCTGCAATATAAGGGGATGGATTCCCTTCTTTGTCCCAATAGTTCCAAGGGACCGTGTTCATTACAGAAGCAGCGTAAAGCACTTGAATGTTATCATCTTTAGGGTATTTATTTGCTACTTTGGACATAGCATGCATATATGCTATGTTCAATTTGGATATATCTGCTGTTAAATCCTCATTATACCTTGCGCTTAAGGCATTGATCAAAGCTTGTTCTTTTTTGCTTGCTTGCTTTGCATATTTAAGTGCTTTATCAATAGCGATGTTGATGATTTTCTTACGCTCATCATCAGGAAATGGATCATTAATATTTGGCCCTAAAGTTAAAGCTTGCCCCCAATATGCCATTGCTGCGCTTGGGTCCAAACGGGCTGCCTCCATAAATGACCTATGGGCCTCGGCATGATTAAAAGCATAGGTGAGTTTTACCCCTTGATTAAAAAAAGCTTGCCCTCTGGGAGTCTTTATTGTTATAGGGTAATCAAGATTTCCCAAACCACTAAACAAAGGAGCAATTTGTTTCGTGGTATCAATATCCTTTAATAAGTACTTGGCTACGGTACATTTAATAAAACTAAAAGAAGCCTGAGAAGTCATGTCATTTTTCTTTGAATCCTGTTTACGTTCAAAAAAATATACAGCTGACAAAATAGATAATGCGAGAATAATAAGGATGGAATTTCTTTTCATAATTGGTTTAATTCTGATTATTTAGACTTCTTGTTGTGTAATATATGCTTTGGCCTCTTCTATTTCTGGTCTATCGCTATTGGATTTTTCAGTTAGTAATATCAATTGATTAAAATATAACAGTGCTTTTTCTTTATTCCCAGTTTGCACGGCAGCTTTGGCGGCGCCATAAATTCCATTGAATCTATTAGGGCGTTTTTTTAGATTTAAGGAATAGACTTCCAATGCCTCCATAGGTTTATTGGCGGCAAGGAGCATATCTCCCAAAAGCTCATCAGCAGGTAAAATTTCACCTGGGGTAACTGGGTGTTTAGAAGTCTTACTTTCCATATCTGCAGCAACTTTCATTAAAGCTATGGCCTCATTTTCATTTCCATTGTGCAACTGTATCCAAGCTTCAATTGTTTTAATTTGAATACCTACCTGATTACTTTTATAGGCATCTTCTAAGGCAATCAATTCGTTTTGAAGCGTAATCATAATGTTGAGCTCTGTGGTTGCGCTTTCTATATCATTGGTATGTATGGCCCCTAATGCTCTTGCAAAGTGCAAGAGGGACACCTGCCATGGAAATTGTTTCCAATCCATACCAAGATTTTGCGGCAATTCTATAGTAGCAGCTTCTTTCCAGTTTCTATTTTCTACAGTAATCCTAGCCGGAATAGCAGCAGCAGTATAGGCAATTACAAAACTTTCGGGGAATATTTTTTCAAAGGATTTAAGATAATTGTATTGCTCTTTCGCCAATTGATTGTTTCCTGTTTGCAAATGTGCATACACCAAATATCCCATGGCATGTACCTCTTGATCCCAATGTGCCCCTGGAGCGGTACTTTCTGCATAACACATCGCAGAGGAAGCCGAATTAATATTGGTTTGAATGGATTCTTCCCAAAGTCCCAATCGTGTAAAAATATGTGAAGGCATATGCTGAGCATGCGCAGAATTCGGTGCAATCTCTGCATATCGCCTTGCTGTAACAAGGCCCAATTCCGCCAATTCAGCATAATCATATGAATGAATAATATAATGGGCTATCCCTGGATGATTCGGTTCTTTTTCAAATAATAGCTCTAATATTTTACCCGCTTGTTTTTGCTTAGCATAGGTCTTGTCTGTCGGTGCAGCTGAAGCTCGTAAGGCTAAGGCATAGAAAACGGTCACTTCTGTATCTGTATCATATTCATCAAATAGCTCCTTCATTTTTTGAGCATACCGAGTTTTCCTTGTTTGGTTATCCACCGTTTCCCAATCCGTATAAAAAGCACTTATCGCGGCTATATATTGAGTAGCCTTTTTAGATTTCGGTAATTCTTGGGCAATAGCAAGTAGCTTGTTTCCTTTTTTAAGCACTGCATCCCCAGGAGGCGCCCATAATCCATGATAAATACTCATGGCCACACCCCAATAGGCCATAGCGCATTCTGGATCTGCATCTATGACTTGCACAAAGGCTTTTTCAGCTTCTGCATACTCAAAAGAGTGCAAAAGAGAAATTGCCAGGTTAAACGTTTGCCGAGTCTCTGGACTACAGGATTCAGAAAAACTGACATCTCCAAACTCCTTCCCACAAAGTAAAAGTTCTCCTCTAAGTAAATCCAAAGAACCCAATTCGGGTTTTAGGGTTTTGTTTTTGCAAGCTGTAATTTGGATCATAGTAACCAATACGAAAGCAAGGGATAGTATACGTAGTTTCATTTTACTGTTTTTTAAGTATTATAATGTATTTCAAAATTTAAACGCCATCAATAAATCATACTATAAATTTAGTCAATATTATAGCGTATTTATGCATTGCCGTTAATTCCATATTCTTTTTAAAAGCTATATTTTCAATTGCAATGCTCCTGTATAATTTTTGATGGAATTCCTTTTTCCCTGACTATAGCTTCTATATCCTCGTTAAAGAGGCCCTAGAATCATAAGATACTGATTTTAAACTTAATGAAAACAGTTATCGTTTCTACTTTATACAAGAGTTTGCTTTAATATTATTTCCCCTTATGGTCTTGCTTCTAATATTAAATTAAATGGAGTTTCCATTGCCCTTTTAAATTTTGTAAACCCACCTTCGGATATTACTTTTTTAAGCCTTTTCTCTCCAGCTTGTGCACCCAATGCAAGTCCGACTTCCTGATTTATAGAACAAGGAATACAAAGCATCGTAGAAAACGCATAAAAAGCTCTGCCTACAGGATTTAAATTTTCTTCCAAGGAATCGTTAGAAAATGGTTCAACTATCATGCAAGTTCCGTCAGGTTTTAAAGCGTTTTTTGTATGAGAGCAGGCACCAACGGGATCTCCCATATCGTGTAAGCAATCAAAATAGGCAATAAAATCATAATCGTTCCCAGGGAAATCCTTCGCTGTCGCTACTGCAAAAGACACGTTTGTTAATCCAGCATCTTTTGCTCTTAATTTAGCCTGTTCAATGGACGCTTCATGAAAATCAAAACCAATGAAAGATGAATTTGGGAATGCTTTTGCCATTATTATTGTAGAAGCTGCATGCCCACATCCAATATCAGCTACTTTAGCTCCTTTTTGTAATTTAGCTACAACTCCATCCAGAGCTGGTAACCAACTAGAAATTAAATTGCCCGCATACGATGGGCTAAAAAACTTCTCAGTTCCACAGAATAAACAAGTATTATGATCACCCCATGAAACACCTTCGCCCGTTTTAAAGGCATTTTCAATTTTAGGCTCATCGTGGTATAAAGAAGAAATGGCATAAAAAGCACCTGTCATAAATACGGGACTTTTTCTATCCCCAAAGACTGCCGATTGTTCCGGAGTCATAAAGAATTTCTGATCCTTTGTATCATATTCAACATATCCTGAAGCTGCTTGGGCAGACAACCACTCCCTAACATATCTTTCTGCAGTATTGGTCTTAGTAGCCAATTCATTAGATGACATATGGCCTGATTTAGACAACACCTCATAAAGTCCAAGTTTGTCTCCAATGGTAATTAAGGGTCCATTAGCCGCTGCTCCCATTTCTACAACCACTTTACCTAATAAATCGTTTAATTTGCCTTCATTTAATTCCATGATTTTATGTGTTGATTTTTGTACTGTTAAAATTGATTTTATTTTAATTAAATAGCATGTACTATTAGTGCAAAAGCATGGAGTAGTTTTGCATATTAAACATAAATCACTTGTATATATTGATAAATGGAGTAGGTCTGTAATGTATAGAACACATTAGCCGTTTTTGATATTTACTGGATTTATGGGGCCTACAAGGTCTAAATCCTACCTTTTATTGAATTGTTTAAATCCACATTGATATAGAACTGTTATGTTTCACTAGGTGCAACACCAAATTCTTCTTTAAAAGCTTTGCTGAACCAAGAGGGGTCATTAAAGCCTACTTCATAAGCAATCTCGGAAATATTCTTGTCTGTAGTCTGTATTAGTTCTTTGCCCTTTTGCAAACGAATGGATCGGACAAATACCGCGGTAGATTTATCTGTAATGGCCTTCAGTTTACGGTATACTTGCGATTCGCTCAAATGTAGTTTAAATGCCAATTGGGTGGCCCCAAAACTGGAATCATCAATCTGCTCATGAATAATTATAATGGCTTTCTGAAGAAATTTTGTTTCTGGACTAGTTGTTTTCTTTTTAAGAATTTTACTAAAACCATTGTTTTCAAATTTTCTCAACATTTTTTGTCTCAAGGAAACCAACTGATCTAGTCTAGTGAACAACTCAGCCTTTACGAAAGGTTTTGCTAAATAAGCATCCGCGCCATGGGAGAGTCCAATCACCCTGTCCTTATCCGTTGCTTTTGCAGTTAGCATTATGATAGGGATGTGATCGGTCAACTCATTTGTTTTTAGCGTTGCACAAACTTCAAAACCATCTTTCCCTGGCATCATCACATCACTGATAATAATATCTGGTATATGTTCCAACGCCATTTTTATACCCATATCTCCATTCAAAGCATGCAATGCCTGATATTTACCGTTTAGACATGTTTTTAAATAATAAGCCACATCTTCATTATCTTCAATAATAAGTACCAATGGAAGTTTCGTGTCATTTATGAACCCTTGTTTAGTAGTAGAAACGCTTTGTTTTATGTCAACTGAAGTAAGTACCTTTATTTGTGCATCAACTGTTTTAACTGCTGTATTGGTTTTGGGTATCCGAACAATAAAAGTGCTTCCATTTCCAAGGGTGCTTTCCACGTCAATTGTACCATTCATTAATGTAACAAATTCTTTCACCAAAGAAAGTCCAATTCCCGTTCCTTCTTTTTCTTTCGTTGATGAATTATCTACCTGATAAAAACGATCAAACAGGTGCTCCTTATATTCTTCTGAAATCCCTAAACCATTATCCTGTATTTTAATAATGAAATATTCATTTTCTGTATCAGCTTCTTTATTGAGATGTACCACTATTTTACCATGTTCTTGTGTGAATTTTACAGCGTTGGATAATAAATTGGAAATAATGGAAGCCATTTTGTCGGCATCAAAATCCATTTCGAGCGCATCAATTTCGGAGTAAACAACTAAGTTTATTTTTCTTTCTTCGGCCAATGAATGAAAACTTTCACTCAAATATTTTACAAAAGGAATGATATCGGTCTGGACCAATTGTAAAGTCATATTGCCGCTTTCCAGTTTTGCTAAATCTAACATCTCATTGACCAAGCGTAACAATTTTTTTCCATTGCGCTTGATCATTTCAAGCGGCTTTTCAGATTCCTCTTGTTCTTTGTTTTTTAAAGTATCGGCCATGCCAAGAATTACGGTAAGCGGTGTTCTAAACTCATGAGTGATATTGGCATACAACTGCGTCCTTGCTTCGTTGAGCTGTACCAGTTTTTCCGTTTGATGATTCAACAGTTCATTTTTGTGCTGTATTTCTGTTGTGCGACTTTTTATAATGCCTTCCAAAGCTTCATTTTTACGCAGCAATTCCTTAGAACGGTATTGAGAAATACCCATGAATATAGCAGCAGCAAGTAAACCATAAATAAGGTACATCCACCATGTGTTATACCAAGGTGCTAAAATGGTAAAGTTGTAGGTATCTTCTTCTCCAATTTGATGGAATATATCCTTTGAGCGTACTTTAAAAACATAATCTCCCCCAGGGATATTAGTATAATCCTTTTGGGTTTCTGAGGTCCATGTAGACCAGTCTTCATCAAAACCCTCTAAATAGACTTGAAACTGATTTTGTGACTCATCATAGAAATTAGGGCTTCCATACTTAAATCGAAGTTGATTGTTTTTAAAAGAAAGTTGGTGTACAACGGAAGTTTCATATCCTCCAAAAATCAAAGAATCATTTTTCCATAAAATACTAGAAATTATTGCTTTTGAAGTCTTTGGAGAAAGTGCTTTTTCACTTAGGTCATGCCTTATGATACCTGGTTTTGCTCTATACCAGACAATACTGTCCCTGAATTCAGGATAAGGTCTGTAAAGTCTTTTATCTATGATTTTCTTTTCATGAAACCTCTTAATACTGTACCCTCCATTATCTTGTTTAATGGCTAAAATCTGATCTTTTCTATAATTCTCTTCATCATACTCTATGAACCATATATTTTCCTGCTCGTCCACAAAGTTTATTCTTACATTTTTATTTTGTAAGCCTGTTTTCTCAAGTAGCGTTGTATCATCATTAAAACGTTGTGCCACAGAATCAAAAAGATACACTCCATCTCCATATTTAAAATATACATCATCGGCAATGATATACACGGAACCTCTACTATCGGGAACCCCATCTTCTGCGCCAAATACTTTTAATTTAGGGGACTTTAGAATTTTAGCATCTGCCAATGAAGTATAGGAAATTCTTCCAACTTCATTTTTATCTGTGCTAAGCCATAAATGACCATTTTTATCTTCCTGAAGTTTAATAGATCGAAAGCTTATTCCTTCTATGACCTTTTCCTCTTCCCAATGTCCATCGTTGTTATAAATTGAGGTAATTCCAGGGTATAAGCCTACAAATACGCGACTATTATCTAATTTTGAAACATACAGTGTTTGGGTGCGCCCAGAATATATTTTCCTTGTTGTTTCATTTTTATCAATCTCATAAACTCCTTCCCCAGTACCCACAAGTAATTTATCCTTAAAAATAATCATGCCCGTTATTGTTCCAAAATTTGTGTCGAACTTGTTTAGAATTGTCCTTTTATCCTGGTTTTGGGTATTGATAAAAAAGAGCCCTTCAGAACTTGCAACATATAATTTGTTATTAAAGCGTTGAAAACATACTACGTAATCTGGAGCATTATTGTTATTGTTAAAAAAAGTAAAGGGGGAGGGATATTCAATTTTTGTTATGCCAGACATTGTAGACGCCCAAAGTAATCCAGATTGGTCTTTAAATAAGTAGGTGATTTGTTTAGAAGTTAATACCCCTTTCTTAGAAAGCATAATTTGTTTGTGACCATCCCTGTTTACAAATAAAATTCCATTATGCAATGTTCCTATGGCTATAGTCCCATCATCCAAATGGGCGATATTATAAATGGTGGTTTCAGCAAAAAAGCTAGGAATATCCGTATCAAAAGGTGTGAAATTAGTGCCATCATATAAAAATAAACGATCCTTACTTGAAATTAATAGTTGCTCATCATCATATGATGTAATGGTAGTGAGTTTCATATTTTTAAAGAAATCCCCATCCTCAACCAATTCAAATTGGTTATTCTTTAATTTCATCAACCCGTTTCCATCCATCTTTACATATAGGATGCCTTTTTCATAAAAAGTCCATGACCTTAAATCTAGTTTCCAAACTTTAAATTTGTTATCACTCCATCTATAAATAGACGTTTCCGAGCCAAAAACGATTCCTTCATCCGTTACATAGATTTTACGTATGTTATCTATTTTTTGGTATTCCTGTGGTAATTTTGGCAATAAGGAAACATAGTTCAATTTACCTGAAGCATCTGACTCCAAGTATCCCATTTCATTGGCGCCTCCAACGTAAATCCTTCCCCTTTTGTCTATTGCTAAAGCAAGCACACTACCCCAGTTTGGTAATGGTATTAAATCCCAATCTGCTCCGTTATAAATGAGTACTCCATTTCCATTAGCAAAGTATAAAACCCCTTGATTATCTTGTACAGTTCCCCAATTGTCAGTTGCCGCCCCATATTCATTATTGGAATAATTTTGTATATAAGGAAGTCCAATTTCGTGATTAGGATTGGGAAATGATTTTATTTGCCTTTCTTGGGCAGATAAAAACCAAAAATGCACCGTAAGGAAAAAAAACAGGGGGAAAGTGCGGTATATCATATAATTGGTCTGGATAATGCCTTAAATATACAATGATTGCTTTTAACATTTTAACATTTATGTATCAGGGGAGTGAAACACTACATAACTGGTTAATTTATCCTTAAGGGCTACTTTCTATGTACAAAAGCCCTTCTCCTTATAAAGCACTATGTATCTTAGCAAGCCGTCAGGAAAATTAGAGCAATGAGTAAAAGAGCATTAAAAAAATACTTGTCCGAATTAAAAAAGAGAGAGATTGAAACGCAGTTGATGGACTTGTACGCTCGCTTTCCTGTCGTAAAAGAGTACTATGATTTTGTTTTTAATCCTAAAGAAGACAGGCTGATTCAGGATGCTAAAACCAGAATTTCTAACGAATATTTTCCAATAAAAAGAAGAAAACCAAAAGCAAGACGGTCTGTTGCCCAGAAATACATCAAACACTTTACTAAACTTGGGGTAGACCCTCATTTAATAGCAGATGTAATGTTGTATAATCTAGAAATTGCCCAAACCTTTGAAGCAGGAAAAAACGTCCCAGATGCATTTTATAAAAGCATGCTCAATTCTTTTTCGGAAGCGGTACATTATGTTTCCATAAATAGTCTTTTACCAGAATTTAAAAATAGGATACTAAAAATTTATAATGAGGTTCAAGAACAGGAATGGCTTCATTTAGAGGGGTTTTCTAGAGCATTGGATGTCTTGGATTAATTTGTGCTAATTCCAAATAATTCAAATTTGATTGGATTTTTCTCCCACAATATTTCTTTTAAGGATAAAAAACTTCTAATTTAGCTTGGTTCATTTTTATACACCAATTACGCAAGCAATCAATTTGGAATTACAAAGGGAATACAAAGAGAAGGAACTTTATGACTATCAATTAGAAGACCTTAACACTATTTTTAAGTGTTTGGATGAATCTAAAGATGATATTAATCTCTTATACCAGTTACCAACTGGAGGTGGAAAAACCGTGGTGTTCTCTGAAATTGCTAAAAGGTATATCAGTACAAAGAAAAAAAAGGTAGTTGTACTCACGCATAGAATAGAATTGGGCATGCAAACCTCAAAAATGCTGAATGGGTTTGGGGTCAAGAATAAAATAATAAACAGTGAGGTAAAGGAATTTGATGACCAAAATGAGTACATGTGTTTTGTGGCGATGGTTGAAACGCTCAATAATAGGCTACAAGACGATAAAATTGAAATAAAAGATATTGGCCTAGTTATTATAGATGAAGCCCATTACAACTCCTTTAGAAAGCTGTTTAAATATTTTGAAAAATCCATTATTCTAGGCGTAACAGCAACTCCTTTGAGCTCCAACATTAAGCTTCCCATGAAAGACAATTACAAGAAGTTAATTGTTGGGGAATCTATTAGTTCATTGATTAATAAGAATTTTTTAGCCAAAGCAAATACGTATAATTATGATGTAAGTCTTCGTGGTTTAAAACTTGGGATTAATGGAGATTACACCGTAAAATCATCTGAAGAGCTTTATGGGAATAACAGCATGCTAGGCAAGCTTGTTACTTCTTATGAAGAATTGTCTAAAGGTAAAAAGACCTTAATTTTCAATAATGGAATCAATACCTCTAGGTATGTGTATGAAAGCTTTAAAAAAGCTGGATATAACATTCGGCATCTAGACAATAAAAACAGCGCCTCGGAACGTAGAGATATTTTGGATTGGTTTTCCAATACTTCAGATGCTATTTTAACATCCGTAAGTATTCTTACTACTGGTTTTGATGAGCCCAGCGTAAAAACAATAATTCTTAATAGAGCAACTAGATCATTGACTTTATATTTTCAGATGATTGGAAGGGGGTCTAGGGTATTACCTAATAAAAGTGACTTTACAGTAATAGATCTTGGTAATAACCTTGCCCGTTTTGGGATGTGGGATGCACCGATAGATTGGCAAGAAATTTTTCACTTCCCGGATTTCTATTTGGAGAATATTAAAAACGATGAGGATATTGAGCGTGAATTCATATATGAAATGCCCGACAAGTTGAGAGCTTTGTTTAGCAAATCAGCCTCCATAGATTTTAATATTAAGGAAGAATACAAAAAAGTATTTGCACAAGGCCTTAAATCCAAGATAGTACTGGAAAGGAGCATAGAGCAACATGCCCAAATTTGTTTGGAAAATAGTGAAGATGTTTTTGATGCCCGAATATTAGCCAAACAATTAAAAGAGGAAATTATATATCGCGTAAGACAATATTCGTATTGTATTATGAACAACACCAAGAATTATAAGGAATGGTTAGAGGAAGATTATGAGCGTAAATTAAGGTCAAATATCTCCAAAAAATTCGCATCCAGAATGTAGTTTAATTCTATTATGTCAAAAAAATTGCTCATCATCGGTCTTGTTTGGCCAGAACCCAGTGCGACTGCTGCTGGTAGTAGAATGTTGCAATTAATTACTTTTTTCTTATCAAAAGAATACCAAATTACTTTTGCTAGTACAGCTCAAGAAAGTGAACATACGTTGGACCTGTCTTCGCTTGGACTTCAGAAAGAAAGCATACAATTAAATCATGGCAGTTTTGATGATTTTATTCAAAAACTAAATCCATCAATAGTACTTTTTGATCGCTTTATTACGGAAGAACAATTTGGTTGGAGAGTTTCAAAATACACTCCAGATGCTGTGCGCATCTTAGATACAGAAGATTTGCATTCTTTAAGGACGGCAAGAAAAGAAGCATTTAAAAGCAAAACAACTTTTACAGTAGACAAATGGTTGCAACATGATATGACCAAAAGGGAAGTGGCTAGTATTTATAGGTCCGACTGTTCATTAATCATCTCCAGTTATGAAATGGAACTGTTATTGCAACACACAAAAATGCCTGCACATATTTTAATGCATTTACCATTTCAACTTAGTAAGATCGATGCACAAACTAAAAAAGAATGGATTTCGTTTGAGAACAGAACCGATTTCATTTGTATTGGAAATGGAAAGCATGCCCCAAATATTGATGCCTTTCTATGGTTGAAAAATGAAATATGGCCATTGATTCGGAAAAAAATGTCTACTGCTAAAGTGCATATATATGGTGCCTATTTGCCTCAACATATAATGGAAATGCATAAACCATCAGAAGGTTTTTATGTTCATGGAAGGGTAGTGGATGCAAAAAAAATGATGGTGAAGTCTAGATTAAATCTTGCTCCACTACGTTTTGGAGCAGGAATAAAAGGAAAATTGGTTGAATCCATGCTATGTGGCACGCCAAGCATAACAACTAATATTGGTGCGGAAGGAATGCACCAAGAATTATCTTGGAATGGGTCCATAGTAGATGAACCGCAAGAATTTGCAAATGCCGCCGTGGAACTATATCAAAATCAGGAAAAATGGAATCAGGCACAAGAAAACGGAGCCTTCATCATCAATAAACTGTATGATAAAACCATTCTTGACCCCATTCTTAGTGCAAAAATAAACGTCTTGGAAAATAATTTAGAAAACCATAGACAGCAAAATTTTATTGGAACATTATTGAACCATCATACTATGGCAAGTACTACATATATGTCTCGATGGATAGCCGAAAAAAATAAATAATCAATTTATAGGATAGTCAAACTGACTGAAATATAGTAACTTACTGTTTCAAAAGACCAAACTATGAAGAAGTATGCCATCTTATTCTGTTTATTATTTATTGCCCAATCTCTTATTTCACAAGTCAATTTATCAGAAAATAAGGCTGCTACTAAAACTAAAAATGAAGCTATTGTAACTTCAAAAATCAACTTACGCCAACCACCACAAGCAATAACTATTCTATGGGACAATTCATTGTCTATGAACAATAGACTGTTGTACAAAGAGCTACAGTTTTTAGATGCCTATTTCAAGAAAAACCGAAATGTAAAGGTAAAATTTCAAACTTTTGGAACTGATCTGGGAGCTGTTCAAAAACATAAAGTAACAGAAGGGAATTGGGAGGCACTTAAACATACTCTTTTAGAAGTAGTCTATGATGGAGCTACAAGCAAAGAGGTTTTAAAAAAATTAAGGATTGGAGGACACACTCTTTTGTTTACAGATGGTAATAGGTTTAATGAAAACATAGATAGGAAATGGAAAGGAGCGGTTTTTACCATAAATAGTAAAAGAGATGCCAACCATGCCTTACTTAAATCAATTGCAGAGGATTCTGATGCCAGTTATATTAATTTGGAGAAAACTTTAGACATGTCTGTTGCCATTACTTATACAAATCAGCATGTGACAGACAAAAAAAATATAGTAAAAAGAAACAAACAGCTGTTGTACAAAAAGAAATAAAAGGGAATGTGTCCGACTTTGATCAGCCCATCAGCAATGTAACTGTCCAGGTGAAAGGAACCGATAGAAAAGTAAAAACCGATAGTGAGGGAAATTTTAATATAAAAGCTCAAACAGGAGATGTATTGGTGTATACTTATGCGGGGAGAGAAAGTACTGCTTCAGTAGTAAACACAACCACTAATACCTTACTAGTTACCATGCCACTGGGTGTAAAAAACTTGGATGAAGTAATTTTGTAAGAAGATAAGAAGTTAGATGCCTTAAGTGTACCATTACATAAAAATGTGACTACTAATTTTGGGGTGTTAAATGCCAGAGCATCTGGTTTTATGATAAAACAAATATCTGGTGATGAAATAACTAATTTGTCAGGGACCATATTGGATGCCATGAGAGGAAGGTTTGCAGGAGTGTCTGTAGGAACTCGTAGTGTTCTCGTTAGAGGTGGGTCTGCAAGATTTGATAGTGATGTGGGGGGAGCCGCTTGGGATGTAGATGGAAATTTATATAATGGTGATAGCCCACCTTATCATATTAATGTTAATAATGTAAAAAGTATTACTGTTATGCCTGCAAGTTGGGCACAAGCTAGGTATGGAATGTTGGCAAGTGGAGGTATTGTTATAATTAGGACCATTAGTGGCTCTTTTGATGATATGAAGGCTCGTAAAGACCATTTGTACGACCAACCCATGTTACGAAACAACATCTATAAAGGAGATGCTGTCTATTTTGAAAATAAATTGGATAGTCAACCCAAATATTTACGAGCCATTGCAAATGAGACTACTTTTGAAAATGCATACCAACAATACTTACTACAACGAAATTCATATGGACACTTGGCTCATTTTTATGTAGATGTCCACAATCATTTTTCACAAAAATGGAAATTAGAAAAAATAGCAAATACTATACTTTCCAATATTGAAGAACTATTTAATAATGATGTAAACGCTCTCAAAGTACTTGCATATACCTATGAGGAAAAAGGCTTAAATCTTAAAACACAATCCATTTATGAAACCATATATGCCTTAAAACCAGTACTTGTACAATCCCAAAGAGATTTGGCCCATTGCTATGCAAAGCTTGGAAACTATAAAAAAGCATGGTTACTATATGGCAAGCATATAAAAACTGTCAATGATAGTTTGGCTACTAATGGTACGGATGTAATTGTGAAAAATGAACTCCTAGATTTACTACAATACCACGGTGCCGATATGGACATTGATGTTTCACAGTATATTTTTGATACAGAAAAAGGGGACATGACCCTTTCTGTGGAATGGAACAACCCAAACACCCAATTTGAGCTTCAATTTGTAGGGCCAGAACAGCATTATTATAATTGGAACAATGCTGTGGATATTAGCAATGCACAACTTTTAAAGGGGAATTTTTCAAATAGTTTTACAATTGATGACCTAAGTAAAGGGCAATGGTTAATCAATATTAAATATTTAGGGAATTATGAGAACACTCCTTCTTATCTAAAATTCACTATCAAAGACAATAAAACTGGGAAGGAAACTATAAAAACTGTAAAACTATACACAAGGAACATTTTTTATAAGTTTATGAGTATAAGCCCACCTGATCAGATAGTTTCTTATTGAACCTTTTCAATCCAAATTGTAATTACCATCATTGCCTTTTAAATTATATCTTTGATGTGCTAGAGCATAATTAAAATAAAGAATGAAGGAAATAAGCTGGAAAACCGTAAAAGAATTTGAGGATATCACCTATAAAAAGTGCAATGGAGTAGCACGTATTGCCTTTAACAGACCTAATGTACGGAATGCTTTTAGACCCAAAACTACAAGTGAACTATATGAAGCTTTTTATAATGCGCAAGAGGATACTTCTATTGGTGTTGTCCTGCTTTCTGCAGAAGGGCCATCAACCAAAGATGGTGTTTATTCTTTTTGTAGTGGTGGTGACCAAAAGGCCAGGGGACATAAGGGTTATGTAGGAGAAGATGGTATGCACCGTTTAAATATTTTGGAAGTACAACGCTTAATTCGTTTTATGCCCAAGGTTGTTATTGCCGTAATTCCAGGTTGGGCAGTGGGCGGTGGTCATAGCCTCCATGTAGTATGTGACTTATCATTGGCGAGTAAGGAACACGCCCTTTTTAAACAAACAGATGCTGATGTTTCCAGTTTTGATGGCGGGTATGGTTCTGCATATCTGGCAAAAATGGTGGGACAAAAAAAGGCAAGGGAAATTTTCTTTTTGGGTAGAAGCTATACTGCACAAGCAGCTTATGAAATGGGAATGGTAAATGCTGTAATACCACATGAGGAATTGGAAGAAACAGCTTTTGAATGGGCACAGGAAATATTAGAAAAATCTCCCACTTCCATAAAAATGCTAAAATTTGCAATGAACCTCACAGATGACGGTATGGTAGGGCAACAAGTATTTGCAGGAGAAGCTACTCGTTTGGCATATATGACAGAGGAAGCCAAAGAAGGTAGAGATGCCTTTTTAGAAAAACGCAAGCCAGACTTTGGTAAAAATAAGTGGATTCCTTAAGAGAATTACTGCTGCTCCTATGAGCATTAACTAAAAAGAGTCTTGCCAGTTATGACAAGACTCTTTTACGAGAACACTATATGAAAATGAAAAAATTAAAATCTTTTTTTAATACATAGTAAATATACCCGCAACATTTCCTAAAATGAAACTATTGTTGTGAAGCAAGGCAAAATTGTGGTGTGGTGATGCTTTTGTGATATTTGGACTCTATCTTTACGTATATTATATAAAATCAACGGAAAATGAAACTTAAATTCATAATGTATTCTTGTTTGTTGGCATTAGCCATTTCATGTTCTTCAGACCAAATGACTGATGAGGACGAAACTGCCGTAATAGAAGAAGTGGTCATGGAAGAAGAAGAGGAAGTGGAAGAGGAGGAGATTGTAGAAGAAGGAACGTCTTCGCTATTAATGGGAGAATTTGTTGCTGATGCACACCCAACAAGTGGTACAGTTACCATCAATGAAGAAAAAACCCAGTTGACCATAACTGGTTTTAAAAGTGATAACGGACCTGTATTGGAACTCTATATAGCAACAGATACTGCCGCCAAAGATTTCATTACCCTAGGAGTGTTACAAGGGTTGGAAGGTGATTTTGTTTATGCAATACCTGATGGAGCAACCATTAATTTTAGCACATACAAATATGTTTTGGTTTGGTGCGTGGATTTTAGTATCAATTTTGGTCATGCAGAATTAAAATAGTAATTATTTTAAAGCCATTATTACTTCCTTTAAAAAGGCATTTGTGTCGAAATCTGGAGTTTCTGCCAAGCCAGTTCTTACCACGACCAATTCTTTCGACGGAATAATAAATACATACTGCCCTTGGTACCCATTCGCTGAGAAAAGGTCTTTCGGAACATCGGGGTAGTCAGCTGCCGCATTGAGCCAAAAATGAGCTCCATATTCTCCATCAGATTTTGCTGTAGGTTTTGTTACATAATCTATCCATTCCGGTGCAAACAGTTGTTCCCCATTCCAGACCCCTTTATTTAAGTACAATTGTCCAAACTTAGCCCAATCCCTAGTACTTGCCCATCCATAAGATGACCCTACATAATTCCCTACGGCGTCCGCTTCCAAAAGCATGCTGTGCATTCCTATTTTATCAATCAAAGCAGCATAAGGAAAATCCAAGTATTCTTGATGCGTGTTAAATTGTGTTCTTAAAATTCCAGAAAGTACATTTGAAGTGCCCGAAGAATAATTCCATATTTCAGCAGGAGAGGCTATTGCTTCCTTTTCTTGTTGCGTTTTAGACATATCAGCATCTAAGAATAACATTTTGGTGACATCAGAAATACTACCGTAATCCTCATTCCATTCCAAACCACTTTGCATGCGCAATAAATGATTCAGTGTAATATTTTTTCTCTCATCATTTTGCCATTCCGGAATAGGAGCAAAATCAGATACACTTAATATATTTTGATGTTCTAAAATTCCATACAAAGTAGCCATGACGCTTTTGGTCATGGACCAACCCAGGATAGGCGTATCCGGTCCAAAGTCATCATTATATTGTTCCGCAATAAGATGCCCTTTGTACAAGACCAAAACAGTACGTGTTTTTTGAATTTCTGGCTTAGAAAAAGCTAAATCCATAGCATTTTTCAATATTTCATAATCAATGTTCTCAAAAATAGAATCTTTAATTCCGTTATTCCCATACGGATATGGAAGCGTGTCTAGTATTTGAAATCGATTGGGAACTAGTGTAAGTTCATTTTCAAAATCTTCTGGAACTAAAACCGCTCCCAAACCATTTCTATAGATGGCAGTACGGTTTTTTATACCATATACATTTGCCTGTGCCGATTTTTGACTATGGTCTACTGATACTGTTGCCAATTTAATTTTTGGAACATCATGGTCATTGGCTATTACGGATTCAGGAGTTCTATTGGCAATAAAAACATTGGAGGCCATACTCTTTGCTGCAAAGCCGGAGATAATATCCAATTTTGGATAATTGACCGTAAATAGAACAGCCAGGAATCCCAACACTAAAACAAAAAACCATTTGATCCATTTTAATTTCATAAAACCTATAAAATGTTATACGATTAATACCATTGAAAAGCAAAGTACATGGTCTGCTCATCACCCAAATTTCTAATGGCATGCGGCACGTTGGATGCCGTAAAGTATACATCTCCTGCTTTTGCTTGAAATAATTTATTTCCTATTTCCATTTGCGTTTTCCCCTTTATCATAAGGATTATTTCTGCTGCGCCATGCGTATGTGGTTCATGGCTTTTAATGCCCCCATTTAAATTGGTGACATGCATTTCATAATAGGGGCACATGGCCGTTTTCCTATTGAAATAACTACGAACACCTCCACGATCATGAGCATTAAACTCAATTTCCTCAAAATCAAGAATTATGGAGCCTTCTTCTTTTCCCCTACCTAAATCAATTGGGGTTTTGGAGGAATAGGTCATTTGATAGTAACTTACATCTGCAGATTCACTTTTCAATATAGCTTTATCACCTGGTAAAACAAGCATGATGCTATTGGGTCCAATAGTTTTGGAGTTCCCATTTACAGTTGCCTTTACTTGCCCTTCTTTGATAATTACCATATACTCTTTCTTAGTATTGAAAATGGTTTTTTCCTTTGATCCAGTCAAAAAGTTTATTGTAAACTCCATTGCATCAAAATGGGCCGTTTCCCCTTCAATTAGGACCGTGTTGGTTTTCTTCTTTGGAAAAGTATAGACTCCCGATTCAACTCTGTCAGGAACAACGTCGCTCCATAGCCATACCAAGGATTCTGGAAGAATGGATCCGGAATGTTTCCCGTTATGACCTCCTGTACCAGCAACAAACTTATGGTTGTACTCTTTATATTGTAGTGCCGATTTCATTTGAAGGTTTGCCAACCACCAGTTGCCATATTGATTATCTAAATCACCAGTACCATCCTGCATGAATATTTTAATGTCTTTTCTGTCATTTTTACGAATCATAGGGGGGTAATTATGACCTCCCCGTATATCTGCAAAACTTCCAAAATGACTCAAAACCTTATGGAACTGTTCTGGATGGAACCATGCTGCAGAAAACGCACATATGGCTCCAGAGGACAATCCGCCAATTGCTCTCATTTTTGGGTCATCAGAAATTTCATAACTCTTTTTAAGTTCTGGTATCATTTCTTTCAATAAGAAATCTCCATATTTCCCTGTAACATCGTCATATTCAAAACTTCTGTTGCTAACTCTCCATGGGCTTTCTACACTTTCTACATCCTTATCATGTCCAGGATTAATGAAGAGTCCAATGGTCACTGGCATTTTTCCCTGCGCTATAAGGTTGTCAAAAACAGTAGGAACGTTAAAATCGCCTTCTAAATCCACATAAGAATGTCCGTCTTGGAAAATCATCAACGCCGCTGGTTGAGAACCATCATATTGCGCAGGGACATATACATAATAATCCCTTATTGTATTGGGAAATATGGTGCTTTCCCATGAATACTGTGTGACAGTACCCTTAGGAATACCCTCATAAACATCAGAATTTGGTCCATGAGTGTACTCTTTTTGTCCTTGAACACTTAGCATCCCTAGACAGGAAAATAAAAATAACAGCTTTTTCATATTACATCCTTAATGATTGGTATATGTGGTCCAAAATTCCTCTGCCTCATCTGCTGAGATTTCAGTATTGCTAACGACCATTCTATATTTTAAAGTATATATTTTTCCTGGCTCCAAAAGCCAATCTTTTGTTTTGGTTGGTGCGAAATTGACAAATATCCATCCTTCATGATTTCCCTTTGGCCATACTCTTAGTGGTTCTGGATGATTAAAATTTGATGTATTGGATAATAATAGGAATCCACCATAATCATTCCCCAACTCACCTTGCACCAAAACCCATTTCCCCAAAGTACCATCAATTTCATCTCTGGTTTGTACTTCCGAAGAAATGACTTTGCTGTTCTCAGCATTCCACTTTTCAGTTGCCCGTATACTAAAACCTGCATAACGGTATTCCAATATTTTAAAAGGACTGTCAGTTGCACAGCTATAGTCAATTGTAAAATCTATAGTGTATTGTTCATCTGAAAGTTTGTTAAACTCAATAGTCTGCACTTCATTCAATGCTATTTTTTCCTCTCCGTCTTTTAATACCACATGTTCCTGTAGCACAGAGAATTTGTTTCTAGATATTTCTTTAAAATCTGCAAAACGTACTGTTGCTTCCTTTTTTTTCAAATTCCAAAAATCTAAGGTGTCCTTTTCAAATAAGACATGAGTCCATGGGTTCCATAAACCGTAATGATGGTAATGATCTTCAGGCTGAATCCAAGTCAATGTATGTCCACTCAAGGTTTTTAACGGATGAATGTACCCACTTCTTTGAAAAGCAGAGTCTACACCGGCAGGGGGATACATGGTTTCATATTGGTAAGAGAGCACGGGTTTTTCATCAATTGCAACAATCATAGCTCCATTTTTCTTTGTGTAACTAATATGGTTTTTATTGCAGGAATTTAATATAAGGAAGGTCAGAGTAAGAAGGATAAAGCTTGGTTTCATATACGATTAGGTCTATTATTATTTGGTACAGAGACATCCAAAAACCATAACTGCTTTTTAAGGTTCTCCTTGTTCACCTCTATAACATTCATAATAAAAATAGTCCCAATGTACTTTATGTTAAATATATAAAGATCAAAACTCATAAAGTTTATAAACAACGTTAAAAAAAATGCAATTTGTTAAAGTGATAGGCATATTTTATAACTTGCTGGCAATAGTGGCATAACTAATAACACCAACCAAAAATGGAAAATAGAAGAAAATTTATTAAAAAATCAGGATTATTTTTAGCGGCAAGTACTTTGCCTTTAACAGCATTTTCAATCCCTACCCAAAAGAAGAAGCTTGGTGTGGCTTTAGTTGGTTTAGGATATTACAGTACAGATTTATTATCTCCTGCACTACAATTGACGAAAAATTGTGAATTAAAAGCGATTGTAACAGGAAGTCCTGATAAAGTCCCTGTTTGGAAAGAAAAATATGGTTTAAAGGATAGCAATATTTACAACTATGGAAATATGCATGAAATTGCCAATAACGATGAGATTGATGTCGTCTATATTGTATTGCCAAACACCTTACATAAAAAATATACCCTTATAGCCGCCAATGCGGGAAAACATGTCTGGTGTGAAAAACCAATGGCTACAACGGTTGCTGATTGTCAAATAATGATAGATGTCTGTAAAAAAAATAAAGTGCAATTGACTATTGGTTATCGAATGCAACATGAACCGGTAACTCAAAAAATAATTAAATGGGCTGCGGATAAGCCTTATGGGAATGTGAAGAGCATTTATGCTGAGACAGGTTTCCACAATGGTGCAAATGACCCTAGCCATTGGAAAATAGGCAAAGAATACGGTGGTGGCGCAATGTTTGATATGGGTGTGTATGCATTAAACGCATCACGCTATGTTACGGGTCTAGAACCAATTTCTGTTAGTGCTACACAAAGTAATACACGTTCTCATATTTTTGATGCCGATGAAACCACACTTTTTAATCTAGAATTTCCTGGTGGAATTACCGCCGAATGCAAAGCTACTTTCGCTGAAAACATAGGAACTTTAAATACAAAATGTGAAAAAGGATGGTATGAATTGAAACCATTTCAGTCCTACACAGGGGTTAAAGGTACCACAAGCGATGGGGAAATATTAAACCCTTTTATTGGAAACCAACAAGCCAAACAAATGGATGAAGATGCTTTGGCTATTCTTAATGGAGATCATAACAATATTCTTGTTCCTGGGGAAGAAGGTATGTTAGACATCAAAGTTGTGGAAGCCATACAGAAATCTGCTGCTAATAACGGTGACCGGGTTGTTATCTAATGCTCTTTCTAAATTTGATAAAAACGATTCCCTTTACTTACTTCCAATTTATAGTAAAGGGATACTCTTTTGTTGTATAGTAAAACCAACATTGAGAAATACCCTAATTATAAAATGAAAATTAAAAACAATTTTACTAAGGCTACTGGTAATAGGCTTAAAAAATCTATTGCATCAGGAATGGAAACCTGTAAAACAATTGTTTTGTGCTCCCTGCTTTTTTTCTGGGGATGTAAAGCACAACAAATGGATACGAGCCAGCTTCAGATTTTAAAAATATCCGAAAACCAAAGGTATTTTTCCACCCAGGATAACCAGCCATTTTTTTGGTTGGGGGATACTGCTTGGCTACTATTCTCTAAGCTAAGTAGAGAGGAAGCTGTGAAATACATGGATGATAGAGCCGAAAAAGGTTTTAATGTAATTCAGGTGATGGTGTTGCATGAATTAAAAGCAAAAAATTTCTATGGAGCTTCTGCACTCCTCAATCAAAATGTATCACAACCTTATCTCATGGAGGGTAAGAACCCCAGCAACCAAAATGAGTACGATTATTGGGATCATGTAGATTATATTGTAAAACTAGCAAAAGAAAAGGGCATGTATATGGCAATGGTTCCTGTATGGGGCACCAATGTCAAAGCCGGAGATGTATCCTTGGAGGATGCGACTAAATATGCAGATTGGTTGGCCAAAAGATACCATCAAAACCATATTATATGGTTAAATGGAGGTGATACAAAAGGAAATGAACATACAG
Source organism: Flavobacteriaceae bacterium (assembly GCA_002746415.1). Lineage (GTDB taxonomy): Bacteria > Bacteroidota > Bacteroidia > Flavobacteriales > Flavobacteriaceae > Saonia. The sequence goes on along the minus strand of NVXD01000006.1, from coordinate 52,565 downwards.
CTTTATGGAAAAGTATGGGAGAAACATTGAACCAAAATGAAAATCAATTGATTACGTTTCATCCTTTCGGTAGGAAAAAATCATCTACTTGGTTTCATCAGGAAGAGTGGTTGGATTTTAATATGTTCCAGTCTGGATACAGAAGATATGACCAAGAGGAAGAGGTTACCGCTCACGGACAGGATAATTACAAATATGTACAAGAGGATTATGTCTTAAAGCCTATAAAACCCACCTTGGATGGTGAACCTTCCTATGAGTCTATTCCACAGGGATTACATGACCCTTCTGAACCCTATTGGACTGCAGATGATGTACGTAGATACGCCTATTGGTCTGTGTTTTCTGGTGGTAGTGGTTTTACATATGGACACAATGCTGTAATGCAAATGCACAAACCCAAAGATGAAAATCCAGCTTTTGGCGCACGTGAATATTGGAATGAAGTCCTAGATTCTGAAGGCGTAAACCAAATGAAGCATTTAAAAAAATTAATGCTTTCAGTTTCTTATTATGACAGAGTTCCAGACCAATCCTTGGTGTTAAATAATGTAGGTGAAGCATATGAGTATATTTTGGCGACTCGAGGATCTAATTATGCTTTTGTATATACCTATACTGGAAAACCAATGGAGATACAGCTAGGGGAAATAGCTGGAGAAAAAATCCAAGCTTTTTGGTTCAACCCTAAAACAGGAGAAGAACAAACAATAGGAACTTATAAAAATACTGGTAGCTATATTTTTACGCCTGAAAATTCAGATGATGAAATTAATGACTGGGTATTGCTACTTAAATCAGTAGCATCCTGATACCATAACTCATGTTTCAATTTGCACTCTAAAACTTTCCTTATAGTGGAAACAGAATAAAATGCTCATTGTCAGCACATAATATTGTATTTAAAAATTACTAGAGCTAACAGTTCATCTAATTATCAAATAGTATTACATTTACATAGTAAACTTTAGGGGTGTGCCTTTTAAAAAGGAACTGAGAATTACCCTTTGAACCTGATGCGGTTAGTACCGCCGAAGGGAAAAGTTAAAGCATACTTTTAAACTAGTGTGTTCCATCTTTTCTTAACCCCTAATTTCTAGTTCAGAATTTAGGTATTTATTTCAAAGACTTTCTATCCTTAGATTTTACAGCATATAAAATATACTGTATATGATTACTATTTTTCATAATGAACTTCCTTTAGAGATTGGCGACAACCTAAATGTATTACAGCTATTACATAAAATACAATCTCCTACGAGTGGGGTAGCAATAGCTATTAATCAGGCTATTATTTCTCAAACCCATTGGGAAAGTACAATACTAAAACAAAACGACACCCTATTAATAATACAGGCCACCCAGGGAGGCTAAACAAACATAACTATTCTATAATCACCTCACATAAATTACAAGCACGAACGTATGAAAAGCAAAGACACAGCACCAAAAAAAACCAGTATTTCTAGGCAAGCCTTTCCAAACTCAAAAAAAATCTATGTAAAAGGGAAGATTCATCCTCAAATAGAAGTGGCCATGCGGGAAATTGCCCTAAGTGATACTAAAGATTCCATGACTGGGAAACTCACTCCAAATGAGCCTGTAACTGTGTATGATACTTCTGGTCCTTATACAGATCCCAATAAAGACATTAACATTCACAACGGGATAGAAAGAATTCGCGAAAGCTGGATCAAGGACCGTGGTAACGTAGAACAATTAGATGCCTTTTCATCAGATTATTGTAATGAACGTCTAAATGATACAAATTTAGATCATATGCGTTTTTCATTGTTAAAAAAGCCATTACGCGCCAAAAAAGGAGAAAATGTTTCTCAAATGCATTATGCTAAAAAGGGCATGATTACTGCAGAAATGGAATACATCGCTATTCGCGAAAATCAGCGTATAGATGAAATGACTGAAATAAGAAAACAGCATCCTGGAGAACATTTTGGTGCTGCTATTCCTGCTAAAATTACACCAGAATTTGTACGCTCAGAGGTGGCAAGAGGTCGTGCCGTAATTCCCTCCAACATTAACCACCCTGAGGCAGAACCTATGATTTTAGGTAGAAACTTCTTGGTGAAAATTAATGCCAATATTGGTAATTCTGCTGTAAGTTCTTCTATTGAGGAAGAGGTAGAAAAAGCAGTATGGGCGTGTCGTTGGGGAGCAGATAATATCATGGATTTATCCACTGGAGAAAACATTCACGAAACAAGAGAATGGATCATTCGTAACTCTCCAGTACCCATTGGTACCGTACCTATTTATCAGGCCTTAGAGAAAGTAAATGGTGTGGCTGAAGATTTAACATGGGAAATATTCCGTGATACCTTAATAGAACAAGCAGAACAGGGAGTAGATTATTTTACCATTCACGCTGGTGTATTGCTACGATATGTTCCTATGACAGCAAAACGTGTAACAGGCATTGTTTCTCGTGGTGGTTCTATAATGGCAAAATGGTGTTTAGCACATCATAAAGAAAGCTTTTTATATACGCACTTCGAGGATATTTGTGATATCTTAAAATCGTATGATGTTGCCTTTTCTTTAGGAGATGGCTTGCGTCCGGGTTCTATTGCCGATGCTAATGATGAAGCACAGTTTGCAGAATTAGAAACCTTAGGTGAGCTAACTCAAATAGCTCGTAAACACGAAGTACAGTGTTTTATAGAAGGTCCTGGTCATGTACCCATGCACATGATAAAGGAAAACATGGAAAAACAAATTGAAGTTTGTGATGAAGCACCTTTCTATACCTTAGGCCCTTTAACCACAGATATTGCGCCTGGATATGATCATATTACCTCTGGAATTGGAGCTGCAATGATAGGCTGGTTTGGATGTGCCATGCTATGTTATGTTACGCCAAAAGAGCATTTAGGCTTACCAAATAAAGAAGATGTGCGGACAGGGGTAGTTACGTATAAATTGGCTGCACATGCGGCAGATTTGGCAAAAGGACATCCTGGAGCACAACATAGAGACAATGCATTAAGCATGGCCCGTTTTGAATTCCGTTGGGAGGATCAGTTTAATCTAGGATTAGATCCAGAATTGGCAAGAGAATATCATGATGAAACCTTGCCAGCAGATGGCGCAAAAATTGCTCATTTCTGTTCTATGTGTGGACCAAAATTCTGCTCTATGAAAATATCTCAGGAGGTGCGTGATTTTGCTGCAGAAAATGATATTGTAGATAATGAGGTGATTCGAAAAGGAATGGATGAAAAATCTAAAGAGTTTAAAGAAAAAGGCTCAGAAGTTTATCTGTAGTTTTTTTAGGAAGTTCCTCCCGCTTGAAATAGCGGGTGTCGGGCTTTGCGCTATATCTTTTTCAAAAAAAAAAAGATACCGCTGCAATCCCTAACTCAACCTTTTTCAATGTTTATATCAGTCCATAAACATTCTGAAATTCAATAAAAGTGACACCATACATAAAATGATTGTATTAATTGCTCCAGAAGCAGACATACCCAACGAAATTGAAATACTGAACAACCTGTTTCAGGAAGGTTTGGAATACTATCATTTGCGTAAACCTGCTAAAAATCACGAGCAACATAGTGCATATTTACAACAAATTGAGGAACAATATCACAACCGAATTGTGGTTCATTTTTGTCATGAATTAGTCAATTCCTTTAATTTAAAAGGCATTCATTTCCAGGAACAGAAAAGGCGGGATGTTTTAGAAGAGGGCAGTGGGTATTTTAATACCTTGCAAATGACAGGAAAAACAATAAGCAGTTCTTTTCATGATCCAGACACCATAGAAAAGTGCGACTTTGAGTTCGATTACCATTTGCTAAGTCCAGTGTTCACATCCATTTCTAAAGAAGGATATCAAGGAAAAGGGTTTACAGTACAGCATATTCCTAAAAAAATAGTAGGTATGGGTGGTGCAATGGTGGAGAATTTGGACAGATTCAAAACCATGGGCTACCAAGGAGTAGGGGTCTTGGGTGGTGTTTGGAATAGCGAAAACCCTTTAGATAGTTTTAAAAAAATCAATACAGCTGCGGCTGCAATTTTTTAAATACAAGAATAAGATGCAGGAGCATGCGTACATCATTAGCATAGGCGGTTTAGACCCATCCAGCGGTGCGGGAATTACTTCAGATATTAAAACTTTTGAAGCCCATGGCCTATATGGTTTATCTGTTTGTACAGCTGTTACCATTCAAGATGATGTTTCGTTTAAAAGCTGCGAATGGGTACCATATAAAACGATTAAAGGGCAGCTAGAGACGTTGTTAAATCGGTTTTCGGTTCCTGTTATAAAAATAGGGATTATAGAAAACTGGGATGTTTTGGCCAATTTACTCGAATTTATTCGCCAGCATGACCCAAACATTAAAATTATTGTAGATCCCATTTTAAAAGCAAGTGCAGGATACAATTTTCACAGTGAAGAATACCTTCAACATTTTGATAGGGTAATGGAATACAGCTATTTAATCACCCCAAATTACGAGGAGATAAAAGCATTATACCCAGAGAAATCTATTGCCGATACTCTTAGTTATATGACACAAAAAACCAACATCTATTTAAAAGGCGGGCATAGAGCCGATCAAAAAGGCTGGGATCAATTGCATCATAGTGGTATTATACAAACAAACATAGAACCCAAAGTAGATAAAATTCATGAAAAACATGGCAGTGGTTGTGTTTTATCGGCTGCCTTAGCATCAAACCTAGCAAAAGGAATCCCTTTAGAGGATGCTTGTAGGCTAGCAAAGTATTATACAGAAACATTTTTAAACTCTAATGAGTCGTTATTGGGAACGCACATAGAACTAAGAATGAATAGTTAAGAATTGTAAGGTGTAACTTTATTATTCTTAACTAAAAATAGTGAAATTGTAATTAAGGAAAACAACTAAAACGAATAGAAGAAGTGCATAAGATATTATAATGGCTATTGTAAAAACCTTATAGCTACCTTAAATTTAACCTCTTATTTCTAAAAAACATGAACATAAGTAAACTACATTATATATCACAAGGGACAACCCCTGAAGCGCATTTGGAAAATATTCAACAAGCCTGTATTCATGGTGCCGAGTTGGTGCAATTAAGGCTTAAAAATGAAAGCAAAAATATCCTCCTGAAAACAGCTCAAAAGGCCAGAGAGATTACCGCCCAATTTCAAACCCGACTTATCATAAACGATTTTTACAAAATAGCAAAAGAGGTGAAAGCAGATGGTGTTCATTTAGGGAAAACGGATGCTTCTCCAACTATTGCAAGAGAATTTTTGGGGAACTATTATCTTGTTGGGGGCACGGCAAATACCTTGCAAGATTGTGAAGCACTTATAAAAAAAGGAGTTGACTATATTGGTCTTGGACCTTTTAAATTCACCAAAACAAAAGAAAACCTAAGTCCAGTACTAGGGTTAAAAGGTTACCAGGCTATTATCGATGAATTAAAAACAGAAACTCCCATTATCGCTATTGGCGGCATTACCCTTGCCGATGTTCCAGAAATAATGAGCACAGGAGTACACGGAATTGCCATTTCTGGGGAAATAACACGCAATTTTAGATCCCTTTCATCCTTCAATAAAATACTGCAAACGCCTGCTTCACAAGAGCAGATTTGGAAACCAAAAAAAGATTAAATGACAGACACACTTAAAATAGCTGATAAAGAATTTTCATCAAGATTATTCACTGGTACTGGAAAATTCAGTAATACAGCACTTATGAGGGAGGCCATAATAGCTTCTGAAAGTGAATTGGTTACAGTCGCATTAAAGCGTGTGGAGCTAACGAATACCTCGGATGATATGTTGACGCATTTACATGCAAGTCACATTAATTTGTTGCCAAATACATCTGGAGTGCGTACTGCCAAGGAAGCTATATTTGCTGCAGAGTTGGCTAGAGAGGCTTTAAAAACAAACTGGATTAAATTAGAGATTCATCCTGACCCAAGATATTTATTACCAGACCCAATTGAAACTCTAAAAGCAGCTGAAGAATTGGTGAAATTAGGTTTTGTGGTGATGCCGTATATTCATGCGGACCCTGTATTGTGCAAACGCTTAGAAGAAGTAGGAGCTCAATGTGTAATGCCTTTAGGAGCACCAATAGGTAGTAATAAAGGTTTAAAAACAGCAGATTTTTTAGAAATTATTATCGAGCAAAGTAATGTTCCTGTAATTGTAGATGCGGGCATTGGAGCGCCCTCACATGCTGCATATGCCATGGAACTAGGAGCAGATGCCGTATTGGTAAATACCGCCATTGCTGTATCACAAAATCCAGTTGAAATGGGAATAGCTTTTAAAATGGCTGTTAAGGCTGGTAGAATGGCCTATAATGCCAAATTAGCTCCTATTAAAAAACTTGCAGAAGCTAGCAGTCCTTTAACCTCTTTTTTAAATGAATAGTTTTAGAGATACTTTTAATTTATACGATTGGGATACCCTTAAAGAAGAAATCTATGCTGTTTCTGAGGCCGATGTACAAACGGTCCTACGAAAAGAGAAGATTGATTTGGATGATTTTAAGGTATTGATTTCCCCTGCTGCCAAACCTTTTATAGAAGAATTGGCGCAACGCAGTAACGCCTTAACTAAAAAGCGATTTGGGAATACCATACAAATGTATATTCCGATGTACCTTTCTAACGAATGCCAAAATATTTGTACGTATTGCGGCTTTAGTATGACCAACAAAATACGCCGTAGAACACTAACGGATAATGAGATTCTAGCCGAGGTAGCTCATATTAAAAATTTGGGGTACGACCATATTTTATTGGTGACAGGAGAAGCCAATAAAACAGTGGGGGTTCCATACATAAAGAATGCTATTTCATTAATCCAGTCACAATTCGCTAACATTTCTATGGAGGTACAACCCCTTAACCAAGATGAGTACGAAACCTTAAAAGGGGAGGGGCTTCATGCCGTATTGGTTTACCAAGAAACCTATCATGAGGCTACCTATAAAGAACATCATCCAAAAGGAAAAAAGTCTAATTTTCATTATCGATTAGATACGCCGGACAGGTTAGGAAAAGCTGGGATTCATAAAATTGGGTTGGGTGCTTTATTTGGACTAGAAGATTGGCGAGTAGATAGCTTTTATACGGCACTGCATTTAAAATATTTACAAAAGAACTATTGGAAAACTAAGTATTCTATATCCTTTCCAAGATTGCGACCACACCAAGGAAATGTGGAGCCTAAGGTAGAAATGTTAGATTCCGATTTAGTACAACTAATTTGTGCTTATCGGTTATTAGACGAAAACGTGGAACTTTCTATGTCTACCCGAGAAACTGAAAATTTCAGGAATAATATCATCAATTTGGGAATTACCTCTATAAGTGCAGAATCTAAAACGAACCCTGGTGGCTATACCGTAGCTCCAGAATCCCTGGAGCAATTTGAAATTTCTGATGAACGCAATACCCAAGAAATAAAAGAGATGATAGCCTCCCAGGGGTATGAGGTTGTTTGGAAAGATTGGGATACTAGTTTAACTAATGCGTCCTGACACCAATAAATAAGTCCTTAAATGACCACATTAACCGCAGAAGAAAGCAAACAATATAGTCGGCATCTCCTTTTAAACGAAATAGGGGAAGTAGGACAATTAAAACTAAAAAAAGCCAAGGTACTAGTAATAGGAGCAGGAGGACTAGGCTGTCCCGTATTGCAATATCTTGCCGCTGCTGGTGTGGGCGCAATCGGTATTGTCGATGATGATAGTGTTGAACAAAGTAATTTACAACGTCAGATACTATTTAATCATGAGGACATTGGAAAAAACAAGGCAAGAATTGCTGCTGAAAAGTTATCCGTACTAAATCCTTTTATAAAATTTGATGTGTATCCCGAAAGGCTTAATAAGGACAATGCCTTGACTCTTTTTGCTAATTATGACATAATTGTAGATGGCACTGATAATTTTCAGAGTCGATATCTCATAAATGATGCAGCCATACTCACTAACAAACCTGTGGTTTTTGGTTCTATTTTTAAATTTGCAGGGCAAGTTTCTGTCTTTAATTATAAAAATGGCCCTAGCTACCGCTGTTTATATCCCAATCCACCTAAAGAAGGATCTGTGCCAAATTGTTCAGACATTGGAGTTTTAGGAGTACTACCAGGTATAATAGGTGCCTTACAAGCGAATGAGGTCTTAAAAATGATTTGTGGAATAGGCAAAGTTTTATCGGGTACCCTACTAACCTATGATGCATTAGGCGTACAACAACAATTATTTTCCTTTCAAAAAAATAGTGGAATAGTAGTTCAGACATTAGACCAAGATTACGCCTTTGTCTGTGCTATTAAAACGGAGTTTTTAGAAATTGATTTCAAAACCTATCAGAATACTAAGGATGACTTTAATGTGCTAGACGTGCGGACGTTTGAGGAGCGAGAACAAGACCATATTGGCGGCCTTCACATTCCCTTGGGTGAATTAGAGGACAGGCAAGTAGAAATTTCCACTGACAAAAAACTTTTGGTGTATTGCAAATCTGGCATGCGCAGTAAGGCGGCTATTAAAATACTGGAGGACTTTGACTTCAAAAACGACCTTATCAATTTAAAAGGAGGACTTAATAGTAGTTAGTAAATAGTAATTTAAAAATAACAGGAACTGTATCAATATAATATTTATGAACTATTTTTATAGGATTAACTAATTCAAACAATTAAAACAAAAACTGTCATGTTAAAGAGAATCAACTCAACATTATGTGCTATCCTAATCACTATTCTAGTTACATCCTGCGGCTCAAAATCTGAAAAAACAGTAGAAGAGGCACCTTCTTTACGCAATAGTTACGCAATCGATTTCCTAATTGGAACTGCCTTAAACTCAGGACAAATAGATGAGCAAGATAGCATTCAAAGTGCATTAATTGCAAAAGAGTTTAATTGTTATACCGCTGAAAATATCATGAAGTCCATGCACATTCATCCTGCAAAAGATACTTTTAATTTTGAAGCACCTGATAAGCTATTTGCCTTAGCAGAAAAAAATGGAGCAAAAGTACATGGGCATACGCTAATTTGGCACAGTCAGCTTTCTAGATTTTTCTATGAAATTAAAGACAGTACGGAAATGGTCAGTGCCATGACGGATCATATCAATACCATTGCTGGAAGATATGCTGGTAAATTAATCAGTTGGGATGTAGTGAATGAAGCAGTAGAAGGTGATGGGTCCTTAAGAAAATCTGTATTTCTAGATGTGTTAGGAGAAGACTATTTAGCATTATCTTTTAAATTGGCTGCTGTTGCTGACCCTGAAGCGGATTTGTATTATAATGATTATAGCATGACCGGTGAAGCAAAACGAAATGGGGTGATTAGAATGGTTAAAAAAATTCAGGAAAGTGGTGCTAAAATAGACGGAATTGGTATGCAGGGACATTGGCATTTAAATTCTCCGACCCTAGCCGAAATAGAAACAAGTATCTTGGAATACGCCGCTCTAGGGGTAAAAGTTGCCATCACAGAGCTAGATATTGATGTGCTTCCTAATCCAAAAAATGTGGAAGGAGCAGATATCAGTCAGCGAGCCGAAATAAGCGCGCAAAACAATCCTTATACCAATGGTTTACCTGATTCTGTTAGTGTTGCTCTTGCAAAACGTTATGAAGATATTTTCGCTTTATTTTTAAAGCACAAAAACGTGATTAGCCGAGTGACATTCTGGGGAGTTAATGACGGTGATTCATGGAAAAATAACTTTCCAGCAGCAGGACGAACAAACTACCCATTAGTTTTTGATAGAGATAACAAAGGAAAAAAAGCATATGAAAGTTTACTGGCACTTAAAGCGTTAAAGGAGTAAAAAACAATAGGTTCAAACTTGTTCTAAATAACTTTCAATCATTGAAATCAACTATCCCTGAGGCTAAACCTTAGGGATTTTTTTGTTACATGCTAGGCGTTGTAAAATTAAAATTGCCAACTCCTGTTTCCAAAAAAGCTTGCAAGCTATTGGTTATGAAGAAATTCCACCCTGCATTACAAATATCATAACAGTTCATGTCTGGTGTTAGTCCAACTTGTACTAAACTAATTTTGACCGTATCTCCAATTTGTTCAATAGTCCAATAGAGGGTATCTCCAATCCATTCAGCATTAAAATCTGGATTGCCACCAATACATTCCCATGTAATTTTGGCATTGGCAACAAAGTCAGTTACCCTAAAAGACCAATTGGCATCCCCAAAGCTCACTGTAAATTCATCTCCAACATTGGAGGTCGCATTAGTTGTTGCTCCCCACCACAAATGTACGTGTTGAGATAAGGCAGTGAATGCCTTTGAGGCACTTCCTTTAACAGCAATTTCCAGAGTGTAATTTTCAAGTTTTTTTGGCATATTCATCCTTTTTTCTTAAACATTAGTTATTGTATCCACCAGAAAGAAGTACCCAACCTTGGGTGGTATTATTAAACAAATCTTTATATTCTTTGTAATCATCTGACATATAAAAGGATTTGGCACTTTCAACGGAATCAAATTCCATAACAATCACTACCTCAAGTGGATTTCCTGATAAGGTTTCAGCCTTTGGAGTAGCGACTAGAAACTTACCATTGTATTTTGCTAAGGCTTCATTTATAACCTTAACTGGAGGTATATAATTTTCTTTGTCCAAAATCGAATAGTTTTCTATAATGTATCCCATATTCATTATTTCTAATTTTATGTATCTTTGACCAGTTGCATAAAACAACTAGACAAATATATTAAACTAATTGTATTTTGCAACTGGTTTTGAGAGAAATTTAAAATGAAAGAAAAAAAATCATTGTGCCCTATTAATCAATACCTTGAAATCTTTGGTGATAAATGGACCCTATTAATTATACGGGACATGATATTCGTTGGAAAAAGATATTTTAATGAGCTAAGAGCCTCTGATGAAAAAATTGCCAGTAATATTTTAACTGACAGACTTCATAAATTGGAAGTATCAGGCATTGTAATTAAAACAAAAGATGTTAAACACAAGCAAAAAAACATTTATACCCTAACCCAAACAGGTATAGCCTTAGTTCCTATTATCATTGAAATGGCTGCTTGGAGTTTGGACCACAGAAAAGTTTCTGAAAAAGATAGGATTCATGTTGCTGAGTTAGTGGCGGGCGGGCAAAAATTACAGGACCAAATAAAAAAGTCCTTATTAAAGGAATTTAGTGAGATTTCTAAAGTCTAATTACACTGAAATTCATGCATGACAGTACAATACATTACTAGAACACATCCCTTGTATAAGGAAGCTGTGAACATTAGAATAAACTGCTTCTTTAATGATATGAAAAATAAGTCCCAGTTAATACAGGATACGTATGAAGAAAGTGGCCTTCATCTCATCTGCTTACATAACAACGAAATAGTAGGAACGGGTAGGTTAAATATTGATGACACTCTTGGGATAATTTCACAGATGGCTGTTGCGGAGAAAAATCAAAGAAAAGGTATTGGCCAGCTCATCCTCTTAACGCTCCTTAAGAAATGCGAAGAAGAGCAATTAGAAAGGGTGACCCTCAACGCAAGAGAAACAGCCATAGAATTTTATAAAAAAAAAGGATTTAAGGTCAGTGGAGAAAAATATCCGTCTAAAAAAACTGGAATAATCCATCAAAAAATGGTTTTAGTTTTAAAAGAACAATAGTCTAATCACCTGCTAATTCCCTGACTATATCCGTAAATAAATTCCTTACAATACAATTGTGTAATCATTTAGTTGTGCGCATAAAGTTCGTATGAAGCATGAAAATACCATTATTTGGTAGCACAAATTAAATTCAGCAGCCATTGGTATTCTTAAAACTTTTATGCTTTACTTTAGGGTCTTAAATACTCTTATGAAAGTACTCGTTTGCTTAAATATACCCGATGTAGGTGTAACTTTAATGAAAAAAGCAGGGTTGGAGGTTACAAAATGGACCAATGACCTACCCATGACGGCCACTGAATTTAACAATGAGGCAAAAAAGCATGATGTTTTGCTATCCACGAGCAACTATATAATTGACAGGGATTTTTTAAGCGAAAATTCACACTTACAAATGATTTCTCAATTTGCTGTCGGTTACGATAACATTGATATTTCCGCAGCTAAAAGTTTAAACATCCTGGTTGGCAACGCTCCAAATGCCATGACCGATGCCACAGCAGATATTGCCTTCGGCTTGATGTTGGCTACTTCTAGAAAAATGTTCTTTATGCACAAAACTATTATTGATGACAATTGGGGTCACTTTAAACCCAGGGCAAATTTGGGTCTGGAATTAAAAAACAAAACCGTTGGGATTTTTGGGTTGGGTACCATAGGACTGGAATTTGCAAAAAGATGTAAGGGAGCATATAACATGGAGGTTATATATTGTAACCGTACACCAAACACCAAGGCAGAAAAAGAATTGAATGCAAAAAAAGTCAGTTTTAATGAACTTCTAGAGCGCAGTGATGTTCTTTCATTGCATTGTGCCTTAACCGAAGAAACCAACAATAAATTTGACGCAACGACTTTCAAAAAAATGAAGTCAAGTGCTCTATTCATCAATACTTCCAGAGGTGGCGTACATAATGAGACAGATTTAATAAATGCATTGAACGAAAAGGAAATATGGGGTGCCGGCTTAGATGTAACAAATCCTGAACCCATGCATAAGAACAATCCATTGTTACAAATGGAAAATGTATCGGTATTACCGCATATAGGTTCTACTACGGTGGAAGCCAGAGATCGTATGTCGGTATATGCAGCACAAAATTTGATTGCTTTTTATAAAGGGGAAAACATCCCATACCAAATATCATAATGTATAACATGCTTAGAAAAAGGATATATTTTATTTGTTTGACCATGCTAATTATTTCGTGTTCTTCAAAAAAAAAGGAAAAAAAAGAAGTTGCACTATACAATACACATTGTGCAAGTTGTCATATAGCCCCAGCGATTGAAGACTTACCCAGAAATATTTGGGAAGATGAAATATTACCCGAAATGGGTGCCAGACTTGGCATTAGGGAAAATGGATATAGTCCTTATGCAGGGCTTCCTTTTGGAGAACAAAGTGCGATTATCGAATCTGGAATTTATCCCTCTAAGCCACTTATGCCTTTGGAAGATTGGGCATTGCTTAAAAAGTATATTCTTTCCTTGGCACCAGATACCTTACAAAATGATGGTATAAAGCTTTCTGAAGAGTTAACTCAGTTTACACCCAACCCAATTTCTTTAGACCAAACAAAAGGCACTCTTTTTACTTTTATGGAATATAATGAGGCTAAATATAAGCTTGTGATAGGGGATTTGTCCGGAGGTATTGCCGCTTATGATTTTAGTAGTAAAGAAATTGTTCCTATGGGTGGGTTTGGAAACGGAATCACTTCGATCATTGAGAAAGAGGGTACCAATTTTATTACCACAATTGGTATTTTAAACCAATCAGATATGGTCAATGGAAGAATTTTTAGTGCCCATAACGGTAGTATAAAACCTGTTATCAATGATGTATTCCATAGACCAGTACATACATTGATTCATGATTTGGATAAAAATGGAACAGAAGAAATTGTAGTGAGTGAATTTGGGAACTTAACTGGGCAGTTGTCAATTCTTGTTAAAAATGAACAAGGCCAATATCAAAAAAGAATCCTTTTAAACAAACCAGGGTCCCTCAGGGTGATTCACAGGGACATGGATAAAGATGGTAAAGAAGATTTAATTGTATTGTCTGGGCAAGGGGATGAAGGGATTACTATTTTTTATCAAGAAAATGATTTAGCCTTTAGAGCAGAAAAAGTAATTAGTTATAGCCCTGTATATGGCAGCAGTTGGTTTGATTTGGTTGACTATGATAATGATGGGGATGATGACATCATTATTGTGAATGGAGACAATGCAGATAAATCCTACGTCCACAAACCATATCATGGCATGCGCATCCATATTAATAATGGAAAAAATGAATTCTCTGAGGAATATTTCTACCCTTTAAATGGAGCCACACGAGTAGTAAGCAATGATTTTGACAAAGATGGAGATCTAGATTTTGGATTACTTTCTACCTTTCCAGATTATGAAAACCACCCTGAACTTTCTTTTGTGTATTTAGAAAATACCGATTCAAAATCTTATTCTTTTAAAGCCTTTACGTTTACCGATTCTAATTTAGGAAAATGGTTTTTGATGGATACCGGTGATATTGATAATGATGGAGATGAAGATATTATTTTAAGCTCATTTACGTACCCTTTTACTCCTGCACCAACTGATTTGGCTAAATTTTGGATTAAAAAAAATGTAGATATCATGGTGCTTAAAAATAACCTTGAACAATAAATACTAACATGAAAAAATGCTTACTGCTCTTTAGCTTATTATGCTTCATGTCCTGTGGCATTGGCAGGCAAATAGTTGATAAACCCATTGTTTTTAATAAAGAGCGAGAAATACTAACCTTAGAATATTTATCCAAACGTTATGGCCTAGAGCAACAATCAACAACCATTGTTCCAAAGATGATTGTCTTACATTGGACCGCAATACCTACACTAGAAGGCTCTTTCAAGGCTTTTGAAAAGGCCAAACTACCCAATACACGTCCAGATATTACAAATGCAAGTGCGCTGAATGTTTCTTCACAATTTTTAATTGATCAAGATGGCACCATTTATAGACAAATGTCAGAAACAACTATGGCAAGGCACGTCATAGGCCTTAACCATTGTGCCATAGGGGTTGAAAATGTAGGGGGTACTGAAGGAGTTCCACTTACCAAAAAGCAATTAAAAGCCAATATCCGACTGGTAAAGTATCTTGCTGACAAATACAATATTGAGTATCTTATTGGGCATTATGAATACACCAATTTTGTTGGGCACGAACTTTGGTTAGAGAAAGATGATGGCTACCGAACTGAAAAAACAGATCCAGGAAAAGATTTCTTAGAAAAAGTGAAGAAAGCTACTAAAAAGTATAATTTTAAAAAGACACCAATACAAAAATAATGAAAAACAATCTTTTATCAATAGGATGTATACTCAGTATTATATTTGCTTTTGGACAGGATAAGGATATTACGACCAACCTGTATGATACATATGAGCAATACCAAGAGGCAACTATAGGAAAGCGTAGAATAAAATATTCTGATATACAGCCTCTTATAAGTCAATATGCAAAAAATCCAAAGTTCATTGTTCAAAAAGTGGGGGAATCGATTGAAGGCCGTAATTTGTCTTTAATAAGTATTGGTTCTGGAAACATCAATGTTTTTCTTTGGTCACAAATGCATGGAAATGAACCCACTGCCACACAGGCTATTTTTGATATTTTGAATTTTTTGGACGGTCAGACTTTTGCCGAAGAAAAAAAAGAAATTTTAAGTCATTTGACGCTTCATTTTTTGCCCATGCTAAATCCTGATGGGGCAGAGGTATACCAAAGAAGGAATGCATTGGGAATAGACATCAACCGTGATGCCTTGAGATTGCAATCGCCTGAGGGGAAAACCTTAAAAAAGGTAAGGGATAGTTTAAATGCAGATTTTGGATTCAACCTCCACGACCAAAGTACCTATTACAATGCAGAGTTCACCAATAAACCTGCTACAATTTCATATTTGGCAACAGCCTACAATTATGAAAAGGACATGAATGATGTTAGGGCCAATGCAATGAAGGTAATTGTGTATATGAATAATATCATCCAAAAGTATGCCCCAGGACAAGTGGGGAGATATAGTGATGATTTTGAGCCAAGGGCTTTTGGCGATAATATTGCAAAATGGGGTACCAGTCTTATTTTAATAGAATCTGGAGGGTACACCAATGATATAGAAAAACAAGAAATTAGAAAATTGAATTACGTGTCCATTATTTCGGCGCTGCATACCATAGCAAATGGGTCGTATAATGAGGAATCTGTGGAAGATTATGAAAAAATTCCTCAGAATGATAGAAAGCTATTCGATTTAAAAATTGAAAATGTCACCTATGAACTATTGGGTAAGGAATACCTATTAGATTTAGGCATTTATCGCCTTGAAGTGGATAATGAAAACCACAACGATTTCTACTATAGCAGTAGAATTATGGACCAAGGTGACCTATCAACCTTTTATGGGTATGAAACCTTAAATGCCAAAGGGTACAAAGTAAAAGTTGGTAAAGTGTTTCCCAAAATTTTCCCTTCCATAAAAGGCATTTCAAAACTGGATATCACATCCCTGTTAAAACTGGGCTATGCATATCTTAAGGTAGCTAACATTTCATTGGAGGAAGTCTCCTCAAAAGTACCGCTGCATATTGTTAGTACTGATTTTAAGCAACCAAAACTTTATTTGGAAGTAGGTATTAACCCTACCTTTTTTTTAGAAAAAGATGGGGAATTAGCCTATGCTGTTATCAATGGATTTCTTATCGACCTAAATTCGGAAAAATCCAGTTTTAAGAACGCAATGATTATTAGGGAAAGGAATTAATACCCAAAGTCAAAATTAATATTTGATCCGTTTACAATGACATATAGTAACATACTTGCTAGCATCACAACAATTGATGAAAAAAGCAGTAACACTATTCTCTTATATCCTTTAGAAAGGTTTCCAATTGCACTATTCTGAATAATTTCATTTAATACATCCATGATTTCATTTTTTTTAAATTAAACACTCCTTTTAGTTTTTAGGATGCAAGACAATGTTAGTTATCTTATGGTTTGGTTTATATAGAACAACTATGAGGCCAAAAACCCTACTTAGAAGTGGTATTTAATTAAAATAGAGGTTAGAAAATGTATGATTTTGAGGGTTTATGTGGGATTCTATGAGATTTCTCCATTCTCTCGAAATGACAACTATAACACCTATGTCATTTCGAAATGAGGCAATATTGAGAAATCTAAACCAATGCAAACACTATGATGTTTCTTAAAATCTTTTTTGTCCAGAAAATTCCATGGCTTCACCTTTTCCGAATCCGTAACTAATTCCAAAAGTCACAAAACGACCGCGTTCTCGACGATTGTATAAATAAAATTCAGTTTGCTCAGTAATACTTTCAAATACACGAGAAGCAAAAACGTCTCTGATACTTAAATTAAGTACCACCCTCCCTTTAAAGACCTTTTTTCTCAACCCAAAATTAGCAAAAAGATTATCAGAAATCTCTTGTTGAATGGTTTGGTACTTACTTCTATAATCCCCTGTAATTTCCATATCAATACTTGCTGGTAACTTAAATTTACCGGTTAATCTAGAAGACCATCTATTTCCTTTAAAATCAAACGATTCTGAATTAAAAATACCTTCACGATTAAAACTATTATAGTTAAAATCATTGTTGAGGATAAACCATTTAAACGGACTAAACTTTGCATTCAGTTCTACACCAATTGCATTGTTAATGCCTACATTCTCTGGTCGAGACGTGCTTACATTATTTTCAAAAACAGTGACATCCTCTATAACATCTTGGGTATGTCTATGAAAAATCGCCCAATTAATGGATGCTTTTCCCAAATTATGTATGCTTGTAATTTCATAAGAATCTGTATACTCAGGTTGCACATTTGGATTTCCACTAGAAATGCTAAAATTATTCCTGATGTTAACAAAAGGATTCAAATCCCACAGGCTAGGTCTAGCTATACGCTTAGAATACCCTGCTTGTAATGAAAAATTATCACTTACTTTAAAGGATGTATGCCCACTTGGAAAAAGGTTGGTGTAATTTCTACTGTTGTTTTCATTGGTGTTCTGTAAAACTGTTTCCAAATCAGTGTTTTCCAATCTAAGTCCCAATTTTATGCCCCACTTATCTCCTTCATAAGCCCCTGTTCCATAAAGCCCTAAAACGTTTTGTATGTATTCAAAAACATTGGTCAAATCCGAATTATCCAACCATACACCACCAACCAAATCACTAACAGCATAATCACTGGTTACATCATTTACAACATATTGGGCTCCTGTCTCAATGGTATACTTCTCTAAAAAGGGGTGTGTGTAATCTAACTTAAAAGTATATTCTGCCTCCTTAAAGTCTGTCCGGGTCTGTTGTTCTGTGTTGGCATTGGTCCCCAGAGTTGTACTATTGTTATATGCAGATACTTGGTCTTTTCCAAAAAAGTTTCCTAAAGCACTGAACAACAAAGATTGATCTTCATGTCTTTCAAAATCTCTTTTGTACTGCAGCTCATACTGATATTTTGGGTTAGTTGCAGTCGTTAACTCGGTGCGCCTGTATCCATCTGTCTGGGTATTTGCTGCATCAAAAAAACTAAAATCAGTATCAGAATGTTCTTTTTCCCATTCGTATGCAAAGTGTCCTGACAGCGTCAAAACATTGTTCTCATCAATATGGTAATCTGTACCCAGAATAACATTAAAAAAAGTTTCATTCTTATCACTTTCTCCTATACTATATACAGAAGTATTGTTTACAAGATCGATATTTTCAGATTCATTTTTGCTAGGAAATGTTCTACGACCAAAACCCAATTGACTAAAAAGGTTGAATTTTTCCGTACGTTTATTTAGACTTAGACCTACACTATGGTTATTGGGCACCCCTGTATTCAAGGTAACTGAACCGTTAATTCCTTTCTTTTCTTCTTTCTTAAGAACAATATTTATAATCCCTGAAGTGCCTTCTGCATCATATTTCGCAGATGGATTGGTAATCACCTCAATTTTTTGAATCATATCTGCCGTCAAGGTTCCCAAAGCATTTCCCTGCTCACTGGCCATCATAGATGGTTTTCCATTGATTAGTATTTGTACTCCCTGGCTTCCTCTTAAGCTTATCTGCCCTTCAATATTTACGTTTACTGATGGTACATTGTTCAATACCTCTAAAGCACTTGCTCCGGTACTACTTAAATCTTTACCCACATTGAATACCCGCTTATCTAATTTAAAAATAGTTTGAGAAACTTCTCCTGTTAGGACAACTTCATCCAATTGTTGTGAGTTTTCAGATAAACCGACTGTTCCTAAATCAATAGTTCCATTTATGGCTGCGCTTTCTTCAAAGGTTTTTGTAACAAACCCCATAAAACTTACTTCAATATAAAAATTACTGGCATTGGTTTCCAGGGTGAAATTGCCATTTTCAAGCGTTGTTGTGCCAGAAATTGGTTTTTTTGTGTTGCTGTCTGCTATAAGGACTGTAGCAAATTCTACTGGCCTTTGAGTGTTCTCTTCTAGAACAGTTCCAATTATACTAATTGTAGATGATTGGGAAAATAAGGGTTGAGAAAGTGCTAAACACGTGATAACCAATATTGAAAAGGTTAATTTTCCGTTGCAATATAATTTCATAAAATGGTATAGGTTGTTGTTTTACTCAGTTTTTGAGGCCCAGTATTTTTTAAAAGTAATTTATGATTTCCCATTAGACTATTTCCATGTCTATTGGTTTAATTTGATTCTTACTTATTTTATGTGCCAAAAATCAAACTAGTATACCTCAATGAGATTTCTCTCTATAATCGAAATGACAGTAGGGCACTTATTCGTTATTTCGAGATGAGGTGCGATTTAGAAATCTAAACGAATACATGCATTATAAGATTTCTCCCTATGGTCGAAATGACTGTTCTTTTTCTCTGGTAATGTTGAAAAGACTAAATCATTCACATCCACCAGTAAACCCTTTGGCATCAAACTTAGTCTGTACAGCGCCTTGAAGGTTACCACTAGTAACTTGAATGGCCAAATTGTTCTCTCCACTGCCATCGCGTTTGGGACTGCAATATTCAAATAAGTAAAAACTATTGGCTTGTTGGGAAACCCTGAAAGAAATATCATTGAAGGTGGTTTCCAATTCTTCTTTATTCCCTGCAAAGACACTAAAAGTTTTACCAATTTCAGTTAAAACAACGGTATCAATCTCCGCACCAAGGCCAATACTAAAAAAGGATATATTGCTATTGGCATCATTCACCTTTTTTAGTGCTGCGCTTTCCGTATATCTTGATGCTTGATCCGTGCCATCAGTAAAAACAACTATGGATACAGCACCTATAATATCATTACTTGTATTGGTGTTGATAATATCTTCGGCAATATTTGTGACTTTTATAACGGCTCCATACAAATCAGTTGAGGGGTCATTACTTATGTTGGGTGTAATTCCATTTATTGCAGCTACCAATTCCTCCTTAGAAGCACTTAAATCGTTTAATAAATGCAAATCATCTTCGCCATCAAACCAGTAAATAGCCATTTTAAAGGATTCTTCACTTACTTCTGGCATCACATTGTCAATAAAACTAATGGAGGCTGTCTTTAATTCATCCAAACTACTACTCAATACACTATTACTTAAATCTAACACAAGGAGGGTATTGTTTTTAAAAATTTGTGACCTAGGGGAGATACGTGCAAAAGACTCAGACGTAGAAATGGTATTGAAACAATCATCATTCCGTCCTTGTTCATATATCGTAAATTGATTTGCAGTTAGTCCTGGAACCGGGTTGCCTTGAGTATCAGAAACCTTAAAAAATATAGATACTTTACCTGGTAGCGTTGTGAATTCCTCTTGTATGGATAATACTAAATCACTTTCTCCTAAATTAAGACAATCATCTACGGGTTTACCCTTCCCCAAACCATCAAGGTTTAAATCAAAATTGACATCATCATCTGCATTTCCACAGGAAACTAATAAAGAAGCACTACAAAAAAATATAAGGAATTTAGTGTATAATTTCATTTTCAAAATTTATAAGGTTCAGCACACAAAACGCTCAAAAACCGCTAAAATTATGGGGCTTCAAGAAAACTATGTTAAACTATGTTAAAAGGCCATCAATTCATTTTTAGGGTTTTCATATCAAATTGATTTTGAGTATTTTCCATCAACTAAACATTTATTCCAAGAACATACGTTATGAAAACACCTTTACTATTATTCCTTCTTTTTATCGCCGCTAGCCTTAGTGCACAAACTAAAACAATTGCAGAGCGGTTAGGGCACCCAAAGGATGCCAAACTTTTGATTATTCATGCAGATGATTTAGGAGTTTCAAATTCTGAAAATAGAGCCAGTATCCATGCATTAGAAAACAGTCCCGTGAATTCCGCGAGTATTATGGTGCCCTGCCCTTGGTTTCCAGAAATAGCAGCTTATGCACGTAACAATAAAAATGCAGACCTTGGATTGCACCTCACCTTAAATAGTGAATGGGATTATTATAAATGGGGACCAGTGACTTCAAAAGATTCAGTTCCTGGTTTGGTCAATAAGGACGGCTATTTTTTTTCCTCGGTAGATAGCCTACAATTGAAAGGAACAGCCAAAGAAGTGGAATTGGAATTACGAAACCAGGTAAAGAAAGCATATAAAGCAGGTATTAATGTAACTCATTTGGATGGACATATGGGTGCAGCTATGAGCAGACCAGATTATTTAGAAGTATACATGAGAATTGGCAATGAATATAGACTGCCCGTATTAATAGATAAAAGAATCTATGATATTCCAAATGAAAATATTCAAAAGCTTTTAGGACCCAATTCAGTGGTGGCAGATAAAATTTTATCGGCTTCACCTCCCAATTTTGATACTGGTATGGAAGCGTTTTATTCGGATTTAATAACCAATATAGAGCCCGGACTCAATTTTTTAATAATCCATTTGGCATATGATGATGCTGAAATGAAAGCGGTTACCATTGATCATCCTTATTATGGAGCTGAATGGAGACAAGCAGATTATGATTTTTTTACTAGTAAAACATGTGCCGACTTAATAAAAGAGCAAAAAATAGTATTGGTCACTTGGAAAGAATTAAGAGATAAAATTGTGAGAGCTGAATAGCTTTAGTGTTGCTCTTTAATTAATTGTAAGAAAGCTTATAGAAAACAAATCCCAGGTAAACACAAAATACCACTTGTGTTTACCTGGGATAATTAATTGACAGGTAAACTATTAAGCTTTTACCTTATCATATATCAATCCGGCAAGAGCTCCCATGATTGCAAAAAAGACAACATAGGTAAGTCCATTTACTATAGTTCCAGTTAAATCAAGAATGTTAGCCGTTGCAAAATCAATCACACCATTACCAAAACCTTGTAAAACACCCACCCATATACCAAATTTTAAACCTTTTGAAAGCGAATGTTCAGCAGCTAATTTTGAATAAATAGTAGAAAACGCGAAAGCAACAATTAAACATCCAATGGCCAAGTAAAGGAAGTCGGGTTCTGGTTTAGGAACTCCTGTTGCAGACCCCAAGTGAGCCATAATAGTTGAGTCCATAAGAATCCCCCACAATAGGTAACCACCCATAAAGGCCCAAATAAAGGTAACCAGTGTCGAAATTAAATTTTGTTTTGAAAACATAATGATATAAGTTTTAATTAGTTATAGGTGTAAGATATAAAAAAAAATGTTAAAAAATATTGATGACATTTCATACGCCCTAAGAACTATAATTTCTACACACTATTTGATTCATAGAAAGTTAAGTACCAAAGTTGTTGGAAGAGTACCTCGGTTAATTGTAATATAGAAATGTTAAAATGAAATTTACAACTGTTAAATAAAAAACAGCACCTCTTATTTTTTGGTAACTTCAAACTGCAAAACTATTAGAACTACTATTAAAAATCTAAAAACAAAATTATGCCAACGTATCAACTAAACGTAAATGGGATGACCAAGAGTGTGGATGTCAGTGAGGACACCCCCTTATTGTGGGTCCTCCGTGACCACTTGGATCTTGTGGGAACAAAGTATGGATGTGGTATTTCCCAGTGTGGCGCGTGCACAATCCATATTGATGGCACTGCTACACGAAGCTGTGGTATGACTATAGCACAGGCGGAAGGAAAATCCATCACTACCATAGAAGGACTTTCAGAGGATGGTTCACATCCAGTGCAGGAGGCTTGGAAGGAAATAGATGTACCACAATGTGGTTACTGTCAAGCTGGACAAATTATGACTGCTTCAGCATTTTTAGAGAAAAATGCCAACCCTACAGCGTCAGAGATAAAAACAGCTATGCATGGAAACATTTGTAGATGTGCAGCATACGGTCGTATTTATAAGGCAGTAGAAACTGCATCAAAAAATATGGGTTAATTATCCGTATTTGAAATTAGCATAACTTCAATATTTCTCCAATTGTTTTTCTTTGGAACAACCGAGAATCTAAAAAACACTAAAATGTCAACATCAAAACCAATAGAATTCAGTAGAAGAGGGTTTTTAAGAACTTCCTCTTTGGCCAGTGGCGGGCTCTTAATCGGCTTTAATCTGTTTACTGCCTGTAAGCCCAATGTAAAACCCCCAATAGATTTAGCATCCTTAAACTATGATGATTTTAATGCCTACATCAAAATTGCCAAAAATGGTGCTGTAACTATTTTTTCTCCAAATCCAGAAATCGGTCAGGGTGTTAAAACCTCCATGCCAATGGTAATTGCGGAAGAATTAGATGTTAGTTGGGATAATGTATTTGTGAAACAAGGAGTTTCAGATGCTAAAAACTACCCTTTCCAGTTTGCTGGCGGGAGTAATTCGCTTAGATTAGGCTGGGACAACCTCAGAAAAACAGGAGCAACTGCCAAGCAAATGCTTATCAATGCGGCAGCTGTAAAATGGGGAGTAGATCCATCAGAATGCACATCTAAAGAAGGTATTATTACCAATGCAAAAGGAGAAACATTGGGATATGGTGATGTGGTAACGGAAGCAGCAGCATTAGAAGTGCCAGAAGAGGTGACTTTAAAAGATCCCGCGGACTTCACAATTATTGGTACCTCTAGAGGAATAGTGGATATAGAAAGTATCACCACTGGAAAACCATTATATGGATTAGATTACAAAGCAGAAGGAATGGTATATGCCGTAATGGTTAAACCAACTGCTTTTGGTCAAAAGTTAGACACTTTTGATGCCTCAGAAGCCAAAGCTCTATCAGGTGTTGTGGATGTGATTTCCTATGATGGTAATGTTGTTGTTTTGGCCAAAGATACTTGGACAGCCTTTAAGGCGCAGAAATTGGTTAAAGTGGTTTGGATACAAGATACTAACTTGGAAAGTACTGCCGATCATGATAAATTACTCAACGGACTTTTGGATGGTAATGATTTAACAACCCAACGTAAGGATGGGGATGTTAATAAAGCTTTTGCGGAAGCGGATGAAATTTTGGAAAGAAATTATGAGGCTCCCTTTTTACCCCACAATTGTATGGAACCAATGAATTTTTATGCCAATGTTACTCCAGATAGAATACATTTGGTAGGCCCCATTCAAACACCAAATGGTACGGCCAAAAGTATTGCAGAAATGCTTGAAAGGGATATTGAAGACGTGCATTTAGAAATGACCCGAATGGGTGGTGGTTTTGGTAGAAGACTATATGGTGATTTTGCAATGAATGCTGCCAAAATTTCCAGTGTGGCGAATTTGCCAATAAAATTGGTATATACTAGAGAAGATGATATTATGTCTGGAATGTTCAGACCTCCAACAAAATACCGATTTAAGGCAGGTATTAAAGATGGAAAAATAACAGCCTACCACTTAAAAGAGGCATCAGTTAACAGTAATATGTACGGGCTTATCCCACATTTTTTTCCTGCAGGGGCCATTGATAATTATCAGGTAGATACTGCTAATTATCAAAGTAATATCTCTACAGCAGCATGGAGAGCACCATATACCAATTTTTTAGCATTTGCAGAGCAAACTTTTTTTGATGAACTTGCCGAATTAATGGAGGTCGATAGAATACAATTGCGATTAGATTTACTTCAAAATGTAAAAGGGCACTCAGATGAGAACATTAAGTATAGTCCCGAAAGAATGGAAGAGTGTATACATATGGCCGTTGAAAAATCTAATTGGGGCAAACAACCAGAAGGAGTGTACCAAGGGTTTGTAAATTATTATTGCCATAATACGCATGTAGCAGAAGTTGCAGATGTTGTAGTTGAAGATGGGAAACCTGTGGTGAAGAAAATTACTTGTGTGGTCGATTGCGGTATTGTAATTAATCCTTCAGGTGCCAAGAACCAAATTGAAGGAGGGATAATAGATGGCTTAGGTCATGCCATGTATGGCGACTTTAGCTTTAAGAATGGGGAGCCTTCGGCTACTAATTTCCAAAATTACAGGTTGATACGTATGAAGGAAATTCCAGAAATAGAAACCCATTTTATTAAAAATGATATTCCGCCAACCGGATTAGGAGAGCCTGCATTACCACCAGCAGCTGGCGCAGTTGCCAATGCGCTACATGCGCTTAATGGAAAGAGGTTTTATTCCCAGCCTTTTATTAATAACCCTGAAGGACTAAGTGTTCCTAAAAAAGAAATCTTAGGTTAACTATGAATATATTACTTTTTGGAGTGACCAAGGATATTGTTGGAAGCTCATCATTGTCAATTCCTGTTGCTAAAAGTAACGCACCTAAAACCGTAGGTGATTTAAGACAATATTTGGGTCAAATGCATCCAGATTTGTTAAAATTGTCCTCATTAGCCATAGCTGTGAACAATAATTACGCTGAGGATGAAACAAAAATAGATACCTTTGATGAAATTGCGTTAATTCCCCCAGTCAGTGGAGGATAAAATGATAAAAAAGGAAGCTTTGTTAGTAGATAATCACAATAGAGAAATTAATTATTTGCGTTTGGCGGTAACAGATCGTTGCAACCTACGATGTAATTATTGCATGCCATCTGAGGGCATTAATTTTGCCAAGAATGATACCCTATTCACAATTGATGAACTGTCCAGACTGAGTACTATTTTGGTAGGGCAGGGGATTGATAAAATTCGCATTACCGGTGGTGAACCTTTTGTGAGAAAGGATTTGATGGTTTTGCTAAGAAATTTGTCCAAATTAGAAGGTTTAAACGATATTTCTGTTACCACTAATGCCACTTTAATTGGCCCCTATATTGATGAATTAAAAGAACTAGGGATAAGAAATATAAATGTTAGTTTGGATTCTATCAATAGAGAAACCTTTGAACGCATTACAAGAAGAGATGAATATGACACAGTGCACAATAACCTCATTAGGCTAATTACTGAAGGGTTTAATGTGCGTGTCAATTTTATAGTACTTGAAAATCAAAATACGCAAGACCTTTTGCCAATTTTGGACGTAATGAAGCATTACAATGTTTCCGTTCGGTTTTTGGAGGAAATGCCTTTTAATGGGGGAAGTAAAAAATTCAATACCATTCAGTGGGATTATAAAAAGATATTGGAACACATCCTTTCTAACTATCCAGAAACTGAGAAATTGATTTCGCCAACAACATCCACCTCTATTAACTATCAAATAAAGGGTCATAAAGGTACTTTTGGTATTATCCCATCTTTTAGTCGCACATTTTGTGGTAGCTGCAATCGCTTACGGATTTCTGCCATAGGAGATGTTATTACCTGTTTGTATGGAAAACCTAAAACAAACCTACGGGATATCATGCGCGGTGAAAATGCGGAGATGAATGTTCAAAAAGAAATATTGAAGGCTATTGGAAGTAGGGCAAAAACTGGATTTGATGCGCAAGAGGAGCATAGCACTGTTTTTGATAGTTCCATGACCTCCATTGGGGGTTAAAATAATCCAAATGTCGTGTTAAGCGTCCCAAAACTTTGAGAAAGAAATTGGTACAACTATGAAAAACACATCAAAAATATACGGATTGGTATTATCTGGTGGTAAAAGCACCAGAATGGGAGAAGATAAGGGTGAAATAAAATATCACGGCATTCCCCAGAGAGAACATTTGTACCAATTATTGAGTAAAATTTGTGATAAAACTTTTATCAGTATCCGTGATGAACAAAAGGGACTAGTTCCAGAATCTATGAACTGTATAGTAGATTTAAATGAGCATAGAGGACCTTATAATGGCATCTTGAGTGCTCATAAAACACACCCTAATGTTGCATGGTTAGTATTGGCCTGTGATGTACCATTGCTTGATTTAAATGCATTGAAACAACTGGTTTCAGGTCGAATAGCAAATAAAGTAGCTACTGCATTTGCAACCAAAGAAAGTGAGCTACCAGAGCCTTTAGTGGCCATATGGGAGCCTCAAGGGTTGCAACAATCAATAGTCCATCTCCAAAATGGAACAAGTAGCTGTCCTAGAAAATTTTTAATTAATTCTGATATAGCGCTACTTTATCCGGAAAATGATGATGTACTCATTAATGCCAATTCTAAAGAAGAATACGAACAAGTTGTATTAAAACTAGCAGCAGTTTGAAATCGACTCGCTACATAAGACAGACCAATCTAAAAGAGTTTGGTCCTGAAGCCCAACAAAAGCTTGCCAATGCCAGTGTACTTGTTATTGGTCTGGGAGGATTGGGTATTCCAGTTTTACAATACTTAAACGCCATGGGAGTGGGTACCCTCGGGCTTGTGGAGCAGGATACTATTGAATTAACCAATTTGCAGCGTCAGGTTTTGTATGCTGAAAATGACATAGGGCGACAAAAATTAGAAGTAACCCTTGAGAAATTACAAGCTCAAAATTCTGAAACACAATTCAAGACATTTGATACGTTCTTAACCAAAGAAAACGCTTTGGAAATCATTGCTGGGTTTGATATAGTTGTAGATGCTTCCGATAATTTTCCCACACGTTATTTGGTGAACGATGCCTGTGTGATACTTAAGAAACCTTTCGTTTATGGCGCTTTACATAGTTTTGAGGGGCAAGTAAGTGTCTTCAATTACAAAGGAGGGCCAACATATCGTTGTTTGTTTCCAAAAATGCCCTCTAGTACAGAAATTCCCAACTGCAATGACAATGGCGTCTTGGGTGTTATTCCCGGAATCATTGGAAATCTACAAGCCTTAGAAGTTGTAAAAATTATTACATCAATAGGTGAAGTGTTAACAGGTAAACTATTGTTATATAGCGGATTAAATCAATTCCTACAAAAAATAAATTTCACTCTAATTCCAGAAAATCACAACATCGTAAAACTACAAGAGGACTATGGAATGAATGGCTGTGTCGCCAATTTTGACATCTCTGTGGAAGCGCTACAAGAGCTCATTTCCATTCAGAAACACCCCCAAATTATTGACGTAAGAACTACCAGCGAGTACGCATCTTATCATTTACCTGAGAGCATCAATATTCCTTTAAATGAACTCGAAGAACGCACTACGGAAATAGATACTAAAACTCCTATATATGTTGTTTGCCAATCTGGAAAACGTAGTCAAATTGCCATAGCACAGCTTCAAGAATCAATTGCCGGTACTTTTTACAATGTTGCTGGTGGCATTAATAAGTTCTTAGAAATATGCCTGTAACACTAATTTCATTTGAAGAAGCGTATAAAAAAGTACTAAGCCATGGTCAAGATTACGGTACTGAAACCGTTACGCTCACGCACTCCACGGGCAGAGTATTAGCTGAAAACATCGCAGCGGACAGAGATTTTCCACCTTTTAATCGTTCTACCAAAGATGGAATTGCTATTGCTTTTGAAGCAATAAATAGTGGACGTACAGAATTTAACATCCAAGAAATAATTGCTGCAGGGGTGCCAAAATCTAAACTAAACAATATAAATGCCTGTGTAGAAATCATGACTGGAGCAGTATTACCAGATGGTGCAGATACAGTAATCATGTATGAGCAAGTCATTATAGAAAATGGCAGGGCAACTATTGCCAAAACACCGGCATTAGGTCAAAATATTCATTACAAAGGAGGTGATGAAAAAAAAGGAGCACTAATCCTTCATAAAAACACTGCAATTACAGCTGCTGAAATAGGCGTGTTGGCTTCAGTGGGAAAACATGAAGTTTTGGTAAAAAAAGTGCCAAAAATCACATTAGTTTCCACAGGAAACGAATTGGTGGAGGTAAACGAAAGTCCATTGCCCCATCAAATTAGAAAATCTAACATACATACATTGTCTGCATCACTTGCAACAATAGGTATTACGCCAGACAAATTACATTTAAAGGATGATGAGCAAGAAATTCGAAAGGCACTTCAAAAAGCGTTGCAAGAAAATGATGTGCTGCTTTTAAGTGGAGGCGTATCCAAAGGGAAATATGATTTCATACCCTCGGCATTAGCATCTTTAGGAGTAGAGAAGGTGTTTCATAGAGTATTGCAGCGCCCTGGCAAACCCTTTTGGTTTGGTTTTCAAAAGGAATTAGGGACAGTAGTTTTTTCTTTTCCAGGCAACCCAGCTTCTACTTTCGCCAATTACCATATTTATTTTAAAGACTGGTTTAACAAAACATTGGGAGTGCCTATTCCCAAAATTGAAGTAGTTTTAAAGACTGACATTGATGCCAAAGGTGATTTAACCCGTTTCTTAAGAGCAAATGCCCAATTAGAAAATGGAATCTTAATGGCCGAATTGATTACTGGAAATGGTTCTGGCGATCTAACTAGTTTAGTTAAATCTAACGGATTCATTAAACTATCACCTAAGAATGAAGTCTATAAAGCAGGGACCTTGGTTCCTTTTGTCGCTACACGTAGCATACTTTAGAAATGACGCACGAATTAAAGAAAATAATACAAGCGTATCAGACCACCCACGAAAAGGGCTTAAAAGCTGTTTTAGCCACCATTGTGGCTTTGAATGGGTCATCTTATCGACGACCAGGTGTTCGCATGCTTATAGCTGAGGACAATACAATGGTAGGTGCTGTTAGCGGTGGCTGTGTAGAGAAAGAAATAATTCGGCAGGCAGCAACTGTTTTCAAAACCCAAGTACCCAAAATAATGACCTATGATGGTCGCTATCGTTTAGGCTGTGAAGGCATTCTTTATATTTTGATAGAACCATTCACACCTCATGAATTGCTACTAAAGGCCTTTGAGGCGTCCGTCTCAACAAGAAATGATTTTAGAATAGTTTCCCATTTTTTAAAAAAGGATGGTTCAGATTCCGACTACGGCTCTGTGTTTCACTTTAAAGATATCACTGTTCCATTACAACATCAACAAACATCAGAAAACAAGGAATTAGATGCGTTTGCACAGGAAATGAAACCCTGCTACAAATTAATGTTGATTGGGGCAGAGCATGATGCTGTACAATTATGCTCCTATGCATCACTATCGGGCTGGGAAGTCAGCATTGTAGCTACACCAGTGGAAGAAAAAGACATCAGTTTTTTTCCCGGCGCAAAGGATTTTATTGCATCAGCACCAGAAGATTTCAATGCAAGTACAATCGATGAACAAACTGCAGTAGTGTTAATGACACACAGCTATGTAAAAGATTTGAAATATTTAATTTCTTTAAAAAATATTAGCCCGTCATACCTGGGCCTACTTGGGCCTGCAAAACGAAGGGGGAAATTACTAGATGACTTTCTAGAGCATTGCCCGGAAGTATCAGATGCATTTTTTGACAACATTCATGGGCCAGCGGGCTTAGACATAGGCGCCGAAACCCCACAAGAAATTGCAATTTCCATCATGTCTGAAATTTTATCAGTTTTACGGACAAGGGAACCCATGAAGCTGAAAAACAAACAGGGAACCATCCATAGTTAATGTTTTATACTAACAAAAATATAGCCATTTTGATTTTAGCGGCGGGTTCAGCCTCTCGCATGGGAGCCCTAAAGCAACTATTGCCCTGGGGAAATTCAACTTTGTTGGGAAATGCAATTGCAGTTGCTAGCTCATGTCCAGCTACTATTTTTGTGGTGGTTGGCGCAGAAGGAAAGCTCATCAAGAAAGAAATCGGCAATGACGTCACTTTTATAGACAATGAAGATTGGAAAAAGGGTCTAGGAGCATCCATTGCAAGTGGAGTTCAACATTTAATAGCTAGCGAGAATAGCTATAAGATATGTGTCATAATGCTAGCAGACCAACCGTTTATCGATGCTGATTATTTAATGCACATCATCAATACTCATAATAAAAACAACAAAGGAATTACGGCTACAACCTATGAGAATAGGGTAGGAGTACCTGTTGTTTTCGATTCCTGTTATTTTGAAGCACTGTCCCAATTAACAGGAGACCAGGGTGCCAAAGAAATCCTGGAGGCCAATATGAATGATGTACAAAGCATAGACCCAAAAGGAAAAACCTTGGATATTGACACAAAAGAAGAATATCAAACAAACTTAAATTAACACTAAAAATAAAACCATTTAAATATATGTTAATCAGTAAATTAAAATTTTTAATATTTGCATTTTGGATGCTAGGATTACAATCTTATTCCCAAGAGATGCCTTTTGAAGACTACAATCCAACATCAACATTAGTTGTCCCTAAAAATGAAAAAATGCAATCCAAATTCCCATTTATAGATGTGCATAGTCATCAACGCAATATGGATTCTAGGGATTTATCTGAATTGATAAGCCTTATGGACGGATTGAATGAAGGAATCATGGTGAACTTAAGTGGTGGTAACGGTGATAGAATTACCAATGCCGTTAAGCACATAAACGAGACCTATCCAAATAGGTTTGTGGTGTTCGCTAATGTAGATTTTAATGATGTTGGCAGTCCTGGGTGGACAGAAAAGGCTGTGGCCCAATTAGAAGCAGATGTTAAGAACGGGGCCAAAGGTCTGAAAGTCTATAAAAGCCTTGGATTGTACAATAAAGATGTGGATGGGAATCTGTTAGCGATAGATGATGACCGCATTGATCCTATTTGGGCAAAATGTGGTGAATTGGGTATTCCTGTATTGATTCACGCTGCTGATCCCAAACCTTTCTGGGATGAATTTGATGGGGACAACGAGCGTTGGTTAGAATTGAAGACCCATTCTCGTAGAAAGCGTTCTGCTACGGACCCAGCTCCTTGGGAACAAATTATTGAAGCGCAGCACAATATGTTCAAAAAACACCCCAACACCAATTTTATCAATGCACATATGGGTTGGTATGCAAATGACCTAGGAAAATTAAGTGCCTTGTTGGACGAAATTCCAAATATGAATGTTGGCATTGCTGCGGTAATTGCAGAATTAGGGAGACAGCCGAAGCAGGCACATGCCTTTTTTGTAAAATATCAAGATAGAATCCTTTTTGGAAAAGATAGTTGGAAACCAGAAGAGTTTCCTACTTACTTTAGAGTCTTGGAAACCAATGATGAGTATTTCCCATATTATAAGAAATACCATGCATTCTGGGCCATGTATGGATTGGGTTTACCAGACCTAGTATTGAAAAAAGTATATTATGGAAATGCATTAAGGCTTATTCCTGGTCTGGATAAAAGTCTTTTTCCAAAACTATAAGCAACCTCATTTAAAAATAAAGGTACTATGCTTCTGAATTTAAGTTCTCTTCAGTAAGCATGGTACTTATTCCTAAATCCTGAAAAATACCACAAGAGTGTTGTTTTTTAATTAAGGATTTTCCTGCCTTTTTTCTGGCCAACTTTTCAATTTCTTTGTTTAAGTAGTGCATAGCTAATCATTTGGGATAATACAAACGGTGATTCACTTAAAATGTTGTCGCACAAGTCATTTATATGCCTCCTTGATTGTAAACACTTCTTTTAAGAACTTCAAATTCAATTTAATTTCATTAATTTTTGTGACTTTTTAGATAAACGATGTACTAATATGAAAATGCGGTACCAAAAATGAGTAAGGAAAGTGAATTTGCTCACGTCATAAAGGAAAACGAAGGGCTAATTTTTAAAGTAACCACCATATATGCTGATAATGAACAAGACCAAAAGGACTTGTTTCAGGATATCGTATACCAACTGTGGAAATCATATGATTCCTTCAGGAATGAGTCGAAAATCAGTACTTGGATGTACAGAGTAGGGATGAATACAGCCATCAATCAACTAAAAAAAAGAAAAAGAATGCCTCGGTCGGTTCCAATAGACCAATTGATATTGAAACAAACTGAAAATTATGATGATGAATTTGAACAGCGATTAAAAATGCTCTACAAGCATATTCATTTACTTAATGTACTAGAAAAGGGAATCATGTTATTACTTTTGGAAGGGAAAAAATATGAAGAAATTGCCGAAATCACAGGGTTTACTCCTAGTAATATAGGCACCAGAATTTCTAGAATAAAACAAAAATTAAAGTCTCAAATACTAAAGAAATAAGTTATGGATTTAGCAGAAATACAAACCATTTGGTCAGAAATGAGTGTTGAATTGGAAAAACAAAAGAAATTGACTAATGAAATTATATTAAAAATGACACAACAGGAATATAGGGATAATATGAATAAAATAAAATATCCAGAGATTTTTGGAGGAGTGATTTGTTTAGCTGCAGTGTTATTGATGTTATTCCATTTTCGCGAGTTGGATACCTGGCCTTTGCGAATTTGCGGTATCATATGCTTATTGATTTTGACTATACTACCCATATATTCAATTAAAGCTATTAAACAAATGGATAGTGTTACCATCCTTAAGAGCAATTACAAACAGGCCTTGACAGAATTTGCAAAAGGAAAAAAACAATTTTTAGTGGCTCAAAAACTAAGTGTTTATTTAGGTTTTCTTCTTTTAGCAGCGGCAACAGTGGTCTTTTCTAAATTAATGGGAGGAGAAAATATTTTATCCATGGAAAAAATAAAATCTGTCCTTGTAGCCTTACCGTTCGGCTTACTATTCTTTATTGTTTTTACCCGTTTGGTGACAAAGCATAGTAAAGCAAAGTTGAACAGCCTTACTCAAATGTTGGAGAAGCTGGAAGAAGAAAGTTAAAACTTTTATAAAGCCATATTTATGACGCCATTCGAGTTCTTAAATACTTAACTTGTTGAAAATTACCTGTAATGGCATCATCTGGATACTCTGGCACTCCTTTGGCCAGAAAACTAGGAATCAAGGATGGACATACCGTATTGTTGGTTGGTCAACCTAGATATTATTTTGACTTGTTCCTAGACTTGCCAGAAATTCAACTTGTGGAAACCCCAGCAGCATTATCTGTAGATTTTATTCATCTTTTTTCCACTTCAATTGCCGATTTCCAAGAACGCTCCATTCAATTAAAACCTTTTTTAAAGTATAATGGCATGCTTTGGGTGAGCTGGCCAAAGAATGGCTCCAAAATAGAATCTGAGCTCTCCGGTAACTTTGTACGTGAATATTTATTAGCAAATGGCCTAGTAGATGTAAAAGTCTGTGCAGTGGACAAGGATTGGAGTGCCCTAAAATTTGTTTATCGCTTAAAAGATAGAAAATAACAATAGTATTCTTGAATTTTAGGGTGCTTACTCCCAAAAGTCTTATTTTTAATATCCCAAAGACGAATCACCAAATTAAACACATTTTTAAAGCATTTATGAAATTTTTATTAAGAGCCCTACTATTGAGTATGATACTATTTCAGGCAAATGCTCAAAAGAAAAATGCCAGTTTTCGTTTACATATCAAAAAGACCACTTTACCAATAACAATAGATGGTATAGCAGATGATGCAGCATGGAAAGATACAGATGTAGCTGATGATTTTTTCATGATTTTGCCTATGGATGATAGAAAAGCCGAGGAACATTCTGAGATTAGAATGGCCTATGATGATAAAAACCTTTATCTGGTGGCTACATTTTTCAAAAACACCCCGGGGCCTTATTATGTGGAGTCCTTGCGAAGGGATTTTTCTTTTGGCAAAAATGATAATTTTTTATTGTTTTTGGATCCTTTTAACAACCAGACTACAGGATTTTCCTTTGGTTCTAATGCAGCGGGAGCGCAATGGGATGGGACTATGTATGAAGGATCTAGAATAGACCTTAACTGGGACACAAAATGGGTTTCAAAAGTAAGGCAAGATGAAGAAAAATGGGTGTTTGAAATGGCTGTCCCTTTTAAATCTATTCGATATAAAGGTGGTGTAACAGAATGGGGTATTAATTTTAGCAGGTTGGATTTAAATGCAAGCGAAAAATCGAGCTGGGCACCTGTAACTCGTCAATTTCCTTCTTCATCCATGGCATTCTCTGGTGTATTGGTCTGGGACGCGCCACCACCCTCTCCTGGCACCAATATTTCTGTCATACCATATATCTTGGGAGAAACAAATACTGATTTTGATGGAGTTACATCCAATGAGACAAAAATTGGTGGAGATATAAAAGTAAGCCTAACATCTTCTCTTAATCTAGATTTAACTGTTAACCCAGATTTTTCACAAGTAGAAGTGGATCGTCAGGTGACTAATCTGGATCGATACGAGCTTTTCTTCCCTGAAAAGAGGCAGTTCTTTTTAGAAAATGGGGATTTGTTCGCAAATTTTGGATATCCAACCATTCGCCCTTTTTTCTCTAGAAGAATAGGGCTTGGCGTGCCCATTATTGCAGGAGCCAGAATAAGTGGTAATATAAATGAGAAATGGCGTTTGGGTATCATGGACATGCAAACGGAAAGCATAGAGAGTACTGGATTGCCCAACCAGAATTTTGGGGTGCTATCCTTGCAACGGAAAGTTTTTGGAAGATCAAGTATTGGGTTAATGTTTGTGGACAAGGAGTCCCTGCGCTATCCACAAGACACCGATTCCATTAGGAATGTGTATTCCAAATTCAATAGAAACCTTGGATTGGAATATAATTTGGCTTCATCTAACAATTTGTGGACCGGTAAAGCTTTTCTTCTTAAATCTTTTTCTCCTAATGCCGAGGGAAATGGAATTACACAAGCATCTCACCTTGAATATAAGAGTCGAAAATGGAATTGGAGGATACAAGAAGAGTCGGTAGGGGAGAAATACACCGCTGAAGTGGGTTTTGTACCCAGAAACGGATACGTAAACATAAATTCGTTTATTGGGCATTTGTTCTATCCGAAAAAGGGAAACGTATTAAGTCATGGTCCTGTATTGAGCTCCAGTTATTTCTTTACTGGAAATATGGAGCGAACGGATAATCAAAACACCTTGGCATATGAGTTGAATTTTCGAAATCGCTCTAGCCTAAGTGCAGAATTGGTTAATGAATATGTAGAATTGTTATCAGCTTTTGATCCAACAAGAACAGATAAGGATGCACTTGCTATTGGTAGCGAACATCGTTGGAATGCGATGCGGTTTGCTTATCAATCCAAGCCACAAAGTATGTTTACCTATGATATCAGCGGTCGAGTTGGTGGCTATTATGTCGATGGTGACCGTATTAATATTACAAGTGAGATTGGGTACCGATTTCAGCCATACGTAAACATTAGCACTGCATTGAGCTATAACAATATCAAATTACCAGCACCGTGGAACACTACACAATTTTGGTTAATTGGATCAGAAGTGGATATCACCTTTACCAACAAGTTGTTTTTATCTACGCTGTATCAATATAATGAGCAATCCAAAAATTTTAATCTGAATTCAAGGTTTCAATGGCGTTACAAACCAGCTTCGGATTTATTTTTGGTCTATACCAACAATCATATGCTATCTCCTTATACAGGGAGAAATTGGTCCCTTACTTTAAAATTGAACTA
Source organism: Flavobacteriaceae bacterium (assembly GCA_002746415.1). Lineage (GTDB taxonomy): Bacteria > Bacteroidota > Bacteroidia > Flavobacteriales > Flavobacteriaceae > Saonia. The sequence continues at coordinate 16,105 of NVXD01000006.1, read as the reverse complement.
TTGGTTCAATAATTAAAATAAAAAGTATTAAACAGCAACTGGTTCCAATAATTTCTGAATATAGCCTAAGCTTTGCAACCAGTTCATCTTTAAAATCAATCCAGCAGTAGGGCTGTTGTTCTCTTCTATAGCGGAAATGATAGAATGATGCTGATTATGGGCATTTTTATAAAAGCTAACCTCCCTTGCCAACTCTTTTTCGTAAAAAAATATTCTGGTTTTTAAATCCAAAAGAATTCGTTGTGCCATTTTGTTCTTGTAATTGCAAGTAAGTAAATAATGAAATTTTAAATCAGCATTTACTTGCTCCAAGGCATTGTTAGCATTATGAAAGATTATTTGCTGTTGTTTCAACTCAGTTATTGCCAAGGCATCAAAATCTGATTCTTCCAAAGCCAATGCCTCCATATTTGCTACAAGCTCATACAGGTTCTTGGCTTCAAGAATGTCTAGCTTTGCAATGATAAACCCCCTGTTGGGAACAGCCTCAATAATTTGTGATTGTTGCAATTGGGTTAGTGCTTCGCGAATAGGGGTTACGCTAACATCCAAATGTCTGGACAAAGCTGCGAGATTAATCGTTTTTCCTAAGTGCAATTCCCCTGCTTGCATCCGTTCTAATAGATGTTTGCGCACTTGATCTCTAATAATTATTTTATCAACCATGATTCAAAAATAGCATATCGTATACGATTATACAAATCAGTATCTCGCTTTCAAAATATGCATTATATTTAACATTCTAATTTCATCTCATGAAAACACTGCATACAACACTTTTATTCATCTTTGTCTTAGTTCTTAGTTGCAAAGAAGCTCCTCCTGAATTGGTGGAAGTTGATTTTTATGAATCGCAATTGTTCATGGATATTCAAACGTCTGGTATCTATGAAGATTCTAAAACATTTGTAGATCTGTTGCCCCTAAAGTCACATCTGGAATTAATTTCCATCTATGAAAAGAAAAAAGCAGATGAAAACTTTAATCTGACTGTTTTTGTTAAAGAATACTTTAAAACAAATACTATGGAAAGTGCGGAATTTAAGACCGACACCACCAAGACCATGTACGAACATATCAGCAGTATGTGGGATGATTTAACAAGACAACCTGATGCTATATTTCCATATTCTTCAAGAATTACACTGCCATACGAATATGTAGTTCCTGGAGGACGTTTTCAAGAAATCTACTATTGGGACAGTTATTTTACAATGGAAGGGCTTTTGGCTGATAATCAAGAGAAACTTGCAACCAATATGGTGAATAATTTTGCACACCTCATTGACACTATCGGTTTTATACCGAATGGTACAAGAAATTATTATTTGTCTCGTTCACAACCCCCATTTTATACATTGATGGTCGATGCATTGTCCAGAAAAGATAGCATGTTGCTTGTTGAATATCTTCCCACAGTTGTAAAAGAGTATGAGTTTTGGATGTCTGGAACAACGGAACTCAATGCTTTATTGAAAGCCAATAAACATGTTGTACAAATGGATAACAATTTGGTTTTAAACAGGTATTGGGACAAAAAACACAGCCCCAGACCTGAGGCCTATAAGGAAGATGTACACTTGGCAAGTGAATTACATACTATGGCAGAAAAAGAAGCACTATACTCTAATTTAAGAGCTGGAGCAGCATCTGGTTGGGATTACTCCAGTAGATGGTATGGAGCAGATGATGATTTTGGCTCTACTACGACTACCACGATGCTACCAATCGACCTTAATTGTCTGTTGTATTTTATGGAAGAAAAAATTGCAGAAGGATATGGTCTTAAAGGAGAACAAGAAAATGAAACTAGGTACAACCAAAAAGCAGCTGATAGAAAAGGTGCTATTCTAGACCTTCTTTGGGATGAAGAATTAGCATTTTTTATGGACTATGATTTTGAATTAAATACTACCACAGATGAATTGACACTTGCTGCGGCATATCCTCTTTTCTTCAAATTGGCATCAGAAAACCAGGCTGAAGGTGTAAGGAATCGCATTATGACCGACTTCCTAAAGGATGGAGGTTTGTTAACGACCTTAAAGAATACAGGACAACAATGGGATGCGCCCAATGGGTGGGCACCTTTACAGTGGATTGCTGTAAATGGCCTATTGAATTACGGTTATGACCAAGAAGCCAAAGAAATTATGGAGCGTTGGTTACATATCAATGAACTAGTTTACAAGAACACTGGTAAAATGATGGAAAAGTATAATGTAGCCGATACTAGCCTTCTTTCTGGTGGTGGGGAATACAAGACACAGGATGGATTTGGATGGACCAATGGGGTTGCTCTTGGTTTTAAAAAGTTACTAGATAATATGGAGGAATAAATGTAGGATATAGCGAATGAAGTTGAAGGTCTTTTTTTGTGTGCTAATGGGGGTTCTTTTTTTAAAGGGTTACACCCAAGTTCCTGTGTGTACTCAACTAAATTTCCCTGTTGATACTGAGTTTAATGTCCCTGTAGACGTTACCATACAGTGGAATGCTTCTCCGACAGCAACCACATATTATTTAAATGTGGGTACTTCAACTGGTTTAACAGATATTGCGAATAACGTAAATGTTGGCAATGTAACTTCATATGTATTTCCAGTAGATTTACCAGCAGTTAGTTCCATTTATATTACAATTATTCCAGCCAATAGCTTTGGATTAGCAGTGGATTGTTCTGAAGAAAGATTTAGTACCAGAGCAATAATGCCTCCTTTGTGTACAAATATTATAGACCCAACGGACACTGCCACTTTAACCCCAATAACCAACAACATTACATGGATAAGAGATTTTAGTGCTACGGGGTATAGAATGATTATTGAGGAAAATTTTATTGGCGGTTCGCGTCACTTGGATAATGTAGATGTTGGAAATGGGACCAATTATAAACCGCCAGATTTCAAACCAAATACCTTGTATTATGTGACCATCATACCCTATAATGATTTTGGACCAGCTACTGGGTGCACCGCAATCTCTTTTACTACCGGAGAGGGGCCTATACCCTTGGAATGCACCCAATTGATAATGCCCGAAAATAGAGCTGTTAATGTGGCTACAACTACTAATTTGTCATGGACCGCCGTCCCAAAAGCCACAGGTTATATATTATCTGTTGGCACTAGATCAGGAGGTGTAGACATAATAGATACTTTAGATGTGGGCGATACTACTTCTTTTACTTTTAACGAACCGCTTCCAGAAGGGCATCGCATTGTTGTGACGATTACACCCTATAATGATAAAGAAAAAAACCTAAGCTGCATTCGATACTCCTTTACTATCGAGGGTATTCTGGTGGTTTTATCTGTATTAGATGTGCCAAAATTCTTCACCCCAAATAATGACGGGATAAATGATTTTTGGGCAATAGAAGTCAATCCAGAAGCACCCTTAGCTCATGTATTTATATTTGACAGGTATGGCAAAATACTAAAGCAACTAAATGAGGGTCAGTCTTGGGATGGTTTCTATAAAGGAAAAGAAATGGATTCTGGTTCCTACTGGTATATTGCAAATTTGGAAGATGGCAATATTTCTAACGGGTATTTCATGTTGAAAAGATAAAATGTTAAAGAAGATTTAAATTCAATCATGTTAGGGTCTAATGAACTAACTTGTATTTTCAAATTCATTTTAACATCCAATAAACCAACCACATGAAACACCTTATTACTCTTTTGGTATGTGCCCTACTTTTAAACACTGGCTGCGCACAAAAAAAGAAAGAAACCCCAACTGCTACAGATGACATTGCTACTCGTTTTTTAAACGCTTTAGATGCAGGTCAAAAAACTAAAGCATTATTGAAACAAAATGATTCCCTCAGATCCGATTGGCATTTTTTTCCTTGGACAATGTTCAAACGTGAAGGTATCCCTTTAAATGAATTGACTGATTCCCAAAAAGAATTGGTTCATGAATTATTGCAAACTTATCTTAGTAAAAGTGGTTATGACAAAACCATGGGAGCTATTGAAGTGGAAGGCATCTTGGGTGACTTGACTAATGACCGTGAGTATCGAAATACTGGTAAATATTACACTACCTTTTATGGGGAACCAAATACTAGTGAACCTTGGAGTTGGGCCTTTGAAGGGCATCATGTATCCTTGAACTTTACTATAGATGGAGATGAAGTCAGTTATGTTCCTATGTTCTTTGGAGCCAATCCAGGAATTGTAATGGAAGGTCCCAGAAAGGGGCGTCGGTCCTTGGTAAAGGAAGAAGATTTAGGATTAGAATTGATTAATCTACTTGATGCACAACAACAAGAAACGGCCATTATTCAGGATACAACATTTAATGATATCCTATCTTTAAACAAAACTGAAATAAATCATTTGGGTAATGAAGGACTTGCTGTTTCGAGCATGACCGCAATACAGCAAAAACTTCTTTTTCAGTTGGTGAACGAGTACCTTTCATCCGCACCAGCTAAAATTGCTGTAGTACGTGGCACCAAAATTGAAGCTGAAGAATTAGGAGATATTTACTTTGCATGGGCAGGGGCTAAAGCATTAGGAGAAGCGCATTACTACAGAATTCAAGGGAAAACTTTTTTAATAGAGTTTGATAATTCCCAAAATGGAGCCAATCACATCCATGCAGTTTGGCGTGATTATAATGGAGATTTTGGTAGAGACCTAATCAAAGAACACTACCATAATTCTGACCATCATCATTAGAAAGTTTGAGGTTAGACGTTCGAAGTTGGAAATTTTGAACTTGATACCATTAATTACATATTTATAACAACCAAAACCAACCAATATTATGAACATCATAAAAACTAGTGTTACCCTTGGCATTTGCATGCTATTTGGGCTACAGGCTTATTCCCAACAATTCAAGGCCTTTTTATTTACGAAAACCGATGGCTTTCACCATGAATCTATTAATGCTGGAGTAGATGGGATAAGAAAATTGGCTGATCGTCATAATTTTGAACTCATTTGGAATGAGGATGAAAGACGCTTTAATGATAAATTTCTAGAAGATATTGATGTGGTCATTTTTTTGAACACCACAGAAGACATATTAAATGATGAGCAACAAGCTGTATTTGAGAAGTTTATACAGTCAGGAAAAGGGTTTGTGGGTATTCACTCAGCTTCCGACACTGAGTATGATTGGCCTTGGTACAATGCATTGGTTGGTAAAATGTTTAAAATCCATCCTGCACAACAAACTGCAATGTTAGATGTACAAGATTATAATTTTCCAGGAATGGAAGCTTTTCCCAAGCGATTTATGTGGACAGATGAATGGTATGAATTTAAAGAGGAGGAATATGCAAAAGACTTAAAAGTACTTTTAACCATTGATGAAACATCATACAAGCCCTATGCAAAGTGGGGAGATAAAGTTGGGAACGGCATGGGGTACCACCCCATAGCATGGTATCATGATTATGATGGAGGCAGGGCTTTCTATACGGGGCTGGGACATATTGAAGCCGTTTATGCAGAACCTTGGTTTTTACAACATTTATATGGAGGCATCTATTGGGCGGCAACAGGAAAAGGAATTAAAGAATAAGTTTTGGGATTTCAACAGAAATTAAAACAAATTAGGCTTGTAAAAATAAGGTATGTCCTTCTTTTTACAGGCCTAATTGCATTTGGACAAGAATATAAAGACGTGGTCTATGCCGAAGTTGTAGGACGTAAATTATTGGTTGATGTATATCTCCCACAAAGCAATCCAAATCCTTATTTGGTAGTATGGGTACATGGTGGCGCTTGGCATTCTGGCTCAAAAGAGAATCCTCCCAAAGGACTTTTAGAAAATGGTTATGCCATAGCTAGTGTTGATTATAGGCTGAGTATAGAAGCAGCTTTCCCTGCCATGATTCATGATATAAAAGCCGCTATTAGATATTTACAGGCCAATGCAAAACAATACGGCTACAATGCTGATAAAATAATTATTGCCGGTTCTTCGGCTGGTGGTCATCTGGCTGCTTTAATAGGTACTGTTAATGGGAATACGGAATTAGAGGGAACTTTGGGAAATCATCTCAACACAAGTTCTGATGTACAGGCTACGGTAGATTTATACGGTCCAACCAATTTTTTGACTATTCTAAACCAATCCACACCACATGGTATCAGTGTTAGGGCTCCAGCATTGGCATTATTGTTAGGAAGACCTGTAGATCAAGTACCTGAATTGGCAAAATTAGCAAGTCCTGTGTATCAGGTAGATGCTACAGACCCACCAATGTTTATAGCACATGGAGATCAGGACAATCAAGTTCCCATCAATCAGGCACATGAGCTGCATGCGGCTTTAAAGAAAGCCGGAGTTACTGTACATTTTGAAGTGATTCATGGAGCAGGACATGGCTCACCAGATTATTATCAGCCCGAATTCACACAAAAAATAGTTGCCTTTTTGAAGCAAGTACTTACAAACTAGTTTATGAAAAAACCTAACTACTCCGTATTGTTCCTTTTCAGTTTATTGTTATTATGTTGCAATGGGCAAGCGCAAACAACTCTAACTGCTGAAACAGTAGTTCATCGTATTAAAAATAACATAACTACTACGTGGAATGAAGAAACAGTGGATACATTCAAGGGGGGGAGTTCAGATTCAGAAATAACAGGAATAGCCACTACATTTTTAGCCACATTAGATGTTTTGAAAAAGGCAAAGGCAAAGGGGTTGAATATGATTATCACCCATGAACCCACCTTTTACAATCATTATGACACTACTAATCAATTTGAAGGCGATCCCATTGTAGCTGCAAAGAAAAAATATATTAAAGACAATGGATTAGTGGTTTTTAGGTTTCACGACCACATTCACCAAACATCCCCTGATGGTATTTTTAAAGGAATCATAAGCAAATTGGGATGGGCTGATTACGAGCAAAACCAACGTCCATACATTAATAAATTACCAAAACTAACCGTCGCTGAATTGGGAAGTCAATTAAAAACAACATTTAATACGCCGACGATTCGCATTGTAGGAAATCCAGAATTGAACATTACCAATGTTGGTTTGGTGTTGGGGGCAGCAGGAAGTACTTCTCAAATTAGAAGCCTACAAAGAGATGATGTGGAAGTTCTTGTAATAGGAGAAACACATGAATGGGAGACAGTGGAATATGTACGTGATGCCGTAACCTTAGGTAAAAAGAAAGCGTTGATCATCATAGGACATGCTAATTCTGAAGAAGCAGGAATGGACTACTGTGCAGAATGGCTTAAAAACTTCATCTCAGAAGTGCCAATTGAATTTGTTCCTGCGGGTGATCCATTTTGGACTCCACAATAATTTTTTATTAGTTAGCTGTAATTATTTCAATTACGCCATTAACAGCATTAGAGCCATAAATTCCTAAAGTACCGGCGTCTTTTAAAACCGTAACCGACTTTATTTGATCTGGCGGTACTAGTTCATATAAGGATGCAAAAGATCCATAATACTGTTGTCCATTTAATATATATAGCGGTTCATTAGATAAATTCAAGGAGTTATTACCTCTAATTGTTATTTCTGCATTAGCACCATTTCCTACTACCCGAACTCCTGAAACTCCCCTTAAATAATGAGTTAAGTCCCTATCCGCTTTGGTATCATTTACAACCTGTGCATGGCTACTAGGCGATTCTACATTATAATTTAAGCTAGGGCTTTCCTCACTTCCTTGGCTGCTTACTTTTTGTGATTTACAGGAAATCATTATGAAAACACTGATGACAACAATTCCAAACCCTATTTTATTCATCTCTAAATTACTTAATATCAGTGAATATAGTAAAAAAATCAGCGCTAGATTTCTCATCGCTCTTACAGGCTAAATCAAAATGACCCTAGGCCCCAAATATGATTTTGCAAAGAGTACTGGACTTAATTTAATATTTAAATCCAACATGATAAAGGTTAATAAAACCTTAATTAAAGTTTGATGCCTTTCTTTTTAGTAATTTAGTGCTCACCAACCAAAACAAAACCAATGCGCTATCTTTCCTTAGTATCTCTGTGTTTACTCCTTACAATTTCCTGTAAACAAAAAAAGCCTGAAACTTCAAAAAACGAAGAAAAGACAAAAGAAATCAGTGAATGGACGGCCCTTTTTAATGGTGAAAACCTGGAAGGATGGAACATGAAAATAGCTGGCCATGCTTTGGGAGAAAATTTCGGGAATACATTTCGTGTTGAAAATGGAATATTGAATATTAGGTATGATGCCTATGGCGATAATTTCAACAATAGATTTGGCGCCTTATATTTTAATAGGAAACTGACCAACTATCGTTTAAAAGTGGAATACCGTTTTGTAGGTGAAACGGCCCCAGGTGCACCAGAGTGGGGGTATAGGGATAGTGGTATTCAATTTTATGGACAGGCACCAGAAACAGTAGGTTTGGATCAAACATTCCCTGCCTGTTTAGAAATGAATCTTCACGGTGGAAATGGTACAGATGATAGGCCTGTAGGTGAAATTTGTGCAAATGGCATGTTGGTAGAAATTGATGGGGTGAAGAATGATTCCTATTGTACTCCTGCTAAAGTTGCTAGAACATTTCATGGTGATCAGTGGGTAACCTTAGAGATTGATGTCAATGACAATAAAATAAAACACTTTATCAATGGGGAAGAAATTATGGCCTATGCAAACCCCACTTTAAATCCTGAGCATGAACTTGGAAAAACACTCATCGTAGATGGTAAAACTGAAGTCAGTAGTGGTTATATTTCTTTGCAATCTAATAGTCACCCTATAGATTTTCGTTCCATTGAATTAATGGAGTATTAAACAACACCAAAATTACCTTATGAAAAATTTTAAATATTTAATTCCCTCTTTAATAGTATTAGTAGGATATGTTGGTAATTCTCAAGAGTGGGAAGTTTTATTTGATGGAGAAAATACGGACAACTTCCGTGGTTATAAAATAGAAGCCTTCCCAACGCATGCATGGGAAGTGGTAGATGGTGCGATATCAACCCTCACAGATGTAGAAAATATAGATATTGTTACTCAAGGAATGTATACCAATTTTGAATTGGTATTTGAATGGAAAGTATCTAAAGCGGGAAACAGTGGTGTATTTTATCACTTACAGGAAATCTATAATCAAGAACCTGGTAATGGTAACAGTCCTAATTGGTTGAACGATTTTGAGTTTCAAATTTTGGATGATATTGATTTTTACGACAAAGACCCTATGCGTTCAGCTGGTTCTTTGTACGATTTGATTGCCCCAACAAACAAAACCCTTAGGCCAGTAGGGGAGTACAATACAGCCAAATTACTAGTGAAAGATGGACATGCAGAACATTGGGTCAACGGAACCAAAGTAGTAGAATACCTTATTGGTGGTGCAAAATTGAATTCGATTTTAGCGAATAGTAAGTTTAAGGACAATCCTGATTATGGAAAATCTAGTAGCGGGCATATTATGTTTCAACATCATGGGCAAAAAGTGTGGTATAGAAACATCAAAATTAGAAGACTTTAGATTAAAGAGATTTCTCGCCTTTTCAGGATTCGAAATGACGATTGTTGAACCATTACGTCATTTCGAACGAGGTACGACTGAGAAAGCTATTCTATTGCCTGAGTAAAATGTTTTTTTTATCATTATATTACTCTTCTGGAAGCTCATAGGTTCTTTCCAAAAGTTCAGGAGTCAATACATATTCGTAGGTTCGAGAGCTAATTTCTGTGAAAATAGTATTGTCTGATATCGTAAAAACTTTGTTGTCCTGCAAGAAACACAAACCTTCAGATGCCACACCATATCCATGGCAACGATACCCCTTGTTCGTCTCAGGAATCCGAATCTCAAGTTCGCCAGAGCAAAGACCACCTTGGAACCCACTTGGTGCACTATAGATAATGCATTTAAATGCCTCGCCGTCAGGAATTAACTCCATGCGTCCAAAATCACTGGTAATTTGTAAACTTTGCCCTGTTTCATTTTTTAATATATAAGTATACTCATTTTTTTCTTCTGAAGTGTCAATAATAATACCGCACCCTGTTAAGGCACATACGGTTAATACTGCAATAATTAAATGTTTTTTCATCCTTTTTTATTTACAACTATCATATATATATAGGCATCAAACATAACCTCAATTAATCAGACGGCAGCTCATAGGCGCTTTCTAAAAGTTCCGGGGTCAATACATATTCATAAGTTCCTGAACTTATCTCGCTGAATATAGTACCATCTAGCCTTGTGAACAAGCCTTCCCCTCCCTTGAAACAAAGACCTTCGTCATCTTTTGCACCAATACACCGATACCCTTTATTTATTTCAGGAAAAAAGAAAAACACATAGTTTTGACAAATTCCACCTCCATGGCCTACTGATGAATAAAAACTACAAGAATAAGATTCCCCGTTTTGAAGTTCTTCTATTCTTTGTGGATAATCCCCTGTTACAATAACATTAGTTCCTGTTCCATTTTTCAATATATAAGTGTATTGATACTTTTTTTCATTGGTATCTTCAATTATCCCACAGGCATAAAAAATAGAAATCAATGCAATAAGCATGTATTTTCTCATATATTTTTATTTACAATTATCAAACATATATGAGTCAAACAATTCATTGACAAAACCTTCAGTGGAGTTGTAGTGTTTCTCAATCAAACTTTCTTTCCATCTATGTGGGCCTCGGGAATTGTTCAAGGAGGTCTGTATTTGCTTTAGTTTATATCCCTTTACTCGGTCTATTGGATATATATCACTAATTCTATAATTTTGGTTATAGTCGTCCACCAAATCAATGACAATAGGAGTATATTCCTCATTACTGCGATGTTTAACAATTTTATCTTGTATGGTGGAATTATACAGTCTTTTATTAAAGTCTTTACTAAGATTATTTATATTATTAGAACCAATATAATTCGGATTCAAATCCAAATACCTATCATTTGTTACTACGGTTTCAACACCAACGGCCCAGCTTTCGGCCATGGTTTGTAATGTGCAACCAAAACCTCTAAGGTTAATAAAGAATGACCTATCCATTCTATAATGACTTGCATGCGTCAATTCATGGGTAACAAGGCCATAGATTTGATCGCTCGCCATTTCCCAACCATTTTCCATTCTACCAACTCTAATTTCAGAATAGGGTATCAAACCAAATCTTCCAAATGGGTTCACATCAAAATGATTGCCAACATCTTTGTTGTATTTTGCACTGATACGCAACCAATTCCAATTTGGTTTTATTAAACCAAATTTTCCAACAGCCCTGTCGTAATAATCATAAGTTGCATTATGAACCTGTGCATAGAATCGACTTCTTCCATATGTAAAATTCTGAAACCACCCCTTTCTTTTATACCTTCTTGTTCCTCTATGTTTTGCATTCACAAAGATAGTTCCTGCCTTAATTATGAACTTTTTTCTTTCATTTAAAAAATATACAGAATATTTTACCCTTTTGGTTCTAGTACTACTGGTCCGAAACTCCCCATTGTTGTTTGTATATGCCTTCTTAATGACCAAAAAACCCCATTTCCTAACCAGGATTTTTGCACCCCTAACAGGAAGGTTTTCACCTAATACATCATCATAAACTGTAATTTTTCCATGAGGGGTCCATTTACGTCTGCGCGAGGTTAAACCATATGTTTTTTTTGAATTTTCCGCGTCTTCTGAGTTTAATAAATCAAGTACTGAGTCGTAGTCCAATATGAGTTCAGACATTTGAAATCCTTTGTTAAATGCTTCTTCAAAGGTGTAGTTGTTTCCACTAGAGTCATTGGGTAAAAAAAAACGCAGCATATTTAATTCCTCTTGATCAAGGTTATTGGTTAATTTTAGTGCTTCTAATTCCAGATACTCAAATATCACCCCATTTCGGTCAACTGTGAGTAACTCTTTAGTTGTTTTATTTTTTATAATTTTTACTGCCGTTTCACCTTTTGCTAAAGGTTCATTTTGGTCTAATTCTGGCGCAAAATACATATCTTCTAATTTTTCATTTTTAATATGATTTGGAAAATCATAATCATAAGGTAATACAGCATATAACCATCCATAATTCTCACCTTTTTCATCACCTTGTATTTCGGGGTCATCGTAGACATCGCCTTCTTCAACAATCTCTTTATGCATGGGTATGTTGGTTACATCCAAAATGGTGTCTTTTATCAGGCTAACGTATTCCACACTATCCTTGGGTAAAAAACGATAGTAGTAATGGGAGGGAACTATTTCTATCTCTTTAGCTGAGTCCATTTTTTTTGCAAAACTACTTTTTGTAGAAAACTTGCTTTTTCCATAAGGTTTAGAACTATCAAAATGTAAAAGCACTTCATGGAGTGCTTTGTTCATATTTGCAGTAGTATATGGAATTGCAATGTCTTTGCCCAGTTTAATCGGTTTCAATTTCTGTAGCACCTCTCCAATTGGTTCTTTTGTAATAGTATTTTCAATCTCCTTTACGCAGGACAACATTAGGACAGCCATGGACAAGGCTGCCCATTTCAGTTTATTCATAAATATTTCAGTAATTAGTTTCTTAATTTGAAACCAAAACTAAAAGGAAGGTGCTCGTAATTGGAGCACTAATTAATAAGTGGTAGGGTTTGTGTGAAGAAATATATTAATATTAGATTTCTCACCTTTCAGGATTCGAAATGACCCTTATAAACCTCCATGTTGTTTCGAAGGAAGACATGGCTGATAAATCTAAATTAGTGCCCGAGTAAAATGAGTTTTTTTATCATTCTATTTCACTCTAGGAAGTTCAAAAGATTCTTCTATTTTTTATGTACCGTGTTAGCAAAAGTGTTTAGTTACAATCGCCACTACAGTCCGCAGCATTATCAAAATCACTTTCGCTTATCTCAAAAAGGAATTTGTCTCCACCTAAGACAGAATAATCATTATCCTTCAATAAGTTCCTGTCTGATGGAGTAAACATTAACGGGACGAAACTTATTTGATAAATCATAAGTTTTTGGTTGTTGAACAGAACTCGTACCGAATCTGATTCAAAAGAAGCTGAAGGTCTATCTACTAATTCTTCTGAGGTTAATTCTGACCAAGCCCCGCCACTTCTATCTAGTATTAGCCCTTCTAATCGCTCTCCGTTTTGCAGTTGAGAAGTGGCAAAACCAAGGTTTAATTCACCATCCCTATAAAATTGAAGTTCAATAGGGACAGAAGAATTGTTTTCAATTACATACTGCCTTTGGAACATTTCAGCTTCTGGCCCACAAGAACTTAGAATAACTACTAAAAAATAAATTAAATACTTCATGTTTATATATTTTAATTAGGCCAATTAGCAAAAAGTTCGTTTAAATTTCCTTCGGTAGTATTTGCATAACGACTTCTTATGTTGTCTCGCCACCCAGTCCAAGTTCTTGCTCCTTTTAGGGCTTGTTCTAGTTGAACAATGGAATAGCCACTAACTCTGTCATTTGGAAATGCAGCACCATATAAAGTTCTTTGGTTTACATTATCTAGCATATCCCAACCTGCAGAAGTATAATGATTTTCGTCAACAATACGCTGAAATTGATAATTATCTAAATCATAACCTGCTCTTCCATATCTAGACCTATACCTGTTGGTTGTAAACATAATCTCGACGGTTGTAGGCCATGTTTCCAATAGTCGGCGGTTATTATTACCTGTTGGTCCCAGATTATTGCAGCCATTAAAAGAAGTGCAAGGTCCCGTGTATGCATCCCATACTACATCGTTATAAGCACGGCTGTCTACTTGTCTGTGGGCGGCATGTGCAAGCTCATGAATTATCGTACCATAAACTTGGTCCGAACGTCTATTCCATGCATGTAAGGAAATATCTGCTCCAAACCATATACGTCTAGCTTTTACATAAGAGGATTTACCATTCTCGGTTCTAGCGGCAATCTTTAACTGTCTTTTTAAGAAACTGTTACGTGGTGGCGAAGTAAGACCAAATCTACTTCCGTAATAATAATCCAATGCACCTTGATGGATAAGGGCGTAATATTGTTGCTTATCGTTTACCGTAGTACTTGTTCTGTTGCCCAAATCTACATTCCAGTCCCCTCTGCGCTTCGGGCCATTCAGAATGGCTTGTCCTATCGTTCCAGAACGTATACTATACTCGTATCTATCCCATTTGATACTATAATTGGCATCTCTTCTAAATCTACCGTCACAGGAATACCTACCATTATTATCGGAGAACCCTTTACGGGTTGTAAACCATCTTCTTGCCCTGACCTGCACACCTGATACGCCGACAAATGACCTCGTAACATGGTCATAAACTCGTATTGTTCCTGCAGGTCTCCATTTGCTTTTGGCTGATAATGAACTACCAACTTCATTTTCTTCGAGGTTTCCTGTTAACTTCAAAGATTCATCTACCAATTGGCCAACTGTGGCTTTTGAAGCAAAAGTCTTTGAAGTTTCTTTATTGTCGCCATCCTCATCGGGTATGAAAAGTTCTTCCAAAATTTCATATTCAACACCCGAAGGTAATTTTTTGTCAACAGGTATGGCCGCATATTGATATGTAGGTTGGTCAATGGGGACTTCCGGGTCATGATAGAAATCCCCATTTTCCTTTACCTCATAATCCAATGGGATATCGTATAGTGTTAAAGTAGAATCCTTTTTTAGTATTGATAGCTCCATTTCTGTTTTTGGCATGAACTTCACATAAAGATGGGTGGTTTCTATTTTCCCATTTTTTGATATCTTAGAATTCTTGCTCAGGCTTTCCCAAGCTTTTTTCATGTTTATGACAGAATAAGGATTCTCAAGTTTATTCCCTAAAACAATTTGGCTTCCAAAATCCTCATTTATTTTTTCTTTTAGGTCTTGTTGTTTTGCAGTTGTATTTTCAATCTCTTTGATGCACGAGAAGAAAATGATGACCATGGACAAAGCTGCCCATTTCAGTTTATTCATTGATATTTTAGTAATTAGTTTCTTAATTTGAAACCAAAACTAAAAGGAAGGTGCTCGTAATAGGAGCACTAGTTAATAAGTGGTTGGGTTTGTGTTTTTATGCAATGAAGAGTAGTGATATGAGATTTCTCACCTTTCAGGGTTCGAAATGACAGTGTGTCCCCTTGTGAACCATTACGTCATTTCGAAGGAGGGCACGACTGAGAAATCTAACTTATATAAAGAAGTTCTGTGTACAAAGGATGTCTTTTGAGATTTCTCACCTTTCAGGGTTCGAAATGACATTGGATCCTTTATTTCAGTCGAATATCAATCACACCATTTGCACCTTTAACGCCATATCTAGAGATTTCTGAAGCGTTTTTATAAACACGAACAGTCTTGATATCCTGTACAGGTATTAGCGAACTCAATTCTGCAAATGAGCCAAAAAATTCAGTTCCATCAATTAAAAACAAAGGTTTTGGATTAGCGGTAAGGGAATTGGCACCAGAGCGAATTACTACAGTAGCATTTAACCCGCTGCCCCTAACGGAAACGCCCGAAACACGTCGTAAATAATCTGCCAACGTAAGATCAGTTCTTAAATTGGTAATGGTATTGGTGTCGGTCTTTTCTTCTGAGTCGTTTGCTTTTACTGTATTATTTGTGCTTTTACAACTGCCAAGAAATACGAATAGGGCAACAACTAAAAGGGCTTTGATTTTCATG
The DNA here is from genome assembly GCA_002746415.1 of Flavobacteriaceae bacterium. Classification (GTDB taxonomy): domain Bacteria; phylum Bacteroidota; class Bacteroidia; order Flavobacteriales; family Flavobacteriaceae; genus Saonia. The sequence goes on along the minus strand of NVXD01000006.1, from coordinate 474 downwards.
AGAAACTAGGGTTAACGTTTATAGTAGTTTAAAGATACGGAGGATTGACCAGAAAATTGACCAATCCTTTGTAATCTAATATTTCCTAGTTTAAATTATACTTTACCGTCTAGATAAGCACTTAAGTTCTGTAAGGAATCATCCCAGAACTGTTCATAGAATTTCAACCATTGGTTTACTTCTTTTAAGGGCCTGGTATCCGCATTGCAAAAACGTTCCCTGCCTTGGTTGTTTATTTGAACCAACCCAGCCTCTTCCAAGGTTTTTAAATGCTTGGTTACCCCTTGGCGGCTCATATTAAACTGACCCGATATTTGAGTAATGGGTAGGGCACAGGCTGCCACAACAAGGGCATGAAAAATTTCACGCCTTGTTGGGTCGGCAATGGCCTTCAATATTTTTGTGATTTTATTTTGCATGCGCTACCCTAGTTAAATGAGCGCTCAGTTGTTGAATACAATTGGTCCATCCACC